>NZ_BSDB01000001.1:0-1701815 GCF_030268025.1 Parageobacillus sp. G301
ACTGCGAGTTGTCTCGACGCATCCCGCTTCCTTGAGTTAGCTAGTAGAGGAAGAGACAGCCAGCTAAAAATATAAGTATAATAACACCATGTCCCAGTAGCTCAGCTGGATAGAGCAACGAGCGATACATCATTGAATCCACTGCGAGTTGTCTCGACGCATCCCGCTTCCTTGAGTTAGCTAGTAGAGGAAGAGACAGCCAGCTAAAAATATAAGTATAATAACACCATGTCCCAGTAGCTCAGCTGGATAGAGCAGCGGCCTTCTAAGCCGTCGGTCGGGAGTTCGAATCTCTCCTGGGACGCTATGTAAAAGCCAGCCGTTAAGGCTGGCTTTTTTGTAATTGTTAGAATGACATCATTTGTTGTTCTTTTTGCATCCGTTGTCTTTTCGACTTTTTGAAATAAAGCAGTTCGTAGACGACTGGGATCACCACAAGTGTTAACAGAGTGGCGACGCTTAGTCCCCCGATCACGACGACGGCAAGACTTGCGGAGACGAGGCTTCCTGTTTCCGTTTCCTTGAACAGTAAAGGCAGCATCGCGCAAATGGTTGCCACGGCGGTCATAAAAATTGGTCTCATTCTTGTTGTTGCCGCTTCGACAATTGCCTCGCGAATGGTCATCGACTGTTCGTTTTGCTTTACTCGGTCTAGCAACACAATCGCATTGGTGACGACAATACCGATCAACATTAAGCCGCCAAGCAGCGCCGTAACATCAACAGAAATGCCGCTGATTAACAAGCCTAAAACTGCTCCGACAGCCGCAAGAGGTAAAGAGAATAAGATGGCGATAGGGGCACGAACGGTTTTAAATGTAATCACCATAATTAAGAAGACAACCCCGATAGAGACGAGCATCGTCATAAATAAATCCGTGAAATCTTCTGATTGTTGCGCGCTTGCCCCGCCTACGTATACGTCTACGTCCTTAGGGAGCTGAATCCCTCCACCAGTCTTTTCACCGAAAATCGCCTTGTTTATTTCTGATGAAATCTCCGACAGCTTTTTCGGATTGACCTTTGCCGTTACCCGGATGTATTGATCTCCGTCTTTATGGAAAATGTTTGTCGGTTTTTCCGCTTTTTCTAGCGAAGCGAGTTTTGCGACAGGAACGATGCCTGATGGCGTGGCAATTGGGATATTTTTTAGATCTTCCGCTGTTTTTGGTTCAAGAACAGGCTCTAGTAATACAGGAGTTTGTTGCTCATCCACTTTAATCGTGCCGATTGGCGTTTGGTTTAGCATCACTCCCAATTGCTGTGCCACTTGTTCCGTCTTTGCTTGGGAAGGATCGACGACTAAAGAGTAAACCGTCTTTTTCTCTTCTTCGTTCGTAACAACCGATTCAACGCCATCAATGTTCCGAATTTTTTCTTTCACTTTTGCGGCGGCTTTTTCAATGTCTTCTAACCGGTCACCCATGATGTCAATCGTAATTTCTGTGTCACTTGCTCCCATCATTGAAGAAGGATTCGCTTTTAACTCTGCGCCAGGGTATTTTTGTTTTTGTGTTTCAATTTTCTTAATAAATTTTTTGTCATCTGTACCGTCTTCCAAGATAACCAAAATGGAAGCAGTTGTCGGCGGACGAACATCGCCGTATTTCACCGCATCCGGTGTGTTTCCAAGCTGTGTATACGTATATTTAACGCCTTTTTGTTTGAGTACAAATTGCTCCAATTCGATCGCGCTCTCTTTTATTTTATCAATCGGTGTGTCATTAGGATAACTTAATGATATATCAATAAAGTCGTTTTGCGATTTATCGACCGTTCCTTTCGGCATTACAAAATAAGCTGTAATGGAACCGGCGAACATAACAAAGGACAAAAGGAGAACGACCCATTTATGGTTTAATGACCAAGTCAACAGCTTAGGGAAAAACGAAGCCTTTTTATGTTTCGGAAGTTTTTCTTTTTTCAGCAGCCCGGCGCTCATTAGCGGAACGACGGTTAGCGCTACGATCAGTGAAGCTAACAAAGAATAAGTGACGGTAAGCGCGAATGGGAGCAAAAATGCCTGCAGTTCTCCGTTTACTAAGCCGATCGGCAGGAACACGGCAACTGTTGTTAATGTCGATGAAGTAATTGCAGCCCCGACTTCTTTCGTTGCCTCAATAACCAACTCCCGGGAAATTTTTTCTGTCTGCATTCTTCGGAAAATATTCTCAATCACGACGATGCTGTCATCAACAAGGCGACCGACGGCAACAGCTACGCCGCCAAGCGTTAAAATGTTTAATGTGATTCCGGATAGAGATAATAAAAATAACGTGAAGCATAAAGATAACGGAATGGAAACAATCGTAATCAATGTCGAGCGAATGTTTCTTAGAAACAGCATAATGACAATAGTAGCGAACAACGCGCCAACTAGCACTTCTTTCATCATGCTGTGGACGGAATTTTCAATCATGTCTGCGGTTGCAAAAATAACAGTTGCTTTGACATTATCGTATTTTTTGTTAATTTCTTTTGCGGCTTCTCTTACATTTTTGCCAATACTGACGGCGTTGGACTTGCCGTCTTTTGTTACGATTAACAAAAGGCCGTCCTCGCCGTTAATGTGCGTAATGGTGTTCTGCGGTTTTTTTACTTCAATAGTCGCAATATCGCCAAGCGCGGTGTCGGGAGCGATGATCAGCTTCTTTAAATCCTTTAGATCATTCACATCCCCCATTACTTTAATATTGCTTGTTTTACCATCAATCGTTTTTTCGCCAACGGCTAACGCCATATTTTGTCCTTGGAGAGCGGTCATGACATTTTGCAGAGCGACTTGCTTTTTCGCCATCGCCTCATTGTCCAATTTTACGGAAACATAGGAGTCAACTGTTCCGTATGTCTGGATGCTTGCTACTCCATTGATGTCTTTGAAGTAGGGAACAAGTTTTTCTTTGGCGAATTCGAGATTGCTTGGAGTAACCCCGTCATCAAAGGTAACGGCTACGTCAGCGACTGGAATCATGGAGGTGTTTAATTGGACGACGGTAGGCTTCGTTACGTTAGGCGGAAGCTTTACGTTGTCCAGTGCCTCTTGAATCGCCTGCTTTGCTTCTTTTTTATCGGTTTTTGGTTCAAAATACACATCAATTTTCGAAAAACCGTCTCCGGTAGTGGAAAAAATGTTTCGCTTTCCTTCTACGGTGACAAGGGAATTTTCAATTGGCTCAGTTACTTGATCTTCCATCGTATTAGAATCTACCCCTTGCCCCATCACAACAATAGAGATGAACGGCTGATCAGCAGGAGGCAAAAATTCCATCGGCAACCGCATATAACTGACGATTCCCATGATGAGTACGAATGCTGCTATCAAAACGATAGCTGCTTTGTTACGAAAAGCCCATTTTGTGACAAAAGACATAAAAAAAATCATCCTTTCTTCATAGACTATTACTCATCATACCATATTTCTGATGGAAAAATGATCTTAAAATATTAAATTTTAACATTTTTTGATAACTATCCCCCCCTCTTCAGAGAATGAAGGAGGGAGAAGTTCATATGGATTCTTTAGGAATAGGTATGATATAGAGTTTCTCCGTTTTTATTAAAGTTGGTCCAGTCTCGATTCATCAGCGGTTTTTCTAGATTTGGTGACAATTATTTTTACATAAATTAATAGTTAATTTACTAATATATGAAAATGTTTTAACAATTATTTTGTTAAATAGAGATAGGACATCTATTCTATTGAGGAGGATGACGATGATGAAAAAGAAAGGAATTGCTGTTGCTTTAGCTCTTGGGATGATGGTGCCGGCATTGCACCCATCTCAAGCCGCGACAAAAGAAGTAAAGATTGAATCGATCTCATTTAGCGGCTCGAGAGTGCCAACTACCGCTGAAGAAATGAGCAAACCGTTTACCACAGCTTCCGTTGTTGTAAAGTATACGGATGGAAAAACAAAAGAATTTCCGCTTACATATAAGCAGCTTTTTAAGACAACGGATACGTTTAAAATGTCTAATGGCGAAACATTTTCCGCTGGCACGCTGACCAATTTTTACGGTGACCCAATTACAGACAAATCGGTAGATGGAAAACCTGTGCATTATGTATCTGATGCACCTGATGCGAACAGCTTGCTTCGTCCAATGAAAGACGGTTCTTTATATCTTGTTTCTCATTATGAATATGATTCGCTGGACAACGCGGGGAAATCCGGCATGGCGCCGCGTGCCAGCTTCCATGACGTTAACGAAACTCCACCAAAACATGAAAACAGGAGAGTTAAAGGTGTCAACTGTTGACAAAATTGACTTTTCAACGGTAAACGGTTTATGGGTGCCGTGCAACGGTTCGTTAACGCCTTGGAATACGCACTTAGGTTCAGAGGAATATGAACCTGATGCCCGTTCATTTGAATTTGACACACCAGATAAGCTCAGTGAATCTACAGCTCATCTAAAAGATTTTGCAAAGCTATATTTTGAAGACGAGAAAAAAGCAAATCCTTATCCAACATATTAACAATTTTGTATGGGCGTATAACGTCGATACGAAACAGTTATCCCGCATTTTATCCGTTCCGGCTGGTGCAGAGGCAACGGGGCTTCAGGCGGTCGATAATAGAAATGGATTTAGCTACGTTATGAGCAATTTCCAGCATCCAGGAGACGGATTAGATAGTTTTGCGCCGACAGCGGTAAACATCGATGATGTGAAAAAAGCCATCGACGCAACATATGGAATTAATCAAGCTGGTGCTGTTGGTTATATCCAAGGACTGCCGAACGTCGAAAAACTGCAGGAAGAATTAAAGAAGTAGCAAAAAGCTCAACAGAGCAAAAAGGAAAAATAAACGATAACAGAAAGCCTGCCCCATAAATGATGGGCAGACTTTCTTCCGTTTGTTGATAAAGTCGACAATGTGAGTTTTTACACCATTTTCCTCTTTTTTATTGGTAACTAGGACTGAAAGTAAGTTCTTGGCAAGTCATTGACTTCATACGCAACACGTATTCCGGACTCGATTGCACCTTGGATCCAGCCGTGGATAGAAGAGGTATGTTCCCCTGCAAAATGAACCCTTCCTTCGGGAGTGGAAATATACGGAGATAGTTCTGTTGCCTGTTCTGGTTTAAACATCGTGAAAGCTCCAGCAGAATACGGATATCGAACCCAACTGTGGCTTGCTCCTGTTTCAAACTCACGATATACCTGTTTACCATGGATAGTGGCCAAGTTTTTTAATGCATATTCCAAACGATTTTGATCGCTCAAGCTGTCCCAAGGTACAGTATCATCCTCCCATGTATAACTAGCCAAAATAACACCCGGTCCTGATGTACCTAGATTAGAGCTCGGGTATTGAGTATACGTATTCGGGAGATCAGAAACGGTTTTCCCGCCGTACAAGCCCTCCTTTTCCCAGAACCTGCTTTTAAACTGGATGCCGGTTTTCGTAGAGCCCACATAGTGAAGTTCCCGAATCGCCTTCCATTTGTTATAAGAAAAAGAGCCACGCGGTTCAACCTCCACAAATTGTAAGACTGAAAAAGGAATGGTCACAATCGCAAGATCACCGGTGATTTGAAATGGCTCCAAGATTTTTGTATGGACAGAGTGAATGGTTACTTGGTTGTTGTGCTGGACAATTTTCCTTACCTTTTGTCCAAACATGATATTATCTTTTAACTGCGACATAAATGCTTTAGGAAGCTGGTCGTTACCGCCTGCAATTTCATAGAAACGAATATTAGGGGTAAACAAGATCGTTAGTTCACGCAACAGTTCTAAGAAAGAAAGCTCCGGAAATCCTTCCAGCGTAAGAATTACTTTGATCATATCGATGGCGCCCGAAGATAATCTGAATCCAAATGGGTTGTATCTCAAATAAGCGTCCATCGAATATTTATCGAATTCTTTTACAACCGACGGCCAATTCTTTCGCGGATTTTGATTAATAAAATCTGTTACAGGTTTAATTGCGTATTGAAGCAGCTGCGCAGCGGTTTTGCCTCTTTCATGCGGGGCTACCGGAAAGCCTAAAATGTCAGGATTTCTTTCATATATCTTTAAACGAGTTTTGATTCCTCTAACATAAATAATGTCGTTAGGAGTCTCATTGATAAACCGATTAACTGGAAGGCGGAATTTTTTTATATATTCCAAAGTCAAAAAATGAATATGAGGAATACGCATCGCACCTGCTTCAAGATACTGTCCATCCATAAAATCGGCCCGCAACGTATAAATCCGTCCTCCTACTCTTTCAGAAGCTTCAAGAATTGTCACATGGTGTCCAGCTTGCTTAAGCAAAGAGGCCGCGACTAGTCCTGCCATGCCTGTGCCAACAATGACAATCTTCTTAGGAATTTTGGTTTTTGGAAGCCCGTTTCTGATGATTGAAATCATTTGATCAGTTGATAACTCAGGATATATGTAACTTGACATGCTTTTCCTCCTCCGCAATGCTCATCAGCCCGCGAGTTGACAAAAAGATGTTTTACTGCCATCTTATTCAGCCAGAGAGTACAGTTATGCAAAAAAGGAGTAGCATACATGCTGCTTCTTTCGGTTCTGGTGCAAGAAATCTATAAAAATCGGACATACTGATGCTACTAAAATAGAATTGATGATGGAAAAACAGCTGTCAGTATTCTCAGGGGGGGCGGGCAGCCTTTTTACATTTAAATCCAATTAATAACATAATTTAGCTGAAATTTTACACCATGATAAAAATCTGTATTATAAATGAAAACAATTTGAAACTTTATTGAAAAAGTAAGTTTGCTAGAATATCTAAGGATAGAAACAGGAAAGTTTTAATAACTATATAATACGGTATGTAAAATATATAGGTCGGGGGGTAAACATGACGTTAGAGAATCAACTGATCAAAAAAACATTTTATGAAACATTGATGGAAGCAGATGAAAAAAATCCTGTCCGTGTGCTCGGAGAAGCTTTTCTTGCCGGGCATAAAGATCAGACAACTGACATCTCCACCATCCGTTTCGCCCAGGGAGAAGTATATTTTCATCACAAAGATTATGAAGCAGCTATTTTCAAATGGGAAAACGTTCATAATGATTTAGAACCGTGGGCGAAGAAAAATATAGCGGATTGTTACCATGAAATCGGGCAATTATCAACAGCTGAAGAGATTTATAAATCCATTAATACGGAAAGCAGTGTCTTGCAATCCGAAGTTGCACTGCAATTATTTTCGCTTTATATAGACCAAGGCAAGCTTGAAAAAGCTGACCAAGTGATTAAAAAAGCGGTATCCTTTAATCCGGACTACCCGAATGTGACTGACATTGCTCGCGCCTTTTTTGAAAAACATAAGGATTGGAAGAGCGCAATTGAACTGGCAGTAAATGAAGCGGTCCGAACAGAGTCAGATCATTGGTTTGATATTTTAAAAACATACGCAGAGCAAGGACTAACAAAAATCTTTGAACCGCATTATTTTTCCAAATGCTTAGCCGTGCTATACAGGGTGGATCAGACAAGATTTGAGCAGATCGTTCAGGCATTATGGAATAGCTATAAAAACGAGCGTTCCTATTTTTCATGGCTGAAGGAATTTAACCATCTTTTCTTAAATCTCGATGCAAGCCGGGAACAGTATTGGAAAGAGCTGTCAGCGCTTTATCAGGAAACTTATTTTGAATTGATCGATGGAAAGTATTTAATTAAAGAACTGGATGAGATTATTCCGAGCATCTTAACGAACTGGCTCAAAATAGCCGATGATTCTCATGCTTTATTTGCTTCTGCAGCGGTACTGGCATGGAGCGAGAAGTTTCCATCCAGCATTAGTCCAGAGGTGGTCAATGCTGCCGAAAATCTAATTTTCCATTCCCGCAATGAGACAGATGGTTTGGAATACAGCCTTACATTATTCGATTCCATCGTAAAATGGGCGGAAGCTCAGCATGTTGATCCAGGTCACCGTTTCAGATGGATTATCCGAGAACTGGTTGATTTTGAAACACATCATTTAGTTGTAGCTGGAACTTCCGGAAATGGGAAGTCTGCTTTTATCAATTCGGTCCTCGGAGAAAATATCCAAACTGCTCCGACATCTTCCGCTATTGTATTTAAGGGGAATGATGAAACGGAGATTAGAAAAATATCCGATGAAGAATTAACCACATTTTCAAGTTTCCATGAATTCCAGGAGGCAGTAGATAGACGGCTGAATAAGGATTTTGACAATGCGATTGTGGAGTTTTCTCTTCCATCGCCAATTTTGCAAGAAAACAGGCTAGTTCTTATGGATACGCCGGGATTTAGCGACCGTAATGATGTGGAAGAAGCGCTAAAATATCTGCATTTTGCCGACAGTTTATTATTTGTGCTTGATGCGAACGATCCTTTTACCGAACAAGAACAAGAGATCCTAATGCTGATTCGGGAATATGCCCCTAATCTTTCAATTCATTTTCTGCTCAATAAAATCGATGAAATTTATGATGAACAAGAGGCTTCTGAAATTATTGAAGACACTCGTTCGAGAGTTCGGGCATATATTCCGCAGGCTCGGGTGTTTGCCTATTCATCACGTTTAAGAAGCAGAAAACAACAAAATGATCTGGCCGAGTTCTTGAAAAACTTGAGCAGACCAATTGCGGAAGACGATCGAATTGAAAAAATATTAATCTTTATTCGTCAATTAATCAATCATTTATTGGATAAACGGGCAGAAATGGAAAATAGCCTGGCTGATTCGATTAAATGGAATGAAGAGATGGTTACAAAGTTAAACGGTGCAATCCATCAATTAACGGATTTGAAAGAAGAAAAAGCGCGAATTATCAAGAGAACGTTCCGTAAAGTCTTAGAGGAAATCAGATCGGATCTATCGGAAAATATTCCGAAAATTTTACGAGAAAGTTCTAATCTGATTAGAGAAGACAGTGATTTCCGTAAAATTCACCTTGAACTAAATGATGAGATGAACCGGAGAGTACATGCTTATGTAAATGATAAGGTCCTGCCTAAGCTTTATCATTCTCTACAGGAATGGATTTTAACAGCAAATGATGAACTTCATCACTGTCAATCTTTCCTGGATGAAATATGCGATGGGTTTAATGCGATGTATGGGGAAGAGCGGCTTAAGCTGAATTGCGACTTTAAAGTGCTTGATGACTGGCGACGGGATGCAGACCGGATGACGAGCGGCGTGCAAATGGAGAAGGTGAATATTGTTCTCCGCCGCACACCGTATCAAATTTTATTGAAAAGTGCCGGCAAGCTGTTTGGAGCTTTCCAGCAAAACAATGCGATGTTATATAACAAATACAAGCAGTTTGTTGAAAATCAGGATTATTTAGACGTTACCGAATCTATTGTGAACAAGCTGCTTCTGCAATTCGAATTGTTTGAGAAAGCATTGGAACGAGATATTTCAATCTTCTTCCGAAATCCGTTTGACGTATTGAATCAAACTGTAGAAGAAACGAAAAAAGAAATCAATGAAAAAGAAGAAGAGCTGGAGAAAATGAGATCGAATCCGGAAACGTACCGCGATCCGCTAACATTGTTCGAAGTGAAGCTCCGCCAATACGAGTGGATTGCCATTTCCGCAAAAAGAGTTCTTCAAGTATAGCGAGATTTAACGAAAAAATCGGTCCATGGGGCCGATTTTTTCATTGAAATACAAACATCAAAATTATGGGTGAAGATAGAAGTCCGACTTCTGAATAAAATCACCATCTTCCTCAACTCCCATGGAAGAACGAATAAACTTCCATCATCTGTGGTGAAGCTTGCTTCATGGTTGGATAACGGTGCTTTAATTCAAAAAGGAGTAAAGTTGTTCAACTAACAGGGCAAGTCAGGTGAAAAAGGGGCTATTTTTTTGACACATTAGGATATTAACCATAATCAAAACAACAATTCGCAAGCATCATAATGGGCAAGAATCTATACCTCTTTGAATATGGACGCATACACTATTTTAAAAACAGTTAAGGGGAGATATAAAATGGAAAGACAATTCATTGGAAGTTACGATAGTTATCCTGGTCACGGTTATCATCATGGCCACGGTGGGTATTATCCTGGCCATGGCTATCATCATGGTCATGGTGGGTATTATCCTGGCCATGGCTATCATCATGGCCACGGTGGGTATTATCCTGGTCATGGCTATCATCATGGTCATGGCGGATATTATCCTGGTCATGGCTATCACCATGGTCATGGTGGGTATTATCCTGGGCATGGCTATCACCACGGTCATGGTGGGTATTATCCTGGTCATGACTATCATCATGGTCACGGCGGGTATTATCCTGGGCATGACAGCTTCCAACGTTAAACTATCGTAGTACCAAAGGAATGGAATTAAATTTTAAGTCAGAAAATAATGCTGGCTTTCTCTATGTATAGGAATAAATGTTAAAGCCGATGATAAAATGGCCTTGACAGTTATTTGGAATTGTAAATCTACTACTAGGGGCAATATTAGGTCTAAAATGTTTGGTTAGTACCTGCTTTCCATGTGGAAGCAGGGTTTTTGTTTTTGTAACAGGCGGCGATCATTTTACAATATTTGTATATTGTTATAATAGTTTAACTTGTGGGAAAATTTTTGAGTTAGTGAAATAAATGAAGGAGTAGTCATTGATGGATATTAAAAAAGCATAAACTCTTCCAAAAGTGTTCGTTTGGTAGTAATCAGTCTCTTTTATACAATAATTGGATTCCTATTGGTTAAAGTCACTATAACATCCCATTTTAGTTCGTACTTTACTTTTCCCATAATGTCTGCTGGACAGAGGCTCAGTTAATTTTGTGGTTGCTATATTAGACTTAGATAACAATAGATTATACATCGTAAGAGAGGACTCGTAATGAAATGCCCTGCTATCCGCAGAATTTTTTGTTTTTATCACTTCCACTCTCACACCTCTACTTTGAAATAACTGTGGATAGCTTTTACTGTTATTTCATCCATCGACACGGGTGCCTGTTAAAGAATGTTGTTGATCCGTTGATCCATGGAAAAATAAAATTTCTTCCATCATCTGTGGTGAAGTCTGCTTCATGGTTGGCTAAGGGGTATCTCTTACGTTAAAGATGACCACTTTTTTAGTGGTCTTTTTTATTTCGGCGAATGTATATGATTTAAGCAGATAAAAACAGGAGGGGAAAAAGGAAAAATTTGAGCAGTACACAGGAAAAGAGGGTATTTGTTAAACTAACGAGGACAAATTAGTTTAATAAGGAATATACACATTGCAGTATTTTTCTTCAATAGATAGAGATGTATTTCCGTTTGAATGTTTATTAGAAAATGTCTAAACAATAATAAAAGGTTTTAACAAAGGGGTAATTATCAGATGGAAAATATACAGTTTACATTCTTTACCCTAATTTTTCTGTTAGTCGGGTTATTTCTAATTTGGTTTTCGCTGTTTGGTAAAAAGAAGGATATTGATGAAATGGGATTTTTTCTTGCTGACAATCTTATAGAGTCAATTGTAGGGCTTGCCTTTACATTTTCTCCGACCCTTATTAAAAGAGTTCTAATCTTTGTGTTCGGTTTTCTTTGGTCTTTACTTTTTGGGATTTTGTTTGTTAAATTCCTTGTCAGCATATTTCAACTAACGGGCGCTTAAGTTTAAGAAAGTAAGACTGTTGCGACAGCCTTTTTCTTATTCAAATAACGGAGCAGAATAATTATCAAGTATTGGTATAAGGGGAGTGAAAGTAATGATAAAAGTAAGTGATGCGGAAAGTTATCTCAAGCATAAAATTGGTGACAAGACTAATAATGTAGTGGAAGTTTGGGAAATATTTAAGTCTTTTTGCAGAGAGCCAGTAGAAGGTGAAGATGAATTTGCTCTGCTTTTTCAATGTGGAATATATGATTTTACAGGAGAGGAACTATTCTATTTCGATTTCGTTAGGCAATTTACTGTCTATGAAGATGAGGAGTATTCTCGTACAGAACAACTTCATTGTGAATTTGTATTTAAGACAACCGATGAGCTAAAAAAATTGGAAACATCAGAATGGTATTTTGATACTGATGGCGACATGGAGAATTTTTTTGCACATGTAGAAAATTTAAAGGAATTCCAAATACCTTTAAAATCGATACCATTACAACTAAACATATATCAAGAAGTGATTTAGTTTTTTGTTTTACTCCCTGAATAAACGAATTAACTTCCATCATCTGTGGTGAAGCTCGCTTCATGGGTGGCTGTGGGTGCGATGCTTCAAAAGGAGTATCGCTTTTCTTGTTGAACTAACGAGCGGTATAGCTGAAGTTACCTAAGTAAACCATTATTGTATTTTTATTTAAATATTCTTATAATCATGAAAAATGTATTTGATAAGGGGGAACTAAAATGGAACTAATTCCTGAGTCCACTGATTTGATGGATTATCTGAAGGAATTGGATGTTGTCAATTTTTCTCATCCTTTAATTCAGAAAAAAATTAATGAATTGTTTCATGAAGGGCAGTCAGAAATGGAAAAGGCTAAAATAGCATTTGAATTTGTAAGAGATGAGATTTCTCACTCTTGGGATATACAAAGCACAAGAGTTACATGTAAAGCTTCTGAGGTTCTTTACTATAAAGAAGGAATTTGTTATGCCAAAGCTAACCTATTAGCGGCTTTGTTAAGGTCTCAAGGAATACCGACAGGTTTTTGTTATCAACGGCTAATGCTATTCGATACACCTGACAAAGGTTATTCCCTTCATGCACTTAATGGCGTTTTTCTTAAATCATTAAATCGGTGGATTCGTTTAGATGCTCGTGGAAACAAAAAGGGAATTGATGCCCAATTTTCAATTGACGAAGAAAAGTTAGCTTTTACTCCCCAAAAAGAATTTGATGAAAGAGATTACCCAATAATTTATGCGAAGCCACATCCCAAAACAATTGCTGTTTTAGAAAAACATACAGATGCATTAGAAATGTATAAAAATCATTTGCCAGAATATTTATAATTGTTAAGTTGACTGATGTGATAGTTAAACAAGGCAGTCTAGGGTGATGGAAGTTATTCGTCACCTTTGCCATGTCTTTCTGATTACTTAGGTGTACGGGGTGTTTTTGTTCTTTTTAGGAAAGGGATAATAGCATGGATTGTTGAACTCTGTAAGATAGGGGGTGGATATATGTTGCAAAAGTTGTTGCTGACAGGAAAAAGAATATCTCTGCGGACACCAACACACGATGATCTGCCAATTCTGTATAACCTGATATACGGTGTGGAGAATCCAGAATGGAAAAAGTACGATGCTCCTTATTATCCACTTGAATTTTGTACTTTTGAAAAATTTTCTAAGAGAATGGAAGAAAGAATGAATGTTACGGATGTACCAAGTCAAATGATTATAGAATATCAAAGTCAAATTATAGGTATGGTTAGCTATTACTGGGAGGATGAACGTACACGATGGCTTGAAATGGGAATCGTCATATATTCTCCCGAACATTGGAATGATGGATTTGGAACGGAAGCATTATCTTTATGGATTGACTATCTCTTTGAAAATTTAACCATCGAGAGAGTGGGGCTTACGACTTGGTCTGGAAATCCACGCATGATCAGATGCGCGGAAAAATTGGGAATGCGATTAGAAGGTAGAATGAGAAAATGCCGCTACTATAATGGCGAATACTATGATTCCATTCGGATGGGTATTCTTCGTGAGGAATGGGATGAGTTTAAAAAGAATAATCCTTTATTCAACTAAGAACGATTAGGACATTCTTCTATACACAGCATGTTAAATCAATATAGCCACGTCCTCCCAAGTATGCAGAAAGACGTGGCTAGTAAGTTAGATAACTTATTTGAAGCGCAAATTTTCAGTTTTATGATCAACATGTGGTAAACGCATCACTTCCATTATTTCCATTCAAACGCCCAATTTCCGTTGCGGAAAATTGGTTCGCGTTTGCCGTCTTTCGTAACGCCATCGATGTTTAGTTCGGCAGAGCCAACCATAAAATCTTCATGGATGAGGCTATCGTTGACCCCATGTTTGTCGAGCTCTTCTTTGGACATAGCGGTGCCGTTTTGAATGTTCGTTGGATAGGCCTTTCCAAGCGCTAGGTGACATGCAGCGTTTTCATCGAACAACGTGTTATAGAAAATTAAATTCGATGTGGAAATCGGTGATTGATGTGGAACGAGTGCCACTTCTCCTAACCGGCGCGCTCCTTCGTCCGTATCCAATAAATGCTTTAATATTTCATATCCTTTTTCAGCAGTGAAGTCAACGACTTTTCCATCTTTAAACGTAAGGGTAAATCCATCTATAAGGTTGCCGTTATAATTGAGCGGTTTGGTATTGCGTACCTTGCCATTGACCCCGTCTTTATGCGGCATCGTAAACACTTCTTCCGTCGGGATGTTCGGGTTAAAGCGAACGCCTTTCTCGCTGACGGCCGCACCGCCATGCCATACATGGTTTTCTACAAGTTCGATCGTTAAGTTTGTTCCAGGCGCTTCATAGATGAGTTGTTTATATTGTTTATTGTTTAAGTAATCAACGATTTTGGCGAGTCGGTCGTTATGTTGCTGCCACGCTTGGATAGGGTCGTCCTGGTCGACGCGGGTAATGCGGAATATCGCTTCCCATAGCTTGTCGATCGCTTCTTCTTCACTGAGGTCTGGAAATATTTTTTTCGCCCATGCCGGCGTAGGAACGGAGATCAATGACCAACAGTTTTTATCCGCCATTAAGGCACTGCGATAATTGCGTAATGCTTGAGATGCGGTTTTATTTGCCGTTGCGATTCGTTTCGGATCAATGTCTTTCAATAAATCCGGGTTTGGCGAATAAATGGATAAAAATGCCGCTCCTTCTTCCGCAAGCTGTTCCATTCCTTTCGCACGCCACATTGGATATTCCAAAAACGCTTCGTCGGGAGCATATTTGAATTTAATGTATGTAAGATCTTCGTCATTCCATTCGACATAGACGTGTTTGGCGCCGACTTCATATGCTTTTTTTGCGATTTTCCGCACGAGCGGCGCGGCTTCAAGCGGGGCGTTCACAAAAAGCGTTTGACCTTTTTGGACGTTGACGCCGACTTGAACAGCAAGCGCGGCATATTTTTCTAAATTTTGCTCCCAATTGCTCACGTTTTTCACTCCTCGCTTTTCATAATTATTTATGTAGAATTTTATTATATATGAAGAACTCGGAACATTCAAATATTTGGATGAATTGGTATTGTTAAAAAGGCGAGAAACAATTGGTCAGAAAGTATAAGACGAAGATACAGCCATTGATGTTAGTTTAACGTTTTTCTCAAGAAGTTTATCACCTCAAGATGGAATGTAGGTAGAAGAGGTTCATTCAATGGATTTCAACGCGAATATTATTTTGCTTTCTATCCATCATTCTCTAAAACGGTTACGGTTGGCCGAAATAACGAATCAATTAGCATCCTTATAGTCGTTTCTAATATGCCAAGCTCTTATTTTGTTTATGAAAGACGCATAATGATTGTAGATGCGGAATAATTTGAATAATAACCATGTCTCGTTGGAGAAAAGGAAATCGAAATACTGTGTAGTCTATTTGCATCGTCTTTACCGATGATGCGTTCAGTAGACATCAGCCAGTATCGTCATTGTGTGTGATGGTTTATACTGGCTTTTTGTTTTGCCGTGATGAGTTTCGTTTACGAAAGGAGGAGCATCGTCGCGAGTTATTTTTATTGTTGAAGGGCGTGCAACGAATGAGTGGAAGCAATGATAGGCAGACAGGGCTGTATGTCTATGGAGGGAGGAGAATTTGGATGAAAACAGCGGATATTATCATTGTCGGTGGAGGAGTAATGGGATCGAGTGTAGCTTTTCATCTTAGGAAAATTGGCTTTGATGGCAGAATCGTTGTTTTTGAAAAAGACCCTTTGTACGAATTCTCCTCTACGCCAAGAAGTGCGGGAGGAATTCGACAGTTGTACACAACGCCGATTAACATTCAATTAAGTCGATATAGCCTGCAAATATATAAGCAATTTCCTGAAACGATGGCGATCGATGGCGAACCGGCGGAGATTCATTTTCGTCAAAACGGCTATCTCTTTTTAGCTACGAAAGAAATGCTTCCATCGTTAAAAAAACAATGCTCGCTGCAAAAACAATACGGTGTTCCATCACAAGTATTATCATCCCAAGAGTTATTGGACATCATTCCCGAACTAAATATTAATGATTTAGCGGGCGGGCTTTATTGCCATGAAGATGGCTATTTAGATCCTTATTCGGTGATGCAAGGGTATAAGAAAAATGCGCAGCGATTAGGAGTCGAATATATTTATAAAGAAGTAGAAACGATCACCACTGATGAAAGCAAAGTGAGCGGAGTTCGGCTCGTAGACGGTACCGTGTATCACGCTTCGATCGTGATCAACTGCGCTGGGGCATGGGGAGTATATCTTAGCGAAAAAATCGGTATTCCGTTGCCGGTTCATCCGTTAAAACGGCAAATTTTCCAATTTGATATAGCAACACCGTTAAAAAAGGAATTGCCGCTGACGATTGATCCAACCGGCGTGTATTTTCGCCATGAAGGAAGTAAAATTTTGTCGGGCTTTTCCGAAGATACAAAGCCGGGAATTGATTTCACCGTGACACGTTCCTTGTTTTATGAACAAATGTGGCCGATTTTGGCGCATCGCATTCCAAACTTTGAAGCGGTGAAAGTAACAGCGGCGTGGGCAGGACTGTATAGCTTTAATACGGCAGACCATAACGCCATTATCGGAAAACATCCGTCACTTCATGGATATTATATGGCGCTCGGATTTAGCGGGCATGGCATGCAACAGGCGCCGGGAGTCGGTATAGGATTGGCAGAATTAATTTATTACGGAAAATACAAAACGATCGACCTCACACCTTTGCGTTTCGAACGATTCGCGGAAAACGACTTAGTGTTGGAAGATGCCGTTGTGTAAGAGCAAGTTACCATAAGCAGAGAAACGGAGGATACGCAATGTTAGTGCTTGATAAAAAAGCAATGCTCGAAACCGTTTCGATGAAAGATGTCATGGAAGCGATGGTGCGGGCATACCGCCTCTATGAGAATAAACAGTACGAAATGCCGCTAAGAACTCAGCTCCAAGACAATGAAAATACATTTTTGTTAATGCCTTCAATTGCCCATCAATCGTTCAGTCTGAAAATTGTAAGCGTTTTCCCGAGGAATCAACAGCATCCTGTAACGCAAGGAATGGTTATATTAATAGACCGTCAAACCGGAAGCGCAAAAGCGTTGCTCAACGGTACCGTTTTAACCGGCCTGCGCACGGGAGCAATCGGAGGGCTAGCGGTAGATTATTTATCTCCAGCCGATGTAAAAACCGTCGGGCTAATCGGTACAGGATATCAAGGGCTATATCAATTGCTAGCTGTTTGCACGATTCGCAACATTGACCGCATTTACTTGTATAATCGAACATCATCTAAGTATTCCGCTTTTATTGCTGCACTGAAAAATTTCCTTCCACCGGAAGTAGAGATCCATGTTGCCGCTCAACCACTTGATTTAGTTCAGGAATCCGACATCATCATCACCGCTACCACATCATCAACGCCTGTGCTGCCAAATGAGACAAATATATGGAATGGCAAATTAATTGTTGGAATAGGATCATACCAACCTCATATGAGAGAATTTCCTGATGCGTTATATAAAAATGCGGCATGCATATTTGTCGATACGCTCGATGCCTTAGAGGAAAGCGGAGATATCCGCTATCCAATGGAAAGGGGTTGGTTAACGGAATTGCAAATGATTGCTTTTTCTAAAGTCGTCACGAACAAGGTGAACTATACTTTTCGATCGGATTGTCCGACTATCTTCAAGTCTACTGGCATGGCGCTGTTTGACCTTGTTGTTGCGGAAATGATGTATGAAAGAGCGATGGCAAAACAGACGGGTGCGTACGTCCATTTGTAAACTAGCCAAAAAGGAGTGGGCCCCATTGCATACGATCATTATGGCCGAATTTATTCTATATTGCTTATTTATGTTAGTCATTGGTTATTTGTATAGTAAAAAAGATATTAACCATTCCGATTTTCTTTTAGGCGGGAAAAAGCTGCCAGGATGGGCTTTAGCATTTTCGGAAAGAGCTACCGGCGAGTCTGCTTGGCTGTTGCTAGGATATACGGGATTTGTATTTGCGACCGGTCTATCGGGAATATGGGTAGCAATCGGGATTTCGCTAGGAATTATCTTTTCATGGCTGTTTTTAGCGAAGAAGTTTATGAAAGAAACAAATGAATATAAAGTGCTGACATTGCCGGGTTATTTAGCTAAGCGGTTTGGAGCGCACGGAAAAATAATTTTATGGATTTCTACAATTCTTATTCTTAGCTTTATGATGTTTTATTTTGGCGCACAAATTGCAGGGGCGGGAAAAACCCTTTTCACTGTTTTTCGTATTGATCCTGTGATGGGAATGATTGTCAGCACCATCATTGTGGTTATTTTATCGTATGTAGGAGGATTTATAAGTGTTGTATGGACAGATATGGTTCAAAGCTTAATTATGCTTGCGACGCTAGTAGTGCTTCCGATTGTCGCTTTGTTTCATATTTATAGCGGAGATTTATCCATCAGCCAGGCGCTGCAAGCCGCTGAGCCAGGAATTGATTCGTGGACTGGCGGAGTGACTGGATTTGCCTTAGGATTACTGCTGTTTAACAACTTTGCTTGGTTTTTTGGCTTTCTTGGCGGCCAGCCGCAATTAAGCGTGCGTTTTATGGCGCTGAAAAATGACAAAGAGGCAAAAACCGCCAGCATCATGGCGATTGTATGGACGCTTTTAGCTTATAGTGGCGCGTTTTTAATCGGAATTACCGCCATTACGTTGTATCAAGGACATCACTTTGCCGATGTAGAAACGGTTTTGCCGTATATGACATTAGACCTTTTGCCGCCGTGGATTGCCGGAATACTGCTATCTGGAATTCTCGCTGCCATTATTTCCACGGCAGACTCCCAGCTCCTCGTTGTCACTAGCTCCATTAGTGAAGATATCATTCGAAACGCGTTAGGAATGAAATTAACGGAAAAACAATTAGTGAAAATTTCAAGAACTGTTGTCATTATCATGGGGATAGCAGGGCTAATCATTGCGTTAACCTCTGAATCGCTAGTCTATCTTGTCGTCAGCTGGGCGTGGGCGGGAGTCGGATGTACGCTGTCGCCGGCGATCATTTTGACGTTCATTTGGAAACGATATTCCGGTATTGGTGTGATTGCGACGATCATTGCCGGATTTGCCAGCACGATTATTTGGATTTCCTCACCTCTTGAAGCAATCATCAGCTCACGTTTTACGACTTTCTTTATTGCCATGCTCGCTGGGGTTCTATTTAGTCTCCTTTTCCCAGATAAAGAAGAAATGAAAGAAATTCCGACTGAAACAACCATATAATATTTCATAATTGTTAAAAGGAAACATCTCCATTCATCGTTGAGGAGGTGTTTCCTTTATGCAAACATTCAACAAAGAAAAGCAATTTTTGTTATAACGAAATTAATGCTGGAAACCAATGTAGAAAAGAGATTACAATAAAATTGCCACTATTTATACGATAAAAATGTTATGTTAACAATACCCGGAAGGAGAAAACAACCATGACGCAAAAGAGCCAAAAGTTGCTGCTTATTGACGGGATGGCGCTCTTATTTCGATCGTTTTATGCGACCGCGCTTTATGGGAATTTTATGTTTACAAGCGATGGGATTCCGACAAACGCAGTTTATGGGTTTGTCAAACACTTGATCGCTTCCGTCCATCATATAAAGCCAACGTATGTTGTTTGCTGCTGGGATATGGGAAGCGCGACGTTTCGAACGGAAATGTTTCCGATGTATAAGGCAAACCGAGGTGAGCCGCCATTAGAGCTTATCCCGCAGTTTGAACTAGCAAAGCACGTTGTTTCCGCGTTTGATATTCCGAACATTGGCGTACTGGGAGCGGAGGCAGATGATTGTATTGGAACGCTCACAAAGCAGTGGAAAGACGAAATGGATATTGCCATTTTGACAGGGGATCGAGATTTGCTGCAGCTTCTTTCCGAAACGGTAACGGTATATCTGCTGGACAAAGGAATTGGAAATTATCATATCTATACGCTCGAGCGGTTTCGAAAGGAGATGGAAATACTGCCATCGCAATGGGTCGATGTCAAAGCATTAATGGGCGACGCAAGCGACAATTATCCGGGGGTACGCGGCATCGGTGAAAAAACGGCGCTAAAATTAGTGCGCCAGTATGGTTCGATAGAAGGAATCCTTGAACATCTCCCCCTTTTGACAAAGTCGCAGCGGCAAAAGTTGCAAGAGCATGAAGAGATGTTGCATCTTTCTAGAAAACTAGCGAAAATTTATTGCGATCTTCCGATAGCGCTGCGAATCGAGGAGGCGAAGTGGAATGTAGACAAAGAAAAAGTGGAGCAGGCTTTCCTCGCTTTAGAATTCAAAGGATTGGATCGCTTGTTGACGTATACGTAAAAACCAGTTTCGGACTGGATTTTACGTATATGTCATCTCATGTAATCGCTATCATTCAACATCAACCCATGTTTGGGCCCACTCTTCAATCGCTTCAATTACCGTTTGCAAAGCACGCCCTTTTTCGGTCAACGTATATTCAATACGCACTGGCACTTCCGGATATACGTTGCGGTTTACAATTCCTTCTTCCTCTAACTCTTTTAATCGTTCTGAAAGCAGGCGCCCGCTGATTGGAATCGACGCTTCGATTTCGGAAAAGCGCGTTTTTCCTTCTAACAATTGACTAATGATTAATCCGACCCATCGTTTGCTTAATAATTTCATTGCGGCTTCGAATCTAGGGCATAAATTCGATGGAGAACAGGACGTTTGTATCATTTTTTTTCTCATATTTCCCACCTTTAAGAATATATTGAATACGTTCGCCATTGTTATAGTTCTATTTTACGATATATTAAAAAAAAGGAAAAGACGGAAAATGCTATATGGATGTAACCGCTTGCGCACGATTTCATCCTTCCCGTTTCGTTGCGAAGTTGTCAAAACTTTATTAAGAAATTGTGAAATAGTGAACAAAATCATTTTCATTCCTATAAAAAATAGTACGATATAAGTGTAAGGAACACAAAAATGGGAGGGGATGAAACATGTTTGTAAAATGGCTGCGCGAACATGCAAGCTCTGCTGCAATACTAACATTGTTTCGCTTATATCTTGGATATGCTTGGATCACGGCAGGATGGCATAAAATAGTGGATGGATTTGACGCAACAGGATTTTTAAAAGGCGCGCTCGCAAAAGCATCTGGTGAGCATCCAGCCGTACAAAGTTGGTGGGCTGCTTTTATCGAACATTTTGCCTTGCCAAACGTCAGGGTGTTCAATGTGTTAGTGCCTTGGGGTGAATTATTAGTAGGTATTGCACTTATTCTTGGTCTTTTTACAACGTTTGCTGCGCTGATGGGAGCAGTCATGAACTTCGCATTCATGTTCTCTGGAACAACTAGCACCAATCCGCAAATGATTTTACTAACTATGTTCATCCTTGTTGCAGGTGCGAACGCAGGAAGATATGGTCTCGATCGTTGGGCGGTTTCTTACATTCGTAAATTTATGAGCAAAACGCCTCGTCCACATCGCCCAGTCGCATTTCATAGATAGATGGATGATCAACGGCCGTGCACTTACGGTTTTAGAAAGTGCTCGGCCTATTTTTTTATTCCTGCGTATAAGCGAAATCTCCCTGAAATATATATAAAGGTGAATTGGATGTTTCGCGTGTTGGCAGAACAAATACATGCAACGATATTTTCCGTGCTTTTACATTATTATCAATTTGTTTTTAACATCGTCTTTTTGCTAGTTTAAGAGTGCGAAATACTCGCTCTTTTTTTCCTTTGATGGTATTATAAGGATGGAAAAGTAGATATAAACAGTTTAGGATGAGGAATCTAAAAAGCTAGGGGAACGAAACGAACGAATGAATGTACAAGGATTTAGCCATGTGACCATTAATGTGAAGAATTTGGCTCGTTCGCTTCGTTTTTATGTAGACATATTAAACATGAAGCTTGTTCATCGCGGACGAAAGGATGCATATTTAGAATGGGGAAGCGCATGGATTTGTTTGCAGGAGCGTCCGGACATGGAAGATCAGTGTCCGCAGATTGGCGTGGATCATGTTGCATTTTTCATCGATGAGCAGCATTTTTGGGAGGCGGTACAGCATTTAAAAGCAAATCATGTGCCGATTGTCCGGGGACCGACTCAGCGCGGCCGCGGTCTTTCGGTCAACTTTCTTGATCCGGATGGCACTCAATTAGAATTTCATACATCCACATTGGCGGAGCGAATGAAGGTATGGAAATAAATACGAGAGGGTAAATGCGATGATAAACACAGCGATAATTGCGGGTATGGTTACCCAGCTAGTCATTTCACTTTTTGTGCCGATTGGCTTGCTTTTATATTTTCGAAAAAAGAAATGGCTTTCGTGGAAGCCGTTTGGCATCGGCGTCCTTATTTTTGTTCTATTTTCGCAAGTGCTGGAAAAAGCGCTGCATGTTGTGATGATTGACCCGAGCGGCACCTCATTAAAATGGACGGATAGTGTAGCGTTGTTTGTCCTGTATGCGACATTGGCAGCGGGAATTTTTGAAGAAGTTGGCCGTTATATTGGTTTTCGATGGATGTTAAAAAAGCACCGCGATTATAAAGACGGGCTGTCGTTTGGATTAGGGCACGGCGGCGTCGAAGCGATTTTGATCGGCGTGCTTGGCGCCGTTAACGCAATCGTTCTCGCAAGCTTGATTCAATCCGGCGCGTTCGACAAGATGATTGCGCCGACGCTTCCGAAAGAACAAGCGGCGTTCTTAAAAGATATGGTGCTGCAGACCCCGTTTTCTATGTATGTGTTAGCTGGCCTTGAGAGAGTGTTTGCGATTGCGTTCCACATTGCGATGTCACTTGTTGTATTGCTTGGCGTGCGCGAACGGAAATTTCGCTATGTCATCTATGCGATTTTGCTGCACGCGCTAGTGGATACTGCGCCTGCGTTATACCAAGCGGGCGTTGTCGCGAATGTTTGGCTGATCGAAGCAGTGGTCTTTTTATTCGCGGTCACGGCATTTTTGTTTACACGTGAAATAAGGAAAAAATTTGAAAGCAGGGGAGAAGAATGAAGATTCACGTCAAACGATTAGATCATGTGCAAATTTGTATTCCAGTGGGAGCCGAAGATGAAGCGCGCGCGTTTTATACCGATTTGCTCGGCTTTACGGAAATCGAAAAGCCGGAAGCGTTAAAAGCGAATGGCGGACTTTGGTACAAAGTCGGCGATATCGAGCTCCATATCGGAGTAGAACAGCGCGATGGCTATAATAGTAAAAGCCACCCAGCGTTTGAAGTCGAAAACATCGATGAAGTGCGCCGCTACCTAGAAGAAAATGGTGTCCCGACGCAAGATGAAAAGCCAATCCCAGGCGTCACTCGGTTTTCGTTCCGCGATCCGTTCCGCAATCGGATTGAGTTTTTAGCGAAAAGATAAGTTGAAGGTAGTTGAGTATAAAATAAAGTTTGTTTTTGCTCCGTGATTTTCCAAATTTTTATTAATTATCAAACACGGCGATGAGCTAGTTGTCTAACATATATGAATAATAGTGGATTTTTCGGAAATTGTGCGAATGGAGCAGTGCGAGATTTTTGCTGGCACGTATATATAAATAAAAAATATAGAGACACATGAGGAGAGAAGATAAAAAAGCAGCAGAAGAAAGGGATGTTGTTGTTTTCAGTCTCTTTTCGCCATTCGCACGTATGTCATTCATGCTTACACAAAAATAACTTCCCCTCCTGTATATGAAGATTTTGGCGTTACAGGGAGGGAAGTGCATTATTAAGGAAGATGAACCGTTTTTACGTGTATTATTTTCCAAAATACAGATTCCCCGCTAGCTGTTACAAGTTCAATGATGTTGTTTTGTACTTGCTTAAGCAATCCGATTTTCATTGGATGATCGCCTAAATCAAATACGGCTAACTGTCCTTCAAATTTTTTTAATTGTTCTTCTAACGATCTTTGCAGTGGAATGTCGGTTGGTTTCACTGGCAGTACTTCATTGCCTAGTGTGTATGGAGTAATGTTTGTCTGATAAGGGGTTAGCCATTTCAGATGGTTTAGAGAAATAAACATCGTCTTATACACTGGTGAGTAGAAAACGAAGTAATCATTTAAAATAGCTGTAACATAGCCATGGATCGATTTATTTCCTGTCACATAAATTTCGACAAAGCGTCCTTTCGCGTTGGTTAATGTTTTCCGATAGGAAATCATGTCATCTTCATCAAAAGGTAATTCAGGCGTCACACCCAATAATTCCGCAGATGGGTTCGTAGATAATCTGATGTTGTGAATGTGCAAATGAGGAATATAAAAATATTCTTTTCCGTTATAAATTACAATGATATCTAACCCTACATCGACAAGTATTCCTGCCAACATTACTTTTCCTGAGACTTCTAGTTCTACTTGCTTTCCGATTAAAGAATGTAGGTTATTCATTTTCTCCCTCCTTTCAACAGAATAAAGGAAAGTAGTAGATGCACAAATTCGTTCACACTTGTGCATCTACTAGAAAAGTGATTTTCGTGTCAGAAGCGGAAAATGACAGGAAATCGGCATTACAACGGCAATATTTATGCATGCTGCAAGGGACAGACGGTTTTAAAGCAGGGAACATGAAACGATTTATCGTTTCGGATCCCAAATATAATCAATCGTTTTAACGATTGTTTCCTTAACGATTGTTTCCTGTGGAGAGCTTCTTCGACTTGAACGCTGTTCTCTGCCCGATGTTCTGTCATCTTCTCCAACGATTGTTTCCTGTGAAGAGCTTTTTTGACTTGGACGATTGTCTTTGTCTGATGTTCTCCCATATTTTACTTCATATTCCACTTTTGTCCGCTGTTCTCTGCCCGCTGTTCTATTATCTTCTCCAACGACTGTTTCTTGTGAAGAGCTTTTTTGACTTGTATGCTGTTCTCTGTCGGCTGTTCTGTCATCTTCTATTTTGTTGGTCATGTTCACATCTTGGGAGTTTTCATTCTCAGCAGCTTCATTATTATTTTGTTGCTGCTGTTGTTGTTTGAGAAAGCCTTTTGTACCAATACTGATGCTTTTAATGTGATAAGGGTAAATCCGAATGACTTCATCATTGTTCACTAACGTATAATGTTCTCCTTCTTCTTGCACAAGAATTCCTTCTGCTGCTTCAGGACCGCCGCGGTTAATCGAGACCCATTTATAAGCAAAATAATCAAATAATTCAAGGAAGTTTTGTGCATGGATGTCATCAAAATAATTATCATAATGGATAGGGGAATTGCTGAGAGGAGTGCTTTGATCGATATTTTGATCGATATTTTGGCTTCTATTTTGCACGCTTATACTTTTGATGTGAGTTGTATTATAAAATACAATGCCATCGTCTTCCGTTAAGAGGCCCATATAATCACCGGCAACGAGGAGCACTATTCCTTTTTTAGATTCAGGACCGCCTTTATTCACCTTGACCATGCTGCCAGTTAAATTTTTTAATAATTCTGTGAAATTATTCGCTGACACCAATTCTGGATGATTATCAAAATCGATCGACCATTCAATAGAGTTAGCTTTTGAATTTTCACTGACGTTTTGGGCAAGTTTTAAGTTAGATTCAACAGAGTTAGCTGTTGAATTTTTATCGATGCTTTGAACATGTTTTAAGTTAGCGATTAAATTTTCACTAATGCTTTGGACATGTCTTAAGTTGCTATAAATATTTTCACTGATGCTTTGGACGATGTTTTGGACATGTTTTAAGTTAGATTCAACAGAGTTAGCTTTTAAATTTTCACTAATGCTTTGGACATGTCTTAAGTTATAGTAAATAATTGCGTTGTCCTTTTTTGCGTTGTTGTTATTGTTTGCGTTGTTATTTTGTTTATTGTCGTTTGATTGCTCTGGCATTAGTGCAACATAATCGGATTGAACATCTAAAAGCCTACCTTCGCAAGATTCTGGTCCCCCTCTGTATACTTTTACTCTTTTACCCACTAACGATTTTAGATAAGCATTTGACTCCACTGATTGACTATCTTTTTGTTGTCTTATCATTCATTTGTTCCTCCTTGTTATTTATCCATAATGGTTATTCGTAATGCATATATACGTATCCTATAATTCAAAAGTTATCCAACAATCGCCCAACATGAAAAAATTCCACTTCTGCCCAATCTTATAGAAGGGTAGATAGCTGATTTTTTAAATAAGTGTTTCGTTTTTCGAGAAAATCGCAAATCCACTCCGGTTCACCATCAAACTGTTCAATACGGTCTTTTATATACGGATCATTGACGACATGGGGACGCAATTGCTGATAAAGTTGCTCTACTTTTGGCTTCATAAACTCTACAGTGAATTCGTGATCCAATGTATGTTTCATGATGTCATAATACATTTTTCGGAAGCGCTTTATATCTAATAATCGAGCGGTTAACGTATTAAATCCTTCGATACGTACGTAATCATAATCCATTTGTTTGCCGTTAATATCCCGTCCCCAAGTAGCGTCAAAATCCCACGGAATGATTTCGAATAAACCGGAATCTGGATTGCGATATAGCGCGTAATTGTGAACGAAGCCATCGAAATTTTGCGTGCAAACAACTCCTGCAAGCCAGCGCAAATATTTATTGACGTCCAAAAGCTTTGACATGACAGATTCGTACTCATATTTTGGCGTTGTGTTTAATTTGAAAATGAATTCCTCCAGATATCGGTGATCCTCTCGAGTTCCCAGCTTCCTTTCATAGCCCGCATCCAAAGACGTTTTAGGGGCCTTATGAAACGAACCAATCAGCGAAAAATTAGCGTCATCATCAATCGCGTAAAAAATAGGTCCTACCGGCAATTGACGTTTTTTTAAGAAAAATTCATCCACAGATTCTAATTGAAGATAAATTCCCTCATGCTTTCCATTGATAGATAAAAGAACGTGTCGGGAAGAAGGAGAAAGGACGCCAAGTGCCGAGAAAAAATCGAGGGAAAGTTTATTTCTCATGAGAGAAGGGTCTTTATATTCCGCATTCAAGTGAAGTTCATGAACTCCATGAAAGAAGTAAGGTTTATAAAACGAGATAAAATAGGATTTTTTCTTAAATTTGCGAATGTGTGAGCCTCGATAGCTTATATCGATATGAAATTTTTTTTTTGAAACGTAAATGTGGCAGGAACAAGGTCATCGTTCCAGATGTCGCTGCGCAGCTCCCGCAAATCATTAGGATGGATATAAATCGCATACAGAGGCAGCTGACTAGTTGACATCTATCATTTCCTCCTTTCTGATCATGTTCAATAAATCCTATGTGAATGGTAAGACGCTTGTTACTCTAGGCATTTATCCATTTTTGTGAAAAACAGACAAGTGTCTAAGCAACATATAGTCGCACAACGTACATTGTTTATAGGCAAAGATAGATGACCGCCAATTATCCTTACTCTATCTTTCCGAAAATGACATATATTAGGAGGTCAAAAAATGAGCGTTTATACTCAAGATGACATTCAAAAGGCTGTTAAAGAACTTGAGACGGAGGGCTTAGAGGACTTTTTATATCAAGAGCCGGTAGGCCGTAAACACAGCTCAGGCCGCAAGCACAGCTCAGGCCGTAAGCACAGCTCAGGCCATAAGCACAGCTCAGGCCATAAGCACAGCTCAGGCCGTAAGCACAGCTCACACCGCACGAGCTGCTTCCGCCCTCGCAGAAAACGAAGATACTGGCATGACAGCAATATGCATACGTTATGGTTAGAATTAGATGATTGACATGTTATAAAATTCCATATTTTCCTATATTACAAAAATAGGCGATGATAACAAAGACGTCGCCTATTTTTACTCTCTTTTAAAAGGATTTGTAATAGCTTATATGACGAATTTTTTATTAATAAAACATTGTTCTAAATAAACAGATTAAAAAAAGAAAATGATTCACTAAGATACGTTGATTTTCCATGGCAAAAATATTTCGAAGTATTGTGTAGATTCAAGATATGCAGTTATAATGTAAACAAAAAATATTTTTGGTTAACAATTGGGGGATGAGGATGAAAAATCATATTCAATCCGTACTTCATCAATTAGAACAAAAAACACAAAAGCGCATGTTAAAGAATGTATCCTCTTCGGATGGCGTATGGATCGTCATGAACGGAAAGAAGATGTTAAATTTAGCCTCGAATAATTATTTAGGACTAGCGGGAGATGAACGATTGATCGAAGCGGGATATCAAGCAATGCGTACATACGGTGCGGGAGCTACTGCTTCGCGACTTATTTCCGGCAATTATGAACTATATACAAGAGCCGAAGAAGCGTTAAAAAACTGGAAAAAGGCAGAAGCAGCGCTCATTTTCAATAGCGGATATACGGCCAATCTCGGAATCATTGCGGCTCTGATTGGCCGCGATGATATTGTGTTTAGCGATTGGCTCAATCATGCGAGCATTATTGATGGAATCAGATTAAGCGGCGCGGAACGATATCGTTATTATCATAACGATCTCAATCATTTAGAGTCATTATTGAAACAAGCATCTCCGCATAAACGAAAATTGATTGTCACCGACTCGATTTTCAGCATGGATGGGGATATGGCGCAGTTAGAAGGTTTAGTGACATTGAAGAAACGTTACAACGCCATCTTAATGGTTGATGAAGCGCATAGCAGCGGCATTTATGGAGAAAGAGGTGAAGGTCTTGTTCACCATCTTCATTTGCAAGATCAGGTTGACATCCAAATGGGCACCTTCAGCAAAGCGTTAGGCAGCTTTGGCGCTTATGTTGTGGGAGAGCAATGGCTGATTGATTATTTCATTAATACGTCGCGCAGCTTTATTTTTACGACCGCTTTGCCTCCAGCTGTTCTTGGTGCAATTGAAAAATCGATTGAGATTGTTCAAAAAGAACATGCAAGAAGGCAAACATTGCAATTTCACAGTCATTATTTCCGCACTGAACTCCAAAAGTTAGGATTTGACATTGGAAAAAGCACGACGCACATTGTTCCGATCATCATCGGATCAAATGAGCAAACGGTTCAAATGAGCGAGCGGCTTCAGGAACACGGAATCGCCGCGGTAGCGATCCGGCCGCCAACCGTTCCCGAAGGCACGTCCCGCATCCGCTTCTCTCTTTCTTCCTCTTTGACGAAGGAAGAATTAGATTGGGCGCTCGAACGGATTGCAAAAGTGGGAAGAGAAATTGGGGTGATAACTTAAGATGATTGTTCCTCCAACTTTTGACTGATATGATGGTCATACGAATCGTCTATAAAAGTTCCATCCGCGCTCCGATGCCGCATGTTGTTTGAGTTTCTATAATCAACAATAAATAAGGCAGAGGAGCGTGAGATGATGCTGCTTATTCATGATGTCATTCATAAAATGATTTATGATTTGGAAAAGAGCTTAGATGTACTAAAATACAATCAAAAAAGCCGCTGAAAGTCCAGCGGTTTTTTTACATATCGGCCATCCAGCTGGCCATACTAACAACAGGTGATGGCAAATGTACACAAAAGCGGAGTTGGAACAGTTTGTTGAACAAGCAAAACAGTATGCGCGTTATGGAAAAGTCGCCGATTACATTCCCGCTCTTGGCAAAGCGGATCCAAACGATTTGTCTATCGCTATTTACTTGCCCGACGGCAATGTCATCGATGCAGGGGATACGACTCATAAAGTGACGCTCCAAAGCATCTCAAAAATTATCGCGCTGGCGCTTGTTCTAATGGACCGTGGGGAACAAGAAGTGTTTCGGAAAGTAGGCATGGAGCCGACGGGAGATCCATTTAACTCGATTGCGAAGCTCGAAGAAATACAGCCAGCCAAACCGCTTAATCCGATGATCAACGCGGGGGCGTTAGCCGTTACGCACATGATTGCCGGCGCTTCGGTTGAGGAGCGGTTCGAGCGGCTTTTGCAGTTTGTCAGGAAACTGGCGGGAAATCCGACGATTACATATTCGCAAGAAGTGGCCCAGTCCGAATTTGAAACGGCGTTTTTAAACCGCTCGCTCTGCTATTTTCTCAAGCAGCATGGTATCATCAATGAAGATGTCGAAGAGCTAATGGACCTTTACACAAAACAATGCGCGATTGAAATGACGTGCATCGACTTGGCGCGAATTGGTCTTGTCTTTGCGATGGACGGATGCGACCCGTTCACTGATGAACAGATTATGCCGCTTGATGTCGCTCGCATTTGCAAAACGTTTATGGTCACGTGCGGCATGTACAACGCATCAGGTGAATTTGCCATCAAAATCGGCATTCCCGCAAAAAGCGGCGTTTCGGGCGGCATCCTCGCCGCCGTCCCAGGCCGGTTTGGCATCGGCATTTTCGGTCCGGCGTTGGACGAGAAAGGCAACAGCATCACTGGCATGAAACTGTTAGAACTGCTATCCAAGACATATTCCTTAAGCATTTTTTAAAAAAAGGAGGAAACAAAGAATGAAATCATTTACTGTGCAATTTCATCGCGAAGATCAAATGGAAAACATGACTGTTCAAAAGTTAAATGAACAAGACTTTGAAAAAGCGACAGAAGGCGGGACAAGACATTTATTTGAACTAGATACGAACATCGGCTATTTCGTCTTTTTTGATGCCGAGGACGCAGAGGGAAACGTTTCGTATCTCGTTTTGCAATATGAAGAAGACAATGAAGATCCAAGCGCGTGCTACGGATTTGAGCTGAAAGATTTTTACGAATTCGTCGCACTTTACTTAAATGATCTAGAATTTGGAGATGAGGAAGAAGTCGACGAAGAAGAACAATACGGTCCAATTCACCATTTGGCACATCTTCTTTATCATATTGTGGAAGAAGGAAATTCAATCGAAGTGTAACGAAACGATCCTGGATCACGTGCGATCCAGGATTTATATTGCCCGCTTTTTGCACTTTTCGACACTGCCTCTCACCAGCCGCCGCTTAAGCCTGTCGATGATCCAATTATTTAGCGCTTCGTTGGCAAAAGTTTTTATCGAAGGCGATTGATTTCCTAAAAAAGCTGCTTTGCAAAGAGGAATTGCCAAACATGTGGTGGGCATAGGGTGAAAAAGGAAGGTGGCGAGGAGGTCTCCGTCCCTCTTTGCCACCTTATTATTGCAACTGACGTCATATCGCTTGCTTCCCATATTTTTCGACATTGCCTTTCAATAGTTTCAACTCCTGCCCATCGATGCTTAAATCAATCAGCACCCCATTGAAAATATCTTCATTTGTCTTTTTATCATTCGACTGCAAATATCGTACGCGATACCACTTTTGTCCGTATTGAAAATACATATACCGCCCTTTTGCAAAGTCAAACCAAAACTTAACCCGTTCTCCGTTCACTGTTTTCCAGACGTAGCCCCATGCCCTTTTTTGAGGGAAATTTGTCATTTTTGGTCGGCCTGAATTGATGACTTTGTAGAATAGCTTGTTTTTCACATCGTACAGTATCATGATCTGCTGCCTCCTTTTATCATCTATTACTACATATATAGAAGCAGCGGCAGAAAATTAGACTTCTTTTTTAGAAAGTAGCGGCATGTATGCAGTTCCTATCAGACATGATCTCATGCACATTATCCTGTTGATTGTTCCCTTTTGTTGATTAGCGACATCAGCATACGAACGGAAAACGATAGAAGAAAGATCGTTATAAACGAATACATCCCCGTCCATCCATGGTACTCAACTAAATTCGTATACTTTTCACAAAGAACCTCAAGGAACGTTAAAGCGGTGGTATATAATGCGCATTGCACAATAATGCCCAGAAGGCGGGAATGATAAGAGGTTTGGTAAAAATACACACACATGATGGGATACAGAAAGTATTCAAAAAGAATGCTCGTGTCGAAATATTGGCCTAAAAACCTTACAGGGTATTCAACCAATTTTTCTTCTGCAACAATAACGCCAAAAAATGTGGAAAAATAGGCTTTCAATAAGAACACTAAAAGCGTGTCTTTGATTAGCGGTTTTCTCAGACTAAAACAAAATAAGATAATGCCAATAACCAGCAATGCCCACAAAAGGATTCTGTCCATGGATTCATCCATCTCCTATGATTGATTTGCATATCGTTTAGTATGGCCAAGAGAAAAATGGAATATTTCTGAATACATGAAAATGCCGCTTAAGCACTGATTTGGTTGTTTCACTAACTCGTGGCTCAAATAGACAAAAGATGCGCTTATTGATCTCTAAATACGATCATGCCGCAAATCATCGGAATGATCATTAACATTGCGACGGTTAGAGTAGGTATCGGCAGCCGGTTTGCGAATATTGCACCCATCACTCCCAGAAAACCGCCTATAATAAAAGGAATGGCGGTTTTTGTCTTGTCCGCATTTGGTTTTGCGTGATACCATGCGTCCCATACGCAATAAACATAAAATCCAGGGTAAAATAACATGTAGTCAAAATGGGTCACCTCGACAGCCTGTTGATGTAATCCGTTAAAATCAAGGTGAATGGCTTCGTTTATATGTCCGAATGCATTATCAAAGTGTTCTACAATGATAAAGAAGACACCTTTCATGAAGTGACCATTATATATTTGCCCGAATCCAGGCATCAGAATTGAAAATAAAGCAGCAATGTTTCTCATCGTATCCCCTTTCGTTTTCTGGCAATGGAAATCATCATCGTTTGTTACTTATATTTCCTTATGAGCGAGTTCAGTATGTATATGATGTTTTGGTTTGGATACGAATTTTCTCATTCATGGATACCGCATTGATAAAAGTGCTCAACCAAACACGCTGATGGGCCATAAAAACAATTATGAACGATTCATCCCGGTTTTTCGGCAGAATATTTAGTTGCATTGACGAATGCCACGATTAAGATAATGGGTCTTGCGTTTTGGTGCTGGAGGGGGAAAGGAGAATTTGAATGGCGGCATTGTCTAGATTGGCGGTGATGTCATCCAATTTCCCAGCCCATGTGAGATTATCTTGTTTGGGAGTTGGATAAAGAAGAAGTCGCCAACTAATAACATTGATCATAAAGACAAATCCTTTAAATCGATTATCGTTTCCCAAAGACGATGATTCATTTTTCGATAGAGGGCAGAAAAGTGCACATTTCAAACAAGGGAAAAATCTTGTAGAATATGTAAAGAGAAAATAAAAATAGGAGAGGGTATCATGCCAGTATACAACAAACTTGTCCGTGATAAGATTCCACAAATTATTGAACAAACGGGAAAGACATTTACAACGAGAATATTGGAAGATGACGAATATCGTAAAGAGCTGCGAAAAAAAGCATTTGAAGAATTAGAAGAATATATGAATGCGAGTGATAATGAAACAGCGCTGGAAGAATTGGCGGATGTGCTGGAAATTATTCATGCTCTTGCCGAATGCCACGGATCGTCGATCGAACGCGTTGAACAAATTCGAGCGGAAAAAGCAGAGAAGCGGGGAGGATTTAAAGAAAAAATCTTTTTAGTCGAGGTACACGATGAGTAAGGTCGAATTAATTCAACGCAATCTTATCGAAAAGATACAGGAACATATCGAAACATCGTCAACCATATACATATTGACCTCGTTCGTGATGAAATCGGGTGTCCGCCTGCTGAAAGAAACATTGAAAAAAGCGGCGGAACGAGGGGCGGATATTAAAATTTGCGCTGGCGATTATCTCTTTGTCACCCAGCCGGAAGCGCTTCGTGAGCTGATCTCTATTCATTCGGACATCGAGGTACGATTATGGCGAAGCAGGGGAGTATCTTTTCACCCAAAAGCATATTTATTTGAAAATACAACAAGCGGCTATTTTATTGTCGGTTCCTCCAACTTGTCGAAATCGGCGTTGACAGAAGGGATCGAATGGAATATCGGGTTGGACAAAAGCGTCGATGAAAACGTATTTGCAGAGTCAATGGAAGAGTTTTTGAAGCTGTTTTACGCTGATGAAACAGTACAAGTGAACGAAGAGACGTTAAAGGACTATGAAAAGCAGTATCATGACTATCACCAACGGCATCCGAATCTTGCGCGAACGTGGGCGGAAGCGGAAGAAGTTGAATTAATGCTTCCATTGGATAAAGCGGAGACGGAAATCAATGAACGTGATCATGACGTAATTTACGATCCAGCAACGGTTACATACGAAACGATTCGACCGCGCTTTGCCCAAGTGGAAGCGCTCGAACGGCTGGAAGCGACTTATGAAGAAGGCTACGACAAGGCGATGGTCGTCATGGCGACAGGGCTTGGGAAAACGTATTTGGCAGCGTTTTTTGCCCGCCGTTTTCAAAAAGTACTGTTTATTGCGCATCGTGAAGAAATTCTTCGGCAGGCAAAACGTTCGTTTCAAAGGGTTATCCCGAATAAAACATTTGGCATTTATGACAGAAATAAGAAAGATAAGGATGCCGACATTATTTTTGCCTCCATTTTTACGCTAAGCATGAAAAAACATTTAAAAGCCTTTTCCAAAGATGAGTTCGATTTAATTATCATCGATGAATTTCATCACGCCGCGGCGCGCTCTTACCAGCGGGTGCTTGACTATTTCGAGCCAAAATTTCTGCTTGGCATTACCGCAACTCCAGATCGAAATGACAACAAAGATGTATATGCGATTTGTGACGGAAATGTTGCCTACAAAATTGATTTTATTGAAGCGGTTCAACGCGGATGGCTTGCCCCATTCCGTTATTACGGGGTCTACGATGATACGGATTATTCCAAGATCAAATGGCTCGGCAACCGCTATGATGAGGCAGAACTGCTTCAAGTGCAGCTAAGGGAAGAAATGGCAGACAAGATTTTAAAGGCATGGGAGAAATATAAGAAAACAAGAACGCTTGTATTTTGTTCATCGATCAAGCAAGCCGACTTTTTATCGGAATATTTTCGGAAACGAAACTATCGAACGGTCAGCCTTCACTCTAAACAGACAGACACTCCGCGTGGTAAGGCAATTGCAATGCTGGAGCAAGGAGAATTAGACGCCATTTTCACGGTGGACTTATTTAATGAAGGCGTCGATATTCCATCGGTGGATACGTTGCTGTTTGTCCGGCCGACGGAGTCGCTTACCGTGTTTACCCAGCAAGTGGGCCGCGGACTTCGGTTGTATGAAGGAAAGGATTATTGCGTCATTATCGATTTAATCGGAAACTATCGCAATGCAGACGTGAAATTAGCGTTGTTTGATACGGAACGTGGGGAAGGTAAAAAGAAAAAAGCGACAATGATTCCAACTGTTCCGACAAATTGTTCGATTCATCTTGATGTACGGGCAATTAATCTATTAGAGGAAATGCGGAAAAAACGCCAGCCGCGTCGCGAAAAACTGTTATTTGACTATCAACAACTAAAACAGGAACTCGGTTATCGTCCGACATACTTGCAGCTTCACCTCTATGGAAGAAGTGAAGCGGCTGAATATAAATCGGAATTCAAGTCGTATTTTGGGTTTCTTTATTGGGCTGAGGAACTGTCAGAACGAGAGAAAGAGGTTTTCAAAAAATATGAATCATGGCTGGTTGAGGTAGAACGCACTCCGATGTCGAAAAGCTACAAAATGGTTGTTTTACAGGCGATGCTTCAACGGGGTTCATCACGATGGCATTTGCCAATTACGCCCCAAGAGGCAGCACCATTTTTCCATCGCTATCTAACCGAGAAAGAATACCGGAGGCGCATTGATTTTTCGGACAAGGAAACAAAACGGCTATGGGTTTACGATGAAGAAAAAGTAAGCAAACTTATCGCTAGAATGCCGATGACGAAATGGAGCGGGAGTTCCAACGGCCTTCTTTCCTTTGACAACAATGTGTTTTCTTTAACATTTTCCATCGATCCGGAAGACGAAGAGATTTTATACCAATGGACGAAAGAGATTTGTGAGTATCGGTTGCATGTATATTTTGAAAGGAAAGACAATAAAAAAATAGAATAGTTTTATATTTTGCATGCTGTCTTTTAGGATGGAGTCGCTTTTTTCATTATACATTGGCAAGACAAGAGCATAACAATTTCAGGCAAATTGGAGCTCACGAAATATTAGGAGATGATTCGCCAAGAGTGTCAAAAAGCGGATGCGCAGCGACAGAAACATGGGTAAGTCCAAAATACATAAAAGTAGAGTGGTTATTTTGCTCCACTCTACTTTCTATTTTCTCCTAACCCTTACACGTTGCGAAGAGTTCTTTTGTGATCATGTTGTTTCGAACACTGTTTCAAGCAGTAACACCGTTTCAAACGCTGCTTTGTAGTCAAGCGTTTCGAATTCAGTATGTTCGTGCTCGTAGCCTACGGATAAGTTGACAGATAGAATGCCGAATTCGGCGAAGAATTTGGCGTCACTGAGGCCGCCTGTGGTGATTTTCGAGTCTGGCATGCCGGCGAGCGCTCCCGCTGTTTCAAAAGTGCGGCTGTAGTCGTCGCAAAATGGCATGATGCCAGCGTAAGAAGTGACGATGTCGCGCGTTCCGCGTCGGTCAACGACAATTGCGGCGTCGACGTTTTGCAAAAATGTTGGGGCGATATGGCGCGAGCCGAGGCAGCCGATTTCTTCTTCGATGGCAAGGAAGATTTTAAGCGTTCTTTGGAAGCGGGAGTGACGAATGAAATCAAGTATTTCCAAGATGACCGCGATTCCCGCGCGGCTGTCGGCGCCTAAGATGCCGCGCGAGCGGATATGTTTCCTTGGGAGTAGGGGGATTGGATGAATATACGAAAAATATTAGAAAATAGAGGTATCGTTGTGGAAGAGTTAATAGGGGAAGGAGAAGCCTTTCGCAAGCGTTGGGAAAAGGCATTTACGGATGCCATTAGTCCACAGGAAAAACAGTCGATTTATTTTGAGCAGTTTTTGTGGCATGTATTCAGCTACGAAAAACTGCCTTGTCTTGAAGGAAAAGCGGCGATGCAAGCGTTTCATGAGGAGAATCGGTTCGTCTGTTATTTGTTTTATCAAGAAAGAGAAGAAGCGTATATGCTTGTAAACGCTGAAAATTTGCGGGCGGAAGATTTGCGGCGGGAGCACGATGTGTATGTCGTCGATCCGCAGTTTACATGGACGTACGTGCAGACGCATGAAGAGTGGTGCGGGCCGTATTTTTATCGCAAATATAGCCAAGAAGGCTTCCGCTTCAACGATCTCTTGTAGCTTTGCTTCCAATTGCTTGTTCATTTCCGCATCCAGTGCGTTAATAATTTCTTTTACAATTGTATTTGTTCTATTTTGTCATAAATAAATGATAGAATGAAAAGAAGGAAAATTTTGTGATGATATGGAGGAAAATAGTTTAACCTTATCAATTAAATGATCACGATGGAGTAGTGATTTATAACACGCATAATGAAAGAAAGAGGGATGCAATAGTGTTAATCGCATTAGATATGGATGGAACGCTGCTCAATTCGCAAGGGAGGGTGAGTGAAAGAAATAAAGAGGCCATTGCAAAAGCGCAAAAGCATGGCCATATCGTGGCGATCGTAACAGGCAGGGCGTATAAAGACGCGCGCGCGCCGCTTCGGGATGCTGGGCTTGTTTGCCCGATTATGAGTTTAAACGGCGCGGTGATGACATTAGAAGATGGGACGGTGCTTGGCGATGTGCCGCTTGACAAGGAAAAGTTGATTCCAGCGCTCGAATGGGTGCGCGCGCAGCCGGAGTTATATTGCGAAATTTATACGGGCGATGCCGTCTATGTCGGACTCCATAACCGCGCCCACCTTGAGGCGATGGCCGAGCAGGCAAGCGATATCGCTCCCGAATTAAAGCGCATCGTAGAAAAGCAGTTCCAGCAGGCGCGCGTGACGTATGTTGATGACATCCGCGCCATCTGGGAAGATCGGCAAACCGTTTTTTATAAAGTGCTCATTTTTTCTCTCGATCAAGAACGTTTACAAGAAGCGGCCGCCCAGTTTGACGGCATTTCCGGCATTACTGTCACCTCGTCGCACCCAAACAACATCGAAATTAACCATGAACAGGCGACGAAAGGACAGGCGCTTGTAAAACTGGCCGCCCATTATGGCATCGATCTGAAAGATACGGTTGTTTTCGGTGACAGTCATAACGATTTATCGATGTTCGCCGTCGCCGGCTGCTGCGTAGCGATGGAAAATGCCGCACCCGAATTAAAAGAAGTCAGCGACATGGTCACCGCGTCACACGAGGAAGACGGCGTGGCGGTCGTATTGGAAGAGCTGATCGACAAATGAAAACAGTGACGGTGGCATCATGCTCTTTCCATCGTCTTATTCCGTATCCAATGGACTCCGTTAAGAAAAATCAAAGTTTTTCAATACGGCAAGCAGAATTTTTTGCAGCAAATGCATGTGAACAGCCAGCTCTCTATAAACAGAGGGCTGGCTGTATTTGTATGAATCCATCACAAATATTGGCTGGAAGGATTTTCAGACTGCCTCATTTTGTTGTACTATTATGAATAAAGGCAATTGTTGCGGTTTTTGATTTATACGTCTGTTGTTATACTCTATGTTGTGCCGCAGTTTATGTCTGAAAGTGTCAATCGTTATAGCACTGGGATTGGCGATGGCTGTGCCTATTTTCATATTAACGGTGAAGTTAAGGCATGTTTGACTGTTTTAGATCCTACGAACCGATTCATTTCTGAAACAATAGAGAAATAGCCAAAGAAGGGGCTAAGGCCATTTCAGAAAAGTTAGGATATCGAGAATAGGGGGATAATCATGAATATATCACAAAAAATTGTATCCGTAAGGGGCAAGCAAATTGGCGGAGAACAGCCATGCATTTGTACTCCTATAGTAGGAGCGAGTATGGAACAAATTTTGTCGGAGACGGAAGAAGTATGTCGAAAGGGGCCTGATATTATTGAGTGGCGCGCCGATTTTTTTAAAGATATTTACGATCTGCAAAAAGTGCTCGAAACAGCACTAGCCATCCGAAAAATTGCAGGGGAAATTCCCATTCTTTTTACGATTCGTTCGGAAAAGGAAGGTGGGAATCCTGTTCCGTTAACAGAAACAGAAAAAATCGAACTATTTACAGAAGTGTGCAAAAGCCGATTAGTGGATATGATTGATTACGAGCTGCTTTATGAAAAGGAATTGGCATCGCTTCGCCAAGTATCAAAGGAATATAGCATTCGCATGATTATGTCCTATCATAATTTCAGCTCAACTCCCCCAAAAGAAGAACTTGTCCAAAAAATGCTGCAAGCGGAATCATATGGAGCTGATATTGCCAAAGTCGCTGTTATGCCTGCTTCTCCGCAAGATTTGCTTGTTTTATGCCAGGCGACCCAAGAGGCACGAAGCCAGTTAAGCATTCCCCTTATCACCATGTCAATGGGAGGATTAGGGATCATTACTCGCTTGGCTGGATGGATGTTTGGTTCGGCGGTTACTTTTGCTGTTGGCCAAAACAGTTCGGCGCCAGGCCAAATTCCAATCGAGGATTTGAAAGAAGTCCTTCATATTGTGCAAAAGCATATGTTTCACGGCTAATGGATATGGAAGGAGCAAATAATTTTTATGATTTGTTTTAAAGGAAGGGCGGCAGATATGGAGAAATATTGTAACATTCCGCTTCGGGAAAGAAATATCGTTTTAATCGGCTTTATGGGAGTAGGAAAAACAACGATTGGCCAGCTTGTGGCGAAAAAGCTGTACCGAGACTTTATTGATGTAGATCAGGAAATCGAGAAACGGCATCAAATGTCGATTCCGACCATTTTTGAACAAATGGGAGAAGACTATTTTCGAAAAGTGGAGAGGGAACTGATCATTGATTTTTGCACGAACACCCGCTTAAAAATTATTTCCCTCGGGGGAGGCGCGTATTTGCAGGAGGAAGTAAGAAAGGCTTGTTTATCCCACGGCATTGTCGTTTTCCTCGATTTGTCATGGGAAAACTGGAAAGAACGTCTTCCGTCCATTGTCCATGACCGTCCTTTGTTGAAAAATAAGACGCTCGAGGAAATCAAGCAATTATTTGAACAGCGGAAACAAGCTTATTCTCAGCATCATTATCGCGTGGCGACAGATGGGCTTGATCCGGAAACGGTAGCAACCCGCGTAATGGAATTGATTTGCGAGCGGGATACGGAATAATCAGGAAAAACACCCTTTGTTTTGTACAAGGGTGTTTTCTGTTGGAATTTATGATACGTCGATGAATCAAGGAATGTTCTTTTCAGGTGATTCGTTGCCGAAGGAAACACTTAAGGAGCAGCAGGAGGAAAATAAGAGAGGAGACGGTCATTGTTGCCGATACAACTCGCGGATTTTCCGTTCATGCTGGAGCGTTTTGCTTGAGAGGAAATCGACCGTTTCCTGTGTTTCCGACAGTTCGATGCGCAGGCTGTCTACTTTTGTTTCTAAACGGTTGAATCGCTCGTTCATTTTTTCTTCAAGATTTTCTACCATCTGTCTCATTTCTGTTCTGAGTTGATTTCCCATTTTCTGCATTTTTGCTTCTAATCGATTTTCCACTTCTTGCATTTTTGCTTCTAATCGATTTTCCATTTCTTGCATTTTTGTTTCCAAACGGTTTTCCATTTCTTGCATTTTTGTGTGCATATGGTTGGAATGAAGCTCCAATGCTTTCAAAATTTCTTTTAGCATTGTTTCCTGTTCCATTTCTCTCACCTCCCTTACTTATCTCATTATAAAAGAAGAAAGAAAAGAAGGAAAGGAAAATCTACGATGCTTACGAGAATAAAAGATTGTCGAATGAGTCCATCACTTTCATTTGAGAAAGTTTATACTTAATTTTCATCGTACTTTTATATTGATGATGTGGGAAAAAGAAACACTAGAAAAAGAAGAGAAAATGCGCGAGAAAAGGCGGCGGCTTGCTATTGTTTTTTGGATTAATGTTCTTCCATTTTTATCGTATTGACATGCTTTCTTCCTCAAGTGATGTGATATTATAATTAAAGATATTTCCTTATTCCACGGTAGCGAAATAGCCGCCGTATCTGATGGTTATACTGTTTTGTAACTTATGCCTTAGGATTGTTGGAGATATATCGGTTGCTTATACGAGGAAGTGAAGCAACGTTCGTTATATATCGTGAAAGACGTGTGGGGAGTCGGAAATAAGCATGAAAATGCATCGTTTTGCGTGGAACAGCCGCAAAAATATTCAAACATTATGGCGTTTTTGCCTTGTTGGCGCCGGAAATACATTTGTGGATTTTATTGTCTTTTTTCTTCTTGCCTCGTTTGGCGTTTCCGCGCTGTTGGCGCAAGTATGCTCTTATACCGTCGGCGTGGTCAACAGCTATGTATGGAACAGGATGTGGACGTTTCAAGTAAAACGAAAAGCGAACATCGGAGAGTTTTTGCGTTTTATCGTGGTGAATGTGCTGTCGCTGGCAGTGACGCTTCTTCTGCTCTTTCTCTGCCGGGACATTGGGCACTGGCCGTTGTTTGCCGGAAAACTCGCAGCGACGTTGGGAGGGATTGCCGTCAATTTTGCTGGAAGCCGCTTCTGGGTGTTTGCCTCGAAACCGTCCCATTCCTAACATGGGTGTACGACAAACTTTGGATTGGTTAGAGCCTGATATTCCGAATCGGATGTGCAAAACGGTACCATATAGAACAATAGTCTTAATTTTCCATAAAAATAATGATACAATAATAAAAATAGGATAAACGGATGGGAGCAGGTAACTAAGTGATTTACTCTTTCGAACTGTTGTTTTTAGCAGTCGTTTCGTTTTTGCTGGCGTATTTTATCGGGGCGAAAAAATATACGTGGTTATTGTCTGGATATAATCAGCGGCGCATTCGTGATCAAGAAAAACTGGCGAGAATCGTAGGGAAATATAATATGATCGTTGGCATTGCCGCAGCGGCTGGAAGCATGATTGACCATCCTGATATGATCGTGATTTTTCCGCTTGCCGTCATCGGGCATGTGGCGCTTGCGGCTTATGCAAATGTCAAAATGGTAGAGTAAAAGCCGAATCCGACAAGCTGGATTCGGCTTTTTCCTTTAGGAGCGAATTTGCCCCGTGCCGTATACGAGCGATTTCGTCGTGGTGATCGCGCGCAATCCCATCGGACCGCGGGCGTGCAGTTTTTGCGTGCTAATGCCGATTTCCGCCCCGTAGCCAAACTGTTCGCCGTCGGTAAAGCGGGTCGAGGCGTTATGATAAAGCACGGCGGCGTCAATCGCTTGGAAAAAGAAGCGGACGTTGTCGTTTTGTTCGGAAATAATTGCCTCGGAATGTTTCGTGCCGTAGCGGTTAATATGGTCGACTGCTTCTTTGACGTTCTGCACGAGTTTAATAGCTAAAATCGGCGCCAAATATTCGGTGCTCCAGTCTGCTTCGGCAGCCTGCTGGATAAAGGAATACGATGAAGCAAGCTGCGAATCGCCGCGCAGCTCTACTCCGCGCGCGTGCAATGTTTCGACGAGTTCGCTGATATACGGCCAGTTTTGATGGATTAATACCGTTTCCACCGCATTGCAGACGGATGGGCGTTGCAATTTCGCGTTTAGGACGATATCGATGGCCATTTGTTTTTGCGCCGATTCATCGATGAAAATATGGCAGTTGCCAACGCCAGTCTCCAGCACTGGAACGGTGGCGTTTTCGATGACGGAGCGAATCAGTCCTGCTCCGCCGCGTGGAATTAATACATCTAAGTAGCCGTTTAAACGAAACATTTGCTGGGCCGCTTCCCGGCTCGTGTCTTCGAGAAGCTGGATGGCATCGGCAGGGATGGCGGAATCGCGAAGCGCCTCCTTCATGACATGGACGAGCGCTTTGTTTGAATGAAGCGCCGATGAGCTGCCGCGCAATAAGACGGCGTTTCCTGTTTTTAGGCAAAGGCTTGCGGCATCGACGGTGACGTTCGGGCGCGCTTCGTACACCATTCCGATGACACCGAGAGGCACGCGAATTGTTTGAATGCGAAGCCCATTCGGCCGCGTCCATTCTTCGACGATTTCGCCGATTGGGTCAGGAAGACCTGCAACTTGACGGACGCCGTCGACAATTTGCTCGATTCGTTCGCTCGTTAGCTGCAATCGGTCGATTAAAGCAGGAGAAAGACCTTGTTCTTTTCCAAGCGCAACGTCTTTTTCGTTTTCTTGCAAAATCCATTCTTTTTGTTTTATCAGCGCTTCGGCGATGCGCGTTAATGCTTCGTTTTTTTCTTCTGTTGACAGAAGGGCTAACGTTTTCGCTGCTTGTTGAAGCTGTTCTGCTTTTATAAGCAATTCGTTCATTTTACGACACTCTCCTTTCGTAATGATACCCAGTTGTCGCGGTGGATTACTTCTGGTCGATGGTTAATCGAATATTTTCTCGCTTCATTGCTAGAAAGGCCTTTGATTTGTTCTAAGTCGCTAGCGGAGTAATATACTTGACCGCGGCCGATGACGGCTCCTTTTCGGTTGACGACCTCGACGACATCCATGGCGGAAAAATTTCCATATACCGCGGTAACGCCAGCGGGAAGCAGACTTTTTCCACGCTGCAACAGGGCGATTTCGGCGCCTTCGTCAATTTCGATTTTTCCGGCGACCGGTGCATGGTATGCAATCCATTGCTTGCGCATTTGCATATGTCCATGAAACGGCGCGCCGATATATGTCCCGTCTCCTTTTCCTTCCAAAATGTCGCAAAGTTTTTCTTTCCCCGCACCCGTTCCGACAAAGACGCTTACTCCAAATGAGAGCGCTTTTTGCGCGGCGAGAAGTTTTGATTTCATGCCACCTGTGCCGACCGCGGAGCCGCTATCGCCCGCCGCTTCAATCATTTCATCGGTAATATTCGGAAGAAACGCGTATTTTTTCGCTTTCGGATTCGTTTTCGGATTATCATCATATAATCCGTTAATATCCGTTAAAATAATGAGCGCATCCGCGTGCAAAAAGCCGCTGACAAGCGCGGAAAGCATATCGTTGTCGCCAAACGTCAATTCCTCGACGGACACGGAGTCGTTTTCGTTGATGATCGGCAAAACTCCGCATGCCAGCAATGTAGTGATCGTGGAAAATAAATTATGAAACCGTTCGCGGCTATAAAAATCTTCTCTTGTTAATAAAATTTGTCCTGTTGTAATACCGAACTGTTTGAATGCGGAAATATAGCCTTGCATGAGCAGCCCTTGCCCGACCGCCGCTGCTGCTTGTTTTCCCGCAGTGGTAGTCGGCCGGGACGGATAGCCGAGCGGTCCGAACCCGGCGGCGACCGCACCTGATGTAATCAAAATGACCTCGTGGCCTAATTGTTTGATATAGGCGATCGCTTCGACATGATCGAAAAGTTTTTCATGGCAAAGAGCGCCTTTTGTATCCGTTAATGAGCTGCTTCCGATTTTCACGACGACTCGCTGCTTTTTCACGTTTTTCCTCCTTTCTGTTCGCCAATAAAAAACGCTTTTTCCCTTCCTTGCAAAAGGACGGAAAAAGCGTTCCGCGGTACCACCTTTTTTGGCGCAGCATGCGCCCACCTCTTGCCCGTAACGAGGGCGGACGGCTTATGTTTGCATAAGCGGCCTTTCTAGGGCAGGTTCAATCGACTTCCCGTGAGGAACCTTCCAGCCTACGGGTTCCACTCTCTTGCACGTTCCATCGATTTACTAGTCCCGTACCGTTTTCCGTATCAACGATTTGTTAGAAATTATCCATACAAATCAGAAAATTGTCAAGAGGGATATTATCTTTTTTCTTAGACAATGATGTTTGTTGTTATCGAAATAAATACAATTGTCATTTTATTTAAAAAAATGGTACAATACTAAAAACATCGAGACTACAAAACTACTAACGGAGGGATTTAGATTGAGAAAGCTTCGCAGCGATATGATTAAAAAAGGATTTGACCGGGCGCCGCACCGCAGTTTGCTGCGCGCGGCAGGCGTAAAGGAAGAAGATTTTGACAAGCCGTTTATCGCCGTGGTGAACTCGTATATTGACATTATTCCGGGACACGTGCATTTGCAGGAGTTCGGGAAAATTGTCAAAGAAGCGATTCGCGAAGCGGGCGGAGTCCCGTTTGAAATGAATACAATCGGCGTCGACGATGGGATTGCGATGGGGCATATCGGCATGCGCTATTCGCTTCCAAGCCGCGAAATTATCGCGGATTCGATCGAAACGGTGATTTCCGCGCATTGGTTTGACGGAATGGTATGCATTCCAAACTGTGATAAAATTACACCAGGCATGATGATGGCAGCGATGCGGCTAAACATTCCGACGATTTTTGTCAGCGGCGGACCGATGAAGGCTGGCGTGACGAGCGACGGGCGAAAAATTTCGCTTTCTTCCGTATTTGAAGGGGTCGGTGCTTATCAAGCAGGGAAAATTGATGAAAAAGGATTGCAGGAATTAGAAAAATACGGCTGTCCGACATGCGGCTCCTGTTCGGGAATGTTTACAGCCAACTCGATGAACTGTTTGGCGGAAGCATTAGGGCTCGCATTGCCAGGAAATGGAACCATTTTAGCGGTAGATCCGGCACGGAAAGAATTGGTTCGCCAATCGGCGAAACAATTAATGTATTTAATCGAGCATGATATTAGACCGCGCGATATTGTCACGGAAAAAGCGATTGACAACGCGTTTGCGCTCGATATGGCGCTTGGAGGCTCGACGAACACCGTATTACATACGCTTGCGATTGCAAACGAGGCAGGGATCGATTACTCACTCGAACGAATTAACGAAATCGCCGCGCGCGTTCCGCATCTCGCCAAACTGGCGCCAGCTTCCGATGTGCATATTGAAGACTTGCACGAAGCGGGCGGCGTATCAGCCGTATTAAATGAATTAGCGAAAAAAGAAGGAACGCTGCATCTCGATACGTTGACCGTAACCGGAAAAACGCTTGGGGAAAACATCGCCGGCTGTGAAGTCAAAGACTATAATGTCATCCGCCCAATTGATAACCCGTATTCCGAAACAGGCGGACTTGCCGTATTGTTTGGAAATCTCGCTCCAGATGGCGCGATCATTAAAACAGGAGGCGTGCAAGCCGGCATTACGCGCCATGAAGGGCCAGCGATCGTATTTGATTCGCAAGAAGAGGCGCTCGAAGGCATTGCGAGCGGGAAAGTAAAACCAGGCCATGTTGTCGTCATCCGCTATGAAGGACCAAAAGGAGGACCGGGAATGCCGGAAATGCTCGCGCCAACTTCGCAAATCGTCGGCATGGGGCTTGGAACAAAAGTCGCGCTTATCACCGACGGACGTTTCTCAGGGGCATCCCGCGGTTTATCGGTTGGACACGTTTCCCCAGAAGCGGCGGAAGGCGGTCCGATTGCCTTTATTGAAGACGGAGACATTATTGAAATCGATATTACGAACAGAACGATTAACGCAAAGCTTTCTGACGAAGAATGGGAAAAACGGAAAGCGAACTGGAAAGGGTTTGAACCAAAAGTAAAAACCGGCTATCTCGCACGCTACTCGAAGCTCGTTACTTCTGCGAGCACGGGCGGGATTATGAAAATTTAACAGCCTATCAAAAAACCTGTTCGCCGGTCCCATGACCAGAGCGAACAGGTTTTATTTTTGTAAAAAATCTATATGAAAACGATTACAGTTTAGGTAAAGGTGTATATGATAGAAATATAGGGGGGATGAACAATATGAATAAACGAATGGAAACGATCGTTATTCATCACGGATATGACGCGAAACAGCATTTTGGCAGTTTGGCGGCGCCGATTTTTCAAACATCGACGTTTACGTTTGACACGGCGGAACAGGGAGAAGCGCGGTTTGCTGGGCAAGAAGACGGCTATATTTATTCGCGCCTCGCCAATCCGACGGTGCGGATGCTGGAAGAAAAAATGGCGTGTTTGGAAGGTGGGGAAGCGGCGCTCGCGTTTAGCTCTGGGATGGCGGCCGTATCCGCAGTGTTGCTTGCATTAACGAAAGCCAATGACCATATTATATGTTCGCAAGGAGTATACGGCTGTACGTTTGGTTTGCTGCAGATGTTGAAAAAGAAATATCACGTTTCCCACGATTTTTGCGCGATGGAAACGGAAGAGGAGATCCGCCGCCTTATCCGTCCGGAAACGGTTTGCATTTATGTGGAAACACCGATTAATCCAACGATGAAACTCATCGATTTGCTAATGGTTGTAAACGTGGCGAAAGAATATGGAATTACCGTTGTGGTGGACAATACGTTTTGTTCGCCGTATTTGCAGCGGCCGCTTGAGTTTGGCTGCGATGTCGTCGTTCATAGTGCCACGAAATATATCGGCGGCCATGGCGATGTCATTGCCGGCATCGCGGTCGGGAAAAAAGAATTGATGGAGGAAATCGCGAAAACAACGCAAAAAGATATCGGCGGAATCCTTTCCCCGTTTGACGCTTGGCTGTTGCTAAGAGGATTAAAAACACTTCCGGTGCGGATGGACCGGCATTGCGATAATGCGGAGAAAATTGCCGAACGGTTAAAAACACATCCCCTCGTTGAACGCGTTTGCTATCCTGCCGACCCAGACAACCGCGATTATCCGATTTATCAAAAACAAATGAAACGCGGTGGCGGCTTGATTTCGTTTGAAATTAAAGGCACAAAACGAGACGCCCAGCGCTTTCTCAATCATCTTCAACTCATTAAAATCGCTGTCAGCCTTGGCGATACGGAAACGTTAATTCAACATCCGGCAACGATGACCCATTCTGTGGTGCCGGAAGAGGAAAGAATAAAGATGGGAATCAGCGGCCAACTCATCCGTTTGTCCGTTGGTTTAGAGGCGTGGGAAGATATTTGGGATGATTTAGAACAGGCGCTTTCTTCATTAGGCGTTATATAAAAACGGCGCGGCAAATTTTCATTGTTTGCGCGCTTTTTTTTGAGATTCTCTAAAGTGATAGTTTAAATTTTGGAATATTTAGTATATTATAAAATTAATATAATGAAAGTGTTTTCATGTAGGTGTGCAAAGGAAGTTAGATCATGGAAGTACTCTTATCCCGGAGTGCTTATTTTTGTTTGTCCAACATAAAACATAGTAAGGAGGTCAAGTTTCATAACATTATTGTAGTAGTTTAGAAACGGTGAAAAGGAAATTATGTGCGTCATCGCAGTAGTTGAATGAGAAACAGCATTCGTCGATGCAGATCAAGCATCACGACTCGGAAGGGAGATTTCACCAATAAAAATGGGAAGGGGAATTTATGAATGAGAGAAGTCGTTATTGTTGATGCGGTGCGGACGCCGATTGGAAAATATAAAGGGGCGTTAAAAGACGTCCGACCCGATGATCTAGGGGCAACCGTCATCCGTGCGCTTGTGGAACGCAATCCAAATCTTCCAGTCCATGAAATTGAAGAAGTTGTTCTTGGCAATGCCAATCAAGCTGGGGAAGACAATCGAAATGTCGCACGGATGTCCGCCTTGCTAGCTGGATTGCCAGTTGAAGTGGCAGGAACGACAGTCAATCGTCTTTGCGGCTCAGGACTTGATGCCGTCAACTACGCTGCACGCACGATTATGACAAGAGAAGCAGACATTGTAATCGCAGGCGGAACGGAAAGCATGACGCGCGCGCCGTTTGTGATGGCAAAACCGAGCGCGGACTTTCCACGCGGCAATATAGAAATGTTCGATACAACAATCGGCTGGCGTTTTATTAACCCGAAGATGGAGGAAATGTACGGAACCGACAGCATGCCGCAGACAGCGGAAAATGTCGCAAAACGGTTCGGCATTTCTCGCGAAGCGCAAGATGAATTTGCTTATGAAAGTCAAATGAAAGCGAAAAAAGCGATCGAATCGAATCGCTTTGCAGACGAATTAGTTCCTGTCGTATATGTTGACCGGAAAGGAAACGAAGTTGTTGTAGATAAAGACGAACATCCTCGTCCAGATACGACGTTAGAGAAGCTGGCCAAACTGCCTCCGCTATTTGAAAATGGAACCGTCACAGCAGGAAACGCTTCAGGAGTCAACGATGGAGCGTCCGCGCTGTTATTAATGAGCGCGGAAAAAGCAAAAGAGCTTGGAATGAAGCCGCTTGCGAAGTATGTAACGTCAGCGGTTGCGGGGGTAGAACCTGCGGTGATGGGAATCGGCCCGATTTACGCGACGAGGAAGGCACTTGCGCGCGCGAAATTAACAATCAATGATATTGGCTTAGTGGAATTGAATGAAGCGTTTGCCTCACAGTCGCTGGAATGCATCAAACAGCTGGAACTTGACCGCGCGAAAGTAAACGTCAACGGCGGAGCGATCGCCCTTGGGCATCCGCTTGGGGCAAGCGGCGCCCGCATTTTAACGACACTCGTTTACGAAATGAAAAAACGCGGGGTGAAATACGGCCTTGCGACAATGTGTGTCGGTGTAGGACAAGGAATCGCGACGATTGTTGAAAATCCGGAAACATAAGAAGCAAACGTTTTTTGACTAATGGCGAACAGCACTGCCGTAATTAGCAGTGCTTTTGTTTTGGTTGATGCGTTACTGATGAATGGTTTCTGTCATTTTGTGTTCTCCGTTAGCGTATTGGACGGATGGAAACTTAGATGAAAAAAGTGACCAAAAAAGAGTTATATTTCGGTGGAGAGATAAAAGAAATGGGGTTGACATAAGAAGGTGTTATGTCAGCCCCGAAACAGCCTTATGCTGAGATTGTTTCTATTTGGAAAATATCTTGATGCTTTGTTTGAAGTGTCTTTTTCAATTCGGCGAGGGAAGGAGATTTGTTTTCAAATGTATATACATCAAGGCAGACAAGGGAATATTCATTGCCAGGATCAAAAACAACAGTAACAACCTCTTCCGTTCCGCAGTCAAATTGTTGAAACACATCCGCGCTGCACTGATGGATATCTAACATGTTGTATTTCTCACGAACAACGTAATATCCTTCCTTTAACTGCCCTGCAAACAAGTTTTCCGTACCAACTAACTCATGAACGATCATCATTGCACGCTCCCTAGAATATGAAATATTACCTAATCGCACTATTTACTATACTACAAAATTAAAGCAAATATAATGAGTTTAAGACAATGTTCGAAAAATTGTCATGAAACCATGAAGATTTGACAAGACGCAATAAAAAATTCTTGCAAAAATTTTCAAACAAAATGCTATATTGTAACACTATCGTAAAAAATGTTAATTTTTATCCTTTTCTTAAACTTTGTCAATCTTTATTTCGTAAGTAATATATGGTAAGGGTTACTATCAATAAAAAAACAGGATTAAATAACCATGAAAGATGGTTTTTTACAATCCTAGTTTTCTTTAGGGATAGACTAGGATTTTTTTATGAAAAAATCTATTCTCGCAGAACTACAATGGTAAATTAATGCAATTACCATATTTATCTAAAAATATTACAAAAAACTCATGTTATGATGTATGTGCAAGCAAGGGATGAGATTGAAGGAGGAGAAACAATGAACAAAAAAATCGTATTTTCACTTGCTGCATCTTTAGCGATTGTAGGAGCGTCTTTTACCACTACAACGGCGAAAACGGAAGCGGCAGGGCCTGCCCCATGTCCGTCTATCCAAAACTATGAAGTTAAAACTGTCTATCCATCTAATATTCAAGATGTCGAAAAATGGGTGCAGTTTATTTTAGATCAAACAGGATATGCAGAAGTGGCAAAAACAGTACAGCCAAAACCAGCCACAACTACTGTCCAAAAACCGTCAGCGAATGTACAAACTCCTGTAAGCAAGCCAGCAACGCAGGCGCCTGTACCAAGTCAAAATGCAAATGCAGGATTAAAGGCTTATGAACAACAAGTAATAGATTTAACAAACAAAGAAAGGGCAAAATATGGTTTGCCGGCTTTAAAGGTTGATTTAGCGTTAAGCAAAGTGGCACGTGAAAAGTCAAGAGACATGGCAGTGAACCATTATTTCTCCCATAACAGCCCGACATATGGTTCTCCGTTTGAAATGATGAGAAAATTCGGCATTTCTTATACGGCCGCTGGAGAAAATATTGCAAAAGGCCAACGGACTCCGCAAGAAGTAGTAGCGGCTTGGATGAATAGCCCAGGCCATCGGGCGAATATTTTGAACAAAAACTACACGCATATCGGAGTAGGCTTTGAAGAAAACGGATATATCTGGACACAACAATTTATAAGAAAATAAGGATCAACGTTTCTACCACACCACTAACATTAGTGGTGTGGTTTTTTATATAATGTGAGCAAGAAAACCCTATCTTGAAAAGCGGCGCGAGAAGCGGGTCGCGGCGTCATCATAAGCGGTGAGGAGGAAAAGTATGAACATCACGCTTATCCGTCATGGAAAATCGAAATGGCAAACGCGGGGATGGATGACTAGCCGTGAGTTTGCCGAATGGGTGAGGGCGTATGATGAGCATGGTATTTGTGAAGAAGAAGATAAAATTCCAGCGGCGACTCTTGAAGCAATGAAAAAGGCAGAGCTTATAATTTCCAGTCCGCTCCCGCGCGCCCTGCAATCGGTAAAAGCGTTGCGGCCTTCTTGCCATGTTGAATTATGTAACGGATGCGGGAAGTCCACACCCCAATTCCGTTTGCAGGTGTTCGTTGGCTTCGTTTGCCGACTGCTGTTTGGCTTGTTTTTTCTCGTGTATGCTGGTTATGTGGATATTCATCTGGTGTAGAATCGTACCAAGAAGCGAAAAAACGGGCGGAGTACGCAGCGGATGTACTATGCCAATATGCGAATCGATATGGGGATATTGTCGTAGTTGGACACGGATGGTTCAACAGATTGATTGGAGCAGCATTAAAGAAAAAAGGCTGGAAACCAACCGCATCGCCAAGTGCAAAACATTGGCATGCGGTTTTGTACACGTTTTATAATAATAAACACTAGGGCATACTGGTTGTTTTCGTAACATAGATTCCCTGATTCTGGCATAAAGATGAACTAGAAATAAAGACAGGAGAGGGGAAGCACAGTGAAACAACAGGTGTCTTTCGATGAAACTATAAGGGGGTCAAATCGTACAGAAATAAGAACCGAGGGAAGCGGCACAGCGATGTTAGCGCGCTATGAACAGAGAAAACAAGCGCGTCTTTTTATGCAAAAGCGGCGAAAAAAATATTATCGACTCATTTGGCGCATTGCTCTCGCTGTCATGGTGGTATGGGGCATTGGAGGGCTGATTTTAAAAGGATATGGAGCCCTCAAAAATACTGCGGAGAGAGAAGTGGCGATTATGCGGTTGGAACAAGCTTTAAAAGACGAAGATATCGCCGATTTGAAAAAGTATATCCGTATTCCTGATGAGTCGCTTTCCGTCAATGAAACGACGCTTCAGCCTTTATTCACCTATTTAAAGGATCATCCGAACGCGTATGAAAAGTTAGAGCAGGACTTTGAGAAACAGCAGAAAATGAAGCACGTATATATAAAAGGGCTGACGTCAAAACCTCCTATTTTTACCATTAAAGTATATGGAGATCGCTACGTTTTTGAACCGACCTTGTACTTTTTTAACATTCGTTTGAATGAGCCGGATGATAAAATTATCATTAATGGCAAGGAAGTAAAAGGCAAACCGACAAAAGATCCATTGGTAAAAAAGGTCGGTCCGTATTTGCCTGGGACATATACGATTACTAGCGTAAAAAAGGACGGGGAAAAACGTGAGAAACAAACAAAAAAAGTTGCTTTATTTGGCGGTTCACGAGTATATGAAGTGGATTTGACGAGAGAATGATGGAGATCCTTCACGAAGTGGAAGGATCTTTTTGTCTAATATGGGAATACGGCCTGCACTGTAGCGGTGATGATAATATCTTGCGTCTGAATCGGCGTGACTGCTTGTGAGGCGGCTAGCGTTGTGATGGAGGAAGGCGTACGCGGAATCGATGGAGCGACGCTTTCTTCTGTTACTTGGATCGGTATGTCGTGCAATGGAAGACCGAGAGTGCGGGCGATCACGATGGCTTTTTCTTTCGCGTTTTTTACGGCAAGAGAAAGTGCTTGCTGGTAGTACGGTTGTTCATTAGCGAGGCGGAATTGAATGTGGCGGGCAATATTTGCGCCGTTTTGGACAGCGGTATCGTAAATGTTGCCAACCGATTTTGGATCTTTGACGGTAATGTCGAAAATATGCTCTACTTCGTAGCCGATTAAAGCGGCATTTCCGTTAGAGTAATCATATTTCGGATAAATCGAAAAAGAAGCAGTATCGATATTTTCTTCCCTCACTCCAATTGCTTTCAGCGCGTGAATCATGGCATTCGCTCTTTTTGCGTTTTCTGCGAGCGCTTCGTGTACGTTTTTATGTTCTGTTCGTACTCCGAGTGTAATGATGACCGTATCGGGTTTCGTAATGATGGTCCCTTGTCCGGTGACCGTGATCGTTTTCACGGCTGGCTTGCTTCTTTGAATCGGCATATACCATTCTTGCATCATGATTCTCCTTTCATTTTTACGCTGCTTTATTATTATCCTCATAATCGTTGATGCTCCAATAGTAAACGCGCGGCAACCCGATATAGCACCAATATTCTTTTAATAACGTGGCACCGACAAAATATACCATTTGCCAATCAATATGTTTCATGCGGCCCAGCTCCTTTGTATATGTTTTTTGTTACAGCATATTCGTCCGTTATGTTGTCCTATGCGCGAAGAGGTGATGGATCCATGACAGCGTCACAAATTTTCCATATGAACTCTAACGATTACCAGTTAGATAAATGAAACAAAATCGGCAATTGACACGTATGAAAGAAAGTGGACATGCTATAATGAAAGTAAATAGATCAGGAGAAAGGGATGGACGATGAAACAGTTGCTTAGAACGTTATGGCGCTGGTTTGTTTCTTGGAATGTAGGTGTTATAGTGGCGGTAACAACGTTTTTTCTCACTGATTTTCGCTTTTTTCCTTCCTTTTTATCCGGAATGGGAGCAATGCTTGCTACATCGTTCGTGATGAAAAAGAGGGATGGAAAAATTACGACGGGAGGGCTTTTAAAAGAAGAGAAAGTGTATATTCGCTCACAGCTTCATGAGGCGCGGAAAAAATGGAAACAAATGCGCATCGCTCGTTTCCGCGTTCGCTCCCTTGTCATGTGGCAAAAAATTTCGCGAATATGTACGGCTGTCGATAAAATGATTCGCGCGGTGGAACAACATCCACATCAATTTCGTCTTGCCCAATCGTTTTTCTTAAACGAACTGCCAATGGCGGTGACGATGATCGAAAAATATGTTTATTTAATCAATCAGCCTGTACGCAATCAAGAGATGAAAGAGGCGTTGTGGAAGACGGAACGGCTTCTTGATGAAGTAGCCGCTTCGGCGGAGCGGCGGTTATTGGAGATACTTTCGAATGATGTGTTTGATTTACAAGTAGAAACGAAACTGCTCGAGCAGTCGTTAGAGCAACAAAAGCTGCCAGAAACGATAAAGTGAAGAAAGGAGAACGACTATGAAACCGTCTGATCACATGCCGGCAAACGATCTTCGCGAGCAGTGGACAAGCTCGCTGGATTCGCTTTTGGAAAATCCGTTTTCCTTACCGAATGAACAAGAGGAAACGGATATTCATAAACAAACGCAGCCGACAAGACTGATCGATACGTTAAAGCCGGAACATCGCGACAAAGCACTGCAGCTTGCGAAACAAATCGATCCGCGCAACCAGCAAGCCATCATTCAATACGGGGTTGCGGCGCAGGCAGAGCTGTCGAAGTTTTCCCATACGATTTTACATCATGTGCAAACAAAAGATGCAGGGCCCGTTGGGGAAGTGATCAGTGATTTAATGACGAAAATTAAAGAAGTGAATCCGGATGACTTGCTTCCGGCGAAAAAAGGATTGTTTGCGCGGCTGTTTGGCTCTGTATCAAAATCGCTGCAAGGCATGATCGCGAAGTATCAAAAAATTGGCGTGGAAATTGATAAAATCGCCGATCAACTGGAAAAGCACCGTCAATTGCTGTTTCGCGACATTATGATGCTAGAAACATTGTACGAAAAAAATAAAGAATACTTTGATGCGCTTAACATTTATATCGCGGCGGCAGAGTATAAACTGGAAGAATTGCGGACGAAAGTGATTCCGGAAAAACGCGCCCAAGCAGAACGGTCAGGAAACCAAATGGAAATGCAAGAAGTGAATGATTTGTTGCAGTTTGCCGATCGGCTGGAAAAACGTATCCACGATTTAAAATTAAGCCGGCAAGTAACGATTCAAACCGCGCCGCAAATCCGCATGATTCAGCATATGAACCAGACGCTGGTCGAGCGCATTCAATCCTCGATTTTAACCGCGATTCCGCTATGGAAAAACCAAGTTGTGATCGCACTGACGTTATTCCGCCAGCAAAAAGCGGTCGAGGCGCAAAAACAAGTAACGGAAACGACGAACAATTTGCTGCTTCGCAATTCGGAAATGCTGAAAACAAACAGCATTGAAGTCGCGAAAGAAAATGAACGTGGGCTCATTGATATTGAAACGTTGAAAAAAACGCAGGAAAATTTAGTGACGACATTAGAAGAAACGTTAAAAATCCAGCAAGAAGGCCGTCTCAAACGGCAGCAAGTAGAACGAGAGCTCGTTACGATGGAAGAACAGCTGAAACAAACGTTGTTGTCATTAAAGCGAAACGAGCGATGAATAAAAAGCTGACCTCTTATCGAGTGAGGTCAGCTTTCTTGTTTGTCTTCTTCTTGGTCTGTTGCGCTTCGAACATCGAATTCTTCCGCAATTTCTGTTTGCAGCCCTCGCCGCATAGAATGTTCTTTTTTCTCATCTTGATGGCGAAGAACGATTCGATTCATATAGGCGTGAAACAATATTTCGCCTAGTGCGACAAGCAGTGCGGAAAAGAATGCGGCGTTTATAACAGCAGCACCGCCAGCATTGTAAAAAATGCCGATTCCGATCCATACGCCGACAAAAGCGAGGCCAAAATCGGCAATCACCGCTGATAAATTGCCAAAACGCGGAAGAATGTATAAATCGCCGAGCGCATAAGCCACAAGCGTCATCCATAAGCTGAACCATAACAGTTCTGCTGAGGAAACGCGTAAAAATAACGGGATCATCGCAAAAAAGACAGTGGCAAGCAACATGTATTTCCATGCAAGAGCGAGTAAATGTCTCATCGCTGAACGTCATCCTTTAGCAAACAATTATTCAGCCGGAAAATTTGGTCCTTCTAGTTTTTTATCCCCGTATCCGGATTGTTTCTCCATCTCTTTTTCCGGTTGGCGGTCTTTTTGTTGTTGTTCGATGCTCTTATTTTGTTTTTCTTGTTTCAAGTTGCGTTCATCCTCTCTTATCATTCTTTATCATTAGTTTGTCTTTTTAGTGTGAACGTATACATGTAAATAACCATAAACTCCCTCTTTTTATTTTTTCTGATTGTTCCACATTAATAATGAGTAGAATGAACAAGGAGGCATGAATAATGAGAAAACAAGAAAACTTAAATATTGCGGGAAAACAATATGATCCGTCTGATTATGAACGTACTGATTCTTTATCTTCCACGTTGGCGACAACGCACGAACAAGTGAGCGATGTGTATATGGAAGGGACAGTCGATGGGGTCATTGAGGATGTAAATGGAAAAGATATTCCCCTTTCTGGACAAAATGAGCAGTAAGCAAAGGCGTCAAGGTGTGAAAATCCTTGACGTTATTTCATCTTCTCGATTTATAATAAAAGTTGTACATCGTCACCAGGGAGAGAGACAAAAGTGTGGTTGGCTGCTTCTGTATTCACCGCTGTTTGTTTCGGCATTAACAATACGCTGTTGAAGTGGAGCACGCGCCATTCGATGTCGAAACAACATATTCAGTTTTATTTTTATGTCGTCGCATTTTTCATCATGGCGTTGTATGGATGGATGACGAAATCGCTGCATCCTAGTGTGGCATCGATTATTCTCGGAGCGTTAATCGGCATTTGCAACGCAACGGGAAACATTCAAATGTCCGGGGCGTTTGAAAAAGGTCCAGCTAGCTTAACGGCACCGCTCATTGCGGTGAATGCGATTTTTCCTGTGCTGGCGGCTGGAATGGTATTTGGCGAACACATTCCACTCCTGCATTGGATTGGCGTTTTATGCATGTTATGTTCTGCTGCCATTATCCAATACACTCCGAAGGCGAAAGGAAATTATGAATACATACCTTGGCTGATCCATATCGGCATGGCGATTGTTTCGTTTGGAGCGGTTGGGGTTTTGATGAAGTGGTGTTCTGTTATCGGCATCGGTTCATTGGATTTGCTGACTGCTATGTATGGCGGTGGAGGGATGTATTTATTTTGGAACTGTCGCAACACAATGATACAAAAGCGGGAGTTGCGCCTTGGGACAGCGGTGGCGCTATTTAGCGTCATCGGATTTAGCTGTTACCTTTATGCGCTGAACCAAGGTGTTGCTTCTATCGTATTTCCGATTGTTAGTTTAAACTGTTTAGTCGTAGTAGTGCTTGGTTGTTACTTATTTAAGGAAAAATTGAAATCGTACCAGCTTATTGGAATTATTACTGCGTTATTCGGATTGATTTTGACAAAATTGTAGGAGAAAGAGGAAAGAAAAACAGTTCGTACTCAGCTTCCTTCCCGTCCATACTAATACTGATTTTTAACATCATATTAAGGAGGCTGATGATCGTGAAATGGCAAAGGGCGCTTCTTTCACTGCTGAAGGAACGAAAAGATCATTCCATTGCCTTGGCGATTGATACATCCAATCGTCCGTCCCGTCCGATTTTAATTCAAAACATTGTTAAGCTGTTTGAAAAAGTAAGACCAGATACATTGTTAGTACAGGCCGATTTTAAAATTCGTGACGTGTCTCCTGTCGGAATGGCGGCTATTAAATATTTTAAACATGGAAAATCGTCATATACGGAAGTATTGGAATGGGCAAAAGAACAAAAAATCGATACGCTTTTTTACATTACCGATGTAACCGGATATTTTTATGAAGAATTGGAAGTGGATTACGAAGTGTTTTGGATTGTTCCCGATGATTATACGCCGCGTGTGCCGTTTGGCAAACCGATCCGCGTGGCGTAAACGGACAGAATGCCTTAAAACAATGCTGTTTTAAGGCATTCTTTTTTTGTTATTGGACTAGGGTTGCCGTAAGAAAGTGAAAAAATAGGCAGAGAACGTTTATGTTATAAAATATTACATAAAAATTATTTAGTAAGCGATTACAAAAACAAATTGAAGTTGAAAACAAAGATTTTTGTGTTATATATTATTACATATAGAGTTATAAAATATAACAAAAAGGGGAGAGTGAGAAGAATGGATGGAAAAATGCTGGCGGCAGGACTTGATGCGCTTTGGGTGATGGTGAGCGCGATACTAGTGATTGGGATGCAGGCAGGGTTCGCTTTGTTAGAAGCAGGATCGACAAGAATGAAAAATTCCGGTCATGTGGCAGGAAAACAAATATTGAGTTTTGCGATTGCTTCGCTCGCTTTTTGGGCATTTGGTTTCGCGATTACGTTCGGAGCGGGAAATCGGCTTATCGGAACAGAAGGATGGTTTTTGCAAGGAGATGAAAACACGTTTGCTTCGCTGTCATGGGCGAATGTTCCGTTGGAGTTGAAGTTTTTGTTTCAGTTAGGTTTTGCCGGAGTATCGCTTGCGATTGCATGGGGTGGATTTGCCGAGCGCGCTAAATTATCCGTCTATTTTCTATTTGGAACGATTTTTACGATTGCGATTTATCCAGTGATTGGTCACTGGGTTTGGGGCGGCGGCTGGCTCGGAGAAATAGGAATGCAAGATTTTGCAGGCTCTACGGTCGTTCATCTGCAAGGAGCGATTGCCGCGCTGGTCGCGACAGTTTTGCTTGGGCCGCGAATAGGGAAATTCAATAAAGATAAAAGGCCGAACGTTATTCCAGGGCATAACCAAGTGTATACGGTGATCGGCGGGTTGATTTTATGGATTGGCTGGTTCGGATTTAACGCGGGAAGCACGATGGTGGTAGGCGATGGATTTTTCGGCTACGTTGCGTTGACGACCAACTTGGCAGCAGCGGCCGGAGCGATTGCGGCGATTGTAACCGCGAAAATTATGATTGGAAAGGCCGACATTCCGGCAATGGTCAACGGGGTGCTCGCGGCGTTAGTGGCGATTACAGCGGCATGCGCTTTCGTGGAACCGTGGGCGGCGGTAGTGATCGGAGCGATAGCGGGCTCATTGACGTTTTGGACATCGATTTATTTTGAGCGAAAAGGGATTGATGATCCGATTTACGCGTTTTCCGTGCACGGCATCGCCGGCATTATCGGTACGATTTCAACGGGATTTTTTGCTTCGCCGCGTTTAGTGGAAATAACAGGGATTGGAAAGGCCGGCCTTGTGTATGGCGGCGGATTTCATCAACTGATCGTACAAACAGTCGGCGTGCTCGGCGCAGCGGTTTATGTAGCAGTCGTTTCCTTGGTTGTGTTGTTTGTATTGAAGAAAACGATTGGATTGCGTGTGACGGCAGAACAAGAAATTTCCGGCTTGGATATTAGTGAGCACGGCTCATACGGTTACCCTGAGCAACTTGACCCTGCTTACCAATCAAAGCCGATTATGCAACAGTAATGTTTGGATGTGCGTTTTCATGCAATCGTTATACGAATGGATGAAGCAAATGGAAGAGGCGGAGACGATCGGCGAACTTCGCATGTATCATGACGAACTTGCCAATCGGGTTCGTGATATTTTGCGATGGGAGGAGATTGAATCGATTTCTCCTATCATCAGTGATGCGCATGATGCTCTTGTGAAGCGGGCTTTTCTGTTTGCGGAAGAGGAAACATTGCGCGCGTCGGTAGGAATACGCCCGCGAAAATGGTGTTGGTATGTGATGGGGAGCATGGGGAGACGAGAGCCGACTATATGGACAGATCAAGATCATGGCATTTTGTTTGAATGCGGTGAACATGAAGAGAAACAATGTTATGAATTCATCCGTCATGTTGCGGCAGTCGGAACCAATTATTTATACGAAATTGGCTATCCATATTGTTCAGGATATGTGATGGCGACAAACAAACGATGGGGGCAGTCGCTTCGCGATTGGGAAAAACAGATAGAGATGTACATCAGCGGCTGCCTCCCTAATGATATTCGTTTTTTGTTTATCGCGATGGATATGCGGCCGATTTATGGGGATAGCGAGCTGGTTACCGATAGCCGGCGGAGACTGTTTCGCTCGATAAACCAGGAGATGCAGTTGCTGCGACGCATGGGGGAGCATGTGACATTTCCTGCCATCCCTTTAGGCTGGCTGCACAACGTACAAATGGAACGATGGGGGCCCCACAGTGGAGCGATTCATATGAAACATAGCGGCTATGTACAAATCGTCAACGCATTAAAGTGGCTAGCATGTGTTGCCGATATTTCCGCAGCGACGACGTGGGAACGATGGTGCGAGATCGCAAATCGAGCGCTGCTTCCGTTGCCGTTGGCAGAAGAAGCGAGGGAGGCGCTCTTGACGTATTACTACATTCGGCTAAAGTATGCAAAAGAAGCTGGAAGTGACCGTGACTATGTGTTATGGCGCATGCTGGAAGCAAACGAACGAACATGTCTGAAAAAAGCGATGAGAACAGCAAAAAGATTGCAGCGGTTTGTCGTGCGTCGGGCAGGTGGTATAGGTGAGTGAGCGGCATCGTTTTTGGCAGCGGGCGCTTCGTTTTTTGTCACTTGAAATACCGCGCGAAGCATCGTCCGCATTCATAGGCGGAGAGCATTCGTTGCAGCAAGAAATATGGATTCGTTCTTTAAGGAAAGAGCAACAGAAGCAAATCGATATGACGATGCCCCTTGATGAAGTCATGTTTATAATCATTGACATGGAAACGACGGGGTTTTCGCCGCAACACGGTGACGAAATTTTAGCGATGGCGGCGGCGAAAACGGTAAACGGAATCGTAAAAGAAACATATTTTACGCTCGTTTGTCCAGAAAAAGCGATTCCGCCGCACATTTCTTCGCTGACAGGAATTCAAGCAGAAGATGTGCAACATGCGCCGCGCCTATGGGAGGCGATGCGTTCGTTTTTATCGTTCATCCATGGAGGGGTAATGATCGGATATCATATTGGCCATGATTTATCGTTTCTTAATCATTTTCTCTGGACGTATTACCGGACAAAATGGACTGCGCGTTTTTTAGATATGCAGCCCATTGCCGAAATGGTGCGGCATCGTCCGTTTCCTTCGCTAGATGCGGCATTACAATACTACGGGATTTCCTGCGAAAAACGGCATACAGCCGATGGGGATGTACAGGCGATGGCAGAGCTATGGGATCGGCTATTAGAAGAATTAAAAAGCAGAAACATAGAAACGTTATATGATTTGTATAGCGCGCTAAGCATGCGATAAAAGGCGGTCTCCAAAAGGAGATCGCCTTTTGCATTACAGCGGTTTCGTTGGTGTCGGTTCCGCGTAGCCTTCTTTATATTTCTCGTCAATCATTTTCCGTATTTCTTTGATCGATTTACCTTGGTCATATTCTGCAATCGCTTTTTTTGCGATTTCGAGACATACACCGCATTTTGTTCCGTGATCATCCCAAACGATCGAACCATCTTTTTTCGTTTCATGAACGAAACAATCGAGGTTATTTTTGTGACCCGCCGCTTCTCCGCAGCCGCAGTAGCAAGGAATATGCTCGAGCAAGTCTTTATGTTTGGCGGCTTGCTGATACAAAACAGCCATATCTTCTTCAAAATTGCTTAAAAAGGTTGGAAGATGGTCAATCGATTTCGTTGTTTCACGAATATCGCCGGAATTGGTTGTATATGTCATGGAATGGTCATGCTTCGCTTCGCTTGCTTTGTCATCGGAGCAAGCGCCCATGATGATGCTAAATGAAAGAAGACACGCTGCCATAATGGCGGTTCGCTTCATGCCATCGTCATCCTTTCTGTATAGGCTTGTACTTTCAATCTAACATAGTGTAGCGGAAGCGGCAACGTTTTTCTGCCGCCAGCACTGTTGATGGAGGCTGCTTGCACAAAAAAAAACTGTCCTGCGTACGCAGGGCAGTTTTTTGCATTCATTGTTGTTGCAAGAAATATTTTTCGATGTCATCGAGCATTAAATGGGCAGCGAGCACACCGCCTGCCGTGTTCCAAATCGTGTCGCTTACTTTGTACACTTTTCCTTGTTTTGCAACGTTTAAGCTTTTAAAGAGCGGATCGTTAATCCATTCTTTTTCTAGTTTGCTTGCTTCTCCGTCTCCTGTTTCATAGGTGAAGTAGAAGAGGATATCGCCGTCCATCGCTGGGATGCGTTCTTTCGTTACACCCATTTCGGCAAAGTCGTTGACATTTTGCGATTCCGGACGGGAAAATCCTAGCTGATCTAAAATGACACCGGAGAAGGAGTCTTTATGATAAATGCGAACATCTCCTGCCATAAAGCGAACGATGGATACTTTCATTTTCAATTTATCGCCTAATTTTGCTTTTAAGTCTTCAATACGCTTGTCATATTCAGCGATGACTTCTTTTCCTTTTTCTTCTTTATTCACTGCTTTGGCATAGAGCATAAAGTTATCTTTCCAGTTGCCGCGAAGCGTTTCGGAAAAAACAGTCGGGGCAATGGCTTTTAGCTGTTCGTAAATTTTTTCATGGCGCAGTTTATTGCCGATAATTAAATCCGGTTTTAATGCCGCGATCGCTTCTAGGTTTGGTTCTGCTTCCGTTCCAAGCTCCTTGACGCCTTCCATTTTGTCTTTAATGTGATCGTACCATGGGTTGCCTGTCCATGATTTGACCGCGCCGACCGGTTTGACGCCTAACGCCAATAGCGCTTCGGTTCCTTCATTCGTTAAAATGACGACGCGCTCCGGTGTTCCTTTTATTTCTGTGGTGTCCATGGCGTGTTCAATGGTATAGGTTGTTTCTGTTTGTTTTTTATTGCTGTTCGTTTGTTTTGGATCTGCCTCCTCATTTTTGCCGCAGCCGCCGAGAATGGCAAGAAGAGAGATAACAGCGGCAATGAGAAAAGAGAGTTTAGATTTGAACATTATGTATCCCCCTTTAGTTTTTGATAATGATTTTCATTAACATCGAAAATAATAAATGATGTCGATAATCATTGTCAATAAAAAATATGAGTGAAAATAAAATAAAAAACCATTGACATTGAGAGTCATTATCAAATAGACTTATCGATAGAGATAGATAATATATAAGGGAGATTTACGATGTTAGCCACAAACCAGAAGAAATCGATTGGCTTGTTCCTCCTATGCTTGTTGTTGCTTGCAACCATTTGGATGAGCATCATTTACGGATATACCGATACAAGTTGGAAAAATGCGATAGAGGCATTTACAAACAATAACGGTTCGAATGCCCATATCATTATTGAAACGGTCCGTCTGCCGCGGGCGCTGATTGCCGCGACGGTGGGAGCGAGTTTGGCGATGGCGGGGGCACTTATGCAGGCGCTGACGAAAAACCCTCTTGCTTCTCCGGGAATTTTCGGCATTAATGCGGGAGCGGGCTTTTTTATCGTTCTATTTGTGACCTTTTTCCAAGTTCATTCGCTGCAAATATTTACATGGCTCGCTTTTAGCGGTGCTGCGCTGGCAGCGGTAATCGTATTCATCATTAGCGCTGTTGGGAAAGAAGGAGCAACCCCTTTGAAATTAACGCTTGCCGGCACGGCGGTCGCCGCTTTGTTTGCTTCATTAACACAAGGAATGTTAGCGGCGAATGAAAAGGCGCTTGAAGAAGTATTATTTTGGCTGGCCGGTTCGGTAGCCGGAAGGAAGCTGGAAATGTTAACAGCCGTTCTTCCATACTTTATCGTTGGCTGGATTGGTTCGCTTTTGCTCGCGCAAAAGGTGAATATTTTAATGATGGGAGATGATGTGGCGAAAGGTTTAGGACAGCGCACGAGTGCGGTGAAAGCAGGAGCAGCGCTTCTTGTTGTGCTGCTTGCCGGAAGTTCGGTCGCTGTTGCTGGACCGATCGGGTTTATCGGCATCATCGTTCCTCATATTGCCCGTGCGCTAGTTGGCGTGGACCATCGCTGGGTATTGCCGTATTGTGCTTTGATCGGAGCGATTTTATTAATTGCGGCTGATATCGGGGCCCGCTATATTTTAATGCCGCGCGAAGTTCCGGTCGGAATTGTGACAGCGTTTCTCGGCGTTCCGTTTTTTGTTTATATTGCCCGTAGGGGGATTTTGGAGAAATGAAGAAGTATATATCATTGCGAATTGGGAAATCAATCTCGTTTTTAGTCGACAAAAAAGCGATAACCATTAGTTTGATATTATTAGCTGTTAGTGTGGTTATATTTCTTGTCAGCACAGGAAGTGGCGAAATGTATATTTCCCCGTTGGAAATAGCGAAGACGTTGTTTGGAAATGGTTCGGATATGAACGAAGTCGTGATTTATACGTTTCGCTTGCCGCGGATTCTTGTCGCATTGTTAGCAGGAATGTTGCTTGCGGTGGCAGGGGCGATCTTGCAAGGGATGATTCGCAATCCGCTCGCCTCGCCAGACGTGCTCGGCATTACGGGCGGGGCCGCGGCAGCGGTCGTCACGTTTTTGACGTTGTTTAGCGATGAAAACCATTCCTTGACTATTAGTATTCATTGGCTGCCGTTCGCCGCTTTTCTTGGTGCAACAATAACGGCGCTTCTTGTCTATGTCCTTTCATGGAAAAATGGAATGGCACCGCTAAGACTTGTATTAATTGGGGTTGGAATATCGGCACTCATGCAGGCATGCACAACGTTATTGATGATTACCGGACCGATTTATCGGGCGAGTCAGGCGAACGTTTGGATTACCGGAAGCGTCTATGGCGCTTCGTGGAAACATGTTACACTGCTTGCACCATGGGCATTGATCTTATTAGCAATCAGTTTTTTATCAGTACGGAAGATGAACATTCAAGAATTAGGCGATGAATTGGCAATCGGCGCGGGAGTTTCCCTGCAAAAGCAGCGTTTTTTCCTTCTATTACTAAGCACTGCCTTAACTGGAGGAGCGGTCGCTTTCGCGGGAGGCATTGGCTTTGTCGGGTTGATGGCGCCGCATATGGCGAGAAGGCTTGTTGGTTCCTCATTTGGAGCGCTTCTTCCGGCCTCCGCGCTATTAGGAGCTATTTTCGTGATGGCCGCTGATCTTGCTGGGCGCATGTTGTTTGCGCCGATGGAAATTCCAGCCGGGGTGTTTACCGCGGCAGTTGGGGCACCGTATTTTATTTACTTATTATATAAAAGCCGATAATAAAAGGGGTGGAAGAACATGAACGCCTTACAAGCAAAGGAGCTAACGTTATCATATGGAAACACGATCATTATTGATGAATTAGATTTAATGATTCCAAAAGGAGAAATTACCGTATTTATCGGGGGAAATGGCTGTGGGAAATCGACGTTATTGCGCGCTTTGGCACGGCTTTTGAAACCGGCGGGCGGTGCGGTTTTGCTGGAAGGAAAGGAAATCGCGAAATTGCCGACAAAAGAGGTGGCGAAAAAGTTAGCGATTTTGCCGCAGTCGCCAACGGCTCCGGAAGGATTGACCGTGCTGCAGCTTGTTAAGCAAGGGAGATATCCGTACCAAACGTGGCTGAAACAATGGAGCGAAGAAGATGAAAAAGCGGTGCGGCGTGCGCTCGAAGCAACGAGGATGACAGAATTAGCGGAGCGTCCGGTCGATTCGCTTTCAGGGGGACAGCGGCAGCGGGCTTGGATTGCGATGACGCTGGCGCAGGATACGGACATTATTTTATTGGACGAACCGACGACGTATTTGGATATGACGCACCAAATTGAAATTCTTGATTTATTGTTTGAGTTAAACGAGAAGGAAAAGCGCACGATTGTCATGGTGCTTCACGACTTAAACTTGGCTTGCCGCTACGCTCACCATATTGTGGCGATTCGCGATAAAAAAATATATGCGCAAGGAAAACCGGAAGAAATCATTTCCTGTCAATTGGTGAAAGACGTATTTCAAATGGATTGTCAAGTGACATATGATCCGCTATTTGGGACTCCACTTTGCATTCCATACGGAAAAGGAAGATGTATTTTGCGGAAAGAAGGCGTTTCATCATGATTCTTTCCGCGGAGGAAATAAAGGTATTAGAAACATATCGGCTTTCAACCGCTCAAACCAATTCGCCGCTATCGATTCGCTTGGATCGTCTGTCTGAGGATAGCGTGCTCATCGATTATGTAGCAAAAGTGCGCGACAGGCTTGGCGCTGCTAATGACGCTGTCGCGGCATCGATGTTGATTAAGCGATATAGCTTCCTTGTCGCGATGTCGCTTTATGCGATGTCCGTTTGGAATAAACGGCTTGTGCTGTCACCAGAGCGGATTTGGATGGAAACGGACGATCGTGATGAGATGTGGCTGCCGACTTTTCGTTTTGAGGAGCTCAAGACAGAAATATGCACGGGCTGTCGTGACCAATGGCGGGAAGAGACGGTAAGACAGCTATTTGCGGTGCACCTTTTCCCGCTGATAGAAAAATTGCGGAAAATCACAAAAATATCCGCCCATATATTATGGGAGAATATCGCGATTTACATTTATTGGCTGTATGAAACGCTTATGAACGATGAAGCCCTTGCCCATGCCCACGAACAACTTTGCAATGATTTTCATTATCTCGTTCACGACGCGGATGGAGCGTTATTCGGCACTCCTCGACAAAATCCGTTAAAACGATTTTGGAAAGGAAACGCTCATCCGAGACAGCGGTCAACATGTTGCCTTTATTACCAAACAGATGGAGGAACACATTGTCAGACATGTCCTTGTATAGCTAGTCAGCGCTGCCAGGCGATCAGCAGATAACCTGATGAAGCAACATCGCAAAAGCGGTGTTGTTTCTTTTTTTAAGAAATTTTCGCGAATTTTGTTGATTTTTGTATATGTTTTCGTAAAAATGAAAGTATACAAGGCAGCTTTTCTTAAAAACTATCATTGAGAGGTAATTGCTTCATGACAGGTAAGTATGCTGCTTTTTTCCATTATTTTACCGAGGCAGTCGCGATTTTAAATACAGAAGGATATGTAATTTATACGAATCCTGCGTTTCAAGCACTGTTAGGTACAAATGGCAGCGGCGCGGTACGATACGTCCATTTTGAATCCATTGCTGAGATGGAAACCATCGTAGTGGAACCGTTATTGCAATCGGTTAGAAATGGGAAATCCATACATAATGTAGAATGGACGATAAAAAAAGCGGATGACCGTATCGTTCCAGTGAGTGCTATTTTTTCGCCGATTGTAAATGAACAAGGAGAAATCGATTCGATTTTGTGCGTATGTCGCGATGTGACGAAGGAAAAGAAACTAGAACGTGCATTGGAAGAAAGTAAACAACATTTTCAACTCATCGCTGAACATTCTACGGATTATATTCTTATTTTTTCCAATAAGCGTGAGCTATTATACATACCATCTTCTCTTGAGAAAGTAGGCACGGCAATTCACCAATATTCGTATAAAGATATCTTACAATTTGTGCATCCTGATGATTTGCCGAACATTGTGAGGAAGTTTGATGAGCTATATCGTACATATGACACCCAAATCGCTGAATTTCGCAAACGCGATAACGAAGGAAAATGGATATGGATGGAAGCGCAAGGGAAAGCAATTGTGAATGAACAAAATGAACTTGATTATGTGATTGTGACGGTGAAAAACATTGGCGAACGGAAAAAGTACGAGGAAAAGTTACGGCAGCTTGCCTACTTTGATTCGTTAACAGGCATTGCGAACCGCAGCTATTTTGAGAGATACATAAAGCAGCTGATCGAAAGCCAAACCGATTTTGCGTTATGTTATTTGGATTTTGATAAATTTAAATGGATTAACGATCATTTTTCCCATCAAGCTGGCGACTATTTTTTACAGGAAGCGGTAAGAAGGGTGCAAAGCGTGCTGCGCTCCGAAGATTTTTTTGCGCGCATTGGCGGAGATGAATTTGTGCTTTTGCTTCCGAACATAACGAAAGAAGAAGTGACGAAACTCGCCGATGAGCTTGTTCAAACGTTTCATAAGCCGTTTTATTATGAAAAACAGCTTATTCAGTCTACGCTATCGATGGGAATTGCTTTTTTTCCAAAAGATAGCGACCGAATCGAGCAGGTCATGAAATACGCCGATCAAGCTCTATATAATGTGAAAAAAAGAGGAAAAAATGGTTATGAGTTTTATCGACCGACGCAAAATCGGAAAGCGATCATTGAACAAGATTTGCCGTTTGCGATTTTGCGTGAGCAATTTTATTTATGCTACCAGCCGAAAATTAAGCTTGGCAGCGGCACGACGATGGGAGTGGAAACACTGTTGCGTTGGCGTCACCCATCGCTTGGAGAAATTCCCCCGCTCGACTTTATTCCACTTGCCGAACAGAGTGGATTCATTTTTGAAATTACGCTATGGGTGCTTGAACATTCGTGCCGCCAAGTGAAAGAATGGCAGACGCAGTTCCCTGGGCTGAAATTAGCTGTCAACTTATCGCCGTTTTTGCTGAATCGAACGGAATTGGTTCAGCATATTGTCCATATTTTACAAGATACGAAATTCGCGCCAGAGCTTTTAATTTTGGAAGTGACAGAAAGCGGCTTGATGGAAAACTTTGAAACGGGCAAGCATATTTTAACTCAGTTAAAAAATATCGGTGTGCAAGTAGCGATTGATGATTTCGGCACAGGATTTTCTTCGTTAGCGTACATTCGGAATCTGCCGGTGTCTTTATTAAAAATTGACCGCATCTTTATTCAAGGGATTGCGGAGAATTCAAAAGATGCGACGATTGTCGATACGATTATTCATTTAGCAAAAAGCTTGGATATTCAAGTATTGGCGGAAGGCGTCGAGACGTATCAACAAGTGGCGCTTCTCCAACAGATGGATTGCGACTTTGCCCAAGGATTTTACTTTAGCAAGTCGTTAGAAGCCGAGAAGTTGCAAAAATGGCTAGAAGAGTATACGGTATTTGATTCTCATCCCTTCTAATGAATACATTAGAAGGGATTTCCTATTATTTCCGTCCGTTTTTCATTATAAATGTCGCACACTAATAGTAACAAACGGCGATGGGGGAGTTCCATGATTCAAGAGTTTTTACCGCTTAATCAACCGATGAAAGAGCAAATAATTCGTTCATTACACGACATTACGGAGGAGGCGGAAGCAATCCGCCAATCGTTAATGATGGATGAGTGCTGTATATTGTCGCGTTTAGAAACATTGCAAAAGCATATCTTGGATGTACAAACAGCGGCCGCTTCTTTTTATTTGCATTCTTATTTAGCGGAATATACGCCGCATTATGACGATTTGTCCCTTGCGGCAAAACATTTGGCGGAACGCCGTCATGGTGCTCTCATCGTTATTGAGCGAAAGGATTCGCTGGATCATTTATTGCATCATGGTGTTCCTATTGGGGCAAAGGTTTCACATACGTTGTTAGAAACGATTTTTTATCCAGGCAATCCGCTTCATGATGGGGGAGCGTTAATCCGTTATGACGAAATTGTATCGGCAGGCAATATTTTGCCGCTTGCCGAGCATGTGACACCGAAGCGGAAATTAGGTACCCGCCATCGCGCCGCAATTGGGTTAACAGAGCGAAGTGATGCGCTTGTAATCGTCGTCTCCGAAGAAACCGGCGCCATCTCGTTTGCTATTAACGGACGATTATACGTACTGCGTCCATGAAAGGAGTGAGAAAGATGGAATTTGTACCAAGAAGCGTGATTATCCATGAGTTTATTGACACGTTGCAGCCGTTGATGGATGTTTATCATTTGGACCAAGTCGGCATTTTCGAAGAAGAAGGCGCAGGAAACAAGTATTACATCGGCTATACGATCAACAAAGATGATAAAATGATTGTCCTTCATATGCCATTTGTCAAAAATGAACGCGGCGAGCTGGCATTGGAAAAACAAGAATGGACAGTACGGAAAGACGGGCATGAACAAAAAGGGTATCAATTTCTGCAGGAAGCGATGGACGATATTAGCAATAGACGATAACGAAGACGATCTATGCCACATGGCAAGATCGTCTTCGTTTTTGTGAAGAAAAAAGGAAAATGAAACGATCATCGAGAAATAAAAATGGACGGCGCATGATGAAACAGAAAGGAAAAAACGTATGATCCGGGAGATAGACATAGCGGCAGGCGAATGGGCGGAAGCGGTGCTGCGCCTTCAATTGCGTTCTTACGCTGTCGAGGCGCGGCTGATCGGATTTCCCGACCTTCCGCCATTGCAAGATACAGTCGCAACGTTACGACGGTGCGGAGAACGGTTTTTTGGATATATAAAGCAGGAACAGCTGGCAGGAGCGATTTCCTACGAGCGGACAGAAAAGACCATTCATATTTGCCGCTTGATGGTGGATCCTGACTTTTTCCGGCAAGGGATTGCAAGTGCGCTGATCGAATTTGTCTGTCGTAAAGAGCGGGATGCTCACGAAATCATCGTGATGACAGGAAGCGCGAACACACCGGCGCTTCTTCTATATGAACGTCACGGTTTTTGTGAAGTCGAACAAATGAGGATGCCGGAAGGAATTTCTCTTACGAAGCTTGTGAAACGGCTGGCATGAGGGGGATAGGATAATAAGACAAATCATCATGCTTGCGGGCGGCGGATTTTCGATGGGGCCGGAAAATTCGTTGTTAGATTGGTATATTTTGAGACAAGCAAAAAAGGAGCATTTTAGCTGCCAGCTATCGAGCTGGCGCGAAAGAACGATCAAGGAGTCGAAGAAATCGAGATGGAAACGATGTATTTAGGGAGAGAAGAGGGAGCTGGTATGAGTGAATATTCGATAGTGAAATTGTGTATGATGCCGATTTTGGACATACGGATCCGTTGGCGATTTTACCAAACGGCATCCACGCTGAACTGAAAGCAGCCGATGAAGGGAGCATAGCATTCCGCTTGCTTGTGCCAGCGGTAGAACAATAAGAAACAACATGAACGGGGGAATGAAAATGGTGACATTATATTTAACAAGGCACGGAGAAACCGAGTGGAACATCGAGAAACGGATGCAAGGATGGCAGGACTCACCGCTGACGGAAAAGGGCCGGCAAGACGCGATGCGGCTTGGAAAACGGTTAGAAGCGGTCGACTTGACCGCGATTTACGCCAGCACAAGCGGACGCGCGCTCGAAACTGCCCAGTTGATTCGAGGCGAGCGGCTTATTCCGATTTATACAGAGGAACAGCTGCGGGAGATTCACCTCGGCGACTGGGAAGGAAAGACCCATGAGGAAATCAAAGAGATGGATCCCGTCGCTTTTGACCATTTTTGGAATCATCCGCATTTATACACACCACGGCGAGGCGAGCGGTTTATCGATGTCCAAAACCGAGCGTTTGCCGCCATTGAGCGAATCATCAAACGCCACCCTGAAGGAAACGTTTTAATTGTTACGCATGGGGTGGTGTTAAAGACGGTCATCGCTCGTTTCAAAAACACGCCGTTAAAAGAGCTTTGGGCTCCTCCGTATATGCACGGCACCAGCGTAACGACTGTGCGGGTGAACGATGGGAAGTTTGAACTGCTTTCAGAAGGCGATGTGTCGCATTTGGAAGAAGTAAGGAAAGTATAATTGGCCATATCCCGCTCCTTTGTTTTCGCAAAGGAGCGGGTGTATGGTTAAATGCAGCGAAAAGACATTTTTTATCCAGCAAAATGTAATTGGAAGCGTAGTTTCCTCAGGAATAAGCAATATATTCGTTTCCGAATTGGTTCATTTATTAGGCACGATGGAAGATTATATGGAAAAAATGATTCTTTCTCTTAAACAATTAATGGCTTCTTCAGCGTTTAAAATGACCGATTGGAAACAAAACGGCCTATTTTCTGTAATTAAATTGCTTTTGAATGGTAAATTTCGTTCATCGGCCTCGACGGCAAAGAAATATATTGAGGTCAGCAAAAAAGGTGGGCGTTTACTTGATCCAATCTGGACAGATTTAGCTGAAAATTTTGTTACGTTCAAACGTTTTCTGCATTTTCTATGCGATCACGACGTGTGGAAAATACATAATTCATCATCTAACCCACGAGTATTTACATATTTTATGTAGTTATTACGTCGGAAACTGATTGAATGGAAGCGATTATCGTATTTAACGGCGAGGGGAAATTTGACAGGACGATGGGTAAACTAACTTGATTAATAGAAAACCATAAAGTTACAATCACACGCAAAAATCCCCGTTTCCTGAAAACACGGAAACGGGGATTTTTCATACAAAGCCAAACCATTTGGCAAGGTGGGCGGTAAGAAACGTGACAGCAATAGCGATGCTTGTAGGAAGTGCAAAAGCGACAAACGTCCATTTTTTGCTTTTCGTTTCTTTGTAAATATTAACGAGCGTGGTGCCACACGGATAATGAAGCAAGGAAAACAGCATCATATTGAGCGCGGTCAGCCATGTCCAGCCGTGGTCGACGAGAATTTGTTTGAGTGAGTGCAGACCATCGACTTCCGTCAAGGAACCAGTCGATAAATACCCCATTAATAAAATCGGCAGGACGATTTCATTGGCGGGCAATCCTAAAATAAAAGCCATTAAAATGTAGCCATCGAGTCCAAGCGCTCTAGCAAAAGGATCAAGCCAATCAGCGATATAGGCGAGGACAGTCGTATCACCGATATGAATATTTCCGAGCACCCATGTGATGACCCCGGCCGGAGCGGCAACCACAACGGCCCGTTTCAGCACGTAAATCGATTTGTCTAATGTAGCGCGAACAATCGTATCCCATATTTTTGGACGACGATACGGCGGAAGTTCTAATGTGTAATGGGTGGGGATGCCGCGGAGCGCCGTTTTCGATAGCACCCATGAGACCGTAAGTGTAACAACGATGCCAAACAGCACCATCGCGACGACGACACTAGCGGTGACGAATGTTTTCCATCCACCTGTATAGCTTGCCGCCATAAATAGAGAAGATAGCAAAATCAATGTCGGCCACCGTCCGTTGCAAGGGACGAAATTGTTCGTCAAAATCGCCAACATTCGTTCGCGCGGCGATTCAATGATGCGCGTTGACATAATAGCCGCGGCGTTGCATCCGAATCCCATCGCCATCGTGAGCGATTGTTTTCCGTGCGCTCCTGCTTTTTTAAACAAGCGATCCATATTGAAAGCGACACGCGGGAGATATCCATAGTTTTCTAGCAATGCAAAAATTGGAAAGAAAATCGCCATCGGCGGAAGCATCACGCTGACGACCCAAGCAGTGCCTCGATATAACCCTAACACAAGCAACCCGTGCAGCCAGTCAGGGGCATGCAGCGCTTGAAAGAAAAGGGTAAGATATCCTTCAAGCCATCCGAAAAAGTCTGCTAACATGCCAGATGGAATATTCGCGCCTGCAATCGTGATATAAATAACGACCGCAAGCATCGCAAGCATGATCGGAAATCCCCATAATTTTGAAGTAAAAATGCGGTCTAGCTTTTCCGTTTCGTATTGTTTTGCTTGATTCGTATAGGTAACCGTTTCATTGCAAATCGCTTGGGAGGTGCGAAAAATAGCCGATACGATTTGTTCGCGCGTATCCGCAGGCGCCAGTGCTCGCGCTTCATTCATCAGCTCTTCAAACGGACTTTGCGGTATCGTGGCATGCATATATAGACACCTCCTTTACGGATGGAAGCGGTTGTTGTTGGAGAGCCTGAAGCAAAGACATATCTCCGTCAAGCAATCGAAGCGCGACCCAGCGGGCAGGGTACGCATCGCCAATAACCTCTTTCACGCGTGGAATGAGCTTTTCGATGCATTGTTCAATTTCTGGACTGTACCGGACGGCAATCGGGTTTGTTTTGATTTTTCCGCGCACCATCGAATCGATTGTCTTTAATAACGTGTCGATTCCTTCTTTATTGCGCGCGGAAATCGGAACGACCGGCACTCCTAATGTTGCCGCTAGTTTCTCGGTATCGATGCGGATTCCTTTCTTTTTCGCTTCGTCCATTAGGTTCACACAGACGATGACGCTGCTTGTCATCTCCAACACTTGCAAAGCAAGATTTAAATTTCGTTCCAAAGCGGTAGCATCGAGTACCACTATCGTAACATCGGGTTTTTCAAAAATAATAAAATCTCGTGCCACTTCTTCATCCGCCGAATTCGAATAAAGCGAATAGGTTCCGGGCAAATCGATCATTTTATAGCGGTTGTTATTGTACGTAAAAAATCCTTCCGCATGAACGACCGTTTTTCCCGGCCAATTTCCGGTATGCTGGCGCAATCCGGTCAAAACGTTAAACAATGTGCTTTTTCCTGTGTTCGGATTTCCCGCAAGTGCGATTGTATATTCATTTGTGGACATCGCGTATCCTCTCCCCATAAATATGGTCACTTTCTTCTTTCCGCAATGCAATCGTTGTGTTGCTGACACGATATGCGGTTGGGTCTCCCAGTGGGCTTTTTTGCAGAACGCTTATTTCGCATCCTGGGACAAATCCTAAGTCAAGCAATCTTCGTTTCATTGTTCCATCTTGTATGTCAAGCTTCACAATACGGAAACGTTCTCCTTCTTCTGCCTCGGATAGGCGCTGCAATTTTACTGAAGGCATAATAGTTTCCTCCTTATCAATAAATTGCGTTAAGGTTATAATTTTGCACTAAACCAAATTTTATTTTTTATCTTATTCCGCCTTCTTTGTTTTGTCAATCATTTTGTTTTTTGGTTTTACGACGAATTTTTTCATTATCTTCACACAGTTCGTTTTCTGCTTTTGTATTCTCAATAATAAGAAAAGATGATATTATATAAATAGTCTAAATTTTCAATCTAAAAATAGGTGGGAGAGGGGTGAATTCTGCGTTTTTTGCGCAGATGAATATGAAAGCGATTACGGATGGGACGGTATTATGGACGCCGACAGAGGAACATATTCAACGATCGAATATTAAGCGCTATATGAATTGGTTAAAGGAAAAAAAGGGTCTGTCATTTGAAACACATCGACAATTATGGAGTTGGTCCGTTGAACAGCTAGAAGAATTTTGGGAATCGGTGTGGGAGTATTGCAAGGTGAAATCGGCGACTCCTTACCGTTGCGTTTTAGAAGAGCGGAAAATGCCGGGAGCGAAATGGTTTCCAGGTGCGACGTTAAATTATGCGGAGCACGTATTTCGAAACGAGCGATCCGATCGCCCAGCGCTTCTTTTCCGTTCCGAGCGCGTGCCTTATCGTGAAGTGGCTTGGAAAGAGCTGAAAGAAAAAACGGCGGCGGTCGCAAACGCGCTCAAAAAAATCGGAGTCAAACCAGGAGACCGAGTGGTGGCATATATGCCAAACATTCCGGAAACCGTCATCGCCTTCTTAGCGTGCGCCAGCATTGGGGCGATTTGGTCGAGCTGTTCTCCGGATTTTGGCGCAAGCAGCGTCATTGACCGATTCCAGCAAATTGAACCGGTTGTGCTTTTTGCGATTGACGGATGCCAATATGGCGGCAAAGAGTTTGATAAACGTCCTATTGTCGACGAATTGCGGGAAAAATTGCCGTCGCTCAAAAAAACGATTTTGCTTCCATATTTGCGGGAAGACGTACAAGCACCGGATGATTCCGTTTTATTATGGGATGATATCATTCGGGAAAAAGCGGAACTCACTTACGAATACGTTCCGTTTGACCATCCGCTTTGGATTTTGTATTCCTCCGGTACAACAGGATTGCCGAAGCCAATCGTTCAAGGGCATGGCGGTATTTTGCTCGAACATTTAAAGTCGCTCTTGATTGAAGAAAATTTGACAAAGGAAAGCACATTTTTCTGGTTTACGACAACAGGATGGATGATGTGGAATTTTCTCATCGGCGGATTGTTAGTCGGAGCGTCGGTCGTGCTTTATGACGGGAGTCCGACGTATCCGGATGGAAACGTGTTATGGGAGCTGGCGGAAAAGGCGCGCATTACCCATTTCGGAACAAGCGCAGCATTTATTAACGTTTGTATGAAGCTTGGCATTAAACCAAAAGAATTGTATGATTTTTCCGATTTACAAGCGGTTCTTTCAACAGGTTCGCCGCTGACGACGGAAGGATTTGCTTGGGTATACGAAAACGTGAAAGACGATATTTGCCTAGTTTCGTGCAGCGGCGGGACGGACGTATGCACCGCTTTCGTTGCCGGTTCGCCAATCTTGCCAGTTCGTGCGGGGATCATCCAATGCCGTTCGTTAGGGGCTAATGTACAAGCATTTGATGAAAATGGAAATCGTTTAATTAATGAAGTGGGAGAGCTAGTCATTACCGACCCAATGCCATCGATGCCGCTGTTTTTCTGGAATGATCCAAATTATGAGCGATATTTGGACAGCTATTTCGATACGTATCCAGGAATTTGGAAGCACGGGGATTGGATTAAAATCGACGAAGAAGGCGGATGCGTCATTTACGGGCGTTCTGATTCAACGATTAATCGCGCCGGCGTCCGCATGGGAACAAGTGAAATTTACCGCGCTGTTGAAGCACTCGATGAAGTGCTCGAAAGTTTGATCATCGATTTAGAACTGATGGGAAGAAAATCGTTTATGCCGTTGTTTGTCGTACTTCAGCCAGGAGCGGCATTAGATGAGGAGCTAAAGGAGAAAATCAAAAACGAAATTCGCCAAAAAGTATCGCCGCGCTTTGTTCCAGATGAAATTTACCAAGTCGAGCAAATTCCAAAAACGTTAAACGGAAAGAAAATGGAAATTCCAATTCGCAAGCTGCTGCTCGGATTCCCGCTCGAAAAAGCGGTCAATCCTGGATCGATGGCGAATCCGGAGGCGCTACAGTTTTTTATTGAATTATCAAAGCAGCTAACAAACAGCAAACAGGATAGTTTGTCTAATCATTAATCGTATTTCGCAAAGGGCTGAGCCAAAGAGTTTTGGACCAGCCCTTTCTGTTTGGTTGGAAAAGTAGTTTAAGAGTTCTGGATTGCGTAAATAGAATGCTAGTTCATGTTGTTGGTTGACAGTTATAACGAAAATGATTATCATTTTTATTGGCTGTGATTTTCATTATCTTTAGAGGGGGACAACGAGATGTTGACGAGAAAAAGAAGTATCGTATTCATGCTGATCCTGGTTCTCGTTCTCGCAATGATGAGCGCTTGCGGGAATCAGAAAGACAATACAGCATCGGAAAAGGAACCCAAGACAGAAGAAAGTGCAACGAAAACATTTACGATGGCGAACGGGAAAAAAGTCAAAATTCCCGCTCATCCAAAACGGGTGGTAATGCCATATGAATTTTTAGGAAACGCGCTGGCGCTTGGGGTGAAACCAGTTGGCGTCACGCAGGCAGTTATGGAGAACCCGTACATAAAAGAACAAGCAAAAGGGATTGAAAACGTCGGCAATCCGATTTCCCTAGAAAAAGTTGTTGAATTAAATCCAGATTTAATTATTGTATATTTAGAAGACCAATACAAACAGCTATCGAAAATCGCTCCGACTGTTTTAGTTCCTTTTGGCCATTATAAAAGCATCCAAGAAGAAATGCGGGTATTTGGCGAGCTTTTTGGCAAGCAAAAGGAAGCGGAGCAATGGATTCAACAATTTGATAAGAAGGCGGCAGCCGCCCGTGAAAAAATTAAAGGCGTCATTGGCGAAAATGAGACCGTTGGCATTTATAAACTGCAAGGAAAAGATTTTTATGCCATCGGCGACAATTTTGGCCATGCTGGTCAAATTATTTATAACGCTTTGCAGCTGACACCGCCAGAAAAAATTAAACAAGAAGTGATTCAAGGTCCGCAATGGAAATTGATTTCGTTAGAGGCGTTGCCTGACTATGCCGCTGATCACATGTTTTGGACGGTATATAAAATGGACGGAACCGAACAGGCGGAAAAAGAGCTGAAAAACAGCGCAATTTGGAAAAACTTAAATGCGGTTAAAAACCATCATGTTTATGAAATGAAGATCGAAGACATTTGGTTTTCTGATGCCATTTCACTTGAACATCAGCTCGACCTTGTTGTCGATACATTGCTTTCTGCAAATCAAAAGTAGGGTGGAATGATGGTAAGGAGAGGAAAGATGGAAATAGAGAAAAGAGAGAAACATATAAAACGATCATCGCGTTCGTGGGCGGCAATATTGGTGCTAGTCGTTGGACTAAGCGCCATTCTTTTTAGCATCGCCCTGTCCATTTCGGTCGGTGCGGCGGATATCCGTTTAACGACAGTATGGGACGCAGTTTTTCATTACGATTCGCGGCAAACCGCCCATGCAATTATCCGTGATTTGCGCCTTCCTCGTTCCCTTGCGGATGTGCTTGTCGGAGCTAGTTTTGCGGTGGCGGGCGCCATCATGCAAGGAATGACGAGAAATCCGCTTGCTGATGCGGGGTTGTTAGGATTGAATGCCGGTTCGACATTGATGGTAGCGATTTGTTTTGCGTTTTTTCCTGGACTTTCTTATCAATCACTCATCATATGGTCGTTTTTCGGAGCGGCGGCAGCAGCCGGTATGGTGTATGGAGTCAGTGCGCTCTCAAGAGGCGGCGTTACTCCGATTCGCCTAGTGTTGGCGGGCGCGGCGGTAAGCGCATTGTTTACCTCGCTTAGTGAAGGAATCGCCATTCATTTTCAGCTTAGTCAAGAATTGGCGTTTTGGTATGCCGGCGGTGTCGCCGGGGTGAAGTGGAGCCAGCTGAAGCTTTTGGCGCCGTGGATTGTTGCGGCCTTAGCGGCGGCTTTATTATTGTCCCGGTCCATCACCATATTAAGTTTCGGGGAGGAAGTTGCGACCGGATTAGGTCAGAAAACAAAGATCGTCAAACTAATGGGAGCGATGATCGTACTTGTGCTTGCCGGCGGAGCGGTGTCCGCTGTCGGTCCAATCGGGTTTGTCGGTCTTGTCGTTCCGCATCTGGCCCGCTTTTTTGTTGGCGTCGATTATCGTTTGGTTATTCCATGTTCCGCGGTGCTCGGCAGTTTGTTAATGCTTTGGGCGGACATCGGTGCTAGAATGATTCATCCGCCATATGAAACGCCGATTGGCGTGTTGTTCGCTTTAATTGGTGTGCCGTTTTTCCTTTATGTTTCCCGCAAGCGGAAGGGGGAATTTGCATGAAACGCCGCGCTATTGTTATTACTGCCCTTTTTTTTCTTTTGCTTTTTGTGGTTATCATCAGTTTGAATACCGGAGCAAGCAAAATGTCTCCATTAGAAGTGGCAAAAACGTTTGCTGGCATGGGCACAGCGAAGCAGGAGTTAATTTTATTTGAATTTCGTCTTCCCCGCATATTGATTGCGATACTAGCAGGGGCTGGGCTGGCGTTGTCCGGATGCATTATACAGACGATATCGCGCAATCCGCTTGCCGACCCTGGTCTTTTAGGCATTTCGACCGGAGCGGGTGTAATGGTCGTATTATATCTTTCGTTGTTTCCAACGGGTACGGATGGCCCTGCATTATTTCTTCCTTTTCTTGCTTTTATTGGAGGTGCGTTGGCGGCGGCGCTTGTGTTTGGCTTGTCCTATGAAAAACAAGAAGGGCTGCTTCCCGGACGTCTCGTTTTAACAGGAGTGGCGGTCGCCGCTGGATTAAGTGCGCTCATGACGGTGCTGTCGCTTCGGCTTAGCAGAGAACTGTATCAATTTGCGGCAGTTTGGCTGACGGGAAGCATTTGGGGAGCGGCATGGGAATATGTATGGGCGCTTTTGCCGTGGATTCTCGTGTTGTTTGCCTTCGTTTATTACAAAGCGCGCGTGCTCGACGCGTTATCATTTGACGAAGCCACCGCAACAGGACTCGGCGTTTCAGTGGCAAAAGAACAAATTCAATTATTGGCGGCAGCTGTCGCATTAGCGGCCGCTTCGGTATCAATCAGCGGAGGAATTGGTTTTATCGGGTTAATTGCCCCACATTTGGCACGAAGATTAATCGGCGTACATCATGTTTATGTACTGCCGGCGTCCGCACTGCTTGGCGCGTGTTTGCTGCTGGGGGCGGATACGGTCGGACGAGCAATTTTGCAGCCATCGGAAATTCATGCAGGCATCGTCGTCGCCATCATTGGGGCGCCATATTTTTTATATGTATTGGCGCGTTCTGCACGTTAAAGGCAGGCTTCAAAACGAAGCCTGCTTTTTTGTTTGCGTATTTCTAATTGCTTAATATATATAAAAATAATGTAAGGACAAAACTTCTTGGCATCAGTTGGAGGAAAAGCGATGATTCACGTTAAGCATTTACATAAATCATTTCGCGTGCATGTCCGGCAAGCGGGCTGGCTTGAGGCGGTCCGCAGCTTGTTGAACCGTGAATATCGGATTGTAGAAGCGGTCAAAGATATTTCGTTTACGATTCAAAAAGGAGAGATTGTTGGGTTTCTAGGTCCGAATGGGGCGGGAAAGACGACGACGATGAAAATGCTCGCGGGACTCCTTCACCCTACATCGGGAGAAATTACGGTTGGCGGCTTTGTGCCATTTGAACAAAAAGCGGAATTTAAAAAGATGATGAGTTTAGTGATGGGGCAAAAAAGTCAGCTTATTTGGGATATCCCGCCGATGGAAACATTTTTGGTGAACAAAGCGATTTATGAGATTGACGATCGAACATTTCGGCAAACATTAGACGAATTAGTGGAATTGTTGGAGCTAGAGCCGTTACTAGACAAACCGACCCGCAATTTGTCGCTCGGGCAACGGATGCGCTGTGAACTTGCGGCGGCGCTGCTGCATCGTCCGCAAGTATTGTTTTTAGACGAGCCGACCATTGGTCTTGATGTCCATACACAGGAAAAGGTGCGCCGTTTTATCGTTGATTACAATCGCGAGCATGAAACGACGATTTTGCTGACGTCGCATTATATGGGGGATGTGACGGCGCTGTGCGATCGCGTCATGATTATCAATTACGGAAAGCTGATCTATGATGGAGAGTTAACGGTGCTGACGGAGAAACTCGCTCCATACAAGCGGCTTGAAGTTCGCTTTGCCAAACTTCCTGACGTGCGCTGGGAAGACTACGGAGAGGTTGTGGAAATCGAAGATGGAAATGTGGTATTGCGGGTGGCGAGGGAGAAAGTAGCAGAGGTGTCGGCCCACTTTTTGCAGCATTTCCACGTGCATGATATTAACATTCAAGATCCGCCAATGGAAGAAGTGATTACGCGCGCGTTTCAGGAGGGATTGAATGCATGATTCGTAAATACATCGCCCTTCTTCGCATGAAATATGTCGAAATGTTAGCCTATCGCCTCGCAACGATTGTTTGGATGACAGGAGCGATTGTCCAACCGCTCATTACGATGGTCGTCTGGATGAATATCGACCCGTCCCAATCGGACGCGTTCATTTTTTATTTTATGGCCGTTATTTTCGTAGAGCGCATGACGAGCGCGTGGGACGTTTGGGAACTCGACCATGAGATTCGCGATGGGACATTTTCCAACTATATTATTCGCCCGCTCCATCCGATTCATTGGGCCATTGCGGAAAACATCGTTTATAAGGTGTTGTTTCTCGTCATATTAGTGCCGATATGGACGGTGGCAGCGCTGTTTGTGCCCGCGCTTCGCTTTGACGTGACAGGCGGACAGTCGCTTCTGTTTTTGACGGCGGTGCTAGTTGGCGCGGCGCTTCGCTTTTTGCTCAGTTATGCTTGCGGCCTGCTTGGTTTTTGGATTACGAAAGTAACGGCAGTATATAGTTTGCTCGAAGTAATTTCTTTGTTTTTGTCAGGGCGGATTGCGCCGTTGTCGATGTTGCCGCCGCTATTGCAGCAGTGGAGCGTCTTTTTGCCGTTTCGCTATATGATTGGCTTTCCGATTGACATTATTACAGGAGCGATAAATCAAAAAGAAATAATGACCGGTTTTTGGATTGCGTTCATTTGGGTTGTTTTGTTTATTATTGCCGTGCAATGGTTATGGAAAGCCGGATTAAAGAAAAATCAAGCGGTAGGTGGGTGAAAATGCGGAGATATGCGCGGATTTTTCGCGAATTTTTCCGAACGTGTTTCGTCGAAGAACTGGAATATCGAAGCGAGTTTCTCGGCAATTTGCTGTCCAGCTTTTTTGGAATAGGGATTGCGATTTTAACGGTAAATATCTTTTTTTATCAAACTGATCAATTAGCGGGCTGGACATATGCTGATGTGCTTGTCTTGCTCGGCGTCTTTAATACGCTCAGAGGGCTGATTGATTTTGCGCTTCGCCCGAATATGCCGCGCTTATTAGAACATGTCCGAAAAGGGACATTGGACTATATTTTGACAAAACCAGTCGACAGCATGTTTTATGTCAGCTTTCGTCATTTAGTGTTTTGGCGGCTGATTGATGTTTTGCTTGGTCTTGGAGTCATCGGCTACGGATTAGTAGAAAAGCATTATATTCCGTCACTAGTGGATGTGGCCGTTTTTATCATGACGATCGCTGCTTCATTTGTGTTAATTTATTCGTTATGGATGATGTTGATGACGACATCGTTTTGGGTCATCCGCATTGATGATTTATCGTTTATTTTTGATTCGTTTTTTGAAACAGCAAGATTTCCGATCGGCATGTACCGCGGCTGGGTGCGCATCGTGCTGACATATGTACTGCCTGCCGCAGTGATCACGAATATGCCTGCATTGTCGCTGTTAGGGAAGTGGAACATTGTTACCGCGCTGATATCCGTTGTGCTCGCTGGCGTCTTTTTATGGCTGTCGCGCCGTTTTTGGCGTTTTGCGCTTCGCTTTTATACGAGCGCAAGTAGTTAAGGAGGAAAAGCCCTCCTTTTTATTTTTTGAAAACCTAGTTGACTTTTACGTAAACGTAAATTAAAATAAAATTCAGAAAATTAAAACAACAGAAGGGGATAACATGCGTTACTTCACGATTTCTCAGCTGGCACAAGAATTTGATATCAGCACGCGGACGATTCGCTATTATGAAGAGCGCGGGTTGATTGCCCCGATTCGAACGGAATCGGGGCAGCGGCTGTACACCAAAAAGGAGCGCGCGAAATTAAAGCTGATTTTGCGCGGCAAGCGCTTTGGATTTTCCCTTGAGGAAATTCACGAAATGATTTCACTTTTTGATCAAGATCGTACAGGGCGGAAACAACTAGAAAAAACGATTGAATACGGAAGGCAAAAAATAAAGGAGGTGAGCGAGCGGATCGACGATCTCATGCAGCTGAAAGCGGAGATGGAAGCGATGCTAGTGGATTTTGAAAATCGATTGCGCGAATTGGAGGGATTGGATGGATGAACATTTCGGAACTGCTCGCCCGCAATGCGAGAAATTTTCCGGGTAAAACTGCGATCATTGACGGGGACATAGAGCTTTCATACGTGGAAGTCGACCGAATGGTTAACCGATTGGCTTCATCGCTTTCCCGACTTGGCATTCGTCAAGGCGATAAAGTCATTTTGTATATGCCGAATACGAAAGAATTTGTGTTTGCGTACTTTGCCGTGCTTCGCCTTGGCGCCATTGTCGTTCCGATCAACGCCCGATTAACTGCTGCGGAAGTAAAATATATTATGGATCATAGTGAGGCAAAAGCTGTGATTGCGCATGATTGGATTTATCAAGAACTTGCCTCGCTTGTTGGACATGACGATGCCATTTGGATCAAGACAGGCGAAGCGAAGGATGGCTGGACGTCCCTATCTGAACTTATTGCAGCCGGAGAGCCGGAAACAATTGTCTGCCCGTTAAAGGAAGACGACGAAGCAACGATTTTATACACGTCAGGAACAACAGGAAAGCCCAAAGGAGTACTGTTTACGTATCGCAACATTTTTGCCGTTGCTACAATGATGGTTATTGAAACGAAGATGGATCGGCATAGCCGGATTTTGCATATGATGCCTCTCAGTCATTCCGCACCGTTGCATCTGTTTTTTGTCGGCGGCACATATGTTGGAGCCACTCACGTACTTGCACCAACGTTTTCTTCAGAAGCATTACTCCAGCTAGTCGAGCAGCATGAAATAACCCATTTCTTTGGCGCACCTATCGCTTATTTACTGGCCGCAAAGCATCCGCGTCTGCATGAATACGACCTTTCTTCTGTACGCTATTGGACGTATGGTGGAGCGCCGCTTTCGCGAAACGAAGTTTTGTTTATCGCCAGCAAGTTTCGTACTGATCGGCTTATGTGTTTATACGGTCTAACTGAAGCAGGACCGAACGGAACGTACTTGTCGCCGGAAGAGCACGCTGCAAAAGCTGGCAGCGTCGGCAAATACGCCGCTCTCCATTGCGAAGTAAAAATCGTTGATGATCACGGGAAGGAAGTGCCGACTGGGAAAATCGGCGAGATTGTGCTGCGCGGGGAAAGCGTGATGAAAGGTTACTATAAAGACGAAGAAAAGACGAAGGAAACGATTAAAAATGGCTGGTTATACACAGGCGATTTAGCCCGCAGCGACGAAGACGGCTATATTTGGGTAGTCGACCGGAAAAAAGATATGATTATTTCCGGTGGAGTGAACATTTATCCGAAAGAAATCGAAGATGTGCTGCGCACACATCCAGCCATTGCCGATGTCGCTGTTGTAGGCGTTCCGCATCCGGAATGGGGAGAAACGGCAAAAGCATTCGTAGTTGTGTCCCAGCCGCTCGAAAATCTTGCAGATGAATGTAAACGTTTTCTTAAAGGAAAAATCGCGGATTATAAAATTCCCCGCTTATTTGAACAGATTGATGAACTTCCGCGCAACGCGACAGGAAAAGTATTAAAACAAGTGTTAAGGGGGAAGCACGATGAGACAGCTGCGCGACATTGATCCAAATTTACTCGCCAACTTGAAAAAGCATCTAGATGAGGAGCTGTATGCCTATGCCGAAGAAAAGCTGGAACAGTTTTGGCGGTTTTGCATGACCGATGTTGACCGCCGCGCGGTACACACGGATCGGGAAGGACAGCCACGCCTCATCAAATATGACCGCTTTGGTAACGATATTTCCGAAGTGTGGGTGAATGAGGGCTACCAGCAGACTGCGAAACAAACGTATGAAACGGGCATTGTCGGTTATCTTCATAAACCGATCCCCGAACTTGGCCGAAAAGGAAATTACATCTATTCGTACGCGCAAGGCTATATTTTATCGCAAGTAGAGCCAGGTTTTTACTGCCCGGTGACATTAACGATGGCCACAGCATATTTGTTGGAGCATTTTGCTGATGAGGATTTGAAAAAGAAATATTTGCCGCATGTTATTTCAACAGGGGAAGTTGAATTGTACGAAGGTGCAACGTTTTTAACGGAACGGCAGGGCGGTTCGGATGTCGGAGCAAATGCCGTGCGTGCCGTTCCATGCGGCGATCATTACAAGCTGTACGGCGAAAAATACTTTGCAAGCAACGCAGGAAGATGCGGCGTTGCGACTGTGCTAGCGCGCATTGACGGAAGTGAACCGGGAACGAAAGGGCTTAGCTTATTTCTCGTTCCATGGCGCAACGAAGATGGGACGTTGAACGGCATACAAATCCGCCGTTTGAAAGATAAACTAGGAGTGCGCGCCGTTCCATCAGCGGAAGTCGTTTTTGAAGGCGCGAAGGCGTATGTCATCGGCGATCCGAAAAAAGGATTCTACTATATGATGGAAGCGTTAAACTTATCGCGCGTCTGCAATGCGGTCGCTTCCATCGGCATTATGAAACGGGCGTTAGAAGAAGCGAAACAGTATGCCGCCAATCGCACCGCTTTCGGTCATACATTGACATCCTATCCGATGGTAAGGGAAACGTTAGCTAATTTAACGGCTAGACAAGAGGTGCAGACAAGCGCATGCTTTGAACTTATTTCCTTTTTTGACCGCGTCATGACTGCGCCGCAGGAAGCGACGGAAGTAGAAAAAGCGTGGAATCGCCTGCTTATTGCCCTATTGAAAATGCGCACTGCCGAAGAAGCGATTGCATTCGCCCACGAAGCGATCGAAATGCATGGCGGCAACGGCTATATTGAAGATTTCGTGACACCGCGCTTGCTTCGTGACGCCCAAGTGTTAACCGTATGGGAAGGAACAGCCAATATTTTAGGATTGGAAGTGTTGCGATTAATGCGCAAATACCGCATACATGAAACATTTATTGCGAAAATGAATGAAGCCATTGCAGCACTTTCTACCAATGTGCAGCCGTTGGCGGAGCCTGTAAAAATTGGTCTGACTGAACTCATTCAGGCGTTGAAGCAGATAAGCGGACAACCGGATGGCGTGCAAACATACCATGCGAAAAAAATTGCCAACCGTTTATGCGATATTTATTTAAGCGTTGTCGCACTCGAGCGCGCAGAGGAAAATGAACGGAATCATCTTATCGCCCGCCTCTTTTTACAACACATTTGGGATCATCGTTTATTGGATGGCGATATGCTTTCTGTCCGCTATTTTGAGAGGATTATCAACGCTAGTCAATTGCCTGTTCAATAATATAGTGAAGAAAACAGAGCCGTTTATTATGGCTCTGTTTTATTTGTTATCATCAAGTTAATTGCTGCGTATGGAAACATGTTTGATTAACAAGAATGATTCTCATCCAAAAGAAAACGTGTTGAACTGCAATATAGAGGCGGTGTGATTGCACCATGGTATCGAAAAGTGATCGGTGCAATCGATGGGAACCAAGGCTAATCTACGACCTCAAGACTCTTTAGTTGCCAAATCCACCCGCATTGGATAATATCTTAAGTCTAAAGAAGAAGTTTTAGAAAGGGGAATTTCATGGCGGAACATTCATCCATCACTTCTTTATTAATTGTAGTAGTCGTCGCATTTTTGACGCCAATTTTATTGCATCGTTTACGGCTGCAGGCGATCCCGGTTGTTGTGGCGGAGATTATCGCAGGCATTATGATTGGTAAGACAGGGTTTGATATTGTAAAACCTGATATGTGGATTGAAACATTATCGACATTAGGATTGTTGTTTTTAATGTTTTTAAGCGGCTTGGAGATTGACTTTTCCGCGTTTGCGCGCAAACCGAAAGCGAGCAAGAAAGAGAAGGAGCCGAATCCATTTGTCGCCGCGTCGATCATCTTTATGGCGATATTCGTTTTATCGTACGGACTTTCTTATTTGTTTGTTTTAACCGGATTTATGGATAACGCGTTTTTAATGACATTGATTATTTCGACGATTTCTCTCGGCGTCGTTGTTCCAACGTTAAAAGATGCCAATTTAATGAAAACGACGATTGGGCAAACGATTTTGTTAGTCGCGGTCATTGCTGATTTGGTGACGATGATTTTGTTGGCCGTATTTGTTTCCATGAATGAGCCAGAACATGAAAGTACATGGCTGATTCTTGGATTGTTTGCATTCGGTGTTCTCTTTTATTTTGTTGGTAAATATTTTAAAAAACGTTCATTTGTTGAAACAATGGCAAAAGGAACAGTACAAATCGGCACACGTGCGGTATTTACGCTCATCATTGTGCTCGTCGCTTTATCGGAAACGTTTGGAGCGGAAAATATTTTAGGAGCATTTTTAGCAGGCGTGCTCGTTTCGCTATTATCGCCGAATAAAGATTTAGTGCATAAATTAGATTCATTTGGATATGGGTTTTTCATTCCCATCTTTTTCGTGATGGTTGGAGTGAATTTAGACTTACGCGCATTGTTGGCAGAGCCGAAAATTTTAACGCTTCTTCCACTTTTACTGCTTGCGCTCGTTGTTTCCAAACTGATACCTGTTTCAATTCTAAAAATTTGGTATGATACGAAAACAACAGTCGCGTCGGGATTTTTGCTTGTGTCTACGTTGTCGCTTGTCATCGCGGCAGCAACGATCGCAGAACGTATTAATGTTATCGACGAGAATATGAAAGGCGCGCTGATTTTAGTGGCTGTTATATCCAGTATCGTTTCACCGATTGTCTTCAAAAAGCTGTATGCAAAGCCGGACGATAACGAGGAAAAAATAAACATTTCGTTTGTTGGCACCAACCAATTTACGCTGTCAGTCGCAAGGGTATTAAACAAACAGCGCTACGATGTAACGCTATATCATATTCGGCAAGAAAAAATAGAACTGCCTGTTTCCGATCACGTTTTTCCGATTGTCGATATCGAAGACTATTCGCTAGAAACGCTTGAAAAACACGGAGCGTTTACGGCGGACATTTTAGTTGCGCTGACAGGAAACGAAGAGATTAACGCAAGTGTCGCATTAGCCGCGAAAGAACGTGGAATCGAGCGGGTGATTGCTTTGGCGGAAACACCGAAGCAGGTCGAACGGCTGAAAGCAGAAGGAATCGAAATCATGTCCGCCTTATTATCGACAACGGCGATGCTGCAAGCGTTCATCGAATCACCAAGAGTGGCGCGGATGTTTATAAACAAGGATGCGACACTGCATGAAATTACGATGAATAACAATGAATATGATGGAATCCCGCTCCGCCGCTTTCCGTTTATGGGAGATTGCATTATCGTACGGATCTTCCGTGAAAATGAATCGATTGTCCCGCATGGGGATACAAAGCTGCATAAGGACGATCGCCTAATTGTCACCGGATCAAATGAGTATGTTGCCGAGCTTAGGGAGCTGTTGGAATAGTAGCGCATCTGTTACGAGAGATCGACTGACAATGAGATATAGAAAATGAATACAATGTTCCTCGCTTAGCCAATATGGTGGAGCGGGGATTATTTGCAGGGTGAATTTTTACTATTCTTAATATAATAAGGCGGGAAGAGGAATGGAACTACAGCTAGAACAGCACAGACGGACGTGGAAATGGCGGCTTCCGGCACTGATGAAAAGTTTTGAATGTATCCGGGTGAATATGCGGCGAAAGTATTGGCATTTTTGCAGCAATTGCGGAAGGAGAGCGACAATGAAGCGAGTTGATGTGGTGTATGTGCTTCTATACGATGAAGTGGAACAAAAGGTATTAATGGTGTACAACAAACGAGGAACATGGTCGCTTCCTGGCGGGGGAGTGGAGAAAGGAGAAACGTTGCGGGAAGCGGCGATTCGCGAGGTAAAAGAGGAAACGGGATATGACGTGGATGTTCATGATATCGTTGCCCTTAATGAAGCGTTTATGGACGGTAATCATGTCTTTTTTATTACGTTTCGTGGAACGATTGTTCATGCGCCTGTGGTAATAAGTAAGGATGAAAACATCATAGACGTTCAATGGGTGGACATCGAAACAGCAGAACAACGGATGCCGTATCATCCAAATGGGATTCGCGCTTTTCTCCGACCAACAAGCGGTGCACAATATACGATTCAACAGTAAGTAAAATAAGTTGAATAAAACTTTTTCTTGACATGAAAAATATATGGATGATTATAATAGTGAATAAATTATGCCGTTCATTCGTTCATTGATAAACAGCCAAATTGCTAGAATGACAGTGCAGTTTGGTTATAGCCGATCGGGATGTTTCACTAAAAATAGTGAGCATGCCGTTTTTTTATGGAAAAGGGGGAACTAAGACATGCCAGTATCAAAAGGAGAAATGGAAGATCAAATTAGCCGAGCGCTTACGCAATGGGAAAAAGAATATCTAGGACGGGGGTCGGTTGCTGTTAAGACCGATATCGTTCGTAACATTATTCTCATTCAATTAAAAGGAATTTTAACGCCAGCGGAAAAAAACTTGGCAAGCACGAAGGATGGACTATTGTCGATCAAGCGCATTCGTGCGGATTTAATTGAATCGGGCAGCGACCAGCTAAAAAAAATGATTTCAGAAATTACCGGAAAAGACGTCATTAGCATGCACACCGACATTAGCACCCGTACCGGGGAGCGGGTGATTGTTTTTTTATTAAACGAGAATTTAGAGGAAGAGCTGCGGAAATAACGATTTGGTGGTGATGAACTGGAGACATTTTTCAGCCATCGAAAAATGTCTCCGGTTTTTATATCTTTTGTAGAATCGTTATAGCAACAGAGGCTAAAATGAAATAAGGAACTGTTTTAAATGAAAGAATTGCTTGTGTCCATTCCGCCGTTTTGAAAAAAGTAAACATTATACATGAAAGCAGCCATGAATCCCTTTCATATCAACATAAAACACTACGGTGCAAACGGGAAAAAGAAGAAAGCGACAAAAAATAACATGATGTAAACTGCGGCGATGTAAATGAGCGTAAAGAAGAAGGCGAAAACAAACAGCCATACTCGCGCTTCAGAAGGTGATGTCATTGTTTTCTGGATAAAGCGAAATAAAATAAGTAGAAGCAAAGAAAGGGCGAACATGAGATATGACGGAACAGCCCATTTTCCTAACGAAATTGAACCACCAGCGTTTCGCCATTCCAAGCGGCTGAGGTGGAAAAAGCCAGTTTGATAGCGAATCCATAACGAACCGATAATAAATATAGCGACCAAAACAGCAAACGTGCCGCCAATCCATCGTCTTTGCGTCGATGTTGCCCCTCGCAACAAAAGCATCACAACACCAAAGTACCCAAGTGCAACGAGTTCCATGCATATAACTCCTTTTTTGGATTATAATTCTACTTATATGAAGGAAATTCCTTTTTTATCCGTCTAAGGATAGGAGGAGATTTTTCATGTGTGGACGATTTTCATTAACAGTTGGAATCGAGCAATTGCAATCGCTTTTTGGTTTTGGCTATAGCGAAAACATCGCTCCTCGTTTTAACATTGCTCCAAGCCAACAGGTGCTAACCGTTATGGAAGAGGATGGAGCACGAATTGGGAAGATGATGAAATGGGGGCTCGTGCCATCTTGGGCGAACGATCCGAAAATCGGCTGGAAGATGATCAACGCCAGGGCGGAAACAGTCGATGAAAAAGCGAGCTTTCGCCGTGCGATCAAACGGCGGCGCTGTTTGATTTTAGCGGACGGATTTTATGAATGGAAAAAGGAAGGAGAGAAAAAAATTCCATACCGCTTTACATTGCAAAATGAGCAGCCATTTGCGTTTGCAGGTTTGTGGGAAACATGGGACAAACATGGTGAAACGCTGTATACGTGTACCATTATTACGACAAAAGCGAACGAATTGGTAGGCATGATTCATGACCGTATGCCCGTGATTTTGCCGCAAGAGTGGCATGACGCATGGTTAGACCCGAAGTTAGAGGATACTGATTATATCAAATCGCTATTGCAGCCGTATCCTGCCGAAGAGATGAAAATGTACGAAGTGTCAACGATCGTTAATTCTCCGAAAAACGATGTCGCTGATTGCATAAAACCAGTTAATAGCCGGTAATCGGGGGGAAACATGAATCCGATTGTATTGTTTGATGACATTTGCTCGCTGTGCAATGCAAGCGTGCAGTTTATTATCGTGCGTGATCCACATGCCGTATTTCGCTTTGCTTCTTTGCAAAGTGAAACAGGAGCGGCGCTACGGGAAAAGTTTGGTGTTCCCGAGGTGGACAGTCTCGTGTTGCTCGAAGATGGCCGCTATTATATGAAATCAAGTGCCGCTCTCCGCATTTGCCGGCGGCTTGCCGGCGCTTGGAAACTGTTTTATATATTTTGGCTTGTTCCGAAGCCGCTGCGCGATTATGTATATGATTTTGTCGCCAAGCATCGGTATGAATGGTTCGGAAAGCGCGATCATTGCCTGATGCCCACTCCTGACATCCGCGCGCGGTTTCTTGATGAGTGATAAAGCGACAATAAGTAAGAAGGAAAATGTTTGCTTATTGTCGTATTCGGAATAAATAACTGAATAGGAGGTGGTGATTTAATGAAAGGTAGCCAAAAAACATGGCTGGACAGCTTGACGGTGGAAGCGTTGGAGCGGTTTTCCGAAGACATGATGGCGGCAGTGGAGAGGGATGAAAACAAGGAGAGAAAGCGATTTTATGAAGGAATGGCCGTCGCTAGCAAGTTAGCAGCCATGAAACTCAAAGGAGAGTTTGCACATATTGATGAAGAATTTATCCATCATGTGTACGAGAACATGAAAACGTTAAACGTGGTAGAAATAAACGATACGTTCTCAGCGACAAATACAAAAGAACGATGCTCTTTTTGCTTGCAACAGAAAGCGCGGCTTGCCAGAGGGCCGTATGCCTCGATTTGTGAAGACTGTCTGCAATTTGGGCTACAGGTTATCGAAAGTCAAAAATAATTGTTTTACAGTGATAGAGATGAAAAGGTCGTGATGATCATCGCGAGGAAAGTAGAAGTCGTCCCATTTCGTGATGAATGGACAACGGGCCGCTATCTCTTTTTTTTTTTGTGAAAAAATGTTTACAATCAAGGAAAAATATTCATATTATAAGAACAAATAGTGCAAAATTACACTAAAAGAGAAAAATGTATAAAAGGGGATGGTGGTTTTGGAGTATGGATGGTGGATTTGGGGGTTAAGCCTTCCTACATTTTTAGCGACGTATGTGTATTCATTCTTTCTCGCCAGCAAAGTCGCGTATGAATCCCAGATGGATTGCAAACCAAAATTCATTTTCACTCCGAAAGATGTGCCGTATTGCAGCGACATTTACCCGATTGATGTGTTTCTCATCTCGCTAAAGACGTATCCACTCTCCTACCTTTGCATCGCATCCGGAATGTTTTTCGTGCTCTATCCGCTGTATCAGCTCTACAAAAGGCTATTTTCTAAAAGATTGTTGCTAAAATGACATTTTATTATGGGAAAAACAGTGAAAAGGAGAGGTTTTATGAAATTGTTTTGGTTTATCCTGTCTTTAATTCCCATACCATTTCTTTTTCATTTTTATGAATACGGACAATATATAAAAAGGGAAGATGCTCCATTTCTAATGCCTAGTTTCATACTTTCTATGATTATAGTTGGGATGTTATCAAAGAATATTAGGGTTGCTTTTGTTCTTTTAATGAATTTAGTTACAACGATTGTGTCTGTTATTCTTGCTTCAAAATTTATTCCAGATGATGGTTGGTTTACTGTTGTAGGCAGAGATGGAGCGGTAATATTTGTTGCAATTATTTATTTGATCGGACAATTGTTTGTAAGGATGATTGCAAGATTAAACAAAAAAGATGACTGATAAATTTTATTTTACCAACCACTTTTGAAAGTCGGCTTAAGGCTTGGGAAACATGTCTTGTTTAACCGCTCGAAAAAATTTTAACTACTCTTTTTTTGGAAGTACATTGTAAACATTGTACCGCGCCAACGACATACGGAACGCCTTCCTTTAAAATTTTTTGACCTTACTAACGTTATGTTCCATAGAGCAACGATCTATGCAAAAACAACCTTTGTATAAAACAGACGCTAATCTGAAAATCTATTTTCATCACGTTTTAGAAAAATTTCAGAGCAAGAATCGTTGCTTTAAATAAAGGGTTCAAGGGGCATTTATATGAAAATCATTGTGAAAATCGTTGAAATGATAGACCCATTCTAATGCAGTTATTTATTGTTCCACTGATAGTGATTGGTTTAGGTGTTTTGGTTTCTGCACTAACAAGGAAAATATTTGTGGGACCTATAATAACACTGATTCTAAATGTATTGTACGAAGTTTGGTATATCAAATACTATCTTCAAGCATCTGATATTTGCCTTACTTCTTGGAATATAATATTTCCAGCAATTTCTTTGGTGTTTTCTTTTACGATCGTAACCATATTAATGGAGAAAAATAAAAATTAGACCTCCATATAGAGGTCTTTTTTATGCACTTCTTTTCTCGATTATGGTAGCTGTGGGAACTACTTGAGCCGCTTATGAGCATAGCCAATAAACGGATAGCTTAATAGCAATAAAGTTACGATAAATGCGATGACGCCAAGCCAATGAAAGTGGGTCCAAAAATAGCCGCCGGCTGTGCCAGCGAGGCTGGAGCCTAAATAATAGAATAAGAGATAAAGAGAAGAGGCTTGCGCTTTATTCACGTTTGCACGTTCGCCAATCCAGGCGCTCGCGATGGAATGGCAGCCGAAAAAGCCAAAGGTAAATAACGAAAGCCCGATGATTTTGGCAACAACAGACGGAACGAGCGTAACAACCGCACCAAGCACGGTCAATGCCACCGAAATGCTTAACACCAGCGCATGGCCGTGTAAATCGGCTTTTCTTCCCATATACACCGAGCTAAAGCTGCCGAATACGTACACGATAAACAGAAATCCAAGTACGGACTGGCTGAACGAATATGGCGGTTCGCTCAATAAAAAGCCGATATAGTTATACAGCGTCACAAATCCGCCCATAAATAAAAAGCCAAGTGCAATGAGAGCCATTAGCGGTTTATTGCGCAAATGAACGGCATACGCACGCAGCGCGGTTTTGCCATTGAGCGGTTTTTTCACCGAATGACGAGGCGTCGGGAGAATGAGAGCAAAAATCATGCTTAATAGAAGAGAAATTGCTCCAATGGAAAATAGTGCCGTCCGCCACGAAAACAAATCGGTCAGCACGCCTGTTACAATACGTCCAGCCATGCCGCCGATGCTCGTTCCGCTAATATAGAGACCCATCACTTTTCCAATCCCAGCCGGATGAAATTCCTCAGCGACGTAAGCCATGGCCAGTGACGGGATGCCCGCGGCTGTCATGCCAAGAAACGTGCGCGCAAGGACAAGGGAAAGAAAATTAGGGCTAAACGCCATGGACATTGACAGCATCGATGTCAGCAGCATGGACATCATCATCATATTTTTTTTGCCGATGCGGTCGGATAAACTGGCCGCTATGAGCATCATTACTGCCAATGTTCCGGTAGACGCGGATACCGTTAAGCTGGCGGACGCCGCGGAAACGTGAAATTCTTTTGCGAAAATCGGCAACAGCGGCTGCGTCGTGTATAAAATCGCAAAGGTGACAAACCCGCCGAAAAATAGCGCCAAACTTGCTTTTATGTATTCGGTGGTGCCTTTTTGGATGTACGTCAATGTTTCTCGCCTCTTTTGTTTCGTGTATTGCTATATTTTTACTATAACTCTTTTATATAATATAAGGAAGATATTCTGAAATGCCAAAGAGATAGAGGATTTAAAATTGCGAAAACAAACACGCCGCAATCAGACGGTATGTTTGCATCATTGTTGCGGTTTTCTTTCCGGCATCTATGAAAACATTTTTACAGGTGTTTTTCTCTTTCATGGAGAACAAGTTAATAAATACATATTTATAGATGAGGTGAGCATGATGCATATCGTTACAGCCGCAGAAATGTACGAAATCGACCGTGATACAATTGAACAAATCGGCATCAGCGCCGATTCCTTGATGGAAAACGCCGGGCAGGCGCTGTTTCATGTGCTGCGCGAACGCATTCCGCATTCGGCGCTTGTGGCGGTGCTAGCGGGAACAGGCAACAACGGCGGTGACGGATTTGTTGTTGCAAGAATGTTGAAAAGCTGCGGATATGACGTGGATTTATGGCTTATTCCGCCGAAAGAAAAGATCAAAGGTGCAGCAAAGACAGCGCTGACTATTTATGAGCGTTCGGGATATGACATCAAAGAATATATCGGAAATGAACAATACTTTGCCGAACAGGTTCGTCATTATGATGTAATCATTGATGCGCTTCTTGGGATCGGCATTCAGGGAGCCGTCCGTTCTCCGTACAAAGAGATTATCGAACTTGTCAATCGTTCTAACGCAATCGTCTATGCCGTTGATATTCCGAGTGGAACTCCAGCGGATGGGGGAGAGGTCGAAACTGCCGTTCGCGCTGATATCACGGTTACGATTCAATGTCCAAAACTAGGGGCGTATACGTTCCCTACAGCAGACTATTACGGCGAACTGCTTTTTGTCGATATCGGCATTCCGCCGATTGCCGTGAAGCGGAATGCTGCTCCTCGCTTTGTCTGGAAAGAGGACGATGTCATACGGACTTTGCCGAAACGAAAACGGTCGTCCCATAAAGGAACGCATGGAAAGTTGCTTGTTGTTGGCGGCTCCCGTCCGATGACAGGAGCGATTACGCTAACGGCCAAAGCGGCGCTGCGAAGCGGAGTGGGATTATTGACGATGGCAGTGCCGGATGACATTTATTCCGTTGTCGCCAACCGTATTCCGGAAGCGATGTACTATCCATGTCCGGCTCGGGACGGGGCGTTTTCCGGCGCCATGGATGTATCGGCGCTTGATATCGACGCGGTCGCGATCGGCCCGGGGCTTGGCCGTACGGACGGCGTCCGCGACCTTGTTTCCAACATCGTGCGGCAGCCAGTGCCGCTTGTTATCGATGCCGACGCCCTCTTTTTCTGGAACGAGTACGCCGCGCTAATTCGTGAACGAAAAGCGGCAACAGTGGTTACCCCGCATCCCGGGGAAATGGCGCGCATGCTTGGTCTATCGATCCGTGACATCGAAGGCGATCGGTTTGGCACATCGAAGCGTCTGGCGACGGAGTACGGCATCTACGTCGTGTTGAAAGGACCTTATACGATTGTGACAACGCCAGACGGTTCGCAATATGTCAACACGACCGGAAATCCCGCTTTGGCGAAAGGCGGAAGCGGCGACGTGCTGACGGGGATCGTTTCCGCGTTTCTCCTGCAGCATCATTCCGCGCAGGCAGCCATTAGCAACGCCGTCTGGGTTCATGGAAAAGCCGCCGATATGCTTGTAGAACGCGGCCATTCACAATGGGACGTGCTCGCTGGCGATTTGATTGAAGCAATTCCTTCGGTGCTTGCTTATGTGCAGGAAAAACAATAGGGGGATATGATTGAAGAATTGGAAATGGTGGCTGGACATTGCAATGATTGGTTCGGTGCTTTTTTGCATTCAAAAAGCGTTGATTTTGGCGAAGCATACGCTAACGCTGGCTTCGTGAAAGCGGAGGACATGCGGACACGGATACTTATTATCATATAGTCTTATCCGAAGCGATTCGCATGTATCGTTCGGCAGGTGCGATTTTATTCGCCATCGGGGTATGGTTTCTGCGTAAAGAAGCGATGCGCTAGAATATAGAAGCGCATCGCTTTTCTGTTGGGAGTAGCTCAAATCTCCCATACCCGTTTTAGTTCGCTAATTCCAGCTCGGATGTCCTTCTCGCTCATTCCTCCAAAGCCGAGCAAAAGATACGGAGGCGGCGTTCCATTGTTTCCAAACCAATATTTCGCTGCGGAATAGACGAGAATGCCCGCTTCTTCTGCTTTTTGCACAAGTTCGATGGTGTCCTTGCCTTTTATTTTTACAAGAAGATGAAGCCCTGCTTTGTCGCCGATGATCGTTGCTTGATCACCGAAGTATTCGCGAATCGCTTCGATAAGCGCCTGCCGCTTTTTTGCGTAGATGGTGCGCATGCGGCGGACATGGCGTTCAAAATGGCCTTCGCGCATAAATCGGGCGAGCGCTTTTTGGACGACCGTAGCGACGGTCTGATGGTAATTGGAGCAGCGTTCATGAAACCGCTCTAGCAAATGTTGCGGCAGCACCATATAACTCGTGCGGATGGCAGGGGTGAACACTTTTGAAAACGTGCCGATATAAACGACGCGGTCTTCTGTATCGAGCGCTTTTAACGCAGGGATCGGTTTGCTCCCGTAGCGGAATTCGCTGTCATAATCGTCTTCGATAATAAATCCGTTTGCTTGCTGCGCCCATTTCAGGAGCTTTTGCCGCTTGCCGATCGGCAGCACCATCCCAAGCGGCAATTGATGCGAAGGGGTGACATAAACGACTTTCGCGTTGGTTGTTTGCAGCTGATCGATATTCAGCCCATCTTCTTCCAGTTCAATTGGGAGAATAGAAAAATGGTGGTTTTGAAACACGGTGCGAATGACATTATAACAAGGGTTTTCTAAAGCGACCACATCATGCCGAAAGTCAAACAGCTGGCATAAGAGACCAATCAGTTGCGGCGTGCCAGAGCCGATAATAATTTGTTCGGCCGAACAGCGAATGCCGCGCGCATTGTACAAATATCGCTGGATTTCACGGCGCAATTCGATATCTCCTTTACGTTCCCCATACCATAATAGTGCGCTTTGTTCGGAATCGAGCGCTTCGAGAAGACATTTTCGCCATGTTTTCATCGGAAAATGGTCAAGGTCAATATGACCGTAGCGAAAATTGTAGCGAATTGGCGTGCTTTTCGGAGCCTCCGGCAGAACATCGATCTGGGAACCCTGCGGTGCGAGAGGTTCTTCTAGTTCTTGCACAATAAATCCTACGCGAGGTTTGCTTTCGATATATCCTTCGGCAAGAAGCTGCTGGTAGGCGGTTTCGACGGTATTTTTGCTGATGCCTAGGTGTTGGGAAAGCATGCGAATCGATGGGAGCTTGCTTCCTTTTTGGAGATGACCGTTTGTGATTTCCTCTTTTATGTACATATACAGCTGCATGTAAAGCGGTGTGCCGTTTGTTGGATCGAGAATGGGCTGCAATTCCACTGCGTTTTCCTCCTCTGACCCTTCTTTTTTATTTAATTCTGTCCCTGTTCATAAGGTCAGTTTTTTTCTATGATTCCATTATACACCACTAGGAAGGGGGAAAATAGATGAGAAGGGACATGTTGGAGTGCAAAGACGAACAAAAAATCAACCGGTTTTTGCAGGAAGCGTTGACCGGATTTTTAGGTTTGGCAGACGGTGGTGATCCATATGTCGTACCGCTTAATTTCGTATGGTGGAATGGCTGCATCTATGTGCATGGAGCGGAAGAAGGGAGAAAAATTGATATAATCCGTCGCAATCCGCGCGTTTGTTTTACCGTCAGCGAGCATATCGGGACAATGGTGCATCCAGTGCCAGCCAAAACAAGCACTGCTTATATGAGTGTTATGTTGTTTGGCAAAGCCGAGATTGTTTCCGATTTAGACGAAGCGACGCAAGCGCTCGACCAGTTGCTTGGCAAATATGTACCGGGCTATTTTGACCGACCGCTTTCCAAGAAGCATGTATCATCATACCGTTCATCGGCAGGAAGCGCGACTGTTGCCATCAAAATCGTTCCTGACCTTATTACTGCGAAAGAAAAACCGTTAGAGAAAGAGCGAAAGTTTTATAATGGAAGAAGCGTGCAGGATGATATCGTCAGGATTTTTTAATTTGGCTCTGTTATTTACCAAAAGAAAAAAGACCAATTTTATGCGGACCTTTTGTGTGCTTGTTAAACTAAACTTCCATCGTTAGTTCAATTGCTAGGAACAAATAATATTGCATCAATGAAAAAAAGCTGGATCGGTTTGAAATCAAGCCAGTTGACTATAAGAAAAGAGTAGACCAGATCTTTACATTATCCAAAGCAGGTGGGACAAAAGAGATAAAAAAGAGTATTTTTATTTAATTTTTTATGCTTTTGTCTCTCATCATTCATTGAATCACATCATACATTAAAGATGTGACAGATAGTTGTTAGAAGTTTTGTACACAATGATTAATGCTTTATGTTATGTTTATAGAGAATTATAAAAAGGACAAGTAGAATAAGACAATGGTTTATGTTAATATTTTTTTGAAGTTAAAAAGATAAACAGATAAAAAAGAGCTACTCTGTTATCGAGTAGCTGAAAGTAAAAATTGAGTTTCAAAGGTTTCAAAAATTACAGAGAACAAAAAATGTATTACAGTTGCACCAATGTGTACATTACAACAATTAGGCTAATAATAATACACCCTTTCAGTACTTTTGCTTGTGGCAGAGCAAGAGCATCCTTAATGGGTGTATCGGGGTGCTGGACTAAGTGTTTAATTACCTCATACAAGGCACTTCCAGCTAACCCCATTATTAGCCCAAAAATTAGTGTAACGAGTGTAGTATCATTCATCATTTCTCCCCTCCTTCCTCAATATTATATTTATATGAATGATTTTCATAAAAAATAAGAAAATTGCCTGAATATTTCTTGATTATTATGAATTTTCCTTCCTTTAGGATTAAAATATGACTAAGATCTTTACTCATTTAGAACTTACCATATTAATTACAAAAGCAATATTATAAGTAAGTTTTTTATAAAAAACGTACTTATATATCGTGTTTGTGTAAACTGATGAAAAAATGTCAAGTAATAAAAATGGTGTAAAACATTTAAGGAATACCCCAAAATTGCCGTAATTTAGACTTTTTTAGTGTTACATCAATGATTTAAATATTGTCATCGGCACCAATCCCTTTGTGCAGGGGTAGAATGCCGATCACCCTTGAGTTTTCCGTACTTTAAAAATATTGATTTTGATTTTTGTTTTTTAAATAAATTATTTCTGTATGAAGAAGTTCTTGTGTGGACGAAGAAAGAAACTGATAAACGAAGAAAAGAAATTGAGGATTTAATGAATGAGCTGTTTGAGGATGAAAAGCAATAAGCCCCTTTCAAGTGGAGGAAGAGGCTGCTTTTATTTCCTTAATCGATGAAACGTGGATATAATGGGTTTGGTATTTTGAATGGATTTTGGATAAATATGAAGAAATATTCCATTACGATAGTGTTTGGACAGTTAATACAGTTTTCTGGCAAGCATTTTCTATGATTATAAATTCATTTTCTAGTGGATATGATAAATATTTAACTCCATTAGTAGAATCCTTAAATAAATTTAGTTAATTTCCCCATCAAAAAAGCGAGTGAATAAAATTGTCGAAAAGATTAGGACGCAATTTCTATCATTTACTTATAGCTGTATCTTTTTCCACCTTTGGTGATGGGCTGACGTTACTGGCTATGCCTTGGTTAGCATCTACGATTACATCTAATACATTTTCTGTTTCGTTGGTTTCTGCCTCGATGACTTTACCTTGGTTGTTATTCAGTTTATACATAGGAGCCCTCATTGATTATTATCCAAAAAAGAAATTAATGATTGCAGCAGCCATTATTAGAATAATAGTGTTAATTGTACTAAATGTAAGTATTTTATTCAAAATAATAAGCATCCCTCTGTTAATTTTTGCAGCATTTCTCATCGGAATAACAAAAGTAGTATTTGACAGTACGGCCCAAACATTAGTTCCCTCTATAGTTTCAAAAGATATTTTAGAGAAAGCCAACGGTTATATAATGACTTCAAGACTAACTATGAGCGATGTGGTAGGACGGTCCATAGGCGGAATCCTGATTAGTTTTGGAATATTTATCCCATTTGCTCTCGATATCATTTCACTCCTAGCCACTATTCCTTTTTTATTTTTATTAAAGACAACAGCTAGTTTAAAAAATCATGCTTTAAATAAAAAGAATAAGTTAGATATTCTTGAAGGAGTAAAATTTGTTTGGAGAAACCAATTATTGTTGACTTTAGCCTTAATGGGGATTGGAATTACTCTCATGTTCACCTCTACGTTGGCCATACAAGTTTTTTATGTGAAAGAGATATTAAAGCTAGACTCCTCTGGCTTTGGACTGTTAATAGCCGTTGGCACTATTGGAAGCATTATTGGTAGCCAAAGCATATCGTTATTGAAAAATAAATTCGGTTTTAATGCCACCATTTTAACGTCGCTATTAATGATGGGATTTACACTTGGAAGTGTTGGATTAACAAGCAATCCGTTTATTGTTGGAATTCTTTATTTTATTGCCAGCTTTTTTATTGTAACTTTCAATATTTGTAACTTATCATTGCGTCAGAGAATAATCCCTGATAATAAATTAGGCAGGGTAGGTGGAGTCTTTCAATTACTATCTTGGGGAATGAGTCCATTAGGCATGTTGCTTGGAGGAGGAATTGTAAATCTGGCGGAAAAATATGTGAGTAGAGATATTGCTTTAAGAATTCCTAACATCTCCTTAGGAATGGTTTATTCTGTGTTATTTGTAGTCTTATTCATCGCTTTAAAGAAATTTAACAAAGAACTTTCAATGAATAATCTCAGAAACAAGCAAGCTGAGCCGAATTAAAATGAAAGTCCGCCTTGGCCGCCGTCGTTCTGTTATGAAACGTTTCATCTCTAAATCTAAGTCCGTTAATTTTAAATTCGATAACTTTTCCAACCGCAATCCAGCATAGTTTACTCCCCATCCATTCATGAAAATAACAGTTTGAATTCACCGTTATTTTCATACAAAAAGAATTTTTCCTGCTTTTTGTAAAATGCCCATTCTCGTTTATCTCTTTTTCCCCTTGTTTCGTTGCTGTCTTTATCCTTGGCATTTTACCTAATTTGGGTTGTTGGTTCTTTTGCGACATTTTGCGATCAATAGGAAAAGGAGAGGAATTCCTACTTGAATCAAATGCATGTAAAACGGGAAAGAGCTTCCTAGAAGAAAAGAAAAAGTTCACACTCCTCGTGAACTTTTTCTGATTTTTTCAATACTTTGAAAAGCAACGCTAAACTGCGTTGCTTTTACCAAATCTAAAAGTATTTTGGATAAAATTCTTTTCTTAGCCCACCACTTAGTTGTGCATAAATCCGTGTTGTTGGATGGGTGAAGAAACTGAAAAGCGAGTAGGTGAGATAACTCTTAGAATCAATGACTTTGACATTAACATTGAAATATCTGAAAAAACGTTGGTAGGATTTTGGAAATAAAGTCTTATTCAACTAACATAGCCTTTGATTTAAAAATAGATAGAAAATTCTATTATAATGAATATAAAGTTCGCTTTATGGAATATATGGTTTCATTAAATGGAACAAAGCGAGAGCAAGATGAATCAAGCAGCCGCCAAGATTTCCATCATGAAGAGAAAGCAGCGGCGGATTCAGTGCTGCTGGTCCGGAGCATCGGTTTTCACCGGAATCGGCCGAAAAGCCAATGCAGGCCGCCCAGCTAGTTTTTCAAGGAAGGGATGATCATGGATTATACGATGTTTCCATTAAGTGAATATGCGGTGACGATTCGTTTTTCCACGAAAGTAGACGAAGCAGTGAATGACTATGTTCATCGTGTCGCTGCTTTTTTGGAACAACAGAACAAAGACGGGATTTTTGATATTGTCCCAACGTTTTCATCGGTGACGGTGTATTACGATCCGCTTGTTGCCGGAAGCTGTGAGGAAATATGCGAGTGGCTGCGAACAGAGCTTAAGTGGGTTGAACATGTGGCAGTACCGCCATCACGAACCGTTGTCATTCCCGTTTGTTACGGTGGCGAATTTGGCCCTGATTTAGAAGAAGTGGCACGCTTTCACGGGATGACGGAAGACGAGGTCATTGCCATTCATATGCAAGGGCGCTATCGCGTTTATATGATTGGTTTCGCTCCAGGTTTTGCCTATTTGGGAGGACTGTCGCCTAAAATCGCGACACCGCGCCGCGCCACGCCAAGAACGCTTGTGCCAGCCGGGTCGGTTGGCATTGCCGGCAGCCAGACAGGGATTTATCCGCTGGCGACTCCAGGAGGATGGCAAATTATCGGAAGAACGCCGCTTGCCTTATTCCGTCCAGATCATAACGAGCCGAGTTTGCTTCGTGCGGGAGATATCGTAAAATTTCGTCCAATTACCGAAGAACAGTATAGGATGTGGGAGAATGAGCACGATTCAAGTAATACATAGCGGATTTTTCACAACCGTGCAGGACGGAGGACGCTTCGGATATCAAAAAGCCGGTGTATCCGTTGGAGGAGTGATGGATTCGTTTGCGAGCCGGATTGCGAATTTGCTTGTCGAAAATGACGCGAATGAGGCGACATTAGAAATTGCGATGAACGGTCCGACGCTTCGCTTTGAAACGGATGCGCTCGTTGCGATTTGCGGCGGCGTGTTTCGCTGTGCATTAAACGGCAAACCAATATCGATGTGGAAGCCGTTTGTCATCCGACGCGGTGATGTGTTATCGATCGGGGCGTGTCAAAACGGCTATCGTGCATATATCGCGTTTGCGGGCGGGCTTAACATTCCGATTGTGATGAACAGCCGTTCTACCCATGTACAAGCGCACATCGGCGGTTTTCATGGAAGAGCGCTGCAGCCGGGGGATGTATTGTCCCTGCGATCCAAGACGATAACGATTCCAAAAAATCCTATTCGTTGGGGGATTGCGTTTTCTGCGAGAAATTACATAAAAGGGAAAAGAAAAATGATACGTGTCGTGAAAGGCCCGGAATATAACATGTTTACCGAGCAAAGCCAAGAGCGATTTTTTTCTTCCACGTATGAAGTGACGACACAATCAGACCGCATGGGCTATCGCTTGCAAGGGCAAGCTCTTGAGCGCAAGACGAATCAAGAAATGATTTCGGAAGCGGTCACGTTTGGAACGGTGCAAGTGCCTGCTTCCGGCCAGCCGATTGTATTGATGGCCGATTGCCAGCCGACAGGAGGGTATCCGCGCATCGCTCAAGTAATTAGCGTAGACCTTCCGATTTTAGCGCAGGCGCGCCCAGGCGATCATATTCAATTTCAAAAAGTATCGTGGCAAGAAGCACAACGGTTATATATCGAACGAGAGCAAGAAATAAAAAAATGGAAAATGATCATTCGTCAAAAATGGAGGGAAATCGGCTATGCGCGTTGATTTGAATTGCGATTTTGGCGAAAGCTTTGGAATATATCGCCTCGGCGAGGAAAAAGAGATTTTGCAGTATGTCACATCGGTCAATGTCGCTTGCGGCTTTCATGCCGGAGATCCGCTTGTGATGCGGAAAACGGTGCAGATGGCATTAGAGCAAAAAGTCGCGATCGGCGCGCATCCGGGGTTTCCGGACTTACTTGGATTTGGCCGGCGCAACATGGCGGTCACTTCAGAGGAAGCGTATGCGTATGTTGTTTATCAAATTGGGGCGCTCGCTGCGTTTGTGAAAGCGGAAGGAGGGAAGATGTCGCACGTCAAGCCGCACGGCGCCCTTTATAACATGGCGGCGAAAGACACGGCGCTGGCGGAGGCGATCGCCAAAGCGGTGTACGATGTCGATCCAACCTTAATTCTGTACGGACTTGCTGGAAGCGAGCTGATTCGCGCCGGAAAGAAAATCGGATTGCGGACGGCAAGTGAGGTATTTGCCGATCGAACGTACCAACAAGATGGTTCATTGACACCAAGAAGCGACCCGCGCGCGTTAATTGTTGATGAACAGGAAGCGGTTCAGCAAGTGCTGACTATGGTGAAAGAAAAACGCGTCCGCTCTTTGCAAGGCATCGATGTTCCGATTGAAGCGGAAACGGTATGCATTCACGGGGACGGCAAGAAAGCGGTGCTGTTTGCCAAACGCTTATATGAAGCGTTGCAGAAGGAAGGCGTGAATGTTTGTTCCATTGTTGGATGAATGAGAGAAAAAGTAGTGGATATCTTTTTTATTTGCTCAATAATTTCACAGCGAGGTACACCGCCACCGCCCATATAATAAGAGCGGAAACTTGATTGATGCGCGTCATCGCCGTTCCTTTTCTATCAATCTGGCCAATCGTTTTTCCGGCAATGGCAAGAAAGAAAAACCACAGCCAGGAAACAGAAATGCAGGCACCGGTAAAAGTAACTTTTTCCGATCCATGATAATTCAATGAATTGGTGCCAATCACCCCGATGGTGTCCAATATCGCGTGAGGATTTAGCAATGAAACAGAAAGGGCAAACAGTATTTGCTTTTTCGGCGGCATTGACCCTGGATCGTTCGCAGAAGACGGCTTGCTCTTCCAAACCGTCCATCCCATATATAATAGAAAAATGAAACCGACGACAAATAGGATTGTTTGCAGCCAAGGAATCGTAAACACAACAACTGACACGCCGAGCACCGCCAATAAAATAAGCGCCGTATCGCACAGCGCCGCGGTAAGCACTGCGGGAAGCGCCTGAAAGAAACGAGGCTGCGTCGCTCCTTGTTGAAAGACAAATACATTTTGCGCGCCGAGCGGAAGAATAAGGCCAAGCGCTAGGATAAAGCCGTGAATGAAAGCAGTAAGCACGTTCCATTCTCCTTATCTATGTTATGATAGGTCTTGCGCCAGTCGAATCATATCGCGGCATGGTATGCCGTTTTCCAAAATTGGCTCCTCATAGTGCCGGACAAAAAAATCTTTATCAATGCCCGTGATGCGAAACCCGCATTTTTGATAAAGCGCCAGCTGCCCGATGCTCGAATTTCCTGTACCGATTTCTATCGTTTGATAGCCTTGTTGTTTGGCTGTTTCAATCGCGTGCTGCACAAGCTGTTTTCCGATTCCTTTTCCTTGATGCTCGGGCATAACGGCGATATTGACGATTTCCGCGGTTTTCGGACGTGTCGGAAGCAAGACGTACACGCCAACGATGTTTCCTTCTGTTTCCGCCACGAAGCATTGTCCTCTTTGTATGTAATCGAGAACGAGTTGTTCGGATGGATCGGCCAATAATAGTAGCGGCATTGGAGGAGATTCGTTGTTTGATAAAGGACGAATTACCATGATTATGCTCCTTTCTTTAGAAAAACTCGTACAATCCGTTTGCGAAATACTCATATTCTTCTTTTGTGATCGGTTTTTTCCCATATCCTTCAAAAAACACGATGACGTCCGATTCATGTTGAAACGCGTTTTGCTTCGGACGGATGGCCAATGCCGCATCGTACCTTGGATCTCCGAAAGCGCCGCCGCTCCAATCGATGATACCGACCATATTTCCGTCGCGAACAAGAACGTTATCAATCGTAAAATCCCCGTGAATAAGTGTGGGCGGACACGGTGCTGGCCGTTTTTTCATTAGTTCGTCTAAAAGTTCCGCCGTGCCGTCTACGTGATCATGTGCAAGGTGATAAGCCGCTTTTTCCAACATCTCGTCCAGCCACGGTTGTTGCCCGATCAGTTCACGCGGGCATGGCGTAGAGTGGATTTTCGATAGCACCTCGCCAAAGCGGAAAATCATGTCTTGCCTTTTTGCTTTGTTCGTTTCTTTCTCTAATGCTTGTCTGAGCGGCTCTCCCTCGATATATTCGAGTAGCGCCCACGCCTCTTTCTTATGTTTTGTTTCATGGAATCGGTATAAGATCGGGATCGGCAATGCTGTAGAGGACAGACAGGTTAATACTTTTGCTTCTTTTGCGAGCCATGCGCAGAAACGTTCGCCTTTTGCTCGTTTGACGACATACATGCCGTTAGCTGTTTCGATTATTCCTACGACCGATGTATATCCTTGCTTTGGAAAATGGATAGCATATATAGTTCCCACATCATTTTGAATATCTTCGGGAATTTCTTGAATGGCAATTGGTTTCATTGTTTCCTCACCAGTTCGCTCCATTTAAAAGTACGCATTTGCCATAAAAAAACAGTAAATTCTTTTGTTTCTATGCTATAATACTATAACAATAGTTTTGAAAATTCAAATAGGTACATGGAGGGAGGGGAAAACGATGCTTGAATTGCGGCGATATAGCGATTTCTCACTGTTCAAACGGGATGTGCTGCCGTTTCTCGAGCAACATGAAGGGGAAAATAATTTGCCGCTAGGTGTAATCATGAATATGAAGCCGGAACAGAAGCCGGTGTATATGGGAACAGTGAATAAAGATGGCAAGCTGGCGCTTGTCCTGTTGCAAACGCATCCGAGCCAGCTTATTTTGTCGAAATCGTTGCCATTTGCGGACAAAGAAATAGAGGAAATCGCGAAAAAGCTGTACGAAAGTTATCCGAATATACCGGGGATGATCGGCGAAAAATGGCTGGCGACGGCGCTCGCGGAAAAGATCGCCAAGCTTCAGCACCGCCGTGTCCATATTCAGATGAAACAGCGGATTTATGTACTGAAACAAGTGAAAAGGTCTGCCTCCAAACGAGGTGTGCTGCGTCCGGCGCAAATGAGCGATATGGAAATGCTGTGCCAGTGGTTTGTCCGGTTTTGTGAGGATGTTAAACTCCCGACATCCGCAGAGGAAGCGGCGCAGGCGGTGCAAGGAGTGATCGCCAATCAGCAAATATACGTATGGATGATCGATGGGGAGCCGGTTTCGATGGCGCGCTGGGATCGTCCAACGAAAACAAATGTAACGATCGGCTGGGTATATACGCCGCCGGAAAAACGAAAACACGGATACGCTTCTGATTGTGTGGCGGCATTGACGCAGCAGCTATTAGATTCGGGATATAAAACCGTTTCGCTTTATACCGATTTAGATAATCCGACTTCAAATAAAATTTATATGGAAATTGGATATGAGCCGGTGATGGATTCCATGCTGCTGCAGTTTGTGAAGGAGGAAATAACATGAGGGAAATTCCATTTGCCATTATTTTCGATATGGACGGCACGCTGTTTCAAACGGAAACCGTTCTTGTTCCTGCCCTGCATAAGACGTTTGGCCGTCTGCGCCGTGAAGGGCTGTGGCAAGGGGACACGCCAGTCGAGGAATATTTGCGGATTCTTGGCGTTCCGATTCCAGAAGTATGGCGCCGGTTGATGCCGGAAGCGAGCGAAGCGGTGCGCGACCGAGCAGCCGCATGGTTTTTGGATGATATCATTGATGAAATCGGGCAAGGAAACGGGCGGTTATACCCAGACGTGCACACGACGCTTGCGGCCCTTGCCGATCAAGGAATTCCGCTTTTTGTCGCAAGCAACGGGCGTCAGCGCTATCTCGCCGCGATTCGGACCGCCTTTTTGCTCGAGCGCTATTTTATCGATTTTTACAGTCTCGATCGGTTTTCTCTGATGTCGAAGTCCGCGTTGGTCAAGCAATTGTTGAATGATTACGGGATTGAAAAAGCGGTGATGGTAGGGGATCGGTATTCCGATATTCAAGCGGCGAAGGATAATGGGCTTTGGTCGATTGGATGCCGGTTTGGTTTTGCCAACGATGAAGAGCTGCGCGGGGCGGATGTGATTATACATCAGTTTTCAGAGATTGGTTCGGTATGGGGGGAAATGGTGAACAAAGCATAGAAGTTCAAAACGATACGAAAAATATATATGATGAAGGGAAGACTGTCTCGCACTCAAATAGCCAGCTTTTTGATGTCTACCTAGCGCTGGCGTTTGACAAAGAGACAGTCTTTTTTTGTTATCGTTTTCAACAACATTTGTTTATTTTTATAGAATTTTTAGACAAATGCTGTCATTGTCCGAAAATTCAAACTAAGTATATCATATAAGCGTAGTGAAAATAGTAGTTAATTATATTTTCATTTAGGAAGGTGATGAAAGATATGATGAATGGCAAGGAATATTTAGAAAGTCTAAGAGATAACAGGGTTGTTTATTTAAATGGAGAAAAAATTGATGACGTAACCACACACCCTGCCTATGAAAATGCTGCTCGTTCGATTGCTAGAATGTACGATGCTCTTCATGATGAACAGATGGGAAAAATTTTAACGACCACTACTGAAGAAGGTTATCGAACTCACAAATTTTTCAAAGAGCCTAAAAATGCTCAAGATCTTTTAGAAGCAAGAGATGCGATTGCACAATGGGCCAAGCTGAGCTATGGCTTTATGGGGCGCACTCCTGATTATAAAGCCTCTTTCACAGCGCATTTGAAAGCGTTTGCTGATTATTACGAAGGTTTTGAGGACAACGCGCGAAATTGGTACAAAAAAACGACAAAAGAAATTCCGTTTATTAACCATACGATTATTAATCCGCAAGTCGACCGTTCCAAGCCTCTTCATGAAAATAAAGATGTATTTGTCCGCGCTGTAAAAGAGCGGGATGACGGCATCATTGTAAGCGGTGCCAAAATGGTGGGAACGGCAGCAGCGCTAACTCATTACAACTTCGTTTCCAACTATGGAGCCCAAGATTTAGGAGACGGTGATCAAAGCCATGCACTCATCTTCTTTGTACCGATGAATGCGCCTGGTGTAAAAATGATCAGCCGCCAATCGTATGAACAAATTGCAAAAACGTTAGGTTCTCCATTTGATTATCCGCTTTCCAGCCGTTTTGATGAAAACGATGCAGTAATTGTATTAGACAATGTATTTATTCCTTGGGAAAACGTTTTTGCTTATAAAAATGTAAAAGTAGTAAATGGATTTTTTGTTGAAACGGGATTCGTTAACCGCTTTACATTCCAGGGGTGTACGCGTTTTGCCGTCAAGCTTGACTTTATGGTTGGCTTATTAATGAAAGCGACGGAGGCAGCAGGTACGAAACAATTTCGGGGTGTTCAGGCGAACATCGGCGAGGTCGTAGCCTTCCGCAATATGTTCTGGGCGCTTTCTACAGCAATGGCAGCAAATTGTGAAATGAGAAATGGTGTCGCGCTTCCGAATCTTCAGTACGGTGCTGCTTACCGGGTGCTCGCTCCGATGGTATGGCCGCGCGTCAAACAAATTTTTGAACAAGTCGTAGCCGGCGGGCTCATTCAATTGCCTTCAAGTGCTAACGACTTCTTAAATCCGGAATTGCGCCCGTATTTGGATCGTTATTACCGCGGTTCAGGCATTGGTGCAGAAGAACGGGTGAAATTGATGAAAATGATTTGGGATGCGATCGGAACGGAATTTGGCGGACGTCATGAACTTTATGAAATCAACTATGCGGGCAACCATGAAAACATTCGTTTGGAGACGTTAAAAATTGCCGATGTAACTGGAGATTCCGAACGATTTAAAGCGTTTGTCGATTCCGCTTTGGATGATTATGACCTTCACGGTTGGGTCAATGACACTTGGGTGTCTCCGAAAAAAGAAATTGTTCAGAAATAACAGAAAAGGAGGTGGTAAACATGGACGATCGCTTATTTCGCAATGCAATGGGGAAATTTGCTACAGGGGTTACGGTAATTACGACGGAGCTTAACGGGGATATCCATGGAATGACGGCAAACGCCTTTATGTCTGTTTCCTTAAATCCGAAACTTGTGTTGGTTTCCATTGGAGAAAAAGCGAAAATGCTGGAAAAAATTCAACAATCGAAAAAATATGCAGTTAACATTTTGTCACAGGATCAAAAAGTACTTTCGATGAATTTTGCCGGACAGCTGGAAAAACCAGTAGATGTGCAATTCGAAGAGCTGGGGGGACTGCCGGTCATTAAAGATGCTCTTGCACAAATTTCCTGCCAAGTTGTTAACGAAGTTCAAGCAGGCGATCATACCCTTTTCATTGGGGAAGTGACAGATATAAAAATTACAGAGCAAGATCCGCTTCTGTTTTTTAGCGGAAAATATCATCAGCTTGCCCAAAACGAAAAAGTGGAGACGTCGAGCTAAAAAGAGGAGGCATTCTATTGAAAACGATCACCATTGATCATAAAAATGATCTGCATCTTATTGCCTCTTGCCCTGTCGTAGCTGCACTAGGGTTTTTTGACGGCGTTCATCTCGGACATCAAAAAGTTATTCAGACCGCGAAAAAATTGGCGGACAAAAAGGGGTTAAAAACAGCGGTAATTAGCTTTTTTCCGCATCCAAAAGAAATTATCGGCAAAACGGGAGAACGTGTCCATTATTTGCTCCCGCCTGCCGAAAAAGCGAAAAAGTTTTCTCGTTTAGGGGTTGACTACTTCTATTTAATACGATTTACACCTGAATTTGCAAGACTTGAACCGAAAGAATTTGTCTGGAAATATTTAGTCCCTCTGCAAATCAAACATGCAGTAGCTGGATATGACTTTACGTACGGTCGAAAAGGAAAAGGAAGTTTAGACACGATGGAAGAAGACAGCGGATACTCTATCACTGTCACTAAAGTAGAAAATGTGGAACGAAATGATGAAAAAATTAGTTCCACGCTTATTAGAAACAAGATTCAGTTAGGATTGATGGAAGAACTTCCTGACTACTTGGGAGAATTTTACGAAACAAAAGGAAAAATGATACGTACAGATGGAAAAGACGAGTTGATTTTGGATCGGTACTATATGATTCCGCCAAAAGGATGCTACGATGTGGCGATTGATAGAGGAGAAGGATGGTTCGATGGACGCGTGCTTGTAACAGAGCAGAAAAAAATCTATTGGCTTGGTCCACCCATCCCTTCTGTATGGAATATTTTTCGAGTGAAAGTGAAATGGATTTCTAGAAACATCCATTTCATCCTAGAAATAGAAGAAAAGCAAACAAAAAATTTAGTATCCGTGCATGGATAGCGATGTTGATATAGAAGGAGGGAGCAACGTTGGCATTCCTGAAGCAAAAAAGCATCAGCAGTGATTTAGCGCAAAAAATGATTGATAAAGCAGTACAAAAGGCTACGGAACTTGGAATTAAAGTGAACATCGCCATTGTGGACCAAGGAGGAAACTTGAAAGCTTTTTGCCGTATGGACGGGGCTCCTCTTTTAAGCATACAAATTGCGCAAAATAAAGCTTATACGGCAGCAGCTTTCGGGATTCCGACCCATCAATGGTATGACATGATCAAAGATGAGCCGAGTTTGCGCCTTGGGATTGTCCATACAGAAAAGCTTGTCATTTTCGGAGGCGGTTACCCGATTTATGACGGAAAAGATTTAGCCGGAGGAATTGGAGTCAGCGGCGGTTCAGAAGAAGAAGACCGGATGTGTTGCGAAGCAGCGTTATCTTTATTGGAAACGGTTTAATGGAAAGCGTTGGTCATTGTGTTCTTTTCATAAAAATGTTGAAAGAAAGGGAGGATTGAAATGGGCGCAATTTTAAGATTAGGTCGATTGGAACTTCGTGTGCTAGATTTGGAGGAATCTGTTAAATATTATACAGATGTCATTGGACTTGAAGTGACAGGACGCGAGGAAAATCGAGTATATTTAAAAGCTTGGGACGAATACGACCATCACAGCATCATTTTACAAAAAGCCGATACGGCTGGAATGGATCATATGGCATTTAAGGTAAAAGATATTTACGAGTTGGAAAAATTAGAATATAAAATTGAACAATTTGGATGCACAATTTCTCGGATTTCCAAAGGTGCTAGATTAGCAGAAGGAGAAGCGATTCGTTTCCAGATTCCTACAGGTCATTACATGGAATTATATACTGACATCGAACAAGTGGGGACAAAGACAGGAACTCTCAACCCTCATCCATGGCCAGATGGGTTAAAAGGAATTGCTCCACATCGCTTGGATCACGCTCTTTTAACGGGCGATGATTTGAAAACGGCAACACGTTTCTTTACGGAAGTGCTCGGTTTTAAACAAACGGAGAGAATCATTACGGTAGATGGGGAAGATTTAGTAGGCAGCTTTTTGTCAGCGACCAACAAGGCCCATGACGTTGCTTTCGTGAAAGGACCGGATGGCAAATTCCACCACGCAGGATTTTATGTAGATAACTGGTATGAAGTATTAAAAGCAGCGGATATTTTAACAAAAAATGATGTTCAAGTCGAAATTACACCGACCCGACATGGAATCACACGCGGTCAAACCGTTTACTTCTTTGACCCATCTGGAAATAGAAACGAGGCATTCGCAAGCGGTTATATGAGCTATGCTGACTTCCCGACCATTACATGGACGGAAGATAAGATTGGCGCAGGTATCTTCTATCATCGAAGAGAACTGGTTGAATCATTCTCTAAAGCATTAACGTAAAAAAAGAAGATGTGATGCGATAAAGGGGCTTGTGTCCACTGGCCCCTTTTTGAACTAACAATGCTCAGGAAGGAATGGGAATGGCCATCGCTATCACTGAATGATAACAGTGCGGTTTCAAAAATTCGCTGTCAGCGTTCGATAGGAGGTAGTTTGGTTTGCAGGAAGTGACGAGTACCCGTATCAAAACCGGAGCCTATGAGACATATTTTTATCGTGCCGGTATCGGGAGCAGTGAAGCGATTCTTTTTATCCATGGATCCGGCCCGGGAGCAACCGCTTGGTCTAATTGGCAATATGCGCTCCCTTTTTTCAGCGAAAAAGAGTTTGATTGTATAGCGCCAGACTTAATCGGTTTCGGAATGTCGGAACATCCGTCTTCACCTCCGAAAGGCATACGGTCTTGGATGAGGCTATGGGTAGACCAAATAAAACTTCTTCTTGATTCATTGGAGATCAAACGCACCCATTTGGTAGGAAATTCTTTAGGCGGGGCTATTGCTCTTCACTTATTGGCCGAGGCACCTGAACGAATTGACCGCGTTGTGTTGATGGGCCCGGCTGGTGCTCCGTTTCGATTGACTCGAGAGCTTGACCGCATTTGGGGATTTTATGAGGATCCTTCTAAAGAGGCAATGGCGCAAATGATTCGCTGGTTTGCTTATGATGAAAGTTTTATCGAAGACCAGCTTGACAACATTAGCAAAATGCGCTTTGAGGCTGCGATGAATCCTGCGGTGCGGCGTTCATATGAAGCGATGTTTCCTCAACCTCGCCAGCAGATTGTGGATGATCTCGTTCTGCCAAGCGCCACGCTGCGCCGCATTCAACAACAAGTTTTACTCGTTCACGGTCTGAATGATCCGATCGTCCCTGTCGAAACAAGTTATTATCTTGCCCAACATCTTCCGCGGGTGAAAATGATGATTTACGGACAGTGCAGCCATTGGACGCAAGTAGAGCACAGAGATAGCTTTCATTCTTTGCTTTTAAGCTTTTTCAAGGATAAAATTTAAGAATATTTTTATATTTATGTCAAAATTAGGAGTTACGATTCATTCTTTGGCTGCACCGCTTGTGCTTACAATGCTAAGTTGCATCGCGAATAAGCCAAGTACAAGGCGACAGTTTCGTTTTTGAGGAGGGAAATGATGAACATTACAGAAATCGCCGCTTTATTATTGGAAGCGGAAAAGAAGAAAAAACCTATTGACCCGCTTACCAATCTTTTTCCCCATTTGACGGCAGATGAGGCTTATCAAATCCAATTGAAGCAAGTGGAATATAAGTTGGAAAACGGACGAACCATCGTTGGCAAGAAAATCGGTTTGACGAGCAAGGCAATGCAAAATTTGCTTCAAGTATCGGAACCGGATTATGGCCATCTTCTTGACGATATGATTGTGTTGGATGGAGAAAATGTTTTTCTTGATGAGTTCATCCAGCCAAAAGTAGAATTTGAGATCGCCTTCATTTTAAAGAAAGATTTAAAGGGTCCCAATGTCACGATGATGGATGTGATCCATGCGACGGAATATGTGGCCCCAGCCATTGAAATTATCGACAGTAGAATCAGAGATTGGAAGATTTGTTTTGAAGATACGGTTGCCGATAACGGTTCTTCTGCCAGAGCCATTATCGGGGGAAAACCGACGCCGATCGAAAACGTCGATCTTTCTCATATCGGTATGGCTGCTTATCGAAATGGTCAATTGATCGATACCGCTGCCGGAGCGGCTGTCATGGGAAATCCGATCCATGCCGTCATCTGGCTCGCCAATGCTCTTAGCCGTTATCATATTTCTTTACATAAAGGGGAAATCATTTTATCAGGAGCATTGACCGCCGCTGTGCCTGTATCTCGCGGGGATGCATTTACCGTAAAATTTGCTCATATGGGTGAAGTATCTGTTTCCTTCATATAAAAATTCGCTGCACATAGCGGGAATGCCGCTTGCAAGTTGGAAAATAAAAACACGTTACATGGGAAGGGGAATGAGCATGAAATTAAAAGCAGGGATTATTGGATCCGGCAATATCGGCACGGACTTAATGTACAAAATAGAAAGAAGCAAATATTTGGAAATGAGTGTTATGATCGGGATTGATCCTCATTCGGACGGATTAAAAAGAGCAAAAGATCGGGGAGTTACGGTGATTGATAACGGAATAGAGGGGTTTTTAAAAAATCCTGACTTGGCGGATATTCTTTTTGATGCAACGACAGCGAAAGCTCACTATAAACATCATGAAGTATTAACAAAATTAAATAAAAAAATTGTTGATTTAACCCCTGCCGCCATCGGTCCTTTTGTCGTGCCGCCGGTCAACTTAAAAGAGGAACTGGATGCTCCTGATGTTAATATGGTCACTTGCGGCGGTCAGGCAACGATTCCAATTGTTCACGCTATTCATCGGGTTGTACCAGTGGAATATGCGGAAATCGTAGCAACGGTTGCGAGCAAGAGCGCCGGTCCAGGTACAAGAGCAAACATCGATGAATTCACCCGGACGACGGCGAGAGCCATTGAAAAAGTGGGAGGAGCCAAGAAAGGAAAGGCGATTATCATTTTAAATCCTGCTGAACCGCCGATTATTATGAGAAACACGATTCATGCGCTTGTGGAAGAAACGGGAAAAGAAGAAGAAATCGTTCGTTCCATCGAATCGATGATCAAGGAAGTTCAAACGTATGTGCCTGGTTACCGTTTGCGGAGCGAACCGATGTTTGACGGAAAAAGAATATCGGTATTTCTCGAAGTAGAAGGAGCAGGTGATTATTTTCCTCCGTATTCTGGAAATCTCGATATTATGACCGCGTCTGCAGTAAAAGTAGGAGAAGAATTGGCAAAAATGAAAAATTCGGTAGTTTCATAGTCGAAACGAAAGGAGAGGGGATTATGGCAACACCATCCAAAATTCATTTAGTCGATGTAACGTTGCGGGATGGAAGTCATGCGATGAAACATGCTTTCACCGTCGAACAAGTAAAAGAAGTGGCAAAAGGATTAGACAAAGCAGGAATTGAATATTTTGAAGTCTCCCATGGCGATGGATTAGGCGGCTCTTCATTGCAATATGGTTTTTCCAAAGTGAATGAGATGGAACTGATTGCAGCGGCTGCTGAAGTCTGCAAAAACGCTAAAATTTCTGTTCTTCTTCTTCCAGGAATCGGTGTAAAGGAAGATTTGGAAGAAGCAGTAAAAGCGGGAGCGAAAATGGTGCGGGTGGCAACCCATGTAACGGAAGCGGACGTTGCGAAACAGCACATCGAGCTTGGAAGAAAGCTCGGATTAAAAACAGTAGGATTTTTAATGATGGCACATATGGCTCCGGTGGAAAAGCTGGTCGAACAAGCAAAATTGTTTGAAAGTTACGGAGCGGAAATTGTGTATGTGACAGATTCGGCAGGCGCATTGCTTCCACATGAAGTGAAGGAACGAGTGTCCGCATTAAGGGAGGCGTTATCATGCGAGATCGGCTTCCATGGCCATAACAACCTATCTCTAGCGATGGCGAACTCTATTGCCGCGGTGGAAGCAGGAGCCACTTATATTGACGGCAGTCTGCGCTGTTTAGGGGCAGGAAGCGGCAATACGCAAACAGAAGTGATGGTTGCTGTGTTTGAACGTCTCGGATATGAAACAGGTGTAAAGTTATATCCGATTATGGATGTCGCCAATGAAGTGGTGGCCAAATTTATGCCACGGCCTCAAGAAATCACTGGTTCAAGCCTGATTATGGGATATTCGGGGGTTTATTCCAGCTTTCTTCTTCACACACAAGATGCAGCCAAGAAATTCGGCGTTGATGAACGGGATATTTTAGTAGAACTAGGCAAGAGAAAAGCCGTCGGGGGACAAGAAGATTTCATTTACGATATCGCCGCCCAGCTGGCAAAGAAAAAAACCGTAGAAACCATTAGTTAAGGAGGTGATTGGATGTTAAAAACGGAAGTTATCGATTCCATTGTCGATGAATTGTTCCTTGCCGAAAAGCATGGTAAGGCGATTCCTAAACTGGTGGATCGTTATCCCGAATTGGATGTTCATCTTGCTTACGAAGTACAAAACCGGTTAATTGAACGAAAATGCCGAGACGAAGGGACGAAAATTGTTGGCTGGAAATTAGGATTGACAAGTAAAGCCAAACAGGAAATGATGGGGGTCCACGAGCCGACTTACGGAGTTTTGTTGGAGAATATGCAGCTGAAAAGCGATGGCTCCATTTCTTTGAAAACATTAATACACCCGAAAATTGAACCAGAGATTGCCTTTATTTTTAAAGAAGAACTAAAAGGACCGGGCGTCACCGTGGCGGAAGTTTTGCAAAAGACGGCCTACATCGCGCCGGCTCTTGAAATTATTGACAGCCGTTATCAAAATTTTTCTTTCACTTTAGCGGATGTTATTGCCGATAATTCTTCTTCTTCCCGCTTCATTTTAGGAGAACGTTTTACGAAATATGATGGGGAAGATTTAAGCTTAATTGGTATGGTTTTTAAAAAGAACGGGGCCATTGTTTCTACGAGCGCCGGCGCAAGCGTGATGGGACATCCGGCAAGGGCCATTGCCTGGATGGTGAACAAACTTTCCCGTTACGATCAATCGGTGAAACCGGGAGAAGTCGTTCTAAGCGGGGCGTTAACCGGCGCGGTGGAAATAAAAGAAGGAGACGTATTCTCGATGAGCTTGGACCGTTTTGGTTCGGTTGAAGCCTCTTTCACCTTTGGAAAGGAGAGTAAATAGATATGCCTTTCATTCAAGTTTATTTATTAGAAGGGCGTTCTCTTGAAAAAAAAGAGGCACTCATCTACGAGCTGACGGAGACGGTGTGCAAAGTGTTGGATGCGCCGAAAGAAAGTGTTCGAGTAATGATTCAGGAAATGCCTTTGGAACATTGGGGAATTGCTGGAGAATCCGTGAAAAAACGAAGAGAACATGAAAAGGAGTGAATGAAGTGATGAAATCGGTAGATACAAAAGTACGAGAAATTAAATTATTTATTGATGGGGAATATGTAACTTCAAGCAGCAATTCGTTATTTGAAGTGAAAAACCCTGCAACACAGGAAGTCATTGCGAAAGTACATGAAGCGACAAAAGAAGATGTCGATCGGGCGTGCAAAGCGGCAAGAAGAGCGTTTGAAGAAGGGCCATGGCGGACGATGACCGTCAAAGAGCGGTGCGAAAAAATTCGAAGAATGGCAGAAATTATAATGGAAAGAAGAGAAGAACTTGCACGCCTTGAAGCAACGGATGTCGGGAAGCCATATTCTGTAGCGTTTGAAAAAGAAATTCCGAGATCGGCTCATAATTTGAAGTTTTTCGCAGATTTTGTCGAACAATTAGGCGGTGAAGTATACCCGATGGAAGAAGAATACTTGAACTATACCCGTTACGAACCTGTCGGTGTAGCCGCTTTAATCACACCATGGAATCTTCCGTTTATGCTCACAACATGGAAATTAGGACCGTGCTTGGCCGCGGGAAATACGGCAGTCATTAAACCGGCGGAAGCCACTCCATTAACGGTTTCACTTCTCGGTGAAATTGCGAAAGAAGCTGGCATTCCAGATGGAGTGGTCAATGTCGTCCATGGGTTTGGTCCGAATTCAACTGGCGAGTTTTTGACTGCCCATCCGGAAGTAGACTTAATTTCGTTTACGGGAGAAACAACAACGGGAAAAGCAATTATGAAAACAGGCGCCGATACGCTAAAAAGAGTGTCGTTTGAGTTGGGAGGAAAAGCAGCAAATATTATTTTTGAAGACGCCGATCTTAACAAAGCGATTCCTGTTTCCATTCAAGCGGCATTCTTAAACTCAGGGCAAGTTTGCCTTGCCGGCTCCCGAATTCTCGTACAACGCTCGATTTTTGATGAGTTTGTCACTCGCTTCAAAAAAGCAGCGGAAGAATTAGTTGTAGGAGATCCGCAAGATCCGCGGACAAATATGGGTCCTCTTGTCAGCGAAGAACATTATAAAAAAGTGACAAGCTATTTAGAAATTGCTAAACAAGAAAATGCTACCTTGATTACAGGAGGAAAGCGTCCTTCTAACCTGCCGGACTATTTGAAAAATGGGTACTATTTGGAGCCAACGGTTTATGTACATGAAAATCCAGAAGCTCGTATTTGCCAAGAAGAAATATTCGGGCCTGTCGTTACGCTAATTCCTTTTGATACAGAAGAAGAAGCTGTGCAAATCGCCAATAACACGCAATATGGATTAAACGGAGTGATTTGGACTGAGAATTTGCAGCGCGCCCACCGTATTTCCCATCAAGTTCGTGCCGGTACCATTTGGGTCAATTGCTGGTTCGTGCGTGACTTGAGAGCTCCGTTCGGCGGTTTCAAGAAAAGCGGCATTGGTCGTGAAGGAGGAAGACATAGCTTAGAATTTTTCACAGAAGCAAAAAATATTTGTATTGCTTTGAAATAATTCATATGCCGCCGGATGACGTTATGTTCATCAACGATACAATCCGGCGGCTTCTTTTTCACTATATCTTTTCACTTTTTAGAGTGTTTCATTTCGCCTGCCAATAAAAACAAGTTCTCCTTCGAAGTCCGAAAAATCTTCAAAGCATGGCGCATAATGTGCTGCCGAGCGCATGCTTAAATTCAAAGGAGGAACAGCCAATGATATATCAAATTAATATAGGTGGAAAAGTATTTTCTTGTGGAGAGAATATGGATTTATTAAAAGCGGCGAAATCTCAGCAAGTAAAAATTCCTTATGGGTGTGCAAATGGAGGATGCGGGATGTGCAAAGTCAAAATTAAAGAAGGAGAATACAAAATTGGATTGTGTTCCAAAGGAGCTCTTTCCGATGAGGAACGGCGGCAAGGATATGTCTTAGCCTGTAAAACGTATCCGCTCAGTCACTTAATTGGGGAACTCATTGAATATTAAGGTGATTATGTATGAACAAACCAAAATCGGTACTGGATCAATTTGAATTGAAATTTGATAACGGTTACATTTATATGGGGGAGTCCCGCTCGATTATAGTGGCAGCAGATGCGCTCGGATTATTGCGCAGGGATTTAATTCGCGATATGGGTTTTGAGCGAATGAAAGGCTTTTTGTTTCGGTATGGATGGAATCTAGGAAGACAAGACGCGAAAGAACTGTTAAATCATGCAAACTGCACGATGGAGGAGTACATCCAATATGGACCAAAGCTGCATACGATGAAAGGCCATGTGAAAGCGAGATGTACTTTTTTGGAAGTCAAAAGCGAAAATGGAAAACGCCAAGTTACAATGGAAGGATATTGGTCTCATTCCTATGAAGCAGAAGAACACGTACGCCATTTTGGGACATCATCCATCCCGGTTTGCTTTACTCTTTCCGGATATGCAAGCGGTTTTGTTTCGGAAATTGCCGGAGAAAAAACTATTTTCAAAGAAATGACATGTGAAGGGATGGGAAAAGAAGAATGCCATTGGATCGGCAAAACGGTGGACCAATGGGGAAAAGAAGCGGAACAAGAGCTGCGGTATCTTGATGAGTCCCCAATCGTAGAAGAACTAGCTGCAACATATGAAAAACTGTTGGAAGAACGAAATAATTTGAAATTTGTAACAGCTATTCATAAGAAGCTCACCGAGGAAGTCATTAAAGGAAATAATTTAGATTCCGTTGTTCGTCAAATGTTTCAATCGATGAATATTCCAGTTTTGATCGAGAACTTGCACCTTCATCCGATGGCCTATGCTGGAATCACTTCCAATGAATTAGAACAATATAAAAACGAACTCATTGACTATTTAGAAAAAAATCCTTTTTGCAAGCCCCAAGCCATTGTAACATCGACCCATCTTCTTCATCTGCGCTATCATTATCGCTTAATGACACCAATTTTTTTGCAAAATAAAATAGTAGGATATTGTTCGTTTGTTTATCACGATTTGAACCAATTCAACGCCTCGATTTCTCCCATGATTTTGGAGCGGTTGGCCTCTGTCAGTTCGGTATGTTTGCTCAACGAAAAAACGAAACTTGAATCATATGAACGGATCAAAGGGTTCTTTTTGGAGGAAATCATTAATACGAGACAACAAAGCAACTATCACGACTTAATCATGAAGGCTAGTTTAATAGGTGTGGATTTATCCAAGCCTTTTTATATCTGTGTGCTGGATTGCCGGTTTCAAGAAGATGATTTATCGAAAGAGTTAGAAATGCAAAAAGAAATTTTAAGTTTTCTCACCGCCTATGGGAATGATCAAAAACAAAACATGCTGATTGGCAAGCGTGCAAAACATCTTATTCTGTTAATTACAGAAGATCAAGTCGAAAAAGAAGGAATACAAACATGGCTGGCAAAACTTGTTGATTTGCTATCGTCTCAATTTTCTTCTGTTACATTTTACGGAGGGATCAGTTCCAAAGCAAACAATGTATCGCATGCTGGGGACGCTTATAAAGAAGCGCTTATATCCGTCAGAGTCGCATCAAAACACCAACAAATCATTTCATTCGAATCTTTAGGAGTCGTTGGCGCTCTTATTAATGAAAATAATGAACAAGAAGTGAAAAAAATGGCTAAAGCTTGTCTTGGAAACTTAAACTTGGATGATCCAAAAAACGTAGAGCTTATTCGTACGTTGTATATCTTTTTAATCAACGGCGGCAACTTAGAACAGACAGCAGCAGACTTGGCGTTGTCCATCAGCGGATTGCGGTACAGGGTGAGCAAAATTGAAAGCATCCTTCAACAAGAACTGCGAAATCCTATGATTCATTATCAACTCCTTTTATCCATTCAGGCATTAATGATCATAGGAGAGATAGATATCAGGCTTAAATAAGGCAGCTACGGATTTATAGATTGTTCCCATCGTTTTTTCGCAATAAAGTGTGGATTCCTCCATAAAACGAATCAATGGCGAAAAATTCACTGATGAATAAATAATTTGCCTTTCCAGATTAGAAAATAAAGAAAGATATCATCCAGCAAAGAAGAAGATCCAATGAGCAAAATCCCGTTTTTCGCCATTCAGCCGGCATCTGATCGGCGTGCCGCCGATCGGGTTACCGAACACTTGCGGCTGGAAAACAAACATATGAAGCGTCCGTAGCGATCAAGAAAGGGGAAGCAGCATGAACACCGGAAACGTAAAAGCGCTTGTCTTTGATTTAGACGGTACATTGTATGAAGAAACTCATCACTTTGAATATTACGCCGCGCAGGTCGCCAAGCGGCTGCGTGAAAAAGATCAACACCGTTTTTGGGAAGATTACCGCGCGGTTCTTTCCGGCCGCCATCCGCTTCGCATCGGCAGCGTGTACGACACGGAGAAGGATCTTATTTTGTTTTTGCAAAACGGCATCGTTAGCGAAGCGTACCGCTGGAACGGCGAAAAGCTGGGCGCTGCCGAAGTAAAAACGATCTACCCCGGGCAGGTGAAAATCGATCTTGACCGCTTATTTAGCATCGGCGACTTATGGTGGGTGCCAAGCTCGATCGGCCGCCATTACGGTTTAACGAATGAAGATACATATGCGGCGTTTTTGGAAACGAGAAAGTGGATGATGGGGCCGGAATTTGAAATGAAAGGAGTTTCTGGACTTGCCGAGACGCTAGAGCAGCTGAAAAACCGTACTGTGCTCATTTTAATGACGAACAGCCCGGAGCCGGACAGCGAAGCGATTTTGCAAAAACTAAAGCTGGCTGATGTTTTTCATCATAAAATTTTCCAAGCGGGCAAGCCAATCAAAACAGCCACTCATTTCGAGGAGATTCGCGAGCGCTATCACATCGAGTATGAAGAAATAGTCAGCATCGGCGACAATTTGGAAAATGACATCCTCCCGGCGCGCCGGCTTGGCTGCCGCACCATTTTTATCGATGCGTATAGACTGGCTAAGCACGGCGATGCCGATGTCATTGTCGCTTCAATGTCGGAATGCGTCCCTGTCCTGCGCCGCCTCCTATAACGCCGGCATTGCGATGTCCTTTTATTTTGGCGCCCTGGTTAGCAAATAGCTTTTACGGGGAGCGGGCGGCGGGGAATTTATTTCAAACAATATTCAGAAAATTATTGATATTATCAGTGGAGCGTAGTATGGTAAAAGAAAACATATACATACTAACTGGTTGGTCAATTAATGAATAATGTATAACAAGTAGTAATAGGAAGAATAACAGAAGCGTATTTTTTTTGTAAACGCTTTCTAAATTTGTTGTTGAGGGAGGAGAGGCGAATGAATAATCGCCATTTTCCATATTGGCCAAAACGGTTGAGCAAAACGCTGACTGTTCCGGAAACGACGATCTTCGATCATTTAGAAACGACAGCAAAGCGTTACCCTCAAAAACACGCCATCCACTACTACGGCGCCTCTTATTCTTACAAACAATTATGGGAGCAAGCCAACGCACTTAGCGGTTATCTGCAGCAAAAATTTTCCATCCAACCAGGTGACAGAGTGCTTTTATACATGCAAAATTCCCCGCAATTTATCATTTCCTACTATGCAATTTTACGTGCGGAAGCGATTGTTGTTCCGATTAATCCGATGAATACAACCGAAGAGCTTTCGTTCTATATTCAAGACTGCGAAACGAAAGTCGGAATCGTCGGTCAAGAATTATTTGGAAAAGTAGAACCGTTGCTTTCGTCCACAACGTTAGAACATGTTATTGTTGCTGCTTATTCGGATTATATCGCCGCACCTTATCCCGTTTCTCTTCCTGACGAGGTGGCATTGCCGCGGCAGGCGTATGCCAATGACCGTGTATACTATTGGACAGATTGTTTAGAGGCGAATCTTCTGCCGAAAGAATATAAAGGCCATGTCGATGATATTGCTGTGCTGCCGTATACATCGGGAACAACGGGGGTGCCAAAAGGGTGCGTTCATTCGCACCGGACGGTAAACGCCAACATTGTCAGCGCCTATCATTGGGCAAACGTGACAAGCGATACGGTTTGCCTCGTCACCTTGCCGCTCTTTCATGTGACGGGAATGGTCCACAGCATGCATCTTCCAATTTTTGCGGGCGCGGCGATGGTGCTGTTGACCCGTTGGAATCGCGATAGTGCCGCGCGTTTGATTGAAATGTATCGCTGTACACATTGGGTCAATATTAGCACGATGCTTATTGACTTTTTGGCGAATCCGTCATTGTCAAAATATGATATTTCTTCTCTTGCTAGCATCGCTGGCGGGGGCGCGCCGCTTCCAGAAGCGGTCGGAGAAAAATTGTTTAAGCTGACAGGAGTGCAATATATGGAAGGATATGGGCTTTCCGAAACGATTTCGCATACCCATTTCAACCCGCCGGATCGTCCGAAATTGCAATGCTTGGGCGTTCCATCGTTTGACGTTGACGCCCGCATCATTGAGCCGGAGACCGGAAAAGAGCTTGGCGTCGGGGAAGCAGGCGAAATCGTCGTGCACGGCCCACAAGTGTTTAAGGGATATTATCGCCGTGAAAAAGAAACGGAAGAAGCGTTTATTGAAATCGATGGAAAACGGTTTTTCCGCACCGGCGACATTGGGCGGATGGACGAAGACGGATATTTCTTCATTGTCGACCGTGTCAAGCGGATGATCAATGCGTCTGGGTATAAAGTATGGCCGACGGAAGTCGAATCTCTTTTGTATAAACATCCAGCCGTCCAGCAAGCATGCGTTGTCGGGGTTCCTGATCCGCGCCGCGGCGAGACGGTGAAAGCATTTATTGTGCTTCAAGATGAGTACGTCGGCAAAATCACAGAAGAAGAAATTATGGAATGGTCCAAAACACAAATGGCCGCCTATAAATATCCGCGCATCGTCGAATTCCGTTCGTCGCTGCCGATGACATCAAGCGGAAAATTATTGTGGCGGAAATTGCAAGAAGAAGAGTATCAAAAATTAGAAAAAGAAGTAAAAGCATGAAAGTGTGTGCATAATCAGCAACATAAGGCCGCTTCCAAAAAGCAAAAACTGCTTTTTGGAGCGGCCTTTTTTCTATGATAGAAAAGATGCATATTTTTCCTTTTTCGTTAGAAAATAAAGGAAGACATTTTAAAAAGGGAGGGGGATGAGGTGCCGACAATAGAAAAGCAACTCCTGTTTTTCTCATTCCTTGCAATCGCCTTGTTTGTATCGCCGTATTTTCTGCTTGGCGAAGATGCGCATATGCGTGTGCATGATAATTTAGATTCCAATATTGCATGGTATAAAGTCGTCACGAGGAGCGGAGAGTTATTTGGTTCGGTTCATGCGGTCATCCCGCAAATTATTAACGGGTTGCCTCGAAATGCGTTCGGTACGGAATTTAGCGGAATCGTTTGGCTTCACGCGCTATTTCCATCCATTTACGCATATGGACTTAGTCAGGCGATTACTCGCGTGTTTGCGTTTATCGGCATGTACTTGCTGTTAAGGAAATATGTTATTCCAGATGAAAAATGGGTATGGATTCGCATTGGAGCGTCGCTTGCTTTTGCGCTGACACCGTTTTGGCCATCAGGGATGCTTAGCACACTTGGAATGCCGCTTGCGCTGTGGGCGCTTCTGAACATCCGCGCTGGCGAGCGTTCGTGGGTAAACTATCTTGTGCTTACGCTATTGCCGTTTTATTCGAGTCTCGTGCTCGGCTTCTTCTTTTTTCTTAGTGCGATGGGAATATGGCGGCTTGTCGACGTCATTCGCGGGAAAGGATGGAATTGGCGCTTTTTCTTTGCCATTGTGTACATGACGGCCATTTATTTGGCGGTGGATTACCGCCTTGTTCATTCGCTGTTATTTTCTGATGAACCGACAAGCCGTGATGAGTATTTTCATGCCCGCTTGCCGCTTTGGCGTGTCATACGGCTAATTTTTAAAAACTATATTCTCGGCCATACGCATGTGATGACGGTACACGGACTTATCATTTTGCCATTGACATTGATGGCGTTGTATATCGTTTGGAAGAAAAAGTTATGGAAGCGGGAAAAGCTATTTGTATTTTTACACGTATTGAATTTTGCGCTGTCGACGTGGTACGCGTTTTGGTTTTATAAAGGCTGGGTCCCGTTAACAGAACGTTTTGATCTTCTGGATAAATTTAATTTTGCCCGCTATCACTTTTTGCGGCCGATGGTCATTTATGTGCTGTTTGCCATTTCCCTTAAAATTTTATGGCAGCAAGGCCATTCGTGGAAAAAGGCGTGTTTTGCAGCGATTGCCGCTCAGTTAGTCGTTCTCACCGCTTTTAACGAGGAAATTGCGTATCGCAATAAGCCGTCGTTTCGCGAGTTTTATGCGGAAAAGCAATTCCAAGAAATAAAAGAGCACATCGGACTGCCGGTTCACAAATATCGTGTCGCCAGCATCGGCATTCACCCGGCAATCGCGCAATATAACGGATTTTACACATTAGATACGTATAACAATTTTTATCCCCTGTCATATAAACATAAGTTTCGCCAAATTATTGCAAAAGAGCTGGCGAAAAACAAAAAGCTGCGCGAATACTTCGATGAATGGGGCGGACGTTGCTATATTTTTGTCGACGAGTTAGGAAAACATTATATGTTTAACAAGAATTCAAAACGAAAGATTAAACATTTACATCTAAATACGAATGTATTTCGCGAAATGGGCGGCCGTTATATTTTCTCGGCATTGTCGATTGAAAACGCAAAACAAAATCAGCTGACGCTTGAAAAAGTGTTTCATTCCAAAGAATCGGCATGGACGATTTATTTGTACAAGGTGATACCGTAAGGAGGGGTTAACATGAACGAACCAATGCTTACAATTGTCGTGCCGTGTTATAACGAAGAGGAAGTATTGCCGGAAACGATTCGCCAGCTCCGCAATCTGCGGGAGGAGCTGATTGCCGAGCGCCTTGTTTCTCCTGAAAGCACGTTATTATTTGTCGATGACGGAAGCGGTGATGCGACATGGGACATTATTTATAAAGCAAGCTTGCGTTACCCGGAAGTAAAAGGGGTGAAGCTTGCGCGCAATGCGGGGCATCAAAACGCGCTGTTAGCGGGGCTGTTTGCTGCGAAAACGCGTTCTGATTGCATCGTTTCGATCGATGCAGATTTGCAAGATGATATTTCCGTCATTCACGATTTTGTCCAAAAGTTTCATGAAGGATATGAAATTGTGTATGGGGTGCGCAATAAGCGCGATACGGATACGTTTTTTAAACGCCATACTGCTCAATGGTTTTATAAACTGATGAGAGCGATGGGAGTCGATCTAGTTTATAACCATGCCGATTATCGGTTAATGAGCCGGCGGGCGGTAGAGGAGCTCGAACGGTTCGAGGAAGTGAATTTGTTTTTGCGTGGAATCGTGCCGCTACTAGGGTTTCGGTCCACAACCATCTATTATGATCGGAAAGAGCGGTTTGCAGGAAAAACGAAATATCCGCTCAAAAAAATGATCGCGTTTGCCCTTGATGGGATCACTTCGTTTAGCATTACGCCGATTCGCATTATTTCGCTCATTGGATTTGTTTCCTTTTTCGTCAGCTTATTGTTTGGAGTATATTTTCTTCTTTTAAAATTTACCGGCCATACGCAAACAGGATGGACATCGCTTATTACATCCATTTGGTTTCTTGGCGGCTTGCAGCTTATTGCGTTTGGGTTGATCGGAGAATATATTGGGAAAATTTATAAAGAAACGAAACGGCGCCCCCGATACATTGTCGATCTTGATTTATTTAATTTGCCGATGCCGCAGCCGTGGCGCCAATCTCCTTCACTAAGTGAAGGATCAACGATGCCGGAATTTTCAAAACACCGTTCATAATGTGATATTTTTACTTGCAATATGTGAAAAGAAGGAGTAGACTCTTTTGTGAAAAACTATATATTGTTTTGCGGGAGCTTGCGGAAGCAGGCTGAGAGTACGGCTAATTCCGCCGTTGACCGTTCGAACCTGTTTGGGTAATGCCAGCGCAGGGAAAGTGACTGTGGGATCCGTATACACTTTGCTTGCGCGCAAAGTGTTTTTTTATTCGCAAAAAAGGGAGAGGATGGGAAATGAACAACCAAGAAGCGATAAACGCATTGCAAATGGTTAGACAAGCCAATCCGCTTGTACATAACATTACGAATGTTGTCGTAACGAATTTTACGGCAAACGGCCTGCTTGCGTTAGGTGCTTCACCGGTCATGGCGTATGCGAAAGAGGAAGTTGCGGATATGGCAAAAATTGCGGGGGCGCTTGTCTTAAATATCGGAACATTAAATCCAACAGAAGTGGAAGCGATGATCATTGCCGGAAAAGCGGCAAACGAAGCTGGCGTTCCTGTTATTTTCGATCCGGTTGGCGCCGGGGCGACGCCGTATCGCACGGAGACGGCGCGAAACATTGCGAGCGCGGTCCAACTGTCTGTCATTCGCGGCAATGCGGCGGAAATCGCGAATACTATCGGCGAATCGTGGACCATTAAAGGCGTCGATGCGGGAGAAGGCAGCGGGGATGTCGTATCGCTTGCGAAAAAAGCGGCCGAGCAGCTGAAAACAGTAGTCGCCATTACAGGAAAAGAGGATGTTGTAACAGATGGAAATACGACGTATATCATTCGTAACGGGCATCCGTTGTTAACGAAAGTGACCGGAACTGGCTGCTTATTGACATCTGTTATTGGCGCATTTGCGGCTGTAGAGCGGGATGTGTTAAAAGCGGCGGCGGCGGCGCTTGTCATCTATGGAGTTGCCGCGGAAATCGCTGCGAAAAATGCAGGAGACGAAGGACCGGGCAGCTTTCAAATCGCCTTTTTGGACGCGCTTTTCCGCGTAGGAGCGGATGAGATCAGCCGATACGGTCGCATTGAACGAGTAGAATGAAGGGAGAGAAAATCATGGTATATAAAGCGTTAACGATTGCTGGTTCGGACAGCGGCGGCGGTGCTGGGATTCAAGCGGATTTAAAGACATTTCAAGAATTGCGTGTATTTGGGATGTCCGCATTAACAGCGGTAACGGCGCAAAATACACTCGGCGTGCAAGGAGTATACCCATTGTCGCCGGAAGCGGTCGCGCAACAAATTGAATCCGTCGGAACCGATTTAGGAGCGGATGCTGTAAAAACCGGAATGCTGTTTAGTGCGGAAATTATTGAAGTGGTTGCTTCGAAAGTGAAACAATTCGGGTGGGAACGCCTCGTCGTCGATCCGGTCATGATTGCCAAAGGCGGTGCTCCGCTATTGCAAGAAGAGGCGGTAAGCGCATTAAAAACGCATTTGCTTCCGATTTCGATGGTGGTTACTCCGAACATTCCGGAAGCGGAAGCATTAACCGGCCATACGATTCGAACGATTGAGGACCGTAAGGAAGCGGCGAAACGTCTGCATGAACTAGGAGTGAAATACGTCGTGATCAAAGGCGGCCACGACGATGATGGAGAAGAAACGGTCGATGTATTATATGACGGAAGTGAATTTTTCTATTTCACAAGCAAGCGAATCGATACAAAACATACGCATGGAACAGGATGCACGTTTGCCGCAGCGATAACGGCAGAACTCGCAAAAGGAAAAACGGTGCAAGAAGCAGTGCAGACAGCGAAATCGTTTATTCAAGCCGCCATTAGTCATGAATTAGGCATCGGCCACGGTCACGGCCCGACAAATCATTGGGCGTACCGGGAGAAACAAGCGCGGTAGGTGAATGGAAAGTGGCCCGAATTGCAAGCGAAATAATGAGAGAACGATTGAAAGTATATTTTATTATGGGAAGTACAAATTGTAAAAAACAGCCATTAGAAGTATTAACAGAAGCGATTGATGGCGGAATTACGCTGTTTCAATTTCGCGAAAAAGGGAGCGGTGCGCTTGTCGGTGAACAAAAATACGAGTTCGCCAGACAGCTGCAAAATATTTGCAAAAAGCGCGGCATACCGTTTATCGTCAATGACGATGTCGAACTAGCGCTAGCTCTTGATGCCGATGGTGTGCATATCGGGCAGGATGATGAAGATGCGCGCATCGTCCGCGAAAAAATCGGCGATAAAATTCTTGGAGTGTCGGCACATAATTTGAAAGAAGCGCAAGCGGCGATCGCTGCTGGTGCCGATTATATCGGAGTTGGACCAATTTATCCAACGAAATCGAAAGAAGATGCGAAGAAAGCGCAAGGTCCTGAGATTATTCGCTTTCTTCGTGATCAAGGAGTCGATATTCCGCTTGTGGCCATTGGAGGCATTACCGCGGAAAATGCTGGTGAAGTGATGAACGCCGGAGCGGACGGTGTTTCCGTCATTAGCGCAATTGCTTCGGCTGCATCCCCGTTTATGGCAGCAAAACAACTCGTTCAAACGGTGTTCAACAACGAATAAAGGTGCCCCGAATGTGTTGGGGCACCTTCTTTTTTGCCATTTAAGAAACAGCCTGTTTCTTTTTCGGAAATTGCCATTCCAAAAGTGGGCGCATAATGCGTACAATCGGTTTGCTTCCAAGAACAAGCACAACGATGACGGACAATCCTAGTAATAGCGGGTAACCGTGAATGCTCATAATAAAATCTGGAAGTTTTGTTTCATGCAAGTATTTTAAAATAAACCCGTGCAAAATATAAATATAAAATGTTCTTGTGCCTAACACCGAGAAAGAAAAACGACGGTTTGGAATAAGCGAGAGAAAACTGACCATCATCAGAGTGCTTGCGCTATAAATGACCAGACGCACGAAAATTCCTTTTTCCTCTGGTACGCCGAGCGTATCGTATGATTTGGAACCGTATAGCCATTCTTGCGGCAAATCAGGAAATCCGAAATGAATCATGATAAACATCCCGACTAGTGCAAATAGTGAAAATAAACGTACGCGCCATGTAAATAATCGTTCAATATTCTTTTTTTGAAGGAAAAATCCTAATAAAAAGAATGGGAAAAACGTAAACGTACGCGATATACTTAGCCATTTCTCTGCTTCGATCATGCCTGCTCCTACTCCCAAAAGAAGGGCAAGCAATAGTGAAACGTGTTTTGGGATTTTGGCAAAGATCCATAATAACAAATTCCAACTAAATAAGCTAATTAAAAACCATAGACTCCATTGGGGAGTGAGCAAATCGAATTCAATGGAATCTTTTTGATATAAAAAGTAATAGTAAACTGAATACAACAGTTGAAAAATAAGGTAGGGAAGCAATAATTTTTTTGTTATCTTTTTTAAATATCCTTGTTCATGAAATTTTTTTGCAAAATAACCTGAGATAAAGATAAACGCCGGCATGTGGAAAAAGAAAATCCAAATATATAAGCTATGCACCCAGAGCACATTATCAATATACGGGCGGAGAAAATGACCGAACACGACGAGAAGCATCAGTGCGCATCTTGCATTGTCAAAGTAATAATCGCGTTCGCTCATTGTATCTTCCTCCCTTCTTATCTATACCAATTCGAATAATACTTTTTCTTTTTTGAGGGGTCAATAGCATATCAATTTTTGGGAAAGGTGTGACAATTTGATGATGGAACGAGAAACTACCGATATGACCCAGTTATTAGAAGTAATCAACGCGAAAGGGGACGAAGGAGAACTTAAAGAAATATGCAATGAAGATTTATTTTGGAAAAGTCTGCGTGCGTTAGCGGAAGATAGCGCCAAAGCGGACGAAGAAGGGAGGGAAAATTCGTAATGGAAGTCATGCGTGCGAGACAAATCGCTGAATTGGGAAAAATCGTGCCAGTTACATACGAGGGGCAACAAGTAATGATTCAACACGTGGATGAAGAACGGGAAATGGCGCATATTTATATAAAAAATCGTCCAGAAGAAGAAATGGAGGTACCGGTTCGCCTTCTGCAAGAACAATAATCGTATTCGAATGGCGCTTGCGTTTTGGGTATGGTATAATAATAAAAAATGAATAAGCATATTGGAGTGAATCGTATGAACATCGGGTTTGGAGAAATTGCCCTTATCGTTTTTTTCGCGCTATTAATTTTTGGCCCAAAAAAATTGCCGGAATTAGGACAAGCGGCTGGAAAAACGTTGCGTGAATTTAAAAATGCGACAAAAGGAATTATCGATGATGAAGAGCAAAAAGTACAAAAATAAGGACTTGGTAATACATACCAAGTCCTTATTTTTGTTCCAAATCGCATTCATGCAACGGAACGATTTTTGTTTTTTTCACAAACTTATACCCAAGCCAGACGATAATAAAGAGCGGAAGGCCGATATACGAAACAAGAACCCCATACCAGTCGATCGTTCCGCCAATAAAAGCCGGATAGTTTTGTCCTAAAATAACAATGGTGCAAACAATAAATGCAAAAATAGGACCGAACGGGAACCATTTCGCTTTATACGGTAAATCATCGAGGCTTTTCCCTTGAGCAATATACGCTTTACGGAATCGATAGTGGCTGATCGCGATCCCGAGCCATGCAATAAACCCTGACATTCCGGAAGCGTTCAATAGCCATGTATAAACGACACCATCGCCAAAGAAAGAAGCTAAAAAAGCAAGCGTTCCTATTAATGAAGTAACAATAAGCGCATTTACCGGAACTCCGCGTTTATCCAGTTTCGCTAAAAATCTTGGCGCTTTCCCTTCACGGGCTAAATCCCAAAGCATGCGGGTAGATGCGTACATGCCAGAGTTGCCTGCCGATAAGACAGCAGTTAAAATGACGGCGTTCATTACCGAAGCAGCAAAGGCGATTCCAGCTTTATCGAATACGAGTGTAAACGGGCTAACCGTAACATCGTCATTGGCAAGTCTTTCATCTGTATAAGGGATTAACAAGCCGATTGCCAAAATAGCTAATACATAGAATAACAAAATGCGCCAAAACACCCGGCGAATGGCACGGGGAATGCTGTGTCCCGGATCTTCTGTTTCTCCAGCAGCGACCCCTAACAATTCCGTTCCCTGAAAGGAAAATCCCGCCGCCATAAAGATTCCTAACATAGCCATAAAGCCGCCATGAAACGGGGCATCTCCAATGGTAAAGTTTTTAAAGCCAACTGCTTCACCGCCCATGATTCCGAAAATCATCAGGAAGCTGACAATTAAAAACACGATGACAGTTGCCACTTTAATGAGAGAAAACCAATATTCCGCTTCTCCGAATCCTTTCACCGATAAGTAATTTAAAAGAAACATAATGCTTAAGCAAAGCGCGCTCCATAAAATCGATGGGCTATTCGGAAACCAAAATTTCATAATCATCGTGACGGCAGATAGTTCCGCGGCGATCGTAATCGCCCAGTTGTACCAATAATTCCATCCTAATGCAAACCCTAATGCAGGATCAACGAATTTCGTTGCATATGTGCTAAAAGATCCAGAAACAGGCATGTATGCGGCCATTTCCGCAAGGCTTGTCATTAAAAAGTACACCATAATGCCAATGGCTATATATGCCGCAAGTGCTCCACCGGGCCCTGCCGTATGTACTGCTCCGCCGCTTGCCAAAAATAAACCTGTACCGATTGTTCCTCCGAGGGAAATCATCGTTAAATGGCGTGTTTTTAGTTTTCGCCGCAATCCGCTCTCAGAAAAGGGAGCTGCAGAAGAAGCAACCATTGTTTTTGTTGCTGTTTTCATTAATGAATCACTCCTTTATTATTTACCAATATTATGCTGAAAAATATAAAAATTAATAATTTTTATTAATAAGATGTTCTGTGACATCCATATAATAAAAAAAGCCGTCGAAGGAGATTCGACGGCAGTGATGAAATAACTGCATACATCAACTCTCCCATGAAGATAGCGCTCCATACCCTCAAATTCATGCGGGTATGACAGTGTTGCCCCTATTCGGTGACAACCCCAGCCTGAGCACCCAGAGAAATGCCCAGACTTCGGCAGCTTTTCCTTTCCGGTAAAGTCGTTGACGTGCTCTGCGTCTCGTTTACCGTACTCATAAAAGCTGCGACCTCTACTTCAATGGTCGAATGAGCGGCATATTCAATTATACTTCAATTATACTAATATATTTTTATTTTAATCTATTATTGTAATTATAGCAATAGAAAATTAGAAATAAGAGAAAGTCTTTGAAAATGCCACCATATAATAACTATATCGATGTTTTTTTATAGCGCACCAATTTTGATTGAAGTAAGCTGTAAAGAACAATGGGGTGGCGCTCTGATGTTAAAAAAAATGACTATTACTATTATTGGAAGTATGTTTCTTGCAATCGGGATTAATGTTTTTTTAGTTCCCCATCATTTGTTAGATGGGGGGATTATTGGAATTAGTTTAATCGTCAAATATATTTGGCATGTAAAAGTAGGATTAACGATTGTTTTATTAAGTATTCCCCTTTATATTATGGCTTGGTTTTACTATCGCCCATTTTTTTATAATAGCCTTCATGGTTTACTGTTTTCCTCATTGATGATTGATATATTTTCCGTGCTGCGTGGCGTCATTATGCTTGATCCAATGATCAGTTCCATTATTGGCGGAGTTTTAGTCGGCATCGGAATCGGCATCATGTTGCGGGAGGAGACGAGCACGGGAGGGACGGATTTATTAGCACAATTTATTGCGAGAATGACGAATTGGAATGTCGGAATTATTATTTTTATGATGGATACGTTTATTATTGCGGTTGGGAGTTTCATCATTGATTCCACTTCGTTTCTTTATTCGCTTGTTGTAGTAGCGATAGTAGGCATCGCGACAACTATGTTAACACAGACAGGCGGATGGAGACGCCATGTTATGTAATCTCCACCCGTATCGTTAACGCCAACTGCTTGCCTGCTCTAGTGCGCGATATACATTGATTAAACCATATCCATAATACGGATCTTTGCCATTTTCCCCCAGGTCAGCAGCTGTCTCGATAATGATTTGTTTTACATCATCGTTCGTAAGATGCGGGTTCATTGAACGAATGAGACCAGCTAATGCAGTTACGTGCGGTGCAGCCATGGATGTCCCAGAAAGTGCTGCATATCGATGCTGCGAAAAAGTGCTGGCAATATTTGTTCCTGGTGCTACCACATCTAAATACGTTCCATAATTAGAATAATGTGCGAAAGAAAGATCGGGATTAACAGCACCAACGCTGATGACCTCAGGATATGCCGCTGGAAAGCTAGGCTGTGCGGTGTTATCGTTTCCGGAGGCGGCAACGAGTACGACATCGCGATCATACGCATAACGGATGGCCTCTTCTAATACAGTGGACGGCTGATAATTCCCAAGACTTAAGTTGATGACTTTTGCCCCATGATCTACCGCCCAGCGAATCCCTTTTGCCACGTCAAAGGCAGTTCCATATCCTTCTGAATTTAATGCTTTGATCGGCATAATTGAATTAAACCATGTCATTCCGGCAACACCTTCACCGTTGTTTGGCTGTGAGGCGATGATGCCGGCTACATGCGTACCGTGACCATTATCATCTTCCGGAGCGTTATTATTCGCGAGAACGTTATATCCTTTTTGCAGGCGATGAACGAGATCAGGGTGATCTAAATCAACGCCGCTATCAATAATGGCAATGGTGACGCTTTTCTTTCCTCGAGACAATCGCCAGCCTGCTTCGGTGTCGATTGCTGGCAAATTCCATTGATAACGTGAATATAATAAATCATTCGGGATTTCGTTTTGCAAATAAATGTAGTTTGGCTCACTGTAGGCAACCGTTGGAATTGATTGAAAGTAATAGCGTAATTCATGATATGTTTTGCTGTTAGAACGAAAGATAAAAAAATGATCAAACTGATTGATCAATTTTCCGTCGATTGCTCGTTCTATTCGTTGGAGCTCTTGTGCTGTAGGAAGCTTTCGAAACCGAACCGTAATTTCATGATTAAAATAATGGCTTTTGTCGCGGCCGTTATGATCGATTTTTATTATTTTCGGGCGGCTGTTTAACTTGTTTTTGATTTTTTCGCCCATTGCTAGACTATCCAATGTAACGACAGTCGGATGGGAACGGGGCGTCGTTGCCACATAAGGGGCTGGTTTCGGTCTTAACTGATTCGTTTCTTCATGGTGGACTGTCGGACGATATGTCGTCACAATTGCTGCAATCATAATAAAAAGAATAGCAACTCCAGCAGTGATAGCGAAAAGAGTTTGTTTATTCATCGATGTGTCACCTCACTAGTTATAGGGTGAGCCAACAGAAAAAAATTATGAAAAAAAGCTGGTCCCATAAACGGGATCCAGCTTTTTTAGTTCATCATTCGCACAAGTTTTTTCGTCAATAATAGCAAAATAAGCCCTAGTCCAATGGTTACACCGCTAATTAAGCTGAAAATTTCTAAATAGCCTAACGACTGCGTAAACGCCGCTAATTGGCCAGCCAACAATTGCGCGACACCAGTTCCCGCTAGCCATACACCCATGAGAAGCGATGCTAATCGAACAGGAGCAAGTTTACTTACCATGGACAATCCAACCGGTGATAAGCAAAGTTCACCGAGCGTGTGAAGGAAGTAAGTGAAAATAATGAATAACAAATTCGCTTTTTCAACAACATGATGTTCATCGCTTCCTGTTTGTAATACAGCTGGAATTAGTACGGCAAAGCCAAGACCAAGTAAAATCATGCCAAGACCCATTTTTGCTGGAATTGGCAAGTCACCGCGTTTTGAATTCGAAAGCTTGATCCAGATTTGCGAAACAATTGGTGCCAACACGATAATAAAGAATGGGTTTAGTGATTGGAACCAAGAAGTAGGCATCGTCCAGCCGCCAATCGATTTATCGATGAATTTGTCTGTATACAATGTTAACGAACTTCCCGCTTGTTCAAATCCAGCCCAGAAGAAAATAACAAAGCATGTTAAAATAAAAATAACGGCAACGTTTTGTTTTTCTTGTTTTGTTAAAGGTGTTTTTGTTTTTGTTTCCTTATTTGTTTTCACTGGTGCGCCGGTAGGTTTTTTACCGATATCTCCTAAATAACGATTTCCAAATATATTGAAAATTAATTGTCCAATAATCATACCGATCGCAGCAGCTAAAAATCCGTATTTAAATCCGTAATGGATGACGCCATTGATGTTCGTTGCGAAATATTTTTCCGCTAAATATCCGCATACAAGTGGCGCAAATAATGCTCCCAAGTTAATTCCCATATAGAAAATGGTGAATGCTGCGTCTTTCCGTTTATCGTTTGGAGCATAAAGTTCCCCGACAAGTGTTGAAATATTTGGTTTAAAGAAGCCATTACCGATAATCAATAAAATTAGGCCGATATATAGCCCAGTTTGGTTATTGATGGCAAAGAGTACGATGTTACCGAGCGCCATCGTAATACCGCCAATCGTAATCGCCAATCTTCTGCCTAAAACTCGGTCAGACAAATAACCGCCAACGAGCGGGGTGAAATAAACAGCGCCAGTAAAGAATCCATAAATCGTCATTGCGACGCTTGGTTTTATTCCTAATCCGCCGCTGACAAGTTCTGTTGTTAAATAAAGAACAAGGATCGCTCTCATTCCATAATAGCTAAATCGTTCCCAAAGCTCTGTAAAGAATAATAAATAAAGCCCGGGAGGGTGCTTCATTTTTGTGCGCTGATTTTGCAACGTCTGTGTTTCCGGTAATGCACTCATTATATTTCCTCCTTGCTAATATAATGACTTTGTTAATACAGTGTTAATTTTAATTTACAAAATATTTATATGTCAATAAAATTATATATAAATAGATAATTCTAAATTTTTAACAAGGTTTTCACCATTATTTTATACAAGAGATCAAATAAAATACTTTTATTAAAATAATTTTTTGTTCTATTTTAATAAAATTTAAAAAATTGTATATGTTAATAAAGTTTCATAATCAGATAGATGCAAAGGTTTACTCCTCTTTTTTTACTGTAATAATATGGGTAATTTCCATTAAAGGGGGTACACTATGCGTGTTACATATTCTTGATGGACGGTGAGAAGGAATGCGCAAAACATGTATCATCGTTGTCATTTTCCTTATATTGTTAATCGGTGGAGGATTTTTTTTCAACACCAATGTCGAATATGTGTTCTTTCCTGAGGAAGACGATGTAGTGAAATATGAAGCGAATAATCAAACGGGGACAGATATTTGGGGAAAATGGATTAGCGCGGAAACCGGAAAGGAAGAAAAATTATCTGCAGATGGTAAAGAAACGCCTGTTTCTGCTAAACACGGTGCTATTGTTGTTGATAAACAGCTGCTTCAATTAGGACGAGAGGTATTTTATAAAGAAACATTTGGCAATGAAGTGTTTTTAACCGATATTATGGGGCTTGTGAACGGACCGTTAAAGATGACAAATATTGCTAAGGCAATTATTGCTTTAAAAGGGAAGGGGACGACAAATTTACAGGTTGAGCTGGCAGAAGATATTACAATTGGCGATCGAACATACAGAAAAGGAGAAAAAATTGACACAGGCATCGATGTCCCTAAAGGATCCTATTTGCCGTTAGGAATGCCGGTTGTTTGGGATCATGGTAAGCTTCGCGTTGGCATTAGTTGCGCTGCTTGTCACGCGACGGTTGATCCGAAAACGAAAAAAGTGGTGGAAGGTGCGCCTAACAATGATTTAAATGCTGGGTTGCTTATGGCGTTAGCAACCAATTCAGCCGCTTATTTTACACATGCGGACATAACATCGCTCAAAAGCTATATTCGTTCTCTTGACTGGGCAGTGGTGGATTCAAAAGGGCGGAAATCATCGCTTCCTGATCCGCAATTGCTCGAAAAAGAGGTAGACCGTGTTTTCGTAAGTTGGCCGCGGGGGAATTTCGATTCTACTATCGATATGAAGGCAAATCCGTCACAAATACCGGATTCCTTTACATTAGGAGATCATCCATACGGATGGAGCGGGTTCGCGGCAGCTGGATCGTTCCGTGGGCTTTCTGCATTTAGCAATAATGTTCACGCTCAAAACGCTGATTCTCTTGCACAATCGGAAATTAGCGAAGCGTTATTCGGAGTGGACAAAGAAGTATATATTGGAACGATACTGCAAAATGCTGCGAATCCGAAATTTCGCTATAAACCGAATGTGAACGAAAAACCATCTGAGTTTTTTGCAAAGGTGGACCCGACCCCTGGGGTTGTCGGTGTCAACAAGCTCGTTGCTCCGCCGCAATTTCCGAAAGTATCGCTCGTTGCGCCGGACGGGTTAGTGGTTAGTGAACCGGGATATCGATTCAATGAGCAAAATAATGCTGTAGCTGCTTGGCAAAACACGATTAATCCGCCAACTCTAAGCGCAAAAATAGATGCAGAGCAAATAGCACGGGGGCGTGATGTATTTGTTAGAGCTGGATGTATACGATGTCATGCGGGGGCATATTTAACCAATAATCGTGTTGTTTCGGCGAAGGTGGTAGGAACCGAGCCGTCGCGGGCACAAGCATTGAAGAAAACAGAAAAAGTATTTGGTGAAGCGGTTTTCTATGCTCCGGATACACCTGTACCAGTTCCAAAAAACGCGAAAGTATTAAAAGTGCCAACAGAACAGTTGGACAAAGAACAAATACGTTTAGCGTTTGCCCATGGCAATTCTCCAGGGGGGTATAAAGTGCCTAGCTTAATCGGCCTTTCTTGGAGCGCTCCTTATCTCCATGATGGGGGAGTTGCGGTCGGACCGAACGGGGAGCTCGGTTTAACGGGAACGCTGGGAAAGGGCATTGTGCCCGATGCGCGCAATAGTCTTCGCGCGTTGATGGACCGAACACTAAGGAAGCAAGTGATCCATGCGAACGCTTCTGATCCGCAACTTCGCGCTGTGCATGTAAGCGGTGATGGACATCGTTACTGGATTGATCCACAGGAGGGTTTTACGAAAGAAGAGCAAGAAGCAGTGATTGATTATTTGCTTTCCCTTACCTATCCGTAATCGATTGGGAGCAGTTTACTCGCAAAAACATATCTTCCTCTGTCCACACTAACGGATAGGGGAGGGAGCTATATGAATGAAACGTGTTTTTATTGCCAGTGCGAATGCGATGATCAAGTTCATTATGTATCGTTTTATGTTTCAAACGAAGAGCATGAAAAAGCGTTGTGCCCGGAATGTTATGAGGAGTGGCTTCATGGTATAAAAGGATAGAAAGACAAAACCGCACCTTGTTATGATACAGGTGCGGTTTTTTTTGTAAGCGGCGGAGTTGCGATCGTCTCGTGAAGATCGCTTTTTTCGTCATAAGAACGGTAAACAATGGGAGCGGTGTTAGGGGAAGCAACAGATATAAATAAAATATATTCGTCGTGTTCCCTCGTCTTCTTTGTTTCCATTGTTAAGACTGCGTTGTCTAAATGTAGGGAGTAAAAGCGATACGTTAGACCGAGCCATGTTTTTACGGATATCGAAGTGTCAGGATGCTCCCGAATCAGTTGGGCGATATCGGAAAAGGAATGTTTCTCCCGCTGCAGCCGGTCTATTAGCGCATTCGCCGTTTGTTTCATCCAGTTTTTCCATAACTCGAACATTGCTCTCACCTTTTTTATTCAAGTATGCCCCTGCTCCTAACTTGTTTATGCGGGCAGCATGATGGAAAAAGAAGTCATTTGTTTATTCGAGGTACATGTAATTTGCCCGCCGTGATCTTCAATGATTTTTTTGCAAATGTAAAGGCCAATTCCTGTTCCTAATTTTTTGGTTGTAAAAAACGGTTCGAAAATCGTTTGGACCAATTCTTCCGGAATTGCCGGACCATTGTTAGTGATTTTAATATAAACGGACTCGTTCTGACGGAAAGCGTCGATATAAATGCAACGGGGCTTGTCTTTTTCTTTCACCGCTTCAATGGAATTTAACAAAATGTTGATGAATACTTGGCGAAGCTGATCTTTATAGGCGAAGATATGTATCGATTTGTCAATGTCCATGGATACTTCTACGTCTCCATCGACAATACTTGCATATAAAAATTCAATAATTTCCTCGAATAGACGCAAAAGCGAAAAGGTTTCTTTTTCGCTTTCTATGATTTCTTTTCTTGATGCATGAAGAAATTGCGAAATGCGGAATTTTAATTGCTGAAGTTCATGATCGATAATACCGAGATATGGTAAATCTGGATGTTCGAATTTTAATAATTGGATAAACCCCATAATGGCAGTAAGTGGATTACGAAATTCGTGTACGAAGCTCGATGACATTTGTCCAAGCAGTGTTAAGCGGTCCTTATGGGATTGGGTGATAAATAAATTTTTCTCCCGCAACTCTGCTTCTTTCAACTCAGCATATTTTGTAACGGCATAAAACAAAAATTGATCAAACAAAAGATTGATTTCGTCGATGAGAGGGCGCAATTCTTCCATTGACAATGTTGACTGAAGTGCATACTTCACGACTAATCTTCGTCCAAGATTTGTATTGTAAACAAACTCACCGATATTCATGTTTGTTTCTGCACGTTCTTTTGCAATTTTGTAAGCAAGATGTTCAATATCTTTTCTGCTGGATGCGGGGTCAGCTAACCTTTCTTTGATAAGTTGGAACATCTCTATTCCATTACGTTCTACGTGATCGATATATTTATCGTTATCAGCGATATACATTTGGTTTCGCCAGTAGGAGAGGAAATCGGAAAAATGTTCATCTAAATATGCAACTAATTTTTTTGCTGCAGACGTCAAACAATGTCACCTCGTTTTTTATATTCTTTTGATTCTATTATAAGAAAGGAAGGAAAAGGTAGAATAGAGGTAAAATTACCATAACATTTTTTATTTGATGAATAAATGCAAACAATTTTTCACAAATTTTTCAACATATTTGTTTATAATCAACTTATCAACAAAAGGACAAATGGAGGGCGGCAATGAGAGCGATATGTGTATTGCTAGCAGTGTTAGGAATATTATTCATTCATGGATGTGAACAAGAAACGTTACCTGTCGTTCCAAAGCAGATGGAAGTGTTAATAAGCGTAAATGTGAATGATGAAAGTGTGACATTTTTTGATATTCAAACAGGAAGGAAAGTCGCGGAATGGAAATTGCGGAAACGGATAAAAGGCGCTGTATTGCTTCCAGACGACAGAACGATGTTATTATATGGTAATGAGATGGATCGTGTTTATTTATACGATATGAGGACAGGGGAGGAAAAAAGCGAATGGAAAACAGGAAAAGGAATTGTTGGCGCGCTTGTGTCTAATAAAGGAAATAAAGTCTTTTTGGCAGACGAACGGCAAAAAGCACTTCGGGTATTTGATCTAAAAGGAAAAGAAAAAGCAAAAATTGAAGTAGGGAATAAGCCGCTAACTTTATTACAAAATAAAGCAGGCACAACTATATATGTGATTGATTTCCATAATACAAAAGCGTATGCCGTTGATGTCGGCAAACAACGTGTTATCCGTACGTTTTCTGTTCCAAAGTTTGCGTTTGGCGGCTTGCTTCGTGATGGTCGGCAGGAATTATGGATCGGGGGACACGGAAGCGGTAGTACAGTGGAAACAAACATCCGTATTTATTCTATAAAAACGGGGGCGTTAATAAAACTGATGAAAGCGCCATCGATGCCAGTGAGTTTTGTTGAAACAAACGAAGGAATATTTGCATTAAGTCATGGTTCTAACATATTACGGAAATGGGATGATTCCGGAAATTTGAAGGCATCTGTCACGATAGGAGCGAATCCTTTTATCATGATTGGAGCAAATGAAAGGCTATATATCGCTAGCTATGATAGCAATGAAATCTATGTCGTTGACCAGCGTACGATGAAGATAATCGCTCGATGGAAAACAGGGAAAGGTCCATTTCAATTACTCATTCGAAAGGGGAATAACGGTGGAAAAGAAAACGGTCTTAATCGTGGATGATGAAGAAGATATGCGATTTTTAGTCGGGATGTATTTAGAAAATGCTAACTTTTCTTATTTAGAGGCGGAGAATGGAGAAGAGGCGTTACAAATTCTTAAAAACAATAAGGTGGATGTGATTTTAATTGATGTAATGATGCCAAAAATGGATGGATTTACGTTATGCGCCCGCATTCGCGAACAATCCGATGTTCCTATTTTATTTTTAACGGCAAGGGGAGATGAATGGGATAAAGTGAAAGGATTGAAGCTTGGCGGTGATGATTATATTGTGAAACCGTTTAGTCCCGGTGAGCTTATTGCCCGCATCGAAGCGATTATGCGCCGTGCATACCATAACAAACAAAAGAACGAAAATCTGTCGTTCGGGCCGCTCGCAATTGATGAAAGAGGGAGAAAAGTAACGGTGGGTGGAGATCCGGTTGTGCTTACGTTAAAAGAATTTGATTTACTTTTATTTTTGGCAAAACATCATGGACAAGTGTTTCGCCGTGAAGAGCTGCTCGCAAAAGTATGGGGGTATGATTATACAGGAAATGCAAGAACGGTCGATACGCATATTAAAACATTGCGCATGAAGCTAAAGCAGGCGAGTGATTTTATTCAAACCGTTTGGGGAATCGGATATAAATTTGAGGTGTTGTGAATGCAGCCGAAGTCGATGACGTTAGGGCAAAAAATTTGGTTAATGATTAGCATTGGAGTTCTTTTGACGGTTTCATTTTCTTATTTTTTGTTAAATTATTTTTATCAAAAATTGTATGTCGATAAAGTAGAGCAGACGTTAATGGAAGAAGGAAAACTGCTAGCAGCTGATTATAGGGGCGGTCCGATTACCGATGCGTTCCGCAAACAAGTCGAATGGTATAATGAAAAATCAACGGCGGAAGTACTTTTAGTTAATAATCCTCGTGAATTAAGTGCCTGTTTGCCGTTTGGAGTTGAATATGAATCATTAATTAACGGCGATGATCGATCCAAATTATTGCGCGGTGATACAGTCACGAAAATCGGTTATGAAAAGCGATTTCACCGCAAAATTATGGGGGTGATTGTACCGCTTTTAGATGAGCATCGGTTACAAGGAGCGCTTTATCTTTATATTCCGCTCGCGAGCATTAAAGAATTGACAAAAGATGTCGCTGTCATTTGGCTTCCTCTTGCCACCTTATTTGTGTTTGTCCTTCTTCTTGCCGGAAAGCGAATGGCTCGTCATATCACAGATCCGTTAAAAGAAATGGAAAAAGTAGCATATCATATGTCGCAAGGAGATTATCGGGCGCAAATTCCGGTTCGGGCGAACGACGAAGTTGGCAGGCTTGCCAAAGCGTTTAATGTGATGGCAAAAGCAATTGCTGAAGAAGATATGCGAAAACGCGAATTTTTAGCGAATGTTTCTCACGAATTGCGGACGCCGTTAAGCTATGTGAAAGGATATAGCGAAGCGATATTACAAGGGCTGGTGAAGACAGAAGAAGAGGAAAGAAAATATGTTCAACTCATTCACCGTGAAGCAGACCGAATGGAGCGGCTTGTTCGTGACTTGCTTGATTTGGCGCGATTAGAAGGAAATAGTGTACCGCTGCAAAAAACACCGCTTGTATTTGCGCAAGTGATCGAAGATACGGTCGCAAAATACGAACCGTTTTTACAAAAAAAACAAATTACACTTAATATGGAATTAGATCACGATATTATTTTGGAAGGAGATGCCGACCGGCTTGAACAAGTGGTGCAAAACCTTTTAGATAATGCTGTTCGTTATACCCCAGCCGCGGGAAAGATCCATATACGACTGAAAAAAGTTAGCGATGCGAGTTGTCAACTGATCATTCGTGATTCGGGAAAAGGAGTTCCAAAAGAAAAGCTGCCGCTTCTTGGACAGCGCTTTTACCGCGTTGATCAGGCACGTACAAGGAAAGAAGGCGGTACGGGATTAGGTTTGGCGATTGTCAAACAAATTATTTCCCTTCATAATGGCACGATATCATTTTTCAGCGAAGAAGGAAAAGGAATGGAAGTGGTAATTCAGCTTCCGATATACGTGGAGTAGCAATCATTGAAAGAGAATCAAAAAAACCCTATAATCAGATAAGGATAATTTTAATATTTAATAAAGGTTGGGGATTTACGATGAAGCTATACAACTCTATTTTAGACTTAATCGGCAACACGCCGATTGTCAAATTAAACCGAATTCCTGATCCAAATGGCGCGGATGTGTATATGAAACTAGAATCGTTTAACCCCGGGGGAAGCGTGAAAGACCGGGCAGCGTTTGAAATGATTCGGCGCGCGGAGCAAGAAGGAAAGATTGTGCCGGGGAAAAGCACCATTATCGAACCGACTTCAGGCAATACCGGAATCGGTTTGGCGATGGTTTGTGCGGCCCGCGGCTATCGATGCATTATCACGATGCCGGATAATGCGACGGTAGAGCGGGTAAAAATTTTAAAAGCGTACGGGGCGGAAGTACATTTAACGCCGGCGGAAAAACGGATGCAAGGAGCGATTGATAAAGCGAACCAGCTTGCCGCGCAAATCCCAGACAGCTTCATCCCGATGCAGTTTGAAAATCCGGCGAATCCAGATGCGCATCGTCATAGCACGGCACGGGAAATTTTTGAAGCATTTGGCGGCAAACTTGATGCATTTGTGTTAACAGCCGGTACTGGCGGAACGGTGACAGGGACAGGAGAAGAACTAAAAAAACAAATTCCTCACTTACGAATTTACGTAGTGGAACCGTATGGCTCTCCTGTATTATCTGGAGGAAAGCCAGGGCCGCACAAAATCCCAGGTACAGGTCCGGGTTTTATTCCGAAAATTTTAAACCGCAATATTTATGATGATATTTTCCTAATTAAAGATGAAGATGCACAAATGATGGCGCGCCGTCTTGCTGCAGAAGAAGGCATTCTCGTCGGCGCTTCCGCCGCTGCGAGTGCGTATTATGCGGTTGAGGTGGCCAAACAGCTTCCAAAAGGGGCTCGTGTCCTTTGTATAGCACCGGATTCGGGAGAGCGTTATTTATCATCCGATTTATTTGCGGAGTAACAAAAGGCCCGCTTAGGCGGGTCTTTTGTTTTCTCGTTATTTCCAATTCCTGCAAAAAACATAAAGCACGCAATGAACTATCCCAATGGTCCGTAACAGAACTGGTCTATGCGAATCGGTTTGCGTAAAGACTGCCAATCCGTTTGAACGCAAACAGAAAAATCCACCTCGTATACGAATGAACATAGTTTCGAATTTTTTGTATTTTTGTGCAAAATGCCGTTTTAACTAATGGCCGCTCACGGTCAAATATGATAAACTAAGTAGAAAAAGGAGGAATGTATAATTGAATTATTCAACAACGTATTCATCTAGTCCTATTGCTAAACTGACAACCACATTTTTTTTAGCATTGGCAGTGGCAACAGGGGGTCTTTACATCGGTCAATGGATTCCAATAGGGATGTATTTGCCGCTTACAATACTTGAGATCATTTTATTAATGGTCATGGTGTTTGCCCGCAGCAAAAAAGCGGTCGGCTATCCGCTTATGTACAGCTTTATGCTCGTATCTGGCGCTACGCTATATCCACTCATCGGGCACTACGTTGCTGTTATTGGCGCTGAAGCGGTACTCAAGGCGTTTGCGCTGGCGGTTGTTTCGTTTTCCGGCGTAGCGATTTATGCAGCGAAAACGAAAGAAGATTTTTCGTTTCTTGGCGGATTTTTAACATTAGGCGCATTTGCGCTGCTTGGCCTTCTCATTATCCAATGGTTCATCCCATTTTCTAGCGTTGGACAAATGGGGATTTCCGCGTTAGGAATTCTCATTTTTCTAGGATTTACCATTTATGATATCAACCGCCTTTCCCGCCATGGTTTTACGGAAGCGGAAATTCCAATGATTGTTGTTAACATTTATCTTGATTTTATTAACTTGTTTATTTACATTTTGCGCTTTTTTTCCAGCGATGAAGATTGATCGAGCTTTATACAAAAAGGACTGTTTTCCCTGCATGTCAGGGGAACAGTCCTTTTTCATTATAAAAGCATCCTCAACCCAACTACCGTATGGTTCGTTATCCGAATCTCCAGAAGGTGCTTCAATGGATAAAACGTTTGTTCAAATAAGCAGGAATATAGCACTTCGAGCGAGAATTGTAAGCAATATTCATTGGAAAGGAGGAAAGAAAGAATGAATCGATTTGCCGTTAACGTATCGACAATTTTTACAGAAGTGCCGTTTCTAGAGCGGTTTCAAAAGGCGAGAGAGTGCGGTTTTTCGCTCGTGGAATGCCAATTTCCATACGAATATCCGATCGAACGCATTCGCGATGAGCTTCATCAGCACCAATTATCTCTCGTGTTAATCAATTTGCCGCCAGGAAATTGGGAAAAAGGAGATAGAGGAATCGCAATTTTCCCAGATCGGACGGCCGAGTTTCAGCGTTCCGTGGAACAAGGAATTCGGTATGCGACCGAGTTGAACGTTCCGTATATCCATTGTATGGCGGGAGTGCTTCCAGACGATTTAGACAGGCAAAAGGCGAAAGAAACGTACATGCGCCATCTTTATGATGCGGCAAAAGAAATGGCGAACCATTCGTTAACGCTTTTAATTGAACCGATCAATCCGTTTGATATGCCGAATTATTTTTTGGCGAATATTCATGAAGCCGTTTCGATGATTAAAGAAATTGGGATGGCAAACATCAAACTTCAATACGATTTTTATCATATGCAGCGAATTCAAGGAAACTTAGCGGCGACATTTGAAACGTATTTTGAATGGATTGCACATGTACAAATTGCTGACGTTCCAGGACGGCACGAGCCGGGAACGGGAGAAATTCGCTATGAATATATTTTTCGGCATTTAGAGAAATGCGGATATAAAGGGACGATCGGTCTTGAATATATTCCATCGGGAAAAAGCGAACAAAGTTTTTATTGGCGTACGTTATACGCTTGTCATTGATTTGGAGTGAAAAACAGAAGGGGGAAGTATCGCCGCAATGGAGACGAAGGAAATGAAGGTTGGATTTATTGGCACAGGCGTGATGGGAGCGAGAATGGTAAAACGGCTGCTTGCTGCAGACTATCTAGTTACTGTATACAATCGTTCGATCGAAAAAACAGAACCGTTAGTAAAGCTGGGTGCAAAAAGAGCCGGCACAATTGCGGAGCTGGCGCAGTGTTCGAATGTCATTTGCACATGTTTATCGATGCCGGATGATGTCATCGATGTTTATTTGCAAAAAGGCGGTGTGATCGAAAGCGCGTGGCCTGGTACGATTTGCCTTGATTTTACGACAGTAGGACCGGATACGAGCAGAATGGTCGCAAACGAAGCGGAAGGGAAGGGGATATATTTTCTGGATGCCCCGGTAAGCGGCGGGCCAGAAGGAGCGGAACAAGGTACATTAACGATTATGGTCGGTGGAGTGAAATCTGCTTGGGAGCGAGTATTACCGCTTCTTAACGTGCTTGGCGAAATGGTGGAATATTTAGGTTCGAGCGGTTCGGGAAGCGTGGCAAAACTAATCAATCAATATCTTGTTGCGGTGCATTCTGTTGCCGCTTCAGAGGCGATGGTCGCTGGGACAGCGCTTGGACTAGATGCCGAGCAGCTTTACCGAATTTTGAAAGCGAGCTACGGAGACAGCCGCATGCTTCGCAGGCATATGGAGCAATATGTTTTACCGCGCAAGTTCGAACCAGGCGGAGCGGTAAAATATGTACATAAAGATGTCCGTTTAGCTAATCAGCTGATGGACGCAATTGGGATAAAGCGATTTTTAGGCCAAATTGCGGAAGAGGCGTTTGCTATTGCGATGGAACAAGGATTATCCGATTTGGATATGTCTGCAGTGATCCAGCCGCTAGAAAAGCGGGGCAATGTGACAGTGAAAAAGAACAAATGTAAACAGAATTATTCATCAATTTGAAAAATTCATTGAAAAATATGAAAATGGATGGTTTAATAATAATAAAATTATTGTACAGAGGTTCAGCTTCAGAAACTCATATAATTTTTTTTATAAGTTTAAAGAAACAGTGTTTGTTATTGCGAAACAGCAGGAGGTGCAAAGTGTGCTGCCATTAGAATGGAAAGACGATCTAACAGCGTTTCTATCGGAAAAACAAGTACAGACGGGGGAATATCAACCACATCCGCTCGGCAACAGCGGCTATGTGACTGTATATCCACAATCAGAAGAGGAAATTTCATCCATTTTACGTTATGCAAACAGCCATGGAAAAAAAGTTTGTATTGTTGGCGGAGGAACAAAGCGAGGGTTTGGCGGACAAGTTGAATGTGTGGATATTTTGCTTTCCTTGGCAAACTATAGCGGCATTGTCGAGCATGCCGCTGCGGATATGACAGTGACGGTCAAATCAGGGACGGTGTTTCAAAAACTGCAAGATTACTTGGCAGAATACCGCCAAAAAGTTGCGATTGACCCTGTGTGGCCGCAATATGCGACGATCGGAGGCGTCATTGCAGCGAACGACAGCGGTCCAAAGCGGCTCGGTTACGGTTCCGCGCGCGATAGTGTCATTGGCTTGCGCACGGTGTATCCGGATGGAACGGTGATTCGTTCCGGAGGGAAAGTCGTTAAAAATGTGGCGGGCTATGATATGAACAAGCTGTTTATCGGTGCAATGGGAACGCTTGGTGTGATATCGGAAATAACGCTGAAACTTCGCCCGCTTCCGAAATATGAAAGCCTCGTATTGCTATCATTTCCATCAGGGAATTTAGAAGAAGTCCGTTCATTTGCGATTCAATTTCTTGATTCAATGATGGAACCAGTCTGTTTCGAGTTATTGAGTCCGTCGTTGTCGGAACGGCTCATCGGCCAGCGTGCTTATACGTTGGCGATCGCGTTTGAAGATGTCAAAAGCGCCGTTCATTACCAGGAGGAATTTGTAAAGCGTCTGCAGCCTCCTAATACAGCGATCCGTATTCTTCCACAAGAAGAAGCAAAATCGTTTTGGCAAACGTTTTATACGATCGGTCCGAATGGGGCGATGCCGTATGAGCCAGTCGGAAACGAAATCGAAGCAGCGGTGAAAATCGGTGTCGTGAATTTAGATGTTATTCATATCATTCGTGAAAGCGACTTACTGCAAGAGATCTGTCATGTTCACATAGAGGCGCACGGCGGGCTAGGACATGGACTATGTCAAGTGTATATGAAAGGAGAAAGCGAGTCGATCATTGCAGCGATCGAACGGCTGCGGATGGCGGCGACAGGCTTGGGCGGATATGCGATTGTGAAGCATTTGCCGTTTTCACTGCGAAAGCGCGTTGATGTGTGGGGAGAAAAGCCATCGTATTTTTTCCTGCTCGATGGAATTAAACGAAAAATCGATCCAAATCGAATATTGAACAATCAACGGTTTGTCGGAGGGATATAAGATGAGTTTGCGAGAAAGTGAGATAAAAAGCGGACCGGCATGTACGACTGTTAGTCTTGGAAACTATCGTTTTAGCGATCCTCCTGATCCTAGCAAATGGGCTGACTGCGTTCATTGCGGCATGTGCTTAGAATCGTGCCCGACATACGAACAAACAGGTCAAGAACAACATTCGCCGCGCGGACGCGTGCATTTGATGAAATCGGTAGCAGAAGGGAAGTTAGAGATTACAGAAGATTTGATTGATCCTATTTTTATGTGTCTAGATTGTCGTGCTTGCACAACTGCGTGCCCTGCCGATGTCGATGTCGGCGGATTGATTGAAGAAGTACGCGGACAAATCCGGCAAGCGATTCCGCTGACAGGATGGAAATCGTTTGTAAACAATTTCTTCTTAAAAGGAGTGTTTCCGCATCCATCCCGTCTTCATCTGCTCGGGAGTTTGTTAAAGCTATATCAAAAAAGCGGACTGCAGACGATCGCCCGCAAGACGAAACTGCTTCATATCATGCCGAAGCATCTAGTGGAGATGGAAGCGATTTTGCCGGAAGCAGGCGTGCCGGTGCGAAAAAAATATAAACATGTGAATGTCATTAAAGCAAAAGGAGAAACGAAACATACGGTCGCGCTTTTAATAGGATGCGTCATGGATGTAATGTTTAGCGATATTAACGAGGCGACGATTCGCGTGTTAACACGAAATGGAAACGATGTCGTCATTCCGCAAAATCAAACGTGCTGCGGCGCTCTTCATGTACATGCAGGAGACCGCGAGATGGGTCGGAAGCTTGCAAAACAAAATATTGAAGCATTTCAGCATGTAGACCGCGTGATCGTGAACGCGGCAGGGTGTGGCTCTATGTTAAAGGAATATCCGGAATTGTTCCGCAACGATCCAGTGTGGCGGGAAAAAGCGGAAGAGTTCTCGAGAAAAGTCGAAGATATTTCAAAATATTTGTATGATACGGGGTACGAAAAGCCGAAAGCGGAATTAAATGTGCGCATTACGTACCATGATGCTTGTCATTTGGCACATGGGCAAGGAATTCGTCAAGAACCGCGTGCGATTTTATCGAGCATTCCGGGAGTGGAAATGGTTTCGATGCCAAACGCCGACCGCTGCTGCGGAAGCGCGGGAATTTATAATCTTACCCATCCGGATATGGCAAGCGCTGTATTGGAAAGCAAAATGGAAAACGTTCCGGAAGATGTGGAACTTATTACGATGGGGAATCCTGGATGCATGCTGCAAATGGCGTTGGGAGTTTTGAAATACGGCCGAAATCAAAAAGTCGTTCATACCGTACAGCTCCTAGACTGGGCATATCAAAAAGAAGATGGAAAGGAGGTACGTACATGATGAGAAAAAAGGGAATACAAACAAATGATCCGCATATTCAAGCGTTAGCTCGCATTGTCGGCGGTGAAAAATCGATTTTGTACAAAAAAGAAGATTTGATTGCCTATGACTGCGACGGATTTACCGTTCACCGCCATTTGCCGAAAGCGGTTGTGTTCCCAAAAAATACGGAAGAAGTCGCTGCCATTGTGAAATATTGTCATGAGCATGATTTGCCGTTTCTTGCCCGTGGGGCAGGGACGGGCTTAAGCGGCGGCGCGATTCCGTTAAACGGGGAAGTGATCATTAGCTTAGTCCGGATGAAACGGCTCATTAGCGTCGATTTAGAAAACCGCCGCGCGGTTGTCGAGCCCGGATTTGTTAATTTAAAATTAACCAACTCCATTTCCGACAGAGGGTACTATTATGCTCCAGATCCATCGAGTCAATATTGTTGCACGATTGGCGGAAATGTTGCTGAAAATGCCGGCGGTGCGCATTGTCTAAAATATGGCGTCACGACCAACCATATTTTAGGGCTCGAAGTCGTACTTCCGAACGGAGAAATTATCGAAATCGGCGAAAACGGCATTCCTGATCCGCCGGGATACGACTTATTAGGATTGTTGACCGGTTCGGAAGGGACGTTAGGGATTGTCACAAAAATAACGGTACGCATTTTAAAGAATCCGGAAGCGAAACAGACGGTGCTCGCTTATTTTGACCGCGTGGAGGATGCAAGTCAAGCCGTTTCCGACATCATCGCTGCGGGAATGGTTCCGGCGGCGCTGGAGATGATGGATCAGACGGCGATCGAAGGAGTGGAGGCGGCTGCTTTTCCAGTGGGGCATCCGAAAGATATTGAGGCGCTTCTTTTGATTGAAGTCGACGGCATTTCTGCAGGAATTCCCGAACAAATCGAAGAGATTTTGCGCATTTGCCGAAATCGAAATGTCCGGGAAGTGAAAGTGGCGCAAACAGAAGAAGAGCGGGCGCGCTGGTGGGCGAACCGGAAAACGGGATTTGGCGCGATGGGCGCGATTTCTCCAGATTATTTAGTGCAAGACGGAGTCATCCCGCGCAGCAAACTGCCAGAAGTGTTAAAAAACATTCAAGAAATCAGCAAAAAGTATGGGTTGCGCATCGCGAATATCTTCCATGCCGGCGATGGAAATCTTCATCCGCTCGTTTTGTTTGATGCAAGCAAACCAGGAGAAACAGAAAAAGCGCTTGCTGCGGGAAGTGAATGCTTGCAAGCATGCGCAGCCGTCGGCGGATCGATTACAGGAGAACATGGGGTTGGCATTGAGAAGAAAGAAGAAATGAGCTTCATTTTTAGCGATGAAGAAATTCTCGCGCAAACCGACATTCGCGACGTGTTTAATCCGAAAAACTTATTAAACGCAGGAAAGCTGTTCCCGACACCGGGGCGGTGCGTTGAGGTAAAAAGGGAGAAAAAACAAAAACAATTGTTATAAAATGAGTGAAAATTGTTGAAATATATTTTGCTCCATGCTATGATTTCTTTAAATAATTTTAGAACATCGTTTCGTAATAAGAAACGAATAAGCTTGATATGGAGGAGAGGAAAAATGGGGGAATACGTAAAAGTAGGAAATCTTCAAGTAGCAAAACTATTTTATGAGTTTATGAACGATGAGGTACTTCCGGGAAGTGAAGTGAACAAAGAAAAGTTTTGGAAAGACTTTGAAACGCTTATTGTTGATTTAACGCCGAAAAACAAAGCGCTTCTTGCGCGGCGCGATGAACTTCAAGCAAAAATCAATGAATGGCATAAAGAGCATCGCGGCAATTTTGATATGGAAAAATATAAAGCATTTTTAACGGATATCGGTTATTTAGAGCCAGAAGTGGATGATTTCGAGATTACGACAGAAGGAGTAGACGAGGAAATTGCCGTTCAAGCGGGTCCGCAATTAGTCGTTCCGCTTACGAACGCGCGTTACGCGTTAAATGCGGCAAACGCCCGTTGGGGAAGCCTTTACGATGCCTTATATGGAACGGACGCGATCAGTGAAGAAGATGGCGCGGAACGCGGCGATTCCTACAATCCGGTCCGCGGGGCAAAAGTAATTGCCTATGCGCGCGAGTTTCTCGATCAAGCAGTACCATTGAAAGAATATTCTCATAAAGATGTCGTACAATATACGATAGTGGATGGAAAACTAGTGGCGGCCGTTGAAGGCGGGATCACAACAACGCTAAAAGAGGAAGAAAAATTTGTTGGCTTCCAAGGAAATCCAGAAAATCCGACAGCAATCTTGTTAAAAAATAACGGTCTTCACATTGAAATTCAAATCGACCGCAACCATCCTGTCGGGAAAACGGATAAAGCAGGGGTAAAAGATATTTATTTAGAAGCGGCCGTTACGACCATTATGGATGGTGAAGACTCGGTAGCAGCGGTAGATGCAGAAGATAAAGTGCTCGTATACCGCAATTTGCTCGGCCTTGTCAAAGGGGATTTGACGTCTACGTTTACGAAAGGCGGAAAAACGATTACACGTGCACTTAACCCGGACCGCGTTTATCGGACAACAGATGGCAAAGAAATTACGCTGCCGGGCCGTTCGCTGATGTTCGTCCGCAACGTTGGCCATCTAATGACGAACAACACGATTTTGGACGCAAACGGCGAAGAAGTATATGAAGGAATTATGGATGCGGTCGTGACAAGTTTAATTATGAAACATTCTCTTCTTGGCAACACCCGTTACTTAAATTCTCGCAAAGGCTCGATCTATATCGTAAAACCAAAAATGCATGGTTCGGAAGAGGTTGCGTTCGCAAATGAGTTATTTGACCGCGTTGAAGATATGCTCGGATTGAAACGCAACACGATTAAAATCGGTGTCATGGACGAAGAACGCCGCACGACATTGAACTTGAAAAACTGCATTTATCAAGTTAGAGATCGCATCATCTTTATTAACACAGGCTTTTTAGATCGGACAGGAGATGAAATCCATACGTCAATGGAAGCAGGCCCGATGATTCGCAAAAATGACATGAAAACATCGGTATGGCTGCAAGCTTATGAAAAATCGAATGTAACGATCGGCTTAGCTGCTGGTTTCCAAGGGCGCGCCCAAATTGGAAAAGGAATGTGGGCAATGCCGGATATGATGGCGGAAATGCTGAAGCAAAAAGGCGGACAGCTAAAAGCAGGCGCGAATACGGCATGGGTGCCTTCGCCGACAGCCGCGACGCTTCATGCGCTGCATTATCATCAAGTTAATGTGGCAGAAGTGCAAAATGAATTGCGAAAAGAACGGAAAGATTACCGTGATGAAATTTTACAAATCCCAGTCGCTGTAAATCCACAATGGACGCCGGAAGAAATTCAAGAAGAGCTGGATAACAACTGCCAAGGCATACTCGGCTATGTGGTGCGCTGGATCGATCAAGGTATCGGATGTTCGAAAGTGCCGGATATTAATAATATCGGGTTAATGGAAGACCGCGCGACATTGCGAATTTCCAGCCAGCATATTGCAAACTGGCTTCATCACGGCATTTGCACGAAAGAACAAGTATTAGAAACGTTAAAACGGATGGCGAAAGTTGTTGACGAACAAAATGCTGGCGATCCGAACTATCGTCCAATGGCTCCGGACTATGACAACTCGGTTGCATTCCAAGCAGCGTGCGATTTAATATTTAAAGGTTATGAACAGCCTAACGGTTATACGGAGCCGATTTTGCATCGCCGTCGTTTAGAAGCGAAAGCAAAATATGCAGCTGTTCAACAATAAAAATATGTTGAACAAGGGCATTTTCATCGAATGCCCTTGTTCATAAATATCATTAAATTATTCTAAAAATTCAAAAAATAAGGAGGTGCAAACCCTAGTTACTACACACATGTCGCAGCACGAAAGGCAGCAATAAGGCGGCAGGAGTGGGACGAGAAGGGGTTAGTAGCTAGGTAGAGAACATGCGGAACCTTCGGGAAAAATCGCTATTTGTTCATCAACAAGCAAAAGGAAAGTTGCGTGTGGATGTTAAAGTTTCGGTAGAAAACGTCAATGATTTAAGTGTCATCTATTCTCCAGGAGTGGCGGAACCATGCAAAGCGATTCATGCAAATCCGGAATCGATTTATGATTATACGATGAAAGGAAACTTTGTGGCGGTTGTTTCCGATGGATCTGCGGTATTAGGATTAGGAAATATTGGAGCAAAAGCATCTATGCCTGTTATGGAAGGGAAAGCCGCCTTATTTAAAGCGTTTGCCGGCATTGATGCCGTGCCACTTTGTATTAACACAAATGATCCGGAACAAATTATTCAAACGGTAAAATTGCTAGAGCCGACGTTTGGCGGAATTAATTTGGAGGACATTGCTGCGCCAAACTGCTTTGTGATCGAGGAACGCCTTAAGCAGGAACTGTCTATACCAGTATTTCATGATGATCAGCATGGAACAGCGATTGTAATCGCCGCCGGATTGACCAATGCATTGAAGGTCGTGCAAAAGCGTTTAAGCGATTGTAAAGTGGTTGTAAACGGAGCAGGTGCTGCCGGAATTGCGGTCGCGAAGCTGCTTCTTTCTATGGGAGTAGATGATCTCATTTTATGCGATTCAAAAGGGGCTATTTATGAAAATCGTCCGCACGGAATGAACGCAATAAAAGAATCACTGGCAAAAGTAACGAATCGAAACCGTGTGCAAGGGTCTTTAAAAGAGGCCATTAAAGGAGCCGATATATTTATTGGCGTTTCTGTCGCAGGGGCGTTAACGCCGGAAATGGTTCGTTCCATGAACGATAATCCTATTGTTTTTGCGCTGGCCAATCCTGTTCCGGAAATTATGCCGGAAGACGCAAAAGCTGCTGGTGCTGCAGTTGTAGCAACGGGAAGATCGGATCTTCCAAACCAAGTGAATAACGTCCTTGCCTTTCCGGGTGTTTTTAAAGGGGCGTTGCAAGTGAGAGCTTCTGAAATTAATGAAGAAATGAAACTGGCTGCTGCGGATGCCATTGCCAATTTAATCAGTCCAGAAGAATTAACGAGCGATTATGTCATCCCTAATCCATTTGATAAGCGCGTTGTTGATGCGGTGGCAGACGCGGTTGCGCGTGCGGCGATAAGAACGGGAGTTGCAAGAAAAACTGTTGAAATAGAGCAGGATAACGTCATTTGAAAGAAATGGTTTCCGTAGAAGGCAATATACATCGTTATAGAAGATGACATGGAAGCCGGGGATGTTAATTTAACAGGAAGCCCAGTCGGTGACGATGTGATCGAATGAGAAATCGCTGAAATCAAAACGCTTCTACTCCGTTTGTGACGGCCCGGGAGCGGATAAAACATGTTAAATATGCTGCTGATTACGATCGATCCACTATTGGGTAATGCCCGGCAACAAGTGTATAATGACAATGGATGAAGGATTATTAGAGGTGAACAAAATGGAAAGAGAAAATTTAGTGAAATCGGTAAGCCGGGCATTACATATTATCGATATCGTTAGTTCCGAAAAAGATGGATTGGGCGTGACGGAAATTGCTAAACAAATGGATATTAATAAAAGTTCTGTGTATCGTATTTTATCAACGCTTGTTCAATATGGATATATCGAGCAAGATAAGGAAACGGAACGGTACAAACTTGGCTATAAATTTTTAGATATTAGTTCCAAATTGCTCGAATCGATCGATTTGCGGCGAGAAGCAAAACCGTACTTGCGAGAGTTAGAAAAAGAAACGAACGAAGTCATTCATCTTGTCGTATACGACCAAGGAGAAGTCATTTATATTGAAAAGTTAGAAGGAACAGAAACGTTGCGCATGCATTCGAAAGTAGGAAAAAGGGCGCCGATGCATTGCACGGGGGTTGGAAAAGCCATCCTTGCCCATTTGCCTTTAAATGTGGTGCTAGAGATCATCGAGCGAAAAGGATTGCCAAAACATACGGATTTTACGATTACGGACCGGGATGCGCTTCTAAAAGAACTAGAGAAAGTAAAGCAAAAAGGGTATGCGCTTGATTTAGAAGAAAACGAGTACGGAATTCGCTGTATTGCTGTTCCTATTTTTGATTATTCTGGAAATGTTGTCGCCGCCGTCAGTATTTCTGGTCCGACGATTCGCATGACAGACGAACGAATAGAAAAACTTCAGGAACGCGTTCGGTATATTGGCAGTCAAATATCCGAAAGACTTGGATATAGACAAAAATAGATCATATTGCTCGGCAGCAAACTGCCGAGCTTTTTTATGTGAATAAAGTCATTTTTCTTGGCAATATCTCTATTCTTTCTATTAAAATAGAAAGATGAAATCGTTGAGGTGAGCTGATATGAAGAAAAAAAGCTTATTCGAATTGATTGAACAATTGCGAAGCGATCCGAATGTGGTGTATTGGCATGAAATCGAACCACAAGAAGCGAACACCGTTCCGATGCCGGAACATCTTGATTTGCGTTTACGAACAGCGCTTGAAAAGCGTGGCATCGCTTCTCTTTATACACATCAGGCAGCCGCTTATGAAGCGGTGCAAAACGGAAAAAATATCGTTGCCGTTACTCCGACTGCTTCAGGGAAAACGCTTTGCTACAATTTGCCTGTACTGCAAGCGATCGCAGAAAATGAACATAGCCGGGCGCTTTATTTATTTCCGACAAAAGCGCTCGCGCAAGATCAAAAAAGCGAATTGCACGAAATCATTGAGGAAATGGGCGTTCCGATTCATAGTTATACATATGATGGCGATACAGCGCCAGGCATTCGCCAAAAAATTCGCAAAGCTGGCCATATTGTCATGACAAATCCGGATATGCTGCATTCTGCGATTTTGCCGCATCATACGAAATGGGTGGCGTTATTCGAAAATTTGCGGTATGTCGTCATCGATGAGCTTCATACGTATCGCGGCGTGTTTGGAAGCCACGTGGCAAACGTCATCCGCCGATTGAAGCGCATTTGTCAGTTTTACGGAAGCAAGCCGATCTTTATTTGCACATCAGCAACGATTGCCAATCCGAAAGAACTAGCCGAACGCCTGACAGGGGAGCCAATGACATTAATTGATAATAACGGGGCGCCGCGGGGAAGAAAACATTTTGTTTTTTATAATCCTCCGGTTGTTCATCAACCTCTTAATATTCGCAAAAGCGCTACGGCCGAAGTGAACCGGCTAGCAAAACAGTTTTTAGAAAACGGCATTCAAACGATTGTATTTGCTCGCAGTCGTGTGCGTGTCGAGCTGATTTTAAGCCATCTTCAAGAACTTATTAAAGATCAATTGGGCACCAAAACGATTCGTGGGTATCGCGGCGGTTATTTGCCAAAAGAAAGACGGGAAATCGAAAAAGGATTACGGAGCGGGGAAATTATCGGGGTTGTTAGCACGAACGCGCTTGAACTTGGCGTCGATATTGGTCAGCTGCAAGTATGTATCATGACAGGATATCCCGGCACGGTCGCAAGCACATGGCAGCAGGCAGGAAGAGCTGGCAGACGTCACGGCGATTCCCTTGTCATTATGGTAGCGAGCTCTAGTCCGATTGACCAGTACATTGTGCAGCATCCGGAGTATTTCTTTGGCCGTTCTCCGGAAACGGCGCGCATCAACCCAGACAACATGCTGATTCTTGTCGATCATCTCAAATGCGCAGCATATGAACTTCCTTTCCGTCAAGGGGAAAAGTTTGGCGACCTCGAAGTGGAAGAAGTGCTTGAGTTTTTAACAGAGCAAAAAGTATTACATTACCGCGCAGGCAAATGGCATTGGATGAGCGACGCGTTTCCGGCGCATGATATTAGCTTGCGTTCTGCATCCCAAGAAAACGTCGTCATTATCGATATTTCGAAAACTGGCAACCATCGCGTCATCGGCGAGATGGACCGATTTAGCGCAATGACGCTATTACACGAAGAGGCGATTTATCTTCATGAAGGTGTGCAATATCAAGTGGAAAAGCTTGATTGGGAAGAAAAAAAAGCATATGTTCGAGAAGTGAACGTAGAATATTTTACGGATGCGAATTTAGCTGTACAGCTTCATGTATTAGAAGAAGACCGCAACGAGCAAAGACAGCTGCTGAGTCTGCATTACGGTGATGTTTCTGTACGCGCGAAAGCTACCATCTTTAAAAAAATTAAATTATCCACATTTGAAAACATTGGCTCGGGGCCAATCTATTTACCGGAAGAAGAACTACATACGACGGCAACATGGATCGAATTAGGAGAAGAACTTTCGAAAATGGACGCTCCTTTGCTGGAACAAGCGCTTGTTGGCATCTCAAATGTGCTTCGTCACCTCGTACCGATGTTTGTCATGTGCGACCGCACCGATATTCACGTCGTGCCACAAATGAAAGCACCTCATTCCGGAATGCCGACGATTTTTTTATACGATCGTTATCCAGGAGGCATCGGCTTATCGGAATCGGTTTTTGAACGGTATGATGAAATCATGGAAGAAGTGAAATATTTAGTCGAACGCTGCCCGTGTGAAAATGGCTGTCCTTCTTGTATTGGGGTGATCGAGGCAAGCAATCATTCCGTGAAAAAAAACGTAATCGCATTTTTACACAAGCTTCTAAGCAAGTAAATGAAGGGATGAACACCATGTCAATGAAGCAAAAATTAGCAAGATGGAAGAAACAACTTGCAACCCGGGCTTCCGTTCAGGAGGAACGTCCCGGTGTGCTCTTTGAAGAGCAACGAGAGAAAGAGGTTCCATTTCTTGATGAGTGGCAGAAAAAACATGTGCAGCCGTTCTTTTTTGATGGGGATTATTGTTTGATTCGTGAAGTAGTGTATCCGTTAGATTATCAGCATGGACGGTATCGACTTGGAGAGCTTCATCATATTCATAATTGTTGGCAAGACGCTTCTTTTACACATCCGCTTTCGAGCAAAGGACATGAAGCGAGCGATTTATTTTTCTTTGATACGGAGACGACCGGGCTTAGCAGCGGAACGGGACATGTCATTTTTTTGCTTGGCCATGCCCGTGTATATGAAGATCGGGTTGTTGTCCGCCAGCATTTTTTGCCGCATCCGGGAGCGGAAGTGGCATTGTATCAAAGTTTTTTATCGGAAGTCGACTATACGACGCTTGTCACGTATAACGGAAAAGCGTTCGATTGGCCGAAAGTCAAGACGCGCCATACGCTGATTCGCGATGCCGTTCCGAAACTGCCGGCGTTTGGCCATTTCGATTTATATCACGCATCAAGGAGAATGTGGAAACAAAAGCTTGAGTCTGTTCGCCTTTCCAATGTCGAAAAAGAGATATTGCAAATTGAGCGAGAAGAAGATGTTCCCGGTTTTTTGGCGCCGATGATGTATATGGACTTTCTATCGGCGCCGCATCCTGATCGAATTTTTCCGGTATTTCGCCATAATGAACTTGATGTTTTATCGTTAATTTGCCTCTATATTCATTTATCGAAACAGCTGCTAGAAGCGCCGCAACTAAAAGATGCATTTGAACAGTTGGAAACAGCTCGTTGGTTCGAGACGTTAGGAGAAACAAATGCCGCGAAAAACGTGTATGAGCGCGTGATCGAAAAAGAAACAAAAGAATCGTGGCAGGCCAAATGGCAACTATCGCTGTTATATAAAAAAGAAAAACGGTACGAAGAAGCAGTGGACATATGGAAAGAATTATGGCAGCATGGCAGTGATACGTGGAAGATGAAAGCCGGGGTTGAGTTGGCAAAAGCGTATGAACATTATTTCCGCGATGTCCATCAGGCGTATCACTATGCGACCAGCGTATATGAACGATGGAAAACGCTGTCTCGCTCCTATAAACAACGGAATACTGCTCAGGAATTAGAATTGATCAGGCGTATAGAACGCCTCAAGCGGAAAATAAGTCATTAAATATTTCCGTGGAAAGCGCAGGGTGCGACAGAAAATAAAGAAAATTTGTTTTTTCATTTCGAATCTTGTAGAAAAAACAAAAAATATGTACAATTGCTTCGGGATAGATAAAAACAAACGAAATGGCGGGGAGAAAACGATGCGGAGCATGTACAAAAAAATTTTTTACTTGTTTTTTCTCGTAATATGTTTAACGTTTGTTGTGTTTAGAAACTTAACGTAATTTGGCTGTCCGTTACAGACGAATATGAAAAAATGGGTGTCTATACTAGTACATGTCCGCTCCTTTCATCATAGGCTGATATTGTAAAACATAAGCTTATGAAAAGAAAGGAGAATGGATATGCATTGCAGACCACATGTATTGGCACCGATTGTTCATCCGCCACGATGTTGTGTACAACATCATTTCCAAGCAACAATCGTACCACACATTCATCCATCACATACGACACATGTCAACCATCATCTTTTCCAACATCAGCATTATTTCCCGCATACGGAGTCGGTTGTCAACCAAGTAGCCAACCAACATTGCAATTTCCCTGGTCCTGCTCCGTTCCCATGGGGATATTAATCCCAATGAAACAGGAGCCGCCATGGCGGTTCCTGTTTTTTGGCAAAGAGAAGGAGTATAAAAACAATGAGAGTGCTTGCGATCACAGGATATAAACCGTATGAGCTGAATATTTTTTCTAATAATCATCCAGCTGTTTCCTATATTCAATTAGCGATACGTCGAAGGCTGCTTTCACTGTTAGAGGAAGGACTGGAATGGATTGTGATTAGCGGACAATTAGGAGTAGAGCTTTGGGCGGCTGAAACAGCATATGACCTGCGAGAGGAATATCCTCAGTTGCAAGTTGCTATTCTTACGCCGTTTTTGAATCAAGAAGAACGATGGAATGAAATGAACCGTGAATATTATGAATGGATTGTATCGCAAGCTGATTTTGTCGACAGCATTACAAAACGGCCATACGAAAGTCCTGCACAGTTTCGCTGGAAAAATGAATGGATCGTCCGAAAAAGCGACGGTTTACTCATTGTCTATGATGAGGAAAAAGAAGGGACACCGAAATATATGTTAGAAGTTGCGAAACGAAAAGAAAATTACGCCATTTTTCCCATTACGTTTTCCGATTTACAGGCTATTATAGAAGAAGCGCAGATCAATGAAACGCAAATTGACAATCGATTTGATTTCTGAAAAAATAAAGATAATAGCGGAATGTGGAATTGAGGTGAAAAAGATGTTAGCCGGTCGTATTAAATTAACGCCAAAAGAAATTTTAGAAAAAGAATTTAAAGTAAGTATGCGGGGGTACAATCAAGACGAAGTCGATCAGTTTTTGGACATGATTATTAAAGATTATGAAACGTTCCAACAGGAAATTGAGCAGCTCCAGCAAGAGAACGCTCGTCTGAAACGGCAAATAGAAGAGCTGCAAAAACGGCCATCTGCGCAAGCGGGAACAACAAACTATGATATTTTGCAACGGTTATCTAATTTAGAAAAACATGTATTTGGCAATAAATTATACGATTAATTTTTTTGTTGGACAAATGGAAAAGATCATGTGCTGCATGGTAAAAGTACATATAGTTCGAAAATTTTCCTATTGAAATAACATGAAAAATGAACTATACTACAATGTGCAAACGACGTTAATAATGTTCGGGTAATCGCTGCGGCAATTCATTGCCGTAGAGGAAAGTCCATGCTCGCACGGTGCTGAGATGCCCGTAGTGTTCGTGCCTAGCGAAACCATAAGCTAGGGCAGTCTGGCGTAATGCTGGGCTGACGGCGGGGAAAGAACCTAAGTCCCAAGGCTTCTCTTGGGATATGGTTCGATTACCCTGAAAGTGCCACAGTGACGCAGCTCTAAGGGAAACCTTAGAGGTGGAACGCGGTAAACCCCACGAGCGAGAAACCCAAATTATGGTAGGGGCGCCTTCCCGAAGGAAATGAACGGAGGGAAGGACAGATGGAGTTTTTTCCATCTGTAGATAGATGATTACCGCCGGAGTACGAGGCGACAAGCCGTTTGCAGTACGAAGGTACAGAACATGGCTTACAGAACATTATTAACGTCGGAGATGGTATATGGTATAACGAAAAAGCTCTCCTGCATGAAGGAGAGCTTTTTCATTGCTTAAAAAATAACTATAGTCACAGTATGAATATTTTTTATAATAGATGGGTAGTGATTTAAGAGAAGGAAGAGGGATGTAAGTGTATGATTATGATCAAAAGTCAATAGATATACATACATTTATTGAGATCGCAAAAAATATTTTCCAATATTCTAATGAAAGCATTATTGTTACTGATGCGCAAAATAGAATTTTATTCGTCAATCCGGCATTTGAAATTGTCACTGGATACAGTGCGGAAGAAGTAATTGGCAAAAACCCGCGTGTTTTGCGATCTGGAATGCATGATAAACCATTTTATGAAAAAATGTGGAATGATATAGAACAACATGGAGTGTGGAAAGGGGAAATATGGAATAAGCGAAAAGACGGGGAATTGTATCTGGAGTGGTTAACGATTAGTGCAGTAAAGGATCGAAAGGGAAATGTGACGAATTATGTGGCCGTTTTTTCTGACATTACAGAACATAAACGAAATATAGAGCGATTAACGAGACTAGCGTTTTATGATACATTAACAAAAGTGCCGAATCGGCACTTGCTTGAAAAACGATTAGAAAGTATTATCCAAATGTCCAAAAAACATAATCAGTCATTTGCTTTATTATTTTTAGATTTAGATCGCTTCAAAAACATTAATGATACGCTAGGTCATCGCGTGGGAGATATGTTATTGAAAGAAACGGCGCAGCGTCTCAAAAGTCTGTTGCGAAAACAAGATACGATCACGAGGTTTGGCGGTGATGAATTCGTCATTATTTTGCCAAGTTTAAAACATATTCGCGAAGCGGTATATATAGCGGAAAAAATTGTGGAATCATTGAAAAGGCCATTTTATGTTAACCATCAAGAAATGTATATATCGACTAGCATCGGAATCAGTGTTTATCCATTTGACGGAACAGACAAAGAAACGTTGATACGCATGGCAGATCGCGCGATGTACGAAGCAAAAAAGAATGGAAGAAATCAATATGTTTTGTATCATGACGGAATGCATCATAACGGCAAACAGTTGTTTCAACTTGAAACCGCGTTGAGGAAGGCGCTTGATCGAAGAGAATTTGAACTTTATTATCAGCCGCAATTAGACGTAAAAACGAAACAAATTCGTGCGGTAGAAGCGTTGATTCGATGGAACCATCCAGAAAAAGGATTTATTTCTCCAGCAATGTTTATTCCGCTTGCCGAAGAATCGGGTTTAATTACGCCGATTAGCGATTGGATTATGATGCAAGCCTGTGAACATTTGAAACAATTGCAGTTACGTTTTCCTTATGTAAAAATGAGCATGAATATTTCTCCTATTTATTTTCAACAAATTGATTTTATAGAAAAATTGCAAAAAACGATAGAATCGGTAAACGTGAATCCGCGTTCGATCGAGCTGGAATTGACAGAAAGCGCCGTCATGCCTCACGCTGAAAAGTCTGTAGAAAGACTCACCATGTTAAAAACAATGGGAATAAGCATTGCGATTGATGATTTTGGAACAGGATTCTCTTCGTTAAGTTATTTGCATCGTTTTCCGATCGATATATTGAAAATCGATCGAAGTTTTATCAAACAATTATCTCAGTATCGAGAAGAATCGGCAATTGTTAACGCGATCATTATGATGGCGCATAGCCTTCGAATTCAAGTGGTGGCTGAGGGAGTGGAAATGGAGAAACAGTATCAAATACTTGAAAAGCAATCTTGTGATTTTGTACAAGGATATTATGTATCTAAGCCGCTGCCAATTAGCGAATTATATGAGTTTTTAGATATGTGGAACCATCTTTATGATTAAAAGCGCCGTGCTTGCTAGTGTTTTGTTCGGATGGTTACATACAATTGCGAGAGTTTGAGGTTTTATAACATAAAAAAATAGGAGGACAAAAATGGGTTCGATTACGTTAATCGCTACGGCGGCGATGGGAGTGGAATCGATCGTCGCCGATGAAGTGCGTCGTCTCGGTTATGAGTGTCAAGTGGAAAATGGAAAAGTGACGTTTACCGCTGATGAGCTGGCGATTTGCCGCGCTAATTTATGGTTGCGCACCGCAGATCGCGTGAAATTGAAAGTCGGAGAATTTAAAGCGACAACGTTTGAGGAGCTGTTTGAGCAAACAAAAGCGTTGCCATGGGCGGATTATTTGCCGGTGAATGCGAATTTTCCTGTCATCGGAAAATCAGTAAAGTCAAAGCTTTTTAGTGTTTCCGATTGCCAGGCGATTGTGAAAAAAGCGGTGGTGGAAAGTTTAAAAAAACATTACCGTGTTTCATGGTTTGAAGAAACCGGACCGCTTTATCGCATTGAAGTAGCCTTGCATAAAGATATTGCCACATTAACCATTGACACAAGCGGAGCAGGGCTGCATAAACGCGGTTATCGCACCCTCCAAGGGGAAGCTCCATTAAAGGAAACATTGGCAGCCGCACTCGTGCAGCTGACGAATTGGACGCCGGACCGGCCATTTGTCGACCCGTTTTGCGGATCGGGAACGATTCCGATCGAGGCGGCGCTGATTGGCCAAAATATCGCGCCAGGATTTAATCGTGACTTTGTCTCCGAACAATGGGACTGGATTGGTGAAAAAACATGGGAGCGAGCACGGGAGGAAGCAGAAGATTTGGCCAACTATGACCAGCCTCTCGATATTTCCGGGTTTGACATTGACCATCGCATGGTGGAAATCGCAAAAACAAACGCACTGGAAGCCGGATTTGCCGATTTAGTGTCATTTAAGCAAATGCAAGTAAAAGATTTTCGCACAAGCAAAGAATATGGCGTGATCGTCGGCAATCCCCCGTATGGCGAACGGCTTGGCGAGCGCAGGGAAGTAGAAGCAATGTATCGGGACATGGGCAAAACGTTCTCTGCCTTAGATACGTGGTCTGTTTATATTTTGACGGCGCATAAAGAGTTTGAAAAACATTATGGGAAAAAAGCGACGAAGCGCCGCAAATTATTCAACGGTTTTATCGAAACACATTATTACCAATACTGGGGTCCGCGTCCGCCGAAAGAAAAAGATATTGCCGAACGAAAATAAGCTTCTCATGTTGCCATGCTTGCAACGAATGAGAACATCCCTTTCTGCATATAATATGGATATTATGATGAACTATTTTAGCAGGAAGGTGATATACAATGAGACATTCTTCCATTGATTGGATGAAAATTTCAGAAGCGCTCAATAATACGTATGAATTATTAGTACAACAAAACATTGAAGATGAGCATTTAAAACAAATCGAAATGGCGAAAAATATGTGGAAGCAGGCTTTTACATACCGCATATCTAGTTCGATGAAAGCATAAAGCAATAAAAGTTTGCGCTCGGCTCATTGCTCATTATTGACTTCTGTTGCATGATGAATCATAATAATATCTTGTTAGACTTTTTACAAATGATTTGTCAGATGATAGACAGCGCGCAGCAGTAAAAGCATTGCGCGCTAACGTTTGTTGAATGGATTTGGACAGGCGTGAAAGTCTTAATATATTTTTGGAGGGTTTTTTGACGATGAGCCGTGAGCGCTATCCTTTTACATTAGAAAAAAACGAAAATTTCTTTGATAAACTAGGGGAATGGATTGGCGATGTCTTTTACGACATTTTGCCAGAAGCAGGGTTTGAGCTGCGGGATGAGCAAATATATATGGCGTTTCAGCTAGAACGCGCGTTTAGAGAGAAAAAAGTGATGTTTGCCGAAGCGGGAGTCGGTACCGGAAAAACGATCGTATATTTGTTGTATGCGATTTGCTATGCCCGTTATACAGGGAAGCCCGCCATTATTGCCTGTGCCGATGAAACGCTCATTGAGCAGCTAGTGAAGAAAGAAGGGGATATTGCAAAATTATCGAATGTGCTAGGTTTACATATTGACGTACGCTTAGCGAAATCCCCAGATCAATATTTATGTTTGAATAAACTGGATGAAGCAGTGATGTATGATGATAAAGACATCGAGCTTTACGAACAAATTTACGACGAGCTCCCTGCGTTCGTTCACGATAATAAGCCGCTGCAAGCATTCTATCATTATGGAGATCGCAAAGAATACGCTCATTTAAGCGATGAACAATGGAAAAAAATCGCGTGGGATCCGTTTCAAGACTGTTTTACATGTGAAAAACGCCATCGCTGTGGTCAAACATTATCGCGGGAATATTACCGGAAAGCGGCTGATTTAATCGTCTGTTCACATGATTTTTATATGGAACATGTTTGGACATATGAAGCGCGCAAACGCGAAGGGCAGCTCCCGCTTTTGCCGGAAGCAAGCTGCGTTATATTTGACGAAGGGCATTTGCTAGAGTTTGCCGCACAAAAAGCGTTAACCTATCGGATGAAAGAAACAACGTTAGAAAACCTGCTCACACGTCTGTTAGAAAATGATATCCGTGAAGAGCTTGCTTATTTGATCGAAGAAACGCTGCAAATAAGCGTGCGGTTTTTTGATGAGCTAAAGTCTTGTTCAAAAGAAGTAGCCGGTTCTAACCGTCAAGAAATTACGTTTTCGGAAAAACTGCTTCGCCTTGCCAAACAATTGCATGCCAAAATTATCGACATCGGCAATGAGCTTGTGTTTGAAAGCGAAACATATACGATTGATCATTATCAATTGAACATTGTGGATGAATATTTAGACCAACTTGAATATTCGCTTGATTTATTTATGAATAATGCCGATGCCATTACGTGGGTGGAGTCATCGCGTCAAGAAACCACTCTTGTCGTTATGCCTCGCACTGTGCAGGAAGTATTGCGGGAAAAAGTATTTAATAAACGCATTCCGTTTATTTTTTCCTCTGCCACACTATCAAATCGCAAGTCATTTCAGTATATTGCAGAAAGTCTTGGAATTGATGAGTATTTATCGTTTAGTGTGGAATCGCCATTTGATTACGATAACCAAATGACGATTTTTATGCCGACGTTTACAAATGATGAAAACTTATTTTCACAAAAATATGAATATGCGTTGCGTAAAATTCGCGAAACAGAAGGACGAGCGCTTATTCTGTTCCCGTCAAGACAAGAGTTGCAGCAATTTAAAGAGCGGGCAAGCGGCGAGAAGGAATTTGCCTTTTTGTTTGAAGGAGATCAAGAAATTAGCGAGCTTGTTGCGACATTCCAAGCAAATGAAGAAACGATATTATGCTCAGAACATTTATGGGAAGGATTGGATATTCCGGGGCCGTCACTATCGAACGTCATTATTTGGTCGCTACCGTATCCTCCGAATGATCCGGTATTTCAGGCGAAGCGAAAGGCATATGATGATTCATTTTGGAGGGTCGATGTGCCGTATATGTTGCTAAGGCTTCGTCAAGGAGTAGGCCGCTTGATCCGCACACGTGAAGACCGCGGCATCGTTTCTATTTTTGTGACAAATGATGAGAATGATAAGGTTATTGAAGCAATTAAAGAGGTATTGCCGACAAAAGTGAGGGAAGAATAATTTCTTTCCTCATTTTTTATCGCAAAAAAGAGGAAATCCGCTTTTGATCATGGAAATATTATCATGCAACAAAAGATACAGGAGGAAACAAGATGATCAAAAAAATAGAAGAGCAGTTTTTGCAATACGTAAAAAAAATGATGAGCTATAATGAAGCTATTCAATTAATGTATTGGGATTTGCGGACGGGCGCCCCGAAAAAAGGAGTCGAACAACGTTCAGAAGTCATCGGAATTCTTTCGCAAGAAGTGTTTAAAATGTCCACGTCAGAAGAAATGGCCGCCTTTATCGCTAAATTGTCGCCAAAACATGAACAGCTTTCGGAGGTCACTCGCTATACGTTAGAAGAATGCAAAAAAGAATACGAGCGAAACAAAAAAATCCCAGCAGATGAATATAAAGAATATGTTGTATTGCAATCAAAAGCGGAAAGCGTGTGGGAAGAAGCAAAGGCAACGGCTGATTTTGCCCTGTTTCGTCCATATTTAGAGAAATTAGTAGAATTTAACAAACGATTTATTGAGTATTGGGGATATAAAGGAAATCCGTACAACACGCTTCTTGATTTATATGAACCAGGAATGACGGTGGATGTGTTAGACGAAGTATTTCAGAAGCTGCGTGAACATATCGTTCCTCTTGTGCAAGAAGTCGCCGCCTCTCCAAATCAGCCGGAAACGTCGTTTTTATTCCATCGGTTTCCAAAGGAAAAACAGCGCGCTTTTAGTCTGGAGCTGTTGCGAGAGCTTGGCTATGATTTTGCGAAAGGCCGGTTGGATGAAACGGTTCATCCGTTTGCGATTGGCCTCAATCCGAACGATGTCCGGATTACAACACGGTATGATGAACGCGATTTTCGCACCGCTATATTCGGAACGATTCATGAATGCGGTCACGCCTTATATGAACAGCATATTTCAGAAACATTGATTGGGACGCCGCTGTGCACAGGTACATCGATGGGAATTCATGAATCGCAGTCGTTATTTTATGAAAACTTTATTGCCCGTCATTATTCATATTGGAAACGAAATTATCCGCGCTTGCAGCAATATGCTCCTGAGCAATTTTCTGGCGTATCTCTCGATGCGTTTTATCGCGCGATTAATGAAGCAAAACCATCACTTATTCGGATTGAGGCAGATGAATTAACTTATCCGTTACATATTATTGTTCGTTACGAAATCGAAAAAGGATTGTTTAATGGAACGATCGAAGTAAAAGATTTGCCGGAGATTTGGAACGATAAATATGAAGAATATCTCGGCATCCGTCCGGACAATGACGCGGTTGGCGTATTGCAAGACGTGCATTGGTCTGGCGGAAGCTTTGGATATTTCCCATCTTATGCGCTCGGTTATATGTATGCGGCGCAGTTTAAGCATGCGATGCTAAAAGATTTGCCGCATTTCGATGAATTGCTCGAAAAAGGGGAATTAACGCCGATTCGTGAGTGGCTGACAGAGAGAATCCATCGATTTGGGAAGACGAAAAAGCCGCTGGAAATTTTGCAAGAGGCAACCGGAGAGGCGTTGAATGCCGACTATTTGATCCGTTATTTAGAAGAAAAATATAAAGCAATTTACCAACTATAAAAAAATCCTCCCTCCTTTTTAGAGGAGGGGGGATTTTGTATTACCATAATTTATAACCTTTTGACCCCGGAGGAGCATTTTGAATCATATCGACAAACGGGATTGTGTAAGCGATCAAAATGAGCGCGACCGTAATACCAATCCATAGTTTCCAGTTATCCATAGCAAGTGCTACGCGTTCTTGCGGTTCTGCAGCTTCAGCGACAGGAAACTCTGTTTCTCCTTTTGGAGCGAAAAATGCTAAGTTGATAACAATAACAAGAACTAAAATAATACCGATGAATAAAATCGTTCCGCCGACCGCTTGGGCGATTTGATATGGAATCCACTCAAGCGCTTGCGGTGAGTTTCCGTAAGTGGAAAATGCCGAACGGCGCGGCGCTCCAAGTAATCCGGCAAAATGCATCGAACCGGACATAAACGACATGCCGATCGTCCATAACACCGCTTGAATAATCGCTAAACGGTTCATCGCTTTTGTCATGATGCGGCCGCTTAAATGCGGAATGAGCCAGTATGCGGCACCGAAGAATGTAAGCACGACCGTTGTTGCAATTGTTAAATGGAAGTGCCCCGTTACCCAAATCGTATTATGGACGACTTGGTTCATTTGATGGGAAGCATTAATAATTCCACCGGCGCCGGCAGGAATGAAGAATACCATTCCGACAAACGGCGCGAAAAAGCGCGCATCTCCCCAAGGCAGTTTGCGAAGCCAACCAAATAGCCCAGTTGCTCCTTTTGAGCGTCCGTATGATTCAAATGTCGCAAACATCGCAAATGCAGTCATTAGCGACGGAACGACTACCATAAGCGTTAAGAAAACTTGTACGAATTTCCAAAACGGCGTAATACCAGGTTCAAGCAATTGATGGTGGAATCCGACAGGAATCGAGAGAAATAGGAACAAGATAAATGCTAAACGTGCTAAAGAATCAGAGAAAATTTTTCCGCCAATGATTTTTGGAATGGCAACATACCAGACCATGTAAGCCGGAAGCAACCAGAAATAAACGAGCGGATGCCCGAAATACCAGAACAATGTCCGGCTGACTAAAACGTTCACTTTGTCAACGATGCCGAGCGACCATGGCAGCAATTGAAACAAAACAGTTGCGGCGACGCCTAGCGTACAAACAAGCCATAAAACCATATTCGTTACCGACATAAAGGTAAGCAGCGGGCTGGCTTGGCCAGGATGCTGTTTTTTCCAACGCGCATAGTGGGCAAAGGTCGCAAAGCCGCTAATCCAGCTGCCAACAACTAAGAGCGTTAAACCAATATAAAAGCCGGCATGTGCTTGCAATGGCGCATAGAATGTGTAGAGGACTGAAGCCTGACCGGTTAAAATGTAGAATACTGTCATCGCTGTGCCGATCGTCATCGTCCAGAAGCCAACCCAAGCCCAAAAGCGGACGCGATCGGATAACGTTCCGGACGTGCGGCTTATTGCGGCGAATTGAAATCCGATAATAAAGAATGTCGTTAATACGAGACCAAGCAATGTACCGTGTGTCGTTAAAATCGTATAATAGCTGATGCCTGATGGTAAATTAAATTTTCCAGAGCGCACCAGCGTTTGTAATAATCCAGCCAATCCTCCTAAAGCAAGGGCGGTAAACGCGACATAAATATGCGCTAAAGCTAATTTTGCGTCACGACGATCTACTTTCATTGTTTCGTTCATCATTAATCCACCACCTTAATTCGTCCAGTCATCATATGGTGACCAGCACCGCAATATTCATTGCAAAGGATCGTATATTCGCCTGGTTGATTAAATGTGTGTGTAAGAGTATTGATATACCCTGGCTCCACCATCATGTTAACGTTTGTGCCTGCTACTTCAAAACCATGGATCACATCTTTCGACGTCACATTAATCGTCACTTTCGATCCTTTTGGAATTTCAATTTGGTTTGGTGTAAACGCAAATGCACTTACGACAATATTAAGTTGATACTCATTATCCCCGGTTTTGACTAATCCAGGTTTGTCAAACGGCGGCGTTTGATCCACCTTCTCAGGATCGATCGTCGTCAAACAGCTTGGCGGCTGTTGGCCTTCAGCGAAGGCGCTTACACCGACGATGGCCAGAAAAGTGAAGAGAATGCCGATTCCGAACACAAGCCAAATTTTTTCGTATTTGTGGATATGCATGCTATATCCCCTCCTTTATAGCTTATAAGCGATGCAAGTATAACAAATAGACGCTAACCCATGAGAAAATGATGAAAAACCCGAGCAAAAACACGGAAGCGAGCGTGCCTTTTAAAGGCGGTTCTTGATCTTTTGTTTTCATTTCTATTTTTTTGGTTTGTTGTAATTCTGGTTTTGCCATCGTTCTATACCTCCTCCCAAAAAATCATCCCAACTTCATCATACATAATCATTTGGAAAATGGTAGGTGTATTTTACTAGTTCACAAATTGTTCATTCCTCACTTTAACACTATAATAACCTTAAAAAATTGATATAACAGTGATTTTTCTCACATATGGCTGGGAGGAAATGTGAACATATTGTGAACATCGGCCTATCAGATGTAGTTTCCGATATGTTCCATTACCATATGAAAATCATTTTTTGATAGACGGCGTAATCGTTCTTCCCCTGGTATACGGAAAGCATGCTGATAAGCGTATCGTGAACGAATTCATTTTTTTCGATGGGATTTCCGTTCATTGCACATATAAATAAACGAACAATAAAAAACTTTTTCATAAAAAATGTTCGTAAATATATAAAAATAGCTTTCCAAATGGTAAAAATCATGCTATACTGCTAGTAACTTTATATTGCTGACTCACTCATATAATTGCAGGAATATGGCCTGCAAGTCTCTACCGGCCGACCGTAAATCGGCCGACTATGAGTGGCAATGTCAGAACGGGGTGATCAGATGAAAGCTGTATGAAGGCGTTCGTCTGGTCTGTTTTCTGCTTAAAAGACATTGCCTGACTCATGGAATGAGTGAGGCCAGTGTTTTTTAAGCTTTTTTGTTTTTAAAGGGGGAAATGGTATGCGCGAGTTAATAGAAAAGATTATAGAAGAAGGAGAAGTGCTTTCCGAACATGTATTAAAAGTAGATCGATTTTTAAATCATCAAGTAGATCCGCAACTGATGAAAAAGATTGGTGAAACGTTTGCGAACGCATTTTGTCATGAAGGGGTTACAAAGGTGCTGACACTTGAATCATCAGGAATTAGTCCGGCATTGATGACAGCGTATGAATTAGGTGTCCCTTTGTTAGTGGCGCGTAAACGAAAACCGGTTACGCTTTCCGAAAATTTGTATACGGCGAAAGTATATTCATTTACCAAACGAGAAGAAACGGAAATTTTCGTTTCCCAATCGTTTCTCCATCCTCAAGATCGTGTTTTAATCATTGATGATTTTTTAGCAAACGGTCAAGCGGCCTTAGGTTTGACAGATATCGTCGAGCAGGCGAAAGCCCATGTTGTCGGAATCGGCATTGTCATTGAAAAAGCGTTCCAAGACGGTGGGCAATTGCTTCGATCACGCGGATTTCGCGTTGTGTCGCTGGCGCGCGTTGCATCCATGAAAGACGGAACGGTCCAATTTGCTGAAGAGGTGATGTGTCAATGAAACCAATCCAATTAGCTTCACTAGGGATTCAACATGTGCTGGCAATGTATGCAGGAGCGATCATCGTTCCGCTTATTGTCGGCGGAACGTTGCAGCTGACGCCAGAGCAGTTAACTTATTTAGTCGCGATTGACTTGTTTACGTGTGGAATTGCGACGTTATTGCAGGTATGGAAAAACAAGTTTTTCGGCATCGGCCTTCCGGTCATGCTCGGCTGTACGTTTACGGCGGTCGGCCCGATGATTGCGATCGGCAAACAGTACGAATTGTCTGCGGTGTATGGGGCGATTATTGCGGCTGGATTATTCGTTGTTATTATTGCGAAATATTTTAGTAAGTTACGAGTTTTGTTTCCGCCGATTGTGACTGGATCTGTCGTTACGATCATTGGGCTTACGCTAATTCCGGCGGCGATGAATAATATGGCAGGCGGGCAAGGCGCGAAAGACTTTGGCGATATGACGAACATCGCTCTTGCGTTTGGCGTGCTTTTACTCATTGTTGTTTTATACCGCTTCTTTACGGGATTTATTCGCTCGATTGCCATTTTGCTAGGGATGATCGCAGGAACGATCGCGGCGGCATTCATGGGGAAAGTCGATGTCAGCGCGGTGGCGAAGGCTTCATGGATTCACATGCCGCACGTATTTTATTTCGGGGCGCCGACGTTTAATGGAACAGCGATTTTGACGATGGTGCTAGTAGCGGTTGTTAGTTTAGTCGAATCGACAGGAGTCTATTTTGCGCTTGGCGATATTTGCAACCGGAAATTGTCAGATAAAGATTTGGCAAATGGCTATCGCGCTGAAGGATTGGCGATGATCATCGGCGGTTTGTTTAATGCGTTTCCGTATACGACATATTCGCAAAACGTCGGTCTTGTCCAACTGTCAGGAGTAAAGACGCGGAAAGTCATTTATGTCGCCGGAATAATGCTGATTGTGCTCGGATTGGTCCCGAAAATCGCCGCGTTAGCGACCATCATTCCGGCACCGGTGCTTGGCGGAGCGATGCTGGCGATGTTTGGCATGGTCATTGCGTACGGAATCAAAATGTTAAGCCAAGTCGAATTTGCGTCACAAGAAAATTTATTTATTATTGCTTGTTCCGTTGGAATGGGGCTTGGTGTTACAGCGGTCCCTAACTTATTTGCTGAGCTGCCGGCAAGCGTTCGTATTTTGACAGACAGCGGCATCGTTGCGGGCAGCATAACAGCGATCGTGCTAAACATTTTATTCCATGTGTTGCCGTCGAAAAAAAGAGTACAATCTGTTCCGTCACTCCATGAACAACAAGTGTCCTAATAATCTTTTCTTCCTTTTAAAGTATCCAATATTATGTTAGAACGTCATCTACATTTTCTTATCAAAATTGGTAAGGAAATGGAGATGGCGCAGACTGTTGACAAAATCGACAAGCTAACCGCTTCCTTTTTGCAGGAAGCGGTTTTTTATGTAAATTGAATAAATGCAACGATTGGTAACAAGATAACAATAAAGGAAAAGTGAAAAAATCGAGGTGTTTTTATGCCAACGATCCTATCCGTTGGAATCGCAGCAATGCCTTATCAAGTAAACCAAGAGGAAACAAAACGGTATGTAAAGCAGTTATTTGCACATTCATTTTCCCATATTGATCAGCTATTACAGGTGTTTGAAAACGGAGAAATTCGATCACGATCGTTAGTGCAGCCGCTTGAATGGTATAAAGAGAAACATCGGTTTTCGGAGAAAAATGATGTATATATAAAAAGCGCAGTTCAATACGGGTGTGAGGCGATCCGAAAATGTTTGCAGCATCCGGTATTTTTACAAAAACCGATCGAGTATGATGAAATAGACGCGATTTTTTATATCTCCACAACAGGTTTGGCAACTCCAAGCATTGAAGCACGTATCATGAATGTACTGCCATTTTCTCCACATACGAAGCGCATTCCGATTTGGGGGCTAGGATGCGCAGGAGGAGCGGCGGGCATTGCTCGTGCATACGAGTATTGTCTAGCGTTTCCAAATGCGAAAGTGCTGATGATTGCGGCAGAATTTTGCAGTTTAACGTTTCAGCCAAATGATCATTCGAAAAGCAATTTAATTGGAACTTCGTTGTTTTCCGATGGTGTGGCATGCGTATGTGTCGCAGGGGACAAGGCGGCGGATGCACGCGTTCGCCCGCGCGTGATCGCAACGCAATCAGCACTCATGCCCAACTCGGAAGAAGTGATGGGCTGGGATATTCGCGATGAAGGGTTGTTCGTTATTTTTTCCAAAGATATTCCTTCTCTTATCCGGTCTTGGTTAAAGCCGCAAGTACAATCGTTTTTACAAAAACATCGTCTATCGATCAGCGACATTGGCCATTTTGTTGCCCATCCAGGCGGAAAAAAAGTCATCGAGGCATACGAAGATGCGTTTGGGATCGATAAAGAAAAAACAAATGAATCATTTCAGGTGCTTCAGGAGTTTGGCAATATGTCATCCGCGACCGTATATGTTGTGCTGGAGCAGTTTATGACAAAATCGATTCCGTCCGGCGACTATGGATTGATGGTTGCGCTCGGTCCAGGATTTAGCGCGGAAATGATATTGCTCAGGTGGGAGTGATGGAGACGATGTTTTATCTTTTCTTTCTTTTTATTGTCACCGAGCGCATCGTTGAGCTAATGATAGCAAAACGGAATGAACGAATATTAAAGGCAATGGGGGCAAAAGAATTCGGTGTTCGCCACTATCGCTGGATCGTCATCATGCATATATTGTTTTTCCTTTCATTTGCCGCAGAGTCGTTGTGGAGGGGGGCTGAGCTTTCCCCATGGTGGCCGTTCCTTTTCAGTTTGTTTATCGTTGTGCAAGGATTGCGGGTTTGGACATTGCGGTCACTCGGGCGGTTTTGGAATACGAAAATTTTAGTGCTGCCAAATGCAAAAGTGGTTGCGAAAGGACCGTACCGCTGGCTTCGTCATCCAAATTATTTGGTTGTTATCCTCGAAATGTGGCTCATTCCGATGATGTTTCAAGCTTATTGGACAGCGTTTATTTTTTCCACTGCAAACGCGGTCATGTTGCCGATTCGAATATATGCGGAAGAAAAAGCGTTAAAGTCTTTGACCAATTATGCGGATCAGTTTGGCAAGCGTCCGCGCTTTTTGCCGTTTCGTCCCGTCAAATAGATGACGGGATTTTTATATTTTTTGTATTGGGAAAAGTGCGTAAATACAGTAAAATGATTGTATATGATATTAAGGCGAGGGGTTTGAATATGGGATCAGTTACTCAGCAAACATCGTTAATGCCATGGTTAAAAAAAATCATCGACGTGTACGATGCGTTTGTTGCTCATGGCGATGAGACAAATGCCAAAAAAGCGAAGCAGCTGCTTGAAAAAACGGCGAACGAACAATTCGCCATCGCCTTTTGCGGTCATTTTTCCGCGGGAAAATCGAGCATGATTAACGCGCTTCTTGGCGAACCGTTATTGCCATCCAGTCCGATTCCGACAAGCGCCAATCTTGTGAAAGTGAAATCAGGACAAGAATACGTGCGGGTGTTTTACAAGCATGAACCGCCGGTGGAGTACAAACCGCCATATAACCTTGAGCTTATTCGCGCTCAATGTAAAGACGGAGATGCGATTGAACTAATCGAAGTAAGCCGGCAAACATCGCGCATTCCAAACGGAATTGTGATGATGGATACGCCGGGAATCGATTCCACCGATGATGCGCATCGGCTTGCGACCGAATCGGCGCTTCACTTAGCGGATGTGGTGTTTTATATGATGGATTACAACCATGTGCAAGCGGAACTAAATTTTCAATTTACGAAAGAATTAACGAACTACGGAAAAACGTTATACCTCATTGTTAATCAAATCGATAAACATCGTGACAATGAGCTGTCGTTTCACGAGTTTCGCCAATCCGTCGAGGAAGCGTTTCGAAAGTGGGGCGTAAAGGCAGAGCAAATATTTTTTACCTCTTTGAAAGCACCGGATGATCCGCATAACGAATGGAACGAGCTAGTCGAGTGTTTTCAGAAGCTTTTCCGTGAAAAAGACGAACGTCTTTTGTATGGTGTGGAGATTGCGTTGAAGCGGCTTATTGACGAACACGTTCGCTGGCTTGAGGAGAAAGATGCGGAGGAAGAAGAAGCGATCCGAGCACGCCTTGCTGCACTGGGAAGTGATGAAACGGAAGAAGAACAAATACGAAAGCGCCTTAACCAGATGCAAGAGGAACTCGAGCAGCTGGAAGCAGCCCATATGAACTTGGAAACAGAATTTCGCAAAGAGTTAGATCATATTTTGGAGAATGCTTATATCATGCCGTTTGAAACGAGGGAACTCGCGAAAGCGTATTTGCAATCCATGCAGCCGGATTTCAAAGTCGGTTTTTTATTTACGAAAGGAAAAACCGAACAAGAACGGGCAAACCGGTTGCAAGCGTTTTATAAAAACGTAAAAGAAAAAGCGGTTTCGCAAATCGAGTGGCACGTTCGCCAGCTGTTGATCCGTTTTCTCAAAGAACACGATATAGAGGATTCCGTCCTGCTAAATCAATGTCAGCAATGGACGGTGGATTGGGAAGCAGACGTTTTAAGCGCACTGGTGAAAAAAGGAGCGGGCGCAACCGGAGAAGCCGTTCTGAATTATACGAACGATGTTGCTTATGAAGTAAAAAAGCGATACCGAAATGTGGCAATGCAGTTATTTGAGAGATTATTATCGAAATGGAGAGAGCAAACAGAAGGAAAACGCCGTCATCTGGAGGAACAAATTGCGTTGGAAACAGAAAAATATGAATGGATCGAACGGCTTCACCATCTTCAAAAAACGCGCAAGCAGGTGCATGAAAATTTTGTTTGCTTGCTGGCGTCCGACCGCATTTTAGAAGATAGTGATGACAAGCGGCTTGCGGAGTTGACCGCTCCGCCTGTGATGAGAAAGCTGGAATCTTCAGCGCTGACGGTTTCTTCGAAACAAGATCACGAAAAGAAACGTCCGCACATTCCAGAGCAAGCGCTCAGTCAGGGGAAATCTGCGCGGCAAAAAATACAAAAAACGACAGAATGTATACGACAAGTGGTAAATATCATCACTGGATTAAATGGGATGAATCGATTTATCCACGAATTAACGGAGAAAGCCGATCGCTTGGAACATCGCACCTTTACGGTTGCTCTTTTTGGAGCGTTCAGCGCTGGGAAATCGTCATTTGCTAATGCGCTTATTGGAGAGAAGGTGCTGCCGTCATCTCCAAACCCAACGACAGCGACGATTAATAAAATTGTGCCGCCTACAGAAGAATATCCGCATGGTACCGTGATCGTCCAGGTCAAAAGCGACAAGCAGCTTTTTTCAGACGTTCAAGCTTCGCTCCGCTATTTTCATATGAACGCGGAAACGTGGGACGAAGCGCTTGCGATGTGCGAAAAGATAGCGGACTTGCAGGAGGCCGGTGCGCATGAAAAACCGCATTATTCTTTTCTCCAGTCGGTTATTTCCGGTTTTGAACGCATGAAAGACCACCTCGGCCGCAAGCTACGCATCAGGCTCGATGAATTTGCTCAATATGTCGCCGAAGAAACGACCGCTTGTTTTATCGAATCGGTCGAGCTGCATTATGACTGTGAGCTCACACGCCAAGGAATTACGCTTGTCGATACGCCTGGAGCGGATTCCATTAATGCCCGGCATACGGGAGTGGCGTTCGAATATATTAAAAACGCCGACGCGATTTTGTTTGTCACCTATTATAACCATGCGTTTTCGAAGGCGGATCGCGAATTTTTAATCCAACTTGGACGCGTCAAAGATACGTTTGCGATGGATAAAATGTTTTTTATCGTCAATGCCGCGGATTTGGCTCATTCAAGAGAGGAACTCAACGCAGTATTGGCGTATGTGGAAGAACAGCTTGCTCAATTTGGCATTCGTTTTCCGCGCCTTTACGCACTTTCCAGCCGTTTTGCCATTGATGAAAAAACAGGCAAAAAAGCAGATGGAGGATACGGTTTCTTAACGGAGTCGGGAATTCAGCCGTTTGAAGAAGATTTTACTCGATTTATTACGGAAGAATTGACGGAAGTAGCGGTCAGAGGCGCATATGCCGAAATGAAGCGCGCGCTAAAGACGCTTCTTGACTATATTGATGCCGCACAGCAAAGCAATGAGGAAAAAGCCGCAAAACAACGCGCGCTTTCGCAAGAGCAAACGGCGATTCACAAGTTGCTTGATTCTGTCGCCATTGACCACGACGTACACGCCATGAAACAAGAAATTGCCGAGCTCGTTTATTATGTAAAACAGCGCGTATCATTCCGTTTCAACGACTGGTTTAAAGAATCGTTCAATCCGGCTTCACTGCGCGACGACGGCCGCGATATTCGCCAAGCGCTTCGAGCGTGTTTAGAAGAATTGCTACATTCTGTTGGGTTTGACTTGTCGCAAGAAATGCGTGCAACAAGCTTAAGAGTCGAACGGTTTTTGAAGGAGCGCCTTCATGAACAATTTGTCGATCTATGCAACAAAATCGAACAGATTCATAAAGGAGTACCCCTTTCTTCTTTAGAAACGATTTCGTTTGCTACTCCAGAATTTCCGCTCGGTTTTGAACAAATCGATGAAGCAAGATTTTCGAAAGCATTGTCGATGTATAAAAACGCAAAATCGTTTTTTGAACGGGATGAAAAACGCTATATGAAAGAAGAAATAGAAAAACAAATACAGCAGCCAATCGACGATTACGCCGCTCGACAAGAACAACATATGTTCCAGTTTTATAAAGAGCAATATGAAGCGGCAGTCAAAGAGTTTATCGCTTTTCTTGCAAATCAAGTCGATGACTATTTTTCCGGACTGCAGGCGACACTAAGAGCCGAAGTCGATGTCGAACAACTGCGCGAATGCGCGCGGCAGCTGGCGGGTTTATTGGAGGAACAAGAATGAGGGATTTCATTCAACATGAATTAACAAAGATCGAGAAACAGCAATCCGTTCGCGTATTATATGCATGTGAGGCGGGAAGCCGGGCATACGGGATAGATACGAAAGAAAGCGACTATGACGTCCGGCTTATTACGATAAAACCAGTTCGTTCGTATTTAACCGTTTCCGAGCGGCCACAGACGTGGAGTGATTCGACTCCACCCATCGAATGGCATAGCTGGGACGTTTTTAAAGCGCTTCAGCTTTTCCAAAAATCAAATCCGTCGCTTTATGAATGGTTTTCCTCCCCGATCATTTATGCAAAAGACGATGATTTTTATACAAAAATGAAAGAGATGATCCGACAGTATTATTCATTGCAAAGTCTGGCTTATCACTATCATTCGTTGACAGTGAAGAATGCCAATTTGCTTAGAAAAAAGGGAATAGGAAGCAAAGTGTATATCAAAACGTTTGTACAAACATTGCGCGGGGCATTGGCTTTACATTGGATCATGCGGTATCATGCGTTTCCGCCGCTTCCGCTTTTCCAACTGGCGGATGGGGATGAATCGATCATGGAGCTTATTCGATTGTTGCGGCAAGCGAAAGCAGAAAAGCGGATGGATTTTTCCTTCGCATTACCTGCAAAAATATTATCCGTCATCGATATGGAACGGTCGGCGCTTAAGCGGCTGCCAGACAAAAAAACGGTCGACGCTCGTTTGCTCGATGAATTCGTATGGGAGCTTTTAGGAGTTTGAACTTGGGCTGCACCTTGCCCATTTAAAAGTGGGAGTCTTCTATAAAGGGGAGAGACGATGACTCGGTTTCACGCATGCGCTACTTGCATTCATTACGGGATTCAAAAAACGGATAAAGGACTTTATACTTATTGTCAACGGCTTGGTTACAAAACGAAACCATATTATCAATTCCGGTGTTGGACGCCAAAACCGCACGTTCGCGTTTTAATGGAAAAGGAAAAAGAGAAAGGGAGATTCTAATGAGTGAAGTACATGAAGCGATTACTGCCCATATCCAAAAACAGCATGCGGTCATTAAGCGTTTTGTGCAATTAGAGGCGGAACGAGAGCGCTATATTGACGAAGCAGTTGCGCTTTGCCAAAACGGTTTGCCGTTTACGGTGACAAAAATCAACGAAATAACGAAGGAAATGAACGAATTAGCAAAGCACGGTGGCATGCCGCAACGGAAATACGTAACGGTTGAAATGGTAAAAGAATATGTGGAACGTTTAACAAAGCAAGGAGGAACAAAATGAACTATATTGTTTCACATGAATGGCTCGCAGAACGGCTCGATCACGATAATGTCCGCATTATTGACTGCCGCTTTTACCTTAATGATCCAACTCGGGGATTAAATGAATATAGAAAAGATCATCTTCCTTTCGCATTATATTTTGATTTAGAAAAAGATTTATCCGCGCCTGTCGGCAAACATGGCGGACGGCATCCGCTTCCGACTGTTGAAGAGTTGGCAGAGAAGCTATCAGCGGCAGGAATTGATGAAACGGTTACGGTTGTTGCATATGATGACCAGGACGGGGCGATGGCTTCACGGTGTTGGTGGCTGCTTCGCTATCTTGGGCATGAGCGTGTTTATGTCTTAGACGGAGGTTATACAAAATGGAAAGAAGCGGGGTATCCAGTCACAGCGGAGGTTGTTGCCGTAAAACCGCGATCATTTCAGCTTCGCCTTCAGCCTTCGTGGCTAGCGACTGTCGATGACGTGCGCCGTGCGGTTCAAGAGTCATCGGCGATTATTATCGATTCACGGGAATGGAAGCGATACGCAGGCATAGAAGAACCAATCGACCGCATTGCAGGACATATTCCGGGAGCCCTCCATATGTTTTGGAAAGACTGTGTGACGAACGAGGGATATTGGAAAAGTCCGCAAGAACAAGCGGAGCGCTTTTCCGCAATCAAAAAAGATGCTTCCATCATCGTGTATTGCGGTTCTGGGGTGACGGCATGTCCAAACGTGCTTGCGTTGAAAGAAGCAGGTTATACGAACGTACGATTGTATGCTGGAAGCTGGAGCGATTGGATTTCCTATCCAGAAAATCCGATTGCGACAGGGGAAAAATAACAAAATAATTTTTTCACCTTTTACCTATACTACCGATGTACCCTTGTTGCAAAGGAGGGAGTCGCATGGGTCGCACGAAACTTGGCAATGCCAACGCACAACGCAATAACAACGCAAAGCAAAAAAACGGTTTTAATAATGAATTTGCTTCCTATGCGGAAGTAGAAGCGAAAAAAATGGAAAACGAACATAAAAATATCCGCTAATCTAAATGGGGCTGTCCTATGGACGCCCCATTTTTGCTTTTTTTCCTGGTCATTTTATGTTTTAATAAACGTAGCGGGAGGGAAATCAATGAAAAAATTCATTGTCGCTATATTGCTGCTTGCTATTACTGGATATAGCATTTGGAATGCGTTGGCAGCAGAAAAAGCAAAGGAAGTCGGTCTTTCTGTAGGTAACGCTGCGCCCGATTTTTCGTTGCAGACATTGAATGGCCAAACGGTACATTTATCTGATTTTCGCGGAAAGCCGGTAATCGTCAATTTTTGGACAACATGGTGCCCGCCATGTAAAAAAGAAATGCCTGATATGGAAAAATTTTATAAAGCCTATCATTCTGACGTGGAATTGCTTGCTGTTCATTTAACGTCGCAAGATACTCGTGAAAATGTAAAGTCATTTGTCAATGAATATCAACTATCGTTTCCAGTCGTGTTGGATGAAAAAAAGAAAGCATTAGAACTATATCATATTCAAACGATTCCAACATCGTATATCATTGATAAAGATGGCGTCATTCGCAAAAAAATTGTCGGTCCGATGACGTATAAACAAATGGTGGAAATAACAGCGGCATTCCGTGAATAAAAGCATCTTTCTTAACGGAAAGGTGCTTTTTTATTTGCAACATAAAATTTTTCGAAAAGTTGTAATAATTTTCAGCTATTTTGGGAATTAATGAAATTAAAATAATAATTGAGGGGAGGGCTAAGAAATGAGAAGAACCCGTAAAATGACATTTCAAGAATTAATTATGGAAAATAAACGTCAATTACTCAATGACCGTAAAGCAATGGAAAAAATCGAAAAAAAATTGGAAGAACGCATGTTAAAAAAAGCAGAATAAGCCATGCATAGCGATCATCCGGGCGGACAGACTAGATGGTGAGGAGGCGAGGTACATGAGCAATCCGAGGGGAAACCCAAAATATTTCAATCCGAACCATCTAGGCACCCAACCTCGTGCCGCTGGAGGAAATAAAGGGAAAAAAATGCAAGATCAATCTGGGCAACATGCTCAAGTGATTCAAACAAAAGGCGAATAGACACCGAATGACAATCACGAAGGAGGAAACGTGATGGCACATCATCGTCCTAAACCGGATGATCGTAGCGATAATGTAGAAAAATTGCAAGATATGGTACAAAACACAATTGAAAATATCGAAAAGGCTGAAGAGACAATGCAATTCGCTTCTCCAGAAGAGCGAGAAAAAATCGCTGAAAAAAACAAACGGCGCGAAGAAGCGATTGCAGCAATGCGTGCCGAAATTAAAGATGAGGCAACGGCACGCGAAAACGGCTATCGATAATATAGACAACGGAGTGATCCTGATTGCAGGATGACTCCGTTTTTTTTCTAATAAAACATGGAGTATGATAAGATATAGTTGTATACACGCAAGGATAGTAACGGAGGGAGAACTAATGAAAGTCGCTGAAAAACAAATTGAAGTACGTTATGCGGAAACGGATCAAATGGGGGTTGTTTATCATGCTAATTATCTCGTTTGGATGGAAGTCGGCCGAACAGAGCTGATCAAACAGTTAGGATTTCATTACGCCGATATGGAGAAAGAAGGAATTATTTCTCCAGTTGTCGATCTTCAAGTATCGTACAAAAAACCGCTTCATTATGGGGAAACGGCGACTGTCCGTACATGGATTGATGCATATGACGGCATTCGTGTGACATACGGTTATGAAATTTTGACACCGGATGGAGAAATTGCCGCGACGGGAAAATCTCAGCACGTTTGTGTAAAACGCGATACGTTTCGCCCGATTGTCATTCGCAAATATTTCCCGGATTGGCATGAAGCATACGAACGTGCGAAAAAGTAAGGAGATACATACTATGGCTTTTGGAATTCGTAGGCAGGAATTAATCGAATGGAAGGAGAAGGTAAAAAAAGGGGAAATCGCGTTCTTAACTCATTATTGGTATGACGAACGGTTTCCACAATATACGACAGTAACAAAAGTCGGCTGTTCGGATGTAGAAAAACTTGCGGCATGGGGAGAAAAATACGGATTGCGAAGAGAATGGATTCACCAGCGTGAGTTGTTTCCACATTTTGATTTGCTTGGAGAAAAGCAAATCATGATTTTGCGGCAAGAGGGATTGTTTGATCATCTTGAGCGGTTTCGTTTGGTGAGTAAAGGGGAGGGGAAACGGTGAATTTAACTAATTTGAAAGAGATGGGGAAAGGAACGTTGTTAGAAGCATTAGGTATTGAGATTATAGAGTTAGGAGAAGGACGTGTCGTAGCGACGATGCCCGTTGACCATCGCACACATCAGCCGTTTGGGCTTCTCCATGGCGGTGCTTCCGTAGCTTTGGCAGAAACAGTTGCGAGCATCGGTGCATATGCGCTCATCGATCAAGAAACTGAAAACGTTGTTGGCTTAGAAATTAACGCCAACCATATACGCGCTGTTCGAAATGGCACTGTCACTGCTACAGGCACCGTTCTTCATCGAGGAAAGACGACAATGGTATGGGATATTAAAATCGTCGATGAACAACAGCGGCTTGTCTGTGTTTCTCGCTGCACGATCGCCGTTATTAAAAAAAGCTAGCCTTTTCAAAAAAGTGCTAGCTTTTTTTTGCTTCAGCAATATGTTTTCGTTTCGTCATGAGAAGCGGGAGCGATCAGTCGATAATAAATACCGGTTCATTTGCCTGCTCATTGAAATCGATGGTTAAGTTATGGCCATCAAAATACCATATGTCGCCATCCTCTATAAAAAAGGTGATTCCACCGACCTTTGTTTGCGCTCCTGGTTCTACAGGCTCATCTTTTGCCACACCAAGTGAAAATCCTTTTTGTATGGTGCTGCATCCACCGTAGCGTGCGAAAAAGCGAACAGCATCCCCCTCTTGCAAGTCAAGTTCTTCTTTGTACCATTCAAATGCTTTTGGCGTCAAAATAATGTCCATTTTTCACCCTCCTCATCTTTATTATAAATGGAGAAAATCATTATGTAAAAAATCGTAATGCGACTAAATCGTGTCCAGTTGGCAAAAAGTAAAAAGAGAAATAAGAAGGAGGACTAAAAATGGAGAAAAAACACTCGTTTCCACTGAGCTATGAATCCGATGGAGTGATGGGAAAAAAATTAAAAAAACGATCCAATAGCCGCAAAACGGAAAAAAGTGATCGTGATTTTTTCAACACCACACCATCAAGCGAATAAAGTAGCCAGTAGGCTGCTTTTTTCTTTAGAAAACTACTATACAAATGCGCCAATCAACGTTATTATAATCGAGGAGTATTTTTTACGAAAGGAGTGACGTTTTCGTATATGAGTAGTCGAAGTTCGAGTGAACCAGAGCCGGAATATAGCGAGGGAGCATTGTCTTCTTCTTTTTCGATCATTGAGCTACTCATCGTACGAAAACGGGCTCCGATCGGAAAAGGAGAGGCGCAAACTTCCTCGCGGTGAAAAGGAGGAAGGATGCGTATGATGAAAATGTATTTATCGGATGCAAACGGAAAAATGAGAGAGATCGATGAAATTCAAAACGGCTGCTGGATTAATTTGGTAGCTCCGACAGAAGACGAAATCCGTTATATTGCTAATCATCTTGACATTCCAATCGATTCAATCACAGATGCGCTTGATGATGAGGAACGATCACGCATAGAAAAAGAAGATAATCATGTATTGATTATTGTTGATATTCCCATTGCCGCAAATGATGAAGTAGATGGTCCGATGTATGAAACGATTCCGATCGGCATGATTATTACGAATACGTGCTTCATTACTGTCTGTCTGCAGCAAAATCCGATTTTCGAAGAGTTTTCGAAAAACAAAATTAAAAACTTTTACACGTTCATGAAGACACGTTTTGCTCTGCAAATGCTATATGTGATTTCCACTTATTATTTGCGTTATTTAAAACAAATTAACCGCAGAACGACGGAAATCGAAAAAGAGCTTCATCAATCGATGAAAAATAAAGAATTGCTTTCGCTCCTCAGTGTGGAAAAAAGCTTAGTCTATTTTATGACGTCGCTGAAGGCGAACAATATTGTCATGGAACGGCTATTGCGTCTGAATTATTTGCGCATGTACGAAGACGATCAAGATTTGCTGCAAGATGTCATTATCGAAAATAAACAGGCGATTGAAATGGCGGAAGTATACAGCAGCATTTTAAGCGGAACGATGAACGCGTTTGCTTCGGTCATTTCGAATAACTTGAATATTGTAATGAAGTTTTTAACAGCGATTACGATTGTGATTTCCTTGCCGACAATGGTTGCAAGCTTCTATGGCATGAACGTGCCGATTCCATATCAGCATTCACCGTATGCATTTATGGTGGCGATGTTGATTGCTGGTTTGTTATCGACCATTACTGCGCTTATTTTTTGGAAAAAGCGATATTTTTAATTGCCAAAAGGGCTGCCTGTTATGTTTCAGGCAGCCCTTTCTTTTTGGATGAGGCCATTCCGCCGGAAAGCACAAATTTCATTGCTTCTTCCGGCTTCATATCAATGACTTCCACTTGTTCTTTCGGCACTAAAAAGGTAATGCCCGCTACCTGGAACGTTTGCGGAATATAGACAGCGACATGGCCTTGGAGCGGATTGAGCCAGTTTGCGACTTCTTCTGACGTGATAAATCCGATGCATTTCATTCCTGTATTAGGCAATTCCACCAACACTACTTTTGAAAAGGACCGTTTTTCGCCGACAAAAGAGGTGATGGTATCCTTTATTACCGAATAAACCGTTTTAATTAACGGAATGCTTTCTAACAGGCGATCAACAAGCCGAATGATTTTGCCGCTAATATATTGTGTGGATAACCAGCCGAGAACGGTAATAAGAATGATCGTACATAATATTCCGATTCCCGGTATGTAATCATCTTTGAAATATGGCCGTACGTAGCTGCCAAGCAGTCCATCAAAAAATGCAAATACTTTATAGCATACATATATCGCTAAAATAATCGGCACAAATGTAATCACACCGTTAATAAAATTTTTTACGAAAAACTTCATCCGCGTTCCTCCCTCTCTTTTTGTTACTTTATCAACTTATCAGTTTTTATCTGTGAAAACAAGATAGAAAAATGACGAACATTATTTATATATACATGAATAAAAGTTCGTATTTTATATTGACGAGAAGGAAAATAATTGATATAGTTACAAATGGAATACGGGAAGTGGGGGATTGAACAGATGAAGAGCCATTATGATGTCATTGTCGTCGGCGCAGGTCCGGCAGGCATTTTTACTTGCTATGAATTAACGCTGAAACTTCCGGGGGCGAACGTCCTGTTAATTGATAAAGGGCATGATATATATAAACGAAATTGTCCGATTCTTCAGAAAAAGATTGAGAAGTGTCCGCCGCCGGCCGGCAAAAAAGATTACTCCGGCTGTGTGCCGGCATGCTCGATCACGAACGGCTTCGGCGGGGCTGGTGCCTATTCGGACGGGAAATTTAACATCACCAGCGAATTCGGCGGCTGGATGACCGATTATTTGCCGGCTTCTAAAGTATTGGAACTCATCCGCTATGTTGATGAAATTAATTTAAAACACGGTGCGACAACATCCATTACCGATCCAATGACGGAGAAAGTCAAAGAAATTGAGCGCCGCGCTTACGCCGCTGGGCTGAAGCTATTGCGCGCCCAAGTCCGCCATTTAGGGACGGAACAAAACTTAGAAATTTTAAAAAGCATTTTCGAATATTTGCGTGAACGAATCGACATGCGCTTTAAAACGGAAGTGGAAGATATTATAACGGAAAAAACGAACGATGGGCATCGCGTGACAGGAGTAGTCCTGAAAAACGGAGAAACGCTGACGGCGGAGAAAGTCGTCATCGCACCGGGACGCGACGGCTCGGTATGGCTGACAAAAATATTGCGGAAGCGCCGCTTGCGCATGATGAACAACCAAGTCGATATTGGCGTGCGCGTGGAAACATCGAACATCGTCATGGAAGAAATTAATGAACATTTGTATGAAGGAAAATTTATTTTCAATACGTCGGTTGGAACGCAAGTCCGCACGTTTTGCAGCAATCCTTCGGGACACGTTGTCGTCGAAAACCATTCGGGCATCATGCTTGCGAACGGCCATGCGTACAGAGATCCAAAGCTTGGCAGCAACAACACAAACTTTGCTTTGCTTGTATCGCATAAATTTTCCGAACCATTTGATAAACCGAATGAATACGCCCATGAAATTTCGCGGCTGGCAAACGCCTTATCGAACGGCGGCATCATCGTGCAAAAGTATGGCGACATTTTAAAAGGAAGACGCTCTACCGAAAAACGGATTAAGGAAGGGTTTATTGAGCCAACGTTGAAAGAAGCGGTTCCTGGCGATTTAGGGCTTGTTCTTCCGTACAATACAATGAAAAGCATCATTGAAATGACGGAAGCGCTCAACCACGTCACACCTGGGATTGCTTCCGAGCATACGCTTTTTTACGGAGTCGAAGCGAAGTTTTATTCCGCCCGGCCAAAATTAAACGACCGATTTGAAACGGAAATTTCCGGACTGTATGTCGGTGGGGACGGTGCGGGAATTACGCGCGGCCTTGCCCAGGCAAGCGCCTGTGGCGTATGGATTGCACGCGACATCGTAGAAAAATTAACCAAATAACAGTAAAAGGATATGTGTCCTGTATGGATACATATCCTTTTTTATATGACTAGTGAAGGATTTTTCGTTCGTTTGCTCGAACAACCACATATTGAGGAGAAGGAGGAAAATTAAATGTTGAAGTTGAACCAGGCGATAAAACTGATCGAAGCAAAGCGGTATGAAGAAGCGCAAACGATATTGCAGTCGTTGCTTGATGTACATCCTCAAGATGGAGCCGTTTATTTTTATTATGCAGCTGCTTTGGATGCGTTAGGTTTGGAAAGAAGGGCAATTCCGTATTATGAAAAGGCGATTGTTTATGGTATTGAAGGCGAACTTCGTCAGAAAGCATTTATCCAATTAGGAAGCAGTTATCGCTGTATAGGCGAGTAGAAGAGTCAGCAAACGTATTGGCACAGGGATTAAAAGAGTTCCCCGAGAATGTAGCCTTACAAGCATTTTTGGCAATGACGCTTTATCATATGGGAGAAGAAAAAAGGGCGGTATCAATGTTGATTCATGCGCTAGTCGCTTCTTCCCCCGATCCTTGGATAAAAACATATGAAAAAGCGTTAATATTTTACGCCGACCATCTTGATGAAGCATGGGATCAAAATAGTTAACCTTTATAAAATTTTAGTTGACAATCTAACTTCACTTCCGATACGATAAATGTAATCATATGGAAAGGGGAGAGGAAGAATGCCAAATTGGTTGGAATTAGCCGATCGTGCCATCGAAGGGTACGAACTGACCGATGAAGAAGCGCAAGCAATTTTAGATTGTCCCGATGAAGAACTGCTTTTGCTGATGCAAGGCGCGTATAACATTCGCCGCACATATTACGGCAATAAAGTAAAGTTAAATATGATTATTAACGCGAAATCCGGGCTTTGTCCGGAAAACTGCGGATATTGCTCGCAGTCTGCCGTTTCGACAGCGCCGGTAAAAACGTATAAAATGGTTGATAAAGAAACGCTTATTCGCGGCGCGGAAGAAGCATATCGCATGCGCATAGGGACATACTGTATTGTCGCAAGCGGCCGCGGTCCGAGCGAAAAAGAAATCGACACCGTTGTTTCAGCGGTCAAAGAAATTAAAGAGCGCTTCGGTTTGAAAATTTGCGCATGCCTCGGCATTTTGAAACCAGAACAAGCAGCACGCCTGAAGGAAGCGGGAGTAGACCGCTACAACCATAACATTAACACATCAAAAGAACATCACCCGAACATCACGACTTCCCATACATATGATGACCGCGTAAGGACCGTTGAAACAGTAAAACAAGCTGGCATTTCTCCTTGTTCCGGCGTCATTATCGGCATGAAAGAAACGAAGCAAGATGTTATTAACATGGCACGGAGCCTGCGCATTCTTGATGCGGATTCCATTCCTATTAACTTTTTACACGCGATTGATGGCACGCCGCTTGAAGGAACAAATGAACTCGATCCACGATATTGTTTAAAAGTATTGGCATTGTTCCGCTATATGAATCCAACGAAAGAAATTCGCATCGCCGGCGGACGTGAAGTGAATTTACGCTCGCTTCAGCCGCTTGGCTTATATGCGGCAAATTCTATTTTTGTCGGCGATTATTTAACAACAGCTGGCCAAGAAAAATCAGAAGATTATCGGATGCTGGAGGATCTTGGCTTTGAAATTGATTTTGCCGAGGAACAGCAGGCTGTCTGTTAATGGTTGATTTACGCTGTCTCTTTTACGGGGACAGCTTTTTTTATAAAGTGCATGAATACGAATCAGTAACGAACAATAAAAAATAAAAGCAATGATGGGATGTGACATACGATGTACGAATGCATCATTATCGGGGGCGGCATTGCCGGATTGCAGGCGGCGATCCAGCTCGGCCGTTATCATCATCGCGTTCTTGTGATCGATGCAAACAACGGCCGTTCCACACTTTGCCGCGCGTATCATAATTTGCTCGGCTGGCCTGATGGCGTGAGCGGAGAAACGTTGCGCACGCTTGGAAGAAAACAAGCGGAACAATTAGGAGTGCATTTTGCCGATGATGAGGTGATTGCCGCCGAGAAAAAGGATAACGTATTTGTTCTGTTTGGGAAAAGAGGGAAAACGTATGAAAGCGAACGTCTCCTGTTGGCAACAGGAGTAAAAGATCGGATTCCACCAATTCCTAATCTCATTCCATGTTTAGGAACGAGCATTTACGTTTGTCCAGACTGCGACGGATATGAAGTGACAAACAAAAAAGTGATCATCCTCGGAGCGGGCACTGCCGGGGCGAATATGGCAATGACGCTGCTATATTGGACAAAGGACATTATCTATATTAATCACGATGGAGAAGAGTTATCGAAAAGTTGGCAACAGAAGCTGTCAGAACAAGGTATTCGATACATTCGCGAACCGATTGAATCAGTGTTAATAAAGGAAGGGCCAACGTTTTGCGGTGTTCGCTTGCAAAACGGTACAGAAATTTTTGGTGAACGTGGGTTTATCGCATTTGGAAATAATAAAGTCAATACAGAGCTTGCCAAACAACTTGGCGTGGAACGATTAGAAAACAAGCATATTCCTACAAATCCACGGACAAAACAAACAAATGTCCCGAATATTTGGGCGGCAGGGGACATTGGCGTTCATTCGGAACAAGTGACGATCGCCATGGGGGAAGGAACACAGGCAGCCATTTGGATTCATAAAAGCATTGTGAATGAACAAGGTGATCAAAACTAATAAGAAGCGTGCAACCCCTATTTTTCATAAGGTGAAACATAAAATAGTAATTTTTTTCATGAAAATGCATCTTTCAGCGTACTATTTCATTACAAGAAAAAAAGGGGGGATGGAAGCATCTATCATGAATTTTACATAAAATGCTTGACGATGATTAGCGAAGAAAAACGCGGCTTTAGTTGTTTGACAGATGACAAAATCAAAAAAACTCATTAAAATGAACAACAAAGAAAATAGAAGGGAGAGGATGAGGAACAATGGCGCGTTCGTTTTACCATTATTTATTGAAATTTCGTGATGGAAAAAAAGAAGATCCGTTCGTTCGGTTTGCTAACGGGGCATATTACGATCATAGTTTCCCGAAAACATCCACCGATTATGATGAAATTAGTCGATATTTAGAACTAAACGGTGATTACTTAGACAGCATGATTATATTTGACGAACTATGGGAACAGTTTTCACAGGAGGCGTAAAAGTCTTCCCATTCCCATATTTCTTTTTTGTAAGCGTTACCAAAACACTTTTTTCGGGATTGAAAGGGGTGTCCACTCATTTGTGTCTGCATATAATGTAGTATCACTGCTTTTAAACGGGGGATATAGATGAGTGGTGCAAAACGGCCAAAATTTTCTATTGGAGATATTGTCGTGAATATGTTGTATGGAACGGTCGGCACGATAACGAATATTCAACAAATAGATGATGCATTTTTATATGAAATTAATCACAGCCGCAGTTTATTTATGGAACATGCATTAGTTCTTTTATCAGAATTTACTGGCGATTTGTGGATTACGCAAGAAATAGAAGTGGAATTGCCGTTTTTCTTAGGTGAAATCGTTCGCGTCCACGATTACGGCGACGATCTATTTAAAGTGATTGGGGTGCGTACAGAAATTTATCGCTATCAAGAAGAAGGATGGGAAGAAATTGTCTATGAATTAAAACGATTGATCGACGGCTGGGAAATTGAAGTCAATATGGAGGATGTCGTTCCTTTAGCAGATGACGAAGAATCATCTGTCATTATTTTGCAAGATATTGTCCTATCGGCGCCGATAAAAGCATACGTGCTTCTTTCTCCTTCCGAGGAGACGACTCCATTACAGTCTGTTGATGAGCTGCTTGATATGTATAATGATTACAAATATTTATACGAATGGTTTGGTGATGAACAATATAAACAAATGATGGAAACAGTTGTAAAACGTTTACGAATTGTTGCCAATTACCATAATAAAAATTGAAGTAAAATGAAAATGAAATAAGGAATGCCAAGCAATATCATAGCTGCTTCCAGCAAATTTACAACTGTTTCCATTGTTTTATCGATGATTGACTGCTTGTCCATAAAAATTTCCCTCCGCTATTGTTTTTTCTGCTACTAATGTATGGGTGAAGAGGGAAAATTAGTACATAGATGATCAAATTCTTTTGACATAAAACGGTATAAGTGCACATAAAACATTACAAAGGGGGCGAGATGTGGTGAAGGAAATTGAGGTTGTTATTGATACGGAAGAAATTGCCGAATTTTTTTATCATGAATTGATCCGCCGCGGTTTTGTACCGACACAAACGGAACTAGAAGAACTAGCGGATATTACGTTTGATTATTTATTGGAAAAGTGTATTATTGATGAGGAGCTTGACATAGGAGACAACGACGAGTAAGCACTACTCGTCGTTTTTTATTGAACTGCTTTGACAGCTGCGTTTAGCGTTTGAATATTACGCATATAGTTTGCCGTTAAATCTTCTTCTTTCATAACAGGGATGGTTTCCATCATTTTGATAATAGTTTTATCTGTAAACCAGTCACGGCGGTCGGAAAATGGATGGGAGATATTCGGCCATACCGCCTCCAAACGTGGACTATAAATCCGGAAAGGATCTGCTTTTTCTGCAGAAAATAGCTGCGGCCAAAAATCGGCGCGTGTACCGGTATGCGCATGTTGTGAGGCAAATTGGTATGCTCGCTTTGCCAGCCGATTTTGAAAAAACAATACACTATAAAGTGATTTGCCGATATGAATACGATGATGGACATCCGCAAAATCACGAACGGTGGTGCCGGCAAGACGGATGTGGGGACCAGCCTGATACGGAATCAGCACATCATTAAAGCCAAGCCATTGTTCCGCAATAAATGGCATTGTCGACAGCACATGCGTCTGAAAAAATTTATTTTCCATCACTCTCTTTTGAATATACTGTTGTTCGTTAATAATCAACGCCACTGTGATTACTGGTGAATTTTTTGTTTCAAAAAAATATTCCCAAAATGGTTTCATAAAAGAAGAAACGAAAAAACAAGCCAGCAGATGAAATAACGGTTTTTTCTTTTGTTTGCTTTTTTCATATAACAAAAGTTGGGGGTAAGCGTCATGAAAGATAAGTGCGTTCGCTCTTTCTAAAAATAAAAAAAGCGGATGAATGTGTTCGGCAGGAAGAAGATGTGGAATGACACTTCCTTTTAAATCTGTCATATTCCATCCGCCATTCCGGGAAACGATATGCGCCAAAAATGCCCAATGTACTTCCGGATGACGCTCGAAAAACGCCAAATAGGCTGCTGTCCGTGTAATGTTATTGCGGTTATAATTCGCTGTTTTTTGTTTGATTTCGGAAACTATTTTACGTTCTTCCTCGGTGATGTGAGGGTGCGACGGGCGCTCCCATTGCTTCGAAAGTTGATGCAACAGCGATGAGGAAGCAATATGAATGTGGTGCCTATATAAAAAATAACGGTACAATGACTGCACCGGATGAGCGATTCGGGATAAAAAATCGTTTCGTTCTATGGCGACATCCCTCCTAGTATTCATTTTGGATGAAAGTGAAACGAAGCTCGGTTTATAAGTAATCTGTTCAAAAAGGAGCGATTGTGATGTTGAAAAAAATTATCAAAGCCATTTTCAAAGGCGGCATGTCGCATCATTATCATAAAGGCCATTACAGCAGCAGCGACCATTATCATAATTCAAAGGAGCATTATTCGCATACCCATCCTTCCCACTACTAAGCATTATAAAAAGAAACACCATAGCGGCAGCTTCTTTTCAAGCTTTTTTGGGAGTTAACGATGCGTCTACCTTATTTTTTCTCTTCGTTTGCCTGCTTATTCGAACACAGGTATTGAAAAGTCATTCGACAAAACAAGAGCATTTTTGCTGAAGGAATCGACATCGCTTATCACTAATATTTTATGAAATAAATGGGTAAAAGGAGCGATGTTGAATGGTACGTCTATTAATGAAAAAAATGCTCCATGTAGAGCGTAAGTATGATATCACTATATTTCAAACCCCAAATTTTGGGCAGACGAAAGGGTACAGACAAGTATACAGATTGACGATCAACGCGTCCAATCACCAGGAAGCATTATCACATCTTTATCGTATGTTTAACGTATCTGATTTAATGCCAAAAGATTATCAAGCCCGTTTTATGAGCACAGGAGATATCGTCTTAATTGATGAAGGACTAAAGGGACAAGTATATTACAAACTATGTCCGGAAGGATGGAAAAAAATTAATCGCATTCACATTCGTTAGTGTAAAAATTCTAAATATTCGGTTTAAAAAAGAAAAAATGATGATATAATGAAGAAAAAAGTCGAATAGTTTACGTAAATTTCGGGTATGGATAATAAAGGAAGGGAGGCGATCACTTGGAGCGAAAAGAGAATAGCCGCGAGTTTCCGAAACTAGCGCCGGGAATGGATGATGAAGAGGAGCTTAATGAAAAAGCGACAAAAGAAGAGATTGCCCAGGGGGAATATACAAAAGTAGTTGCTTTATCATTTGATGAAGTAGATCCTTCCACATAGAAACCCTTGTGTTACACAAGGGTTTCTAGATTATTTTTTCATATAAAAACAGTTTTTATCATTGATTGCATTGTTATGAATCCGGGTTGTCATGATGACCCGGCCCGTTTTTTCTGCCTCCCGCGGCAGAGAATTCTTTCGCATGAGCGGCATTCTCGGCAATCAACGCTTCTTTTGGGATATGGTTATTCTTTTTTTGACCGTTGATGCGGTTACGGTGTTTTTTACCCATAAACAGCTTCCTCCTTCTTATTGCATATAGCTAGGAAATCCTGTGACTGGAACGATCAGGTGAAGTGGAAAACGGTTTTGAACCGATCCGACAGGCGTTAAACACTCAATGTTACTTGTGGAACAAGAGCAAGTGCCTGCACACAGGTGTAGGAAAAATTAAAATCTGAGACTTTCCTCGTGCAGAGGTTCAATGTTAGTTTGTACAGTTAAAAACGGTTCATTCGCAAAAATTTTTCAGTTGAATGATGATGGGGAAGGGGAAACGATGATGGCCGCGCTTCTTGTTTCCTTGTTGCTTTGCGTGATATCTGCAGCCGTTTTGTTATTTGTCAAAGAACAAATAGAGCGAATATTTTTTCGTTGGAAAGACATTCCTTTTTTACATGTGATGAACGTGCTTATTGCAGGGTTGATTGTGGCAACTTCCTATTATATGTTTAGCGATATTGATGTGCATTTGCCAAAAATGACATGGACAAAACAGTTTTTGTACGTTTATGCAGGAGCAATAGAATTATTTCTCCCTATGTATATACTCGGCTGTTGGTTTGTTTGCAAACGAAAAGAACGGGAGAAAAAATATACACCGAGCAAAGATAAAAAAGTATTGTATATTAATGAAAAATATTTAGCGCGCCGTCGGGATGATTATCACTCGAAGACGTCATAAACAAAGGGAGAATATCCCTCCCTTAAAACTTTGTTTTTTCTTTTTTCGAAGTAGATGGTTGATTATTCGAACGGGATGATGGATTTGTTTTATTCGCATATTCCACTGCTTGTTCCAATTTCTTTTTCATCCGCGTGATGCCTCCTTTCGAAAGTTGAGACGAATGTATACAGCAAAAGTGCCATGAATGTTGCCAAGGGGTATACTCAGTATGCCCGTAGCGATTATTTTTTACACATCACACTGATTGTGTGATATGATAAAAAGGGCATAAAACGTGGTGCCAAAGAAGATAGGATGAATGAAGGAGGTATACCGCTTGAGCATTCATATCGAAGCAAAACAAGGAGAAATTGCCGATAAAATTTTGCTGCCGGGTGATCCGCTTCGCGCCCAATATATCGCGGAAACGTTTTTAGAAGGAGCGGCATGTTACAACCGAGTGCGCGGCATGCTTGGCTTTACTGGTACATATAAAGGCCATCGCATTTCCGTGCAAGGAACGGGAATGGGAGTTCCTTCAATTTCTATTTATGTCAATGAGTTAATCCAAAGCTATGGTGTACAAACATTAATTCGCGTCGGAACATGTGGAGCAATTCAAAAAGATGTGAACGTTCGTGATGTCATTTTAGCGATGAGCGCATCAACGGATTCGAATATGAACCGTTTGACTTTCCGCGGGCGGGATTATGCGCCGACAGCGCACTTTGATTTGTTGCGGACTGCTTATGAAGTCGGTGCCGAAAAAGGGCTGAAGTTAAAAGTTGGCAACGTCTTTACCGCTGATATGTTTTATAATGACCAACCGGACTGGGAAACATGGGCGCGTTACGGCGTTTTGGCTGTCGAAATGGAAACGGCGGCGCTATATACGTTAGCGGCAAAATTTGGTCGAAAAGCGCTTTCTGTACTAACGGTAAGTGACCATATTTTAACAGGAGAAGAAACAACAGCCCAAGAACGGCAAACCACGTTTAACGACATGATTGAAGTGGCGCTAGAAACGGCGATCCGTGTTGGATAATAGATGTTTAAGTTCAACGCGCGGCTATCATATTTCATTGTCATTCGCATTTAATTATAGCCGCTTCTAACAGTCATTGCGATGAAGTGGTGCCAAATATAGCGAAACGGGATATGCTAGAACGTGGGCTTTCTGTCGTGTATAGATTAGGAAAAGGTGAAATAATGAAACAGCTGTTTCGATGGATGATTTTTGTATTGCTTTTTTTATTTAGCGGATGCAGTCAATGGAATGATTTTTCAGGGGAACATGAAAAAGCATCAGATAAAACGAATAAACATATAATCACTCATCATGAAAAGAAAGAAAATGAAACGCCAAAAAAACCGGCTGATTCTAAAGATCGTGAAGCGATAGATCCGGATCTATTGTTAGAACCGGAATATTGGAATATTGTTGAAGTGCAAAACGGACAGAAAGTGGTTATGAACCCAAGTAATATATTAGCGCTTGTAAATAAAGAACAATCGCTGCCAGCTGCATATAAGCCGAATGATTTAGTTGCACCGCGCGTTCCGTTTTCGTTTGCCGAAAAAAATGTGGACAAGCGGTATATGCGCGCCGAGGCAGCGAAAGCGCTCGAAGCGTTATTTGCCGCTGCTCGTAAAGAAGGAATCCAGCTTGTAGCTGTATCTGGATATCGTTCATATGAGCGCCAGAAAATGATATTTGCGGAAGAAGTAAAAGAAAAAGGAAAAGAGAGGGCGATTCATGCGGTCGCACTGCCAGGACAGAGCGAACACCAAACTGGATTGGCAATGGATATAACAAGTCAAAGTGTTGGATACAAATTGACGACTGCTTTTGGAGAAACGAAAGAAGGAAAATGGGTCGCCCTGCATGCGCATGAGTACGGATTTATTATCCGCTACCCAAAAGGAAAAGAAGCGATTACGGGATACCAATATGAGCCGTGGCATCTTCGGTATGTCGGCACAAAAGCAGCAAAAGTGATGTTTGAAAGACAAATTACGTTAGAAGAGTATTTTAAAATCGTAAGGAAAATGTAAGGAGAAATTGCAAAAAGGCGAGATATAACCAAGACCAAATTTACGCCTTCTTTCATGTTGTAAAACATGGAAGGAGGTGTTTTTATTTTGTCCAAAACAAAAACGAAAAAATATACTCACAAATATTCTGATAAACCTTTCACCATTGACGATGCCCGAAATTTTGTATTGAAAGTAAAAAAACTTGAAGGCTGCACGGAATCAACGTTAAGAAATTACGAAAAAGTTTTTAACGATTTTGACCGATTTTTCGGGGAAAAGACGAACATAAAAACTCTCACAGTTGATGATGCAAGGAATTTCATGTATTGGCAACTCAACGAAAAAACTCAATATCTTAATCAGCCTACATGGAAAAATAAGAAAAAAGGTGTTTCAGTCAACACCGCTAATATGTACCTCAATTTTGCTAAAGGGGTTTTTAGAGTTTTAAAAGACGAAAACATTGTTGAAGAAAATATTTTCCAAAACATCAAACGAATTAAAGATTCTGAAAAGAAAATCGAAACACTTGCACCGCAGGAAATATCGAGGTTATTACGTTCGTTGGATTTAAAGTTATACGCAGAATTTCGCACATATGTAATGATTCATGTGCTTTTAGATACGTTCGGACGTATTGGAGAAATTTTATCACTCACTTGGAATGACGTTGATTTTGAACACCAATGTATAACATTCAAAAACACCAAAAACAGGAAAACTCGAATTGTACCGATCTCTAAGAAAACAGTAAAGCTACTTCAAGAATGGTATGACGAAATAGAGGAATTTGATAGTGAATATGTGTTTCTTACTAACACAGGAACACCACTTGACGCTAATACATTTCGAAAAAATCTTTATAGGTACGCAAAGCGTGCAGGAATTAAAAAAAGAGTTCATCCACATTTATTTAGACACTCTGCATCAGAGATGTTTTTGAGACAGAACGGTTCCATAAGGGTGCTTCAAAAAATTTTAGGGCATAGTGATCTAGCTGTAACATCACGATATGCTCACGTTCTTGATTCAACCATTCGGGAACAACATCAGCAGTTTTCGCCTTTGAATTTAATTGAGGAAAAAGAGAAGAGAAAAATCAAAAGAAAAGGGGTAGTCAAATGAAAACGGTAAAACTCACTGAAAAAGAAATTGCAACATTAAAAGCAGCTGTTTGGGGGCAATTACAAAACATCAATCGTGATATTCGTATCGCAAGCGAAACAGGAAAGGATACATCTATTCTCAGTGAAATGAAACGTGATCTCGAAACAGCATTTGAAGCACTATCGTTTGCACAATAATAAAAAAATCGGGAGTGATGCGGCAACATCACTCCCAGTTAGGATAGACACATTAAAAACTAATCGGGTACTTAAAGCATACACCATTTTAAAAAAATAGGCAAGTGTACGCTTATTTCAATGTGTCTATCCTATCGAACATATATTCGATAGGAGGATAGACAAAAAATGCGCAAACACACCATCATCGAACACCATCAATTCAAACAAATACTCCAATACCGCCCAGCCGTCACAAGTGAAACAGATCGTAATCGTATCAAAATGGACATGCTCCAATCCATCATTCAAGCCATCGGCGAAAAGTGGCTTCGCATGAAACAGGAGACGAAATCTGCCCTTGAATATCTTTGCTTCTTATCAATTGAACGTGGATTTGTATATGCTGGCTCACAGCATGTCGGGGAACGATATGATATTGATTCAAGAACCGTACGGCGTTACTTGCTTTTGCTCGAACAAAAAAGAGTCTTAAGACGGTTGTGGCGTTCTAGTACGAAGCAGAACGGTCGAGGGAAAGCTGTCATTTTCTTTACAGCCCATCCTTATTACGAAAAATATTGGCAGACATTATTTTTTTGGCATGAGTGTGACCAAGCACATGTCCAAGCTAAAAGTGTCCAAAATGCTAGAAAAATAGAGGGTTCAGACGAGCAAAATTTGTCCTTACCTAATACTTCACCAGATTTACAGATTAATAAAAATAATAATCATTTAAATGTTAATCATTCTAAAAAAGGGACATTTGTCAAATTCGTTTGCAAAGAAGTAAACAGAATCGCTTCCGGCCTTTTCAATGCTGAAACAATAAAATCAGCTTGGAACCGTGTGACACTTGCTTTCCGAAAAGCAATCCAGAAATTCGGTGACATCATTACTCATGCTGATCGGAAAAGAGTTGCGATTATTACATTTACAGCATTAAAGGATTATTTTGTGAAAGCTAAAGGACAAATACAATCAGACGAAATTTGCGCTCTAGCGTACTCTATTGCCTCGAATCAATTCGAGCAGCTATATCACTCACGCCAGTCATTCAAAACGAAACAAATTATTGTCAGACGTGAAATGCTACCTGATTGGTTCGAGGAACATCAGAAGCAATTCGAGCAATCATGTCAACAGACTGAAAAAGAAGTATATAGCGATGAAGAAATCCAACAGCTACGAGAACGGCTGGCAAAGTATCGTGAATAGCCCTCAGACGCTCATATTTCCACTGTATTGGGTTCTAGGTGGTGGGGTATTCTCATCCCTTCGTCATTTCCGTTCGTTATAGGACAAAATAAGGCGGTCTTGTTCCTTGAAAATTTTATAAAAAATTTTTCGAAAAGTACTTGTTTAAATTTAAACAGTTATGGTATATTAATTTTGCAAGGTTGTTTAAATTTAAACAAGGTTGTGATTAGGATGTTAGGACTTGAGTATATCGCTAGAGTTTTCAATATGTCATATACGGACATTGCTAAAGAAATCGGAGTAACACCACAGTATGTACAAAGTTGGGTTAGTATTAAAGACGGCAAACCACGAAGAAAAATATCTAAGGCCAATTTAGAAAAGTTGTCTAAATTATTCGGGCTACCAGAAGACTTTTTTCAAAAAGAACTAAACAGAGTGGAAATGGTTGATGTTCAGATTGCTTATTATCGAAAACTTGCTAAAGAAGAAGGAGAAATAGTAACGATACCTCAATATGACAGAGAAACTGGAGAATACTATGAAGTTGAAGAATTTTACAATCCTTATCATGATATTCTCTGGAAATTAAATTACAGAAGAAACAAAGAAATTGTGCTATTAGAGACAGAAAAACTTTTATTTGAGCAGTTTGAAACTAATGATAATGATGATGAACTTGATGAGTTTTGGAAATTATTAGATGGTTCAGCTTACACAGAAGTTTTAGAACGGGTTAATAAATTGTTCAAAAAGAAAAGTGACAAACATATTGAAGTACTACAATTGCTACTTGAATTGTTTTTTGTATGGGGAAAGCCTAGAGTGAATGTATCTGATGAACTCATCAATGATATGAGAATGTTGCTTAAAAAGCATAACATCGTTTTCCCGATCACATCTAAAATTGAATAATTCATTTTACTTTAAGGAGGTGGTGTGATTGATTGTGTGAGCGTGGGGCGGTAGTTGTCGTATGTCTGATTTTCGGTTAAAAAAATAATTAATCTAAGGAGGAATTTAAAATGAGAGGAAAACAAGCTTATATTTCATGCGGTAAATTATTTATGTCACCAGATGAAGTCATTGAGTTTTTGAGAAATGAAATTAACAATAATGAGAATGAATTTTTCAATTTCCCTCAAGTGTTTTCGGGTGAGTTTTTTGGGTCTTATGACAATAAAACGAAAAGCTGGAATGGAAGATTTATCGATGAAGATGGCTGGGAAAGTATTATTAAAAACAACGAAATAACTGAAATATATGAACCAGTAGATGAAGAATGCGATTGTGAATTTGAAATCGAAAAAGACTATATAAATTCATTTGCTGAATTTATTAAATTATTAAATCAAGGTAAAACAGTGTGGTTTGACCTTGAGGATGGCATGGGTTCTTTCGAAATTAATGAAGATAATAAAATCATAATGCATATAGTAAATGACGATGACGAGCATACATTAGTTGAAATTAAAACTTTGAATGCTCTAAAAGACATGTACAAAGAAAGCTTAAATCAAATTGGTTTATACGTTTCGCCAAATCTAATTGGATGGGCAAAATAAAAAAGGGAGGTTTAACAATTGTTTTATTTCTATAACGATCAATTTTTAACCGCTTGGGATTATATTGACGAATACATTGAATTTTTATGCTGCGATGATGGACAAACACTAATTGATGAGTATAAACGAAAAAATAAGAAAACGGGGGAATGTAAATGAACGCAATTCAGCTAAAAAATGAGCTATATACAATCGAATCAAACATTAAACAGGACATCACAAACTTTCATCAGCATGTCATGAATGCAACTCGTGATCTTATTTTCTACGAGCAAACCATTTACGAAAAAATGATGACATACCTTCTCATGATGAACAAAAAGGAAATGTCACCGGAAACATTTAAGGAAATGTTAGAAATGGTGATGGAAGGTCGAGAAGAAAAATGGCACATGGTTCGATATTATGCTGAAAATGCCGATTCATACTCAATCTTCAACGTCATTGTGTATTTGAAACGCATATGGCCGCAATATAAGAAGCTACATAGACAGTTTAAACGATTGCGTGCTAAGCTGATTGACGATCTCGGGGAATTGAAAACACTTATCGAATGTATTAAAGCGAAGCAGAAGAAAAATAAACGCACTATGCGAGCACTCGAAACGCTTCACGATCTCCATTATCAAGTACTTGAAGCGCTAACGATTGAACTTGGTACAATTGATTTTCGTAAATATCTCGAATATATGTTCATTGGCGATGCGACTATTTCAAAGAACGAATTCTTGAGTCTTCTCAACCTTGACCGTTCAAAACGCAGTCAAGAAACTATTCGCAATCTTCCAGAACGTATTGACCGTGATACATTTTTAGATGCTGTTTTTGTAGACAAAATTGAAGATGAATGGAACGATATATTTGGGGAAATGATATTCGATTCAGTGATGATTGCAAAAGACCGTGATCCAAAATTGAGACAGCGAATGCTGGATAAGATAGATGAAATCTTTGAGGGAAAATTGCCAATGTACAAAGCGACATATGATGAATACCTGCAACCAATAAAACTCGAACGCATGAAACCGAGATTACGCCTTGTGAAAAAATAAAAAAGACACGTTCCTCAAACGTATCTTTTAATCTAAAAAATTATTAAAAAATTTATAAGAAACTATTGACCTGTACATGAAAAATATGTTAAGATTGGATTGACACCTTCATGTCTTCAGAATTGCATAATAAGGGTATTATAAATTAATTTTGATTCTAACTATATGATACAGCATGAACATGAAGGTGTCAACAATAAATTTTAAAAAAGGGGGAATGTAATGCGAACGTATTGGGAGAAATCGATCAAAGATTTCTTTAATAACTGGAAGGACATGAAAACACCTCTTCAGCATCCAGAGCATTTCAAAAGGCCGCAACAAGAGAAGAAATTGCTCACTATTGACGATCTCATACATAAAGCGAATCAACAGCCAATAAAGAAAAAGAGAAGTGGCAGACCTAAAAAGAATACATAAGCTGATTAAGAATATACATACTTTGACCTTAACTATATTTGACTATTTGAGGGTGAAAAGGTGCTTCACCCTCAAAATACAACATAAAAACACGATACTTTTACAAAATTTATCGGATATTTATTTTCAAAGGTTGTTGATTTGGTAAAAGTCTTAACTCCTTACAGATTTGCTTTAGTTTCGGATTTGAAAGGTCATCAATTTCAATGTCATTACATATTTGTAATTGCTCTTCGCTTAGCATTTCTTTAGGAATTAAAATGTCAACGTTTGCTTTTATATGCCTAATTCCAAGTTTCTTTGCTAAATAAGGTCTATGGTTGCCACCCATGCAAACAGAATATTTACCATTTGGAAATCTCACTAAATGTAAATCGCTATAATTTCTAAATTGATATCCATTTTTCTTTATTGATTCGTGTAACCGAAGCAGTTTCTCTTGATCGAGAACTCCTTTATAACTTAAACCAATGATATCTTTTACCTCAACTAGACAAATTCCATAATTGTAATAAAAGTACTGATTATTATACGGTTTGATTAATTCTTCAAAAAAATTCCATCCAGTGTAATCAATTTTCATAATATATCACAACCCTTTGCTTTGCAGTATTAACGTTTAAAAGAAGCCCTAAAAGAGCTTCTTAACAAATTAATCAAGCAAGTGTAATGTTTTTGTATTTTAAGTAGTTTTTTAAACTAGCTTCAGCGATTGACAGTTTTACATTTGTATATCTATGCGGTTGAGCAGTCACAATGTGACCCTTTAATTCTTGCTCGATTATCACACAAAGCATATTCGAAACTCTACATAAATGGTCAATAGTATCCAAAAGTTCTAATTCTGTTTCACTAGCATTAGACCGAATATCCCAATGAGTAGCACTTATTTGGAGTTTATTTAGTCTTTCTTGGAAATCTTTCATATCTTCAATAGTAAACTTATCATTTAATCTCATCTTTTGACCTCCTTAAATGAATTTCACTAAACAATATGTTGTTAAGAGGTTGAATAGTATTATAAATTATTAAATTAAAACTGAATTTTAACCAAAAATAAGGGAGGAATTACATGACATTTAAACTAGAAGATTTAAAGACTTATATTGACCCGAATCAATTCAATCATTTGCATCCAGAAGCGTTTCTTGAAACATTTAATTATATATACGATTTTGTGCAACAATCTCAAGCAATCTATACATACTTACAGAAACATCCTGAATCCGAAATGAAATACATAAAACGGGTGCTTAATTCACCACCCGGACAAGGAAAAACGACAGCTTTACAAACGATCATAAAGATGAATATTACAGATGCGTATCAAAAACATCCGTTCTTACTGGTATTTAATAATGGCGATACGATGAACGCTTTTGTTCAGAACATCTATACATATACCGATATTCCAAAGACCATTCTTGCGGTCGATGATGAAAATATACATACCGTCAAACCCGTGATTCAAGAGTATCAAATGCTCTGTATTACACAGCAACGTTTTAGGGATCTTGCATTAGATTTCGGAAATCGCGAACTCTTCACTAAATATGCACAAAAAGCATATTGGGGTAGATTACCGTCAGACATAAAACTGAAGCATAAATACATACCTAGAACCATTATTGCAGACGAAATGCCTATTTTGTTTGACACGGCAGTATTTGATATCTCATCTGAAAATAACTCGGTGGATTGGTTCGATGCGCTTGCAGAAAACACCGACAACGGAAAACTGATCTCCTTTTACAAAGCGAAAGGAAGGGGGCTCATCAACGAATTAATTAACTACGAACTACTCCATTCAGTCGGCAAAACAACGAAAAAACTAATCCGCAAATACGAAGGGACAGATACTGAAAACGTCTTACGATATATTTTAGACTCACTTAATACTCATGGTGTAGAAATAGAGCATTTAAATAAATTCAAATGGTTCAAGCGATTACTGTTTGAAGATGATGTTGGGGCAATTGATCGGAATGGTAAGAAAACAGTTATCCTTTGCTCAAAATACATAGATTATAGCGATTTTGGAAACATACTCGTCCTTGATGGAACGGCAATACATACAAATGAAGTTTATCGTCATGGAGGATATGACGTTGTAGAGGTTAAAAATTATCACAATTACAAAGATCGGCTTACAATTGAATGGTGCAAAATTAATACTTCAAGTTCAGCAAGAAACAATAAAGATAAGGAAATCAAAGAAAAAATCGCATCTGATATCATATCGAAAAGAAAAGACGGAATAGACGTTTTGCCTATTCCATCCAAAGAAGATACGAATTTTTACATACAATCCGGTGCCATTACATCTGAACAATATGAACGGTTTTTCAAAGAGAAAATCAATGAAAATGACCAATTAGCCATCAACATACGCAATCTTACAGGAAAAAATGATTTAAACGAATACAATCACATAGCCCTTTTAAATTTACCTGTACTACCACCGCAACAATATAAATTACAAGCTATTGCACTATATGGAACAGATATTGATTTACGATTAGTTCGTGATGTGACAGATAAAGAAGAACAGAAACTCTACAAAGAACAATGGTTTGTTGATTCAAGATTACAAAGGCTATTTGAACAGCAACTGAAAGCCGATCTTTCGCAAATTATACATAGAACAAGCATCCGAAACATTAATTCGGACACAAAAGTAACAGTTACGTTATATCATAATAAACCAAAAACAAACAAGCTGCTACAAGAAATTTTCCATATGCCAAACGAAAATATTATTGAAGTTCCATTGCAACAGAATGAAAAATTCAAGGAAAGATGTTACGAGTGGGCTGAACGGGTATATGAGTATTTACGGGGTGAGCCGAATAGAGAGTTTACAGCAAGAAAAGTAGGAGGGCAACCTTTTAAAAATTTTATAAATAGAAATTGGGATCAGCATAAAACAGAAATTATAACCATATTTTCAAAGTTTAATATAAAAATCATTCTCAAAAATAATGGATACAAATATTTCATGTTAGTTGATGATGGTGTTTTTGAAAATGTATCAGAAAAAAGTGAATCAAATTTCTATATATAATTCTATATAAAAAAATGATTCACTTTTAATAAATTGCATGTAAATCATTTGCAGTAAATGGGTTTCTGGATTAATTCTTAAAGTTAATAATTGCCGATGTGAGGGGGTGTGGGGGTGGTGCATCGGCAGGTTCTACAACTTTTGTGGAGTGACGCAAGGAACGGAACAAAAGTTGTAGAAGATGGTTAGGTAGCACCCCCACAATCTTGATACAGATTGGAGGAAAACTAATGTTTGAGAAAATTACCAAAAAAATCGATCCCACTATTCTTGTATTTATTTTTTCAGGTCTTGGATATGCAATAACTTATTTATATCAATTGGGTGTATACCACTTTTATCAGATACCGAGCTTTTTGATGGATATTGATTTAACAAAGATTATTCGAAATGTCTTGTTTGTTTCATTGATTTTTCTTGGTGCGTACGGTTTCGAAGCGTTTTATAAGGAATCAGATTTAAAAAACTATCTTGTTAAGAATATGATTGAAAAAATTAAAAATGTCAAAATACCATTACCTTATTCCTATATTTTGCAATTTGTTTGCCTAATCGGATTTATTTATTACTTGAGAATTTATACAAATAGTGATTTTAAAAACCCAAGCATTTACTTTTAGGCCTTGCATTTTTTCTTGGATATATGATTTTAAAAAGATACGCTCAAGCCGCACTGTGTGTATTTATTATATTGGTTTTTGTCTATATATATTGCATCGGTTACGTTCAAGCTTCGAGAGAAGACACTTATCTTATGGTGAGGGGAACTGACCAAATAGTTGTTGAAGTAAATAAAGATAAAGCTATTCTTATGAGAATAGATAAGCATAAAAAAATAATTTACCCAGAATACCAGATATTAAAACTTGAAAACTCTAAGGTTAACCAATTGAAGCTTGAGACTGTTAAAACAGGGCGGCTAAAGGTTAAGGATTAATTAATTTTTGCTTTAATTTGAAAGGGGTGATGAACTATGAGGGTAATAATTCGCTTTCTTCTTGTTGTTGATAATAGGGTCTGCTGAAAAGTTGAGCAACCCAGCAATCAAATGTAAGCAAAGGAAAATGGTAATTAAGAGCAATGGTTCGAATGATACAGAGTGCAAAGTGACAATGCAAAATGAACAATAACAAATGGCAAGCATTTGGTCGTTCTTGCACAATGCAAGTATGAATATACAATGCAAACAAAAAACAATGAGCAAAGGAGAAGATGGCAAATGACAATGACAAATGCAATCAGAATGACAATGAAAACGACAGGAAGAAAGCATAAATCGGTTGATGTTGTCGGTGGTTTTAGCGTGAGAAAGAGAAAATTAATTAAAAAATGGAGGAATGTGTATGACAGTAAAACCGGAAAAATTGGTTTATATTTACAGTGTTGATACTTCTGCTTTTTATACGGATGAAGAGCATGAAATATTTAATCAAATGATGAAATTTTACAATTATCGAAATCGGTTAAAGCAGTATAAGGTTAATTGTAAGAAGCGCAAACAATTCATTAACAATCACATCTATGAATTGAAAAATAAATTAAAAACATCATTCAATAAAAATACTGGCATCCGCCACCTAAGAAAAGATGTGCTTAAAGAAAACAAAGTAATTGGTCTATTCGAATCAGTGTTAACAAGAACATTAGGAATCAAAGAAGATGAACTATCCGAGGACATTATAGTGGTGCAAGTGTATTATTTTCAAATACTAGAGGACATTATCAAAAACGGATTTATACATAATGGTGAAAAATACATATATTTCAGCAGCTCAGCAGGTCAAATTAGAACAAAGAAAGCAGTGTTCATTCGTGAGTCCTTGTGGGAGAAACATAAAAATTCGCTTACTTGCGGCTTGAGTGTAGAGGAAATTAATCAAAAAGGTGGCGTGAACGTCAATAAATACCAAGCATATTTAGCACTCACCAATAGTGCTACAGAAGTATGGAAAGGTTTCGATATAAATAAAGCAATTGTTGTAGATGATTTAGAAACTTTAGTACATAGTGAAGTTGACTATATTGACCGAGATACATATGAAATCACTCCAAGAAAAATGGATATTCCTATTACACACACTGATGGTTGTGGAATGATTTTACCTAAGAAGAGTAAAAAGTCCTTCATGGTTAGATTGCCGTGGATTAAGGGATTATTAGTTCCCTTCCCTTTTGATAAATTTGCTAAAGAACATAATTCATTTGTTGTGAAAGATATTTACGGCAAAGAATGGGATATCATTAAAGACGATATACAGGTGATCTTCACTAAATCACAATTCAAGATGTGGAAGTATTATGACAGTTGGCAGGAGTATAAAGATAAATTTATTAAATACAATTGCCAAGCAGCAAAGTTAAATGAGGAAGATACGTCTGGCGAAGCGAAGTTAAATTATCAGATGTTACAGACACTTACAGATATTTCTGATGAAGAGTTAAAAAAGATTGCGGAAAGTACAATTCAAGATATTTTGAATGTCGGCAGTGACAAAGAAACAATGTTGAGAGTGTTGGGGGCAACAAAAGAAAATAAAAAGAAAAATTGGTTTCAGGAAGCATTATTAATTTACCCTGAATTGTTGAATGATCCACATTCAAGACAAGTTATTAAAGATAAAAAGAGAAAGTTAGTTAAGGAAGCTAGAGCTGGAAAATTAAATGTGAATGGCAAATACACTTTTCTATGCCCAGATCTATATGCATTTTGTGAAAGATTGTTTTTAGGAAAAGAAAATCCAAAAGGATTGCTTGCTAATGGAGAAGTTTATTGTAAATTGTTTGAAGAAGGTAAAGTTGATGTGTTACGCTCCCCTCACCTATATCGTGAACATGCCATTAGAAATAACGTAATTGATGATGAAAAGAAAAAATGGTTTATTACAGAAGGTATTTATACAAGTATTCATGATCCAATCAGCAAAATGCTTCAATTTGATAATGATGGTGATAAGGCTCTTGTGATTCAAGATGAAACTTTAATCAAAGTAGCAGAAAGGAATATGCAAGGTATCGTTCCTTTGTATTATGAAATGGCTAAAGCAGGTGCAGAAGAAATTAATCCAGAGAATATTTATAAAAGTTTAATCTTAGCTTATAAAGCGAATATCGGAGTTATTAGTAATGACATCACTAAGATTTGGAATAGTGAAAAGGTGGATTTAAAGGTGATTAAATGGCTAACAATGTACAACAATTTTGTGATTGATTATGCAAAGACTTTGTTTATGCCTGAACCGCCTGAACATGCTGAGAAGAAATTGAAAGCTTATGCTAAAAGTAAAGTACCGTATTTTTTTATTTATGCTAAAGACAAAGATGGGAAAAATGTTGAACCGATTAACAATAGTACAGTGAACAGATTGCATGAAATTATACCGAATAAGAGGGTTAATTTCACTAAAGTTGCTGGGAAATTTGATTATAGAATGTTGATGAAGAATAAGAGAGTTAAGCTGGATGAAGAGATTATTAATACATATGAAAAATTGGATAAACATAAAAAGTGGAAAATGAATGATAAAGAGGACACAGAAGCGCATGAAACATTATACATATATAAACATATTAGAGATGAATTATTGAAAATCAATAGTGATGAGTATTATGTGACAGATGTGTTGGTGAAGTATTTGTATAGAAAAAAGAATAGCGTACATAAAACAACTTTATGGGAATGTTTTGGCGATATAATAGTGAAAAACTTAGAACGTAATTTAAAAAACACCAAACAATGCGAAGAATGTGGCGAACGGATTGAAAGAAAAAAAGCGAAAAAATATTGTGCTAAATGTGCTACTAAACGTGAACGAGAGAGGGTGAAAAGATTGAGACGGGAAAAAAGTGAACGAAAATAAAATTACAAAAAACATTATTTTTCAATAGTTTTTTGTAACTTTGTGCAAAAGTAATTGTGATATTATACCCTGAATTTCCTAGATTTACAAGGAATTCGGGGTTATTTTTTATAAAATTAGATAATGGTCTTTAAGGGAAACAGAGGCACGAACATGTTTAAAAGTTAACTTGTTTGCGCTTTTTGTTTCAACTTTTTGTTTTGCAACTTCTTCAACTTCAACAATTCGAGATTCTTTTGTGTTGTCTAGTGCCATATTTATTTAATTAATTCTTGTTTCATTTTTAAATCCTCTACTTTTCTCATTATGTGAGTGGGCTTTTACTCACTCTTTTTATTTTTTGTAAAGAAATTAACGTATAAGGTGTTTCTCCTAAATTCATCTTATACGTTTATTAATAATTCTGCTGGCCAATTCGTTGTTTTCTGATATTCGTTTGTGACGGTTGGTCGGCTTTAAAATGCCTATAGGCAAAAAACGAATATCCTGCATGCACATGATCTTTTTCTGAAAGTGTTTTCTGCGTGTGTATGCAGATGAAGCACGGGCGAAAAAACACTTTCGGCTACACAATGATGAGGTTTGGGCATTTCGATTCGTTGTGTAGTGTGTTCTGTGTATGGGGGATTTAGTGGGTCAGTTGTTTCAACTATACAAAAAAATGCTCAGTGGAGTGTAGGCTTCTACACTCCTTTTTTATTTTTTTATTTTTATGTCAAAAAATTAACCCAATAAGGAGGTAAACAGCATTGGAAAATCAAGCACAAGAAGTAAAGGAAGTTGTACAAGATACGACTGAAAACGCTCAGAATGGAACAGAAACGAAGGAAGAAGAAAAGAAGGGTAAAAGTACTAGACAACAAAAAAGTGCTGAAATGGACGCTTTAAAAGCGGAAATAGAAGCATTAAAAACACAATTGGCGGAATCTCAAGCAAAACTTCAAGAGTACGAAAAGAAACAAGCAGAATATGAGCAAAAACAAAATGAATATTTGGCGACAATTCAACGCAAAGATGTTGAATTGAAGTTGGCACAAAAAGGACTTTCTGAGTTTCAAGAGTTTTTCATGAATGTTGAAGTGGATAAGCTCGATGAGCAAATTGAAAAGTTTCAACAACTCCTTAAACAAAAAGAAATCGAGAACAGTTTTAAGCCTAATGATTACAAAAAAGAAGATGCTTATTCTGTTGCTAAGAAAAAAGGTGATTTAAAATCCATGTTCTCAGCTCTTATGTTCGGGAACAACAATTAATAAATTTTTTAGGAGGATGATTTACATATGTTTACAACTCAAAATTTTGTACCGGGTCAATCTATCGATCTCAAAGATACTCTTATTCTAGCTAATCCGAAAGTTAGTGCTTTCAGTACATTCTGTATGTCAAAAGAAGTTTCTGCAAAAAGCCCAACTGTTCAATGGATTGAAGAAACAATTAATGAGAATGCAGCAAAAACACTTGCGGAAGGTGCAGATGCTCCAGCTCATGTGAATGATGATCCACAATTAATGGAGAATTATTTGGAATTATTCGGTAGTTTGGCGCAAGTTTCTAACACGGCGCAAGCGAGTGAAGCGGTTGGAATTAAAGATTTATTAGTTAAAGATATGCAAAATAAAACAGAAGCATTAAAACGTAGAATTGAACAAAAAATGCTTTACGGTGTTAAAAACTTTGCAGGTGGAGTTTATGAAATGGCAGGTATTTTTGAACTTGTCAATGTTGCAAACAGAGTATCTGATTCAACTCTTACACCTGAGAAATTTGAGGAAACTATTTCAAAACTTTATGATGCTGGAGTTTCTTACAACCTTGTAGCATTTATGAACGCTCATACAAAACAAATAATTAACGGTTTTACGAATGTTACATATCTTGGACGTGACAAGTTACAGGGAATGGATACAAGTGTGTATTCTACCGCTTTTGGTGATGTTACATTTATTGATGTCCCTGCAATGAAAACAGGTGATATTGTCATTTTGAATCCAGATTTTATTGAGACGCCAGTATTGATTCCATTCCATGCTGTTCCACAAGGTGCAAATGGAAGTAAGGTTTCCGTTTATATAGAAACTCAACTAGGGCTAAAATTATTGAACTCAAAAGCAGCAGCAACATTTACAATCGCTACTGCTTAACTTTGAAGTGGGTGGGCTATATGCCCACTTATTTTTTAGTTTTGTTAAGTCTTTAACAGAAGCAAAGGAGGTCATTTTGATGACATTAGATGAAATTGAGAAATGGAGACTTGAAAGGATTCGCAAAAAAATCAAACTCAAAGAAATTGCGGATGCTCTTAGGGTTTCGAGTGCTTTGATTTCAAGGTTTGAGCGTAAAGGTGTACCGATGGGGACAGATAAAATTCGGAAATATAAAGAGTTTATTCAAAATTATAAATAAGTGAGGTAAACAATTATGTTAGATGTATTGGAATTGTCCGAAGTTATTGAGCTAATAAAAAAGCATCATTATTCGTGTGAAGAAAGCTTCTATCATTATCCGTTCGCATATAAATTAATCGTTAACAAAAATGAAGATGATATGTTTCTTATTCCTAGAAATGGAGAAATTGATGAGAATGATGTACATAGTTTTAGGGATCATTTAGACGATTTACAAAAAATCATTGAACGTGAATTTGAGAAGAGACTTATTTATCATACTACAACCGCAAGAAATGCTATTTCTATTTTTGATGAAGGCTATTTCTTGCCATCACAATATAAAACTTTATGCCAATTTGGTATACTTTGGAAAGGTCAAATACATAATGGAGCCATGAAGCTCTACTGGGACAGAGAAAGAGAAAGGTTAAAAAAATTAAACAATCCAAACGATAAACGCAAATGTGAAATCAGAATAAAGATTCTTGAGAAGTTGGCGTATGAAATAGGGTATAAAACATTTTTTGCTCAAAACATGTCTTCAAATTTTATAAATGATGCGAAAAATCAAGTAATATTTGCGATTGATTCATCGAGTAACAAGCTAGAAAAAATGCTAGTCTTTAAAGAAAAAGTGGATGATGATGTTATTCATTATTACGTTAATGAAAAAGATTATGAAACCATAAAACGTCTTAAAGAATTAGATATTGAAAAGATAGACGAAGAATATTATACGTGTGAACCCATGAGTATTAAGTATATAAAATACATAATTCTTCAAGATCTATGCGATATTAAATATATCATAGAACAAGATAATGGAAAATTTTACATTCATTATTCATATTGTTAATTAATCAAAATCATTGGAGGTGAACGCATGAAAAACAGCAAGGCCTAACTCCTCCTTTTATTCTAAGAGATGATGCTTGCTTAAACTAACCATCATCGAAGGAGTAAAAGGAGGAAACTCATTCCGCTTTTTGTGGAGTGAGGAATAGGATTTTTATTATTTTTAGCTTTTTTGTTTTTATTCGAGGAGTTAAGGTGTTAGTGTTTTTCATCTAACACTATGCAATATCAAGAAATGCTAATTAAATACAATGAAATGATAAGAAGTGAGGATTTGAAATGGAAAAACGATTTATGTTTATTCCGCTATGCTCTTTCAATGGGGCATGATATTGATGCATTAACAACAGCAAAACTTATAGAAGATATATTCGGTTTGGAAATTATCGAAATTAACGATTTTAGCCGCATATGGCGCAAAAAAGGATATGAAAACGATTCAAGGGAATTTATTTATTGTGACCAAGCAGTGCTAAGTGGAAAGGGTTTTTGTAACCATTTAACGATGAGAGAAGGGCAAAAAACATTTAATCGTGAATTGTACAATATCAATAATTATATGGGGGTTCACAGAGCGAACTACAAACACAAGTATGCTGGAAGTACTTTATTGTTGACGTGGACAGAGTATCAATCATTTATCCAGTTCCCTAAAGATTTTGAAGCGTTGCAGGTGATTCTTGCTATTGATGCAGCCCATAAAGGCTATTACAATCCCGATTTTCATCATACATATGTGAATTACTTAAAGGTTCTCGGTATAGATGAAATATTCCTTCCAGTGTTAGAGAATAGTAAATCACAAGATTTTTATGACATCATTAGAGATTATCGTCTTAATTCAATCATTACATATGACCCGCTTTTTGATGAGGTAATTACAAAAAGCGAAGAAACAGGGCTGCAAAGTGAAGGGATCGACATAAAAGGGCTTCAAAAATATTTTCCGTTTGATATTTCGCTTCCTCAAGGAGAATTTGTGGCTATTCATCAAGTAGGTAAGAAATTTCTTAACTGCTGGGAGGGGCAGCATTTAAACAAACAAGATAATGAATATATAAGAATTTACACAAGTTCACGATGGGGTATCGTGAACTTTTTAATTTAGCACAAAAGAAAGAAAATCCATTTGAGAAATGTACAGTAGGAGGGAAACAGAATGAATATTTATGATGCGTTGAAACAACTTCCGCATGATAAACGTTATTACTTTCAATACAAGCATAAATTGTATTATCGGCAAGAAAAAAATGCTGAAATAAATTCAGATGAGGAATTTCTCAAGCGTCTAGGTGGTAGTTCACCGAAAACAATGGACGCTTTTTTAGCTTGGGAAAAAACAGACGAGTATAGAAATCTTGTCATGTTAATGCTTCAATCAAAACTTGCTAACGATCTCACTGAAACATATATGAACGTTGCTGCGAAAGCACGAACGGGAGACGAAAAAGCGGTTAAGTTATTATTGCAATTATCAAAGGAAATCAATACATATGCTAATGAAGCGAAAAAAGCGTTTATGAAAGATGATGAAGAAATTGAAGATGATGGGCTGGAATTATAGGATGCGACAAATTTGACGAAGAGGTACGCACAATAAATGTACATGAGACTGGAATTGAAAATAAACAAGGACTTAAAAAGAATCATAAAGATGTTCAAGCTGCTTACGTGATGTTGAATACTAGCATAGCATTTTAAATTTAATAATTAAAAATCATTCTTAAAGAAGTGTTGTTTAAACACTCTTTTTTATTTTGCCTCTTGAAAGGGGTGTTTAAATGGGACGATTGACGACTAAGCAGAAACTTGAAAAGATAAAAAGCGATCCATTTTTATGGATAAAAAATTTTGTGAAAATCGTTGATAATAACGGTGAGTTAATTCCGTTTGAGCTTCATGAACAACAATTAGAAGTACTAAATGGATTAACGAAATTTAATATTATAAGCAAATCACGGCAATTAGGTTTCACAACTTTTTCGCTTGCTTATTGTTTGTATATGGCATGTACGAGACCGAACACTAACTATTTGATTGTTTCTTATAAAAAGGAATCGTCATCCGCTTTGTTTGAACGTCTCAAGATTATGTACGAAAACCTTCCTCATGAGAAATATCCAAATTATTTTCCTGCTTGTAGACGTGATAACAGGGATGAGTTAGTGCTTGAGTTTTCGAATGGTCAACGCTCAAGGATTCAATGTGTGGTTGCCGGAAATAAAGATGTTGGTCGAGGTAATACGTTTGAATATATATTGCTTTCCGAATTTGCTTTTTATGAGAAGCAGGAAAAGTTATTGCTTTCATGTGAACAAGCACTGGCAAAGAATCCGAACTCAAAGATTGTTATTGAATCAACTAGTAACGGAATGAATTTTTTCTATAAACTCGTTTCATCCGCTGCGAAAGGTGAATCAAAATATAAGTTGTTCTTTTTCCCGTTCTATGCGAAAGCCTATAACAAACTTTTTGCTTATGATTACAAACAAGCAGAAGAATGGTTTAAAGCAGAAAATCATGGGCAACGATTACATGAAAAAGACCTTGAAGAAGATGAAAAGATTTTGTTTAAAAATGGTGCAACGCTGAAACAATTGATGTGGAGACGCTGGAAACTGTTAGATATGGATGAATCAGAATTTAAACAAGAATATCCGTCTAGTTGGCAGGAATCATTTATAACCACAGGTCAGAATGTGTTTGATCAAGTAAAAGTAATACGTCAATTAGAATTGTGTATTAATCCATTACATAAGGATGAGATTAAAGATTGTCCGAAAGAGCTACTGAAATACATAAACAAGCAATTATTTATTTATCATTTACCAAAACGAAATAAACGCTACTATGCCGGAATAGATGTTTCCAGTGGTTCGGGTGGAGACTATTCAACAATTTCAATGTTTGATGATGAAGGGGAGCAAGTTTTATCTTTTTATTACAATAAAATAGCAGTTTTTGATTTTGCTGATGTGATTGATTGCATCGGCAAGTTTTATAATTATGCTTTTCTTACAGTTGAGCGAAATAGTTACGGAAAACCATTAATTGAACGATTGAGGAAAGAAAAACGCTACATGAATATGTACAAACAGAAGATTTTTGATCAAGGAAAGAAACGATTGCAATTAGGATGGATGACAACGAATACAACAAAGGAAATCCTTATTACGGATTTTAAGGAGCAATTTGAAAAAGGGCTTATAAATATCAACTGTAAAGAAACATTGGAACAGATGCAGATATTCGTTGAAAACGGCGGTAAGATGGGGAATAAAAAAGGTGAACGAAATCACGATGACCTAGTTATTTCATCGGCTCTTGCTGTTCAGGGGATGAAAGCAAGAAAATGGTATGTATAACACTTGATGTCACGATTTAAGAAAACAGGGTTGCTTACAGCAACTCCATTTTATTTTTATGGAGGTGTAGGATATGGATTTAAAACAATACATTCAAGAATTTCATGGAAATGATAAAGAGTGGTTTAAAAAGGAAACAGATGATTGGCAGCATACACAAAGAATACAAAAAGTATATGATATTCAGGACTATTTGGAGGGAAAACATAAAATCCTTGAAAAACCTTCTGAAATGTACGGAGGAAAAGAATTCCATCCTAGAAAAATTGTTCTACAATATGCAAAACAGATTTTAAATTTCCAAGTGAGTTATTTAATAAGTAATCCTTTAACATTGGCAGGAAATGAAAAGGTTGTAAGTGAATATAAGAAAGTCTATAAAAAAGGGAATTTTCATAGACAGGATTATAAAATTGTAGACTATATAACAAAGTACGGTTATTGCTTTGAGTATCTTTATTTTGATGATAAGAAAACGATAAAGAGTAAAATCATTAAGCCGGAAAATTCATATGCAATTTTTGATGATGAAAACAATATAATTGGATTTATTGAACATTGGACAAGTAACGGTGTGAGTTATTGGAATGTGTATTCTCCTTCTACTGTCCAGCGTTGGACTGATAAAGGGGGAGATGGCATTAAGCTGATTGGACAATACAGAAATATTAGCGGATTGCCAGTTCATTATCATAATCAATCAGAAATTGATGAGAATTACGGTAGAAGTGATCTCGAAGATATTGTTTCATTGATTGATACGATGGAGGATATATTATCAAAGTTAGCTGATTCATTTCATAAATTTCATACACCTATTCCAATATCAATAGGACAGCAAATTACAGATGGTGCAATTTCTAAAGATATTGCAGGTATGGGACTATCTTTAGAGGAAGGTTCAGATTTCAAGCTAGTTGCATCTAAATTAGATTGGAAGTCGTTTGAAGTATTATGGAAAACATTAATGCAAGCGGTTCTTGATGTATCGAGTACACCAAGTGTGAGTATGAATCAAGGTACTCCGGCAAACTTAGCAGAGGTAAGCATAAAGATGTTGTATTCATTGGCCGATATGAGAGCAGGGCAGAATGAAATGTACTTGCGTGAAGGATTGTATAAGCGCTTTGAGAAAATAAGAAAGATGCTTGAATATGTTGGAGTAACCTTTACAGATGAGGAATATGATACGCTTGATGTTGTGTTCCAATATGCTAGACCACAGACTGAGAAAGATATAGTTGATAATCTTAAAACATTAAGTGAAATGGGCGGTATTAGTTTAGAAAGTATTTTAGAACGTAGTCCTTATACGGTTGACGTGCAGCAAGAAATGATGAGATTAAACGGTGATAAGGAAATAACAGGAAATAAAAATAATAATTTGAATGTACATAAAGGGAAACGTGATAAAGAAGTGTAGTTATGTCAAGGTAAAATACTTGACAATACATATCCAACGGCGCACGCCTGTTATGTTAGGGAAATAAAAATTATTTATATGGAAGAATAAAAAGTACATAGCTTGGTGATGTAAAAATATATAACAAATTCCATATTATAACATTTAAGGGCGGAAGCTATCGATTGCGGCATGTTCTATCCAAAAAACCCAATAAAATACGGGAACTGGCAAGGTTGTGTACATTGTGTACAAATTCACCACCATATTGTGTATTTTTACTTACCAAACACATCTCTATGTAATAAAGAATTCATCGTTTATCTTTCATCCAGTAAAAAAGGGTATCAGATTATCTGATGCCCTTTAACATTTTTTGCTCTATGTATCCCATTCATTCCGCTTTTAATAAATAAATTATTTGCAACATAATATAAATTATGTTGAATTACATTGGCATTTTTGGTATGATTTAGTTAGGGGATGGTTGATTTTTACACGTCTAATTCAACATAATTTAAAAATTTTAATTCAACATAATTTATAGAACGGGGTGAATGGGATGTTAGATCAATTCAAAATGTATCTTCAAGAGGATGGCAAAAGTGAAAATACGATTAACAGTTACTTAAAACATGTTGAAGATTATTTGAAATGGTTCAGTGAAAGTAAAGGTGTAGAATTTAAGCAATTGTACAATACGAACGTAAAAGATTACATTTCATATTTAAAAACAGTACGGAAACAAAAGCCTACCACAATCAACGCTAAAATAAACGCTCTAATGAAATTTAATGAATTTCTAGTACAAACAGGGGTTCAGGAGGGAATCGTAATAACAAATAAGGAATTTCAAAAGGTTCAGCAGCAATATGCTTCATTAGCAAAGCTTGAATTACAAGATGTTGAGAAGTTTCGTCAATTAGTATTAGAAAGCGGAAATAAGCGCAATTTTGCCCTTGTTACACTTCTTGCTTATGCCGGACTACGAATCAGTGAAGCCTTGAATTTGAAGCTAGATGACATTTCAATTGGTACAAGAGAAATTATAGTCCATGAGGGAAAAGGTAATAAAACAAGAACAGTATTGATGAATCAAAAAGTAAAAGATGCTTTAGAGGAGTATTTAAAAGAGCGGAAATCAGATAGTGAATATCTATTTGTAAGCAAACAGAAAAAACAATTAGACCGTACAACAGTAAATAAAATCTTCGCGGATTTCTCCAAAAAGGTTAGAGATGATGAAAATTTCCGTATAACTCCGCACGATTTACGTCATTTCTATTGTTCATATGCTTTAAAAATTGGAATGGATGTTCATGAAGTGGCAAATCAAGCAGGCCATTCTAATATCCATACAACGCTTTTATATACAAATCCAACTAAAAAAGAGATGCTGGAGAAAATTGATCGGATGTAGTGCAAAATGGCACTACTTTTTTATTTTTCATAAAACGTCTATTTTATAAGTCCATTACCTCGATTTTTTATTTGAGGGCGGGAGCGTATACAAAAACACACACCCGAAAAGTTTAAAAAATAGGACATAGTTTCAAAGGTTGATGAAATTGAATCGACTACCACCAAAAAGAAATCATTGTTGAATTAAAATGGAAATTTCTCAATGTTATCAACAAGGAGTACTGTAATTTGTGTTGAATTGTTGGATTTGAAGTAAAAATATAAGGAGGTTTAAATAATGAATTATTTTGATGTATATAAGAAACGAATAAGAGCGCAGCAAGGATTACTTCAAGTTGATGAATTAGTTAAACGAGGCGAATCTTTACTTCAAGGTGAACTAAATCATATTAATTACAATGAATGGGTGTCCGAATGTATTAGATTATTAGAAACGAAGTTTCCTGAATCAGCAGTTACAGAAAGATTTTTAAAAATTGTTAAAGATGATACAAACACAAATAAAGAAAACCTTGAGAAACTCTTAGGATTGATTAAAGGATTGTCAAAATAAAATGTTATATATCAGAATTATTTTATGTTAATATTTAATTGTAGGAATATTTTTACAAATAGGAGAGAGAGTATGAGAATAAGCCGCACTAATAACTATGAATTGATTGCTAAATTAAATAAACATGTACACGATTTACACTCAAATCTATACCCAGAGTATTTTAAAGAATATAACTATGAGGATATTAAGGATTTCTTTAAAGGGATTGTAGATAAACAAAACTTCATTTTTCTTCTATTGGAGGAAGATGACCAGCCGTTAGGATATGCTTGGATTGAAATTAGAAATTATCCTGAAAACGCCTTTAAGAAGTCTTATAAATCAGTATATGTACATCAAATCAGTATCGTAGAAAATCATAGGAGAAAAGGTTGTGGTTCCAAGTTGATGGATGCAATATATGATATTGCAAAAACAAACGGAATTAACAAAATTGAATTAGACTATTGGTTTAGTAACGAAATAGCTAAAAACTTTTATAAAAAGAACGGTTTTGTAAAGTATCGAGAATTTGTTTATAAAGACATTTAATTCGAAACGCTATATAAATTAGATGCTAATTTAAATATTAAAATACAGACAAAAGAGGTGCAATTTGCACCTCTTTTTAAATGGTTAATTGCTATTTTGTACTTTAAATCCGAATTCGTTACTTTTCTTAGTGAGCGTTTTTCTTTTTTAGGAGGTGAATTCCATGAATGAACGTCTATTTTACTCATCATCCCCTGATGTAGCTAAATCAACATTAAATGAAATGAATCGTGTTCTAACTTATTATTGTGCTAAATGCTTAACGATTCTAAAATATCCTGCTTGTCATGTTTGTCATGGTGAGGAAGTACGGGAAATCGAGATAAATAGTAATTTATTATTTAAAAAATTATAGTAAATATGTTAAATATAACATGTTTTTATGTTAAAATTTTACTGTTATTATAATATTTATAATTAGGGGAGAGGATTAAAATTGAGAAAGAGTAGTTTATTTGCTTTGTTTACGATTTTGTTTTTACTCAGCGGTTGTTCTGATCCTACAAACATTGAAGAAGATTTTACTGACACTCCGGGTGTTTCAGAAACATCCGAAACCTCTGATACTTACATAGAGGATTCTAATAATGAAGAATCAACATCGCCATATACAAAAGAAGAGTTAGAAAATGACCCTTTAGCCCCTTCGACAGACCCAAGAGATTATAATGAAAATGGAGAATTTGTTCCTCATGATGGACCTTCTGATGACCCAGCAGATTATAATTCTAATGGAGAATATAAACCTGTTGAAGAAATGACACCAGAGGAAATACAAGAAGAATTAGAGCAGATGTTAGAAGATAGCCTTAATAATAATCAATAATTTCACACTTACCTTATTGGTAGGTGTTTTTTAATTTGCAATTAAAGGAATTACCTTCCTCTTATCGAATTATGTAGATGGAGGGAGGTGAGCATATGAAATTAAACGGCACACACGAATGTTATCACTGTGGAAAAATATTTAATTGGTATTATGAATCTCCGTCAGAAAATAGTATGACATTTCGCAATATAGAAGAAGAAATAGAAGCACAAATTTATTTAGATAATCCATATTCAGCACAAGTACTAGTTACTTGTCCAGAATGTAAAATAGCAAATAAATTTGAACATAATTTTTAAAAAGCACTCTGTAATGAGTGCTTTTTATTATTTAAAGGAGGTATTTTTATGACCAACTTACAACGCTTACTTCTAGAAATTAAAGGTATTGAATTGGATCAGGATGAATTAACTGTTTACCTTCAAGAAAATGAATTAAATCCGATCGATGAATATAATCCAGCAAGTGCAACCAATAAACGTAACATTTATAAGACGGCATTATCCATTCTTGAAAGTATCGCCAATAATCCAAAACTGATGAAAGCATACAAACTTGATGATATGACCATTACTGATTTTCACGAAAACTTATTAAATCGTATAGATCAATTGGAACGGAAAATTCGCAGCATGAAAACGGATGAACAAAATGAACAAGGAAATACATTTATGTTGTTTAATTCATAAGGGAACGGTAATTGTTCCCTTTTTTTGATGTAAGGAGGTATATATATATGAATCCTTTTCAAATAGATAATTCCGATTTTCAATTCCTTCTTGATTCAATCGGGGAAACGGTTACGATAGATAATGTCGAGCAAAAAGCAATTATAAATAATGCAAAAATCGGTGATTATGAGGAGAAATATATTTATACTCTTTCTAACATTCAGCGTGGAAATTTAATTCTACACAATGGAAAAAACTATATTATTGTGTCTGATGTGACAGAAGGGAAACTTTATAAGAAAGCATTAATGCGTCATTGTAATTATACGATTGTTGTTGAAGGGCAGGAAGTGTGTGAAATAGTGGGGTATAATGTTTTCGGAGAGCCGATTTATGAGTGCCATACAACTGAATCAATTAATGTTCCTGCTATTGTCGATACATATGCTTTTAAGGTTGATGATTTTGCTGCTATTCGTGTGCCGGAAAAACAGATTGTTGTAATTGTACAAGAGAATGAAACAAATAAAAATAAATTCACTGTCAATGCAACATTTGAAGTAATGGGGAAAACGTGGAAAGTTATTGATGCTGATTTGACGAAAAAAGGATTACTTATTTTGACGTGTGAATTGAATGTATAAGGAGAACTAAAATTCTGTTCTCTTTTTTATGTTATGTGATCTCACTCCGTCAGTGTGTCATTACGATGTGAAATGCGGAGTAACTTACGAAAGCGATTGTTTAGTTGCCCCTGCCGATTGGCAGGGGTTTTTTACTAGGGAGAGCTTAAATTCATTATTTTTTCTTCCATTATCTTGGAAAATTTTTTTAAAGATGCAAAATTTAAGTTGTTAGCGAATATTGAATCGTTTAAATAAGCTTCTTCGATTGTTTAATGATTCAAGATACTCGTTAAGCATAAAAATTAATTCATCACGATCAATCAACTTTACGCCATTTCTTTTAGCTAAAACGATGGCCTGTTCTGTGTAATAACGATTAGTAATTACAATTTTTTTATTTGCGTTATAATATCCTGCGGCTGCTACTACTTGTTGAATTGCATCTACACCAACTTTGTTACCTGCTCCATAGCATTTCGCTTGTACTACAATTTTTTCTTTTGCATTCCTTAGTATTACATCTGCTCCAAAATCCCCACTTTGTTTTGTTACTTCCGCAAGATATCCTTTTAGTTCATATAATTTAGCTACAAACTTTTCAAATTCTTCGCCACTCATTTGGTCAATTCCCTCAATAGGAGCATATTCGGCTTTTGTATCTTCACCTTTTTCCCTTTCGTACTTTCCTATAATGAAAATAGATTTGATAAATTTAAGTAATCTGTAAATGCCGTAAATAATTAATGCGACGATTAACCATGACATTAATAATCCTGTTAATTGTCCCAACAAGCTGTTTCGAAAAGTTAATGAAAGGAAAAATAAAGATAAAAAAATAAAAAATGAAAATTTAATCTTATCTCTAATCATCCAATTTTTGTAATTAGGCAACTTATAATACGGTTTCTTAAAGTTAAACATAAAATAAAGTTGTATTATTGATAAAAAAATTACCCATTTATATAGTTCCGAAATAGCTAGAGTAATCAAAAATATAATAAATGGAAATGTAAGTGGTGAAATTTCTGATTCATTTCCATTAATACGATATTTTTTTGCCATAGAACATTATTTCAACCCTTTCTGGAACATATTTCTAAATATATTGTTTCGAAAGGGTTGTAAAAATATACAAATTAATAAGTTGTCGTTTCTTAAGCACGCATAATAAAAACCTATATTTAATTAAGGATTTAGAATATCCTCTTTCTTTTCCGTCAAGAATTATTGATGAAAAGGAGGATGGTATATATGTTCGTATTGGAAATAGCATTTGGAATTGTTTTATTAATTGCTGCAATACATTTTTGGATAACCAAGCGTAAAAATGAATTTGAAGTATCACTAATTGCTAAACAGATCGATAAGAGTACACAAATGAAGAAAACTCTCGCTATGGGGCTTTATTTACGCTTTTGTAGCGAAGGAACAAGTGATGATAGTAAGTCCAATAAATACACCAAAAACTTTATCAAACAAGATCCTTTGCAATTTGAATTGTTTGTTGCGGAAGTGATGGAGGCATACTTTGGAGGCAGTACATGGGTAAGCCCTGCATCAGGTGATTTTGGAGTCGATATTGAACATGAAAGGGAAGATGGTCTGTATTTAGGTCAGGTTAAATGTTATAAGAATGATCTTTCGTATGAGCCGATTGCGCTTGTTCATTCCAACATGGTAAAGCGTGGTGCAAAAGGTGGGTTTGTTGTGACCACAAGTGGTTTTACTGAAAATGCTCGTGAATATGCAAAAGGACTAAATATTGAGCTTATAGATGGTGTGAAGCTTGTTGAATATTGGCTCGAGGGATTAGAGAAAACGGAAAATGTTATTCAAGATTTGGGAATTGAGTATAAATAAAGCCCCTTCTCATTCGAGATGGGCATTTTTTTATTTTCATTACTTTTACTTGTCAGTATAATGGATGGAAGGGGGTGCTAAAATGAAAAACATATGGAAAAAATGGTGGTTTTGGGCTATCCTTGTGGTCTTATTTATTATCGGAAGTGTGACTGGGAACAGCGACGATGAACAGAAAGCACAACCGATATCGAAATCAAAAGCTACGCAGGAAGAGAAGAAAGAGGGGGATACACAAGAAAAGCAGCAGGAAACAACTGATAAGCAGCAACAAACTAAAAAGGATACAGAACAGCAGATAAGCAACGAAACCTTTTTGACAAAAGACGAATTTAATAAACGGTTTAAGCTCGATCCTAACGAAAAACAGTATGAGAATGGAAAGTTTCAGTTGAAAGATGGTTCGACCATAAACGCGGATTACTTAACATATGGAGAATCCGAATTGTTTACATATGCTACAGCTACCTTTTATCAGGGGAAATTGGTTCATCTTCAAGTTGAAACCGACAAATCACTCGAAGAAATACTTAAAGGACTGGGAATAACGACTACAAAAGACACCAAAGTGGAAACCCAGAATTGGGGAGATACATTTGTACATGACATTACGCTTGATAAGACATTCGATGACTCTAATATTGCTGTTTTCCCAAACGAACAGGATTAATTAAACCTACTCGTTTTGAGTAGGTTCTTTTCTTTTGTACAAATAATCTAATTTAACCATATTATTGTATTTTAAATTAATTTTTATGGTAAAATATTCCTTAAAGTGTTTAATAAAGAGGGATATGGACTATTATTGGAATGTCTAGTCTTTAGTTGTATCAAATTTTAAAGATAATCAATAGAAAGATGAAAGGAGTGATTCCCATAGGTTTCTTCGATTTCTTTAAAAGCTTTAAAAATACAGTGTCATCTGAAGTGGAAACAGTTAGTCTACAGAAAAAGCATGTTCAATCATCAAGAGAACCAGCTAAATCACCTAGAGAGTTAAGTATAGAATATTATTCTAAAGCAAGAAAAGCATTTGATAATGGTGACATCAATGAAGCCGTTCGCCTATTAGAAGAATCGAATCGCCATCTTGTTGCTTCTTTTGCTAAAAATGAAGAGGAAGTGCAAAAAGCATTAAAATTCTTCTTTACCGTTGATAGGGAAGGTTATGATGCAGCAAAGCAGATTAAAATCCCTATTCATAACATTAGCAAAGAGGAATTAAATCAGATACAGAATGAACTATGTTGGTATGTTTTAAATGGTTACAAACCTGATTATGTGCTGATGGCGTTTCTAATGTTCAAGGAGTATAAATGGAAAGAATTCGATGAGGAATTTAAACGTGTTAAAGAAAATCCCAATGAAAAATATGGATTGTACTATTTTGTTAAAAATGAACCTAAGCAACCTCAAGATTTGAGCAGATATCGTGAGGAGTTTTATAACCTTTCACTGGATGCTAGAATCCTTTTAACAAGCTATAACGCTATCGGAAGAAAACGTAAAATCAAGATAGAGGATTTTCCATATCTTGAAAACCAAAAAGGTTATGAAGAAATTAAAATCTACATACAGAGATCCAGTAATGAAGTAATTTTAGAGTTTCCGGTAGAGACTCCGATGGAGCGTAAACAAGTAATGTGGGAAAAGAAAAAATTAGAAGCACTCATGTATTACCTGCAAGCATTAGTTTACAGAAAAAAATCTTATCAGGAAGCAAAAAAACGGTTCGAGGATGGAGAAGGATTTTTCCTTATTAACGGTCAGGGAGGATCGACAAAGTGCAGGGCTGAAGTACTTTCTGTCCGCAGTAGTAAAGAAAAAGACTTGCCTCCCCATAGTGTTGGTTGTAAATGCTTAATTCACAAGGTGCTTAGATTAGATCGTTTATCAGAAGCAGAAAGAAAGAAGTATCAAATTTAATATTGGGTGCGTTACTTGGACAAGTGATTCGTCCTTTTTATTGAGCTAACGGGAATCAATAGTTGAATAAAGAATAACAAAATAACCACCTTATGATAGGTGGTTTTTCATTGGTAGACAACAATGCCAATAAAAATTAATTGGTACATCGATGAATGAAATAACAGTAAAAGTTATCTACAGTTATTTCAGGGTAGAGCCTTTATGTAAAATTTTCGATCAAAAAACCTCCCGTGAAAAGAGCGGTTGATTCAACAATCGAACCTGTTAGCTAGCCCAGTAAAGGCTAATATAGAACTTAATCTACGTCTGGAATATGAAAAAGCATTACTGCAACTTTAATTTCTCTATCTTTATCACCATTTAAATGGAATATGTAATTTGACCATGTTTCAGTTTCTTGTTTTACAAATCTAACAAAATTACTATGTTCTTTAACTGCTTCATTTGCTTTCTTTACAATTTCCGTAAATCCCTTTTCCCTTACAAACATAATTACTGCTGCTTTAGAATCTCTCCACGTTAAGTATCCCAGTAATTGATCTATTGTTTTAAGAAATTGCTTTTTACCTTTCCAGAACTTACACTCTGCAACAAATATATTACTACCTTCATATCTTAACAATATATCTGTTTTACCTGTATTATTAAACGTTTCACCAGTAGCAGCACCTTCAAAATTAGGCTCTAAAATTAATAGAAAATGGTCACGTAAATGTTCTTCTTCTTTATCTTTATAAACCGATGGAGTTCGTTCAAATTGCATACCAATTTGATAAATTGCTTGCAATATTTCCTTATAAGTTTTATCGTCTAAAGTTGGTTCAGGCTTGCTGAACTTTTCATTTTCTACTACTGGTTTGGGAACAATTTTCTTTCTAATCTTAGGAGGGGTAACTGAAAATACCTCTGGTGTATTTTCACTTTTTCTTATAGGAACAACTAATTTTTGCATTTGCTCATAACGATGTTTAAGCTCCGATTTTCTTTTTTGGAATAAATTTCTTATTTTTGTTAGTAAACTTGAATTAAATTGATTTATATCTTTATTAAGATTTTCAGACATTGTTGTTAAATTTTGCTTTATTCTTTCGTACTCTTTATTAATGTTATCAATTTTATCATTAAGATCAACAAGTTCAAAAGTTATATAATTGTTATAAAGTTTAACTTTCATGCTCCAAAGTAGATATGTGCTTGGTCTTATTTCTAATAATTCATCTTCACAATTATAAGGAATATAAAAAGTATATGCCATTCTCTTAGCAGGATATTTTCGATGAGGATCAAAACCATCAGTCAACATAACTTCCTTTTCGTATGGTTTTGCTTCTGCATTATCAAAATCAATTATTACATTTGAAATGCAATATTTTTGATATAGATGATCAATATATTCTTCTTCATTTACTTCTAAAATATATTTTTCTGGTTCACCGTATATTTCATTTTTAAGTTTTTCTTCAATTTTTTTGAAATAATCAAAACTTGAATACTCATAAAAAATGTTTATATAACCGTACATATCCATCTACCTCCTTTCTTATTATAATATTAATTTTAAATACTAAAACACAGAATTCACCGAAATTTACCATTTGTGTATATTAAGTATTAATAACTATCTATGTTTAAGGGATATTGTTTCAAACTGGGTAATCGATGGAATTTATCTCACTTTTTTTCTTTACGGCAGTATCCAATCAGCTTAGAATGGATGTTACAGATTGTGATATTGCTTATTATCTTCCTATATCAATAGTCTGAAACTACCTTTCAGGTGGTTTTTCATTTGTGCGAAAATCAAGAATTAACGATAACAGAGCAAAAATTTTTCTTGCATGTTTTAAGGAAAATTAGCCGATTTAAGAGTAGAGGATAGGATGATATAGGGATTGTATTTACTATCTGAAAAACTCATTTAAAATCGGCTAATTTTTTACAAAAACGTACAAAATACACACCTTTTAGTTCTCCTCTTCTGCAACTCCTCTTTACATCGTTTGTTTCCATCAAGTATCATTTCTATATTTTCATTTTTCAAAAAAATCATTTCCTTTTTGTTACAATTGCTGTATTATTTTATTGTAAAATGTTACTTTTGTAGGAGGTAATTTGAATGATTAGTAGGATTAAACCAATCATTTACGCTTTTGTGTTGGCATTAGGTTTTAGTTTTTTATCTCCATTAGTTGACAAGGCAGAGGCAAAAGTAATGTGGGGAAAAATTGAACTAAAACAGGGGATGATTGGCAGAGTTACGATACTGAAAGATACCGATTTATATCGTCTTACTAATAATAAACTTTACGTAGTACGTAAAGCTAAAAAAGGACAAGAGTTCGGGGTATACTCCTATAAAAAGGATTTTGGTGGTTTGTATGGTCTAGGTGGGGGAATTTATGTTAAAAAATCATCTTCTATAAAATATGAGACACCTTCAAAAGCGAAGTTAGAACAGTTGAAACTTGTGATTAATGAGGGATTTTATACAATCTATAATGAACTTCAGTCGTATAAGATTAGTATTCCAAAAAGTTGGAAGGGAAGATGTTTATCAACAAACTGCGATGGTGTTGAAATTATAACGCCTGTTAGTGGTGTTCGGGGTGAAATAACAGCATATAGATGGATGGAGGACTTCGGTACTTCACTGGATTCGGATTTGGGATTCAAAGGGAAAAATTTGAAATTGAACAACGGGAAAGTTGCACGTTTCCGTGAGTTTAGTAGTGGAGGAACAACCACAATGGAAATAGCTATGTATGCAGGAAATAAATATGCGGGAACAGTTTTCCATGTACGAATTTCAGCCCCAACTTATTATTACAATGTAAATAGGGATGTGTTTCTTTCTATCATGAAGAGTTTTAATGGTTGGTTTTAGTTTAGGTTCAGCGGCTCGTAATGAATTTATTGATATAGAAACAGACATGTTACCAAAGAGAATACAAATTGTTAGAAATACCTTGTATTTGTTGTATAGTGAAAAAAACAGTACATAAATAAATATGTCCATAGATTTTTTACGTTTCCCTGTCCTGTCTCAATAGGGCAGGGATTTTTTATTTGTTAGAGTTCTTTGGGAAAATAAAAGCCCTTCTCATTTAGGAAGGGCTTTCTCCGTTATTTCCATAAACCTTTTTTTGCTTTTCTTGCAGCTTGTTCTGCGACCAAAAATCTTTTCTGATATTTCACGTTTGGTTGGATTGTCATTACGTTAGCATATCCTTCTTTGACTAATGTTTCGTTGTACAATTCTTTTCCAATCCATACATAAGCTAATAATCTTCCGTACTTGTCTTTGATTTGTACATCAAACTCCAATGTGACTGTTTTGTTTGTCAGGCGTTTTTTTGTATAGTTAGATGCTTCTTTTCCATACTTCTCGACAGGTTTATTCGGATGAACTGTTTCTGGTGTATTTACCCCAATCATTCGAACTGTAGCCACAGCCTTATTGCTGAATTGTACCTCTACTGTATCCCCATCAATTACACGAATGACTTTTACTGTGTGTTTTGAGTTGATCTTAATTGCAGGTAATGCAACCTTCTTTGTAGTAGCTGGTTTAGCGGATGGTTTTGTTTGAGTTGATGGCGTCTTAGAAGATGGTTTACTATTACTAAATGTAAATCCTTCTAAAACAACTTTGTTTGCGTTCAATCCACGGGTACATGTAGAGTTACTGTTGTACTTTTTTATAAGTGCGATCAGTTCTTGCATATTTTTAGCTTTGCGTGCTATTGATGTAGGTTTGTGCAGGAAATAAGTACAATCAGATTTTCTGAAATGTCCCCCTAGTTCATCCAGTGCTCCGGGATGCGCAAAAGCTTGGTTTACTACCCCAAACAGCATTACTAACGATAATGCTATCGTTAGAATTTTTCTCATAGTTCATTTCCCTCCCTTTTCTTCTTGTATTTTTTAACAGCGACTATATTTTACTATCAGTGAAAATATTTTTCCATAATTATCTTCTTTTTTAGGACTTGATGGGAGGGAATTTTTTAATTTACCGGAAACGCAATATTATCGATATGTGTAATGCGAATAGGTGCTGGCTTATACCCATATACACGCATCAAATACTGATAAATCTTTTCATGTACTCTTCTTAAAACTTCCCCATATTCATGTTTATAAAGCGTAAATTCTTTCAACGGAACATTTTTCACTATATATGTCCAAGTTGTAATTCCATTAAGCCCATTGCAAATACGAAATTCCGCATATACTTTCTTGTTCAGTATTTCTCGATCTCGATAACTAATGTCAAACACCATTTCCTCAAATACATTGGATTCCACTTTTTCTTTAATTCGCACACCATTAATAACAATCAATTAACATTCCTCCTCTTCTTCAACCTCAACCAATTCCGCAAGATCATCCACTTGACATCCTAAAATTTTTGCCAAAATAAAAGCTTTCTCTAAAGTTGGGAAACTTACTCCTTTTTTCCAATTCCACAGTTGCTTTTGCTTCACATCTACATGCTTCCGTATGTAATCATTCCTTAATCCACTTTTTTCAATCAATTCTCCAATGTTACTTTTGAGTTTATATTTTTTCATCACACATCACCATTTAAAATAATTCCACTCGTCTCATTCTTTTCCTTCATGCAAAAATAATACAAGTTTATAATAAGTAAAAAAAATTCCATTGGACATGCAATTTAATTACTACCCCCTCATAAGTTTGAAACTAGATAAAAACACTTCAAGGAAAACAAGGCGGTGTTTTTATCCAGTTTGAAACTATAGGAGGGATTGTTTTGATTCTCGGAATTGATGCTGGAAACGAAAAAACGAAGGTGGTGACTGAAAAAGGAGTATTTCTTTTTGAATCTTCAATGGGAGAATATCGTGAACGCAAATTAATTCAACGTTTTGGAGAAGATGACATGATTTTCGAGTACGAGGGAAGAAAATGGTTTGCCGGAACAATAGCACAGTATGAATGCGAGTTTGGAGGAACAAGAAAAGGGGATTCAAAGGCTCATGAAGAAGCGAAACTTCGTATTCTCCTTGCTATTCATCGTTACTCAAATGATACAGTTAATGATATTGTTGTTGGTCAACCGATTTCAACTCATTCTGAACCAGAGAAAATCAAAATTAAAGATATGTTGAAAGGTACTCATTTTCTTAAAGTTGATTATGGAAATGGGTTTCTTGAAAAGAAAATTGTCATTCGTAATGTTGAGGTAGCAGCAGAAGGGAGTTCAGCCATTCTTTCGCATCCTCAGAAAAATCTCGTTCGAATTATTGACATTGGTAGTGGAACAGTGAATTTCGCAACTATCCTCAATATGCGCTATATTGACCGAGATTCCTTTACCGAGCGTTTCGGACTTGCAACAGTACGGACGAATGATTTAGAAGCAATTGCAAGAAGAATTGCGAATGTAGCTCTAGCGAAATGGAATGAACATGATTACGTATTACTTTGCGGTGGTGGAGCTAAACCTTTGTATCCGCATTTGAAGCAATATTTCACTAACTGCAATCTTCTTCTTCCTATTCACAACAATCAATATCATGAGCCGACTTTTGCAAATGCTATTGGATTTTATCGTATCGGGGAAATGTTGTATGGCTGAAAAAATTATGAAAACTAAAGGAGTCGCCTTTAACTTAGCCGATCCATATCAAAAGAAAATGTTTGAATATGCTTCGTCATTTCCGAATTTTTCAGCGTATGTAAAAAGGCTCATTCAAAGAGATATGGAAGGTGGTCAATCAATCATTTCAAGTATACCTGTTCAAAACGAAATAACGATAAACGAGGACATTGCAAAGGGATTTATCTAACTCTAGCAGCAACTAAAGTAATTTCTGCTTTTTAGCTTTAGCAGAAACATTAGTTATAACTAAAGTATACCTTACTAAAGTTTTCGTGTCCCAATCGTTGAGTTTATGCTGTTTTATCAAATCATTAAGAGAGAGTAAGGTGAAGTTGATGATTTTCAAAACAAAAAAGGAGACGTATTCCGTTCGTGAGTTCTTGGCAGGGCATCACAAAACGAAACTGTCTCCTAAAAAACATAATACACCGTTTTTCAGCTTCATGGGAATAGATATTTCGTCAAAAACGTTCATGCCGAACGGTTCTCCAGACGATGTTGCGCTTTTGTTAGTCGGTGGTGTTGGAATTGCATTGATTGGTGCAACAATGCTTGAACGTCATTTTGCTGCGAATGGTGACACATTGATTGCCGAATTAATCAGCACTACAACCAATTTACTTTTACCAGTCGGCACATTCATTTATTTCACTTACAAATTATTTACGACATTTTGAGGTGAAACAATGTTAAAGGAATGGTTTAAAAAACAGCAAATGAAATCGGTGCTTCGGAAATGCTTCAGGAGTGCTGAAATATATCAGATATATAGAAGTGGCGATAAGACGATTTACATTTATCCGAAAATCCATTCGGTTCAGTTTAAGAAAAATAAAACAATATTTACTTTCACGTTACGAAACGGTATGAATCCGAAAGAGATCATGAAGAAAGAGTATGTATTTCAACAAGTATTCGGCAAACAAATTGAAATTGATGGTGGTGTCAAGAAATTTACCTTGACGATTTATCACAATACATTTGATGATAAGGTGCTATATGATTACGATGCTTTTTATCCAACAATTAAAGGAATGAAATTACCGATTATTTGTGGCAAAGATAAGAATGGTCAATGGAGAGCATTTGATTTAACGAAAAATCCCCATATATTGATTGCTGGTGAAACAGGTTCAGGGAAATCAACGCAATTGCGGTCTATTCTCACTACACTAATTCAATACAAAAAACCGAATGAACTTGAGTTATACTTAGCCGATTGCAAAAAGAGTGAATTTCATATCTTCAAACAGATTAAGCATGTAAAATGCGTTTTAAGTAGTCCAAAGGATATACGGAAGATGTTGCAGCACATTAAGCAAGAATTAGATGAACGGAGTAATTTAACGGATATGTTTGGTGTTGCTCATATTGACGATTTACCCGAAGAGAATAAAAAACCTTATATCATTGTCTGCATAGATGAATTTGTGATGCTACGAAATGACCAAAAAATTATGGACATTCTTATTGAAATCGTAGCAATTGGGCGCACATTAGGTGTATTCGCTATTTTATCAATGCAAAGACCTACGGCCGATGTTCTCGATACGACTATTCGTGCAAATCTCACTGTCAGAATGGGTTTCCAAGTGGCCGATGCGACAAATGCAAGAGTGATAAATACAATTGGGGCTGATAAGTTAGAACAAGCAGGACGATTTATTTTACGGATTAAAAAGCAGGAGGAAATTCAGTCGCCTTTATTAGATATTGAAAAAGCGAAAAAAATACTTGAGCCATTCATGATTTCTAAAAAAGTGAAAGGAGTTAAAAAACAACAAGATGACCATAAGAATGAAATTGATAATACAAAACCTCATTTCCTACAACCTCAAGAAACTTCGTGGTTTGGAGTGGACGAAGATGAGGAAGCGTGATAAAGAGATTATTGCAGCGTTAGAGCGTTTTAAATGTCTCACTCGTGACCAAATAGCAACTCTTTTCTTCAGTCATTGCAAGAAACCTCACACTAATGCCAATTTTGTCCTCAAAAGACTTCGTAGAGATGGATATATTACCGCAAATACAGATAAATCATTTCATCAATACATTTACTTTCCCAATCCTTCAACAGTCAAGAAAAATTCGCAGAAAGTCGATCATTATTTATTGATTGCTCAAATATACATCGATATGATGAAATACGATGTAGTTAAGCAATATGAAATTGAGCCATCTATAGACGATTTTATTCCAGATGCTTTTACAAGGTGGAAGGGGAGTCGATGGTTTATTGAAGCACAAAATTCGCTTTATACTGCAAAACAGACAGAACAAAAGCTAAAGAAATATCTTGAATGGTATGAATCGGGAGAATGGAAGGGAAGTCGATTTGTTAATTCGAATAAGCCGATTTTTCCTCATGTGTTGATTGTAGGGAAGGTAAATAAGAAAGTCGATGTTAAGGAATATCCGTTTAGGATTGCTCAAGTGGAAAGTATAGATGAGTTCATGAAGCAGGTTGAACATGATGGGAATACAGCGCAAAAGCAAACACAACAAGCACAGAAAATTAAGTTAGAATCAACAAATGGGGTTTTGCAATATGATTTTTTTAAATAATTGACTCTGTTACATTTCAATGTTGATTTTTAGACCACAGAAATTTTATGTGGTCTTTTTTCTTTAAATATACTGCCATTAACAGTATTAATTGATTGTCAAATGCAGAAAGAAACTCCTGCTGATGATAATTTCGCATAAATCGCAATAAATTATTAATATTTTTAATTGACAAATAAGAATAGGGTGTTATACTGAAATCAAAACCAATTAATGTAATATGAATTATAGGGATAGGAGGAGATTTAGGGTGGCAAAAAGCTGCTTTCAAGTGAATATAGGTGCATTTGATCAATTTATTGAGGATGTAAAAAATGATCCTGAAAAAGCAAAAGTGACCTTCAAAACGACGACTGAATGGCAAGGAGGAGCAGTTTCCAAAACGACAGCACGGAATTTTGTACTACATACTGATGAGCCTACAAGCTTAGGCGGAACGGATTCAGCTGCAGATCCAGTCGAGTTGTTACTTGCTTCGATCGCTACTTGTTTTTCAATAGGCTTTGTTACCCATGCCGCAAAAAGAGGGATTGATTTTAGTGATTTGATAATCGAAACAGAAGGTGACCTTGACTTAAGAGGGTACTTTGGTTTAGATCGATCAGTAAGACCTGGCTACACAAATATTCGTTATAAGGTAAAAGTAAAATCTGATGCATCGATCGAACAATTAGAAGAACTACGTCAACTAGCACATGAACTGTCACCAATGATTGAAACGGTTACGAACGGTGTTGGTATAACTGGTTCCGTTGAAAAAATATAAATAAAACACGAGTAGTCCCCTTCTGACAGAAGAAGGGGATTATATTTTGTTTAACGTTTTTACGCCTTCACGTTAGCTTTTTCACGTATTTTAAGAATTCTAAAGTCCTCCAGTGCTTTCCAAACCTATTGTGTTATTATTGATTACTGTTAGCCCAACAAATAAAGGACACATTCAGTGCCCTTACTAAAGCTGTCAGCCACTTTCAATACAAGTAGCATCAGAACTTTCGATTAATTTATTTAGGTCAGAGATAATCGAATCGTGTTGATTGTCTTGAAGATGCTCTTTTAGTGCTTTATCGGAATCAGTAGGGATTACAATTAAGACCACTCAATTTTATTTCGAGTGGTCTTTTTCTTTCACATGAGTTATCACATCTGATATTTCGCAATCAAGCACTGTACAAATATCATCTAAAATCTTCATCGACACATACTCATCTTTCGAGATTTTCGCAAATGTAGCAGATGAAGCTCCGATGAGTCTTTGTAATTCAGTTTTTGTCATTCCTTTTTTATGCAATGTAGCCATCAATGGAGCATATGAAAACATATATCATCAACCTTCCTTGTTTCTTCCTCAATACATAATATGAACATTTTCTTTAGATAAGTATAGCAAATCTTTAAGAAATTGAAAATTTGTTATTGACAGCAACTTTTACCATACTGTATCATATCTTTAGAAAGTTAAACATTAAATTTTAAAAATAAAAGGTGGTGGAATCATGATTATCAAAGCAAGTGAATGGCTACAAATGTCTGATCGGCAAAAAATTTACTTGCTTGCAGGAATTTTTTTCGTACAACAACAGCAGAAGAAAAAGGAAATATAGAAATTTTTGTCGAATTTATATGACAAATGGCATAGGTCGCAGAATAATTGGAATGATGACAGGTAAGTTACTGAGAAAATTATTCAAATAAAAATGGGGGAGAGGATAGTATGAAAAAATTCAAAGTTTATGGACAAGCAACTGTATGGATGGTTAAGGAAGTTGAAGCGGAAAACGAACAAGAAGCGATGATGAAGATAGATAGCATGGTTGGCAATCTAGTTGCCGATGTTGATCGTATGAACATTAAAACAGTTGACGGGGAAGAGCATGAAGTGGAAGTAGACAATTTTGAAATCAAGTGGGAAGAAGCTGTGGATGAAAACGTACCTATTTAAGGTGCGTTTTTTAAAAGATATTCTTGATAAAACCAAAACTTAGATGATAGAATGAAGAAAAAATGACATGAAAGAAGGCTATTTATCAACAATTTTAAGTGGTTATATCGCTAAATGTTACCAATATGAGCCGTGGCATCTTCGGTATGTCGGCACAAAAGCAGCAAAAGTGATGTTTGAAAGACAAATTACGTTAGAAGAGTATTTTAAAATCGTAAGGAAAATGTAAGGAGAAAACGGCCTGCAACCATCGGCAGGCCGTTTTTTTTACGTTTTTTTACGTTCTGTTGCATCATACGCAGTAATGGTTTGCCTTTACTCAAAAAAGTTACACAAGTAAGAAAAAGTTTGTCCACATCTATACTTCTTCCAAAAGCCAACTTTGTTGCTATAGACTTACATGTTTTTATATTGGTACACTTATAAATGCAGAAAGGACACAGCTAGGTTGGTGAAATGTGTGGAAGCAAAAGAGAAAGCAGAATTAGGGGCTTGGGTCAGTATCGTTAGCTACATAATATTAGCGATAAGCAAACTCATCGTCGGCTCTATTGCACATTCTGACGGTGTCAAAGCGGACGGATGGAATAATTTTAGCGATATTCTTGCTTCTGTCGCGATTTTAATTGGGATTAAAATTGCGAAAAAGCCGCGTGACCGCAACCATCCGTATGGACATTCACGCGCGGAAAACATCTCATCATTAATTGCCGCGTTCATGATGATGTCCATCGGCATCGATGTGATCATTGAAGGAATTTCTTCCGCTTTTCGACCGGGAAAAGAAGGTGCTCCTGAGCCTTTCGCCGCATTTGTCGCTGTTGCATCTGCGCTTGTGATGATAGCCGTATATTATTTTAATGCACAGTTAGCGAAACGAACGAATAGTCAAGCGCTTGCTGCGGCCGCAAAAGACCATCTGTCCGATGCGCTTGTAAGCATTGGGACGGTCGTTGGAATTATTGGAGCGCAAGCTCGTCTATTGTGGCTTGATCCGCTTGTGGCTGCACTGATTGGAGGAATGATTTGTAAAACCGCTTGGGAAGTATTTATGGAAACGTCCCATGCGTTAACCGATGGGTTTGACGAACATATGTTGACGACATACAAACAGGAAATCGAAGCCATTGATGGGGTAAAGAACGTTTCCGATATAAAAGCAAGAATGTTAGGCAGTTATGTCGTCCTTGATGTAACAATACATGTTGATCCACATTTAACGGTGGTAAAAAGCCACGAAATTGCCGATGAAGTGGAACGCCTGATGAAAAAACGCCATAATATTGAAGCGACGCACGTCCATATCGAACCGGAAAGAACTCCTTAATCTGGGCATTTGCCCGGCCGTTATGATAGGCGGATGCATATAATGACGGTGAATCGTCAAAGAAGGCGTCCGCTATAAGCGGTGTTTACTCTTAAATGATGGTTGTTTGTGCTTGTCTTGGCCGTTATTTAGCGAAAAAGGAGGAGATTATGATGTGGTATTATGATGGATATGCACCGCATTACTATGGTTACGGTTATGGAGGCCGCTTTGGTTACAGCTTTTCATTTACTTTAATAGTTGTCTTATTTATTTTGCTGATTATTGTGTTAGCGGCAGTAAGATAAAGACGCCTGTTTACAGCAGGCGTTTTTTCTTGGAAAAAAACAGAAAACGAATTATAATAAATCAGTAAAATGAAAGCAATAAAATAAAAAGGGGATAGAGCATTGAGTCAAGCAAATGAAGAGAAAATCGGAATATGGTATACGGCGCTTTCTTATTTGTTGTGGGGAATTTTACCGCTCTATTGGAAGCTTTTGGAGTCTCGTCCTGCGATGGAAATTTTAGCACACCGCATTATTTGGTCGTTTTTCTTTATGGTTGTGCTGCTTATTGTAACGAGGCAAATAGCATCGTGGCGAAAACAGGTTTCGATGATGATGAAAAAGCCAAAATTAGCAGGAGGAATAATCGCAGCGGCTATACTAATCAGCGTGAATTGGTTTGTATACATATGGGCGGTTACCCATGGGCATGTGGTGGAAACAAGCTTAGGTTATTATATTAATCCGCTCGTCAGTGTTGTATTAGGAATGGTGGTGCTAAAAGAACGGCTTAATTTATGGCAATGGATTTCCTTTATTCTTGCGAGTGCCGGAGTTTGTATCATGACTTTTCAATACGGTGCATTTCCATGGGTTGCGTTATCACTTGCATTTTCTTTCGGGATTTATGGGCTGGTGAAAAAACTCGCAAGCGTTGATTCTGCGATCGGTTTAACAGTGGAAACGATGGTTGTCGCGCCGGTTTCTTTCATCTATTTGTTTATTTTGTATGATCATTCTTCACTTTTATCAACGCTCACTATTTGGCAGGCATTATTATTGATTGGCGCTGGCCCGGCAACTGCGGTTCCGCTCTTATATTTCGCAAAAGGGGCAAGACGGATTTCGCTTACCATGCTCGGATTTCTACAATATATCGCTCCGACGTTAACGTTATTGTTTGGCGTATTTTTGTTTCACGAAGCGTTTACGAAAGCGCACGTATATGCGTTTAGCTGTATTTGGGCGGCGCTTGTCATTTTTTCCTTCTCCAAAACAAAATGGATGCAAGGATGGCATGATAAAATTATTAATCGAAACTCATATGGCATATAGAAAACGGATCGATGATATCGGTCCGTTTTTTATTTTGCATTGTGTTGAACACCCATTTTTATAAAAATATCTAACCATTTGTCATCGAAATGAATAGTCTACTAGTACAAAAGTGAAGGAGGTGCTCATGATGGGTGCAGGTTACGGTGGAGGATTTGCGTTAATCGTCGTATTGTTCATCTTGTTGATTATTGTTGGATGCGCATGTATTGGTGGTTGGTGGTGCTAACCACTCATTAAATTAACATAAGGAGGTGCATACTATGTCATTTGGTTATGGTTTTGGCGGCTGGGGAGGCTGCGGCTGCGGCTTCGGCCATGGCTTTGGCTATGGCGGTTTCGGTCATGGCCGTAGTTTCGTGCTAATCGTTGTGTTGTTCATCTTGCTTATTATTGTCGGATCAGCATGGTTCTAATTGCCGGCTAGATAACGCACGACAATCAGGAAGAAGCCGATCAACGGCTTCTTCCTCATTCATTTTTGCGAAAGACTCTTCGAGATCACCAATATTTAGCGGTAGAGAATGACGCCGTCTGTGATGATCATGGAAGAACGTGAACAAAAACATTAAGTGAAAAAGAGGCTGAATGCAACCTCCATTATTATGCGCCTTTCACAATATAACGATGGAGAATATAGGTTTTTTCACCCGCTTTCATTATGATGAACATGCTTGTAGCGGCGCTGGACATAGAGAAGGCGGAAAAAGAGGAATATCGCCCCAGAAGCTAATCCCGCAATCAGCCCAATCCAATATCCAAACGCTTCGAAAGAAGTGAAATTGGCAAGCGTATAACCAAAAGGAAGCCCAATGCACCAATACGAAACGAAAGCGGCCCAAAATGTAGCGTTAACGTCTTTATATCCTCTAAGTGCGCCTTGAATCGGAGCAGCTACGGCATCCGAAAATTGAAAGAAAATCGCATATAGTAAAAATTGCTCTGTCAAAAATAGCACATCTTGTTCGTTCGTATAAATCTTGGCAATATCCCCGCGGAAAAAATAAAGCAAAAGCGAAGTAACAACCGCTGTTGACACTGCCATTCCAATGCCGATAAAGCTATATTGTTTTGCATCTTGATAACGATTCGCCCCAACTTCAAAACCAACGGCGATTGTCAATGCAGTAGAGATGCTTAATGGGATCATATAAAGAAACGATGCGAAATTCATCGCACTTTGATGAGCGGCGATCGTCGTTGTATGAAACTCGCTCATCAACAATGTGACAGCGGCGAAAATGCTCGTTTCAAAAAAAATCGCAAAACCGATCGGAAGCCCGATTTTTAATAGTTCTTTCCACGTAGCAAAAGAAATACGATAAAAACGCTTGAAGAGGTTAAAGCGCTCAAATCGCTGAAACCGGCGGACGATGATGACCGCTATTAAAAACGAATACCAATATGTGATCGTCGTTGCATAACCAGAGCCGACACCGCCGAGCTTCGGAAAGCCAAATTTTCCATAAATGAGTAAGTAGTTAAACAAAATGTTAATAGGAAGTGCCGTTAATGTGATAAACATCGTAATTTTCGTCTGGCCAAGCGCATCAATAAAACAGCGCAGTACGTAATAAAGAAATAACGGGATTATACCAAATGAAAGGGCGATTAAATAATCATAAGCGACCTGTTGTACTCCTGCTTCTAAATTCATGTGATTCAAAATCGGATTTAAGACGGCGGCACCGCCAACGATGATGGCTAGGCCGATCACAATCGCTAAATACATCGCTTGGATCACCGCATGAGGAATTTGCTCGTACCGTTTTGCTCCGAAATGTTGAGCGACAATTGGCGTCAGAGCGAGTAAAATGCCGCTCATTCCTGTAAAAATCGGAACCCACAAACTTGATCCAATCGCGACTCCAGCTAAATCACCCGAACTGGCATGTCCTGACATCGTAACGTCAGCAAAGTTCATCGCATATTGACCAACTTGAGTAATAAACACGGGTAAAAAAATATGAAGCAGCTGTATGATTTTCTCTTTGTGTGTCATCGTTTGCTGCATCAAAACCGCCTCTTTTCCAATAAAGTTGCACTATCCATATAGATTACGAAAAAAATCAGAAAGAAACAATCATTTTGTTTTTAATAACGATTATATTATTTAGTCACACATTGTTCTAAATGCAAAATCGGAAAAGGATCACATTAAAGATATACGGGAAAGAAGCTGTCCTTATAAGCTAGGACAGCTTCTAGTTTCAGCAGTTTTCCAATGGCAGTTCGATAAGAAAACAAGTCCCATTATCTCCGCTTTCGACTTTCATCGTTCCTTTATGCAGCTCGATGATTTTGCGCGATAGAGGCAGCCCCAGTCCAGTTCCAGTTTCTTTCGTAGAGAAAAATGGATCAAAAATATGGTCAATAATCGTTGGGGGAATCCCAGGTCCGTCGTCGCAAAATCGAATTTGGACAATATTGTTGTATAATTTCGTCGAAATAGTGACATTCATTGTCTTTTTCACTTTTGCTTCGACCGCATTGCGAAATAAATTTAAAAACACTTGTAATAACTGGCTTTTATCGCCTTTTATCACACGAGTGTCAAGACGTTCGTCTAAATCAAAATGAATATTTACATTATGTAACAAAGCCTCGCTCTGTAGCAACATTCCTAAATCTTCTTGAATAAAACGATGAACAATCATTTTTTCCATTTTAATATTCGCTGGTTTGGCGATGTTTAAAAAGTCGGTAATGATGCTGTTGGCGCGGTCAAGTTCAGGAATGAGAAGACGATCAATAAGAGAAACAATTTGATCTGGAAGTTCGCCTTTTAAAAATTGTAAATATCCACGAACAGTAGTAAGCGGATTGCGAATTTCATGGGCAATTCCCGCAGCGATACGACCAGCCACCGCCAGTTTTTCCGTTTCTTTCATCATGGTTAATGATTGAAATGTGCTAATCACTCGTTTGATGGAACCATCATTGTTATAAAGGAAACGTGTATTAATAATTCCATAAAAACGGTCGAATACTTCGCGATTATAAATCGGCTCCTTTTTTTTTATGGATTGCAGCGTTACGATTAGTTCATCGGGCAGCTGCAATAGTTCACGAATATGCTTTCCGATGATGGAATCACGATCTACTCCGGTATCAATTGCCGTTTGCAAGTTACAAAGTGTAATGATGCCGTTTCCATCAACAAATACGATATGATGGGGAACAAGGTCGAAAATCGGTGTTAAAAACTTTTCAACCTTCTCAAATAAAACGTCATGATTTAGATCAATATCCAATTGTAGATCAGTGTCTTTTTTGGAAGAAGCGGGAATGGACTGAATCGTTGGTGAAATGTTTCCGCGCTTCTTTTCTAATTTCATTCCTTCTTTATAATCCGTGTAGGTGAATGAAAAGGGAATTTGTTTTATTAAATTTTGATAAAACCGCGTTTCTTGTTCCAATTGTTTTACACGTTGTTTTAACTTTTCATAAGATAAGTCCATACTTCCAGTACCCCTTGAGAAAACGTTCATTAGTTATTGTACAAAAAGGTGTTCGTTTTGACTAGCAGTGATGTAATGAGCCGTATAGCCTCTTTGTATTTGCGGCGATTGTGTTTGCTGTCGCTTTGATGTCTTGATGATAAAAGGAAGCGACCGCCTTAAGCGAATGATGTAACAGCAATGGAGATGTGGGAACATCGGCAAATGGCCCGTCAAATGGCCATGGTCCGTCCGTCTCTAAAAGCAATTGTTTGATTGGCACACGAGACAAAAGTTTTTGGTCCCGCGTGCGATAACAAACTTCAGGAGTGATTGAAATAAAGTAGCCGCATGCTACAATTCTTTCAATGATCGCCGGCTCCGCTTTCAACCAGTGAAAGTGAGCCTTTTTTATCTTATTTTTCTGCAATATATGTAAAGCAGTTGAAGCTTTGTCGTAAACAGCGTGTATTGCTAGCGGTAATGAGGCCGCAGCAGCAGTACGAACGATTTGTTCAAAGAAATCGCGATAATCAGAAAATCGTAAAACAGCTTCAGCAGAATAATAAGGAAGACCGACTTCTCCAATAGCAGAAAGATGTGGGCGTTCGATCTGAAGAAGACGAAGCCATTCTTCCCATTCTAATGATGATGGAAGAGGCTGTTCGGGATGAAACCCAATCGCCGCATAAATGAAATCAGGAAATTTTTGTTTTAGTTCGAGCGTCCGATAGCTGGAACGAAGATCGGTCGAAACGGCCACTACCGCGGCAATTCCTGCTTCTTGCCATTTTTTTATCTCTTCTTCGATATCGCTATATTGATCTAAATGAAGGTGGGCATCAATCACTAGCAATCACCTTTGTTATTTCCGTTTCTAATAAGCGAATAAATGTGTGCATGTCATGGAGCGAAGAAAATGTTGCTTGTGCTTGACGATCATTTCCCCCTCCTTTTCCGTTCACTGCTTCTAGCCTTTGCTTCAACCATTGACCAGCGTGAAGCGAAAGGGAAGGAGCTTTGGCGATGACGATGCGATGCTCCAACAAAGTCGCTAAAACGGCTGTTTTATGGTAGCGATTTGCAATTTTATTGGCAATTGCTTGCAAATCTTTTAACGTATATTTCTCATAGATGCGAATGATCACCTTTTCTGCTTGCTGTGCCGCTTGCTCTGCTTCGATATCGTACATCACTTCTTTACATTGCTGCAACTGTTTTTGTAGTTCTTTCTTTTCGGCCTCCCATTTTGCAAGCACGTCTAACAACATATCCCGGTTTGTTCCAAATTGTTGGGAAACGGTAGTAAGAATACGATGGGAAATGCGATAATCGCCAAGAGCGCGTTTGCCGCAAACAAATGACAGGCGCGTCATTCCGCGATGACGTTCTGTTTTCAGCAGCTTAATGATCCCGATTTCTCCTGTACGTGACACATGAGTTCCGCAGCAGGCTGAGACATCGACTCCTTTGATTTCGACGACGCGAATATTCCCTTCGATATCGGGAAGCTTCCGAAACGGAATTGTGCGTGCTTCTTCTTTTGTCACATAGTACGTTTCTACAGGAATATTGGCGTAAATAAGTTCGTTGGCGCGATTTTCAATGGCGGTGAGCGCTTGCTCGGATAAAGAAGGAACGTTTAAATCAATCGTTACTACATCAGTGCCCATATGAAAACCGACCGTATGGGCGTCAAAAAGATCTATGCAAACAGCGGATAATAAATGTTGCCCGCTATGTTGTTGGGTATGGTCGAGACGGCGAGCCGCATCGATTTGACAATGAACGGTGGATGTTTTAGGCAAGGAAGGGAGGCGATGATACACTTCCTCGTTTTCTTCAAATACTTCTAATACACGCATTCCTTCAATCGTTCCGCAATCGGAAGGTTGTCCGCCGCCTTCCGGATAAAATGCCGTTTCTGCTAATGTGACAATATATGTATCTCCATCTTCACGAGCACTTGTGATTGTCGTTGTCCATTCGCTTGTCGCTGGAGAAGTGTAATATAATTTCACGGTCATCGTTCTTCGTCCTTTCCAAGATTGTCTGCTTTTATCTTACCAATTTTTATTGTGGCTGCCTACTTTTATATAGTTTTTAGCATGCATAAAATGTTGTCCTGAAAGAGATGAAAAAATATTTCACAATCGAAATAGTAGGATAAAAGTTCATGAACAAACGAAGGATGGGCTGTTGATTATTTAGCTAAAGAAATAATTATTTATGTTATTAAACTATGTTCTAAATAATCAATGTAAAAAAGAGGGAGCTTCCCTCTTAAGACGAAACTTGCTGTGACTGTTTTGCAAAAACATGATAAAGAATCAACGCGAAACAGGATAATACAATACCTGCTAAGTATGGAAGTTCGATCATTGCTGTAAACATCTGTCCGGCAATTGGAGGCCCGATGATGCGCCCAAGGGAGTCAAACGAAGAAAGCAATCCGGTAGCACGCCCTTGACCGCTTGATATATGTTTAGTGACTAGCGAGGATACACAAGGGCGGATGACGCCGTTTCCGATGCCAAAAATCGATAAAAATACAGCGGCGGTCAGGAAGTTGTGAACGAATAAAATGAGGGCAAATCCAACGGCTGATACAACGATTCCGCCTTGAATGACGCGGCCTTCACCAAATTTTTGAATTAGTTTTCCAATGAGCCCTCCTTGGACAATCGCGCTTGCAAGCCCCATAATCATAAAAATATAGCCTAATTGCGAGGAATATAATTCTGCGCGTTTTGCTGCGTAGTAAGCAAATGTTGCTTCTAGCCCAGCCAATGAAAAAGTAATAAGCCATTGAAGAAGGTACAGAAATAAAAGCGGCCCTTTTAGTATGTGCCATATCGGTTCTTTTGTTTTTAAAGTTGCCGGTTGTTTTTCTTTTGTCAATGATTCTTTCAAAAAAAGAAGCACGAGACATGCGGTAACAGCGGATAGTATTCCTGAGATAAAGAAAGGAATATGCAAATTTATTTTCGAAAAAATGCCGCCAATCGCAGGACCAAAAATAAATCCAAGACCGGTAGCAGCGCCGATGGCCCCCATTGCTTTTCCACGTTCTTGCGGTGTCGTGACGTCAGCAACGTAAGCCATTGCTGTAGGAATTGTAGCTGCTGATAGCATCCCGCCGATAATACGGGCGATAAATAACATCGTAAGTGTTTTTGCTACGGCAAACAAAAAGAACGAGAGCGACAATCCGGCGATGCCGATTAATAAAATTGGTTTTCGTCCGTAACGGTCGGACATTTGGCCCCAAAATGGAGCGAATAATAGTTGCATCAAAGAGTACGTTGCCATTAGCAGTCCTAATTGCGTAGGAGTGGCACCCACTTCTTCTGCTAAAAAGGGAAGAACCGGGATGATAATGCCAAAACCAGTCATCACCAAAAACATAACGGCAAATAAAAGAGGAAGAAAATTAGACTTTTTCATATTGTTACCTCCGATCGTTCATACTTCTTTATCATAAATGAAGTTTATGGGAATTTGCAAAATATTCTAGGAGGAAACGCACGAGAAACATCCTAATATTGCATCATATTATTGGAGAGATGGAATTTGCCTCGATTAGGAATGCATTAGGCAGATTTTTAATTTCTATATTGGGGTGATGGATGGAGTCAGTATATTCGGCTTGCTTGCGTCATGATTAGGATTTCCTTTCTTTTTATAGCACATTTAAAAAAAGATGAAAAGTTATATTGGATGTAGTTTGTAGACAAACTACTGTTTTATGTATAATTATCAGGGGCAACTTTGAAATGAATGATAGCTAGGTGATGAAAACGATGTTAACATTGAACGATGTTTTAGAGGCAAGGGAAAAAATGAAAGGGATTGTTCATCAAACTCCGCTTGAGCATTCCCAAACATTTACCAATCTTTCTGGCAATGAAGTATACATGAAGCTCGAAAATTTGCAAAAGACGGGATCGTTTAAAGTGCGGGGATCATTTAATAAAATTATGTCGTTAAGCGAAGAGGAACGAAAGCGCGGGGTGATTGCCGCTTCGGCTGGAAACCATGCTCAAGGGGTCGCCTACTCCAGCGGCATGATCGGTATTCCATGTACGATCGTCATGCCCAAAGGAGCGCCGTTAAGCAAAGTGGAAGCAACGAAAGGTTATGGAGCAGAAGTTATTTTACATGGCGACGTATTTGATGAATCGCTTGAGTATGCGTTCGAATTGCAGCGGCAGCGAGGAGCGACGTTTGTTCATCCGTTTGATGATTTAGCGGTCATGGCAGGCCAGGGAACGATTGGCTTAGAAATTATCGAACAGCTCCCGGATGTCGATGTTGTCCTATGTCCGGTTGGGGGCGGCGGACTTCTTGCCGGATTGGCATTTACATTAAAACAGTTGAAACCATCGATTCAAGTATATGGAGTCGAATCGTCTGCTTGTCCTGGAATGACGGCGGCGCTCCGTCATAAAAAGCCAATAACCATTACTTCTTCTGATACGATTGCCGATGGCATCGCTGTGAAAAAACCAGGAAATATCACGTATCAATATATTGAAAAATATGTCGACGGCGTCGTCTGTGTCGAGGAAGCGGAAATTTCTCGAACGATGCTATATTTATTGGAACGTAACAAGCTGCTGGTCGAAGGTTCTGCGGCGTGTCCGCTTGCGGCGCTATTGTACCAAAAATTTCCATTTACTAGAAAAAAAGTTGTCACCATATTAAGTGGGGGCAATGTCGATGTTACCCTCATTTCACGAATCATCGAACGCGGGCTCGTCGAATCTGGACGATTTGTGACATTTACGACTGTTATCTCCGATAAACCTGGCCAGCTCAATAAACTGTTGCGAATTATCGCCGAATTGGAAGCAAACGTTATGTCGATTCACCATCAGCGCATCGGAGCAAAAGTGTTGCCGGGTCAAGCAGAAATTCATTTCTCTCTCGAAACAAAAAATCAAGATCATATCCAGCAAATTCATCAAGTATTATTAAAAGAAGGATATGACGTCGAGTTTCTCCAATAACATCAAGGGATGGCGCAGGCACGCCATCCCATCATGCTTTTTAATGAACGTTTGGCATATCTCGCAGTTTTGTTTGTCCAATTCCATCGTGTGCCATTTTCGCTTTTAGGCATTCAAGAATGTAAAGCCCCACCATTCCCATTAATTCCTCATCGGTCATTTCTTGAATGAGATGCAGCAAATCGTTGCGGTCGAGCTCTTCCAAAATTGACATCGTCATCACTTCCGCATCTTCTTCATCGCCTGTGAGTCGGTTTTTATAGTATTCATATAGCTCGTCAACAAATTTCATTCATTTTTCCTCCATCTGTTTCGTTTATCATCAGTTTGCATAAAACTTATGTATATGATGATTTCCTAATTTTGGTATATTATGATAGTAAAAAATCTAAAAAAGGAGAGAGATGATTCAGAGCCTAACAAAGCATGACCATGACCAGCTTTTTTCATTTCTGCAAAAAGAATTGTCGTTTAATTTGTTTATTATCGGTGACATCGAATTGTTTGGGTATGATGCCGATTTTCAAGAAATTTGGGGAGAATTGGACGGAACAGGCAGGCTAAAAGCAGCGCTGCTTCGGTATTATAATTCTTTTATTCCTTATGCGCAAGGAGATTTTAACGTCGAAGGGTTTGCTGTGTTGATTCAGCAAACGAACAATCTTCTTTCATTTTTGGAAGGAAAGACATTATGCTTTTTATGATAATCCAAAGGCGGCATTTACAAACGATTGGTTTTCGCGATATCGGTACATGGACGATGTATCTCTAGAAAAGGCGGGTTTACTTGACTAAGAAGTAGACCCACCTTTCATGGTTATTGCCCGTCCGCTCCGTTTGGCGTAACCCGGCGAATATGCTGGTCGCCTTTTTCTCTCATCGCCTTTGCCTCGTCGTTAACAAGCTGTTTTTGGTCGACCAACGATGATGGAGTTTGTTTTTTGTTTGCCATATTGATCACCTCATTTGTGATGATTTTGCTCGTTGAATAAACATTTCGGCATCCTCAATTAATCCACATGCGCCGCATTGCACGCGATAGCTTGGGCCGCGGTAAGGAAGATGGAACGGTTCTAACGCATCGTTTGTATATTCTTGTTCAATTTCACCGGTTTGCGGATTCAGTTTTACCGCTTTGGGCTGCTGCTCGATTAAATGAAAGCGCGTTCGATTCGTTTTACAGTTTGGACATAGCATCGGTTCCAAATGAAACCACCTCCCACCCTTATTTTCTTGAAAAGACGCCGTGATTATGTATGAAATGGTGAAAAAATATTCCATATGCCATGGAGGAATCACATACAAATATAGCGCGCATAGTAGTGGATAAAATAGCTGGGTTTTATTGGAGAGCGCAACATAGCGCAATGCCTTTCTGGGAAGTAAAGAAAAATTCCCCAGCATAAAGCTGGAGAATTTTATAACGAACGAAAAAATGTATTCCAATATTTTGCTTGACCGATTGCTCGTTCATCACGAAGCACATCGCCAGGGGCGTTTCCTTCTCCAATCACATAGCCGATATATTCAATTCCCATAAATTGAAAAATGTATTGAAACTGCTGAATGAGCGGGAGACCTTTGATATATGGATTGTCACCGCCGCAAATGATGACAAAGGCTTTTTTCTTTTTCATTTCCTCTTTAAAAGAAAAACGCGTATCTCGCAAGCTTTGTGACCAGCGATCGATAAATTGCTTCATATGCCCGCTCATTCCATACCAATAGATTGGCGTCGCAAATATAAGCACGTCATGCTGGCGAACGAGTTTAATTATTTGATCATAATCGTCGGCAACTGTCGTAAATCCTTCTGGATCATGGCGTTTGTCGACAATTGGCTGAATCAAAAAGTCTCTTATATTGATACGGGTGCAAGAGACTCCTTCCAAAATAACATCTGTCAGCTGTTCGGTATTTCCGCTTTCTCTTGAGCTGCCATTTAACACTAAAATTTTTGCCATCGTATCCATCCTTTCTTCTCCAATCATATGATGATGATAAACGATAGTTGACATTTCCAGCAACCATTCCGTATTTTATAATTAAATGAAATTAATAAATAAAAAATATTTTACTTTTCAGAAAATAGTGGTAATATAAAAGCAAAGGAGACTTTCCATGGCAGAAAAAACATTAAGAGATCGAATTATCGATACTGCTCTTCGTCTATTTGAAAAATACGGCTATCATGGTGTGACGGTTGATCGGATTGTGACGGAAAGCAACACGTCTAAAGGTGGTTTTTATCATAACTTCAAATCAAAAGATGAGCTTCTTTATCACATTCATGACGTATTTATTACGTATGTGTTGAATAAAGCGCAAGAAGCGTACGAAAACTACACCACTTCGACAGAACGCTTATATGCAATTATTCAGTCATTTGTAAAAGTGTTTCATTTATATAAGCCGCATATTACTGTTTTTTACCAAGAAAGCACGTATTTAAAACCGGAATATTCCGAGAAAATCAACCGAAAACGCGATGAGTTTAAGGAAGTGATTTTCCGCGTTATCCGCGAAGGAATAGAGGCTGGGGAGTTTCGTTCCGAGTTATCGGTAGAGATTACAGGAATGTCCATTATCGGCATGGTGAACTGGACATACAAATGGTATAACCCAGACGGTCCGATGACCATCGAACAAATTGCAAACTACTTTGCTGATTTTATCTTGCATTCCATTTTGACGGAAGAAGCAAAGCGGCGTCCACAAATATCGAACTTTTTCATCAAGCCGTTTTCCGGTTCGTTTTCAAAATGAAATTTTTTAAAAAGTGAGAAAAAGGTAAACATTCTTTCGCATGCGAAACAAACCAACTAGTCGGTCTTAATGGTTAAGTGTTTTATCTCTGTTTTTAAAACCGACTAGTCGGTTCAAACATAAATCTGTGAAATGGGGGAGAGAAGATGAATTTTGAACTAACAAAAGAACAACAAATGGTTAAAGAAATGGTTCGTGAGTTTGCGGAGAAGGAAATTGCACCAAACGCAGCGAAATGGGATAAAGAAGCGTATTTCCCTGTTGAAGTTTTTAAGAAGATGGGCGAGTTAGGAATTTTAGGAATACCGTTTCCGGAAGAATATGGCGGCGCTGGTGGAGATACGATTTCATATGCTATAGCCGTAGAAGAAATCGGCCGCGCATGCGGCGGGACTGGATTAAGTTATGCTGCTGCGGTTTCCCTAGGAGCAAGTCCGATTTATTACTTCGGCACGGAAGAACAAAAACAAAAATGGCTTGTACCGATGGCAAAAGGAGAAACGTTAGGCGCATTTGGGTTGACTGAGCCAAACGCTGGGTCCGATGCGGGAGGAACGCGGACGACAGCGGTATTGGACGGCGATGAGTATGTCATTAACGGCGAAAAGTGCTGGATTACTAACGCCCAATATTCCAGACAGGTGATTGTCACAGCGGTAACAGGAAAAGACGAACGGGGCAAAAACATCATTTCCGCGATTATCGTACCAACGGACACTCCAGGATTTACGATCCGTTCGAACTATGACAAAATGGGCGTCCGCGCCTCGAACACGTGCGAATTAGTGTTTGAAAACGTACGTGTGCCAAAAGAAAATGTGCTCGGAGATCCGAAAAAAGGCTTTAAGCAATTTTTATATACGCTGGATGGCGGACGCATTTCCATTGCTGCGCTGGCGGTTGGCATTGCCCAAGCGGCATTTGAGAAAGCGCTTCAATATGCGAAGGAGCGTGTTCAATTTGGTCAGACTATTTCAAAATTTCAAGCAATACAATTCAAGCTTGCCGATATGGCGATGGAAATTGAGCTGGCGCGCAATATGGTGTATAAGGCAGCTTGGTTAAAAGACCAAGGGAAAACGTTTACAAAAGAAGCATCATTCGCAAAACTGTTCGCTTCGGAAATGGGATTCCGCGTTTGCAACCAGGCCATTCAAATTCACGGAGGCTATGGGTATATGAAAGAATACGGAGTCGAGCGCCATTTACGTGACATCAAACTGATGGAAATCGGAGAAGGTACGTCCGAAATTCAACGAGTGGTTATTGCCCGTCAACTTGGATGCTAAATACCGGGAAATGCGCATAAGGTAGAAATGAACTTGTACGAAAAAGGGGAGGAAACGGTTTATGTTGACGGTCACGGTGGGGAAGTTGTTGGAAGAAAAAGCAAAGCTGCATCCAGATCATGAAGCGGTGGTGTACGCAGACCGAGGCTTAAGAATGACGTACAAACAATTTGATGATTATTGCCGTCTTGTTGCGCGAGGATTCATGAGGCTGGGAATCGAAAAAGGAGAACATGTTGCGATTTGGGCGACCAATGTGCCGGAATGGCTTGCATGTCAGTTTGCCACAGGAAAAATGGGCGCAGTGCTTGTCACGGTAAATACGAATTACCGTGCGGCAGAGCTGGAATATTTATTAAAACAGTCTGATTCTACAACCCTTCTTTTGATTGAACAATATCGCGATTCCTCCTACATCGATATCCTTTACGAAATTGTTCCGGAGTTGCGTGAATGCGCACCTGGGCAATTACAGTCAAAACGGCTTCCAAAATTGAAAAACGTTATCGTGATCGGTGATAAGCGTTACCCAGGTATGTATACGTGGAACGATATTCTCGCAATGGCGCACGATGTGACGGAAGAACAACTCGATGAACGGATGAACTCGCTTGATCCGCACGATGTCATCAACATGCAATACACCTCAGGAACAACAGGATTCCCAAAAGGAGTTATGCTCACCCACTACAATATTGTCAACAACGCTTATAACATCGCGCAATGTATGAAGCTGACAAAAGAAGACCGGCTTTGCATTCCAGTGCCATTTTTCCACTGCTTCGGATGCGTGCTCGGTACATTGGCGTGCGTCTCGGTCGGCGCGACGATGGTGCCGATTCAGGAATTCAATCCAAAACAAGTGCTTCAAACGGTCCAAGACGAAAAATGCACCGCACTGCACGGGGTGCCGACGATGTTTATTGCGGAATTAAACGACCCTGATTTTGAAAAATACGATTTATCATCGCTTCGGACTGGAATTATGGCTGGCTCACCTTGCCCGATTGAAGTAATGAAAGCGGTCATTGAGAAAATGGGGGCGAAGGAAATTACGATCGCATACGGGCAAACGGAGTCATCGCCGGTTATTACGCAAACGAGAACAGACGACCCGATTCACCTTCGTGTCGAAACAGTCGGACGTGCGCTTCCAAATGTGGAAGTAAAAATTGTCGAGCCTGGGACAAATAAAGAAGTGCCGCCAGGTGTGCAAGGAGAATTGTGCACGCGCGGTTACCATGTAATGAAAGGCTATTACAAAAATCCAGAAGCAACGAAAGAAGTCATTGATGAAGACGGATGGCTGCATACCGGCGATTTAGCGGTGATGGATGAAAACGGATATTGCCGCATCACCGGCCGTCTAAAAGACATGATTATTCGTGGTGGAGAAAACATTTATCCGCGCGAAATCGAAGAGTTTTTATACCAACATCCAAAAATTTTGGACGTTCAAGTCGTCGGTGTACCAGATGAAAAATACGGTGAAGAAGTGATGGCATGGATTATTTTGAAAGAAGGGGAAACAGCGACGGCGGAAGAAATTCGCGAGTTTTGCCGCGGAAAAATTTCGCGTCATAAAATTCCGCGCTATATCGAATTTACTGATTCGTATCCAATGACAGCTTCTGGAAAAATCCAAAAATTCAAATTGCGGGAAATGGCGAAGCAGCGTCTTAGATTAACCAATTAAACAGCTGCCGTCAAGCGGCGCTTCTTGTGTGAAGCACCGCTTGACAATAAAACGATGACGTAAAGGGTGGATGTGATGTTTTCGAAAGTATTAATTGCCAATCGCGGGGAAATTGCAGCGCGTGTCATTCGTACGTGTAAAAAATTGGGGATTCAAACGGTTGCCGTTTATTCGGAAGCGGACGCCGATTCGCTCCATGTTCAATGGGCGGATGAAGCGTATCTTATCGGTAAGCCGCGCGTTAGTGAAAGCTATCTAAATATCGAGAAAATTATCGAGGTCGCGAAAATGACGAAAGCGGAAGCAATCCATCCAGGGTATGGGCTGCTGTCGGAAAATCCGGAATTTGCTCGCCGTTGTGAAGAAGAAGGAATTGTCTTCATTGGACCGAGGGCGGATGTGATCGCAAAAATGGGAAGTAAAATTGAAGCGCGAAAAACGATGGCAGAAGCTGGCGTTCCGATCGTTCCAGGCATTTCATTTCCGCTCAAAGATATCGATGAAGCAGCCAAAACAGCAGAAGAAATTGGCTATCCAATTATGTTAAAAGCTTCAGCAGGCGGCGGCGGCATCGGCATGCAAATCGTACGCAATGAAGAAGAGCTGCGCAAAGCTTTCGAAGGAAATCAAAAGCGCGCTGCTTCGTTCTTCGGCGATGGCGCGATGTATTTAGAAAAATATATCGCCAATCCTCGCCATATCGAAATTCAGCTCCTCGCTGATAAACATGGAAACTGCATTTATTTATGGGAGCGCGAATGTTCCATTCAGCGCCGTCATCAAAAGGTCATCGAAGAAGCACCATCTCCGTTTTTAGATGAAGAAACGCGGCGGAAAATGGGAGAAACGGCAGTAAAGGCGGCGAAACATATCGGATATACAAACGCGGGAACGATTGAATTTTTAGTCGATGAGCAAAAAAACTTTTATTTTCTCGAAATGAATACAAGATTGCAAGTTGAACATCCGGTAACGGAAGAAATTACTGGCCTTGATTTAGTCGAAGAACAATTACGCATCGCAGCCGGTGAAATGATTCGTTATAAACAGGAAGACATTCGCCGTGACGGCCATGCGATAGAAGTGCGCATCTATGCGGAAGACCCGAAAACGTTTTTCCCATCTCCGGGGAAAATCACGGCCTTCGTGCTGCCGCAAGGTGAATACGTGCGCAATGAAACAGCGGTGCAAAGCGGCATGACGGTCACGCCGTTTTACGATCCGATGATCGCCAAACTGATTACGAAAGGAAACGACCGCCAAGAAGCGATCGAACGCATGGTAGAAGCGCTAAACAACTACCAAATTGAAGGAATTAAAACAAACATTCCAATGCTAAAAGATGTGCTTTCCCATTCTGCTTTTCAAGCGGGAGACACAACAACCAACTTCGTAGAAAAACACTTGCAAACAACAACGACAAAATAAGAAGAAATGGGGGAAGAAAATTATGAGTCAAGTAGTCGCATCAATGGCAGGAAGTGTATGGAAAATTGTCGTATCGGTAGGAGACAAAGTAGAAGAAGGGCAAGATGTCATCATTTTGGAGTCGATGAAAATGGAAATTCCAGTCGCCGCTGAATCTTCTGGGGTCGTTAAACAAATTCATGTGCAAGAAGGGGACTTCGTCAACGAGGGCGATGTGCTTCTCGAACTAGAGTAAGAGGTGAAATGCAATGAGCAAATGGCCAAAGCAAGTCAGAATTAAGGAAGTCGGTCCGCGCGATGGCCTGCAAAATGAAAAAGCGGCAATCTCGACAGAAGATAAAATCGCCTGGATTAATCAATTGTCCAAAACTGGACTCACCTATATCGAAATTACTTCATTTGTCCATCCGAAATGGATTCCGCAACTTTCGGATGCGTTCGAAGTAGCGACGAGAATTGAACGGGCACCCGGCGTGACGTACGCCGCGCTCGTTCCAAACCAAAAAGGATTGGAAAAAGCGCTGGCAGCACAAGTGGATGAGGTCGCGGTTTTTATGTCAGCGAGCGAAACGCATAACCGCAAAAATATTAATAAATCGATTGAAGAAACGTTTCCGGTGCTAGAAGAAGTGGTTCGAGCGGCGAAACAAGAAGGGAAAACCGTTCGCGGCTACGTATCAACCGTATTTGGCTGTCCGTATGAAGGAAATGTATCGGTTGAACAAGTCATTCGCGTTTCTGAACGTTTGTTTGACATGGGAATTGACGAACTTTCTTTGGGCGATACCATTGGTGTCGCCACGCCAAAGCAAGTACAAGAACTGCTTGAAATCGTCTTAAAGCGGTTTCCAAAGGAAAAGCTCGCAATGCATTTTCATGATACGCGCGGCACGGCGCTAGCGAATATCCTTATTTCGCTCGAAATGGGGATTACCAATTTTGACAGCTCTCTCGGCGGGTTAGGAGGATGCCCGTATGCACCGGGTGCGTCAGGAAATGTGGCGACCGACGATTTAGTATATATGCTTCACGGCATGGACATTGCCACAGGAATTGACGTCGGGCGTCTTACGGAAGCGGCGCTGTTTATTCAAGAGAAAATCGGTCGCCCGCTTTCAAGCCGTTACTTGCAAACGATTTCTATGTAAAAAGGGGGCGACATATATGTCAGAACTTGTTCAATACACGGCACTGGAAAACGGGATTGCGATCATTACGTTAAACCGTCCCGAATCGGCAAATGCGCTATCGACGGCATTGTTATATGAATTATCGCATCTTCTTTACGACCTCGCTTTCCGGCGGGACATTCGCGTTGTCATTTTTACCGGAGCAGGTGAAAAAGTATTTTGCGCTGGAGCTGATTTAAAAGAGCGCGCCGGCATGAACGAAACGGAAGTACGCAAAACGGTGACGCTGATTCGTGAAACCATTAATCAAATAGAGCAGCTCCCGCAGCCGGTGATTTGCGCGCTAAATGGTTCCGCGTTTGGCGGAGGGCTTGAGCTTGCGCTTGCGTGCGATATTCGCGTTGCCGCAGACACGGCGCAGCTTGGCCTTACGGAAACATCGCTTGGAATCATTCCGGGAGCGGGAGGGACGCAACGGCTTCCGCGCCTAATCGGAAAAGGGAAGGCGAAAGAATTAATTTTTACAGCAAAACGCATTACCGCCAAAGAAGCGGAACAAATCGGCCTTGTTGAATACGTTGTACCGCGCGAGCAACTGATGGAAAAGGCGATGGAAATCGCCGAACAAATCGTAGTGAATGCGCCAATCGCCGTCATGCAAGCGAAAATTGCGATCAACCGCGGTTTAGATGTTGATTTAGCGACAGGATTGCGCATTGAACAAATGGCATATGACATCACGATTCCAACAAAAGACCGTCTCGAAGGACTGCAGGCGTTTAAAGAAAAACGAAAACCGGTCTACAAAGGGGAATAGGGGGAAGGCACATGCAAACAAACGATGTGATGAACAAGCAAAACAAAACACTTACAGAGCAATTGACGGAGCGAATCAAAAAAATCGAACAAGGAGGAGCTCCAAAATATCACGAGAAAAACGCCGCACAAGGAAAATTGTTTGTCCGTGACCGCTTAAAATTATTGTTGGACAACGGACTGGAATTTGAAGACGCTCTCTTTGCGAACTGCCTAGCTGATGGACTCCCTGCCGATGGCGTTGTTACAGGAGTCGGAAAAATTAACGGTCAAACGGTATGCGTAATGGCGAATGACTCTACGGTGAAGGCAGGTTCATGGGGAGCGCGCACCGTTGAAAAAATTATTCGCATTCAAGAAACCGCGGAAAAGCTTCGCTGCCCTATTCTATATTTAGTGGATTCTGCTGGCGCGCGCATTACTGACCAAATCGAAATGTTCCCGGGCCGGCGCGGCGCAGGAAGAATTTTCTATAACCAAGTGAAATTATCAGGAAAAGTGCCGCAAGTCTGCCTCTTGTTTGGGCCGTCTGCAGCTGGCGGGGCTTATATTCCGGCGTTTTGCGATATTGTCATTATGGTGGAAGGAAACGCCTCGATGTATTTAGGCTCGCCACGCATGGCGGAAATGGTGATTGGGGAAAAAGTAACGCTCGAAGAAATGGGCGGCGCCCGCATGCATTGCACCGTTTCTGGATGCGGGGATGTACTCGTAAAAACGGAAGAAGAGGCAATCGCCTTCGCCCGCCGTTATTTATCGTATTTTCCAGCAAACTACAGCGAAAAACCGCCAGTAGCGGAAGCGAAGCCGCCGAAAGCATTTGAAAAGACGATTGAAGAGATCATTCCGGAGAACCAAAACGCTCCGTTTAATATGTATGATCTCATTGAGCGCGTGATCGACGAAGGATCGTTCTGTGAAATTAAGAAGCTGTTCGCGCCGGAATTAATTACAGGATTGGCGCGCTTAAACGGACAACCGATCGGGATTATCGCCAATCAGCCGCGCGTAAAAGGCGGTGTCCTGTTCCATGATTCCGCTGACAAAGCGGCAAAATTCATCACTCTTTGCGATGCGTTTAACATTCCGCTTCTCTTTTTAGCGGACATTCCTGGGTTTATGATCGGGACAAAAGTCGAGCGCGCCGGAATTATTCGTCATGGCGCGAAAATGATTTCAGCAATGTCGGAAGCGACTGTCCCGAAAATTTCCATTATCGTGCGGAAAGCGTACGGTGCCGGACTTTATGCGATGGCAGGGCCGGCGTTTGAGCCAGATTGTTGCTTAGCGTTTCCAAACGCGCAAATCGCTGTGATGGGTCCGGAAGCAGCGGTAAACGCCGTGTATGCAAATAAAATTGCGGAACTGCCAGAGGAAGAGCGGGCGGCATTTGTTGAGCAAAAAAGAGAAGAGTACCGCCGCGATATCGATATTTACCGCCTCGCATCCGAAATGGTCGTAGACGGCATCATCGCTCCGAATAACTTGCGAGATGAGCTAATTCGCCGTTTTGATGCGTATATGTCCAAGTATATGACGTTTTCGGAACGAAAACACGGTGTATATCCGGTTTAAAGTTTTAAAGCTAGTTGACGAAAAAATAAATAAATCATCCACTTGCAAAACAAAAAAAGATTTTGTATTATAATAATCACCAAAAATCATCTGCTGCGTTGCACGTTGAAGAATGAAGTTTCAACCGATGGCAATAGAAAGGGAGTTCTATATCGAAACGGGAATGTCATGCCTCCCTACTTTGGTAGGATCGAGGACGACAGGAACGTTTCTGCGAACACCCACCTGGTGGAGTGTGGTTGAGAAACTGCATTCAACCAACGGCAAACGCGGCAATATGCATGTGAAAATGAAAAAGCCGATCTCTTGCATAGAGATCGGCTTTTCTCATGCATGTTTTTAAAATGAAAACAATAGAATTGATTTTTAACATAAACATGTTATAATCATATTTCGTATAGAAATAATTCGTATTGAAATTATTTCTATTAGATACATATAAGGAGGAGGGTTCATGGAAAAACTCAGTCGAGAAATTATGTATTCGGTTTTCCGAATGCAAAAAGCATTGTATCGGCTCGTCCGAGAAGATGCTGCCCGGGTGGGAATTACGGAAGTACAATTAATGATTCTTTATACGTTGTTAAAAAAAGAAAATATTCGTTTAAACGATTTAGCAGAAAAATTAAATTTAAGTAATAGCAATGTCAGCGGTACGGTAGAACGACTTGTCAGCGCTGGGTTAGTAGCGCGTGAAACATCGAAAGAAGATCGCCGTGCTGTTATATTGAGTTTAACCGATAAAGGCAGGCAAAAGATTAAAGAAGCGTTTAATCACGAATCCGTCCTTTTGCAACGACTGCGAAAAATAGAGCAAACGATTGATACGGAAGAAATTTTACAATTTCTTTCGATCCAACAAAAAATGAAAGATATTTTATTAGGGGAGGAATGAGGGAGTGAACGTAAAAAGATTAATCACATTAAATATTATTGTTCTTATTTTACTTGTAGGAGGCGGCTTTGCTGCTTACTATTATCTAAATGAAGTAACAAATTATATTAAAACGGACAATGCGCGTATTGACGGTCAAGCCATTTCTATTGCTTCGCCGCTTTCCGGAAAATTGACTAGTTGGTCCGGAAATGTAGGAAAAACGTTTAATAGCGGCGATAAAATTGGCGAAGTATCAGACGGTGAACATAACATCCCGGTAACCATTCCACATCATATGACAATCATTCAACAAAGTGCGGTGGAGAACTCTTTTGTCCCAGCTGGGATGACGTTAGCGCGCGGTTATGATTTGGATGATTTATGGGTAACGGCAAATATAGAAGAAACACATATTGAAGACGTAAAAGTAGGCCAAGATGTCGATATTTATGTGGATGCCTATCCAGATCGCAAATTTACAGGAAAAGTAGAGAAACTTGGATATGCGACTGCCAACACATTTAGCTTGCTTCCAAGTTCCAATAATACAGGGAACTATACGAAGGTGACGCAAGTAATTCCAGTGACAATTTCCATTGACGATTATAATGGGGCGGGGCTAGTGCCAGGAATGAACGTCACCGTTCGCATTCACAAGTAGGTGATTGGATATGTCAGCGTTTTTAACTGGCTATATTATATTTTCAGGTCTCATTCTTGTTGTTATTAATTTGGCGGTGAGAAGACGAAAACGTGATGCGGAACGGACGGCACAAACGGACACAATGACTGCGAATAGTAATGAAGAAAGGGTGCAAACAGCGGCGTCACAGCGTCAAGCAGCATTGGCGAATATTGGAGATAGTCGGACGAAAGTAATAGCCACGATCATGCTTGGAGCGTTTGTGGCCATTTTGAATCAAACGCTCATTAACGTTGCACTTCCGCATATGATGAGCGATTTTAACGTAGAAACATCGACTATTCAGTGGCTTGTTACGGGATACATGCTCGTTAATGGTGTCTTGATTCCAATTAGCCCATTTTTAATCGCGAAGTTTCCGACGAAGAAGTTGTTCTTGTCGGGAATGTTATTTTTTGCGATTGGTGCCTTTATTTGTTCTGTTTCTCCTTCTTTTGCCATCGTGCTAATCGGTCGTCTTATTCAAGCGATAGGTGCAGGAATTATTATGCAATTGATGATGGTCATTATGTTAAATATTTTCCCGCCAGAGAAACGTGGAGTAGCAATGGGGACAGTTGGGATCGCAATGATGTTTGCGCCTGCTGTCGGTCCGACATTATCGGGATGGATTGTTGAACATTATTCATGGCGTCTTTTATTCTACGTCGTATTGCCCATTGCGATTATTGATATTGTGCTAGCTTTTCTTTGGCTGAAAGATACATCGAGAACAGGCAATCCGCCATTGGATCTACGAGGAGCAATTTATTCCACCATCGGTTTCGGCGGTGTGCTATACGGATTTAGTGAAGCGGGAAGCAATGGCTGGGGGCAAACAAACGTCATTGTGTCGATTATCATCGGTGTTATATTCATTATTTTATTTGCATGGCGTTCGCTAATAGTAGAAAATCCGATTTTAAACTTTCGAGTGTTTAAATATAATGTTTTCACATTATCTACTATTATCGGCTGTGTGATCAATATGGCTATGTTTGCCGCGATGGTGCTGCTTCCGGTCTATTTGCAAAACTTGCGCGGCTTTACACCGCTTGACGCCGGTTTACTGCTCTTGCCTGGCGCGATCGTGATGGCCATCATGTCGCCGATTTCCGGATGGATTTTTGACCGCATTGGCGCGCGGATGCTGGCTATTGTCGGTTTAGTCATTACGGTTGTGACAACATGGGAGTTCAGCAAGCTGACGATGGATACGCCATATAGCCATATTTTGGCGCTTTATATTTTCCGCATGTTCGGTATGTCGATGTTGGGGATGCCGATTATGACGGAAGGGCTAAACGCATTGCCCCGCCATTTATACAGCCACGGAACGGCGATGGCGAATACGTTGCGTCAAGTAGCGGCATCGTTGGGAACAGCTTTCCTCGTTACCGTGATGTCAAACCGATCGAAGTTTCATGCGGAAAATTACCGCAATGAAATGACCGAAAATAATCCGTTCTTCATGGACATTGTAACGCATCTCAAACAAGTCATTCCAAGCGATGAAGCAATTGTACAGATTCTAAACGGTATGGTGCAGCAACGCGCTGCGATAGAAGGCATTAACGACGCGTTTTTTGTCGCAACAGGACTCGCGTTTCTTGCGCTTATTTTAGCTTTCTTCTTAAAAGGGAAAAAGAAAAATATTCCGTCCTCGTAACGCGGAAGAAAATGCTGACGCAAAAGGGTCGTTTAATACGTCCTTTTTGCGTCAGCTTTTTTATTAAAGTTTTTCCATTTTGTATTTTTTACTCTAGATCGATCATCATCCCCTTTCCCTTTTTCTATGATCGTTATCCATGATGTACGAAAAATGGCGTGCTGTTTCGAATCGTATAAAAGTGAAAGAAAAGGGGGGATTCGGTTGGAACAAAGCCGATGGCAAACGAGAAAAAACAAGAGGAAATCATATTGGAAGAGAGCGGGAATCATTGTTGCTCTTTTCCTTATTGGCAGCTACATTGCCGTTCAAGCGTATATTGCGACTAGAGATATTAGCAAACTTGATCATCCGCTGCCTGCTCCAACCATTATTTATGATCAAAATGGCCGCGTGGCGAGTAAAATTTCCGCATCCAAGATGGAAGCCGTATCGATAGAGCGCATTCCAAACCACTTTTTAGAAGCGATCGTCGCCACGGAAGACCGCCGTTTTTATGATCATGAAGGAATTGATTATTTCGGTATTTTGCGGGCGCTCGTCCACAATATGAAAGCTTTAGAATGGGCGGAAGGCGGAAGCACCATTACACAGCAGTTAGCAAAAAACGTGTTTTTAACGAATGAAAAAACGTTGCGTCGCAAATGGGAAGAATGGTTTATCGCGAAAAAAATCGAGCGAACGTATTCGAAAAAAGAAATTTTAGAAATGTACGTCAACCGTGTTTACTTTGGCGAAGGAGCATGGGGCATTAAAAAAGCGGCGGAGACCTATTTTGGAAAAGATGTTTCCGAATTAACGGTAAGCGAATCCGCGCTGTTAGCAGGGCTGATTAAAGCCCCGTCCGCTTTATCGCCAGTCAGCCATTATGAAAAAGCGATTGCCAGAAGAAACGTTGTGCTTCAGCTGATGAAGGAACAAGGATATATGGATGCACAAACGTTTTTGCGTGCCAAGAAAGAAAAGGTTGTCATACAAAAAGAAAAAGCAGATCCTTACAAAGGAAAATATCCGTATTACGTCGATCATCTCATTCAAGAAGCGATCGAACGGTATCATTTAACGCAAAATGAAGTGCTTTCCGGAGGCCTTCATATTTATACGGAGTTGAACCCTCATATGCAGGATGCGCTAGAGGCGGTGTATCAAAATGACGCTCTATTTCCAAAAGGAACGGACGATCAGCTTGTCCAAAGCGGCGCGGTGCTTCTTGATCCGAAAACAGGCGGGATCAAGGCGTTAATTGGCGGGCGCGGTGAACATGTATTCCGTGGGTTTAACCGGGCGACGCAATTAAAGCGGCAGCCAGGGTCGACGATGAAGCCGCTTGCCGTGTATACGCCAGCGTTAGAACAAGGCTACCATATATTTGACGAATTAAAAGATGAGCCGATGGAATTTGATGGTTACCGTCCCGAAAACTATGATCACTCCTATCGCGGTACGGTGACGATGTATGAGGCCGTTATTCATTCGCTAAACGTTCCAGCTGTATGGCTTTTGGATCAGATTGGACTCAAGAAAGGAATCGATGCGTTACATCGATTTGGCATTCCACTCGAAAAAGGCGATCATTATTTGGGAATCGCGTTGGGAGGAATGCAGCGCGGTGTATCTCCATTGCAAATGGCAGAGGCATATTCCGTGTTTCCGAATGACGGCGTGCGAACAGACGCGCACATTATCACGAAAATCGTCGACCAAAACGGCAACGAAATCGCGAAATGGCAGCAACATGATGTGCGTGTCACATCAAAAGAAGTGGCCCAAAAAATAACGTTTATGCTCGAAGGGGGTGTAAAAGAAGGAACAGGGAAACTCGCACGCATTCCTGGGAGGGCGTTAGCGGGAAAAACAGGATCGACCCAAGTTCCGTTAAACGGAGTAAATGGGGTAAAAGATCAATGGATGGTTGGCTATACTCCCCAGCTTGTTGGAGCTGTCTGGCTTGGGTATGATCATACCGATGAACGTCATTATTTACGAACGGCAAGCAGCCAAACGGTTGCCGTTATTTTCCGTGAAATCATGGAAAATGCGCTCGAAGGCACCCCAGCGCAATCATTTGCATATCCGGCTTTAAAGAAAGAAAAGAAACAATGGCAACAATGGCATACACAAAAGAAAGAGAAAGAAAAACGAAAGAAAGAAGAGGAACAAAAACATGAACGCGGCCCGAAAGAAAAAAGAGAGAAGGAAAAACGACCGCACCACTGGCATGACAAACATGAAAAGAAACATAAAGAAAAAGGAAAAGGCCATAAACATGGTGATTAAAATCGGATTGGCGTCATAACCAATCCGATTTTTTTAGTTCTGATTTTTTGTTTCCGCCGCATATATTAGGACAAAGTGATGAAAAAGGAGGGGGAGGTCTATGGCTTATTTCGGTTCGAAAGGTTGGCTCGTCCAGCAGTTGAAAGAGGCGGGAATTCGCCGTCATCCTGTGGAAAGAAAAAAATTAGAAACGTATAGAACAGCCATTTTATATGGACTGTATCAAAAATATGTGGCGAAAGACCGTTAACCGAACGCTGCCATCGCGTTCGGTTTGTTTTTTGCGCCAAAATAGGTCATCATAAAAAGGAAAGGAGGTTGATTGATGGTAATGAAAAAAAGATTTGTCGTCGAAGAACATGAGACGATTGACCAATGTCTGGAGCGTATAAAAGCTGAAGGATATCGCCCGATTCGCCGCATGGAACGGCCGATTTTCCGTGAAGTGAAGAAAAATGGAGAAACGGTCATTGAACCATGTGGAAGAATCATCGAGTTTGAAGCTGTCTTAAATGAATAAACGAGAATACCAAAATAGGCATTCTCGTTTATTGCTGCAAATCGCGCGTTTTTTTCGCTTCATTATGATTTCCGGCCGGATTGCCGCTTGATGCTTCGTATCCGACTCGATATACGTAGTTTTTTGGCGCGTTGATCACGTTATCCATGTTGTATTGATCTAAATCTTGTTGGAATTGACGTTTGCTCGGGTGTTTTTCCATCGTGTCTCCTCCCATATTTTCAAAACTTCCATCCATAGCATGCCCAACCGCACTCCCATTCATCGAAAATTAATTGATATTGCAGCCAAATCGAAATATCGTTAAAATGGGAATAGTAATGATGACAAAAAAGGAGAGTCGAACATGATTCATCGTACTTGGTTAGAACGCCCAACGTTAAAAAAAGTGAAATGTGTACATACAAACGCGGAAAAATATATCGTTAATCATGTGTTAACACCAGGGAAAATATATGAAGTGAAAAACGAAACTGAAGAGTTTTATTTTATTATTGATAATACCGGAAAAATTGGCGGATTTTATAAAGACTATTTCGAGGAAGTACAAGAGGCGAAGTAAGGGCAGGCAAATTCAGCGTTCTATGAATCGTGAGATCATTGCTCGATGAATGCTATCAAGCTATAAAGGCAGTCTTCTTTTATCAAAGAAGACTGCCTTTTCGCCTATTAGGAAGCGAACGATTTCTCTTTCGGCAACCACCATGTAAGCACCCCAAACAGCGGAAGGAAACTGCATAATATCATTAGAGTATTTAAATTATACAAATCAGCAATTTTTCCAAGAACAACAGCCCCAAGCGCTCCCATCCCAAACGCAAGGCCAACGATCAGCCCCGACGCCATGCCGACATTTCCGGGAAGCAATTCTTGGGCATACACGACAAATGTGGAAAAACTTAATGATAAAATAAAACCGGCAAGAAAAATGACAGGCAGTACCCATGCAAGTGGAAGATATGGAAGCATGAGGGCAAACGGCGCCGTGCCGAGCGTCGAAAACAACATTAAATTTCGTTTTCCGAATCGATCCGCCAGCGGCCCGCCTACAAATGTCCCGATGGCTCCGGCGATCATAAAAACAAACAAATAAACTTGTGCTTCTTGAATCGGCACATGATAGTGTTTCATTAAATAAAATTGATAATAATTGGAAATGCCGGCCGAGTACCATGACCTTGCAAACACTAAAAAGATTAATAGCGTTAAGGCAAACATGATATTTCGTTGCTTTTTGACATCGCCTTTTTCTGCCTTGGTTTGTTTCTGAACCGTTTCGTATTCTTTAAGACGGAGCGAATACCAGCGCGACACGCGAAACAAAAGAACGATGCCAAAAGCAGCAATCGCGGTGAACCAAGCTGCGCCTTTTTGCCCAAACGGAACAAAAATCAGTGCTGTAAATAATGGAGCAAGGGCATTTCCCGTATTCCCACCCACTTGATAAATGGATTGGGCAAATCCTCTTTTTGCTCCTGCGGCAAAATATACAACGCGCGACCCTTCGGGATGAAAAATCGCTGAGCCGAACCCTACAAACAAGACGGATAATAAAACAAAGAAAAAATGCGGTGCAAACGCAAGCCCAACCATGCCAAGCAAGCTCGCTGCCATTCCGAGCGGCAGGAAGTAAGGAGAGGGGGTTCGGTCCGTAAAAAAGCCAACAACCGGTTGCATCACCGAAGAGGTCATATTTAAGGTAAAGGCGATCCATCCAATTTGAGTATACGATAAATTCATGGATGCCTCTAAAATCGGAAACAACGCCGGAACGACCGCTTGCATCGAGTCATTCAATAAATGGCCTAAACTAATCGCGATTAAAATGGGATATACGGTTGTTTGCACCCCCGCGACACGTTGGACATTCACTTGCATTTCTCCATCCCCCTTATCGTTTTCAAAAAAAATCCCCTTCGCTTAAAGCGAAGGGAGCCATTTATTCTTTATTCCATTATAACCCATTTGAAGGTGATTGCAATAACATATGTTTACGTTCTAGCCAAAAATGATCGAAGATGCATCACTGTCTAAATTTCTCTTTTCCAGACGTATCAATGGAAATTTTTACTTTAATCTTTTTTAAATTTTCGTCTGTTAATGGAATCTTTCCGTTTTCGGAAAACTTCTTCCAATCTTCTGGTTTTTTGCGATACATCGCTTCAGAGAGGTTAAGGGTATCAATATCGTATTTTAGCCCCAATTTGTAGAGGCTTCTTATTTCATCTTCCACCGTTTTTTGCGCCAGGCGAACTAATTGTTTTTCTGTTAATTTTTCCCTTAACTCAATCACGCTTCCACTGCCGGATACCTCGATGTTAAATACAGGAGTATTTCCTTTGATTTGGTAAGAAATTTTTGACTTTGGTTGAAGAACAATGATCGATGCAATGACTTTGTTCCCTTTTTTGACATAAATAGGAGTTCTGCTTATTCCTTTTTCCATCCATCTGATTCCCCATAACTTAGAGCGGTCAAAACATTTTTGAAGTTCATAATCGTCAACAAAGCACATCCCTTTTAAATTTAACATTGGTTTTTCTTTTTTATCTTCCGCCCAATTGTGCGTAGTAATGTTGAGATAAGGAAGCCGCACTGTTGTTGAAGCTTCATTGGCATCAGCGACAAAGCGATTTAAGTGAATCGGCTGAATAAATGAGCTTTGCTGAAAAATCTCTTCAGGATTGGATAATAAAGAATAGTATGGGGATGAATGCAAAAGCGGTGCTGCCCCAAAAAAAAGTTTTTTTAATGGCTCATCTGTCGCATAAACCCATAGTGTAGGCCTAATTTCGTTATATCGGTCTAAAATGTCCAAGACGTCTTCTAATACTACTTTCTTCAAGGCTCTTTTTGTAAACACGATACTTTTCACATGCCCCCATGATACCATTCGTTGAATAGAAGGATACAGATTATCGGTTGCGATATTAAATGTTTCGCCTGTGACTTTTCCAACGGCAATGCCTGATTTTTCTTTGGCGCCTCCGCTCTCGACTTTCGCTAATCCGGCGAAGCTAGTAAACGCCACATAAACGATAAACCGATCATTCTTATAATCAATTCCGATTGTACCAACATAAATAAGATGATCAATATTTTGCGCTCCCCAGCAGCCTGTTAACAAAAATATAGAGATCAAAAAGGAAAAGGAGGCTTTACCTTTCAATTCGCTTCCCCCCTTGGTGTATCGTCCTGCGGTTTTACCAAATCCGCTCTCTTTTTGAATATTTTCCAACCATTCGGAATTAAGACTTTGAAAATATCCCTGGTTGGAGGAGAGAACGGGGTAAGATACGGAATTCCAAATATGGTTAAATTAGCTGTGTATGTTAAAAGTATAAATAAAGAAGCGATAAACCCAAATAACCCTAGTACAGAAGAAGCGGCTAAGACAATAAAACGTAATAACGTCACGGTTCCAGCCAAGTTTTGATTCACTAATGTAAACGTGGCGATAACGGAAATGGCCGCAACAACAAGGCTTCCCGGTGTGAGTAAGCCAGCGCTGACAGCCGATTGCCCAATAATCAATCCGCCGACAATCGATAACGTTTGCCCGATCGCTAACGGCAAACGCATGCCCGCTTCTTTAACGATTTCGAACAGCCCCACCATGATAAACATTTCTAGCGGAACAGGCAATGGCACTCCTTGCCTGGAAAGCACAACCGTTCCTAAGAGAGTGAATGGTATTTCTCCTGGATGAAACGATAGTAAGGCGGCCCAAAATCCGGGTAAATAAATAGCCGCGGAAATTCCCATGAAGCGAATGATTCTCTGAAAAATGACAAAGATAGGTGTTGTAACGTTATCTTCCGATGTATTCAGTAAAAACAATAAGTTTCCCGGACCAATAATGACGGTAGGAGCACCGTCTAGCAGGATGATAAATCTTCCATTTAATAAACAATTGGCTGCAAAATCCGGCCGCCCTGTGTATGCAAATAACGGAAACAGCGAGAACCGTTTATCGCCAATCAGCTCTTCCAACTGATTGGTACTCATCAGGGAATCAATATTTAACTGTAAAATTCTTTTTTTCACCTCATTAATCATTTCATGATTCGCGATGTCCTCTATGTACATTAATCCCACTTTTGTTTGGCTTCTTGTGCCGACGATAAATTGTTCATAACAGAGCTTATGGGATTTAATTCGCTTGCGGATGAGCGCGACGTTTTTCGAAATTTCCTCGATAAAACCGTCTTTCGGACCGCGGATCGACACTTCCGTGTTCGGCTCTTCCGGGTCGCGGTTTGGCGGTTTAGCAAGCGTAAGGGAATATAAAACGTCCGCTTCTTGAAAGTAGACTAATAAATCACCGCTAAAGAGATGAAAATTCAGATCGTCAATACGCACTTCTTTTCCAAGCAGCTCTATTGGCAGCAGTTTGTTCGCTTCAATCTCCTCCACTGATTGGCAAGGATATTCGCGGCACATTTCACGAAATGCTGGAAAAATGGCCTGTTTCATCAGCTGGTTGTCACACAGCTCCTCACAATAGACAAACACTAAGGTAAGCGTGCCGCTTGCGGTTTTTGCCGGCTGAATCGTTGAGGTTATAATCGCGACATCTTTACAATTTGAAAAAATATCGCGCAACGTTTGCTCGGAAATGATGAGTGTTTCCTGTCCGCTATGATCATTTGGATTTTTTTTGATTTGTGGTGCTCTTAAAGGAATTGGCATGATTATGCTCTCCTCTTTTTTAAATATGAAATAAGTGCCAATATTCCAATGAACAAAGAGAGAGATAGAATGAATAGTAGCGAAAGCGGCAGAACCAATTGATATAGCAAGCCTAAAAATTTATCGTCGCTGATGGGAATCAATGATAATAAAAACAGAGTGATATAAATAACGGCCAGAATCCATAATCGTGCTTTTTTATCCGTTACATGAAATAGCTCTGGTATAAGCGCGGAAGCCAGGGAAATTCGGATAAACGCTCCAGACATCCACTGATAAACAGCAAGAAAATCAAGATATTCAATATACGTTCCTAATTTAATCAATCGCCATTGGTCAAAGGCCGGGTAACGTAAATTCGTTGCTTCTTTCGGTCCATATTCAATAATCGCGCCAATCGTTGGACCAATGCTTAAGCTTGCGGCGAGAACACTAACGATGAAAAGAGCTTTAAAAGAAAAACGAGTTTGAAGATGATGTTGCATGAATAAAATAATAAAAATTTCCACATATCCGGCACCGGCATAGATCATTCCTTTGAAAACAGGAGTAAAGCCATTCTCCATGATTGGCTTTAATAATGAATAATCTTTATGCGGCGTAGTTGCGATCGCAACTAAAATCCCAAAAATAAAAACAAATGGTAAAAGAATAACCGCCGTCTTTGCGATGGATGGGATGCCATGATATGCGTTATAAAAGCACATCACTGTTAAGATTAATAAAATGGCCCAATCGGGTGTCCGCGTTAAGTAGGCAGTAGTAGTAAACGTAACCGTGTCGTTGAGTGTAATATAGCCTATAACAAGTAATAATAGGCTTCCAAGAATGGCCACGAAATATGCAATAGCACGATTAAATTCTGTTTTTAACCATAAGAATAAATTCATTTGATTGGATTGCTTCATGACAAAATACAACAGCGGAAGCCATAATGGCAATGCAACAAGCGCTGTGATTGCCGAAATCCATGCATCACGACCGGCTGCGTCTAATAGCAACGGGACCACAATGACATGATTCATTAGCCCGATAGATAACATAAACACACAAGCCAGTTGAACGGTATTTAACGGAGTATTATTCACGGCGGACACCTTTCTTTTGGATGAATTACTAATCATGTTACTATTTTTTCCTAAAACAGAATACCTATTCTTTTTTGCAACATACATGGAATAATATGCAAAAATAGTAATGTGTATTTGACGATAATTTGATACAATGAAACAAAATGGAATGATATAGAAAAAAGGTGGGAACGGTGAGAATGTATTTCCATTTATTTGAAAACGACCAACCGTCTGCTTGTTTCTAAGACGAGGCGAGCAGCCAATAACCACGCCTTGTCTTAGGGATGAGGTTTTAATCCCTATAAAGACGGAGGTTTGTTTCACGATGAAAAATACATTTTTTGGCGCTTTCTGTTTATCTTTGGCAGCAAGCATTTGGGGCGGAATGTACGTTGTCAGCAAATACGTCCTTGATTTTGTTCCGCCGTTTACGTTAGTGTGGCTTCGTTATGCAATCGCGTTCGTTGTTTTATTTGGGATATTAAAATTTCATCAATATAAAACAAAAACGAGGATATCCATTCGAAAACAAGATTGGCTTTTGCTAGGGTGGATCGGTTTTATCGGTTATTTTGTTTCGATATCTTTGCAATTTATCGGAACAAAATTATCCGATGCGCATACAGGCGCATTAATTACGTCGGCAACTCCGGCGTTTATTGTCTTGTTCGCAAAATTTGTCCTAAACGAATCCGTCACCTTGAGAAAAGTTATCGCTCTTTTGATGGCTACTATCGGGGTTGTCATCGTCATCGGCTTTGACAATAGCGGAGGACAATCATTTTGGGGAAATATGATGTTAGTTGGGGCGGCGCTGACATGGGCGCTTTTATCTGTGTACGTGAAAGTGGCATCAGCCCGTTTTTCGACCTTAATGATCACAACATATGCCATTTGGTTTGCCTTATTATTCACTACACCGGTTATGCTTTGGGAACTGCATGAGCAACCTGTTTCTTTTCCTAATATAATAGTGGTGTTTGGAATTCTTTATCTTGGGATTATTTCAACCGCAGGGGCGTTTTTTCTTTGGAATAAAGGAATGGAAATGATGGATGCCGGGATTGGCTCGTTGTTTTTCTTTTTTCAGCCGCTTGTCGGCGCTGTGTTTGGCTTTTTGTTTTTACATGAACAGATAACCGCCTCGTTTTATTTAGGCGGGTTGCTGATTATCATAGGGGTGTTTATTGCCGTTATGTCTCCTATCCATCAACATCAGTCAAAAGAAGGGGAGAATCATGCTCGCACAAGTCTCTAGTCGAATAAAAGGTCTAATGATGGTCATCACCGGTGCAACGCTTTGGGGATTATCAGGAACAGCGGCGCAAGTGTTATTTCAGGACAAGCAAATAACCGCAGAATGGCTTGTCGTGGTGCGAATGATGATTGCGGGAAGCGCGTTGTTATTGTTTGCGGTATGCAAACGGATGGCGATATTTTCGATTTGGACCGGCATCAAAAGCATCGGAAGCTTGCTCTTGTTTGGATTTGTCGGCATGCTTGGTGTGCAATATACATATTTTGCATCGATCGCCACCGGCAATGCGGCTACGGCGACATTATTGCAATATTTAGCTCCTGTCTATATCGTGTTATACGCCATGGCTGCTCAAAAACATCGTCCATCGAAAGAGGTGATGCTTGCAATTGTATTGGCTCTTTTAGGAACTTTTCTATTAATTACAAACGGTTCAACCGGAGAATTAAAAGTGCCGTTGATATCTGTCGTTTGGGGAATTCTTTCTGGTGTTGCCTTAGCATTTTATACGTTAGCTTCGGCACAGATGCTGAAAAAGTGGCACTCCATCATCGTTGTCGGCTGGGGAATGGTCATCGGTGGGGGAGGCATGTGTTTCGTTTTTCCTCCGTTTCCTTTGCCGGCGATTCGCTGGGATGTGGAGACGTGGCTGCTTATCTTGTTTGTCATTGTATTTGGCACTTTATTTGCATTTTTATTATTTGTCGAAAGCATCCGCTACTTATCGCCAACGGAATCGAGCTTGCTGTCTAGTGTAGAGCCGCTGTCAGCCGTAATCGCCTCGATTGTTTTTTTACATGTTCCGTTCGGCCTGTTTCAAGCTATTGGAGCCGCTTGCATTATGGTGACCGTTCTTTTATTGTCTCCAAAAAAAGAGAGACAATCTTCCAACTCGACATCTATAACATAAGAAAGGGATGTGGATTAGCTCCACATCCCTCTTTTACTGACAGAATCAGTTCGCGGCTTTAGGAAACGTAATCGTCAACGTGGTTCCTTTATTAACCTCGCTTTGAATATGCAACGTTCCCTGCATCGTTTGAATCATCTTTACCGCGACCATGGTTCCAAGACCGGTTCCCTTTTCTTTTGTACTAAAGTATGGCTCACCAAATCGATTCATTTGTTCCGTTGTCATTCCCACTCCTGTGTCTTTAATCGTAATGATGACATGATTTCCATGCAAGAAGGATGAAATCGTCAATGTCCCTCCGTTCGGCATGGCTTCGATGCTGTTTTTTATCAAATTCAAAAAGCACTGCTGAAAGTACTGAATGTTTCCAACAATCGCGCCGGGTTGTAGCTCTTCAACAATTTCAATCGAGTTCATATGAGCCATTGGCGCCAACATCTGAATTACCTTTCGCAGCTGGTCATCTACCATCAGGCGTTCCACTTTGTTCGAGGCTGGTTTGGCGAAGGTTAAATATTCGTTAATAATCGCTTCCGCTCGATTAATTTCGTCTAAAGCAATTTGAATGTAGCGATCTTTTGCGTCTTGTGAAAGAGAAGGAGTTTTTAATAATTGAATAAATCCTTTGACAACAGTTAATGGATTGCGAATTTCATGTGAAATGCTCGCCGCGAGTTGACTAACCACTTCCATTTTCTCGATTTTTACTAGCTTTGAGCGCATCATAGTCGCTTCTTTTAATGTTTCCATAATATACACGACAAATAGCATTCCAATGGGAGGCAGCAAAATGAAATAAACAATATATGATTTTGTTACTGAAAACTGTGCGATGATGATGGCAAGAAACGTGGTGAGAATCGCCAGAAACAAGGTTAACCAGACCGACATAGAGAGTTTGTTTGCTCGTTTTAAAGTCTTAAATGATGGCGAAATGAGAGCTGTGATAACCAACATGGTCATATACACAATCGCGGTAAGATACTCAAACCCGTAAATCAGAGTGCGGGAAGCTAGCAAAATCAGGAACAAAATAATGCCGACGATTCCACCACCATACAGCGTACCGACAAGAAAAGGAATTTGTCGTAAATCATGGATGCAACGTTCATCAATGTAAATAGGAAATTTCATGCATAAAATGATCGGAAACCCCATGCAAACGGCAAGGAGAGCATCTCTGTACAATGGCCGCTTTTTAAATATTTCCCCGTGATCATAAATAAAGTAAAAAACAAATACGCTCACTAAGATATAAAACAAATTGTTTAATACATGTTGATTTATATATGCCCCCATATAATATCCCCTATCTACGAAAATTCAACACTATTATTATACGGAAAGAATGGGATGGAAAAATATCTTTTTTATAAAGGAATTGCGTTTACACAGAGTGTTTTGGCTTCAGTAGGCAAAAATTTTGCCGTGACATAATTTAGCATGTTGTCGTTCATAATGAAACTAACGAACCGTGATCAGGATGGTGGCAATAGATGAAATGGATGCATTTAACAGTTGAGCTTGTGACAGGATTTGTGCTTTTATTTCTCGTTGTGAAAGTAGCTGGCAAAAAACTGATCCATCAAATAAGCCCATTTACGTTTATTTCAGCGCTTGTATTAGGAGAGCTGTTAGGAAACGCTCTATATGATGATCATGTCCATCTGTGGTATATCATCTATTCGATATCGTTGTGGGGAGCTTTATTATTGCTTGTCGAATACATGAATCAAAAATGGCTCTCGTTTCGCCGTCTTAGCGAGGGAAAACCGACGGCGCTAATCCGTAATGGGATCATTGATTATGAAGCGTTGAAGAAAAATCGGATGACGCTCAATCAACTGCAAAGTTTGCTTCGGCAAAGCGAAACGTTTTCCTTGAGGGAAGTCGCTTTTTGTTATTTAGAAGCAAACGGTTCGATCAGCGTCTTGAAAAAAGCGAAATATCAAAAAACAACGCGCGAAGATTTTCAATTGCCGCCGCATCCCGTTTATGTTCCGATTACGCTCATCCGCGACGGAGAGCTGCTTATCGATGAACTGCGCGAACTTGGCAAAGATGAAGAGTGGCTGCAGCGGGAGCTCCGTGCTCATGGAGTGGCATCGTATCAAGACGTCTTCATTGCCGAATGGCTGGAAGGAGACGGCCTGTTTGTGCAGACGTATTCGTAATGTAAGGAATATCATTTCCTTATGTTACGTTTTTTTATTTATGGAAAATACTTGCTATTTAACTGTTATAAGTGTATTATTATTAATAGTACAGTTGGTACAGATAATGAAAGGAGGTATAAGCAGTTTGTTAGACATCTATAAAAATGTATAAAATCATGTAATCTACTGTTATTGAACGTGGAGAGTTGGATGTTCTCCATCTTTTCCATCGTCACCTGTCTGATGATAAAAAATCATCTTTCCCTTCCTCAATGTAAAAAGGAAATGAAGAAGATTTGGCGAATATATGTTCTTAAGGATCCAAACAAGGGGGAAGGCAAGGGGATGAAAACGGTTCGGGGGATGAAAATCGTTTCCGATGATGAAACACAACTTCGCTCATTAGATGAGTTGATGCGCGTCTTTGGTTCCGCGAAGCGATACGCGTTCAACCGCTTGCTGGAGGGAAGGAACGCAAAAGACATCATCAAGCACCTTCCGCATCAATTTCAGCTCAACAAACGGTTTGCCGAAGATGCGGTCTTGCTTGTTCAATCACTGATTTCTTCCCAACGTGAATTGCTTCCAATGCGCTTGGAGGATGTGCGGGCGAAAATCGAAAAAACCGAAAAGAAAATCGATGACTACCAACATGGAAGAAAAACACCGAAAAAAGTCGATCTTCCAACATGTCTAGGTGGATTGCACCAACGGTTAGAAAAGCTCAAAGCGAAAGAAGCCGAGCTAACGCATCATCTGGAACAAGGGACCATTCCACGTGTGATTTTTGGTGGCAAAGAGAATTTTTATAAGCGCTTGAAAGGAAAAATCACGAACGAAGAATGGAAAGATGTGCGCTCGAATCAGTTGTACGCCAGAGGAGATAAAAGCAAAAAAGGAAATTTGAATATTCGCCTTACCTATGACGACAAGACGTACCAATGTTATGTAGAAATCGCCAATCCACTTGGACAACAAGAAGGGAAACACGCTCCCCGTTTACGATTTCCTGTGTCTGTTCCTGAAAAATATGAGGATGAAATCATCGATGTCATCATGGGCGAGCAGGTGGACGTGAATACAAAAGGAAAGCCGATCATCGAATATCAACCATATACCGTCGAAATCCAACGCAAAAACGGGGAATATTATGTCCATCTCACCTATGAAGAAGAGGTATATGGCAGGGAACTTGCCTATGATGAACCGATTCAAGCGGAACGAATCGCTGGGATGGATATCAATATTGACCGCATCGCCGTAAGCATCGTTTCGAAACAAGGAAACTTCATTAAATCGAAAGTGTTTTACTGTCATGAACTCGAATATGTGAAAGCGAATAAACGAAACAACATCGTTGGAGAAACCGTACGAGATGTGTATGACTGGCTGCTTCAAGAGAATGTCGGGGCAGTGGTCATCGAAAACATTCAACTAAGACAGCAGCACGATACGGACAAACGATTCAATCGCTTGACACATCATTTCAAAAAGAAAAAACTGACTGATACCATCATTCGCCGAGGCTTACGGCTTGGGTTTCGCATCAAAAAAGTGAATCCGGCGTATACCAGCGTCATCGGTCGTTTCAAGTATAGGAAAAAATATGGGTTATCCGTTCATGAAAGTGCCGCTTTGGTGATTGGCAGACGGGGATTGGGGTATCGTGAACGATTACCAAAAGAACTCATTCACATCATAAAAACGAAAGTGAAGCGCCATTTGATTGCTTTGTTAGGGTCGATGGAAGAATCCTATAAGCAATCGAAAAGCGGAACGAAACAACGGCAATATCTAGGTATGATGTTAAAAAAGATCGAGAACTTCAAAGAGGAACATGAATGGTCATTATGGAACATCCTGCACAAATTCTGCTGGCTGAACCAGTACCAAATTCAACTGCGGGAGGTGTAGACCTGGTTGCTAAAATCGTTGTCGTGTACTGACCGATGGAAGGAATGGTGCACGGCAGGTGCCGTCGCTGACAGCGATCCACGGGATGTCTTTCACAGCGGGTGAATGACAAGGGGATTACCTTCCTGATGGAACTCGGTGAGAATCCGAGCGGCAAGCGATGTTTCCTGGTTCCATCGTGATGAGTCGATTTTTATAGATTTTAGTAACCAGGGGGTATGTTTGAGCTAGATATCCGCAGCCGTCAACCGATTTATGAACAGCTTGTCGAAAAAATGAAAGAAATGATCATCCGCGAAATATGGAAGCCGCATGAGCAGCTGCCATCCGTACGGATGTTGGCGAAACAATTGACGATTAATCCAAACACGATTCAAAAAGCGTATCGGGAATTAGAGCACCAAGGGTTTATTTATTCAATTCCAGGAAAAGGCAACTTTGTTTCTCCGCAGCCAAAAGCAGCAAGTCAAGAAAAAATCGAAGCCATTCGGCACGATATTATCCGCCTGGCTGCCGAGGCGCTTTTTTTAGGGGTGACCAAAGAGGAAGTGCTACAATGGATTGAACAAGCGGAACAAGGGGAGAGAGGGGGAGAAACCGATGATTCACTTGACGAACGTAACGAAAACATTTGACCGCTTTCAAGCGATTCGCAAAGTGAACATGACAGTGCAAAAGGGAAGAATTTACGGCCTGCTCGGCTCCAATGGCGCGGGGAAAACGACATTGCTAAAGATGATGGCTGGGATTATCCGTCCTGATCATGGCACGGTGCTCATTGATGGAGAAGAAGTATGGGAAAATCCAGAAGTGAAGCGGCGAATCATGTTTTTGCCGGATCATGTATATTTTTTCCCGCAAACAACAATCGAACAAATGGCCGCGTTTTACGAAAGCGTCTATCCATCTTTTAATCGGGAGCGGTTTACAAGATTACAAGAAATATTTTTGCTCGATCCGCGCAAAAAAATTCACCAGTTTTCGAAAGGAATGCAGCGTCAAGCCGCGTTTTGGCTCGCCTTTTCGGTGATGCCGGACGTGCTCGTCATGGATGAGCCGCTCGATGGACTCGATGCGGTCGTTAGGCAAAAAGTGAAAAACATTATCGTCCAAGAGGTCGCCGAGCGCGAAATGACGGTCGTTATTTCTTCGCATAACTTGCGGGAGATGGAAGATCTTTGCGATTGTATCGGCATTTTACATGAGGGAGAAATGATGTTTGAAAAAGAGCTGGACGCGATGAAAACCGATATCCATAAAATTCAAGTCGCTTTTCGCAATGGAATTCCAAAGCAATTTGCCGAGCAGCTTGATATCGTTTACAAAGAGCAGCGCGGCAGCGTCCTTCTCCTCATTGTGCGCGGCGAAAAGCAGGAAATCATTTCTTATATTAAGCCGTTTCAGCCGCTCATCTTCGATATCCTGCCGCTTACGCTCGAAGAAATTTTCATTTACGAAATGGGGGATGTCGGCTATGCCATCGAAAATATTATCGTTTAACCGCGGGTTTTTGGTGCAAAATCTTCGCAGCGTCGGCTGGATTGGCATCGTGCATTTTTTGCTTTGGTTCGCCGCTATTCCGCTGCAATTATTGATGGCTTACTCCCAGCAGAAAGATAGCGGTATTTTTCCAGAATGGGAAAGCTTATACAGCATTTCCGCAGAGTTTCAAACGATGATCGTTTTTACGCTGCCGGTGTTGTTAGCCACACTGTTATTTCGTTACATGCAAGGAAAACAATCCTCTGATTTTATGCATAGCTTGCCTGTGCAGCGAGCAGAGTTGTTTTGCCAGCAAGCTGTGTTTGGAGTGGGACTTGTTGTCCTCCCGATCGCGCTTGTTTCGTTGCTTACCATCGTTTGTCGCTATGGATTAAGTCTTTCCGTGCCGCTTGCCATCGGTGACATCATCCGCTGGATGTGGGAAACGGCTATTATGGAACTGTTTGTTTTTGCCGCTTCTGTTTTTGTTGGCATAATGACAGGCATGTCGACGCTGCAAGTTGTATTTACTTACATTTTGTTTTTATTCCCGGCAGGCATCACTGTTTTGTTATTGACCAATACTTCGTTTTTATTGGTTGGCTTCCCGGCTGATTATTATTTATCGAAAAATCTGGAGGAAATTGTTCCGTTTTTCCGCTATTTACGGCTTGAAGCAGCACCGTTGACAGCAGGGGAATCGCTTGTTTATCTGCTTTTGATGATGTTGCTCCTTATTTTCGCGATTTGGCTGTACCAAAAACGGCATAGCGAGGCGGCGACGCAGGCGCTGGCGTTTCCGGTGCTCCGTCCGATCTTTAAGTACGGCGTCGCTTTTTGTACGATGCTTCTTGGCGGTTTTTATTTCGGCGTTACACAAAACCAGTTTTCCTGGATTGTGTTCGGATATATCACCTTCTCATTTATCGGCTTTTTTGTTGCCGAAATGATTATCGAAAAAACGTGGCGCGTTTTCCATAAGTGGAAAGGGTATGTTTATTTTGCCGCGGCGATGGTGGCCGTTGGTATTTTGGTTCATCTTGATATAACCGGATATGAAAAACGGCTGCCGGCGCTAGAGGATATCCGCCAAGTCTATTTCGGCGGTTCCGTTTATGATTTTGTCGAGAATGGCCAACGTTCGCATGTGCCGTTTGAGCAAGAAAACCAATTTTTAAAGGAAAAGGAAAACATTCACGCCGTCTACGCGTTTCACCAACAGTTAGTCAACGATCAGCCAAAACCGTCGCCGTTTACGGAACAAAGACAAGTGGTCATCGGCTATGTGCTAAAGGACGGCAAGCGGATGATCCGTCAGTACCATGTGCCTAGCGATCAGTATTTTTCCTATTTCCAACCAATTTTAGAATCGAAAGAGTATAAGAAAAACTATTATTTATTGCTCCGCGATCAAGGATATTCGCCGATTCGCCAAGTTGCCTTCCGCACCCCGGAAACGGGCGAGAAAACGTTGACGATCATCGAGCCGCAGCAAATTGATTCATTTATCGAAGCGTTAAAAACTGATTTAATGGAAGAACCGGCAAGCTCCATGCTGGATGACAACGTATGGGAGGGGGATATCGAACTGCTGCAAAGCAACGGCGATATCATCCAACTCGAATGGAAAAAAACGTATACTCATGTCGAAAAATGGCTCAAAGATCATCATCTGCTCGAAAAAGCCAGGGGGAATGCGGAATGATAAAAGGGAATCATTGTGATTCCCTTTTTTTGATGAAAAACATTCAAATTATCGTTTGAATGAATTGACGCTTTTATTGATGAAGGAATATAATATATTCAAATGAATATTTGAATGAAGGTGACAAGATGGCGAACGATGTATGTGAAGTATTTTCCATTAACGCGGAAAAAGTCGATGCCGTCCGGCAGCGCATCAATGAAATCAGCGGGGTGGAACAGCTGTTTAAAGCGCTTGCCGATGCGACGCGCTTAAAAATCACGTATGCGTTAATGCTCGAAAAAGAGCTGTGCGTCTGTGATGTCGCGACGATTATCGGCTGCACGGTCGCAACCGCTTCCCACCATTTGCGTTTGCTTCGCGATATGGGAATCACCAAGCACCGCAAAGAAGGGAAACTCGTGTTTTATTCGCTGAAAGACGACCATGTCGAGCAGCTTGTGGCTCTGGCGCTTGTCCACGCCAAAGAGGGGGAAGAACACGATGGAAAATAAACATGTGTACCGCCTTCAAGGCCTTTCCTGCGCCAACTGTGCGGCAAAGTTTGAGAAAAATGTGAAAAGCATTGCAACGGTCAAAGATGCCGAAGTCAATTTTGGCGCGGCGAAACTAACAGTTATCGGCGAAGCGTCGATTGCGGAGCTGGAAAAAGCGGGTGCTTTTGACGGAATTACCGTCATTCCGGAAACAGAGCGGAAAGAACAGAAAGCAGAACCGTTTTGGAAAAAGAAAACAAATGTGATTGCGATGGTATCGGCTTTGTTTCTCCTTGCCGGCTATGCAGCTGCTTATACGATCGGAGAACGGCATATCGCAACCATTTTATTATTTACAGCAAGTATCATCATTGGCGGCTACCATTTATTAAAAACCGGAATCAACAATCTTGTTCGTCTGCAATTTGATATGAATACGCTCATGACGATTGCTGTCATTGGGGCAGCGTGCATCGGAGAGTGGAAAGAAGGAGCGGTCGTTGTCTTCCTATTTGCGGTTAGCGAAGCGCTTGAGCGGTATTCCATGGATACGGCGCGCCGTTCGATTCAACGGCTGATGGATATCGCTCCGAAAAAAGCGATCGTGCTTCGAGATGGCAAAGAGTATGAAGTGGATGTGGAAGATATCGTTGTCGGCGATACGATAATTGTGAAACCAGGGCAAAAAATCGCAATGGATGGCATCGTGCTTCGCGGTGAATCATCCGTAAACGAAGCGGCGATTACAGGCGAATCGATGCCGGTAGCCAAAACCATTGGCGATGAAGTATATGCCGGAACGTTGAATGCAGAAGGCGCGCTCGAAGTACGAGTGACAAAGCAGGTGAAGGACACAACGATTGCGAAAATCATTCATCTTGTCGAAGAGGCGCAGGCACAGCGGGCGCCAGCCCAGCAATTTATCGACCGCTTTGCGCGCTATTATACGCCAGCGATTATGCTCATTGCTTTCCTTCTTGCAATAGTGCCGCCGCTATGGCTTGGCGGAGAATGGCTGACGTGGATTTACCGCGGCTTGACGGTGCTTGTCGTCGGATGTCCGTGCGCGCTTGTCATTAGCACGCCGGTCGCAATTGTAACCGCCATTGGGCAAGCGGCACGGCAAGGAGTGCTTATTAAAGGTGGAGCGTATTTAGAAGAAATCGGAAAACTTTCGGCTATTGCGTTTGATAAAACAGGAACATTAACGACTGGAACCCCAGAAGTGACCGATATTTATCCATTTGGCGGCCTGGATGAAAAGGAAGTGCTAAAAATCGCCGCAGCCATCGAAAAACAGTCAGAGCATCCGCTTGCTTCTGCCATTTTACGCAAAGCAGAGGAATTACAAATATCATTGGACAGTTTGCAAGTAAGCGAGTTTCGCGCGATGACCGGCAAAGGAGCGGCAGCATGTGTGAACGGAACCATGTATTATATTGGAAAACCGTCCTTGTTTTCCGATGCGTCTATATGCGAAGACGTGCGCGCGCAAATCACACGTGCACAAAAGCAAGGAAATACGGTCATGCTGCTTGGTGATGAAACAAAGGTGCTTGGAATGATTGCCGTTTCTGATCAACTGCGTGAAAATGCTGCTTTTGTGCTAGAAACATTACGTAATCTAGGAATCACTCAAACAATCATGTTAACCGGCGATCACGAAACGACAGCGCGGGCCATTGCCTCTTCCCTTCCACTTACCGATATTCGCGCTGAATTGCTTCCAGAAGAAAAATTGACGGCGATTCAAACGCTACAGCAACAATCAGGACGTATCGCGATGGTCGGCGACGGTGTCAACGATGCTCCCGCGCTCGCTGCGGCAAACATTGGCATTGCCATGGGGGATATTGGAACAGATGTAGCGTTAGAAACAGCGGACGTTGTCTTGATGGGCGATGATCTTGGGAAACTCCCATATGCCATTCGGTTAGGACGGAAAACGATGCGCATTATTCAACAGAACATTGCGATTGCTTTTTTGTTAAAAGTGCTGGCACTTGTTCTTATTATTCCAGGTTGGCTTACGTTATGGATGGCCATTTTTGCGGATATGGGAGCGACGCTGCTCGTATTGCTCAATTCGATGCGGCTGCTTCGTCTAGGCGCGGTCAGCAAATGATAAAAAAGGTTTCTTGCCTTGGCAAGAAACCTTTTTTACATTTTATTTTGTTTTTGAAGAAATAGCGCCGCTAACACATCGAGCACCCATAACAATAAAATGAAAAATAAAATAAACATTTCCGGTGTTTCCATGACACGAAAAGGGTTCAGGACGTTGCGCATCGATTGACGTAATGTAAAACCCATTAACATATCCATTTCAATGGCGAGACCGATTAAAATGCTGCCAATAAACAACGAAATGCCCAGCACTTTCATTGAATCCACCTACTGTTGTTTTTTTCTTTAGTTTTTGTTTTCTACCATGGAATCATTCTTTGATCGTATATTCCCCCCCTTTGTTGTCTATAATGGCAAGTAAATGAGTTGGAGCGAGGGGAGTACGATGCTGTTTCAGTGGGGATTGCGAAAAAAACAACAAGAAAAGAAAACGACAACACAACAAAAACATGATCAAAGCGGTCAAGCGCAGGATGTTCCGCACGAGCCGATTCATTCGCAGCTGGATGTGAATATCGATATCATTCGCCATACGACCGGGAACAGTTCCGATATTGTCATCCGTCGTTTTATGATTGGACAAGAACAGTCGATTCGAGCTGCTCTCATTTTTATCGATGGGCTTGCCGATGAAAAGAATGTATATCAATTTTTGCTTGAGCCGCTTATGGCAGCAACGTTTCCGACTACCTTATCCCCGAAAGATACGTTTTGCTTTATGGAAAAAAAACTAGCTGCTGTCGGCAAAATCGAGCGCATCTCCCAGTGGGTTGATTTATTTTTGGCACTTATGTCAGGGGAGACGATTATTCTTCTTGATGGAGTGACGTTTGCTTTAAGTGCAAGTACGAGTGGGGGAGAATATCGAGCGATTGAAGAGCCGCAAACACAGCTAGCTATTCGCGGTCCGCGCGATGGATTTACGGAATCGCTGCGCATGAACACCACCCTCATTCGCCGTCGCATTAAAAATCCGAATCTATGGCTCGAAACAATGAAAATTGGCGAAGTGACAAAAACGGATGTTGCTATTATGTATGTGAAAGGAGTTGCCAACGACGAAATCGTTGAAGAAGTTAAAAAACGGCTTCGCCGCATACATATTGATAGTGTCCTTGAAACAGGATATATCGAACAATTAATTGAAGATCAAACATTTACTACTTTTCCGACAACGTATCATACAGAGCGGCCGGATGTGGTAGCAGCCAATCTTCTCGAAGGTAGAGTGGCCATATTCGTTGAAGGAACTCCATTTGTGCTCATTGCACCCGCTTTGTTTATCCAATTTTTTCAAGCGGTTGAAGATTATTATGCTCGCTTTGATATTGCAACAGCACTTCGATTTTTGCGTGTTCTTGTTTTCTTTCTTTCACTTGTTGCCCCGGCGATTTATATTGCAGCAACGACGTTTCATCAAGAAATGATCCCAACTACGCTTGTCATTGCGATCGCTGCTCAACGGGAGTCAGTTCCATTTCCGGGGTTTGTCGAGGCGTTGGTGATGGAAGTAATTTTTGAAATTTTGCGGGAAGCAGGGGTGCGCTTGCCGCGTGCTGTCGGTCAGGCTGTTTCAATTGTCGGAGCGCTTGTCATCGGACAGGCAGCCGTAGAGGCAGGGTTTGTTTCGTCGGCGATGGTGATTGTCGTTTCCATTACGGCAATCGCCAGCTTTGCGACCCCTTCGTTTGCGATTGCAATTTCTGCGCGCCTCATTCGTTTTGCGCTCATGTTTCTTGCGGCGATGTTTGGGTTTTACGGCATTATTATAGGAATTTTGGTGATGACGATTCATTTATGCAGTCTTCGTTCCTTTGGCGTTCCATATATGTCACCGCTTGCTCCGTTTATTCCATCCAACATGGGCGATACGCTTTTCCGTGTGCCGACATGGGCGTTTAAAGAACGGCCACGTTTAATCAATCAGAAAAATATTATTCGCCAGGGAAATCATCAACGATCTCAGCCGCCTGCTTCCAATCGTCAGGAGAAAAATGAGGGAGAGCAATCATGAAACAAAAAATGGCAATCACCCTTTTACTTCTGTTATGTGCAACCGTTCTTTCCGGATGTTGGAGCAAAAAAGAGCTGACCGATTTGGCATTTGTCATCGCTGTCGGAATTGATAAAACGAAGGATGGAAAATTTGCGGTGACATTTCAAGTCGTCAACCCAGGAAACGTTGCTGGTTCGACACAGCGCGGTGGAGGCAGTGGCGGGGTGCCGGTTTCCATTTACAAAGCAACAGGAGATAACCTCGTTGAGGCAAGCCGGAAAGCGTCTAAAAAACTATCACGGCTTATCTATTATGCGCATACCAACTTAGTGGTTATTGGTGAAGAAGTGGCAAAAGAAGGAGTCAACGGATTGTTTGATGCACTCGAAAGAAATAGTCAATTTCGCACGACAGCAATGGTCGTGATCGCCCGACGCAATTCAGCGGAAGAGGTTCTCAAAATATTAACGCCCATTGACAAAATTTCAGCAAATCAAATTATAAAAACATTGCAATTTTCTGAAAAAATATGGGGGCAAACGATTCATGTTCGTGTAGGAGAAGTAATTAATGATCTCTCTTCATTAGGAAAAGCACCAATCATTAGCGGTGTGGAGATTGTAGGAAGTGTACCAAAAGGGAAGCGGCAAACGAACGTGCAAGCTTCTGAACCTGATGCGCGATTGAATATCAATGGTTTAGCGATGTTTAAAGAGGATAAACTTGTCAGATGGATTAATGGCGAAGCAGCGCGTGGAGTGGTATGGATTCTTGATAAAATGGAACAAACGAGCGTGACTATCGAGTGGAAACAGAAAAAAGAAGCAGCTGCCTATAAAGTCGTTCGTGCCAAAACGAGTGTAGCGGCGCATATGAAAAAAGGAAAACCGTCCATTTCCATTCATATTCGTGCAGAGGGAGATATCGGCGAAGAGTTTGTCTCCATTGATTTTACCAATCCTAAGCAAATTTTTGCATTAGAAAAAAAAGCGGAAACAAGTATAAAAAAGGAAGTGGTCAAAGCGATAGAAGAAGCAAAAAAAGCAAAAACGGATATCTTTGGTTTCGGAGATGTTGTCTACCGTTCCTATCCGCAGCAATGGAAAACAATGAAATCAGACTGGAATGATCGCTATTTTCCTCAACTAGAGGTAAATGTAACGGTAGAAGCGTTTATTCGCCGGACAGGATTGCGAACGAAATCGTACCTATTTGGGCAGTGAGGGCGGTGAAATGATGGAACGAGCGAAGATAGACGCACGGCAATTACTTGTATTAATTATACTGTTTGAACACGGAAGTGCTATCGTTATTCCGCTTGGTGTAGGTGCCAAACAAGATGTTTGGCTTGCGATATTATTAGGTTTAACATTTGGTTTACTATTGTTTTTTATTTATTACCGCCTCTATCGTTACTATCCCAATGCTCCATTGACTACGTATGTACAAGACATTACTGGCCCTTGGATCGGCAAAGTTTTGGCGTTTGCATATATTGTTTATTTTCTTTATATCGCTTCCCGGGTCCTCCGTGATTTTGGCGAGCTGTTGTTAACGTTTGCGTATCCAGAAACACCGCTCTTTATTTTAAATGCGATTATGATATTAACGGTGATGTATGGCGTTTATAAAGGGATTGAGGTCATTGCACGGACGGGGGGGTTGTTTCTTACCGTGCTTTATCTTCTCGCAGTATCTGGGTTTATCTTAGTCATTTCCGCAGGACTAGTGGATCTCCATCGACTGCAGCCGGTGCTCGAAGAAGGATGGCAACGGGTATGGAAAGTCGTGTTTACGGAGACGCTTTACGTTCCATTCGGGGAAATGATTGTTTTTACGATGTTATTTCCATATATGAATAACCCGGGAAAAATGAAACAAGCTGCGATAATAGGTATGGTGCTAAGCGGTCTTAATTTGGCAATGATTATGACGATCAACGTTACTGTACTTGGAGCGGATGTTGTCGCTCGTTCTACATTTCCGCTTTTAGACACGATACGGAGGATTCAAGTTGCGAATTTTTTGGAACGTCTGGATGTATTTTTTATGATTGCTCTTATTATCGGCGGATTTTTTAAAGTATCCGTATTTTTTTATGCTGCGGTGATTGGAACAGCGAATGTATTTCGCATTCAAAATCATCAGTGTCTCGTATATCCGCTTGGGCTAATGGTTTTGCTGTTATCGATCGCCATTGCGAGCAATTATCCAGAACATATTACAGAAGGACTGAAAGTGGTGACAATTTATATGCACGTACCACTACAAATTATCATCCCGTTATGTTTGCTCATTATTGCCGCCATCCGTCATCGCTATTTTAAACAATAAAAATGAAGAAAAAATACTTACTTCTTTTATGATGAAAAAAGCAGGAAAAAAAGTATGATAATCGAAATAGATAAAAAGAAAACTTTTTATTTTCGGGAAAACTGGTCTCCTTTTTGAAGGTGGCCTTTTGTCATAAGAAGGAATTTTATGTATTTTTGAAAGATTACTATGAAAAAGGGTTGAACAATGGTGAAACTAGATTCACAGGTGAAAGGAAAAACATGCGGTCATCATACAAGCGAAGGAATTGTCATCACAGATCGGAATAAAATTATCGTGGCAGTAAACGATGGAGCGGTAACATTAACCGGTTATTCCAAAGAACAGTTAATCGGTCAATCCTTTCAAATTCTCCTTTCCGATGAACATTATGTTGAGAAGTACGAATTAATCTGGAAATCAGTGTTGGAAAACGGCTATTGGGAAGGAGAAATTGATCATCTTATTGACAATGACCGGAAATTAGTCCGAATGTTAACGGTTTATTCACTCACAGGTACAGCGGACGAATTTTACGTCTGGCGTTTTTCTGATGTGGAAACAATTATTCGTTCACCAAAATCAGAACAAATGCTTCAAGCTATTTATGAAACAGCTCCCATTGCCGTTATTCCGTTATGTAAAAATATGACGGTAATGGATTGGGGAAATGCTGCAGAAACATTGTTTGGATGGAAACGGGAAGAAGTGATCGGCCGGCAATTTTTCTCGTTGTTTCATGATCATCCTCAATGCATAGCAATGTTTTCTCATCAGTTAAAAAATTCAACAGGCGAACGCACAGTTAGACGAAAAGATGGAACGTTCGTGGACGTTGCTTATTCTGCCATTCCTGTTACTGATTCGGCTGGAAATGTTACGGGATATATGATGATGGTTACGGATATCACAAAACAAAAACAAAAAGAAGCAGAGTATAAGAAGCAATTGGAACTTGCGAAAAAAATTCAACAAAGCGTGTTAACCCCTCCGATACAAAACGATGCAGTGACGATGGATGCTATTTATATTTCATCGGATGACTTGTCTGGCGACTTGTATGCATGTTACCAAATTGATTATGACCGCTATGGCGTCATTATTATTGATGTGATGGGACATGGCATTTCCTCTTCGCTTGTCAGCATGTTGCTCCGTTCACTATTAAGGGGATTAATTGTGCGTGTCATCGATCCAGTGTATGTCGCTATAGAACTCGAAAAGCATGTACAAAACTTATTCCCTAACGACGCGAATGGGATAAGATATTTATTTTCCATGATTTATTTAGTGATTGATACGAAAAAAAAGCAGATTGAATATACGAATGCAGGGCATCCTGCTGGATTGTTGGTTACGGAAGATGGAGAAATCATTGAATTGGATAAAGGAGGACTAGCGATTGGCAGTCCGTTTTCCGTCCCGTTTGAAAAAGAAGTTATTCATTATCAAAAGCGAACAAGATTATTTTTATACACGGATGGGATTTTAGATGAAATGGATTCATCCATTTTACAAAGCATGAATAAAATTCGTAACTATACAAAAATGTATAGCCATTTACCAGATAAACAATTTTTGCATATGCTGATTGATCATAGTCGATCGCCAATGAATCCTGCCGATGATATATGCTTATTATCTATTACGATTCAATAACGATCGTTTCTTGAAATTAATGATCAGTGGGTGTAAAGCAATGTACGAAATGAAGATTCAATGTGAAGCGACGGACGAGGCGATTGATTTTTGCGATTTGCTGGCGGAACAAATTGGTCGTTTTTTTTCGGTTCACGATCGCGATATGTTTGTGTTATCTGTTCATGAAGCGGTTATTAATTCAGTGGCAGCAATAAGACAATCGGGAGAAGAAACAGAAAAGAATACATTTGTATTATCTTTGCGAATTACGGAAGAGGATGTAACTGTCACTGTTACGGATGAAGGCAGCGGAATTCCTATCAAACAAATTGAGCGAATGCGGGAGAAAAGCCTTGAAGATATGTTGCTTGCTGAATCTGGCCGCGGGCTTTTGCTGATTAAAGAAACCATGGATGATATATGGTTTGAACGGCGAGAAAATGGAAAATGCGCAATTGCGATGAAAATGAGGAGAGGGCGCAATGGATAGTCGGATATCCACTCTTGAACTGAAAATTACATCGTTAGAACAATATGAAAAAATATTGCTGAAAGGGAAGTTGGTTTACAGCACGCAGCAGCTTGCTAGACAAAAGATTCAAATGGCATTGGCGGGAATAAAGGGAGATATCGTCATTATTGATGTCCATGGGCTTCTGTTTATCGACAGTACCGGCTTGGCACTATTAATCCATTTTTTAAAAAAGGAAGTTGCGAAGAAAAAGAAAGTGGTCTTTGTCGTTTCATCGAATAAAACAGTCGAAAAGCTATTGATGATTGCGAAATTTCATAAGTTGTTTCCAATCGTGGAAAACGAACAAGATATTATCCATTTTTTTGCTTCGCAAAACAGAGCGATTGCTGACCAAGAAATGTTTATGCAAATTTGGGCTAACTACCGGAAACGGAACTGACAACTTTAATGGATATCGGTAAACAAAATGTTCTGTAACATCGATGTCAAAAGTGACACTCCCTCGGTCATTCGCTATGGTAACTAAATTTTACACATGAAATCCCGTGACTTAAGCCATTGGGAGAAAAACGGTTTTGAACCGAACCGACAGGGCGCTAAACACCAATGAGGTGTTTGTCCATAAAAGTTTGGCCGAACAAGAGTGAATGTTTGCACGCAGGCGCAGGAAAAACTTTTTAGTGCTGACTTTCCTCATGCAGAGGGTTGAGATCACAGGTACGGGGGAGTGAAAGGATGCAGCAAGTACTATCTTACTTAAAACCGTATCGAAAATGGATGATCGTCGCGTGGGCGCTCATGCTGATTGAGCTGTTAGTAGAATTATGGCAGCCGTTGTTGATGGAGAAAATTATTGACGACGGAGTAATGGCAAAAAAACTTTCTGTCGTCTGGACGTGGGGAGCGGTCATGCTCGGCGCCTCGCTTTTGTCATTCGCTGCTGGGATTGCCAATTCTTTTGCCGCTAGCTACGTGGGCCAAGAGTACGGATTTGCGATTCGAAAACATTTATTTGAAAAAATTCAATCGTTTTCGTTTGCGAATTTGGAACGCTTTCCAACTGCTTCGCTGATCACGAGAATGACGAACGATGTAACGCAAATACAAAATATGGTGTTTATGAGTTTGCGAATTGCCTTAAGGGCGCCGCTTCTTGTCGTATTTGGAGTAGTCATGTCTTTTGCCGTTCACGTTCAGCTGGCGCTTGTGCTTGCTGTTGCCGTTCCGATGTTAGTGATGTTCCTTTTATGGATGATGAAAAAGGCGGTTATATCTTTTTCGCTCGTGCAACAAACGCTTGATCGTGTCAACAGTGTGATGCGCGAAAATTTAGCGGGGATGCGCCTCATTAAAGCGTGGATGAGAGGAACGTACGAGCAGAAGCGGTTTATAAAGGCAAACGAAACGCTAATGAAACGGACAATCAGTGTATTACGTTTAGTAGAAACGATTACCCCTGTATTGTTATTTGTCATGAATATGGCGATTATTGTCATTCTTTTCATCGGTCGTATCGATATTCAAGCAGGAAGCATAACGGCAGGTCAAGTAGTGGCAATTGTCAATTATACGACTCGTATTACTTCGGCGTTATCGATGTTTGCATTCATTACGATGGCATTTTCGCGTGCTAAAGCATCATCTGATCGCATTGCGGATGTGTTAAGTGTGGAAGTGGATATCGAAGATGATAAACAGGCATGCAATAAAGCGGTCGAACAAGGAGAAGTCCGCTTTGAGAATGTGTCATTCCGCTATCCGAATAGCCGTGTTCTCGTTTTAAAAGATGTCTCGTTTGTCGTTCGCCCTCATGAAACAGTGGCGATTTTAGGAGCGACCGGTTCAGGAAAGTCAACTTTGCTTCAGTTGATCCCTCGTTTATACGACCCGGTGGATGGGCGAGTGATGATCGATGGCATCGATGTTCGACAAATGAAACAAGAACAGTTGCGTGCTTCCATCCGTTTCGTTCCACAAGAAGTGTTGCTATTTTCCGGAACGATTGCCGAAAACATTCGTTTCGGAAACGAACAGGCTTCGATGGAAGAGATTATCCAAGCGGCGAAACATGCACAAATTCATGATACGATTATAAAGTTTCCGAATGGATATGAGACAATGATTGGGCAGAAAGGGGTAAACTTGTCTGGCGGGCAAAAACAGCGCCTTTCGATTGCTAGGGCACTTGTTGGAATGCCGAAAATTTTATTGCTGGATGATAGCACAAGCGCGCTAGATTTAAAAACAGAGGCAAAATTGCTGAAGGAATTAAAGTGGTATACGTGTACCACATTCATTGTTACACAAAAAATTCAAACGGCGATGGAAGCAGACACGATTTTCTTGTTAGACGATGGCAAGCTTTTAGCAAAAGGCAGCCATGATGAGCTGTTAGAGAAAAGCGAGCTGTACCGGAAAATTGTAGCATCGCAATTTGGAAAGAAGGGGCACGAATGTTACGACCGCGACATAGAACCATGGCAGCTGCGGGACAAAAGCAGCAAGCAAAAGACAACATAGGAACATTAAAGCGGCTTTGGTCATTTCTTTCACCTCAAAAAGGATGGCTTATTGCGGTTGTTGTAATGGTGATCGTAAGTTCCTGTTTAAGTCTGCTTGGTCCATATGTAGTAGGAAGAGCGATTGATACATATATTGTCACGAAGCAGACAGACGGTTTTTTTCTTGTTTTAGCGCTTCTTCTTTTTATTTATGTGGCACTTTCCGCATCAACTTTTTTGCAAAACTATTGGATGATCCGAATTGCCCAAGAAACGATTTATGCGATCCGGAAACAGCTGTTTCGCCATTTTCATGAACTGCCGATTTCATTTTTTGACAAGCGCCGGCAAGGGGAATTAATGAGCCGGATTACAAACGATATCGATAATATGAGCCAAACATTTAATAGTACCGTCATCCAAGTAATATCAAGCACGCTTACACTTGTCGGAGCGATCTGCGTCATGCTCTGGCTAAGCCCGCTTCTAACGTTTGTCACTTTGCTAGTTGTCCCGATGATGTACATTGGGATGCGATGGATTACGAATCGCACGCAGAAACGGTTTCGTGAGCAACAACGTTGTTTAGGAGAGATGAACGGATTTATTGAAGAAGTTATTTCTGGGCAAAAAGTCGTAAAAATGTTTTCGCAAGAGCGGAGAATGATTGATGGCTTTTTACAAAAAAATGAGCAGTTGAAGCAAGCGGGATTTTGGGCGCAAACGTATTCGGGATTTATCCCGAAACTAATGAACTTTCTAAACAACGCCAGCTTTGGTCTTATTGCTGGCGTGGGTGGTGTTTTAGCGCTTAAAGGGATGATTTCGATCGGCGTCATTGTTGTGTTTGTCGAATATGCACGCCAATTTACACGCCCGTTAAATGATTTGGCAAACCAATGGAATACGCTGCTTTCGGCGCTGGCTGGCGCGGAACGAGTATTTGAAATTTTAGATATGGAAAAAGAAGAACGGGACGAAACAGGAACGATTTCGCTCAACCATATACAAGGAAAAGTGGAATTTGACCATGTCGTATTTTCCTATGATAAAAAGCGAGATGTCATTCGCAATGTCAGCTTTTCGGTTTCTCCAGGAGAAACGGTGGCACTCGTCGGTCCGACCGGTGCAGGAAAAACGACGATTTTACAGTTACTAGCCCGCTTTTACGATCCGGATCGCGGTCATATTTTTATCGATGGGTACGATAGCCGTACTATTAAACGCGCAAGCTTGCGCGCCCATATGGCGTTTGTTTTGCAAGATACGTTTTTATTTGAAGGAACGATTCGCGATAACATTCGATACGGAAGATTAGATGCAAGTGATGAAGCAGTGGAACAAGCGGCAAAATGGGCGAATGCGCACTCGTTTATCACCAAACTGCCAAACGGTTATGATACGGTGCTGAAGCAAGATGGCAGCGGCATTAGCCAAGGACAAAAACAACTGTTAGCAATTGCGCGCGCGATGGTCGCCAATCCATCTATTTTAATTTTGGATGAAGCGACGAGCAACATTGATACAATGACCGAAATGAAAATTCAAGAAGCGCTCGAGCGGCTTATGAAAGGGCGGACGTGTTTTGTCATTGCCCATCGGCTTAACACGGTCCAAAATGCCGATCGCATTCTCGTCTTGAATGAAGGGAAAATCATTGAACAAGGCACACATGAATCGCTGCTAAAGGCAAAAGGGTTTTACTATGATTTGTATTATCGTCATTTTCAAAAAGAAGAGGCATTATAAAAAAGCGGCTTGTACGCGTGTGTCGTACAAGCCATTTCGTTTTTATTCGCTAATCATGTCGAGAGTCTTTTTGTCAATGCTTTGCGCCAGCTTTCCGATAAGGTAGGTTCCGCGATGATTTTTTGCATCGCTTCTACATTTGTTTTTTCCATATAGTAAATGCGGTTTACATAGCGAACAGATAAAGGTGTTAGGCTGCGTTCGATGAGTGTGAGCTTGTCGCCTTGTTGAATGATTCCTTCTTGTAACACGCGAAAATAAAAACCTGTGCGTCCTGTTTTTTGCAAGGCTGGCGGAAGGTCTGGCAAACCGTGCCGCTTGGCGAGCTTAAAACAAGGCTGCCTTGGCTGGGACAGTTAAATGACGGCCGTTCCAACAGAAAAGATATCACCGATGCATGCTTCGTCTTCTGTCATTCCTTTTAGCGTAAGGTTTTCCCCGAACGCGCCAGGAGAAAACGGCTGGTGAAACTGTTTTTTCCACTCGATAAAATGCTCGGACGGATAAGCGCAAATCGCTTTGTCGTATCCGCCATGATGTACTAAATCCGCCTGTCCATCTCCATCGAAGTTAAGTTTTGCCACGGAGAGCGGCTCTGACACAGGCTCTTTATAAATTCCTGTTGTGAGCGGTTTTCCGTCGATCATCACTGTTTTCGGCTCGCCTGCATTGACGGAAATAACTTTCATTTGCTCCTTTACCCCCATAATTCTTCCGCGATTAACCGGAATGATGTTAACTTATCTTGAAAATCATATGTAATCGTTACTAACATAATTTCATCCGTTTCATATGCTTCACTTAATCGGAAAAGCTGTTCTTTTATTTGTTTCGGTGAGCCGACAATCATCCGTTTTCGGTTTTCGAGAATACGCATTTTTTCATATGGACTATAGGAGTAGGACATCGCTTTTTCCGGGCTTGGCGTGCCATTGGACACCATGCCTTGCTCAATCATTAGCAGCGATAAATCAAGGCTCGATGCCACCCATTCCGCCTTTTCTTCTGTTTCGGCGCAAATGGCAAATATAGCGACCATATTGCGTGGCTTGTACAAATATTTCGATGGAACAAACTGTTGGCGGTACAATTTTGTATAATGTTCCCCGCCTTCGCCGTTAATAAATTGCGCAAACACGTATGGAAGCCCTTTTTGTGCTGCTAATATGGCGCTGGAGGAGCTGGAACCGAGAAGCCATACATCCGGTGCTGTTTGTACGTTCGGTGTGGCTTTTAAGCCGTGTAACGGATGTTCTTTCGGCAAATCGTTATGCAAGTATGCTAATAAATCATCAATTTGTTCCGGATAGCGGTCAATGTCTCTTCGTTTTCCTTCTTGGAGGGCAAGGGTCGCGATTGGCATGCCTCCTGGAGCCCTTCCAACACCTAAATCAACCCGACCGGGATGAAGCCCTTCAAGCACTTTAAAGTTTTCTGCTACTTTGTAGGCGCTATAATGCGGTAGCATCACCCCGCCGGAACCAATGCGAATGCGGGACGTTTTTGCTCCAATATGACCGAGCAGCACTTCTGGGGATGAACCGGCAAGGTGATTTGTATCGTGATGCTCTGATACCCAAAAACGTTCATAGCCAAGCTCTTCCACAAATTGCGCGAGCCGGACGGTATTAGCAAGCGCTTCTTCCGCTGTCATTCCCTCTGCAACTGGGGATTGGTCTAGCACGCTTAATTTAAGGCTCATGGTAAACATCCTTTCATGTTTTTCCTGTTCCAAAAGGGATTAATTATTTTTTATTATGCGCCGCTGTGGAAAAATTGTCTATTGATTTGCCTGTAGGATGTGGCGTCATAAAGGACATGAATAATACCTATGTGATATTATATTCGGCTATTCTGTTTTCGTTTAGGCGTCAAGTTTGTGATTCTTTCTCTTGCTTTGGTATAATAAAATAAGCAGAAAATTGGGAAAGGATGTGGACGTATGCCAGCAGTTGAATCCAATATGTTTCCGTTAGGAAAAGAAGCGCCATCGTTTGAACTAGTGAATGCGGTGGATGGAAAAACAGTCCGTTTAGAAGATATCAAATCGGATGTTGCAACAGTTATTATGTTCATTTGCAACCATTGCCCGTATGTAAAACATGTACAGCATGAGCTTGTCCGTCTTGCTAATGACTATCAGCCAAAAGGAGTTACGTTTGTCGCAATTAATTCCAACGATGTCGAAAAATATCCAGAAGATTCGCCGGAAAATATGAAAAAAGTGGCAGAAGAATTAGGGTATCCGTTCCCATATTTATTTGATGAAACCCAAGAAGTAGCGAAAGCGTACCAAGCAGCGTGCACGCCGGATTTCTATATCTTTGACCGCGACTTAAAATGTGTTTACCGCGGACAGTTGGATGATTCACGGCCAAATAACGGCATTCCGGTTACAGGAGAATCGATTCGCGCGGCATTAGACGCATTATTGAATGGCGAACCAGTGCCGGAAAAACAAAAGCCAAGCATCGGCTGCAGCATTAAATGGAAAGAATAGCAAAAAATCTTGACTTTCTTTTGTTTATAAAGTACTATTAACAAAGCGCCATTTCGTTCGTTATATGGAAGGATCGTAATAAGTCGTGCCTCATTCAAAGAAAGGGCCTTCTTATGTATGCTCCCTTTCTTGCATGAGCGCACGGCTTTTTTCTATCGGTAACGGAACGATGGTCAACTTTTTATTTTGGAGGAATCCCAATGAATAAAGGAAAAGTAAAATGGTTTAATGCGGAAAAAGGGTATGGATTTATTGAGATGGATGGCGGCAATGATGTGTTCGTTCATTTCACGGCGATCCAAGGCGAAGGATTTAAAACGTTGGAAGAAGGCGAAACGGTTACGTTTGATATCGTAGACGGCGGTCGTGGCCCACAAGCGGCAAACGTTCAAAAAGCATAAGTGATAAAACAAAAGTGATACTGCTTTTGGCGGTATCACTTTTGTTGTGGCGGTCATCTCCTTTTGAAAAGACAAATTCACACTGGCGCAGCTTCGGAGCTGCAAGGATGGATGAGAGGCAGGGCTTCCATTGTTTTTGTTTTTTCGGTATGGTTAATTAGTAGAATATTATTTTCTACTTATGTATAACCATAATTTATTATGTGAACTTAGAGGGGAGAAAAGAAATGAGACCGATGCTGCACCGTGTATTTGTGTACGGTACGCTGCTAGTCGGGGAGGAAAATCATCATATTGCAGCGCCGTACATTCGCCATATTCAGCCAGGAAAAGTGAAAGGGCGCTTATATAACGTCGGTGCATACCCCGCGCTCGTTATCGAAGAAGAAGGAGAAGTAATCGGCGAATGGTTTACCGTAACAAAAGAAGGGCTGCAAGCGATGGATGAGCTCGAAGAATATGAAAAAGGCAGCCAATATAATGAATACGAGCGGGTTTGGGTGAAAGACATTGAACAGCCAATCGAGGGCTACGTGTATGTGTATCCGAAAAGCAAAGCGGCACGACTTCCTTTTATTCCGTCGGGTTCATGGCGGCATCGGCATAGAAATAGCGGCGTATGAGAAAGAAGGTGTTTTGATTGAACGAAATCAATAACACATCGCTTTTTGTCATATGGCTGTTTATCCTTGTGCCGGTATTTATATCATACCGTCAGTTATTAAAATTAGAAAAAGACATTATTTGGTCTTCATTGCGCGGATTTGTTCAATTTTTATCGTATTTACGCTTCTTGTTGTCGCGGCCATTTCAGCGATTGTCGTTTGTTTTCTCAATTATCGAACGTTCTATCACTGAGACGGTGATGATAACAATTTCTCTTGATACGGCTACATACGTTTATCATGGCGGCTGTCTAAAAGGCTGCTGATGAACTCCCCTTTATTATAGGCGGCTGTCTTTTTTATTAAAGCGATTGCATAAATATGCAACTGCGTAACTATCATTATTCATGCTTTGCAGTTTTTTTGAAAACGATTTCCTGTTGGTGTTATAAAAATACAGAAAAATTAATAAAAAAGTATTGCCAAACCTACTCTCCTTTCCTATAATAAAAACATGTTATAAAAATAAACATTTGAATGTGAGGTAATATAACATGTCAAATATAGTGATTTCTTCAGTAAACGATCAAACAGCGGTGCTTGAGCAAATTAAAGAAACGATAAAACAAAAACACGTCGAGCTTTTGCATCTGCAATTTGTCGATATTGAAGGAATTTTAAAACATGTTACCATTACAGTTGATCAACTTGAAGACGTTGTAGAAGGTAAAATTATGTTTGATGGTTCTTCTATTAAAGGGTTTTCTCCGATTAACAAATCAGACCTTTATCTTCTTCCGGATTTAAATACATTTGCTGTATTGCCTTGGACAGTAGAAGAAGGATACGCTGAAGCACGTTTCCTTTGCTCTGTCATCAATCCCGATGGAACGTTATTTGAAGGAGACCCTCGTAACGTATTAAAGAAAACGATAGAGCGTGCAGCGGAAAAAGGGTTTACTATCTCTGTTGGTCCGGAATTGGAATTCTTTTTATTCAAAGCGGACGAAAATGGAAACCCGACGACTGAACTCCATGATAACGGCGGATACTTTGAGCCGTCTCCAAAAGACCTCGGTGAGCGCGTTCGTTTAGAAATTTACCGTGCGTTAAAGGCAATGGGATTTACGATTGAAGCATCACACCATGAAGTTGCAGAGGGGCAGCATGAAATTAACTTCAAATATGCCGATGCGTTGGGGGCGGCAGACAATGCAACTACATATAAGTGGGTGGTAAAAACGATTGCCAATAAATATGGACTGCACGCCACGTTCATGCCAAAGCCGGTGTTCGGCATCAATGGTTCTGGCATGCATGTGAACATGTCGCTATTTAAAGATGGCGAAAATGCATTTTTTGATCCAAGTGATGAAAATCAGTTATCGGAAGCGGCCTATCAGTTTATCGCTGGTTTGCTCGCACATGTCAAAAGCTTTGCCGCTGTTACGAACCCGCTAGTCAACTCGTACAAACGGCTTGTCCCGGGATATGAGGCGCCTTGCTACATCGCATGGTCGGCGTCGAACCGTTCGGCATTAATCCGCATCCCAGCAAAACGTGGTATGGCGACCCGCGTTGAGCTCCGTTGTCCGGACCCGTCAGCCAATCCTTACCTTGCGTTTGCCATCATTGCTGCCGCTGGGTTGGACGGAATCGAAAAAGGTTTGCAGGTTCCGGCGCCAATTGATGAAGATATTTTCCATATGACAGAAGAGCGCCGCGCCGAACTTGGCATCGAAAATCTTCCAGCTAGTTTAGGAGCGGCAATTCAAGAATTCGAAAACGGCACAATCGGTCGCAAAACTCTAGGTGATCACGTATTCGGTGAATATGTCGCCATGAAAAAAGCGGAGTGGGACAGCTATCGCACCGCTGTGCATGCTTGGGAAATTGAACAATATCAAGCCAAATTTTAATATTTTGCCCCAATCCCCCCTCGAAACGAAAGTAAAGGGGGAGATGATCACATGATAAAATTCCGTTGGTTTACACTTGGACAAAACAGGGTTCAGACGATGAGTCTGAACCCTGTTTTATTTTTTTATAATTCATAGTTGACAACTATGATTACTTGGCATTAATGTATAAATTAATAAAAATATTTCGATTATTTTAGGTGGAGGGAAAAAAATGAAAAAGTTAATCGTGTTTGTGATTGTTGGATTCATCGCTCAGCTCATCGACGGTTCTCTCGGAATGGCGTATGGGGTTACATCAACAACGCTGTTGCTTGCGTTCGGGATTGCTCCGGCGGTCGCTTCCGCCTCGGTGCATCTAGCGGAAGTGGTCACAACTGCAGCTGCAGGCGCGTCTCATATTAAATTTGGAAATGTCGACCGTGACATGGTGATCAAATTAATTATTCCCGGCTCGCTTGGCGCGTTTGTCGGTGCCTGCTTTTTAAGCAATCTTCCAGGTGATGTCATTAAACCATATATTTCACTATTTTTGTTGGCGCTTGGGTTTTACATTATGTATCGGTTTTTATTTCTTTCACCTAGACAAGATCAACAACCACCGCGGAAATTTTCGAATAAGCAGCTTGTTCCTCTTGGTTTAGTGGCCGGCTTTCTCGATGCCACTGGCGGAGGAGGATGGGGCCCGATTTCCACCCCTGTTCTTCTTGCGAATAAAGGAATGGAAGCGAGAAAAGTGGTGGGAACAGTTGATACGTCGGAATTTGCCGTTGCTTTATCCGCTACTATTGGATTTGTCATTTCGTTAGGCTGGGAACAAGTCAATTGGTTTTGGGTAGGAACGCTAATGTTAGGGGGAATCGTCGCTGCGCCAATCGCCGCGTGGCTTGTTCGTAAGATGCCATCCCATTTGCTTGGGGTTCTAGTTGGAGGCATCATCATTTTCACAAACGTTCGCACCTTGCTTCATGCATGGGAAACTCCTGGCAATTGGTATGCAACGATTTACGCAATCATCATATTTGGCTGGGCTGTTTCGATATGGTGGGCAATCCGCACACATCGGAAAGCGTCTCTATCTAATCATCTTGCGTCATAATGACAGTTGAATAATTTTTTTCGCAAAGGATATTTAGTTCCGCATTGTACTGATCGCTAAATTCTCCTGTTAGCTGCGAATATTATAGACGCTTCTTTACAATGGAACAATTTTCATTGGGCATGAACGATGGATTTCAAAGTTGTCTTTGCTTGAAATCGGTTCATGTCCTTTTCCATTTTTTAAAATAATATAGTTTCTCTATTTATATGTAATTTGGTAGAATATTCAGTAAAGATAAAAAGTAGGAGATGATATGATGAAAAAACCTCGTGATTTAGGGCACAACATTTCGATGATTGATCTGTTTGATTTAGGAGTCGCAGAGCGCACCGGTACATATGTGCTTCATGAAGAAGAGCTTGCTATTATTGAGACGGGTCCAAGCCCTTCTGTTCCGTATTTATTAAATGGACTAGAAGCGCTTCAAATTGATCCTGCGGATATCCGCTATATTATTGTGACACATATTCATTTGGACCACGCTGGCGGCGCTGGCATGCTGCTTGAAAAATGTCCGAACGCCCTTGTTGTTGTTCATCCGAAAGGGAAGCGGCATCTAGCAGACCCATCACGGTTAATCCAAGGAGCAAAGGCGGTGTATGGGGAAAAATTTGATAAATTTTTTTCCCCGGTTGTACCGGTTCCAGAGGATCGCCTCATCGTGAAAGAAGATGGTGATACGCTTACGCTCAGCAGTGAGCGTACGTTGACGTTTTTGGATACGCCTGGCCATGCCAACCATCATTTCTCGATTTATGATTCGCGCAGCCGCGGTGTTTTTACTGGTGATACGATCGGGGTGTTTTATCCGCAATTATTAAAAGATGGGCTTGAATATTGTTTGCCATCCACTTCTCCAAACCAATTCCGGCCGGAGATGATGCTGCAATCGGCAGAGCGTTTGGAGCAGCTTCAACCTGAACGCATTTATTTCGGTCATTTTGGCATGCTAGAAAACCCTCGCGCAGCGTTTGAACAGCTTCGTTTTTGGCTTCCGAAGTTTGTCGAAGCAGGAGAAAAAGCGATTGCTAACATGCCTGACGCATCGATGCAGGAAAAAGCTGAAGCGGTTTTTCGCAAGCTGTATGAAGAAGTCAGCGCTTTCTTGCAAGAAAGAAATATTTCACCGACGTCAGAAGCGTATGACATCATCCGTCTCGATTTACAAGTATGTTCGATCGGAATTGTAGATTATTTGCAAAAACGGTAAGGCATTAGAAATTTGTTTGAACATAATCCAGTAAGAACGGCTTGGTGAAATCACCAAGCTTTTTCATTGTGGCGGCTGTTTTATAACGGCGTGCTTATTACTATCAAATGCGGAGAGTCTAAAGGTGTAGCCTGGATGAAAATATTGTATGATAAGTAGCAAAGATAAGAAAGGGTGATTGCATGAGACGCGGTATTGTAAGCACCATCACGATTGTATCCGTGCTGGCGGGAATATTATGGTTTGGCGGTCTTGCCATGGGCATTCAAGATCAATTTTTTTCCGCCGCGATGCCGCCAGCAGGCACGACGAAATATACAAAAGAGAAAAAAGCGGACAACCGTGAAATTTATATTGTCGCTCTTGGCGACTCGCTGACAAGGGGAACGGGAGACGAAAGCGGAAGAGGGTATATTGGATATATGGTCGATTCTCTCCGCAAAAAAACAACGAAGCCGATTCGTGTAACAAACTTGGCTATTAAAGGACAGCGATCTGACGGACTCCTTAAACAATTAGGACAAGCTGAGATAAAGCGGCAGCTAAAAATGGCTGACATCATCGTGATGACGATCGGCGGGAATGATTTGTTTCAAGGCGGAGAAGCGCTAAAGCTTGCGCCAAAGCAAATCGAGCAGGCAAAAAACGCGTATTTACACAACTTAGACCGTATTTTTCAAACGATTCGCAGCGTCAATAAAGATGCTGTTGTTTTTTACATCGGGCTATACAATCCGTTTAGCGATCTCAGCGACGCAAAGAAGACATCCGCGATTGTAAGGCGGTGGAATTTTGCTTCGGCAGAAACGGCAGCTCGCTATCCAAATATCATTGCTGTGCCGACGTTCGATTTGTTTGAACTTCATGTGAATGATTATTTGTACAGCGACCATTTCCATCCGAATAAGGAAGGCTACAAACGCATTGGCGAACGTGTCGCTTCTTTAATTACGTGGACGGAAGGGGACAAACAATGACAACAACACACGCGCCGCTTGTCGTAACCGATTTACGCAAAACGATTCGCGGCAAAGAAATTATCAAAGGAATTTCATTTGAACTGAAGGAAGGTGAAGTATTTGGGTTTTTAGGACCGAATGGCGCGGGAAAAACGACAACCATCCGCATGCTTGTCGGGCTTATCAAGCCAACATCGGGACATATTTCTATTTGCGGCTATGACCTAGAGCGTCAGTTTACCAAAGCGATTCGCCATATCGGCTGCATTGTCGAAAATCCAGAATTATATCCGTATTTAAGCGGATGGGAAAATTTGGAGCACTTTGCGCGCATGGTTCCCGATATTCCAAAAGAACGAATCATGGAAGTGGTGGAGTTAGTCGGTTTGCAAAACCGCATTCACGATCGGGTGAACACGTATTCGCTTGGGATGCGACAGCGTCTCGGCATTGCGCAGGCGCTGCTAGGAAAGCCGAAAGTGCTGATTTTGGACGAGCCGACCAATGGGCTTGATCCTGCCGGCATTCGCGAAATGCGCCAATTTATCCGCTTTTTGGCGGAATCAGAAAGATTGAGCGTGCTTGTCTCCTCACATCTGTTAAGCGAAATTCAATTAATGTGCGACCGCGTGGCGATTATGGCAAAAGGGACGCTGCTTCGGGTGGATACGGTGGAACGGCTGCTTAAAGAACAAGCGCGAGTTGTCTGGAAAGCCGCCCCCATCGAAACAGCGAAAGAAATACTAGAGAAAGAAACGTCGCCTGTCGCCATTCAAGGAGATAGGCTGGTGACTCCATATGAAAGAAAGAATTTGTCCATATGGAACAAAAAACTAGTAGAAGCGGGAGTACACGTCTATGAAATTCAGCCAAAACTGCCGACACTTGAAGATTTGTTTATTGAATTAACGGGAGGGGATGCGATTGAGTAACCTCGTGTACAACGAAATGCTGAAAATTGTCCGCAAAAAGCGGTTATCGGTAATTGCGGCGATTGTCGCCGTGCTTGTTGTCCTTTTTACATACGCGCAATATAAGCAGGTGCAGGAAATGCAGGAACGGCTCGGAACAACAGATTGGCGGACGCAGCTGCAGCAGAAAATTATCGACGCGCAAAACCGTCTGAATTCAAGCAGCATTTCGGAAGAATGGCGCAAATATTTGCACATTCGCCTTCAGCAGCAACAATATTATTTGGAACATGACATTAATCCATCTGCTCCCGGTGCGCCAACGTTTATGCGCATGTTTATTGAAAACGCGATTGATTTGTTTCTTCCGCTTTTAATGATGGTCGTCGCGGCGGATTTAGTATCCTCAGAAGCAAGCATAGGAACGATTAAACTGCTGCTTACAAGACCGGTCAAACGCGGAACGATTTTGCTTAGCAAATACATAGCGCTTCTTCTATCGATTTCGTTTATTTTACTGATGGTCGCTCTGCTTTCTTATTTGATTTCGGGGATTGTATTTGGGTATCAAGGATGGCGGCTGCCGTTACTAACTGGTTTTACCATTAACGGCGAAGAACTTAATACGGAAGGGGTACATTTGCTTCCACAATGGAAGTACGTGTTAATCGAACTAGGGCTTGCTTGGTTTGTTTCGATTGTCGTTGGAACATTGACGTTCATGCTTTCTGTATTGATGCGCAGCACCGCCGCAGTGATGGGCATTATGCTTGCGGCATTGATTTCCGGAGCGATTTTATCGAATATGGTGTCTTCGTGGGAATCGGCAAAATATTTGTTTATGGTCAATCTTCGCCTTACGGATTATGTCAATGGGACAGCGCCACCGATTGAAGGCATGACGCTCGGGTTTTCCATGACGGTGCTGGCGGTGTGGGGACTTGCAGCACTCGTGATTTCATTTATCGTCTTTACGAAGCGGGATGTATATTGAAAATAGAGGGGGACTTTCCTCTGACATAAGAGGAGAGTCCCTTTTTCTCTTAAAAAGATGATTGGGATGGGTGGCTTGGTTAGTCGACGATTGATCACGAACATGATAGAGATTGTACATCATATACGTAGAAAAATGCTGGCGAAAACATGTCAGGATGCGTTATTCTTTATTTGAAAAGTTTTTTACTAAAAAAGTATTGACTACCCTATTTTTTTAATATAGAATACTAATTGGCGCTAACGAGAGAACAATGGATATGAACGGGAAGTAGCTCAGCTTGGTAGAGCACACGGTTCGGGTCCGTGAGGTCGCAGGTTCAAATCCTGTCTTCCCGATTATTTCGTGATGGGGCTTTCGTTCAGCTAGGAGAGCGCCTGCCCCGCACGCAGGAGCCCGATAGGCTCCATCAACGAAGTGGAGGAGTACCCAAGTCTGGCTGAAGGGGTCGGTTTCGAAAACCGATAGGGGTGTCACAGCCCGCGGGGGTTCGAATCCCTCCTCCTCCGCCATATCATTATTAACTACATATTATGTTAATTTGGAGTCATACAGCTTGTCGATTACATCGGCAAGCTTTTTTATTTTAATAGAAAAATCAAAATGACCTGTCCCTTATCAAAGGAACAGGTCATCATTTTGTTAAAAGTTTTTCGCTACTTGTTCTGCTTGTTTGATCGCGTTTTGTTTAATTGTTTCGGCTTCATTCGGGAATTGTGCCATTCCTTCGACAAAAATGGACTGAACATCAGTAATTCCGACGAAGCTGAGCACCGCACGCAAATAACGGTCTCCAAATTCCATTTCTTTCATTGGTCCTTCTGAATAAATTCCGCCGCGTGCTTGAATGTGCACCGCTTTTCTTCCTGTTAATAGCCCTACCGGACCATTTTCCGTGTAACGGAACGTTTTTCCTGCGATGCAGATTGTATCGATATAAGCTTTCATTTTTGGCGGAAAACTAAAATTCCACATCGGTGTGACAAACACATATTTATCTGCGTTGATAAACTGATCGGTTAGCTCATTGATGCGGCTGATTTTTTGTTTTTCTTCCGCGCTTAACTGTTCAAATGTATGCCCTTGTTGCAATTTGCCCCATCCGTTTAATACATCGGCATCAATGTAAGGGATGTCGGTACGATAAAGGTCTAATTCGACAATCTCGTCTTGCGGGTTTTGTTGTTTATAAGCGTTAAGAAACGCTTTTCCAACGGATAAGCCGTAAGATTCCTCTTCCCGTTTTGGATTTGCTGTAATGTACAATAATTTAGCCATGTTCTTTCTCCTTTCGTTAGTATAAATAGCGTGGAATGAAAACGATATGAAAGTTTGCCAAACACTATGTAAATCCATGCAATATCAATGGCATAGTGTTTTAACGTAAATATAATAATGTAACTAACTTACTTTTGTAAAGTAATTTACTTTTAAGAAAAAGATGATGCGGCAGCAGGAACATAAGCATTTTATCGCGAAAATGTATTGTAAAATAGAAAAAGGGGGGAGAAAGGAGTGGAATGTCTGCGTTGCGGACATGATTCGCACTCCTAGCATGATGTTCGATTACCGAAAAGAAATTCCGCTTGATGATGTGCCAAAATATAAAGAGCATGATGATGTGGCAGCAACGAACGAAACAATAAGTGAAAAAAAGCCAATTTCCTATTCGTTTGACTATAGGAAAGATATACCGTTACCTGATGTCACAAAGTAAATCGTTTGCATTCATTGGTTGCGTAGAGTACGATGCAGATAAAGATCATAAGGAGGAAACACATAGATGCCAGCACAGCGTCGCATCCGCCGTGTAAAAACGGTACAAATAGAGACAAACAGCCCGATTCATCGCAGCGGGCCGGTGCTAGAGCCGGGAAATTGGGAAGAATACGATCCGTTTTTGATGCTGATGGAGGATATTTTCCAACGCGGTACGTTTGACTTTCATCCGCATCGCGGCATTGAAACGGTGACGTACGTGATTGACGGTCAGTTGGAACATTTTGATAGCAAAGCCGGCCATGGTACGCTTGGCCCCGGTGATGTGCAGTGGATGACGGCAGGACGAGGGGTGATCCATAAAGAAGATCCGGCGCCAGGCTCGACCGTGCACAGTTTGCAGCTATGGATTAATTTGCCGAGCGAGAAAAAAATGACAGAGCCACGTTATCAAAATTTAAAAGCAAGCGATATGCCTGTCCGGCGTGAAGAGGGAGCAATCATCCGCGTATTTTCCGGGTCATCGAAAGGAGTAAAAGCCCCGACACTCAACCATGTTCCGGTTACGATGGTGGAAATGGTGCTTGAACCAGGAGCGAGTATCGTGCAAGATTTGCCAGGAAGCTACAACGGCTTTCTGTACATTTTGAAAGGTAGCGGCACATTCGGCGCTGATGCCACAGAAGGAAAAGCAGGGCAAGTATTATTTTTAAGCCGCGTTGAAAACGAGACAGAAAGCGAAATCACTGTCACCGCCAAAGAAAAACTGCGCCTCCTCCTTTATGCCGGCGAGCCGGTTAACGAGCCGGTTGTCGCTTATGGGCCATTTGTTATGAATACGCAAGAAGAAATCCGCCAGGCGATTCGCGATTATCAAGAAGGAAAATTTGCTGAATAGCCGAAAAAAGCGTTCCGATATGGAGCGCTTTTATTGTTGATTTTCTTATTCAACTATCCCGTAAATTAGTATTTTCATCATTTGTTAGTGCTGTAAGCACGACACGAAGGTCTATCCTAAAAATTAATATTTTTCTGATGGTGCCGCAAAGCGATCCATGGACAGCTACAGGTAGGTTAGATGAACAAGCAATACTTAGTTTTGTATATAATCTGAAAGCCGAGTTACATATTTAGTGTTAAAATTATACTAAAGGTGGTGACGGGGAATGGTATGGTTGATGATTCTAATTCTTGGGGTTTTCACATTAGCTTTATTTATTGACTGGAGACGCAAGAAAAACAACAATAACCCTCATGTAATAACCAATCCGAACGCTAAGCCAGGGGACGATTCAAACTATATGATGGGAGATAATAAATACACAAATGGTGGAGGTTAGTAACTGAGTTCCAATTAAGGAATGGTTTTTATTAATAAACGAGTTTGATAGTCGAACAAAAAGACCGATTTATTTTGTTTTTTTGCTGTAGGCTAAAAATCAACATTGAAATTCAACAGAGCCTATGGTAAAAATATATTAAAAATTTATATTATTCATACTATTTAAGGAGGAATTGGTTGCAAAACGTTCCATTATATTTCGCCTGGGGGATATGATTGACCCTTTAGGTATTCTTTTTTCTTGCGTTGTTTTCCGTTATTACGACAACGATGGCAGCGATACGATGGGGCATTCTCATTGGTCTTTTGTTATCGCTTGTGCCGGCTTAGTTCAGCCGACAAGGGAAAGCGAAATAATGGCTGGTCACCTTAATTGTCGCCAGCGGTTTGTTGTATGCGCTAGTAGTTGAATTGCCTAGATATGTATTTCAAGGGCTAGGAGAAAAATGGGTTGGAAAAAGAGGTTTGCGACGAATAAAAGAGCAACGGTTCATCATAACATCGGTGAGCAAACGTATCACATTTTGTTAGACGGAGACAAATACGGTGTTGTTTCTGAATAATGACAGAAGCGAGGGAAGGATATGAAAATTGAATTTTTAGGAACAGGCGGAGCGGTGACGATTCCGCGTCCGCTTTGCCAATGCCGCGTATGCGTCGAGGCGCGCGTGAAAGGAATCCCTTACAGCCGCAGCGGTCCAAGCCTGTTTGTGCACGGTCCGGACGTCTTAATCGATACGCCGGAAGATATTTATATGCAGATGAATCGTTCTAAAATTAAACAAATCAACGCGGTGTTTTACTCGCATTGGCATCCTGATCACGTGATGGGCAGGCGGGTGCTGGAGTCCATCAATGCCGATTTTCGGAATTATCCTCCTGCTTCCACGACGACGGATGTCTACTTGCCGCAGCAGGTCGCCATCGATTTTCAGCACCGCCTCGGCAGCGGCGAACATCTCTCTTTCCTCGAAAAGATGAAATACATCCGCCTTCATACGCTGCAAGATGGGGATAGCGTATTGATGGAAGGAGTGGAGATTCGCCCGTTCCGCTTAGCCGAAGACTACGTGTATGCGTTTTTATTTTCAGAAGGGGAGAAGCGGGTGCTGATTGCGATGGATGAATTGAATAACTGGGATCCTCCACGGGAAGTACAGGAAGTAGATGTTGCGGTTTTACCGATCGGCATTTTTGAGCTTCATCCGCTGACAGGGGAACGGCTGCTGCCTGAACATCACCCTATATTGAAAATAGAAGCAACATTTGCAGAAACATTGAATATTATTCACAAATTAAAGGCGAAGAAAACTATATTGACTCATGTCGAAGAAATGAACAGATTAGGCTTTGATGATCTCAAAGAAATAGAAAAACAGTTGCAAAAACAAGGGCTGTCCATCGAAATCGCCTATGATACGATGATGGTAGAAGTATAGTTTTTCGTTGATGGAGAGGACACATGGTGTTCTCTTTTTGTTTTCTCAGGTTATTAACAGAAAACTGAATATTTTATATAATGTAATTAAATAATTAGATAATTTTCTAAATAACAAAATAAGCACGGTGAACGTATATGAAAATGAACCTTGTTTATAAAGCGCTAGCCGATCCGACGAGAAGAGACATTCTCAACCTGTTAAGGAACAAGGATTTAACAGCAGGGGAAATCGCCGATCATTTCCGCATTTCCAAACCGAGCATTTCCCATCATCTAAATTTGTTAAAGCAGGCGGATTTAGTGCACGCCGAAAAAGAAGGGCAGTTCATCTATTACTCCATCAACACGACGGTGTTGCAAGATGTACTTGCTTGGCTTTTATCTTTGCAAGAAGGAAAGGGGAAGAGGGAATGAAAAAGCATTGGTATTTTTTCTTGTTGAGCATCATTAGTGTGGGGATTTCCTTATGGGCATATCCGCGGCTGCCGGAGGAAGTTCCGATTCATTGGAACTTTTCGGGGGAAGTGGATGGCTATGCATCAAAACTTTTCGCCGTTTTATTTGGGCCGATTTTCTTGACATGGATTTATGGGATATTGTTTGGGGTGTCGAAAATCGATCCGCGCAAAGAGAATTATGAAAAATTTACAGGAGCGTATCGTGTTTTTATGAACGCGTCATTAACGTTTTTCGTCGTCATTCACATCGCCGTTATTTTTAGCGGTCTTGGTTATGATGTCAATATGGATTGGATTGTAAATATAGGGTTAGGTCTGCTTTTTATCATTCTCGGAAACTATATGCCAAAAGTTAAAGCGAATTATTTCATAGGCATCCGCACGCCGTGGACGCTGGCGAACGAGACCGTTTGGGCGCGGACGCACCGGTTTGGCGGCAAAGTCTTTTTCATTGGCGGAATCATCATGATCGTATCTGCTTTTGCTCCATCTTCCATTCGCGCTGTGCTTCTCATTGCGTCGATCGCCTGTATTGTACTTGTGCCGACGGTATATTCTTATGCCGTTTATAAAAAGGCGGCAGACAAATAATGAATATAAGAAAAGCGGCGCATCGCGATCAACAAGCGGTCTTTTCATCGTTTTTGGAGAGGCGGCAACCGTTTCCGTTGTCCGCCTCTTTTTTATTGCTCATTTGTTGTTACGGGGCATTGTAGAAACGGTTAAATGCGGATAAGCGGTACGTTCACCATTCCGTGTTGACATGAAACCAAAAGGTTTCGTATAATCAAAATGAAACCAAAAAGTTTCATAAATAAAATATGGAGGTTAAAACAATGACAGCCAAAAATACAACGAACAGCATGTTGCCACATATTCGCCACACGATGGTTTTTCAAGCTCCGATTCAAAAAGTTTGGGAGGCGGTTTCTACCTCAGAGGGGCTTGCGGCTTGGTTTATGCCTAACGATCTTCAGCCGGTGGTCGGCCATGAGTTTCATTTAAATGCGGGTCCTTATGGCATGTCTCCTTGTAAAGTAATTGAAGTCGATCCGCCTCATCGCCTCTCTTTTCGCTGGGGAAAAGATTGGACCGTTACTTTTGAGCTAAAAGAGCTGAATGAGCAGCAAACAGAGTTTACCCTTATTCATTCCGGCTGGGATGCGGATAAAGTGACGGAATTTGGCGAATCTCATACTATCGTACGCGATCGGATGGATCAGGGATGGGCCAAGCTTTGCAAATCTTTAGGCTCGTATGTCGAGGCGTAGTATGGCTGCTTTATCACACAAGCATGACGTCTTTCAGGCCATCGCTGATCCTACCCGGCGCAAGCTGTTGCGATTGTTGGCCGATAAGGAAATGCCCGTTACCGCCATCAGCGGCCATTTTCCAATTAGCCGGACCGCTGTGTCGAAACATTTGCGGATTTTGGCGGATGCCGGACTTGTGAAGGAGAGAAAGGTCGGGAGGGAGACGCGATACCGTCTAGAACCAACTCCATTGTTGGAATTAAAGGAATGGCTGTCCTTTTATGAACGATTTTGGGATAATAAAATGGCGATGCTCAAGCACTACGTGGAAAATGGCGAAGGGCATATTGTTGATGCTGATGGTGAGGATCAATAAACGCTTCGGAAAGAGCCGATCATTTTTTGGCTCTTTCTTTTTTTGGTATCATAAAAAGCAAAGCTATCAATGGTATAGGAGGTATTCATCATGAATCCAGTCATTGAAACGATTTTACAGCACCGTTCGATTCGCAAATTTGAAGACCGGCCGTTAACGGACGAGCAAATTCGCACGATCGTCGAATGTGCGCAAGCCGCGTCGACATCGAGTTTTATTCAAGCGTATTCCATCATCGGCGTTAAAGATAAGGAGACGAAACGAAAGCTTGCGGAATTAGCGGGAAATCAATCTTATGTCGAGCATAATGGCCATTTCTTTGTGTTTTGCGCCGATCTTCACCGTCATGAAGTGATTGGCGAAATGGAACAGAAAGAGGTGCTGCCATCACTTGAGAGCACGGAAAAATTTATGGTCGCGCTCATTGATGCAGCATTGGCGGCGCAAAATGCAGTGATTGCCGCGGAGTCGATGGGGCTTGGCATTTGCTATATCGGCGGATTGCGCAACAATTTGCCGGAAGTATGCAAATTATTAAAAGTGCCGAAACGGGTCATTCCGCTCTTCGGGCTTGCCGTCGGCTACCCGGCACAGCAGCCTGATAAAAAACCGCGTTTGCCGTTTGAACACGTATACCACGAAGAAACGTATGAACAAGACCGCACCAAATTCGAAGCACAGCTGAAACAATATAACGATATCGTTTCCGCGTATTACGAACGGCGGACAAAGGGCAAACGCCGCGATACATGGACCGGGCAAATGGCGAACATGCTCAGCAACCCTGTCCGTATGTATATGAAAGAATTCATAGAAGGAAAAGGGTTTAATCTACGTTAATCTCGCTTCAAAACGAAACGGGATTTTTTTACGTTGATCCGCCACATTTTGACCACGCTTTTTTTCTGTAGGGGTTTGGCGAATTTTTGAGTTGCTTGTTCTTGCATGTCTGGCGTGACGGGAGAATAAACGCCTAACGTCATCGAAGCAGAGGAATGTCCTAGGCGTTCGCTGACCACTTTCACGTTGGAGAGGGCTTTTTGAAATGGTTGAAAATTAAAAATGACATAAAAAATGGAGTGCAAACTGGTAACAGTTTGGCCACTCCATTTTTGTTGTTAAATTAAGCTTTTAAAGCAAATTCTTATTCATTACTTATTCTGTAACTTCTGCAGTTCATTAACCGTGACAAATTTATAACCTTTTTTTGATAAAGAATTTAATATCCTTTCAATGGTTTTTAGTTCGTTACCAGTATCATCATACATTGGATGTAACAAAATGATGGCCCCTGGTTTTACATTATTGTTTACATAGTTCACTTTGTCAGAAACCGAAGAATAATAGGTGTCGGGTTCGAGACTCCATGTAATGGTTTCTATGTGATGTTTTTTTAAATAATAGGGTAAACCAATCAGTTTTTTTCCATTAGGTGGACGAAAGTCTATTTCACCTTTATAACCTGTTTTTCGAATCAATTGGTTGGTCATTTCAATTTCCTGCTTGATAAAAGAAGGTTTTTTAAAAATCATTCGTTGATGTGAATATGTATGATTTCCGATTTGATGTCCGGATTCTACTATTTCTTTTCCGAACTTTAGATTTTTCTTCAGTTCATTTCCAATTACAAAAAAGGTAGCCTTCGCATTGTATTGATCTAAAAGAGGCAATATTTTCTCTACGTTTTTTGTCGGTCCGTCATCAAAAGTCAACGCTACTACTTTTTGGTTTGTATCTATGTGACTCGTTAATCCTCCAAATAACTGGTATGTTCTTGAGTTCATTAATTTATATGTACCGAATAAAAAAAGTAATATTGTTAGCGAAATTATCCCAGATGTGACTATTCTTTTTTTCATCATTTGTCTCCTCTCTATCTGAATCATTTTTCTTGGTGTATTTTATCAACGAATATTCTTGAAAGCAAATGAAACAATTATGGTGCTTCCATGGAGAAAAGAATTAATTTCTATCATCTGTGGTGAAGCTCGCTTCATGGGTGGCTAACGGGGGGAAATCCATGTCCCTTAGTCTTGACAGTGATTCATCAGCTTGTCGGATTTGTCGGCAAGCTGAAGCGGGATTGCTCCCGCTTTTTTTGTTTGAAGGTGATGGACATTGGCTTGACTACACGGCCACATTTTGACCATGTTGCATTTATCGACACTAAAATGCGGTCGGAATGGTAATGGCTCGCTATATTATTTTCAGACAACGGACGTATATGTATGTGAAAACTCGTAAAAAGGAAAAACCATGCAATTGTTCGCAATGCACCACGGATTATCAATGACAAGCGGTTCATTCTTGCATTAACGACAAAGCAGCTAAAGGAGTTTTATGTTAGAAAAGATTAAGGCGTTCTAATTACTTGCCATTCATACCCCTTACCGGTATAATGTATATAGAACAATGGAATGAGGTGAAATGCATGAATCACCATGAAGAGAATCAGCCCAATCCAAAAATGGTTCCGCGGACGAAAGAGGAAATTGAAAACATTATCAAACGTCTAAAACGCATTGAAGGACAAGTGCGCGGCGTGCAAAAAATGGTTGAAGACAATCGCTATTGCATCGATATTTTAATCCAAATTTCCGCAATTGAAGCGGCGCTTCATAAAGTCGGATTGAATTTGCTAGAGCGGCACGTTCGTCATTGCGTCGCCAAGGCGATTCGCGAAGGCAACGGTGACGAATCGATACAAGAATTAATGACCGTTATCCAGCAGTTTTCGAAATAGAGGAGGAAGCACCATGGGTGAGAAAAAGCATGTGACGTTGCATATTACCGGCATGACGTGCGCCGCCTGCTCGAGCCGCATCGAGAAAGCACTAAATAAAATGGACGGAGTCGAGGCGAACGTCAATTTAGCAATGGAAAAAGCAACGATCGATTATGACCCAACGAAACAAAGCATTCACGATATTCAAGAAAAAATCGAAAAACTTGGGTATGGCGTGGCGACCGAAAAGGTGATGCTGGATATTGAAGGGATGACGTGCGCTGCTTGCGCGGCGCGAATTGAAAAAGGTTTGCGGCGCATGGAAGGCGTGGAAAGCGCTACGGTCAACTTAGCAACAAACAGCGCGGTGGTGGAGTATAAGGAAGGCATCACATCGGTCGAAGCGATATTAGAAAAAATAAAAAAACTTGGCTATAAAGGACAAGTGCGGAAGGAAGAAGAGAGCGCGGGCTTCAAAGAAGAACAGTTGAAACAAAAACAGCGGCAGCTTATGATTTCGATTATTTTATCGCTTCCGCTTCTATATACGATGATTGCGCATCTTCCGTTTGATCTTGGTCTGCCGATGCCCGCTTGGCTGATGAATCCGTGGGTGCAGCTTCTGTTAGCGACACCTGTCCAGTTTTATATCGGCGGTCCTTTCTATGTCGGCGCGTATCGCGCGCTAAGGAACAAGAACGCGAACATGGACGTCCTTGTCGCGCTCGGCACGTCTGCGGCTTACTTTTACAGCTTGGTGGAAGCGGCTAAAACGATTGGAAGCCCTCACTATATGCCAAATTTATATTTTGAAACAAGCGCGGTGCTTATCACGCTTGTGCTTGTCGGCAAATACTTCGAAGCGCGGGCAAAAGGGCGGACGACCGAAGCGATTTCAAAGCTCTTAAGTTTGCAGGCAAAAGAAGCGCTCGTGCTTCGCGACGGCAAAGAATTCAGAGTTCCGCTTGAACAAGTGGCAGTCGGTGACACGATTATCGTCAAACCAGGCGAAAAAATACCGGTAGACGGTATCGTGATTGCGGGAGCGTCCGCTGTCGATGAGTCGATGATTACAGGGGAATCGATTCCGGTTGATAAAAAAGAAGGCGACCGCGTCATTGGCGCAACGATCAACACGACAGGCACTCTTACGATTCGGGCGGAAAAGGTCGGAAAAGACACAGCTTTAGCGAATATCGTGAAAATCGTCGAAGAAGCTCAAGGTTCGAAAGCGCCGATTCAACGGATGGCCGATGTTATCTCGGGAATTTTTGTGCCGATTGTTGTTGGTATTGCTGTGTTGGCGTTTATTGTCTGGTACTTTTTTGTTGCACCGGGCGATTTGCCAAAAGCGTTGGAAGTGGCGATTAGCGTTCTTGTCATCGCTTGTCCGTGCGCTCTCGGCCTTGCTACGCCGACATCGATCATGGTCGGCACCGGAAAAGGAGCGGAACACGGCATCCTCTTTAAAGGGGGTGAGTACTTAGAAGAAACGCATAAAATCAACGCGGTGCTATTGGATAAAACAGGAACGGTGACAAAAGGAAAGCCACAAGTGACGGATGTCCTTGAATTTCAAGAAGGAATGCTTAATTTCGCGGTGTCGGCGGAAAGCGCTTCGGAACATCCGCTCGCGCAGGCGATTTTCGAATACGGCAAACAGCAACAAATCGCTGTGAAGCCGCTTGAGCACTTCGCGGCGCTTGCGGGCCACGGTATTGAAGCGAAAATCGATGGCAAACGTGTTCTCGTTGGAACGAGAAAACTAATGAAAGAAAACAACATCGACATTTCTCGACATGAAGAAAAAATGATACAATTAGAAATAGAAGGAAAAACAGCGATGTTCGTGGCCATTGATGGACAGCTTGCCGGCATCATCGCCGTCGCTGATGCGATCAAAGAAAATGCCAAAGAGGCGATTCAAGCATTAAAACAAATGGGGCTTGACGTCTACATGGTCACAGGCGACAATGAACGGACGGCAAAAGCGATTGCCAAACAAGCGGGAATCGACCATGTATACGCCGAAGTGCTTCCGGAGGACAAAGCAAACATTGTCGAAACACTGCAGCGTGAAGGCAAACGGGTGGCCATGGTCGGCGACGGCATTAATGACGCTCCGGCGTTGGCAAAAGCCGATATCGGTATGGCAATCGGCACGGGAACGGATGTCGCCATCGAAACGGCCGATGTCACATTAGTTGGCGGCGATTTATCGCATATTCCGAAAGCGGTCGAGCTTAGCCGTAAAACGATGACAAATATTCGGCAAAACTTGTTTTGGGCGCTGTTTTACAATACGATCGGCATCCCGGTTGCCGCCGCTGGACTGTTGGAACCTTGGATCGCCGGAGCGGCGATGGCGTTTAGCTCCGTATCGGTAGTAACGAACGCACTTCGCTTGAAGCGCGTGAAACTATAAAAACATAAGGAGGAATACATCATGACAACAACATTACAAGTACAAGGAATGACATGCAACCATTGCAAAATGGCGGTCACAAACGCTTTACAAGAGCTAGAAGGAGTCAACCGCGTCGAAGTGCATTTGGAAAAAGGCACGGTCGATGTCGATTTCGATGAAACGAAAGTCAGCATCGCCCAATTGAAAGAAGCCGTTGAAGAACAAGGTTATGATGTGAAATAAACGAAGTCCTCCCTTTTTCTAGGGGAGGCCATGATTTTTCTTCCAAAAATTATTTTCTTGTCGAAAGGAGTAGAGCCAAATAGTTCGAATCTATTTTTTGGTGATCATTTTCTTAAAAAACATCATGAGAAAGGATGCCAATATCTTCTTGTCAAAATGCACAAGAGTTGCCATCGCATTTTCACTGATTTGAGAGATTACAGCGTTGGCATATGTGAAGCAATATGTAGCTGAAGTGGCTTGCTGTATGGTTTTCTTGTGCGCAATCGCGTTGTGATGATGTATAAAAGTTTGTGTAAAGCATTTTGCTAGAACAAAAGAAAAAAGGTAGGGTATTCTCTGATTGGACCAAAAATCTTAGAGAAAGGAGTACCCTACCTATGTCTAAAAGAAGTATACCAAATGTCGACTGGGCAAATCAACTGGAAAATGCCATTCGTCAGTTTGTAAAAGAAAAATTAGAACTGATTATGCGGGAAGAAATCAAACATTTCCTCGAAATCGAACAGGCTGGAACGCCGAATAGGAGAAGCGGCTGCTATCTCCGTTGTGTTCGGAAAAAAGACCAATTCGAAATGGTGGAGGACCTGAAACTCATTTATCGTTCTCCGAATAAAGAAATCGCATTGGAGATGTTTCAACAGTTTCAATCCAAATGGTCTCACAAATACCCAAGGGAAGTCCAATCGTGGGCCAATGAGTTGGATGTCCTTCTCACCTTTATGGACTATCCAAGCAGTATTCGAAGTGTGATTTATACGACCAATGCCATCGAACGAACGATCAAGGAGATTCGGAAACGTCTAAAGCCGATGAACAGTTTGAGCAGTTTAGAAGCCGCTGAAAAAGTCGTATATTTGACCATTCAAGATTTTAACGAGAAATGGGCAGAACGAAAGTTGCGAGGATTTGCCGAAGCGCAGGAAGCCCTCGAGCGAATGTTTGAAGAACGTTATCATTAACCAAATAATGTAAATAGATGAGATGAGGGGATTCTCCCTTCCCCCCCCAGGAGACTGAATATTCAGTCTCCTGAGGGGGGAACCAGTCCCCCTCTATTCCAAATCTATTTCAGAGATACCCTATCTATCTTACATTACACAAAATTCTTGACGGTACCCACTGTGGGAAAGAATATCTAATCTAATAATTAACTTGTTTTTTTGGTTTCCCGTTTATCTGTATAAAAGAGTGTCCCCTTTTCCGTTTTTGATTCGGAAATTGCTGTATGCGGTTTTTACAGTTGTTGGGGCAGCGGTATACGGCATTATATGGCTGGTGCTGCGCAACCTATTGAGATGGCTGTTGTTGGGGCACATATAATCGACGGAACAAAATTTAAAATAAGGTTAACGAAAGGAAAGTGTTCTATGAAGCTGCCAGTTTGCTGCAAATGTCATTATTCATTCCGCTGGAGAAGCGCCATAAAGGTATTGTTCGGATGGAAAAGGTTTATCTGTCCACATTGTAAAACAAAGTTGTACCCGACCGCGGAATCAAGGCAAAAAGCGTCATTCGCAAACTCCCTTTCGTTGCTAGTATTATTGCTTTTGCCATCTTTCGGAGTATCCTTTCTATGGACTTTTATTATATATTTTGTGCTTTTAGCAAGCATCTTGGCGCTATTGCCATTTTTCTACACATTTGTTGATCAAGAAGAGCCGTTTTGGTGATATATTTCCGCTAGACTGATTGTAAAAAGGCCGTAATCTCGGTCTTTTTTTGTTGCTAAGGAGCATTCATTATAGCAGATCGGCATCTAGAGATAGAGAAAGTAGACATGCAATAGAAACTAAGAGTATATAACTTTATAAATAGGAATCATTACGTTTTAATGCTTTGAATGAGATGGTGTTGCAAAACTAGAGTAAAAACTCGAAGTTATGCATAAGGATGCAACATAACACATGCAGTACATATCGATGAAATCCATACCATCTTGGCTGTTCCAACCCGTCACTCTTTAACTCATTAAATACTCGTTCAATCTCACGACGAAGTCCAAACAGCCATTGGCCAAATCTCGTTTTCAAAAAGACAGGAAGAACCCGGCCATAGGCATCTTTTCGTTCCTCGCTATTGCGGCGGTTGATAGGGGAAATGAATAGGATTCCTGACTGCTCTGCTGTTTGACGAACCTTTTCACTGTCATACGCGGCATCGCCCAATACAAATTCGATATCCCACTGCTTTAAAGAAACAAGCAATTCTGGTGCTACTGCCGCATCATTTCGATTCGCTGTGGTCAACACATGAGATAAAATGATTCCCTCGGCGGTGGTGCAGAGATGGAGTTTATATCCTTTAAACCAGTGATATCGGGTGGACACTCCCCACTTCGCCTGTGAATCGTAAAGACTGCTTCGAAGGGCTGTGCTGTCGATCAGCACGATTTGCGGATAACGTACTTCTAGATCTTTGAGCAGCTGTGCATGAAAAACAGGAAATCCCTGTTCCCGAAACCACTTCGCCGCACGGGAAAACGTAGAAAGGTGAGGGACTTCACCAAGCCCACAGGCCCGTTGAAAACAGCGAAAACGCTGCAGGATGCGCACTAATTTTCGCAAGGAATCAATGGAAAAATAGGTTTTCAAAAAGAAACATTTCAACAACGATTTTTTCGACACCGGCGGTCTTCCTGTCACATACGGTGTTTCCGGCAATGATAGCGAGTCAATATACCGAAATAATGCTTCTAAAATTGGGTCAATTTCATAAGTCCATGCATGTTCGCTGTTCCAATTGGAAATCATAATAGTGTCCACCCCTTGGAGAGTTGTTTTTTTGGTCACTGTATATGATTTCCAAGGTGGTGGATTTTTTATGTGCATTTATGCATTCGTTATGCGTTTTGCAACACGTTCTAACTCCATAAAATGAAACTTCCCCTTTATTTAGTAGTTAAACAGATTGTTTGGATTTCCTTTCCTAATTATAACAAATCATAATATAAGATATTTTGTAAAAAAACGATAAAAATACGGATTTTTTCTCGTCTTTTTGCATGTAAGTATAATTAAAACTAGACATATAATGTATATTATATGACTAGTTAAATCATATAAAATAGTGCACAAAAAGACGAGGAAACACCTCGCCTCGTTTTGTCAGATATCGTTGAATGCAACATATTGGCTATTATGTTTCATTATTTTTTAGCAGTTTTTGTCAATAAAGTTGCGGTTTGTTTTGATAACTATAAACATAGTAATCTCAGGTTATGGATAATTAGTATAGCTTGTTTATTAATTGGAATTGCACGTCTTATTTTAAATAAAGTTCCAAACAAAGGATAATCCTTTCATGGAAGAACAAATTAACTTTCACCATCTGTGGTGAAGCTCGTTTCATGTATATCAAAATCCCCCTTCATTCGGTCACTTCAATTATAAAAACAACCTTATCGAGTGTCCAAATTCATTAGGGGTTAATGAGGAAACAACTCTGTAAAAAATTAATTCCATTTTTTTATATCTTTTTTATTACGATTTAATACTTGGAAATAAGTTATTATAGCTGTTACAGTACACAAAGATCCACTCACTAACCAAATATAAAAAAAGATTTTTCCACCTGTTGAGAGAGAATCAATAAAAAAATAACTAAGTAGGAATAAGCCTCCTCCTAAAATTAATAGAAAATAAGCAAATCTTTTATGCTGTGGTTTTAAGAAATAGTATCCAATAAGAATTAATAAGTATAAACTGCTTATTGCCATGATACTTGGAAAAATGGGATGGAACTTAGCCGAGTATACAAAGTAGTCAAGTTGTGAAATATGGCTTTTACTATGTACTTGACCATATAGCATTTGGGAAAATGGTGTTGAATGCTTCCATTCCCAAGGATTATCTAATATTGCACTACCTTCATACCAAGCAGCTAGAGTAGAAAATAAAAGTAAAATAGTGACTAATCCAAATTGAATAATAATCCACAAAACAACAATACCTCCCTTAATATATATCAGGCTAAAATTACTCAGATTGAATATAGAAATACCTCAAAGTTTTGAAATCTATACTTTTCGGATATACCGAATAGTAATCTCTTTTCTTTATGTTCCTATCTACATATATTGAGCAATGTTAAATAATTATTATAAATTATACTACTGTTATTGTCCAAAATTCCACTAAGTGTTGGAATTGTTAAAGCCAATGATAAAATGGCTCTTACGCAATCTTGGTAATAGGGGGAGACTAATTGAGCAAATGAACGTGTTGCAAAACGCATAACGAATGCATAAATGCACATAAAAAATCCACCACATTAGAAATAATATACAGTGACCAAAACCAACTACCAAGGGGTGGACACTATCATGATTTCCAATTTAGTGATCGAACATGCACTCATGGGTGAAATAGATCCTCTTTTAGAGGCATTATTTCGATACATCAACCAACTTTTTTTCTGGAAACACCGTATGTGGCAGGAAGACCCCCAGTGTCTAAAAAGGCACTGCTCAAATGTTTCTTGTTGAAAACCTACTTCGCGATTGATTCTTTGCGGCAGTTGGTGAACATCCTCCACCGGTTTGGCTATTTCCGACGGATTTGTGGACTTTTGGAGGTTCCTCATCTGTCTACTTTTTCGCGAGCTAGTCAATGGTTTCAAGAACAAGGATTTTCCGATTTGAATGCCCAACTTCTAAATGATTTAGGCGTTCAAAAACCAAAAGTAGTGATGATTGATAGTACGGCTCTTCGAAGCAGCCTGTATGATTCCCAAGCAAAGTGGGGCATGTCGACTCGGTACCACTGGTTCAAAGGATATAAACTGCATCTGTGTACCACCACGGAAGGGATCATTTTATCCCATGTTTTGACTACCGCCAATCGAAATGACGCAGCAGTGGCACCGGAACTGCTTTCGTCTCTGCAAGGATGGGACATCGAGTTTGCACTTGGTGATGCCGCCTATGGCAGTGAACAGATCCGTAAAACAGCCGAGCAATTGGACATCTTTTTCGTTTCCCCGATTAACCGACGCAATAGCGAGGAACGAAAAGATGCCTATGGCCGGGTGATCCCCGTTTTTTTGAAAACTCGATTTGGGAAATGTCTGTTTGGTCTCCGTAGCACCATCGAACGAGTATTTAACCAATTAAAGATTAATGGGTTGGAACAACCTTGGTGGTACGGGCTTCATCGCTATCTATTACATGTGCAATTATGCATACTCATCCATAATTTTGAGTTTTTACTCTAGTTTTGCAACACCATCAAAATTAGTGTGCAAATTAAAATCTTTTAGCTTCTCATTCTCAATTATCTCGACTTTTCACCAAAAGAACGTAAGAACCATTTCCTACTTGCCAAAAACAATTCAATTCCGAATATTTACAAATTGAAAATAAAATTATAATATATTAATAGTACTTCCAAAAAAGTAAAAAAATACAATACCCCAAATTTATAAAAATAAATAATGTAATTTATTCTATATTCTCATTCTCTTCTTTGAATTTTTTATATGTGATAAATGCTAATGTTGTGGAGGTAAATGTTCAAAGATGAATGAAAGGATGAGAAAGATATGGGAGTGATGAAAAAGATTCATCATATTATAATTACATTGGCGGCTATTCTTTTATTTGTGTTTGAATCAAACAGTGTAAATGCTCAAGTAAATGATCAAGGAATTAACCAAGATAAAGCTCCAAGAGTTGAAATTTATGATGAAAATAATAATCTTATCAAAACGATTAATCTTGAAGAGAAATCTATCGAAACAGATGAGCCTAAAACGAAATCTATTATAACAGAACAAACAGTAACTGCTCAGAGCATTAAAACATACTCCTTTGGCAATACTACCTTTTCAAATTATGTTTGGATTAATGGTGGATACTATTTTTATAATCCTGGGATTTTTGAATTTGAATTAATTAATAGACCTGAGGCAGTTGCAGTAGAAGTTTATAAACCAGGTCAAGTATATACTGGTAAAGTTGTATGGAGAAATGTGACTAACTGGGCGTCACTTGATTGGAGAGACACTACACTGGTAAAGCATCCAGGTAGTTACGCATTTAGATTTAAAAATGACGGTTCTGGTACAGTACAAATTAAACATGGTAATTTAAAATATAATTATTAATATTACCTGAATTCGTAATTTAGTACCTGTAAATTAGCTATTTGGCTCCTCAACATTAGCATTAATTTATAAAAAAAAATCTAATATCAATAATAAAGTTAAATCTATGAAAAGTGGACATAGGAAATCGATATTAGATTCTTGTTTTCTGCAACTAAAAATTTAAGTGAAATGCAATGAAAAAGTTTAGCACCCTATGTTCCATAAAAGTAAATATAATCCATATACCAATATAAATTATCTTACCCTATAAGGCTTGACAGGGAGCCTCTGCGTGCATGGATTTTTTTGCGAAGGCCGCAGCACAAAAGGAGTTCGCAGAGGCAACCAACCTACCATGCATGCCACTCCATGTAAAGCCGTGTCTCTGAAATTATATTTTGTGAGAAAACTGACCTGTTTTGTTTCCAATTTAGTGCTTAATTTTTATCTTGCATTTTGCTAAAGTTTTATTTTTCATTAAACAGATTCTGTTTGGTATATAGTCAACTTCTCAATTCTAAACACCGTTCGATTTGCGAACGGTGTTTATTTATCTTTATTGATAGAGTAATTGTATTTGTTTAATTCTTAAACTCAAGCATCGTTTAGTCCATTATGCTACTAACGCAGTACCACAGATGATGGAAGTTAATTCGTTCTTCCATGTTCCATGGGAAACATCCATGCCACATAGTTGCAAAACCATCAGAAGGATGAAAATATTCATTTTCGGGATAGTTTAACAAGAAAATAAACAACAAATAATAACAGACACCCTAGCGAATAATAATTGGTACATCGATGAATGAAATAACCTTAGAAGTTATCCATAGCTATTTCAGGGTAGAACCTTTAGATTAATATCAAATGCAAGATGCATAAAATCCGATTGTCTTTATCTATGCATATTTCTCAATTAGCCCCTTCTTATAATCTTGATTATGTTGCATTCCAAACTTATCCAGAAATCATCCCCCTTGAAACATCAGGGGGCGAGTGTATCGTAAAAACGTCATTTTAAATTGCGTATAATTTACGTTATGCTCACACTCCAACATTTAATATAGAGTCCAATAATAAAAGCTAAGCGACAATTTGCTTAGCTTTTTATATTTGTAGAAAATCGTTCTATTTTACGCCTTTCTTTAGGTTTAGCCACGGTTGCTAAGTAAACACCAATCGTAACCAACAATGCTCCAATTGCAATATTAACAGTCATTTTTTCTCCGAGTAACAACCAGTCTAGAAAAATAGCCACAAGAGGAACAAATAATAGGGAAATAGAAGCTACTGTAGTATCAAGCTTTGTTAACACCACATACCAACATGTAAAGCAGAATGAGGATGCAATAACTCCTGTGTATATCAGAATAAAAATACTTATAGGTGTAAACTGTATAGGTTGACCCCACTCCATAAGAATGGCGGCAACTACTACTCCAATGGTTCCGAAAATCATTTGCCAGGTTGATACTATAATTTTATTATGATTGCTAAAATATTTTTTAACAATTACATTTGCCCCAGCCCAAGAAATAGCAGCTAGTAAAAGTAAACATTCACCGAAAATGACACTTTTGTTTTGAATAGTAAAAAATTCAAACCCAATAATGGATATTAAACCAGAAATACCCAGGACAAGACTAATTACCTTGTAATAGTTTAATGATTCATGAAGAAAGATATATCCGAGGATTCCACTCCATATAGGCATCGAGTAAATCAGTATTGAAGATTTGCTCACATTTACAAACATCATTCCGTAATTGATTAATAAAAACATGGCGGTTGTTTGTAACAAACCCACTATAAAAAGGATAATCCATTCTGTACCTTTTGGTCTAGTGGGCTTTAAAAAAAATAAAACTAATATCATCGCAAATGAAGCAAGTAAAAAGCGTAAAGCCGCAAATGTAAAGGGTCCCATGTAACTTAATCCAATCTTCGTTAGAACCCATCCATAACTCCATAACAAAATAATAGTTACTAATAAAAAGGTGTATAAATACTGACTTGACATCTTTTTCATTTTCCATTACCCCCAAATAAATACAAAAATATCTTTAATTAACATATCATAATAATTGCCATATTTTAAAGATTCATCATCACTTTTTGTGATTTAACACAAAAAAACAAGTATATTTTACTCCCCGCCCAAGCATGAAAATAACCGTCCATGAATTCGTTATTTTCACAGAAAAAAAGACAAACAATTTGAATTCCTGGCAATAATGTTAGTTATTGAACAAGCATTAATAGGAATAGGAGGTTTTTAAGTATTTTCTGTTTTGATAGAATTATCAAAATTTTAAGTTGTTAATCAAGATTAGGATCTATCTTGGAGATGCATCAGCATCGTGATTTTGATTCAACATTAGAACTCTTTTCATTAAAAGTTATTAATCCCAATCAAGTTAAAAACGTTGTGGTAGACATGTGGGATCCGTATCACAAAGCCATTCGAAGGGCATTGCCAATGTGTTTCACCAAGACCAAATGGATATTGACCGATCTATTTCCGGTTTATGGAATACATAGATCAACGATCGGAAGAGGTGCTTCGACGCTTGGAATGTGTAGCGTGATACAAAGGTTAGCTTTTCAAGGGGCATTTATGATAGATAATAGTTGATGAAAAAGATGCCGTCAAGGAAATCACTTGACCGCACTTTTTCTACCAACTGTTCGGTCTGTAAGCTGAAGAAGGAGATATTGTGAGGAGCTTTAATCTAGCTAACTCATTGCCATTTTTTCTAAATCATAAAAATTTTCTAAATCATAAAAAATAGTTTTCAAAAATATTCTTATATGGTATATTTTGTTTGAAGGACCAAATAATTGGTAAAAATGGCGGTGTAGCCAAGAGGAAAGGCAAAGGTCTGCAAAACCTTGATCCTTGGTTCGAATCCAAGCACCGCCTCTTTCTATCACTAAAGGAATATTTCTGGAGGGAGTTCATCTTGTTGAAAATGAAAAGCAATTTAAAGATGCTGTTACAAAAGTAAAACAATTTGAAGACACGATTTTAGTAGAAGAATTTATAAAGGGACAAGAAATAACAGTTGGTTTATTAGATGATGAAATTTTGCCGATTGTGGATATTGTTAATGAGAGTACTATTTTTGATTACTATGCAAAATTTACACCTGGATATACATCTTACCGTCAAACAACATTACCATTAAAAACTCAAGAAAAAGTGAAAAAAATATCTTTAGAATTATTTCAAAGACTGGGAATAAGGGATTATGGGAGAATTGACTTTATAGTTAATAACAACGGTACACCGTATCTTCTAGAAATTAATACTTTACCTGGCTTAAATCAACATAGTTGTTATCCGAAAGCATGCTATTTTAAGGGTATTTCATACGAGCAAATGATAAAAATCATTATTGAAGCTTCTATTAGAAATCATGTATCCAATAAAAATAGTAGGTGTTTATCCTGACCAGATATATAATTAGGCTCTATATTAAATGTTGGGGTGTGAACATAAACAAGCATCTATGTGATCCCTATATATTGAGATTATTGGAAGGGAGATCTTGTCTCTCGCTAGCGAGGAAAGATCTCCCATAAATTTTGTCTGACGATTTAATGACTTTCCAGATTCCTTAGTTTCATGCTTTACCGAACTCGGATACAGATTTTTGCTGAAATAACACATAAATATTGCAAAGGAGTTGGGGATCGATCGGAAAACCGTTCGAAAATATATTCACTCCCCAATCTCCCTTCCAAATCCAAGAGAAAACCAAGAAAAAGCAAGTTAGATCCCTTTAAACCATATCTTAAAAGATTCAAAGTTTCAAGTACTTTGAGGGATTCTGAAGAATGTGTTATTTGACAATATAAGGACGGTTATAGACGGCCTGGAACAAGTTTTTTGTTAGGATGGTGAAATAGAATTAACGCTTTTCTAAATTTGCGAGCTGATACGGATTTATTCAAAAAGTCTGCTGGCTCTATCGAGATCAGACAAAAAGGATAAAGTAGAGTGAAATTTTATGAAAAAAATTCGTTTGATGGGACAATCACTAATGCAACCTATTAATTTTTTACTAGACATATAATATGAATTATGTGTCTAACAATCTATTCTTTTTTATGATATACTCGTCATATAATGTTGTTTTTTAAACCGATTATTCTCTTTTCGAATCCTTTTAAACTCGTCGTATAAGTGAAAGGGTGAAAAAGATGCTCAACGAGTATGTCACTTACCTTCAAGAAAAGGGAGCTTCTCCAAACACAATCATCTCCTATACGAATGACTTGAATATCTTTTTCAACGATTTACATATTCGTCCGAACGATTACGTCACATCGGCAGACATCCGCAAATGGATCCAGCAAATGTTGAACCCAACCGAAGGAAAACCATTGGCCATATCCACGATCAATCGCCGGCTTAATTCACTGCGAAGCTTTTATGCGTGGGCAGTCGAACATCACAAGCTCGAACAGAACCCAATGAAAGACATCCAGGATTTAAAATCAGCCGATGAAGATAATGAAAAAATTATGTGGCTGACGGAAGAAGAGTTTGAGGACTTATTGCATCGGATGCGGAAAAAACCAGTTCAAAGCCGAGGAGTCGATCCCGAGGAGAAATATCGCCGGGACCGTGCGGTGGTGTATTTGCTTACCTATGCGGGATTGCGAGTGGAAGAGTTATCCAATTTAAAATTAACGGACTTAGATTTAGAGATGAAACGAATTCGAATTGTGGGAAAAGGGATGAAGGTCCGGACCGTGCCGATTTCGAATATCTTGTTGGCGGAATTAGAGGATTGGCTGAAGTTTCGCGCGGAAATGGCGAAAAAGAAACCTCATGTGGCGGCGTCTCCCTATGTCTTTTACAGCCAGCGCTCGCCGAAGTTTTCGGTGCGAGGTATTCAGCGAATGATTGAAAACTACAGCCTACCGAACAAAAAGCTAACCCCTCATATGTTCCGGCATACGTTTTGTAAGTGGATGTTAAAGGCGACGAACAACGATATCGAGAAAGTGCGGCGGCTCGCTGGTCATAGCAATATTGCCACGACGTCTCGATACTTAAAAGACAGCTATAGTGATTTGGCGGATGCAGTGGAGGCGTTGCCGAAATTTTAATAAAGTTGGTTGTGCGTAGGTGTGGTAGGTGTACCGATAACGATTAGGATAGTCCAGTACGACCATGACATCTTTAAATCCTTATTCGAGGATTGCCATGTCCTTTGGCGTTTTCTTACCCCATTAATGTAAATTAGCACATTATTTCAGAATCCCTTTTTCAAATTATTTCGAACTTATTCGGAAATAATGTGCAAAATCTTTGCGAATTATTCCAGGTTTTGCAGATTATTTCCGAACGTTTGCACATTATTTCGGATGATCAACTAGAATGAGGATGGATCGGGATGAAACATAACAGGGGCCGATCAGCCCCTGTTGTGTCAGTACCCCATTTCTTCGGCTTCCATACGCACAATGTCTTCGTCAATCATATGTTTTTTTAATTGAGCGCCGTATAACAGGCAAGTGGTGGCAAGGTTGTTGATGATCCGCAACCACCTCTGCGACTGCAGGGCGATCGCTTCTAAGGCAGCTGGGGTAAAAATCGGGTGTTTCGCCCCCGCCTGTTTCAGGCGGTGTTCGATATATCCCACCACTTCTTCCTTATCAAGGGGCCCCATCTGGTATCGCATGATGATTCGTTGGTGAAGCGGACGGTGTTGATTCAACCGTAGTTTTGCCTGTAAATGGGGCAGCCCCGCCAAAATCAAGACAAACGGATTCGTTGAGTCCATGTGAAAGTTGAACAGGATCGCGATATCCTGCAGAAAGGCATCCTTCGCTAAATGCATTTCATCGAGGATGAACACTGACGTTACCCGTTGTTCATGATACAAGCGCTCGATCCCTTGTTGGATTTGATAAAACAAGTCGACCTTACGGTACTTCGGCTCTTCCCCGAGCCCGAAGGCAAGGCCGCGATAAAAGTCCATCACGCTTCCCGTTGACAATGGAAAATAAACGACGTGATACAGTGACGGATTCAGGGATTCCTTAAACGCCCGAAGGGCGAATGTCTTGCCGGACCCTGGTTCACCAATCAATAATCCGATCCCTCTTGTTCGGTTCACGTAGTCCAAAGCGCAATACAGGTGAAATTGTTCGTTTATCAAGAGAAAAAGCCTTAAAAACAAGAGATAACGCAGAGAAAGTTCTATCAAGAATGACTTTAGAGGGAAAAACAATCAACTTTAATACTGTTTCTAAGGAAGCTGGTGTGTCAAAATCATGGTTTTATAAAGAGCCTGAAATTAGAAAAAGAATTGAATCAATTCGGGGACAACAACAAAAAAGTTTAAATGGTGCCTTAAAGCTTCAAAAACAAAAAAGTTTAAAGTCCGAAGAGGTATTGATAAAAAACTTAAAAGGACGGGTCAAGGTTTTAGAAGAGGAAAATTTATTATTGAAAAAGCAAATTCAAAAATTATATGGGGAACTTTATTCTAAAAAGGGGTAGTACCAGCGTAGCTGACACCATCCGCAAAGCATATGTAATTAAATGGTGATTTTACAACTCACTTCATTATATTCTTATCAAGTTTCGACAATAAAAGTAGTTTTTCTACAAAGGAGTTTTACCATATTAATGGAATTTATGTTTATAAAAACCTTAATATATAAAAGGAGGTAATTGATGAAGAAACTTATTTATTGTGTTCTCACAATATTTATTCTAGCAATTGTGTTTACTTACCATTCCAACAGTTCTGCCTCTTCAAAAGAATTTTCACTTTTAGAAGCCTGTAAGTTTGCAAAGGAAAAAGCTAGAGAGGAGTGGAGTAAAGATGCAGAAATCTATTATGTATTAAGTGTTGACGATAAGGAAAAAGAAAGTAAAAGTAAAGGGGAACACGGGAAAAGAAGATATTGGAATGTAATTCTAGCTAAACCAGGTACAGATGATCAAATGTTATATACAATTCATAATCAAAAAGTAGTAGAAAAATTAGCATTGACTGAACCTGTAAACAATGAAAATATAGTAGATTTAAACAAGATTCATTTTGATAGCGATAAAATTGTTGATAAAGCAAAAAAGGAATATAACCTATTACCAGGAAAAGGTTGGGCCGAAGGATATCATTTTGTTTTGCGAAAGTTAAACAGTGACCCGACTGTTGAAGTGGTTGGTAGGGATAAAAAGGGTAGGTTTATAAAGATTATCTTCAATGCTAGGACTGGAAAATTCGTTACCAAGATAACATCTTAGTATTTACTGATAAAATAATGATTAATTAACAAATTTTCTTGTGAAAGGTGTGTTTAACATGTTTAAAAAGCTTAAAACTAAGATTGTTACGAGTCTTTTTTCAGCGATCCTATTGACTTCACTTTTTATTGATTATGCTAGTGCAGCCTCCTACACTTATTTAAATCAAGATGTAACAGCGTATACTGCACCAGCAGGTTCGTTAACTTATTATGGTACAACCCCTCAAAAATATAAAACTGCTGCAGTACATCCTAAAACTTGCGGTAGTCCGAGTTCAGGAACAATTTTTCCTTTCGGAGCAGTTATTAAAACTTCCACAGTTTTAAAAACTCCGTCTGGAACTTCTATGCAATATTTTACAGTTGAGGATATGGGGGATGTATTTTGCTCCCGAGGTTTAACTCGACAATGGTTTGATATTTATTTCGGTTATACTTCAAGTGATATAAATCAAGCCAATCTATTCGGTATAAAAACTGTTAGCTACACTGTAACTTATTAATATTTACGAATAATGATCAGAGCTCTCAACATTTCAATGAAATAAAATCTCCTGAAACAAGGAATTGGATTAGTAAGCAGGGTAACATCCTGCTTTTTTCTTGTTTGCTCGGAGATATGAATTTGAAACTGCTTTTACTAGACTAACCAGGACCCGAGTTCGACAGTTTGAGGGCCATTTTAGGCAAATAAAAAGTCCAGAAATCCCGTTATATCAAGGACTTTGGGGTTGTCAACCTAGGAAAAAACCCTGAATTCCATAGGCACACGTTTAGCCGAAAAGTATGATGGCAAATATCTTATCCGCACGTCCGATGACACACTGTCTGCCGAGGATGTCGCGCTGGGATATAAGCAGCTGGTGGATATCGAGCTGGCTTTTCGTACACTGAAATCGACATTGGAATTGCGACCCATGTATCATCGCTTGGAAGACCGCATTCGTGTGCATGTGCTGCTCAGTTAGCTGGTTCTCTTGCTGGTTCGCATCGTAAAGATTCGGACCAACGAATCGTGGCCGAAAGTAAGAGAGGAATGCTAGCGTCTCACACTCGGACATTTTTCTTCGAAATACGGGGACCTTTATCAGCGGACAGAACTGACCGCCAAATAAGGGCAAACCTTTGCGACTCTAGGACTAGAGCCTCCCCCGAAGATCCTAGACATTCATCCTCGCTCCTAGATACACGCCACAAGTATACCTAATCGCCTCTCAGCCCTTCTGCATCAAGGACTGAGAGGCGATTTATTTGCCTAGTCACTGTCGAACTCGGGCAGGAGAAAGTAGCTGTATAAGCTCAGCTGTTCCTCGCTGATTAGTGAGTCCATTATTTAGGAAAAATAAAAGAGGTAATACCCTATGTTTGTTTTTTTATCTTCTCTTCGATGTGCTTGTAATCAATAATACGAATTTTGTCAAAATCGATTTCAAGTGTTATTATATCAATTCCGTAAGGAGGGTTGTGAGCCCCTTTAAATGTTTCTACACGAATTTTGAGTAAGAATTTATAACGACTCCCGGGTTCTAAATTTTTAATCTCTAATATTTTAGGCTTCCACCACTGAATTCCAGATGGTTTTCCATAATAATCCTGTACTGCTTTGGTTATATAAGGCGTTAAGAAGTAAATTGAAAGGTCCTCTAAATCATTTTTATTAACCACTAATGTAGTTGTTGACTCTGTTTCATAAATTTTTGATTTGGCGACAATTTTAGTCCCGACACCATACATTCCGAATAATATTATCAAAAAGAGGGACATTACTCCTATAAATTTCCTGTTCATATTTGAATTCCTCCTTTTATTATCGTGATCAAACTATATTTTGAAGATATTAAGTCAAAATAATTCATGAAATTTCCGATTAAAATGGTTTATTTTATGGGCGGAGGGCTTGTTCAAATTATAATGGTAGTGATGAGTGGCTATTGTTAATGGCGACTATACATGGCATTTCTGGGGCTCTACTCTTGTAATTCAATTACGGGAGTTTGGTAAACCATGAAATCACATTGGTAGGGTCTAAAAAATACACTGAAGTATATTCAAGTCTTTACTATAATTCAACCTTTGTAATTAGATGGGCGGAAAATATTATGAGCTCGGCTATATTGGGATCATATGTTCGATGTTCCAAATTAAGGAACAAAAATATGGTTCTGTAAGTAGTTGGCAAACGCTACTCAAAATGAACGATAGGTTTGATATCAACGCAAACGGCAGGTGTCGGAACTCTATTCGAAATTAATGATCTGTTATTAACAATTTTCAACATTTACTTTGCAGGTAGCGTCAGCTACGATGGTACTACCCCTAAAAAATAGAGCACTTTGAATACATGTACTCAAAGTAAGATTGTGGGTTTTATTGTAAATTAGCACATTATTTCAGAATCCTTTTTCAAATTATTTCGAACGAATTCGGAAATAATGTGCAAAATCTTTGCGAATTATTCCAGGTTTTGCAGATTATTTCCGAACGTTTGCACATTATTTCGGATGATCAACTAGAATGAGTATGCATCCATTATGCGTTTTGCAACACGTTCAATGAAATAATAAAAATGCAAAGATATACGAAGCAGTTGTTTAAAAGAAAAAGAATAGATTTTCGTTGAGAAAATGCTATGAAGGTAGTGGTCTATAAAAAATGCTGTAATCTAACGTTATTTTTGGATTTGTTTACAACCTAAAAGATCAACTTTGGAATAAGATTTTTTTAGATTTTTTTGATTGAATATTTTGTCTATTACTCGAGTGATGTTGTTGTATTCAATAATATTATTATGTAAACTTATTGGAGGATAGCATGAAAAAATCAAGTTATGAAATGAACCTTTATGAACTCAAAAAGGATTTATCTATGGAAACCGGCTTTGGATATCCAGTATTTTTAGCTGGTATGTTGTTTTGGTTATTCGTAGGAATTAGTAGTTTCTTTGTAACACAACAAACATTGGTATGGATGTATGTGTTTGGGATAGGGGCGATCATGCCTTTGGCTATCCTTATTTCCAAATTATTGCGCGTGAACTTTCTCTCTGCGCATAATCCTCTGTTGACTGTGGCGGGACTTGTCGGAGGAGTTCAACTCTTTTTTGCGCCCCTTGTCATCATGATTGTCCTCCACCAGCCTGATTGGATTCCTTTTGCGATTGGTGTGCTTACGGGAGCTCATTTTCTGCCTTATGTTTGGATATATGATAGTAAAGTATATTTGTTCCAAACGATTGCCGCCGTATTCGTTGCGTCTTTTTTCGGCATCATCTTTATGGAACTATCTTTTCATCTCGTTCCATTTGCTCTCAGCATTGTATACAGTGTGACGCTTTTGCTGCTTATCCGGCAGCATCGCCTATTAATGATGCAAGATGTGTTCTCGATTGAACGAGAAGGAAAGGTAAGAGATAAAAGCGAATTTATTCAATAAAACTTTTTTATCTCTTCTTGACGTTAAGAAAGATTTTTTTATTATTGAAAAAACACCGTTCATTGAAGAATGAAACCAAATTTCCGTGATATCCGTACTAGTAGTTGCATCAGATCTGGAAAGGCAGGGAATATGGTGAATCGATTAGAGTATCGTCTCTGGCTTGGCGAGGAAAACTACCGCTTGCTTTATTTTTATGAATCGATAGATTTGCCGCAAATCATTGCCTGGCGCGAATGCGAGTTCTTTGTTAAAGATGGAGTGACGTATCGGCAAGTTTCTTCCGCGCTCGAACACGATACGTTTGTCATTTACGTCGAGGAGTATGAGCGGGGACCGAAAGAAGCGGAAGTCGACAGCAACGATTTACTGCTGGAAGTTCGCGAACTCGATTCGGAGAATGGGCATCCCGTGATTGCAACGCTGGAGCTTCCTTCCCATCTTGATGTGATGGCGTACATCGGCAATTCGTTTACGTATTTTCAAGGGAAAGAATGGCTTCGTGACAGCGCGGAAATCGACGAGGACCGTAAAGTGTATGTTCTTTATGTCACTGCAACAGGATTTGTTATGGAAGAAGGAGAGACTAACCGATGAATAAGACGAAAAAAATGATGGTTGGCGTGCTGACGACAATGATGGCCGCTTCACTTACTGCCTGCAGAGATGAAAGCTTGCCGCCGAAACCTAATGATCAGGATTGCGATGATTGGGAGTGGGATGCATCAACGGGGACGTATGTTTGTGACGATGATGACAGCTCTCATTACCGCCATTATTACTATAGAGGCCATTATTATCCGTCGAAGCGCAAGTTACAACGTTCTGCGGCATATAAAAGTTATCAACAGAGCGCGGAATTTAAGGCAAGGGCGAAATCCGGAATCGGTTCAGGGACAAAAGGCAGCTTTTTTGGAGGGTAACAATGTATTCGATTGAAGAACACCGCCAGCGCCGCGCCCAATTTTACGGGGCAATCCCCAATTTTTGGGCTGACTTATACGGTGCGGAATATGCTTTGTTCGATTACTATACGTTAACGGCTCGGGAAGTCGAGCAAATACGAACGACAACGGACCGCATCGGCCATTTGTATCGAAAAACGGCCAAACTGTTGCGCCAATTGCCTGTTGAAACTCTACGGCTGTTAGGGTTTCATCCAGATACGCTTCCGTTTTTGCGCGCTTCCACACTTCCGGCGGAAACGGTGATCGCACGTGCCGATCTCGTATATGTCGACGGAACGTTTAAGTTGATCGAATTGAACACGGATACACCGACATTTATTCGTGAAACGTTTGATATTAATGAGCAGGTGGCTTCCTTCTTTCGCATGGCTTCACCGAATGAAGGAGCGGCAAAAAACGTAACCAAAGCGGTCCGGCATGCTGTTTGGCAGTCATACCGTTTATTGCATTGCGATGGAGAGCCATATGTTGTGTTTACTTCCCATGAAGATCATATGGAAGACCGTGAGACGGTTCGGTATTTGCAGCGAATAAGCGGAATGGAGGCTGCCTATGTGCCGCTTCATGAGCTCCACGTTGTTGCCGAGGATGTTCCACTAAGTGGCGGCGGTGTGCTGCGGCGCGGATTGTATGATGGGGAAGGAAGACGGATCGATGTGCTATATCGTCAAACATATCCGCTTGAGCATTTAGTCGAAGACCGCTCAGAGGATGGAACGAAAGTAGGAGTACAGCTGCTGGAACTGTGGAAGGAGCGGGAAGTTGCCCTCATCAATCCGCCGTCGGCGTTTTTGCTTCAGTCGAAAGCGGTGCAGGCGCTCATATGGGGACTTTATGAGGAAGGGAATCCGTTTTTCACGGAAGAGGAGCGCCAATGGATCTACGAACATTTTCTTCCTACATATTTGGACGAAGAATATTTTCTTAACCAGCAAATGATGTATGTGCAAAAACCTGCGTTCGGGCGCGAAGGAGACACGGTAGTCATCAAAAACGGAAACGGTGAACCAGTCGCTGTCGACAGCCAGCAAACATATAAGGACGAAACACCAGTTTATCAGCAATATGTTCCATTGCCCGAAACCGTTGTCAAAACCGTGAACGGATATGAAACGGTGAAACTATTGCACACATGTTTTTTAATAAACGGAAAAGCGGTTGGAATCGGTCTGCGTGCGGGAGGAATGATTACAAACAACTTGTCCTATTATTTACCTGTCATGATGAAAGGATGAAGAAAATGACGTATGTGGTGAATTTTCTGATTTATACCGTTTTAGGACTTGTGCTGATGGGAGTTGGGATCGGCCTATTCAGCTTAACGACGAAATTTTCCGAGAGGGAACTCATTCGCCAAGGCAATATGGCGGTAGCGCTGAAATTATGGGGAAAAGCGCTAGGATTGGCGATTGTCATTTACGCCGCCTGGAGCAACAGCGTCAGTTTGCTTGATGCCATTGTGTGGGGCGTGATCGGGATTATCACGCAAATACTCGTGTATTTTGCGCTTGAGTACATTTTCACGCCAAAGACCAACTTAGCAAAAAAAGTCGAGGAAGGCAATCTCGCGGTCGGCTTCAGTTTATTTGCCATTTCCATTATTGTCGGCTTGATTGTCGCGGGAAGCATGTCGTATTAAAGTGAGCACGTTGCGCTTGTTTCGGGCTCTTTTTTAGCAATGTCTATCTAAATTTTGAGAAAAATAGAAGGATTATATGGGGGAACTACGAAATGTTTTAACAGAAGGGATACATGCAAATGATGAAGTACATTCGCCTTTTTTGTTTTACAGTCATGCTGTGTCCAATCTGGCTGCTTTCTTCTTGCGGCACAGCTTTTATACAATTTGAGCAGTACGAAGGGCGACCGTTAACAATCGGTGTCATCGGAACGCCGCTGAAGTATGGTGAGATAATAGCGCTGGAGGTCGGAGACGATGGATAAAACAAAAATTCACCCATTGGTAATATTAAACCTATTTATCAATGCGATTGCGATGGGGATGTTTGCTTCTGACAAATACAGCGAAAATTATAGCATTACTTTTACAGTCTTATTTGTATTTTTTATTTCCTTAACCATTTACGGATTGGCTAGGAATAGTAATATTGACCAATAAAAAATAAAGGGAATTGTGCTTGAACTATGGTAAAGTTTACCTTTTTGCAAGATGAGAGAAGCATTTTCTTACCAGCCAATGCAGATTTTGTGATAAAGGAGCTGAAGGAAATTCCGAACATCATCGAAACGCTTCAGCAACAATAAAGGGAGAGAAGAAACGAATACAATTTGTTTGGGAGAAAGTAACGTTATTGTTCGAGAAATTTGTATAGCCGATTCTTTAGAATTATATTGAAGAAGCGGAAAAGTAAGGATAATCCAACGATAAGTGCAGGTGGAAAGAAAATAGAAGCGAAAAGGACCAGCGATTTTCGTTGGTCCCTTTACGCTCCTTTTAATTCCGCCGGCTTGTGATCGAGCGATTTTGGTTTCATGATGAACGGATATAATACTAACCCGGCGACAAATAAGCCGATTCCTAAGAAAAACGTGTACCAGTCAGCCGTTCCGGTTTTAATGACCCAAATCGAGTACACTAGCGCTGCTGTTGTAATGACGCCGTCCCGGATGCGAATGCGCTTCGCGTTTTCATATGTTTCTCCCGTTATAATTAATTTCAGCTGATATAAAGTGGAAACGAGATACGGAACTAAATAGGCGAGCGTCGCGACGACAATGGCGAAATTGTACGCTTCGTTCACCGTTCCCGATACAGTCGAGAATAGAAAAATTTGCGTCATGAAATTCGTAATGAACAAAGAACGAACAGGGCTGCCGTTTCGGTTCGTTTTCGCAAAGAAAGTAGGGAACAATCCTTCTTTTGCCGCTTGATAAGGCACTTCTGAACTGACGACAATCCAGCCGATTGTTGAGCCGAACAACGAAATGAGCGCCAAAATTGCCATGATGTAGGCGCCATTGCTGCCGATGACAGCATATAGCGCATCTACGAGCGGTTTTTGCGATTGCTGGAGCTGTTCTTGTGAAAGAGCCCCCATCGTTAACAATGTGATTCCCATATAAATAAGCACAGAAATAAGTAATCCAAGCAATGTCGCTTTTTTCACATCTTTTTGCGATTTCGCGCGGTTGGAAAGCATAACGGCCGATTCGATGCCGATAAATGCCCATAGCATCGTAATCGCCGCTCCGTTTATTTGGCCTGGAACGGACACCGCTTGCCCTTTTTCATTAGTGAATGCAAACCCGCCACCTAAATTAGCGGCGTTAAACACCCAAACGGTGGCGATAATATAAAGAAGAAATCCGATGACTTTTGCTCCCGTCGTCAAAATGTTAATGCTTCCTGCGCGTTGAAAATCGCGGGCAAGAATCCATTGAATTCCCCATAACACGATCGTGCAAACCGCAAAAGTGAGCGCTTTTCCTGTCTCTAATTGAAACGTTCCGATCGTGAGTAAGACGTGTTTGCTTTGCATAATCGGGAAAAACGTGCTTAAATAGCCGGCAAACGAAATAATGACAGACGCGGTTGCCGCCCAGTTCGCGGCCCAATATCCCCACGCCATGCTGTAGCCTGCTACCGTTCCCGCTTTCGGAGAGGAAAACATTGCTTGCGCGTAGCTTTGTGGCCCTGCTTTCAGTTCTGGCTTTCTTGTCACTAAACTGCCGAACACGAGTGCAATCGTTAAAACTCCCAATCCGGTTGCCATCCAAGCAAGAGCGGATCCCATCGGACTTGCGGCTTGCGCTAGGCTTGCCGGAATCATAAATATGCCACCGCCAATCATATTTCCGACGACAAAGGCGGTTAAAATCCATAGTCCCCATTTTTTTGTTGACATCGTATAATCCCCCTTATATGCAACGTCTGATGTGAATCTATGATTCATTCTAATTTTGTTTACTTATTCATCATATACTATTATTTTAATTTGGTAAAGTGATAATATGATAAAGTAAAAAAGTTGATAAATTGCGAATAATGCCTATTTTTTAGGACGATTTATCCAATGAGATTTATTAGATTTTTCGCTTTTTTCATGACTCTATTATTTCTCTTATCGTTTCTATTATTGCTTTCATGAAAAAAAGCGTAAAATGAACTCGGAAAAGTCCCCGCTTTTTGGGGGCTTTTTTATTGAAGGCGTCGACAGAAGAAAATAGTATATTGCTTGTGGAAAGAAAAATCGGGAGTACAATACTTATTGTGAGGTATTGTGTTTAACCTCTAAACGAAGGGGACAGGAAATGAATCGGGAATTTTTGATTCATAAAAACGAAAATATGTTTAGAAGACTTCCGATGCAGCATCAAGTAGAAGGCGGCAGCCTTTTCTATGCAGAATCTTCTTCGATGGAGATGGTAAGAAACTCCCATCTCTAAATAAAATGGTGGTGGGAGAGTTTGACTCAGGAAAGGAGAGAGATCATGGACGCTATCAAAGAGTTCGCACAAATGATCAATAGTGCTGACAAGATTACTGTTTTAACCGGAGCGGGAATGAGCACCGAATCGGGAATTCCAGATTTTCGAAGCGAAAACGGTATTTATGCTCAAGAGGGAAACGTCGAGCATTATATTTCTGAATATTATTTTGAAACACATCCTGTCGATTTCTGGCATAAATTTAAACGCATTTTTTCATTAAAGTTAATGGGAAATTTTGCGCCAAATCAAGGCCATCTCTTTTTGAAACAATTAGAAGACATGGGGAAAAAGGTGACGATTTTGACGCAAAATATTGACGGACTGCACAAAAAAGCAGGCAGTTCGCGCGTCATTGAATTACACGGCACGCTGCAAACAGCAACATGCCCGAAATGCCAAACAAAGTATGATTTAGCGTTCGTCAATAGCCATGATGTACCGCGGTGTGAGCAGGAAACATGCAATGAAATTTTAAAACCGGATGTTGTTTTGTTTGGAGGAATGGTTCATCGGTTCGAAGAGGCGCTCGAAGCTGCATATGATAGTGATTTGTTGATTGCGATGGGAACAAGCCTTGAAGTAACACCTGTCAACCAAATCCCGTTTTATGTATCCACAGAATCCCCTCGTGCTCATAAAGTTATCATTAACAAAACACCGACGAGAATGGATTATTTATTTGACATTGTTATTCATGCAGGAATCGGAGAGACAGTTGCCAAAGTGCAGCAATATATCGCGGATGCTCGTTGAACATTGGTTCAACTGCATCTGCTTATTTTATCACCTTCTTGGTGAGAAATATTTTTTAAATACAAAATATATTGTATTTTTTAAAATTTTGGAATATAATAACATTAACATACCAACTGGTTGGTATAATTTCCGGCAATACGTATATGCATGAATATGGAAATTCAGATAAAAATGGAGGGGACAAGATGCATTTGCGCCTTAGTGATGAACAACGGATGGTGCAAAAGGCCATTCGCAAATTTGTCGAAAAAGAATTAATGCCGTTAGAAAATGAAGTGTTGCGAAACGAACGGGAAGGAAAGCCGGGGCTTTCTGAGGAGAAATTGAAAGAATTGCAGTTAAAAGCAAAAGAAGCGGGTTTTTGGGGGATCAATACACCAGAGGAATACGGAGGCGCCAATCTTGGGCATGTGATGCAGGCGATTGTGACGATGGAAGTGTCGAAAACGTTCGTTCCATTCCGATTCGGGGGGTCAGCGGATAATATCCTCTATTATGCCAATGAAGAACAAAAGAAAAAATATTTAATTCCAACCATTAATGGCGAGAAAAAATCATGCTTTGCCATGACGGAACCGGGTGCGGGGTCGGATACAAGAAACATTAAAATGACGGCGGTAAAAGACGGAAATGAATGGGTGCTAAACGGAGAAAAAATATTTATCACCGGCGGGAACGAAGCGGATTTTGTGATGGTGATCGCCATTACCGACAAAGAACGCCATCGAGCAACGAACGGACGGGAAGGAGTTACTTGCTTTATCGTTGACCGCGAAATGGGCTGGCGCTCTGAACCAATACATACGATGGGACCATCGACACCAGCCAGTTTAATTTTTGAAAATGTGCGCGTGCCGGAAGAAAACATTTTAGGGGAACTGCATGACGGCTATAAACTCGGGCTGGAGTGGATCGGATACGCCCGCTGGATTGTCGGTGCGAGAGCGATTGGAGCAGCGGAACGGCTATTGCAAATGGCGATTGACTACGCGAAAGAGCGTGTGACGTTTGGCAAGCCGATCGCGGAAAGACAAGCGATTCAATGGATGATCGCCGATTCGGCCGTCGAAATTGAAGCGGCGAAATGGCTTGTGCTAAACGCAGCGTTTACGCTCGACCAAGGCGAAGACAACCGCCATTTAGCATCGATGGCCAAATTGTTTGGCGCCAACATGGGCAACCGCGTCGTCGACCGCGTCCTGCAAATTCACGGCGGCATGGGCTATACGAAAGAAATGCCGATCGAGCTCTGGTACCGCGAGGCTAGACTTTGGCGCATTTATGATGGCACCGATGAAATTCAGCGCATGATTATTGCCAGAAACCTGCTTAAAGGGCATGTCAAATTGGGGCAATTTCTATAAAAGTTGAAAGAGTTATCGAATAAAAGGGGGAAGTAAGCATGAGTCAAAGATTTACAGGAAGAGTCGCATTCGTTACAGGAGGAAGCCGCGGAATTGGCAAGGCGATCGTTACGCGTTTTGCCGAAGAAGGAGCGAAAGTGGCGTTCATTGACTTAAATGAAGAAGCATTGCAGGCCACTGCAAGCGAATTGCGCGAAAAAGGCTATGAAGTATATGCAAAAGTCGCAAGCGTCACCGATCGCGAACAAGTCGAGGCGACGGTAAAAGAAATCGTTGACCAATTTGGATCGATTGATATTCTCGTTAATAATGCCGGAGTCATTCGCGATAACTTGTTGTTTAAAATGACGGACGATGACTGGGAAACAGTGATGGATGTCCATTTAAAAGGAGCGTTTTATTGCGCGCGCGCCGTTCAAAAGTATATGGTTGAAAAACGGTACGGACGCATTATTAACATTTCTTCGACATCCGCCCTTGGAAATCGCGGCCAAGCGAACTATGCAGCGGCTAAAGCTGGAATTCAAGGGTTTACAAAAACATTGGCGATTGAATTGGGCAAATTCGGCATTACAACAAACGCTGTCGCTCCTGGATTTATTGAAACGGATATGACAAAAGCAACGGCGGAAAGATTAGGCATTTCGTTTGAACAATTAATTCAGGCTAGCGTCGCAAACATTCCGGTCGGACGAAGCGGCAAGCCGGAAGATGTCGCGCAGGCGGTGGCATTCTTCGCCGATGAGAAATCTTCCTTTATTAACGGCCAAGTGCTATATGTAGCCGGAGGTCCAAAATGTTAACGGAATAAGGAGGAAACGATGCATGTTTGCCGAACATATCGGAAAATGCTCCAATAAAGTAAAAAACGTCGTCGAGCGGGGAGCGGTGAAAAAATTTGCCGAAGCGATCGGCGATCCGCATCCGATTTACTGGGATGAGGAAACTGGAAAAAGATCGCGATATAAAACCAATATTGCTCCACCGACATTTCCAAGAGTGTTTGACTACGGCGTGATTGAAGGATTGAAGCTTCCAAGCAAAGGGCTTATTCACGGCGAGCAACGGTTTCATTATGAAAGACCGCTTTATGTTGGCGAGGAATTGTATTGCTATTCAAAAGTGGAAGATTACTATGAAAAGAAAAGCAGCATGGGTGAACTTGGATTTTTAGTCATCACGAATTACGGGGAAGACCCTTCCGGAAACGTTATTTTCACGTCCACATCGACAATTATTATTACAGAAGCAGTGAGAAAGGCGATGGTCATATGACGAAAATCAGTGAATTAAAAGTAGGAGAGTCGTTGCCGGAAGTGAAGCTTTCGCCTGTTTCCCGCCTCGATCTCATTAAATATGCCGGTGCTTCCGGCGACTACAACCCGATTCATACGATTGACGAGGAGGCGAAAAAAGCGGGGTTGCCGGGCATTATCGCCCATGGAATGTGGACGATGGGCAATCTTGCCAAACTGTTTACCCCTTATTATGAAGAAGGATTTGTGCAAGACTATTCCGTTCGCTTTAAATCTATGGTGTTTTTAAATGATGTCGTCACGTTAAAAGCGACGTTGAAAGAAAAAAAGGATCACGATTTGCGTTTTGATGTGGCGGCTATCAATCAAGACGGAAAAGAAGTCGTAAAGGGAGAAGTCATTTTTTCTATTCATTAATTAGTGTCAACATCCGTCCCGGTAACAGCAAAACCCTTTTTGTTACCGGGATTTTTATAAAAACGAATGGGAGTGACATACATGAAACGAGATGCGGTCATTGTTTCCGCCGTCCGCACGGCAATCGCCAGACAAGGCGGAGCATTAGCGACCGTGCCAGCGCATATTTTTGGTGCGGAAGTGATAAAAGAAGCGATGAGACGGGCAAATATCGGTCCGGAAATGATCGATGATGTCATTATGGGCAATGTGCTAAGCGGCGGCGGGAATATCGCGCGGCTTACAGCATTGCAAACAGGATTATCGCTTGAAATTACAGGTCTTACTGTGGACAGACAGTGCGGTTCGGGAATTAATGCGGTCAACTTGGCGGCACAAGCGATTCGGGCAGGAGACGGCGATGTGTATATCGCCGGGGGAATTGAAAGCATGAGCCGCGCCCCATACTTAATGGACCGTCCGGAAAAACCGTACAGCTCGACGCCGCCAAGTTTTCGAAAATCTCAGCTGTCACCTAAAGAAATCGGCGATCCGCCGATGGGAATTACAGCGGAAAACCTTGTCAAAAAATACGGGATCAGCAGAAAGGAACAGGACGAATTCGCGCTAAGAAGCCAGCAAAAAATGGCACGGGCGATGCAGGAAGGACGTTTTAAAGAGCAAATCGTTCCGATTACCGTTCCGGTCAAAAAAGGAGAGCCAATCGTCTTTGATACGGATGAACATCCGCGGCCAAATACAACGATCGAAGTGTTGTCAAAGCTTCCGCCTGCGTTTTTAGAAGGCGGGACCGTTACAGCTGGAAACAGCTCCGGATTAAATGACGCAGCATCTGCGTTAATAATCATGTCAAGAGAAAAAGCGGAAGAACTGGGGTTGACACCATTAGCGGTTGTTCGCGCCTATGCGGTTGCCGGGGTCGATCCGAACATTATGGGAATCGGTCCGGTGCCGGCGACAAGGAAAGTGTTGAAAAAGGTCGGGCTGACGTTAGATGATATGGATTTGATCGAAATCAATGAAGCGTTTGCCGCCCAAGTGATCGCCTGTGACCGCGAATTAAACATGAACCCGGAAAAAGTGAATGTAAACGGCGGCGCGATCGCCCATGGCCATCCGCTCGGCGCAACCGGTGCGATCTTAATTACGAAAGCCGTGTATGAATTGCAGCGCTCAGGCGGAAGATACGCGCTCATAACGGCATGCATCGGCGGCGGGCAAGGAATCGCCACCATTATCGAACGAGAATAAATAATGAAAGGAATCGGCAATATGAAAGAAAAAATCATTGAAACAAGCATTGAACTATTCGACCGCAAAGGGTTTAAAGAAACATCGGTGCAAGAAATTGTCGAAGCAATAGGAGTGACAAAAGGTGCATTCTATTATTACTTCAAAAGCAAAGAAGAGTTGCTAAAAGATATATGCATCTCCTATATAGAAGATCTTTTAGAGCAGCAACAACGCATTTTGCAAGATTCGGAGAAAAGCTGCACGAAAAAACTGTACGAAATCGTCTATATGCTCATTCGCAATATTAAAGCAAGACGGAAAAGTGCACGCATTTTCTTTCGTGAAATGCGTCATTTGCATGAAGATCATTTGCAAGAAATTAAAGCAAAGCGGCGGGAGTTCCGGGAACATTACCAGCAGTTGATCGAAGCGGGAATCGCCCGTGGGGAATTTAAGCCGACGCTGATTCCGGACATGATTACATTTGGCATTTTAGGCATTACAAACTGGAGCTATTACTGGTTTCAGCCGGATGGAGAAATATCGGAAGAAGCGCTGACAGACATTTACGTCGATCTGATTTTAAACGGAATCAAAAATCGCGAATCATTGAAGGAAAAATAGAGGAAAGAGAATCCGCCCATTCTCTTTCCGTCTATCAATCTCCTTGAAAGTGATGCATCGATAAAAAAATGGTTCAGTTCATGTATAAACATGTGAAATTACAAATAAATTTCAATAAACAAGCTAAACCAAGGGGGGAAATGGATGGAATTATTGATCCAACAATTGTTAAATGGGCTGACTGTTGGAAGCGTTTACAGCTTGGTCGCCTTAGGATTAACGCTTGTTTACGGAATTTTGCACATTCCGAATTTCGCCCATGGAGCGCTTTATATGATGGGCGGCTATGTGACGTTAACGATGATGAATCAGGCGGGGCTTCCGTATTGGATGGCCATTATCATTTCAATGATTGTGATCGGATTGCTCGGCGTACTGATGGAACGGCTTGTCTTTTATCCACTCCGTGACGCTCCACCCCTTCATGATAAAATCGCAGCAATCGGCATCCTCTTATTTTTGGAAGCGTTCGCCCAATTTGTATGGGGAGCAGACTACCAAACAATGTCCACACCTTATGGAAATGTCATTAATGTACTTGGTCTCACCTTAACAATGCAGCGAGTCCTCATCATTGTTTCCACGATTGTCATTATGATTTTGCTTTATTTCTTTCTAAAAAAGACGTTTATCGGCGCCTCAATTATCGCGATGTCGCAAAACCGAGAAGGGGCGAATTTAGTCGGCATTAACACGAACAAAGTCGCGATGATGACATTTATGATTTCCGGCAGTCTCGCGGCGCTCGCCGCCTCCTTGGCGTCTCCGATTAATCTTGTCTTTCCGGGCATGGGCCATCTCGTCATTTTAAAAGCGTTTGTCATTATTATTCTTGGCGGAATGGGCAGCATCCCTGGAGCGATTATCGGGGGATATATTTTAGGATTTAGTGAAAGTTTAGGCGCGACTTATATTTCCAACGATTATAAAGACATTATCGCCTTTGTCATACTCGTCATTATTTTAACGGTAAAACCGACTGGACTATTTGCCAAGGAGGGACAATGATGACGGCGGTGCTAAAACAGAAGAAATGGCTCATATTGGCGGTTTCGTTTGCGCTTGTCTTTCCTTTCTTGATTCCTAACAACTATTATTTGCACATGATGACGATCTCGTTTATTTGGATGATCGCTGTTTACGGATTAAACTTGTTTGCCGGCTATACGGGTTATTTATCGCTTGCCCATGCGGGATTTTTTGCTATTGGCGCTTATACGCTCGCGATTTTAACAGTCAAAGCAGGATTGCATTTTTGGCTGGCGTTTCTTTTGTCCTGTCTTGTTTCCTGTTTGCTCGGCTTGCTCATCGGTTTAGTTGCATTGCGGACAAAGGAACACTTTTTCGCCATTTATACGTTATGTGTCGGGTATATTATTTACCTTGTCATCGATAAATGGGACAGCTTGACGGGAGGGGTGCGCGGATTCATTGGCATTCCTGTACCGGCAAACATCGGTCCGATTTCGTTCCAGGCTCCTGTGTCGCAATACTATTTAGTGCTGTTCTTCTTGCTTCTCGTCATTTTTGTCATGCACCGCATCATTTACTCGCTGGCGGGAAGAACGTATACTGCGATTCGCAACAGCGAAGATCTGGCGCTAGCGATCGGCATTTCCACGATGAAAAATAAATTAACATCCTTCGTCTTATCGGTCTTTTTCACTTCCTTGGCAGGAGCACTGTACGCTTCCTTTATCCGCTTTCTTGGACCGGATATCAGCTATATTTCCGTGATGTTTGATTTGCTTACGTATTTGCTTGTCGGCGGCATCGGAACGATGGCCGGACCGGTCGTCGGTACGTTGTTGATTACGTTTCTATCCCAGCAGCTGCAATTTTTACAAGACTATCGGATGCTGATCTTTGGCCCGGTGTTGACACTTCTTGTCATCTTTTATCCGCAAGGCATTGTCGGAGGAGTAATCCGATGGAGGGCAAGACAAGCAGAAAAAAGCAGCAACCGACAAGCACAGACGGCGCATGCTGCCAATCACTTTGTCGTTGCCCGTCATTCCGGAAACGAAAAGCAGGTCAAGGAGGGATGAGCATGTTGCTTGAAATCCAGAAGTTGACGAAACGGTTCGGCGGGTTGGTAGCTGTTAATGATGTGAGCTTTTCCGTCGAAAAAGGGAAAGTAAATGCGATTATCGGACCGAACGGAGCGGGAAAAACGACATTTTTTAATCTGATCAGCGGGTTTTATAAACCGACATCCGGTCAGATCATTTTTAAAGGGCAGGATATTACCCGCCTCCCCGCCAATCAGCGGGCTAAGCTTGGGATTGCCCGCACGTTTCAAACGACCCATTTGTTTGAACAATCTACCGTATTCGATAACGTCATGGTCGGCCATCGGTTGAGAACTTCTTCTAACTTATTCGACGCCGTTTTCCGGACAAAACGGTTAAAAAGTGAAGAAGCCGAGTGCAAGGAAAAAGCTATGGAAGTGTTGGAGTTTGTCGGTTTAACCGATGTCGCTGATAAAATAGTCGCCAATATTTCACAAGAGCAGAAAAAACGCGCCGCTTTTGCACTGGCGCTTGCGACGGAACCAGAGATTATCCTTCTCGACGAACCGGCCGCAGGCGTCAATCCGGATGAAACGGAAGGGTTGGAACAATTGATTGTCAAGATAGTGGACCACGGAATTACCGTATGTCTCATTGAACATAAAATGTCGATGATCATGAAAATTGCCCATAAAATTATGGTTTTAAATTATGGGGAAAAAATCGCTGAAGGAACGCCAGAGGAAATTCAAAACAATGAAGCCGTCATTAAAGCATACTTAGGAGGGAGCGCGATTGCTTGAATTAAGGAACGTATCCGTCCAGTACGGCAGCTTTACCGCCGTCAAAAATGTAAACATTACCGTCGAGCCGGGCGAAATCGTTGTTCTGTTAGGCTCAAACGGGGCGGGAAAGAGCACGGTTTTCCGCACGATTAGTGGATTAAACAAACTTTCCGAGGGTGAAATTGTTTTTCAAGGGGAGCGGATCGATCATCTTTCCCCGGACCGCATCGTACAATTAGGGATCGTCCAATGTGCCGAAGGAAGAAAATTGTTTCCGCGCATGACAGTTTATGAAAATTTATTGATGGGTGCCTACATTTACCGAAAAGAGAAGGAAAAGATCAAGCAGTCGCTGCAACATGTGTATGAACTGTTTCCAATTTTACAAGAAAAACGGAACGATCCAGCCGGGGCACTAAGCGGCGGCCAGCAGCAAATGCTGGCGATCGGCAGGGCGTTAATGTCGCACCCGAAGCTATTGCTTTTGGATGAACCGTCCATCGGCTTGGCACCGCTGATCGTGGAACAAATGTTTCAAATCATTGCGCGAATCAATCAAGAAGGAACGACGATTTTACTGGCGGAGCAAAACGCCCACGCGGCGCTTAGCATTGCCCATAAAGGTTATGTATTTGAAAATGGAACGATTGTGGTAGAAGGAACATCCGAGCAATTATTCGCGAATGACGACGTTCGCAAAGCATATATCGGAACTTAAAAGGAGGTGATGAATGGATAGGTGATTAATAATCTGAATATTTTTAATAATTTATGCTATTAGAAAATAGGGGGGATACGATGAACAAAATGAAGTTATTTTTCACGGCCATCCTCATGTCGGTAATGATAATCGCATTGGCTGCTTGCAACAACTCTACAACAGGAGATACAGCGAGCGGAGACAAAGAGACAAGCGGTGGCGGAGATGCCAATACCGTTAACATTGGATATAGCGGCCCGCTAAGCGGTCCTGCCGCTTATTACGGAAAACGGACGTTAAGCGGGCTGAAAATGGCTGCCGAGGAAATTAACAATAGCGGCGGATTTGAAGTGAATGGAAAAAAATATAAATTAAATATCGTCGCACTTGATGATAAGTATTTGCCGAACGAAACGGCATCGAATGCAAAACGCCTAGTCCAAGAACACCACACACCGATCGTGTTTACTCCGCACAGCGGCGGAGTCATGGCGTTGCAAGTATTTAACGAAACTGACAAGTTTATTATCGGCGCTTATACGAGCGAGCCGAAAATTACGCAAACAGGGAATTCGCTGACGGTAAGAATACCACCGCGCTATGACAGCTATGTGGCGACGTTTACTGATTATGCGATGAAGCGCTTCGGCAAAAAAATTGCCGCGTTGCCAACCGCTTCGCAATACGGAAAAGACTGGACGGAAACGTTGCTTCCATATTGGGAAAAGCAGGGGGGAGAAGTTGTTTATAAAACGTCGATCGACTTTTCCAAAGATACGGACTTCTTTACGATTGTCACCAATGCGTTAAAAGAAAAGCCGGATGTTTTATTTATCGGCGGCCCGTCGGAACCAACGGCAAAAGTGGCGAAACAAGCACGGGAGCTTGGATTTAAAGGCGGCTTTATCATTATGGATCAAGCGAAGCTGGACGAAATGAAAAAAGTAACGGGATCTTACGATGTGCTTGAAGGATCCATTGGCGTCATGCCATTAGTGGAATCAGACGGTCCGGGAGTTCCGTCGTTTGTGAAAAATTACCGCGCCAAGTTCAATGAAGAGCCAGGATCAGAAGCTGGTTTTAACTATTTGGCGATGTATGCGTTTGTCGAAGCAATGAAAGCAGCAGGCACGGTGGATGACCCTATTGCCATCCGCAAACATATGCAAGAGGGCCTTAAACATATTCCAAAGGACAAACAGGTATATGTGGTTCCAAAAATCGGAGATGACGGCGGATTTGAATCGAAACAAAGCGTCGCGGCCATAGAAAACGGCAAGATTGTGCCAATAAAACTGAAATAAGAGAACACCAAAGATAAAAAATGGGGATGAGAGTTGAGCTGTCATCTCCATTTTATTATTTCAATCTTCCTCGGCATCTTGATGATGGGATTTGAAACGGGCAGGCCCATATTCGCACTCTTCGATTCTTTTCTGTGGTATACGTAAAATTCTTCCGCATTTTAATAGAAATATTCCAGCCGCTAAATACTAATTAACTAAACGAAATATACGGATGAAAAAATCGCCAATGGTATATCCAACAAAGGCGGTACTGCTAAATATTGTTTCGTTCTGTTGTATACTAGTATTATTTACCATTAATAAAGAACTATATTCTAAATAATCAACAGGAATTCTATAGAAAATAAACATAGCAAAGTCAATTAGTACATTTATTTCATTCTATTCCTTTTTTTTCTTGAACTATTAGTCTATAACGTTTAAAATTTTTATTGCTAACACCTAGGAAAAAAGGCGGTGATATTGTTTTAGAGAAATAGGCTGTGTTTTTAAATTCCCTGTTTTGTGATAAAAGACCTATAGCAAAGAGGGGAGCATCGTTTTTCTCGGCTGCAGAAAAGCATGATTGGTCCAGCGTCGAAATGAGAGCAAACTTCGTTAAAGTAATCAATTACATATATTTGGGAGAAAGGAGAAACATATGAACATAGCAAAAATCTATCTGACTGCTTTCATTTGTTTCATGTCTTTTATCTTTTTTCATAATGTTTCGGTGAAAGCGGAAGAAGCTTTCGTGGAAACGGCGAAAGAGACAGATGTTTATAAAAAACAAGGAAGTGCATTTATCAAAATTGGAACATTAAAGGCAAGTGAGCAATTAAAAGTGTTATCTTCGCTTGATGAAAAATATTATACTGTGCAAATCGGGGAAGAGACGGCCTACATTTTAAAAGAAAGTGTTAAGCCAGTCGAAAAATTGGACCGCTCGCTTTTTATCGAAAAAGGGAATAAAACGTATTTTCAAATGTATGCAATAAAATCTGCACCCGTTTACTATTTTCAAGGAGCACAAAGAAAAGAATTAGCTACAATTGAAAAAAACGTGAAATTCTCGATGCTCGGTGAAAACGATAACTTTTATCAAATTATTGTTGCTGGAAGAAAAGCATACATAGATAAAAATAGTGTTCATTTTGTTTTTCCGCAAAATGATAAATCGTTCCAAGTAGCAGTGAACTCCGTCCCTGTCTACTATAATAAGTCAGGAAAATTGGTAGAAGTCGGTTTATTAAAAAAAGGCCAAACGTTCTATAGCAAAAGTGAATATAATGGACAGTGGCATGTGATTGAGTTCGGTCAGTTGACTGGATATGTTCCAAAGACAGGAATAAAACCAATCACACAGAAAATTACCCCTGTTTCCTCAGTGCCATTTACGTATTTAGTGAAAGTAGGGAAAAAAACAGATGTTTATCAGTCAACATCAAAAACGAGCGCCGCTGTTGCAACGATCCAACCTGGACAAGTGTTTGCGGCAAAAAAACTCGTAGGTAATTTCTATCAAATTATCATCGCTGGGAAAATGGCATATTTATCAAAGGATGCAGTAAACGATAAAGTTGATAGCAAAGGTATTGTCAATCCAAATCAAACATATACATACGAACAAATGCAAAGAGACATTCAACGTTTGCAATCTTTTTATCCGGGACTCATCCAAACGCAAATTATCGGTCATTCAGTAGAAGGAAGAAATATTTATGCCATAAAATTAGGAAATGGCAAGAGGGAAATTTTCGTCAATGCTTCCCACCATGCCCGTGAACATATTACGACAAATTTAGTAATGGAAATGATTGACACTTACTCATTTGCTTACAGCAACAATCAAAAAATGGATAACTATAGTATTAGAAAAACATTGGATAACACATCTATTTGGTTTGTGCCGATGGTTAATCCAGATGGTGTGACACTTGTGCAAAAAGGATATAAAGCGGTAAAAAATTCTGCACTAGTTTTAAAAATTAATAACGGCAAAAAAGATTTCTCCGCTTGGAAAGCGAATATTCGCGGGGTTGATTTAAACAGACAATATGATGCATATTGGAGCACGATTTGTTGCAATCCTGGAAAGCCGTGGTTCAAAAATTATAAAGGACCGCGTCCATATAGTGAGCCGGAAGCGCAGGCAATGCGGGACTTTACACTTGCGCATAATTTTCTAACTACCGTTTCCTACCACTCTTCTGGACAAATTATTTATTGGCATTTCCATCAATCGACAGAACAAGCGCAGCGGGATTATCAGCTTGCCTTGATGCTATCGAAGAAAACGAAATACTCATTAGTAAAGCCACAGAAAAACCCAAGCGGCGGCGGTTATAAAGATTGGTTTGTCATTCGATTCAAACGACCAGGATTCACTATTGAAGTAGCTCCATATGTCGGAGAAGGCCCTGTACCTTTAAAATATTTCCCTTCCATTTGGAGCAAAAATAATTCTATTCCAATCATGCTGGCAAATGCGGTTTAACAAAATTTATTATTAACAAAGCGCCCAATACAGCCTCTTGCCGTTCATTTTTGAACTGTAAGGGGCTGTTTTATATATCCTTTTCCTCACCTAATCTAAATATCTCCCCAATTTTCCTCCTCTTGTTTCCCCGAAACATGTAATAAACATCGGCGGTCATATTTATTTTTGATCGCCAACTGTTTTGACATCTACTCCACTTTCAAGCAGCATGACCGCATGGGTATGACGAAGTGCATGCGGATTTATTGGAGATAAGTTTACTTTCTCCTCCATATTTTACAGAACTTCTCCATCAAACACCAAAAGCATTGTGTTACGTATTCGATACATATTAATATATAAATCATTTTTTCCTTCTTAGTTACTCCACAAAATGCCCCACTTGATAAAAGTGGGGCATTCGTGTTGATTAGCAGCAATGAGTAGGGTATCCAGGGTCAACAACTACGTTTCTTGTGATAGGTCTATAAATATGTCTAGGAACATTGACGATATTGTAACGATTAACATGTACAACTGGATGGATATAAGGAACTACACGAGGAATGAAACAGTCGCGCACCACACATCTAGGTGGACATATAACTGGTCTAGGACAAAACATGGAAAATCACCTCCTATAAATATCTATAAACATTAAATGTACTAGTGGGGCTTTTTGAAACGGACAGATGTCACGAGGTATATAAAAAAAATAAATGGAGTTGTAAAAGATGAGACAATATTAACTATTCGCCCTATGTCTCTTGGAGGTAAATGCAATGTTACGCTTCTCGACGAAACTGTAAAAGAAGGTGAAAGCATGTTGCAAGGAGTTTGTATAGATACCGGATCGGCAACGATTTTGGAGAAAGGGAAAAAGTATTTTTTGTTTTCAAACGGCGTTGACCATTACTACGTTTCAAATTTTTCACGAGCAAGCGCCCACAAAGGATGTTTTCATAAATCGTTATTTAAGCTCATCCAAGAAGATGAATGGCCGCCGGAGCCATCTGCGGACAATGTTCCGGTATTGGACAGTTCAAAAATCCATGCAGCCAAGCTCGTTTGGAGGAAGCGATAAGTTAGGGACGTATTATTTACAGCCGGCAAGGACACATGCGTATGTTTACCGCAATAAACAATAAAAAAGTGCGTCGGTTGCTTCCCGTTACACTGGTTCGCGGAGTTTCGAGAAGTGGATGAGGAAGAAAATGAAACAAATGAGGTTATTTTTGAAACAGAAGCGCTTGAATGTGAAACAAAAGAGGAAAAGAATGAAACATTCGAGCAAATGAATGTCTTCGACTTTATTGAGTGAGGAGAACAATTGCTGGAAAAGGTATGGGAGGAAACAAAAATAGCATTGTGTTGCCCTAGTTATTCAAGAGGAAAAATAAATGAAAACAAAAAAGGACGGATCTAAATGACCCGTCCTATAAATTTAAAACAGATTCTAGATTAGTAACCACCAAAGAAACAACTACATCCAATAATAATTAAAAGGATAAACAGTACAACAATTAAAGCAAAGTTGAATCTAAAGCCACCTGACATTTTGTAAACCTCCTGTTTTAAAAGGATAGTACATCCTATGTAAAACATAGCGAGTTTGTATAAGACAAACATCTAGATTTTGTTTATTTGAAGAATTAAACGAATATACAGGTAATAAAAAAAACGATGGATCAGTTTAGCATTTTGTTGAAACGGGAGGTGAAAAAATGCAGCAACTTTCGATTTTTGATTTTCTTGAAAATGAGGAGCTGAACAGCCAGAAGGCTTTTTCTATACGGGTGGGACGATGTACGAATTGAGAAGCTTGTAAAGGAGGAAAAATAATGTTCATTTGCCCTAACTGTTTAAAGGAATTTGACGATCAAGATGAATTTTTTGAGCATTACACGGCATGGTGTGAATAAGGGGCAGAAAGAAGCCAAAGAACACATTTAAGAAACAAAATGACAGTTCTGTCTCTTACACCTCATACTAACCATGAGGTGATACAGATGAACTGGGAAGACAAATGCACGTTTATCGAGCTAAAACTCATGGCTACGAATATTCTCTGCAAGGTCATGAGTAATGAAGTGTATTTGAGGGAATTGCTTATCGAAGATCTGAAAAAGCTCATTCGAAGGCTGGATGCGGAGGAGCCGAGATTGTAAAAAGAAACAAGGTCATTTTGACAGTACCATCATCTAACAGTTTTTGTACAAAAATTGCACTGTTTTCCAATAACGCAATAAGTTTTTTGAAAACTTCACTTTTCTTTGCATAATTGTATTTCAATTAATCCATATTATCTAAAGAAAATATGATTTTGTTAGGAGGGTTATTATGGGAATTTTAAGCGGTAATCCAAAAGAAGAGCCGATGCACTACGGAGAAGTATTTGGTGTATGGTCGTATTTACTGACGGCTAAAGGATTATTAGCCGGATATCAAACATTGCTTAACCATACAGGTGATGAGGATTTAAAAAAATTTATCGAGGATAGTATCGAAAACGTTCTAAAACCGGAAATACAAGAAACAGAAAACTTGTTAAAAGAAAATGGAATAGCACTTCCGCCATCACCGCCAGAACGGCCAAAAGCATGCTTGGAAGATATTCCTGCAGGCGCGAGATTTACTGACCCGGAAATTGCTGCAATGCTTAGTAAAGATATTGCAGCCGGCTTAGTGGCATGTAGTACAATTATGGGGCAGTGCATCAGGGAAGATATTGCTCTAATGTATGGTCAATTTCACATGAAAAAAGCGCAATATGGCGCTAAATTGCTTAGAATGAACAAAGAAAAAGGTTGGCTAGTTCCACCACCGCTCAATGTGAAAAGTTCGGATTGTTAATCTAAAAGCTTGCGATTGCGCAAGCTTTTGTTTTTTATGATTGGCGTTGATGAAAAATAGTTTCATCAATAAAGGCGACTAGACCAAGACCGAACAGGAGGCCTGACCATAGATTACGAGCCGAGTTTGCAGATCGAGTTGCATAATTTGAATGATTTTTAAATTCACGTTTTCAGCAGTCATACGATCCTCCTTCGTTTCATTCCGCACTTACACCTTCACATCGTTTCTTCCCCCATCTTTCCCCAAATAAACAAGTTATAATCAAGATTAGCAGGAAAATTGCCCTTATAAATAAACAGAACAAAAATTAATTCAACATAATGTAAATTATGTAGAAAACATAGTGACAGGAAAACGGCAGAATTTTGGCAGAAAAATGACAGATTATTTTGTTTCGGACATGCTATGATGGTGTCGTGGATATGTTGAAGCAGAGTGTCACTCCGGATCGGGGTGGCGTTTTTATTTTAAGGATCAGTTTGGTTCAATAGGAATAATTTGTAAAGAATTTTTTATTGAATAAATGGGGATAATAGTTTGATAAGGAAAATGCAGGAGTGCGTAGCATGTTTGAGGTTATAATTGCGATGTAGTGCTTATTAGCATTTTGGCGTAGGGGAGATTGGAAAAACATTGAGAAATATTATTCAACTTTGCTATATGTAGCTGTTGCCAATCTCACATATAAAGTGATTGCCCTGTTTCATTTTCATCTATGGAAAATGAAAGGTGCAGAAATGTTAGGAGATACAGCAGCTTATTTTGTATATCTTTTGTTTATTATGGTTCCTGCAACATTGATTTACTTATCTAATTATCTAGATACTGCACTACAACAAATTTTTTATATAGCGAAGTGGGTTGCTCTATTTACTGTAATTGAATGAATAGGATTAGAGTATTTCGATACAATTAACCATCATATTCTTCTATTCTAGTCATGCTGGCAAATGCGGTTTAACAAAATTTATTATTAACAAAGCGCCAAAGACAGCCTCTTATCGTTCATTTTTGAACTGTAAGAGGCTGTTTTATAGAATAAAATTATTTATTTAAACTATGTTCTAAATAATCAATGAAAACAAAAAAGCAAATAATCAACAAAGTAAATGAATGGAAGAAATGGTTTTTCCATGCGGGATGACTCCCACTTCTAATTGGGGCGGGGTGTAAACCAATAGAAGTGGGAAGAGGAATCGCCATAACGTAGAAAATAACGAACATATGTGCTATAATTGAATTATCTTATGCAGATTGTTTTTTGAACAAGAAAGAGATGGAGAAAGGGGATGTTACGTGAAACTTTCCACCATCATACATTCACGCTGATCGAAAAGCTAAGCTTTCGCAATACGCCAGCATGTTGAGTCCAACGTACAAGGAACTCTCATTCATTGCTGAAACGGTACATAGAGCTTGGTCAACTTCTCTTCGTTAGAAGGGATTATCTAAACAAAGTGAAAGTGGGAGCAGTTTAAAAAAGGGGAAAAATAACATGGAGGCAACGTACCAAAAGCGAAGCCGAGTAATTTTCCATGTCGACTGTAATTCGTTTTTCGCCAGCTGCGAAATCGCTCGAGACCCCTCATTAAAAGGAAAAGCGGTTGTTGTAGCGGGAGATCCGAAAGAACGAAAAGGAGTTGTGTTAGCGGCGAACTATATCGCGAAACAGCGTTTTGGTATTTATACGACAATGCCATTATGGGAAGCGAAGAAAAGGTGCCCGCAACTTGTTGTTCTAAAACCCGATTTTCATTTATACCGCGAGATAAGTGAGAAAGTATTTCAGTTTTTAGCAACGTTTACACCCGTTTTAGAGCGCGCTTCGATAGACGAAGGATACTTGGATATCACCGATTGTTATTTGCTTGGTTCACCGTTGGATATCGCGGAGCAAATTCAAAAAGGGTTGTTACAGACGCTACATATTCCTGTAAGCATTGGAATTGCACCAAATAAATTTTTAGCCAAAATGGCAAGCAACATGAAAAAACCATTGGGCATCACGGTGCTGCGCAAACGCGATGTGCCGAAAGTACTTTGGCCTCTCCCTGTTCAGAAGATGCATGGCATCGGTGACAAAACGGCAAAAAAATTAAATAGTATCGGCATTTTTACGATTGGCGAATTGGCAAAGGCGGAAAAAGTGACATTACAAAATTTGCTTGGCATCAATGGGGTTCGATTAAAAGAGTGGGCTAATGGGATTGATCCCCGTCCTGTTGATCCAGAATCAGGAGAAAAGTGGAAATCCATCGGAAACTCCACAACGCTTTCCCGCAATGTGACAGAAGAACGGATTCTTCTTGAAGTGCTGCGCGATTTGGCGCAATCCGTCAGCAATCGCATGAAACAAAAAGGCGTCGTCTCTTCCACCGTCCAAATTATGATCCGCTACAGCAATTTTCAAACGATCACCCGCAGTAAAACATGGGGAAATCCGTTCCAGGAGGCGGAAGAAATTTTTCAGCGCGCCGTCTACTTATTAAAACGCCATTGGAACGGCAATCCGGTAAGACTGTTAGGAATTACCGCCGTAGACGTATTTGATAAAAAAGAGGCGGTGAAACAATTAGACTTGTTTCACTTTGAAGAAGAAGCCAAAAAAGAAGCGTTATGGAATACGATTGAGCAGCTGCAACAAAAATTCGGTAATAGTATTATTCAAAGAGGATCTGAACTTTTCAGAGACAAAAGCGGTGATAATGGAAAATCGTTATAACGATAGAAGTGATAGCGTTAGTCATCCTTGTTCTTGCCTTGTTTCAAAGACGAAAAGTTTATGTATCGCTAATTATAGAGAACTCGTTTCAGAAAGATATGTTGATGTTTTTTTAACAACAATGGTAATATTGATACATATACATCAACAAAAAGAGGGATGCTATGAAACCAACACCAGCTATCTGTTTTGCTGCGGATGTCAAAAAGTCCAGACAGATGGAAAAGGGACGTCTACTAAGTATCTTGAACGAATATCAACAGATGATCAATCAGCGATTCCATCAAGATTTACTCGTTCCATTTACGATTCGAAATGGAGATGAACTGATTGGAGTCATCGGAAACTTTGCTGTCGCATATCCACTTATTGATTATATATTGCAACAATCTCATTTGCATCGATGCCCGTTTTATCTAGGAATTGGCATTGGAAAACTGGAAACGACGAATATAACCGATGTTCATGCGATAAACGGAAGCGCAATATTATACGCGTTTGAAGCGAGAGATCAACACCTAAAAGAAAAGAGCGACAAAATAAAGATTTGGAATGAAGCCGAAGCGGAGACGAGTTTTTATATTTTATCCGAATCCGTTCCTTCCGAACCGTTGAATACATTATTAGGGTTTATCTTATCAACCAAACGAAAATGGACAAGCAAACAGCAACAAGTTATTCGCCTGATCGAGCAATTCCCTGAATGGACATACGAAAAAATTGGAAACCATTTAGGGTACAAATCGCCCATTTCTACTGTCAGTTATTTGCTAAAGCGCGCCGATTATCAAAAAGTAAAAGCGGCGGAAGCCAGCTTTACTCAATTGCTACTTTTGTATGAAAAGCTTTTAAAATAGACGCATAAGGAGCGATCATCTTGTGGGTATATTTTTATGTGGCGCATTTGCTGGGAGATTTTATTTTCCAATCGGATCGATTAGTTAAAGAAAGAAAGGATAAACCGCTTGTCGCTCTAGGCAAACATATCGCCATTCATATCGTTTTAATGGCAATCGCCAGCCTTATGATGATGTTTGTGCACCATTCATTTCATCTCTCTATTTTTCTATTGCTTGGACAAGTCATTTTGCTTATTTCTATTTGTCATTATCTCATTGACTACGGCAAAATCAAATGGAATGATAAGTTGAAAGGAACAGGCAGTCGGGCATTTTTATTTCTTATTGACCAGATACTTCATTTTTTAACCATTTGGATCGTTTTTTATGATATGGTCATTCCAGCATGGTTATTAGAAAACGGCATACCATCTTTTTTGGAAGGTTGGGACACGGATGAAAAAATCGTCGCTACGATTTGTGTTTTCATCTTAGCCACTTATGGCGCTGGCCATTTTCTTCAAATTTTGTTACAAAATATGGTGCCAAATTATGAGCTTCAGGAAGGCATTTATCGTTTATCCGATGAAAAAATTGAAGTAAAAACAAAACACGAGAATAACGGAAGACAGGAAGTCGAAATTACCACCGTAAAAACAGAACAATTTTTTCATGATTCTCCCGCAAAAATCGGCCAAATCATTGGCATGTTAGAACGAACGCTGATCATTATTTTTATGATGATGGATATGCCGCAAGGACTGGCGTTTTTAGCGGCGTTAAAAACATTAACCCGTTTCAAGCAATTCGAACATAAACAGTTTGCCGAGTATTATCTTATTGGTACTTTGTCAAGCGCCATTATTGGCATTTTGCTAGGAATAGTTGCTTCAAAGATTTGGTGAATCCGCTCTTGCGACTATGAAACTATCATTTATCACATCTTTAATAAACGCATTCCATCATTCCTGATTATTGAGAAAATGAAGGGGATGTTGTAAGGAAAGAACCATACCGATTGTGATAGCAGTGGTAGAGAAACTAGCGGCCTAAATTCGTCTAATGTAAGAAAAAGCGGCAGGTAACCCCTGCCGCTTTATATTTATACTAATTTATCCAGATGGGCCCGCCGGTTTACCGCGTACATAATCGGCGCGCCAACCACCATGACGACAAATTCGCCTGCGGCGGTCGTCAGCCACGTGAAAAGGAATGGCAGGTCAAACGCCAGCTTTAACTCCCACGCAATCAAAAACATCGTAAACGTAAATACCAGCGTATTGACGGCCATCCGCGCCCATACATTTTTCACATACCGCATCGAAAAAATCGTGATCAGAAGGGCGATAACCGACTGCCCGACCCCGAAAATGAGATCGTACGCCACCATCGGCGAGAAAAACAGATTGGCAAAAAAGACGCCTAACACAATGCCAAAGAAATACTTTTTATTAAACACGACAAGATGATTCAGCATTTCCGACACGCGAAACTGTACGTTAGTAAATCCAAACGGCTGAATCAGCATTGTCACCGCGATGTACACGGCTGCTAAAATGCCGTTTACGACGATCGTTCTAATGTTCATATGCTTCTCCCCTTACATCGTTAAGGTATATACAAAAAAGGCACCATCGGTATACATGGTGTGGCAAAATGGTGTGGCAAAAAAGCAACATTTATTATTTTATCAAGAAAAGAAGGAAATGCAATGATTGTTTTCTTTTTCGGGATAAATAAGGATAATACCATTCTAATCATGTTATTCTAAAAGAAAAGTGTGACAAAATGTATAGGGAGACGACTCGCTGTTTGTTACATCCTATTTATCCCGAAATCGTTGGAGGTTCGTATGCCGTATTATGTTTGGATAATCATTAATGTGTTATTCATCATTGGTTCTGTACTGTATATATGGGGCGTTCATTCGTATGATTCCACCGTCATTTTATTAGGAAAACTGTTCGCTCAGCTAGCTATATTATTGTTTCTCATTAACGTTAACATGTACTTTATATTTCTTGTCATTAGAAAATCGAAAGTGCGTAACGTGAAAGTTGCATTAAGCAACCTGTCACGAAAAATGATGAGGACACATATTCCCATTGCTTTAGCAGGAACAAGCCTTATCGCGCTTCATGCAGGAATTATGCTTTTTCAGTTGGGAGAAATAATCGGATTTTTTCATCCAAAAATGATAACCGGATATTTTGCGATTTTCATGCTAGCACTTACTTTGTTCGCAGGAGTGCTCCGCCATAAAAAAGCTTCCGGTTTTCGTCGAAAATTTCATTTAACGACGGCGATGATTTTTGTGGGTGTGTTCATAATTCACCTTTTTCTTCCATTATAATGAAATTAAGGGATGTTGATAAAATGACTCGTTTCCTGCGACCGAAAATTCACAACTGCTTTTACTTGCACTGTACGAGTTGATGTCATCGATGGATGGAAAGACAAAAATGGGATATATGAAATTCATTTAGGATATTTTCACGAGGAATATGTCAAGCGACGGAAATGGCTGGATGAAAAAACGCAGAATTAGCAAAAATGGCTCCTACGGATAAGGAAAGGGTTCAAATTCTTGAAATTCGTGACGATGAAATAAAACATTATCAACGATTTACAAAAAATATATGTAAGTCTGACAGGTATGCAGCTTGATGTCAAAGTTATGGAGGAATGTCCTAATACCTATGTTGAAGGGTTAGAATATGACCTGGAAGATGAACGAAAAACTGTTGATTTTTACCTAGATATTGCTGAAGAGTTGAATAATCCATATATAAAAGAAATTTTCCGCCGTGTAGCAGCAGATGGACAAAATCATGCAGTCTGGTTCCTATACTATTTTATAAAGAATAAAAGAGCTGAATTGTAATGAATTCAGCTCTTTTATTATATGAAAAAAGATGTATTTAACCATCTTTTTAGCCCTGACGTTATTTTAAAAAATGGGCAGACCGAATGAAAGACTTGTTAGCAACCAACAGTACCTTCAGGGAAAGCAGGAGTTATTCCTGTAGCCGCGACTTGCATTTGTTGGACTTGTAATACTTTTACAGTAAGATCCATGACGATTTTTTCGCGCAATGAGCTAAACTCTCCCTCAGGGCTTACATGAGTTGGCGAAAAATCAAGTTCGTAGAAATTCGCGCCTATTAACTCGCCGTATGGTTGTTCATTATATTTGACGAGATTTTGGAAGAAATATTTATCTAAGCGAGGAGTTAAGTCGTTTTTCTCATTAAGGAAGAAAGCTTTGCTGTCTTCTGAAATACCGATAATTGGGAAAGTGAGGAAATCGCCTTCTAGGAGTTCTGCAAAACCAGAAAACGGAAGATCGGCAATTCTATCTAGGAGTGCTCCATTACATGCATTGGAAGCATATTCAATATCTTTGCGAATGAAACCTGACACAAATAATTTGGCTCTTGTGACTCTAAAGAAGTCCGTGTCGTCAATACGCGCAAATCTAACAGGCACCAATTTCACTTGTTCTAAAAATACATTCTTTGTCACTCTCTTAATTTCAGTTGCAGCCGGATCAAGCGGAATATCTGCCTCTAAAACAACTTGAATGGTTCTTTCCGCTAGTACAACTGGAACTTTAAGAATTGGCGTAAGACCTGGTGTAGCGACTACCGGGGTAGCTTCATCGGAAAAATGGGATTGTGTATTTGCTTCTACTGGACAAGCTGGGGAAATCGGTTGTTTATTCTTATTGCAAAATTGCGAGTTGCTCATCAAAAATCCACTCCTTACTATTTTTTGAGCTTTTCTCAAGCTCTACGTTAATACAATATTCAACATTCATTTTAAAGTATAGGTTTATACAATGATCATTTTACTCATTTTTAATCAAAGGAAGGGATTTTCACGAATGGTCAATGCGTTCGATGATTTTCTTTCTAGATGCCTTTACCATCATAACTGACTCGAACTTGTTGTACTTGTAGTAAATGAATGATTAAATCCAACACGATTTTTTGGCGTAATCGGCGTGAAGCTGCTGGCTCTTTTTGTATGGCAACCGCATTTCTATTGTAAACTGCAGTATACTCAATATTTTGGTGTATATATCCTTCTATCAATAAATTTCCTTTTAATGCTGCACATGTTCCATTACCGAATGATGAAGAAAATTGGGTAGGTACGAATTTGCAATTTGTCAGCACGACTTCTTTAGAGATTTCGTTTACTTTCATAATTTCTTCTTCAAACATCACATCTTCTTCTAAACATATTTCAATTTCGTATTCCCCGACTACAACCGGAACTCTAATTTGTATGAAATCATGATGAGTACAAGATTGATTATTTGTTTTTTTCTCATGGACGGGAAACACAACCGATTTATAAAAGTTTTTTTTGTTCTTCGCGCCATAGGTGTGAACAGTGTCAGTGAAGAATATAATTTCATGAATTTTAGAGCAGATCAAATGACAATAAGGCTGTTCAGGATAATAAGTCGTCGTATGAAATAGTTTCGTGTCTAATTGAGGAGTTTGTCTATTGTTTAGGTCAAGAAATTCAGCTGTATGTTGTGCTTTACCTCCAAAGATAGGAGGGTGAAGAAAATCGTCAATTTCTACAAAAGTAGAGAATGGGCTTTTTATAGTCATAGAACGTATTGTTCCGTATTGATTCATATCATCAGTACGATTGGTTTCATCGATATTCTCTCTAGCAGGTATATGATTCATTTTATCCGCAAAGCCGGATTCAGAAGTATGCACAGGTTCAAAAGCAGAATCAATTTGAGGCTTATCATTCGTTTTATCGACATGACAAGTTTGAAAATCACGCTTAAATTTAGCACGTATTCGCTTCATTCTCTCATGGTTCATCCTTTTCATTATTTTTCACTCCCAAAACTAGTCGTCACTGTATTATTTATGCTTTATTTCTGCTTTTGTCCCTGTACAATTCCCGAAAATTCAAAAAAGAGAAACTTGATAAAACGTTTAGATTCAATAGATATGTGTGAATGCGAATGCGAAAAGGATTCGTGAGCGATGAAAAGTTCTTTATGAAGAAATCTGTGAAGCAAAAACTCCTTCTCAACATAGTAAGGTGATCTTGAAACAAAAATTAGTAAAGAGATTCTCTTACCTGTATACAGGAGAACTAGCATCCGTTATAGTGTTTTTCTTTATTAGTTTTGCGATGAATATACGATTGTATTCCCTTTATTCATTTTGGGCCCCTTTTCTTCTACTCGAATTTATTTTGGCGCAAGGAAGCGTATATTGGTATATGAAATGGAAACGATTGAAGGAGGGGAAATCATCGATAACACCGAATCATGTTTTATATAAATTTAAACATGTAAAGAAGTGGAATTTTGATTACGCGGTATGCGCCTGCTTTTTAATCATGTCTTCGTTTGTGCTTCAGAAAACGATTAGAGACAATGCAGAAGATGATGCTTATGAGAAGGAGCATATGCCAAAAAAGTTTGAAAAAGAAGAATCAAAATAATGAAGCGTTTATTGCTTCAAAAACCTCCTAGCGAATAGGTGGTTTTTCTTTTGGAGGGGACTGATTCGGAGTCAAAGATAAAAACAAGAAGCATGGAAAAAAGACATGTTATTTTTTTATGCTTTCGATAACAAGGATTGCCATTTGCTAATGAATAAGATTAAGATATAGGAAAGAATCATCATATATAAAAGAGGTGATCCTAATCATCTATACGGTTCTGTTGTTTTTCTTGGCCGGATTAGCGGAAATCGGCGGCGGTTATCTTGTTTGGTTATGGCTGCGGGAGGGAAAATCGTTTTGGTACGGAATCATCGGCAGCATTGTCTTAATTTTGTACGGTGTCATCCCCACGTTTCAGCACTTTCCTTCGTTTGGAAGGGTGTATGCGGCTTATGGCGGAGTTTTTATTGTTTTATCGGTATTATGGGGTTGGGGAATCGATAAAAAAACTCCTGATACATACGATTGGATTGGGGCGGTTATTTGTTTAATCGGCGTTTCAGTCATGTTATGGGCGCCGCGGCATTAACAGACAAAGGGGAGGGAATGAGGATGAACATTGCTATTGGAGATATAATGTTTCAGTTGGTTAATATATTGATTATTATTTTCTTCATTGCCGTATTGGTGTCGGTTGTTCGCTATGTATCGAAAAACGAAAGAAATAATAAACAATTGCAAGAAAAACTGGATCGGATTATTGAACTGTTGGAAAAAGAGCGTTCGAGAAAGTAGTCCCCTTATAGGAAGACCTACCGCTTGTTTTGGACTGAACACCAGGATAAGGTTTTATCCAAATAAGGTACAAAAATATATGTGGCATTTTTGGGGAAATGAAAGAGAGTTTAATGGGGGACTGAGAGTTATTGCCACTCACGAAACCGGCGGGGAACCAATAACTGTATTAGAAGGTCTTAGTTTGGGTGGTCCTAATAACGGAGCAGATCATCACGTTCCATCAAATATGTCACTGCCAAAGAGTGAAATGTGGAAGTTAGATGCTTATATTGGAAACAAGTTATTTGGAAGTATTTTTGTAAAAGTTTATGAGAAATAAAAACGGCATCCAAAATGGGTGCCGTTTTTAATGCTATTTTTTGTGCATCTTGTTCAGCCAAATGGGAAGTAAGCACTTTAGCAATTCTCAAATCCTTATAAGAAGGGGGTAGTACTAGAATCCAAATCCTGGTCCATAACCACCAAAGCCATATCCTCTCCCGTAACCACCAAAGCCCCCGGTCATACAACTACAGCCAACAATGATTAATAAGATGAACAGAACGACGAAAAATGCAAATCCAGCACCTGCATATCTTCCATCACTCATTGAATTACACCTCCATTTATTTGCCTTCAGTTTATAATACGGGACTTTTTATCAATTTGATTGGGCTTTAATATAATTTTCTGTGAATGCTGATTATTTAGTTGTTGAATTATACTGCTCCGTTAGTTGAACAAGAAGATTATTCTTCATTATTCCATCCAACATGCCAAGCCTCGTCATTATCCTGCCGCTTACCTCCCAGCTTTCATTCACCATTTTCTATACAAAAGGGGCTAGGCGTTTTTACAGAAATTGATAAATCTGCGTCATAAATTACTGTCATACCAATTCAGAATTTTCTATTTAAAAATATCAGTGAAAGAGAACAAAAAGATAGTTGGCCAAAAGTATAAATACTTTGAGCCAACTATTTTTTAGTGTGAGCAAATGGGAAATCACCTTTACTTTGCTCACACATATAAGTTTTCCTTTTTAAATATTTTGTGCAATATGGAGTTCCTTTTTGAATTCACAATAGCTAGGGTTTTCTTCGATAAAATTTTATGAGGGAAATGGAACAATTTTTTTAGATTAGCAGGCAAAGTGCGGCACGGCACTTGAACGCGCTTGTTCCCCCACGAGATGGGTTTTTTTGCCCCTATATGAAACCCCCAATCTCCAAAAGACGGAATAATCGTGTGGTAGCTAAGCGTTTCAAATCCTGCGCTTTCAATCGTTTTTCCGATGCTCCAAAAGACAATTGGCGTATCTTCTGGGGAATTGGATTGACAAACAAACACTCCGTCATCAGCAAGAGAACGTTTTAGGAGGGAGTAAAATTCAGTTGTATAAAGATCGCTAATCGTTTGATCTGTTGGATCAGGAAAATCGACGATAATGATATGATAAGGAGAACGATTAGAAGCGAGAAAGTCTACGGCATCTTGAGGATGAACGGTTACACGGGAATCATAGAGCGAGTATTGATTAAGGGCTGCTAAGCTTCTGAAATTCTTAGCAGCATCCAATACTAACGGGTCTAAATCAACAAGGTCAACATGTTTCACATCGTCGTATTTGAGCACTTCTCTTAACGCCAGGCCGTCCCCACCGCCTAAAATAAGCACTCGTTCATGATTGGAAGCAAAAGTGAAGGCGGGGTGTACAAGCGCTTCATGGTAAATTCGTTCATCTAAGGAACTAAACTGCAATTGCTCGTCTAAATACATTCTTAAATCGGTTGCTTCAATAATCTGGATGTTTTGAAACGCGCTTTTTTCATTAAATAAACTTCTATGCTTGACGTTTAAAAGCTCTTGCAATCCGATTTGGTCCCATTTGTCTCCGCGAACAATCCCAATACTACTGTCTACTCGCGGTGTTAAAGAAGCGGAAGAGGAATGTAACCGGCGTTCATATTCCGGAGAAAACCAAGGTTTTGTCTTTTGTTTTCTTAAGTTCATGTGAAGCTATCCTCCTTTCGAAGGATCAAAAAGTGTCATTTCTTTGCTCGAAATTAGTTGAAGCTGTTTAGCCCCACGAGAAATGGAGTAAATCATCGCTCTTTTTGAAGAAAGCCCTTTTAATAGAGATTCAACTTGGTCCATTGGGTCTTGTTCCCCGCACGTATAAAAGTCCAACGATGCATATCCTTCTTCAGGCCATGTATGAATGGATATATGCGAAGTGGATAAAATAAACATTCCAGTTATTCCTTGTGGATTAAATTGGTAGAAATAGGAATATAAAATTTCCATGCCTGCATTTTGTGCAGCTGTTGTAAGCAACTGTTCTAAATGTGCCACGTTATTTAAAAGAGAAGAATCGCATTCAAATGCATCAATGATCACATGTTTTCCTTCCACGTTCACCAAATCATCATTCCCTTCTATATCCTCTTGCATTATCCTATGGGATTTTTAAAAAAAATCTTGTATGATTGTCTTTATTATTTATAAATTGGTTAATTGCTGAAAAAGCGGACACATAAACATTCTAATATGCTGGGCACTCATTCATCTTCAGTTAGCATCAACACCTCTTAAGAGTATGAGCGAGTGAAACAATACGTGTTTATCGAATGGGATGGCCTGCATAAAACGACAAAACAGTTTGTCGATGTGTTTGAAGCAATCCGCTTCGATGTGTATATCGGAAACTTTCTAAATGTGAATAGTTAAATTTGGAAACTTTATGTATAATGAATACGTATAAGAATTGCATAGATTCATTGCCTTTGTTTACGGGGGGATAAATCATGGATGGAGAGCCTAGAAAAAGAATCTCCGAACGAGCGCTATCGGTATGGCGGATATACGGCATGATCGGATTGACCGTTTCTTTTATCGTCTTTGCGGCTATCATTATCCTTATTATCGTTTTTGACGGACCGAAATGGATTATTCCGATGCTGATTATTATATTGATTGGAGAAGGCTATTTTTTTATCTTCTTTATTCCCGCATTGCGTTGGCGGAGATGGCGTTATGAAGTGCGTGAACAGGAAATCGAGATTCAAAAAGGACTGTTTGTCGTGAAACGTACATTGATTCCAATGATTCGGGTCCAGCATGTTGATTCAAGTCAAGGGCCATTATTAAAAAAATACAGACTGGCATCCGTCACTATTTCCACTGCCGCAACGGTGCATGAAATTCCGGCACTTGATGAGGAGGAAGCGGAAGAGTTGCGTTATTCTATTTCCAGATTGGCGAGGGTGGCGGATGAAGATGTCTAAGAAAAAACGACTGCACCCCATTTCCGTTGTAGCCAATATCTTAAAACAATTGAAAGACGCGATTTTACCGATTATTCTTGTTATCATTGTCGGGAATAAAACGATTTCTTCCATGTGGGATATCGCCGTGCCGTTTGCTATTATCATTTATACGATTGTCATTGGAATTGTTTCATGGATTCGTTTTACCTATCGTTTGGAAGAAGGGGAATTGCGAATCGAATATGGTGTTTTTGTAAGAAAAAAACGATACATTCCTTTTGAACGCATTCAAGGCATCTCCATATCACAAGGCTTTCTGCAAAGAATGTTTGGCGTTGTAAAAGTAAATGTAGAAACAGCTGGCAATCAGTTGGGAGAAGCGGAGGCTGTGTTAACAGCCGTGACAAGGGAAGAAGCGAAACAGCTTCAATGCTTGATTCAAAAATCAAAAGAAAAAGCAGGAGCAATCGAGAACATTCTGCCGCAAGATGAAAGCACAACGTCTTTTGCACAAAATGATCAAGAGTTGGAACAAAAAGCGAAAAACATTATCTTTTCGATGAGTTTTTGGGAAATTTTCCAAGTAGCCGTGACTAGCGGAGGAACATTTGGCGTTATTTCCGCCATCGTCATTTTTGTCTTGCAATTTGACGACATCATTCCTTATGAGAAGTTATATAAAGATGCGCAAAAATTTATTGCGCATGGCGTGTTTTATACCGTGGTGACCATCATATTGATTTTGATTGCTGCCTATATTCTCTCCATCATTCAAAATATGATGAGATACGCATTTTTTACGGTGGAAAAAGCAGGGGAGAACATCATTATCTCAAGAGGGCTCCTTGAAAGGAAAAAGATTGTGATCCCGATAGAGCGGGTGCAAGGCATTGTGGTAAAGGAAAACATTATCCGACGGTGGTTTGGGTATGCTTCCGTTTATATCATTCATGCAGGAGGAGCTTTCAATGAAGGCGCCCCCGATAGCATTGTCCTTTGTCCTTTAATCGAAAAAGAGCGGATCGCTCCCGTTATTCTATCTTGTCTTCCGGATTATAGCTTAAATCATGAATTCATTGCACCGCCAAAGCGGGCGCGCATCCGCTACATGGTCCGTCCTTTATACTTTTTGCTTTTACCGGTTTGCATAGTAGCCTATTGGCTGCGTCCGTGGGGATTATTGCTTTTGCTATTACTGCCAATGGCTTCTTATTTTGGCTATCTCAGTTATCGGTTTGCCGGTTGGTCGATTTCGAATCACCAGCTTGCGCTAAGAAGCCGCTTTTTGAATGTCAGAACCGTATATATGTTAAAAAATCGGATTCAATCCATGGAATTTTCTTATAATTGGTTTCAGCAAAGGAGAGATCTAGGAACCATTTCGGCAACGGTCATGTCGGGAATTGGCGGTGCTCAAGGGGAAGTGGTAGATCTTGATAAAGAAGATTTACAAACAATTTATACGTGGTTTAAACGTACAAAAGGGGAATAAAGTTTTTCTTAAGATGAGACGGCAAGCGAAATTTCCTGTTTAACAACGTTGACTAAACAGGAAATTTCGCTTTTTTATCACTATTGAAGACGTTATGGTGAACGATTCCAACATTTAATACCGATTGCGAATCGCAAAAGAACGGATGATCAGATGGTTGCGCGGCCAATGCGGCTGGCTTCAGGTACTTCAATCAGACGACCGCTTTTCACGTCGTAAATAAAACCGTAGATCGTAATGTAGCCCGGAACAAGAGGGTGGGAACGAATGCGTTCAACATCGTCGATAACACTTTGTTCAAGATTGCTGATCGTTAAGAATTCGATGTATTCTCCCGCTCTGGAACCAGGTCCTTTTCCTACGTCACGCCAATTTTCCCCATCGAACTCAGCTGGCTCTAGACTGTTGGCAAGCAAATTGCGGATAGTGTCATTGGTAAATGTCTCCATACCGCAATCGGTATGATGAATCACGAACCATTCGCGTGTTCCCAACAGCTTGTACGAGATTACGAGAGAACGAATCGCATCGTCACTTGCCCGGCCTCCAGCGTTTCGGATCACATGAGCATCGCCTTCGGCAAGTCCGGCAAACTTGGCAGGGTCGAGGCGCGCGTCCATGCAGGTCAGAATCGCAAATCGACGCTTCGGCGGCATCGCTAGATTCGCTTTGTCCCCGAAATTAGCGGCATATTCCTCATTCGCGGCCAATACTTCCTTTAAAATCTTAAATTAATTTTTATAAATCATATATGTTTACTATGATTATAGTACGTGGTTATCCTATCGTCAATTAATTCTTGCACGTATTTCCTATTTCTCTTTATATTTCCCTCCGAGTGAATCCATTATTGAAGTTAAAATGGATTTATAAATTTGAGCTTATTGTTTGATAATAAATAAAGATCATTGTAATTTAAAGATGTTCATCAAAAGAGTCTATTTAGGAGCTGGTTATATGAAAGTGCTAACCGTTGTCTCACATCCTAGAAGAGAATCCCTTACTTTTGCGATTGCCGAACGTTTCATTCAAGGCTTAAAAGATGCTGGGCATGAAGCGGAAATCGCTGATTTGTACGGTGAAGAATTTAATCCGCTGTTATACGAACAAGATGAACCTGATTGGGACAATCCTAATAAAACATATTCTCCACGTGTTCACGCAGAAATGGAAAGATTGAAAAGAAACGATGGACTAGCCTTCATCTTCCCATTATGGTGGTATTCATTACCGGCGATGGTAAAAGGATATATAGACCGGGTATGGAACTATGGTTTTGCTTATGGGGGCGCGCGTCTCCCACACAAAAAGGTATTGTGGATTCCGCTTGTCGGGGAGACAGAGGAAAGTCTTAAAAAGAGAAATTTCGATACGATGATTTCCCATTATTTGAATGTTGGTTTAGCCGGCTATACAGGTATTCCTCAGTCGGAAGTGGCATTTTTGTATAATACGTTAGCGGAAGATATCGAAAACGAAGAGGAAGTCAACAAACATTACGAAAGTCTTTTCAATCGAGCGTATGAGCTAGGGAGTACATATAGCCATTCACTAACGGAAAAATAATTATGGTACATGGTGATTCCGCTATAAGTTTTCCTGTTTATTTTCTTTTTCCTGCTTATTATGATGGAGATCATCGTCGGCTTCATTGTATGGAAGCTTTCTGTAAAGTTTGCATGTCCACAGTGCGGCGGAAGTAAAAAGCTTGTTGCTTATAATCGACGAAAACGATTCATTTTCTGTTTCACTGCTGCATAAGCAGAGGCATTGCGATTTTCGCAATGCCTCTATTTTGTCCATTGCTTCCCATCCCTCTTTCATTTTTTACGCATCGTTCTCTTTTACCACTAACATATAATTATTTTTTAATATAAGAAAGACTTTTCATGTTAAATAATTGTTAAAAATAAAAAGGAGGATTAGTAGATACTCAATATTGCAACTATACCGCAAAAATAACTGAAATCAATCCGCAAATCATGAGACAATTGTTGCAACAATAAAAGCGCCAATACATTTTAGAAGCGTTAATGATGAAAGAAGTTCGAGTACAAGAGGCAAGAGGAATTCTAGCTTTCTTGCCAAGAAATATCTGCTAGAAATCTTTATGAAGAAGATGATCAATCATAGTCAGCCCCCTCCTCCTGAAACTCTGCGTACGAGAAGAGAAGGGCAATGTTTTCACATATCGGTATAGTGCGAATGTTTTCACACATTGATATAGTATAATTTTCTCAATTTTTCATATAATGTTCACGTTTTCACGAATTGAATTTAACGAGAATATTGTATATTTATGGTGTAAGTAATTTCATAGATTTATTTAACTAAAATGTAGTATGCTTCTAATTTAAGAAAAAATTGTCGTGGTATTTGTGATATATTTCACAAATACCACAAAAAGGATGAACAAAGGAGGCGTTCAAATGAAATTAGCTATTTCTGGGAAGGGTGGTGTCGGCAAAACCACTATCGCTGCTAATTTGATCAAGAATTTTGCTTCTCAAGGTTACCAAGTGTATGCTGTCGACGCTGATCCCGATACCAGCTTGGGAATGACCTTGGGTCTTCCTGAGGAACAAATCGGCAACTTGAAGCCCATTGTCGACATGCGTGAGGTGATTGCAGAACGCACAGGCGGCAGCGGCGCCTACTTTTCTTTGAATCCGGAAGTAGATAGCTTGTTGCAGGATTATACCATCAAAAGTGGAAACATCAATTTTTTGAAAATGGGGGCCATTAAGCCCGGAGGTTCTGCGTGTTATTGTCGGGAAAATACTGTCTTGAATGCCATAATTAATTCCCTCATCTTGAAACGCCAAGAAATGGTGGTTTTGGATATGAGCGCGGGAATTGAACACTTGACCCGAGGGACGGCTCGCGGAGTGGATCTGATGCTGATTGTCACCGAGCCTACTTTAGTCAGCGTCCAGACAGCTTTGGTCGTTCAAAAATTGGCTTCGGATATCGGTGTGAAGAAAATAAAATTTGTGGGCAATAAATTGCGTCGCCCCAAAGATGAAGAATTTATTCTCAATCATCTGCCGCCAGATGATGTTATTGGCCTAATCCCTTTTCAAACAGAAATTTTGGACCAAGCTGCCGGTTTTACCGAGGAGCAATCTTTTACCGCTGAAGGTATTGCTGAGCTATCTACTAGAGTACTTAATAATTAAGCGCTTTCATACCGTCTACAGGAGAACTGAGTTCTCCTTAGATATACACTAAAAAATTTAAGGGGGAATGAAATTTATGGTAAAAACGTGCAATTTTTCTCTCGACCCTGCGGTTTGCGAGATGGTCGAGAAAGCCAAACAAAAGGGAATAGAAACAATTTGGGACCGCTACCAAGCCATGCTCCCGCAATGCGGCTTTGGAGAAACTGGTCTGTGCTGTCGACACTGCCTGCAAGGTCCATGCCGTATCGATCCTTTTGGCGGTGAACCAAAGGTAGGAATCTGTGGTGCGACCGCCGACGTCATCGCCGCCCGTGGCATCGATCGCGCCATCGCATCCGGGACGGCGGGGCATTCAGGTCATGCTAGACACTTGGCGCACACTCTGAAGAAGGCAGCAGAGGGTAAAGCACCGGACTATACCATCAAGGATAGAGACAAATTGCGTAAGGTTGCTGAGCGTCAAGGCATTCCTACCAAGAACAGAAGTGACGACGAGATAGCCTTGGACGTAGCGAAGGCAGCGTTATCAGATTTCAATGAGAAAGAGGCGGTCTCGTGGGCGGCTAAGACGTTGACTGAAAATCGTGCGAAAGTCCTTTCAGAACAAAACTTAATGCCTAAAGGAATTGACTACGAAATTGCCGACATCATGCACAGAACTCACTACGGTGCGGATGCCGACCCGACGAACCTCATTTGGGCCGGACTGCGGTGCGCTATGGCGGATATGGCTGGCTCCTACATTGGTACCGACATTTCCGACATTCTCTTTGGTACTCCGCAACCTGTGGCAACTGAGGCAAATCTAGGGGTGTTGAAAGCCGATGCCGTTAATTTGGCAGTGCACGGCCACAATCCGGTCCTTTCCGATGTGATCGTTCATGTGGCACGGGAGATGGAAGATGAGGCCAAAGCAGCAGGCGCTACTGGTGTGAACGTAGTAGGAATCTGCTGTACTGGTAACGAAGTGATGATGCGTCACGGCATTCCAGCCTGCACCTATTCGGTGAGCCAAGAAATGGCCTTGATCACCGGTGCGGTCGATGCTGTGGTAGTCGATTATCAGTGCATCGTGCCTGCGTTGGCTACGGTGGCAGAATGCATGGGAACCAAGCTCATCACTACCACAGATGTCACTAAAATCCCTGGTGCCATCCACGTAAACTTCACGGAAGAGACGGCCGTAGAGAACGCTAAGGAGATTATCCGTATTGCCATTGAGAACTTCACCCATCGCAAAGGAAAACCGGTGGATATACCGCAACATAAGTCCAGAGTAGTGGCTGGTTTCTCCGTAGAAGCGATCATAAATGCTCTGGCCAAGCTGAATGCCAAAGATCCTTTGAAGCCGTTGATCGACAACATCGCCGCTGGAAATATTCGCGGATTCTGTCTCTTTGTCGGGTGCAACAACGTCAAGATCCCACAAGATCAGAACTTTATTGCTATAGCTCGTCGACTTCTAAAAGAGAACGTGTTGCTAATGGCCACTGGTTGTGGAGCAGGGGCTCTCATGCGTCACGGATTAATGGATCCGGCAAACGTAGATGAGTTCTGCGGTGAAGGTCTGAAGGCAGTACTGACAGCCATCGGCGAGGCTAACGGCTTGGGTGAACCGTTGCCACCAGTTTTACATGTAGGTTCTTGTGTGGACTGCTCACGGGGAGTGGCCCTAGCCGTAGAGATTGCAAACCGATTAGGTGTGGATATTGATCAACTACCGCTTGTCGCCTCTGCTGCCGAAGCAATGGCGGAAAAAGCAGTGACCATCGGTCATTATGCCGTGGCACTAGGTTTGCCGACCCATGTAGGAATCAATATACCGGTCACAGGCAGTCCTTTCGTCACCAAATTGCTGACAGAAAAAGTCCGGGATTATACCGGTGGATACTTCATCGTAGAATCCGATCCTGCTTCCGCGGCCGAAAAACTTCTTGCAGCCATCGATGAGCGCAGGGCTGATCTCGGCCTTAATGTTCCCGGGGGTGGACGGTGATGAAACGGAAAGAAATTTTCATTCGTTATGAACGGTGTGTAGGTTGCCACTCCTGTGAGCTGGCGTGCGCCGTGGCCCATACTTCTGACCAAGATCTGTTTGGAGCTCTTCTAAGAGGTGAAAGACCACAAAAATACCTCTGGGTAGAACAGATGGACGATAAGAAGATTCCAACAGTCTGTAGGCAGTGCGAAGATGCGCCATGCGTGGCCGTCTGCCCAACAGGAGCGATGTACCAAAGGGATGATACCATAAATGTCTGTAACTTGCAACAATGTATTGGTTGCTGGATGTGTGCTTTGGCTTGTCCATTCGGTGCGATCGGCCGCAATGAGTATGAGGGCAAAGTCGTGAAATGCGATCGTGCGTGCCTGAATGAAGAGGGGATACCTGCCTGCGTTCGGTCCTGCCCAACCGGAGCTCTGGTTTACATGACCGTGGAGGAGTTCGAGGCAGAACGACGCAAGGAGGCCGTTGCATCGTTATTAAAATAGTGGTTTTGGGCAAGGGCGTGGTGGAGAGAATCTTCCTCTCCACCCGTCAAGCCTAAATTTTACAATCTCAAAAGAAGTGATACTGTTCTAATGCGGTGCCTATTTTATGGGCGGGAGGTAGGAATAATGACTTTTCAGCAGTTATTTCTGCTGTCTATTATCTTATATGTCGCCGGAGCAGTGATCTCCTTGGCGATGAATCGAGTTGGCAAAGTTGCCAACTATGTTTCAGCGATCAGCACCTTTGTGGCCGCAAGTGCAGGGATGGGTTTGTCCATCATTGTTTTGGTTCGAGGAATGACCTTTTCAACAGAGTTTTCGGGATTTGTTCCCTTTGCGCGATTTACGATCGAGGTAGACCATCTTTCTGCTTTTATGATTTTGGTGATTTCACTATTGGCTGTCGCCACAGCTATTTACTCATTCTCTTTTGACGCTCAGCATGCGGGGAAAAACGCTGGGATCTTTGGTTTTTTGAACAACTCCTTTATTTTGTCGATGGTCCTTGCGGTTGCCAGCTCCAACGCATTCTATTTCCTAGTCTTTTGGGAAATCATGACCCTAGCTTCCTATTTCCTCGTTGTTGTTAAACAGGATGAAGAAGCGATCAACTCTGGTTTCATTTATTTTGCAGTGGCTCACGCTGCGGCAACAGCGATTATCATTTCGTTTGTTATACTATTTCTTCATTCAGGCAGCTTCGATTTTGCCGATTTTCGCAATGCTGAGATTTCACCAGCAACGAAGAACCTTGTCTTTTTGCTTAGCTTCTTAGGGTTCGGAACCAAGGCCGGTATTGTTCCATTCCATATCTGGTTACCGCGTACCTATTCTTCCGCTCCTTCCACCGTTTCGGCCCTTATGTCGGCTAAGGTCGCAATCTACGGCATAATCCGAGTAGGGGTGGATTTCCTTGGAGCCTCCGTTTGGTGGTGGGGACTTACCGTCTTGACTTTCGGTGCAATCTCGGCGGTTTTGGGCATTCTTTACGCTTCGGGTGAAAAAGATCTCAATCGACAGTTGGCTTATTCTAGTACCGAAAACGTGGGCATCATCCTAATGGGTGTCGGTGTTGGCATGATTGGCGTAGCCAGTGGACATCCTGTTTTGGGAGTGCTCGGTATCTTGGCGGGACTCTATCATCTGTTAAACCACGCTGTCTTCAAAGGCCTTCTTTTTCTCGGGACAGGTTCTGTAATCTATCGAATCGGCACAAAAAACATGGAGGAAATGGGCGGATTGGCCAAACAAATGCCATGGACCGGATTCGCTTTTCTGACTGGCGCTTTAGCCATTTCAGCCATTCCACCTCTTAATGGTTTTGTTAGTGAATGGTTTCTCTATCAATCGTTGTTCATGGCGAGCAAAAGCAACATCTTAACGGTCAAAGCGTTGTCTCCTATTTTTGCGGCGATGCTGGCTCTGACAGGTGCGATAGCGGCGATGTGCTTTGTAAAAGCCTATGGAGTTACTTTTGTTGGTCCTTCTCGCAGTGATCGCGTTCGGGAAGCCAAAGAAGTGCCGATGCCGATGCTTGCTGGGATGGCAATTCTTGTAGCTGGATGCATTGCGCTCGGGCTGGGAGCGCCGATTATTGCTCCTTATATTGGAAATGTGGCATCAGCGTTGTTGGACACTTCGCCGATTTGGGTAAGTGCCGGCACGATGGTATTTCCGGTGAGCAACTCACAGGCCGTGCTTTCCACGCCACTTTTGATCCTTCTCCTTATCGGACTTTTGGTGTTCTCCTTGATCATTGTTTGGATTCAAGGAGGAATGAAGGCTGGAAGACGTATTGATTCTGCGCCGTGGGCATGCGGTTATTCCTATTCTTCTCGGATGGCGTCCACAGCAAACGCTTTTGCCCAACCATTGCGAGTTCTTTTCCATCCAATCTATTTGCTCAGAAACGCCCTCGTAGGATTGGGTAATAAAATTGCATCGTATTCTAAGCAGGCAGTGGACTACATCAACCGTATGGAATTAATTTGGGAGAATAATATCTACGGTCTCTTGGCACGGGGAACGGTTCATTTAGGTAAACGGGTGCAAGCCATCCAAGTTGGAAATGTCCGGGTGTATTGCATGTATATCATCATCACAGTTGTCGTCTTGCTGATTGCGACAGTCAGATAATCAGATAGGAGGAGAAAAAGATGCCCGAAATGAAGTTGCTCCTCATAGGTTTGGTGCAGGCTGTGTTTCTTCTGCTTGTAGCACCTTTTTTTACGGGTCTCTCCCGTGTTTTAAGGGCAAAAATCCATTCTAGGAAAGGTCCTAGTATTTTACAAGATTACCGGGATATTTTTAAGCTCATGAAAAGACAAGAGGTGGTACCCGCTCAAGCCAGTTGGGTATTCCGTATTACCCCTTATGTCATCATGGCAACCATGCTGCTAATTGCCATGATGATTCCAGTATTAACCCTGCAGGCCCCTTTGGGGATGGTTGGTGATCTCATTGTTGTCGTTTACCTGTTTACTGTGTTTCGTTTCTTCTTTTCTATTGCAGGGTTGGATTCTGGCAGCGGTTTTGCTGGAATCGGTGCCAGCCGGGAAATGGCCTTGGGTATTCTCGTGGAACCGACGATCATCTTGGTGCTGTTTGTGGTTGCCCTTCTTTCCGGCTCGACTGATCTAGGAATCATTAGCGAGAAGATGGCGACCGGTGAGATATCCTATTTAAACCCAGTGATCTTGTTAGGAATGGTGGCTTTTGCTGTCGCCACTTTTATTGAATCCGGCAAGATTCCGTTTGACCTGGCGGAAGCTGAAACGGAAATTCAGGAAGGACCCCTTACGGAATATTCAGGACGCTCGCTAGCCGTTTTGAAATGGAGCCTAGGACTAAAGCAAATGGTGGTAAACGCTTTGTATCTGTCCATTTTCTTCCCGTTTGGTAGCGCGGCGGTCGTTACTCCTTTCTCAATTCTGGTATCTGCGGTTCTCTTCCTTTTAAAAGTTATTGTTATTTACGTGATCGCGGCACTGCTGGAAAACAGCATGGCCAGATTTGTTCTTTTCAAGACACCCGCAGTAACTTGGGTGGTTTTCGGAATAGCCATGTTGTCGTACGTTTTCTACATGGTCAATATTTGATCGGAAGGGGATAAGATCATGTCCGGCACTAGTGTAGTCAATGCCCTAGCAGTACTGCTTATCCTGACCTCGATGCTGGTGGTAGAAACTAAGAGGCTCCGGTTGGCAGCGTACATGTACAGCATCCAGTCCCTTGTTCTGGTGTCAATTTTTCTATCTTTGGCGGTATTTATGGATGCAGAACCGCTGTACATATGGTCCATTACCGCATTTATCACCAAAACTTTCTTGGTACCCTATCTAATCATCAGAACACTTAAAAAGGTAGGGGAGCAAGAAGAAGGGAAGTCATTTAAGACAACCACGTCGGTTTTTCTTGCTGTGCTCTTGGTAGCTTTATCGTTCGTGGTAGTCGATTCTTTCCAAATGTATGCGGTACTGAAGATCAAGATTGCCCTGGCGGTTTCTATCGCTCATTTTCTTCTCGGATTGCTCTGTATGCTGGTTAGAAGGAATGCGCTCAAGCAGATCTTGGGCTATTGCTTGATGGAAAACGGGTCGCATTTGACGCTGGCCCTAATGGCTTATAATGCTCCTGAGACAGTAGAAATTGGAATTTTGACCGATGCGGTATTTGCGGTTCTGATCATGCTTGTCATTGCCAAACGCCTATCTAAGGGCTTCGGCACCTTGGACACGGGCAAGCACACACTACTTAAGGGTTAGGTGATGATTGAAATGGGAGAGAACATTCTAATCTATTTGCCTGCGGTGCCGCTGGGAACAGCTCTATTGGCTTTTGCGATTAGATCCCGGCGTATGGTGGAGACCGTTCATTTTGTCGGGATTAGTATCTTGGCTCTTCTCTCCTTGTTGCTCGTCAAATCCGTACTAAACGGACAAAGTCTGTTTGCTCTGGACGATATGCTTTTCGCTGATGAACTGACGGCGATCCTGATTCTTCTGATCGGGATAATCGGCTTTCTAAATGGCTTTTATTCTATCGGATATATGAGGCATGAGCTAACGCATGGAGAAGTAAATGAGAAGGGTGTTACTTCTTATTATGGTTTCTATCATATATTTTTGTTCACGATGGTCCTTTCTGCCATTTCTAACAATATTGCTATTATGTGGGCGGCGGTGGAGGCAACCACTTTGGGCTCGGCTTTTTTGGTCGGGTTTTACAAGCACAAGACTTCTGCGGAAGGTGCTTGGAAGTACGTCCTGATCTGTAGCGTTGGTCTTGCTTTTGCCCTGTATGGAACGATCCTGACTTACTCTAATGCTTTTTCCTCAATGCAAGACGCTCATAGGGCGATGCTATGGACCGAGTTGATAAGAATGGGGCAAAACCTTGATCCGCAGTTGATGAAGTTGGCTTTTGTGTTCATTTTGATTGGCTTCGGCACCAAGGCTGGTCTATTTCCTATGCACACTTGGCTGCCTGATGCACACAGTGAAGCTCCGAGTCCAGCCAGTGCTCTTTTGTCAGGTGTATTGCTCAAGTGCGCATTGTTTGCAATTGTAAGATACTATGCCATTACCTTGCAGGTTGTTGGCAAGGAGTTTCCACAGACCCTATTTCTTATCTTTGGTCTTCTTACTGTTGGTGTCGCCGCTTTCTTCATTCTGATGCAGAACGATATTAAGAGGAAGCTGGCTTACAGCAGTGTTGAGCATGTTGGCATTATTGCCACAGGATTAGGCGTTGGAGGGGCGCTTGGAATATTTGCCTCGCTCCTTCACACCATCAACCATAGCATCACCAAATCACTTCTATTCTGTACGACAGGCAATATCACGATGAAGTATGGTACCCGGGATGTGAGTAAGGTACGAGGAATGCTAAAAGTAATGCCTTTTACGGCATTAATGTTCATGGCAGGGATTATTGCTGCGGCTGGTTCACCACCTTTCAATATTTTCGTAAGCGAGTTTACGACCTTGACAGCTGGCCTGCGAAGCGGGCATTTCTGGACAATGATCCTCTTTCTGCTATTTCTGGTGATCGCTTTTGTCGCATTGGTGCTCCTAATCAGTGAAACGGTTTTTGGTCCTCCTTCAGAGGATCTGCCCCGTGGTGATGCCAACTGGCTTACGTTGTTGCCTTTTGGAATCCTGTTCATCTTTATGGCAGGGTTGGGGTTATATTTACCGGATCCACTAAATCAATTACTGCAGGGTGCAGTCAGCGTTGTCCTGGGTGATAAGTAGAAAATTGGAAGTTTACTGATTCATTCATGAGAGATTCAGTCAGGAGGTGCGTTTTAGATGGTTTGGTATGCGCTGGGAAGCATCCTGCTGCCAGTATTAGGAAGCGTCCTTGTCCTTTTTATACCGGAACGACACGTGAAAAAGATGGGTCAGTTTTTCTCCTTCCTAGCTTTTATCTGCGGTCTGCTTTTACTGATCGCTTTTGCAGCAAACCGAGACAATCTCACCCAGGATCTGCTAACCATTAGCGGCATCGATTTGTTTGGTGTCACGATTGATACCCTTAGCGTTTTAGTCAACTTCATGGTAGTTTTCATCGGCTGGCTGATTTGTACCTACTCGTCGGGGTACATGAATACCGGCAACCGCGAGCATCCGATTAAAGAAGGGATTCCTAGGTTTTATGCTTTCATGCTGCTTTTCATCGGCTCTATGTCAGGCCTAGTCTTCTCTTCTACGCTGCTCGGACTGTTGTTTTTCTTTGAAATGACTGGTCTTTGTTCGTGGAATTTGATCGGATTTTACGGGGATCAAAAATCACGAAAATCGGCGCTCTGGGCAATTATTCTCACGCACTTCGCGTCACTTGGGCTCTATGTGGCAGCTGCCTATGTCTTTATTAATACCGGCAGCTTCTCTGTAACCGCCCTTAGCAAATTAACAGAAACAGGAAAAATCATTGCTTTTATCGGAATCCTAATCGCCTGCTGGGGCAAGTCCGCTCAGCTTCCTTTACATCCTTGGCTCCCAAGGGCGATGGTGGCGCCGACACCAGTAAGTGCTTATTTGCATGCAGCTTCAATGGTTAAGGTTGGGGTTTACATCTTTGCACGAACCGTCCTAGAAGCAGGGTCGGTTCCCCAAGTGATCGGCGAGATAGGAGTCATCATGGCGGTTATCACGATGGTTTACGGTTTTGTTATGTATTTCCCGCAGGATGATATGAAGAAACTGCTCGCCTACTCGACGATCGCTCAACTCTCTTACATTTTTTTAGCCGTCTCCCTTTCCATCTACGGTTCAAAGATGGCTTTTAATGGAGCGGTGGCCCACATCTTTAACCATGCTTTTGCTAAGGGATTGTTCTTCCTGGTTGCAGGTGCGCTGGCATATACAACCGGCACCCGCCGGCTTTCAATGCTCAAAGGGATTTTAAAAAAAATTCCTGTTATCGGTTTGGGGTATATTGCGGCAGCGATGGCCATTACTGGTGTTCCTCCTTTTAATGGCTTTTTCAGCAAATTCATGATCATACTTGCCGGTTTTGAAATTGGCATCCACCATCCGCTGATTCTTATCTTAATGATCATTACAATGATTGAGTCTGTTGGAAGTTTCATTTGGATCTTGAAATGGATGGGCGTAAACGTATTGGGTACACAATCGGATGCAGTGGCAGGTGCGGCGGCGCCGCCTTTATCGATCAAATTTGTTCTTGGTATTCTCATCATCATGACGCTGATTTCCCAATACATTGTTTTTCTCCTATTAAGCTAGGAGAAAAAGGAGGTTGACATGGCATGAAAAATAAAGTGAAATCCGACCAAGATAGAAAAAATACAGTGGAGGCATTGCGGTCTAAGTTTGGAGCAGCAATTCTTGAAGAGAGTTGGCAAACACCGGATCAGGTCACCTTGACCGTTAAACTTAACTCCCTCCCAGAAGTGGTGGAAGAGGTATATTACCAGCAGGGTGGGTGGCTATCCAGTGTTATCGGGAATGATGAGCGCGGTTTGAACGGACACTTTGCGGTATACTATGTTCTTTCCGTCGAAAAAGAGCATGATCCCCACAAAAACTTCTGGTTGACCGTGAAGGCTTTGATTCCTTCCCATAAACCAGAGTTTCCTTCGGTTACCCCGCGGGTGCCTGCGGCCGTATGGTACGAGCGGGAAGTGCGGGATATGTTCGGCCTTGAGCCGGTGGGTCTTCCCGATACGCGGAGACTGGTATTGCCCGATGATTGGCCAGATCACCATTATCCTCTGCGGAAAGATGCTGAGATTTTCCGCCCTTCTCCGGCATCGGAGGAAGAAGACTACAAGTTTATCAAGGTAGAAGGAGAAGGGATTGTCGAGGTACCTATAGGCCCACTGCATATTGCCAACGACGAGCCCGGGCATTTCCGTCTCTATGTCGACGGCGAGTATATCGTAGACGCTGACTATCGCCTTTTCTACGTGCACCGAGGGATAGAGAAACTGGCGGAGAACCGTATGGACTATCATCAGGTTAACTTTCTAGCCGAGCGGATCTGCGGCATCTGCGGCTACACCCATAGCGTGGCGTATGCTACGGCATTGGAAACTGCCAACGGAATTGAGGTGCCGCCGCGTGCCCAGTATATTCGCACGATCCTGCTAGAGGTGGAGAGAATGCACAGCCACCTTTTGAATCTAGGGGTGGCGGCCCACTTGGTGGGATTTGATTCGGGTTTTATGCACTTTTTCCGAGTCAGGGAGAAGTCGATGAAAATGGCCGAAATTCTTACCGGAGGCCGTAAAACTTACGGCATAAATCTCATTGGTGGTGTGCGCCGGGATATTTTAAAAGAGGAGAGGGAACAAGTTTTGCGTTTAGTTTCCGAGATGCGGGCGGATCTAGAAGAACTCCTCGATATCATGGTAAATACCACTAACTTTATCTCTCGAACAAAAGGAGTAGGCCGTCTAGACCCGAAAGTAGCTCGAGATTATAGCCCAGTAGGTCCTAATTTGCGGGGATCAGGATTTGCAAGAGATGCGCGGATGACCCATCCGTATGCGGCCTACGATCGGGTGGCTTGGGATGTCATTTCCAAGGATGGATGCGATGTTCTTTCCAGACAACTGGTACGAGCAGCAGAGCTGTTTCAATCCTTGAATATCATTGAAAAGTGCCTGATCGAAATGCCACCAGGCCCTATCCTTGTAGAGGGATTTGCCTATAAACCGTATACCTTCGCCCTAGGCTATACTGAGGCTCCTAGGGGAGAAAATGTTCACTGGGTAATGACAGGAAGCAGCCAAAAAGTGTATCGATTGAGAGTGCGAGCCTCAACCTATAACAACTGGCCGCCTCTCAGATATATGTTTCAAGGCAATACAATTTCCGATGCTCCGCTCATCATTGCTAGCATCGACCCTTGCTATTCCTGTTGCGATCGGGTTACTGTGGTCGATGTGCGTAAAAGAAAGGCAAAAACGATTGAATATAAAGAGCTGGAGCGGTACTGCCAAGAAAGAAAGTACTCTCCGCTAAAACTTTAACCCGGCTATAAGCAAGCAAAAGGAAGGGGGATTCCCAAAATGCTAAAATTGCTTAAAAAAGCATTACAGGTCGGGGAAACTACTGTGAAGTATCCCTTTAAACCGTTAGAGGTTGCGCCTGGTTTTCGCGGAAAACCGGTTTACGACTTTAGCCAGTGTATCGCATGCGGTGCCTGCGCTACTGCCTGCCCGTCTAATGCCATTACCCTGGAGCACGATTTCAAGCGGGGGGTCGTATCTTGGAACATTAACTATGGCCGTTGTATTTTCTGCGGCCGTTGCGATGAGGTGTGCCCTACAGGTGCCATCGCTCTCTCGGAGGAGTTTGAATTGGCCGCCAGCAGAAAGGAAGACCTGTACTGCCGGGCTGAGATCCAACTTTGTGAGTGTAGCTCCTGTGGAGAATACTTTGCACCTTATCGTGAACTGGAATACGTACTGGCAAACTTGGAACAGATAGGGTTGACTGATCATGACAAAGAAAAATGGGAACAGCTCATGAAGGTATGTCCGGAATGCCGGCGCCAGCAGGCGGCAATCCCGTGGGTGCGCGAGCAGGGCGTTAGAAGGGAGGCATTAAGATGAGTCAGGAAGTAAAACTGGCAGATTTGAAGGCAAAGTTGAAAAATGTCATTAAACGTTCCGTTTACGTGTACCGGGTGGACTGTGGTGGATGCAACGGATGCGAGATTGAAATTTTTAGCGCCATCTCACCTGTTTTTGACGCGGAACGGTTTGGGATCAAGGTAGTGTCTACTCCGCGGCATGCCGATATTCTTCTCATCACCGGTCCTATGACGAGGGCCATGCGGCTGCCGGCGATACGGGCGTATGAAGCGGCCCCCGATCCTAAAATTGTGGTAGCTTATGGCGCATGTAGCTGTAGCGGCGGGATCTTTCACGACTGCTACAGTGTGTGGGGAGGGGCGGAAAGCAGTTTTCCTGTAGATGTATATATTCCCGGATGTCCTCCAACTCCAGCAGCGACGTTGTACGGCATTGCGATGGCTCTGGATTTGCTCGAACAAAAGATCAAAGGAGAGCAGTTTATAGAAAAGGAGATTACTCGCGTTACTCCAAAATACGAAGGGATTTCCCCAGATCTTGCTAAAGAGATCGAGTGGGAGGCTCGCCGCTTGAGTGGTTACCTGCAGGGTCGGCGCATAGCCGAACAATATATCGAGTTCATGAAGATAGGGGACCCGTTGGCGGTCGATCAGAAAGTGAAAGAGCTGGTAAAACAAGAGAAAGATCCGCGACTGGCCGAAGTTTTTTTGAGATTGCACAAGATTTATATGGAGAGGGTAGGCCATCATGTCGGGTAAGGTAAAGTTCTTTAAGCTGTACAAAAAGTTTGTGGACGAAGAAAATAATGCGACGCCTGAGGTTAGACAGCTGAAGTATTATGCTCTGGCTATTGGCCATCATATTGGGGTGGTCGATTGTTTATCGCCTGTTATGGTTATGGAAAAGGAAGATTATTTTAATTGGATTCGCAAACTGCCCGAGGGGAAAGCAAAGAGAAAGCTGGAAGGCCTAGCCAAATGGGGAGAACTAGAGATCAATAGAGATCATGTTGCATCCTTAGGATTGGCACTGTCTGAAGCGGATTCCAGCTTCCTTCCTGAGGAGAAGAAATGGGCTAGTAATCTATTGCAAATTCTCCAAATGATTCAAAAAGAACCAGCTATATATCTGGTGGTGAGGCTGAATGAAGAGGCTAGTGATTACAGTAGGTAACGAGATGATGGGAGATGATGGAGCTGGGCCGCTTTTGGCCCGCCTTTTAGAAAAAAATCACATCCCCGGGTGGGAAGTAATCGACGGTGGGACAGCGCCGGAAAATTATTTCCATCGAGTGCGTGATATGAAACCAGAGGTTGTAGTGGTAGTAGATGCCTGCGAAATGAACTTGGAGGCCGGGAGCGTACGTCTCATTTCTGAAAACGATATTGCCGATGAGTTTATTTTGTCGACCCATCGGTTACCTTTATCGTTTTTCATCTCAGCATTGAAAGAACTGGTTCCAAAGGTCTACTTTGTCGGGATCCAGCCTTCGATCGTTGCCTTTGGTTTACCGGTCTCTTCTGAGATAAGGCAAGCAGTTGAAATGGTGTATGACAAGTTGAAAACAGGAAAACTCGATTTTCCACACCTTGAGTGATCAGGGAGGTTGCGTAACCACGGAAGAACACGAGAATGTGGATCTAAGGCAGTTTTAAAAAAGGCGGATTAGGGAAAGGCATTTATCGTTGTAGCGGAACTGGGGCAGCGCAGGGGGTTACTCGACTTGCACACAAGATTGTGGAACTCTTGGGGGCATGCGAGCATTGCGTGTTCCCAAGGTGCAACTATTGCATATTTTTTCTCAAGATCAGAGGTGTCTGGCGATGCATGAATTGTCCATAGCCCAAAACTTGGTTGAATTAGCCATCGAAACAGCAGAAAATACGGGGATGAAACGGGTGCAAGCCCTTTATTTAAAGCTTGGCGTCTTGTCGGGTGTAGTAAAGGAAGCCTTGGAATTCTCCTTTGATGTGGTCATCGAAGGGACGCCATTAGAAGGGGCAAAGCTCATCATTGAGGACATTCCTGTAAAAGTCTTCTGCTCTGCTTGTCAAGAAGCTCATGTTCTGCCTGAGCCGTTTCCTATGCTCTGTCCGGTGTGTGGGACGAGGACAAGTCAGATGCTCGAAGGGAAAGAGATAGAATTGTATGCATTGAAAGGGAGGGGAAAAGATGAAGGAGATGATGTTAAACCCCCGGGTTGTTGAAGTTCGCCAGAATGTCCTTAAGAAAAACGATATTCTTGCAAGAGAATTACGAAAGCAATTTCAGGAATCCGGTGTCTATGTCGTCAATTTGGTCTCAAGCCCAGGTGCTGGAAAAACGACCCTGCTTACAGAAATATTAACTCGTCTTAGCAAAAGGTATAGTGTGGCAACTCTAGTCGGTGATTTAGCAACAGATAACGACGCCAAACGTTTGTGCCAAAGCGGTGCGAAAGTGCATCAAATTACTACTGGTACAGTTTGTCACCTTGAGGCGGACATGATTAAAAGATCCATAGAAGGATGGAACCTAGAAGATATCGATTTTCTCTTTATCGAAAACGTTGGCAATCTCGTGTGTCCGGCGAGTTACGATTTAGGAGAAAATCAGCGTGTCGTTCTCTTTTCAGTGACGGAAGGGGAAGACAAGCCGGTGAAATATCCTACCATCGTCAACAGTGCCGATATGGCGGTCATTACGAAGATAGACTTGGCAGAAGCGGTAGGGTTTCAACGAGATCTTTTCTATAAAGCGCTGAACGAGATAAGACCAGGCATCCCTATTTTTGAAGTTTCTGCCCGCACAGGAGAAGGGATTGACGAGTGGATATCCCGTTTGGAGTCTGGAAAAAAAGCATTTGAAAAAGCGGTTGGTTCCTCGTAATCGGTTATCAATATCGACACAATGCAAACGCGCCTGAGCACCCCGTCGGAGCCTTCATAGTGTCGTCCGAAGGGGCGTGCGCCGCGTATTGCCATCATGTCTACTTGTGTCAAGTAGTCAGCAGAAAATTCAAAAACGAAAGGAGATTCAACGATAAGTTGGCTTGTTTTGCTAGAAATTGCGCTTTTTCTCGGTATGTGTCATTCATTGTTATTTACTTCATTACACACACTTTTTGAGCCAAAAGTACGTAAGAATCAAAAAATACAGAGTATCGCAGTATATTAAAACTATCATTTTGTATAAAAATACAACCAAGTAATTTAGCTATCAGCCTCTGTAGCCATGATCCTTTTGCCAAGCACCAACTACAACAGTTTTGATAAAACCCTAAAAGGTCATCATGGCTACTATTCCATACAAAGTTCCAGCGAATCACTGTACAAAGTTCCAGCGAATCACTGTACAAAGTTCCAGCGAATCACTGTATAAGCCTTTTGCAATTCTGAAATTGATGTTCGCTTATAGGCAAATAAAAGAGATGCTCTAAATTAAACTTTGCATCTCTTCCATACTTTTGTTAGCTTTATTATAGGAACGTTTTTAAGGAGGGTGATATGATGGCACAACCGAAGTATATTACAAATATCGAAAAAATCACGCAAATCCCTAAGGAAGAGCGAGAAAAATTAAAAGAAATCACTAACAAATATGTATTTAGAGTGAATGATTATTATCTTAATCTGATTAATTGGGACGATCCGAACGATCCTATCCGAAAATTGGTGATACCGAACGAAGGGGAATTAAATGAATATGGCAGTTGGGATGCTTCAGATGAGGCGGCCAACTATGTGGTGCCGGGATGCCAGCACAAGTATAAAACGACTGCATTACTCATCGTTTCAGAAGTTTGTGGAGCATATTGCCGATTTTGTTTCCGGAAGCGCTTATTCCGTGACGATGTAAAAGAAGCTATGTCAGATGTAACGCCTGGTATAGAATATATTGCACAAACTCCTGAAATAAATAACGTTTTATTGACTGGCGGAGACTCTCTTATTTTGGCAACCAAAAAAATTAGATATATTGTAGAAAGATTGCGAGCGATTGACCATGTGAAAATCATCCGTTTTGGTTCAAAATTGCCTGTCTTTAACCCTATGAGAATTTATGAAGATCAAGAACTGCTTGATCTGTTCCGGCAATATTCCACGCCAGAAAAACGCATTTATGTCATGGCACATGTAAACCATCCACGTGAAATAACAGAAGAAGCGCGTAAAGCGTTCCAAGCTCTTCACGATGCTGGAGTTATCGTTGTGAATCAAACTCCTATTTTAAAAGGAATAAATGATGATCCTGAAGTGTTGGCAGAATTGCTAGATAAACTGTCATGGGCAGGAGTAACACCGTATTACTTCTTTGTTAATAGACCGGTAGCAGGTAACAGCAATTTTGTATTAACGCTGGAAGAAGTATACAAAATAGTTGAACAAGCAAAAGCAAGAACATCGGGATTAGGCAAACGCGTTCGTCTCGTTATGAGCCATTCCTCAGGAAAAATTGAAATATTGGCAATCGAAAATGGTAAAGCATATCTAAAATATCATCAGTCAAGAGATGATGAACAATATGGAAAGTTTATGATTTTGGATTGTCCAAAAGACGCCACTTGGTTTGATGATTTACCTGGAAGTGAACAATATTGGAAAAAACCAGTAAAAAAAGTGATTCAATTGAGTTCCGTTAACTAAATGGACTTCTCCCACCTTCATTTAAGGGGTGGGAGTTTTTTATTGCCTTCACTGAAGAAGGTTCTGATTAAGACATAAATTTGATGTTAGTCTAAAAAGCGGACACACCAACAAATAGAGACGTTATACATTAAGGGAATGTCTAACGTGGGAAAAAGTTTTGATAAAGAATTGAAGCTTCATGTCGTCAAACTAGTTGTAGAGAGGAAAATACCATCGCTGCAGAAATTTCAAATCAAACACTTATGGCATTAAACGCAGCGAGGGAAGCGGTACGCGCGGGAGACTACGGAAAAGGCTTTGAGGTGGTTTCTGATAAAATAGCTCAAGGAAACATCGAAAGAAAAGAGGCTGACCTTCAAAGTCAGCCTCTTTTCTTTCAAGCAAGCATCGCACGCAAATCTTCTTCAACATCACCAATCAGTTTCAATCCGAACATGTCTTGTAATACGCGCATAACACCTTCAGAAATAAAATGCGGCGCTTTCGGGCCGATGCGAATGTCTTGAACGCCCAGACTGAGAAGACCGAGTAAAATTGCAACCGCTTTTTGCTCAAACCAAGAAAGAACAATGCTTAATGGAAGTTCATTCACTTCACAGCCAAATGCATCTGCAAGCGCCGCTGCAATTTTTACTGTCGAAATCGAGTTGTTACATTGACCTAAATCAATGTAGCGAGGGATGTTCGTTCCAGGCACTACTCCATAATCAATATCGTTGAAGCGGAACTTTCCGCAAGATGTTGTTAAAATAACGGTTTCTGGCGGCAGCGATGTTGCTAATGAACGATAATATTCACGGTCTTTTCCAGGCGCATCACACCCGGCAATCACAAAAAATCGTTTAATTTTGCCGTCTTTTACCGCTTGAATGATTTCTGGAGCGATACCGATGACCGTCTCATGGTGGAATCCAGTCAACAATGTTTCATCGGATTCAATATTCGCTTCAGGAAGTTCTAATGCTTTTTCGATCAATGGTGTAAAATCATCATTTTCAATTTTTCGGACATTTTCCAATCCAGCGACATCATACGAGAACATTCGATCGGCGTATGTTCCTTTAATAGGCATGACACAGTTTGTCGTCGCTAAAATAGCACCTGGGAATTTTTCAAACAAGCGGCGCTGATCATACCATGCTTTTCCAACATTTCCTTTTAAATGTGGGTATTTTTTTAATTCAGGGTAGCCGTGAGCAGGTAACATTTCGGAATGTGTGTAAATATTGATTCCTTTTCCTTCCGTTTGTTGAAGCAATTTTTCTAATGCAAGCAAGTTATGGCCTGTAACAAGAATACATTTGCCTTCAATTTTATTTTGTGTTACACGCACTGGTTGAGGAATGCCGAGTTTCTCTGTATGCGCTCGGTCGAGCAATTCCATGACACGAATCGCTGCTTTTCCAACTTTCATGGCCATATCGAAATGTTCTTGAACGTTAAAGTTAGAGTTTGTTAATGTCATATAGAGCGCTTCGTGTGTTGTTGTGTCAACGAAAGGATCTGTGTATCCGAGTTGATGAGCGTGTGTACGGTATGCTGCAATTCCTTTTAAAGCAAATACGATAATGTCTTGTAAACTCGCAATCGTTTCATCTTTTCCACATACCCCAGCGACGGTGCAGCCTCCCATTGGCGTTTGTTCACATTGATGGCAAAACATTATTTCCCCTCCCTAAATATAGTCGACATTTTAAAAATTACAAGAAATCTTTTCCAACATAAGTGATTTATATCACACCTCGAATCGGAAATGTGGCAAAAATATGAAGAAAAGATGACGGCTAACAATGAGTATAGATTCATGTATGTGTAAAATGTAGTGGCGAAGGGGATTCTTAACTGTCGAAAAGACGTTTTTTGTATATCATAAAAAATTTATCGAGTATCATTATATATTTTTTTCTTTCTGTTTTTGTTTTAACCGTTCTTCAAGAACACGAATCATGAATAAAAAGTGTTCAGCTTCACGAAGAACGTGGTCAGCTAGTAAAGGATTAATAATGTTTCTAATCTGACAATTTTTAATTAGCTCAAGCCCCGCTTTTTTGAAGTTTCTTAATTCTTCGGTTGCGCTTTCGCTATCCTTATTCATCTTTCCGATGATCGGATAGGTCGGTTTCTTATGACAAAGCATGGATTCCACGTCCCTAGCTTGGTTTAACAGAGTTTCAAAATCGTCGCCAAATTTTCGTGCGGTATTCACCAAATTTCTCTCAGATGGGTCTAGCAATGAAGCAATAAAACGGGAATGTTCCATCATAATGCGCAGCCAAAAAACATTCTCATGGATAATGGCATCTTGAATAGGCTCTAATATGCCATTGTTAAATTTTTGCAGGCTATTCATAAAATATTCTGCTTCACGAGCAATATGATCAACAAGGAGAGGAAAATTAAACCCCCGAACTTTACAATTTATAATCATAATGAGAAGATTTCTTTTGAAATTTCTAAATCCATACACCAACTGGATACTGTCTTCATTCAGTTTTCTAACTGCTTCAACTGATTCTGGCGTTTGATGCGCCCTTTTTTCTTGCTGTTCAAAATAGTAGTAGAAACGTTCTGTTTGTTGAATTAAATCTTTATCATTTCGATCCATACCTTCCCCAAGAAACAATGCATGCTCCTTCATAATACGAAGCCAAAATTTATTTTCAGTAAGGGAACGCTCAATAAACATTTTTTCTGAAAGGGACTCTGGCGGGGCTGCAAATTGCTCTGGGGGCAAAAGCATTGATTTTGTTCTATCTTCGGCAAAATGCCCTGGTATGTTAGATGGACTCCACATATGGTTTTCCTCCCTACGTTTAGATAGGCTAATGTATGATATGCGAATGTTTTGGATTGGTGTATATCCCAGAAAAAAGCTTATTTATGTTTTACACATTTGATGAAGCGAGAAGCTCGCGATTTCAATGGCGGTGCAGTTCATTCCATGGCTGGATTGTGGAACGTCTTCAAGTTTCGAATACACCCTATGGTCAAAAGAACCACTGCGATTGTCATTGTTTTTTAATGTTGGTCTAAAAAGTGGACACGTCAAATATAGAAACGTTATCATAAAACTAAGGGTGCTGTTACGATTATGCCTGCATGGGGTCGTTTCACAGTAATTATCAAGAAAGAGCTTGTTTTTCTTGAAAAATAGGAAACAAGGGAAAGGCCAAAGACAGTGATTTTGAGCATATCAAGTGTTTTTATCATTACCAACGAGTTCATTTTAGTAATGTCTATCCATCTCCAGTGATGCACGAAAAGGCATACGAGTCATCTGTTTTCCTAACATGGCCAGCAAGCGGAGCGAGGTAGAAAAAAATCTCTATTTTTTGACATAATTATAAAGTCGAGGTGCATAGGAAATGTTGTTTATTGATAATAAGGGGATTACAGATCCGAGAATTAATTTGGCAATCGAAGAGTATGCCTTAAAAAACCTTGACATTAATGAAACGTATTTATTGTTTTATATAAATGAGCCTTCCATCATTATCGGAAAAAACCAGAATACTATTGAAGAAATTAATACAGAGTATGTAGAGAAAAACGGGATCCATGTTGTCAGAAGGCTGTCAGGCGGCGGAGCCGTTTATCACGATTTAGGAAATTTAAACTTTAGTTTTATCACGAAAGATGATGGCGACAGTTTTCTTAACTTCCGGAAATTTACGGAACCTATTATCAAAGCATTAAAAAAACTTGGTGTTAATGCAGAATTAAGCGGTCGTAACGATATTATTGTGGAAGGAAGAAAAATTTCCGGAAATGCCCAGTTTTCAACAAGGGGAAGAATGTTCAGCCATGGTACGCTGCTGTTTGACTCGAAAATAGAGAATATCGTTTCAGCGCTTAATGTAAAAAAAGATAAGATTGAATCAAAAGGAATTAAGTCCATCCGCAGCCGGGTGGCAAATATTTCTGAATTTCTAAAAGAAAAAATGACAATAGAAGAGTTCCGTTCCGTCCTGTTAGAGAGTATTTTTGGAAAAGACAAGGACATTCCTGAATATGTCTTGACAGAAGAGGATTGGGCTAACATTCACAAGCTCTCTAGAGAACGCTATCAAAATTGGGAATGGAATTACGGAAAATCGCCTAAATTTAATCTTCAGCATTCACACCGGTTCCCGGCCGGCCAAATAGATGTGAGACTCGAAGTTCAAAAGGGAATCATTGAAAATTGCAAAATTTACGGTGACTTTTTTGGCGCCGGAGACGTAGCGGAAATCGAAGAGAAACTTATCGGAAAACGATATGAGAAATCTGAAATTGAAAAAGCGTTGCAAGATGTTGATATCAAGCATTATTTCGGGAACATTGAGAAAGAAGAATTTATCAATTTGATATATTGAACAAAAAGGGCAAGAGGCCCCATTTAGCCCCGACAAACATTGACCCTGTACTATCGTACAGGGTTTTTACTTTATCTGGGGATGATAAGGTGAAATGTTATAGAAGGTGTTTCAGTGTTAACACGTAAATATCGTTTACAAGTGAATATGACATGTACTGGGTGTGAAGAGCACGCTAAAGCAGCTCTTAATAGCATAGGAGCAAAGATTCGTGCATCCTATAAGACGGAGGCACGAATCATGTGTGAAAGGGAGAGTTTTTCATCATTCGGATCGTGGAAGTCAAAATTCATGGCCTTTTTCTTGGTATCGTTAATGTCTTCCAATCTTTTGATTTTATTTGTTTTGCGATGTAGACAATTTGCCCAATATGATAGGAATAATGGTACATTTGCCGTTCGATGGCTTGAATGACGGAATGAGGTTCGTTTCGAATCGTAACGGTTTTTAATAGATCATCTTCCTTTATTTCGTTTAACGTATTTAAAAATGTTCTCCAGCCTTTTTCCCAGCAAGCGAGCAGTTCTTCTCGGGTGCTCCAATCGTTGATAAATTCATCATCACGATTTCTATCCGGTTTTTCACCGTCTGAATGGAAAAAGTCGGTCCAGCGGGAAAACATATTGCCGCTCATATGTTTGACAATAATGGCAATACTATTTGATTCTTCATTGAAACAATAAAAAAGCTCTTCTTCGGATAATTGCTCCATTGCTTTTTCCGCTGTCGTTTTCATATCCAAAAATCGTTCCCTCACGACCCTTAAGTACTCTTGGCCAATATTCATATTTAATCCCTCCATAAAAGCAACTATTGATCTATTCCACAAAAGAGAATAAATTCCTCTGTGCATTTAGGAAGAAAAATGATAAGCCAAAAATGGCTAAAATGGTTATCTGTTGCCCGCGGGAATTTCCTTGGTTGGATTTGGCATAAGCTTTGGATATAGAGCCTTTAAAACGTTTCTGCATATGATTTAATTTAGGTGTTCACGATCTAAAATATTAGACAGTGCGGCTTCTCTAGATTGGCAAGCTAGAGCGGTACTAGTTGCAAAAAGCGAACATCCAATTGAGGCTTAGGAGATGCCGCATATGGCAGAAAAATGTTCATAAAGCAGCAGAAGAAGTGTGAATTGTTGTGATTTTTTCGATTAATCGCCGCTAAGGCTGAGTATAGAACCTCTTCTCCGACATAAAATAAACAAGCTAGCATTCGCTAGCTTGTTTAGATTAATTCTTAGATACTTTACTATTAGTATATTGGAATTGTAACCTATACGATAAAAACGAAGAATCCTTTTTGAATAAAGTTCGTAATTATGGACTTTCTGTTTTGAGATCTGTCAACCTAATCTTGGGTCCGATTGTAGCTCCTAATTTCGAAATAGCTTCTTTGTTGATACAAAAATTCATTCAATCATTTTCGCGGTTCAGATCGAGCAAAAATCGAAATATGGCTATCGCCTTAGTGAGAGACTTGTTAACTATCAACAGTACCTTCAGGGAAAGCAGGAGTTATTCCTGTAGCCGCAACTTGCATTTGTTGGACTTGTAATACTTTTACAGTAAGATCCATGACGATTTTTTCGCGCAATGAGCTAAACTCTCCCTCAGGGCTTACATGAGTTGGCGAAAAATCAAGTTCGTAGAAATTCGCGCCTATTAACTCGCCGTATGGTTGTTCATTATATTTGACGAGATTTTGGAAGAAATATTTATCTAAGCGAGGGGTTAAGTCATTTTTCTCATTAAGGAAGAAAGCTTTGCTGTCTTCTGAAATACCGATAATTGGGAAAGTGAGGAAATCGCCTTCTAGAAGTTCTGCAAAACCAGAAAACGGAAGATCGGCAATTCTATCTAGGAGTGCTCCATTACATGCATTGGAAGCATATTCAATATCTTTGCGAATGAAACCTGACACAAATAATTTGGCTCTTGTGACTCTAAAGAAGTCCGTGTCGTCAATACGCGCAAATCTAACAGGCACCAATTTCACTTGTTCTAAAAATACATTCTTTGTCACTCTCTTAATTTCAGTTGCAGCCGGATCAAGCGGAATATCTGCTTCTAAAACAACTTGAATGGTTCTTTCCGCTAGTACAACTGGAACTTTAAGAATTGGCGTAAGACCTGGTGTAGCGACTACCGGGGTAGCTTCATCGGAAAAATGGGATTGTGCTTTTGCTTCTACTGGACAAGCTGGGGAATTTGGTTGTTTATTCGATCCTTTATTGCCAAAATAGCTCATTAAAAATCCACTCCTTACTATTTTTTGAGATTTTTTCGATTCCTACGTTAATACAATATTCAGCATTCATTTTAAAGTATGGGTTTGTACAACAAACATTTTTCTCATTTTTAATCAAAGAATCAAAATAGGGTGTTTTTTCTATATAAATAAATATAATTCCTCAGCCCGATATTAAGTATGCAAAAATACTAAGAATACAATTTTCGAAACGGAGTGACCGAAATTTGTAAGGATCAATGAAGACTATGTCAGCCAGCAATTGTGAGTATTAGGATTCCCTTCATGTTTATGTAAGGGATTTTTTGTTTTACGGGTTTTCTGTTGATTAGGAAGCTCCATCGTCCTGATTTTATGCAACTTGGGGGATAAAAATGTTTGGGGAAAGCTTTACTTTTAGGCATAAAAAAATAGAAGGGGAGTCAATTGTACGAGTGTGAAGGTTAAAATGAATGGGCTTTTAAGTATTTCATTTTTCTTGCCTACTATTCTTTTATCGCTTTATTTCGCAAAACATTCTTTTCATTGGTTGATTGGATCTGCTATCATATCTTCCTTTATTTCTATCTTCGTTACTGCTGTTCTTTTTAATCGAAAGTTTTCAGTTGAATCAATGCAAATTAGTCAAGAAGAACAATCTTTATCTAATGAGAAAGATGAAGTGATGGTTTTCTTCCAAAGCCTTGAACATGATACATGATGCCGAAGAATTAAAGGATTCTTTACAAACACTTTGCAGGGATATGGAAAATATATCAAAAGTAGCGTCGGATATTTTGAAAGGGGCTAACATTCAATCCGAAAATGTAGAAAGAAGCACCAAAGCTATGATGGATATTTCATCCGGCATCCAACAAATCGCCTCAAATGCCCAAAACGTATCCAATACGTCAACGACAACCTTACAGGCTGTTGCGGATGGGTTTAAGGCAATTGAGACGGTAATTGGCGTCAAATGGAATCGATTCATTATTTGTCTAAGCATTCTCGAGAGGTCGGAAATATAGTCGATACCATTACGGAAATCTCCAATCAAACCAACTTATTGGCATTAAACGCAGCGATTGAAGCAGCACGTGCCGGAGAGCATAGAAGAGGTTTTGCGGTGGTTGCCGATGAAGTAAGAAAACTGTCAGAAGAGGCGACTGCGTCAACCAATCAAATTAGCGAAATTGTTTTTTTATCCAAGAAATGGAATATATGAACGGAGGAAAAGAAGAAGTGACAAACGGTATTCGTATCGTAAATGAGGCAAAACACGCTTTTGAAGTGATCCAATCAGACATGGACAATGTTTTGCAACAAATCATTAAGGTTTCAGCTGCTGTTCAGCAACTTTCAGCAAGTTCTGACGAAATTAGAAAGATTACAGAGTTTACCAAAAAAGTTCAAGAAGGCGGTGTAGAAAAATACAAAATATGAATGAACTTTTTGATGAATTAGCCACAGCAGCCAATGCGATCCTTTCTTCCGTTCATCGTTTGTATCAAAAAATAAATGATGCAAATCAACAGGAGGAGAATTTGAAAGCAATACCATCGATTCGGTGTTGCTTTTTCTTTCATCGTCAAATCACACCCTTAAGCTATCACCTTGCTTTTTACAGTTAACAAGTTAAAAATCACTAGTTGAATCAAGAAGGGAGATCAATGCCGCCAACCACTGTCTTTGTTATTTTAAAATAAAACTATGTTCTAAATAATCAATGTCATAAAAATTCATACGTTAGTAGTGAATATCGGGAATCAATCTATGGTAATTGAGGATTTTTTGTCAATAAAAATAAGCTGTTTGAACATTTATGTCAAACAGCTTATTTTAGACACAAAAACAACATTTTCATCTTTGTGATGCTGTACCGCAGCATGTCTGGCTAATGGGCTTTGTTAGTGGTTATTTATTCGGCTTCAGCCGTTTTAATCATTCGGAACATCGGGAGCATGACCAGAATGCCAATGACAAAGAGAGCGGCAGAAGCCTCATAGATCGCAAATAGGGAGAATTGTTCTTTCAACAGACCAGCCAAGCTCATCGTGATGACCATCGAACCCATGAACAGAGGGGTCAATATTCCGTTGACGCGTCCCACGAATTCTTCATCGGTATTGTTCAGTATAATCGTATTAATGCCAATATGAAGAGCAGGCATGAATAGACCGATGATAAACTCAGCCATTAAAGTAAGCCAGAGCATAGTGGACCAACCCATCACAAAAATTCCTGCAGCCATGCTTCCCATCCCCAGCATCATCAGGATGTGCGGTGCAATCCGATTGGAGAATACCATCGCCGCAGCGCCACCGATGATCATCGCTGCTCCATGGGCAGTGAACAGCCATTGCAAATAACTCTCTTCCAGACCAAGACGCTCTGTTACTAGAAAGATGGCCAACGGGTGGATTAACCCAAGCCCTAACCCTGCAGCCATGAAGCCGACTCCCAAAGTCACAAGAATCTTGCGCGACCACACATATTGAAAGCCGAGCTTCATTTCATGCCAGAGCGATATTTCTCTTTCCTCCTTTTCCTCCATCCGGTCGGGAGGCAATAAGGTCAGCACAAGAGCAGATAATAGAAAAGATATACCTACTACCGCCATAGAGATGTATATACCGAATTGTTGAAAGACAAAGGTGCCTAATATCGGACCGATGATCATGAAAATAGCCATCATTGTCTGGAATAACGACATACCCGCCTGCATCTGTTCTCCCGGAACATGTACTTTGAACAGCTTCATCCCCGACGGCTGAGAGAACTGCGATAGAACCGCGGAGACGAATGTTGCGAGGAAAACAGCCTTCCATGTGCCAAATAGGAGCGCTATTAATATTATAAATATCGATATAGCGCTCAAGAGGTCGCACCAGACCATTGTTCGTTTTGGACGCCAACGGTCCGCGAACGTACCGCCAATAAAGGAGAAAATAAAAATCGGTGCAAATTCGGCCACCGATATGAGTGATACGGCAAGCGCATCCCCATTTGTCTTCTCGGTGACAAACAATAGAATCGCAAAGTTACGTACCCAAATGCCAACCTGAATAAACAGGCCAGCCGTCATAATCGTTTGGATGAAACGATTGCGTAATAGTGAAGCCAAGGATGGATTGGAGTTTGTTGATGACATAAGAATAACCTCTCTATCTATCTAGTATTCATTTAAAAATGGGCTGTTAACTAATCATTAGCTTTTTGCAAGGTTTAATTGCCATGAGACACCGTATTTATCTTCCACCCAACCAAACCTTTCGCTAAATGGATAAGCGGCTAATGGCATTAGAACTTTGCCATCTTGTGATAACTGCTCAAACACTCTGTTTATTTCTTCTTCGGTATCACATGTTACAAACAGTGACATTGCAGGAGTAAAAGGGAACTCTTGCTTGTTGCTATTATCTATAGCCATAAACGTTTGTCCTTTTAAGGTGAATGTAGCATATAATACTGTTCCATCTTCATAGTGAAAAACACTATTTATTTCTGATCGGTCAAATACAGAGGTGTAAAAATTCATTGCCTCTTCCGCCTTGCCATGAACATGAAACACGTAGTAATTTTTTGATTTGAATTTTCCATTTGAAAACAGCTCCTTTTATGAATATGTAAGAACGGCATAAATCTAGTCTCGACAAACGAGCGAATATACGTTCCTGTTACATTATCTGTAATCGGACACAAATTGTCAACTGTTACAATTTTATTATTTAGAACTGCTTACTGGCCTGCAAAAATGTAGACAGATTCTTATATTTTTGCTAACGATTTGTTATAATATTCTAAAAAATAAAGGGGCAGTGTGAAATGGAAAATATCATAAGCATGAAAAACGTGTCCTTGATAAGAGGAGATCGGGTTATTTTAAAGGATATAAATTGGGAAGTAAAAGAAAAGGAACAATGGGTCATATTAGGTTTAAACGGTTCAGGAAAAACGTCCATATTAAATATCGTAACAGGCTATCAATATCCGACAAAAGGGGAAGTTTCTGTTTTAGGGCATCAATTCGGGAAAACGAACTTGCCTGAGCTTCGAAAGAAAATCGGTTTTGTCAGCAGTTCTCTTGACCGTTTCAATCAAACGTTAAGAGCGGAAACAGTAGAGGATATTGTGATAAGCGGTAAATTTGCGTCGATAGGATTATACGAAAATGTGACCAATGACGATCGAGAGCAGGCCAAACAGCTAATGGGATTTTTGCGAATCGATCATTTAAAAGGGAAAACGTATGACACATTATCAGAAGGAGAAAAAAGAAAAGTACTTATCGGAAGAGCGTTAATGGCAAAACCGAAATTGCTTATATTAGATGAACCGTCTATAGGATTAGACATTTTAGCAAGGGAAGATATTTTATCATTAACGAAAGAGATTATTGCACATCAACAATGTCACGTACTATACGTCACTCATTATATTGAGGAAATTATAGAAGAGATGACACACGTATTATTGTTAAAAGAGGGGCAAATTGTAGCCGCGGGACGAAAAGAGGAAGTATTAACAGATGAATGTTTATCAGAGACATTTCAATTGGCGATGAAAGTTCATTGGGAAAATAATCGGCCATGGGTTTCCATACATAAAAATATTGATTCGACAAAATTTGCGAAGGCAGAATCAAAATAAATAAGGAAATCCAGAGTTCACACCTTCTAATTTAACCAATTTCATCTTTCAGCTAGCCACACACCTGGCTAAAATTCACCTATTTGGGATCTTTTCAGTGCCTTTTAATCAGCTTCTAAAATTTCCAAATTGGGTCTCAACGAAATCACTGAGAAGAAAATGAGGGAAAAATTAAGACTGTTCATTGCCCAAGCATTTGAGAGGATTTAAGTCTTTGAAATGCATTTTAATCTTAGTGATCACAGTGATCGTCCACAATTATGAAACAATTCTAGATGCATCATCCTTATGAACCCTCTCCCGCCTCACTATGAAATGTAGGTGGGAGAGGGTTATTTAAGTTTTATACTCCTTGCCGGTATAACATATTAAACACAACGGTTATAATCAACAAGGTATACTAAGTTACCCATTGTGAAGAATATCATTAATTTATTAGAAATTAGATACCCATAAGTTTGTTGTACAATGTATAATGTATAAAGTATTAGGAGCGGGAATATTATGTCCTTTATCTTAATCTTACTTATTTATCAGTAAAGTTGCGTTTATTACTTGTTTTACAATTACAGGCTTTTCGAAGAAGTAAGAATCCAATTAAACAAAATTTAAAACGGGGGAATTTGAAATTGATTAAAGCAATCGTGTTTGATTTTGATGGATTAATTGTAGATACAGAGTCAGTTTGGTTTGATGTGTTTAAAGAAGTGATGATCGAATATGATTGTGATTTAAAGATAGAAGACTTTGCAATTTGTATTGGAACAACGGACGATATATTGTATGAACGGCTTGCCCAAATTGCCCATAAGCCCATTGATCGTACTGAAATTAGCCAAAAAACCCGTGAACGATATCAGGACAAAATGAGTCATTTACAGCTTCGAGAAGGAGTATTGGATTACTTACAAACGGCAAAAAATCTTGGTTTGAAAATTGGGCTTGCGTCAAGCTCTAGTAGAAGATGGGTTGAGGGGTTTTTAGAAAGATTCGGAATCAAAGAATTTTTTGATGTTATTAAAACATCGGATGATGTAAAGAGAGTAAAACCCGATCCAGAGCTTTATTTACGAGTTATACAAGACCTAGGAGTTGAAGGGCATGAGGCTTTAGCATTCGAAGACTCTAAAAATGGTCTCACCGCAGCTATTAAGGCGGGGCTTCATTGTGTGATTGTACCGAACCCTGTTACTAGCTTTCTAGACTTTTCTGGGCATCTGCATCGTTTATCGTCAATGGGCGAAATAGGATTGCATGACTTGTTGGCCCTAGTAGAAGCAAAATTAGTGAAATAGAAACCGAAAGTTCAACTCACACCAGTAGGGGATGAGAGAGCACCATTAATTAAGATGTGTCCAAAATTTAGGAGTCAATCCGTGATTTATGTCCAGACAGTTGTGTCAAATGATGCCGAAACGTCCGAGTGACTGTGGAATGCAAAAGAAAGATTATGTTTTCTTAGAGGCTGTCCCAAAAGGTCTGTAAAACGACCTTTTGGGACAGCCTCTTTATTGCTTTATAGCAACAGGACCACACAGAACAGCTCAAGAATGGTAAGAGAAAATTGCGACCGATGTATCATTGCTTGGAAGACCGCATCCGTGTCCATGTTTTACTCAGTTGGCTGTTTTGCTTATAGGTCCGAGTTATCAAAATCCGTACCGGATAGTCCTAGTGGAAAGTGAGGGACGAACTGCAGCGGCTAACTTTAGATCATTTTTCTTCGAAATACGATGACTTGCATCAGCGTACAGAAAACGCTGCCAAACAATGTCAAATCTTTGCGGCTGTTGAAGTGGAGCCTCCTACAAAAATCCTAGACATTCCAAATTAATAGATACACGCATGAAGTGTGCCCGATCATTCATCAACCCTTGATTCATAAGGGATGATGAACGATTTGCTTATCTAGTAAGTGCCGAGTTTGGGATTTACATTTCAATGTTAAACGATAGAACATAACTTCTTTTAAAATTAATAATATTATGTTAATTTATAATTGATGTAATATTCTTGCATAAAAAGGGGGCATTGTATGAAATTATTATCTAATTTTTTTACAGCGCTCGTACAGAGATTTTTACCTGATCCTTTTGTATTTGCGCTTATTCTAACTGTTATTTTGTTTGTGGCCGGGATTGTCTTTACTCCCCATGGTCCAATAGATATGATCCGCTTTTGGGGAGATGGATTTTGGAATTTATTAGCGTTTGCGATGCAGATGAGTTTAATTTTAGTTACGGGGCATGCTTTAGCTAGTTCGCCGCTTGTTAAACAATGGTTGCGAAGCTTTGCAAGTGTCGCAAAAACTCCTGCTCAAGGCGTTATCTTAGTTACATTAGGTGCAGCGGTCGCATCTTTAATCAATTGGGGATTTGGCTTGATTGTTGGTGCCTTGTTTGCCAAAGAAGTAGCCAAAAGGGTTCCAGGTTCTGATTATCGGCTGTTAATCGCAAGCGCTTACATAGGCTTTTTAACTTGGCATGGCGGACTTTCTGGATCGATTCCTTTATTGGCGGCAACTCCAGGAAATCCAATGGAGAAAATATCCGGGATTATTCCATTAACGAAAACTATTTTTACAGACTTTAATCTATTTGTAACTATATCACTTCTCATTGTTCTCCCTATTATGACGAGATTAATGATGCCGAAGCCCCATGAAGTAGTAACAATCGATCCGAAACTGCTTGCTGAAGACGAAAGTGCTGTGTCATTGACTGCATCGGATGAGAAAAGTTTCGCTGTGCGTATGGAAAACAGCAGAATCTTGACATTTTTCATCGTCGCTATGGGATACGCATACTTGATATATTACTTTGCGTCGAAGGGATTTAAAATTGATGTGAATACAGTTAATTTACTTTTCTTTTTTACGGGCTTGCTGTTGCACGGTACTCCGCTATCGTATATGCAAGCAATCACAAACGCTGTGCGCGGCACAGCCGGCATTTTGATTCAGTTTCCTTTTTATGCGGGAATTCAAGGGATGATGGAGCAATCAGGGTTAGGTGGTATCATTACGAATGCCTTTATTTCTATTTCTAATGAGCATACTTTTCCGATTCTTGCCTTTTTAAGTTCAGGTTTCATTAACTTCTTCGTTCCATCTGGCGGAGGGCACTGGGTCGTTCAAGGACCTTTCATTATGCCAGCCGCTGCTTCTTTAGGGGTAGATCCGGGCATTGCAGCGATGGCGATTGCTTACGGTGAGGCATGGATGAATATGGCACAACCGTTTTGGGCACTCCCTGCCCTTGCCATTGCTGGTTTGGGAGCGAGAGATATTATGGGGTACTGTGTCACAACGCTGCTGGTATCTGGAATTATTTTTATGATTGGACTATCGTTTTTCTAGATTTCCTGCAAATCCAAAAAGTGAATAAATTGATACCATAGCAGGTTAATAAGTTGCTATATTCGAAATAACCGTATTAGTCTATCCCCCTCGCATGCAAAGGGGGATTTTTGCTGGTGTATATGAAAAAGGCATGGAGATAATGTTGAAGTGTTTTTTGAAAGGAGTGACAATATGATACGTTTGGATCATTTTGTAATACATATCGACCAAGATCAAACTTATTTGTTGATGCTTACCAATCAGCAGGACAGGTGCCCATTGATGTGAAGAAAATGGATATTGACATATTGGCGGCAGGAACTAGGAAATACATGTTAGGTATTCCGGGGATGGCCTTCTTATATATGAAAACTGAGCTTGCAGAAAAATGGCAGCCGCGTGTAACAGGATGGTTTGGCCAGGCAAATCATTCGGAATTCGATATTCATCAACTAACACATTATTGATCTATTAAAAGAAACAGCGACAAATCCTTATGTTTTGGGAATATCAACTCATTTGCTCTACATTGGGAGAAAAAATGATAATCCGGTTGTCAAACACATGGGCGGCAACACGCTTTCCTGCTGGACTGACTTTTTTATGTCAGACGGTGAAAAACCGAACAGAAGCCGTGAGCGCGAATTTATCAATGGTCTGAAAAGCAAAGAGAAGCTCTCTGTTTGCTGGAAAAAGGACGGGGCTTTTTTTGAGTTTATAAAAAATAGAACTATGTGCTAAATAATCAATAAAACTGAAATAAAATATCTAAACAGTCAAAAAGACAATCTGATTTAATTTTTATTATAAACGTCACTTTTGAACATACTGTAAATGACGATGCTAACGGATGAAAGGTGAATGTAGTATGAAAAAGGAAAACGAAATGATAAACTCCTTGGATACATCGACTTAAATGAATAACTAAATCTGTTATCCATAGTTAAATGGAAGGAAAGAAGATTATTTAAGCAGAAATTCATTTTTATCGTAGCGGCCAAGTTCGATGTAGATAATAGGTAGCGCTTAAAATGGAATAACAAACGCTAGAAATTTATTTTTATCGGGAGAGAAAATTTAATGAAAAAATATCCTCTCATCATGATCAGCATCATTTTTCTTTTAATAGGCTGTTCGAATGAAAAACAGGGAGAAAACAGACCTCAAAAGGAACAACAAACAAATAGCAACGGCAATATGGAAATTATTGCCCAAGATTTAAGTGTGCCATGGGCGATCGACTGGGACGGGACATCTTTTTATATTTCGGAGCGGACTGGCTCCATTGTGAAAATTACAGGTGACAGAAAGATTAGGCAGAAACTGCATTTAAAAAAGCGACTTTCAACGGCATCTGAAGCTGGTGTATTAGGTTTTGTGCTTCATCCCGAGAAAAAGAATTACGCCTTTCTTTACTATACATATGAGGATGAAAACGGGCAATTTAATCGTGTTGTAGAAATACGGGAAGAAAATAATGAATGGTTTGAGCAAAAAGTTTTGCTTGATCGAATTCCAAGCGGAAATTTTCATCATGGCGGAAGAATAAAAATCGGACCTGACAAAAAATTGTACATCACAACTGGGGATGCTACAAATTCGATGATTGCCCAAGACAAGACATCTCTTGGCGGAAAAATTTTACGAATGAATCTTGACGGCACCATACCGGACGATAATCCTTATTCCAACTCCTTTGTTTATAGCTATGGACACCGCAACCCACAAGGCTTGGCATGGGATGAAACGGGTCAGCTTTATAGCTCTGAGCATGGCTCCAGTGCACATGATGAAATTAATCTGATTCAACCGAAAGGAAACTATGGATGGCCGCTTATTCAAGGAGATGAAACGAAAGACGGGATGATCGCACCATTGTTCCATTCGGGGGATCATACTTGGGCGCCATCTGGAATTGCCTATCATAATAGGGTTTTATATGTTGCACAGCTGCGTGGGGAAGGTATTTTAGCGTTCGATTTAAAAAATAAAACATATAAACAAATCGTTTCCAATGTAGGTCGCGTGCGGGATGTATTCATATTGGAAGATCATTTATTTTTTGTCACAAACAACACGGATGGAAGAGGGGCCCCAGCCAATCATGATGACAAATTAATCAAAATTCCAATTCCGAAAGCTTTTTGACACTATTTCAATAGTCTTAAACAAATTCGACAATCGCGCCGCGTCTATGCGGCACCATCGGAAGGATGAAAATACTAATTTTCAGGATAACATCGGGAAACAAAAAATTTCTTCGTTACAGCCAGACAGGATTGCAGTTTATTAATTATAGGTTGGGTTGATATTGCAGTAGGGACATACTTCCTTGCTGTTTCACTGTTCGCAGGTGGTCTGTTAATCGCTATAGCTATTCTTTCCTCCAGCCTTAGTTGTATAATTTAATATTGTGTAGAAAAAATAGTGACAGAAAAACGGTAGATTTTTGGCAGAAAGACGACAGATTATTTTGTTTCGGACGTGTTATAGTGATATCGTGGATATTTTATTTGAAGCATGGCGTCACTCTGATCAGGGTGGCGTTTTTGTTTTAGGCTCCGTTAAATAATGTTGTTGATTTTCTTATTCGACTACGGGGCAGGTTAGTACAATAAGAACCTAAATTATTCACAGAGATTAAAGAAGGATTTTTTGCTAAAATTAAAAAATGTATGAATGATAAAAACGAACAAGGTAAAATAAATTATTGGGCACTAAGGGGTAATGTCCTTTTGTTATAAGTTATAAAGAATTGAGAGGTTTTTATGTATGAAGGAAAAAAATGAGTCTTTTCGTAATTTGAATTTTCGAGATAAGCTCGTAGTTATAACAGCAATTAGTTTACTAATTACTTTTGCTCTTGTTGTTGTGATAGGCAGTTTTTTCTTTGGAATATTTGGTTTTTTCAAATTAATAGGTGTAGAATATGATTCCACAAAATCCCTTATTCTTTTTATTTGTTTGCTTTTCCTATTAGGAACTATAACAGATATTTTATCTAAGATTCTTCATGTTATAATTCCAATGCTTGGTTTAAGGAAGTGGGCTTTGCTTATAATTACAGGTCTAATCGATATTTTCTTTTCTTGGATAACCATTTATACTGTTGATGAGTTAATGCATAGCATAACCATGCCTATAATGGCAGAGTTACTTTTTGCTTTCTTATTATTTATGGTTGAAGTAGCTTTGTTTAGGGAAAAACCGAAGAGTAAGAGTGCTAATAAAACATCTCGCTAAACTCTCACGGAAGAACGTATTAACTTCCATCATAAATCACATACGAAATCGGTGAATAAACACATTAAATTATGAAGTAGCGGAATTATTTTTGGAATATTTAAAAAATAATTTGAATATTTGATATTTAAACGTATAATAGTGTTATAACATACCAACTGGTTAGTATTTCGAAAGAGGTCAATTTCCCCATGTCTAAAGGCGAGAGCTTCTTTTCCTCATCGTTTGTGAAAGAGTTGCGGAAAAAGTTAACAAACTAGAAAGGATGTGTATGCATGAGACTGAAAGGAAAGATCGCAATTGTTACTGGTGGCGGAGGAGGAATTGGACACGCAACAGCCATCCGCTTTGCCAAAGAAGGAGCGAAGGTGACCGTCAGTGACATAGACTCCTAAAGTGGTGAGGAAACCGTTAGCCTTATTCAGTAATTTGGGGGAGAAGCTATTTTTGTGAAAACGGATGTATCGGACTCCAATCAAGTAAAAGAGCTAGTTCATATAACCACAAGTACATTTGTGGTGGATTACACATCATGTTCAACAATGCTGGAATCGCGAATGTTGAAGTGAGAAGTGTTGATTTGACAGAAGAGGAATGGGACCGGGTCATTGACGTTAATTTAAAGGGGGTATTCCTTGGCATCAAGTATGCTGTTCCTGAGTTAAAAAAATCTGGCGGCGGAGCGATCATTAATACTTCTAGTTTACTAGGATTAAAAGGGAAGAAATATCAAGCGGCTTACAATGCATCCAAAGCAGGTGTCATCCTGCTAACGCAAAATGCTGCACTGGAATACGGCAAATACAACATCCGTGTTAATGCAATAGCACCAGGTGTCATTGATACAAAAATTATTGATGGATGGAAGCAGGACGCAAGAAAATGGCCAATTATCTCTAAGGCAAATGCTCTTGGTAGAATTGGCACTCCGGAGGAGGTAGCAAATGCTGTTTTATTTTTAGCATCGGATGAAGCTTCATTTATTACTGGTGCTACACTTTCCGTTGATGGCGGCGGACTCACATTTTAACAAAATAATAGTTTATCATAAAAGTATTATGTAAATTATAACGAATTCGAAATCAGCGACTTCAATATTGCAACAAAATCAAGTTCAAAAAAGAGACAAAAGTACTCATCTGTGTAAGTGATAGTAAAACAAAGGGAGGAAGGAAGATGAGATTTTCACAAACCATTGCCTTAGTAACAGGGGCGGGAAGTGGCATTGGCAAGGCAACAGCCCTTCGTTTGGCGAAGGAAGGTGCGAAAGTTATTTTAGTCGGCAGGACAAAAGCGAAGTTGGAAGAGACCGCACAGGAGATTAACCGCAACAGCGGAATTTCAATGGCTGACATTTTCCCTGCGGACGTAACCAATGGAGAAGATGTCCGAAAATTAGCGGAGTATGTAGAACAGCAATATGGAGATTTGCATGTTTTAGTGAACAACGCTGGCGGTTCTACCCACACGAAGATTTTACAAATGTCTGAACAAGAATGGGATTATGTTCAACATGTCAATTTAAAAAGTGTCTTTCTTGTCTCGAAAGCACTTGGAAAAGTGATGTCAGAAGGAGCAAAGCGGGAAAAACGTGACCGAGCGATTGTAAATGTTGCTTCCCTTTCCGGGCATCAGGCTGGTGCGGAAATTCCACATTATAGCGCTGCCAAGGCAGGTGTGATTAATTTTACTAGGTCGCTTGCCCTTGAGTTATCACCATACGGAATTCGCGTCAACTCCGTATCTCCCGGTTTTGTAGAGACGCCGTTAACAGAAGATGCGCTGCAAAATGATCGTTTTGTTAAGGCCATTCAACGAAATACAGCTCTGCAAAGAGTCGGCACACCAGAGGAAATTGCCAATGTCATCGCTTTTGTGGCCTCTAGCGAAGCATCCTATATGACTGGATCTGATCTACTCGTTGATGGCGGCTGGCTGATAAAATAACGAACGAAAGAGAGGAAGATTGGTATGTCTCAAAATCATTTAGTCATTGAAAAATTAGGACCTGTGTTGTCGCTCACATTAAATCGTCCGGAAAGCTTAAATGCTTTCAGCCCAGAAATGATTTTGGGCTTAACAGAAGCTATCAAGAATGCCGAAAACGATGATGATGTCCGGGTGATCGTCTTATCCGGCGCAGGCCGGTCATTTAGTGCTGGCGGCGATGTAAAAACGATGGGGCAAGCAAACGGCGTCCAAGTTTATGAACATATCGGCAGGCTCAATAGACTGATTTTGACGATGAAGGAAATAGAAAAACCGATTATTGCCGCTGTTCACGGCTTCGCGGCTGGTGCGGGGGTCAATCTAGCGCTGGCTTGCGACCTAATTGTCGCAGCGGAGGATAGCAAGTTTGCTTTAAGCTTCTCTCAAGTTGGCCTCGTATCTGATGGCGGAGGTTCTTATTTTCTGCCAAAGTTAATTGGTCCGCATTTGGCTAAACAATTCTTCTTTACCGCAGAGCCGATTCCAGCCGAAAGGATCTATCAATTAGGCGTCATCAATTATCTTTTTCCATTAGAAAAACTTCAGGAAGAAACAATCAACCTAGCATTAAAATTAGCGCATGGACCAAGTAAAGCATTCGGAAAACAAAAGAAATTAATTGAACATTCCTTTACGTCTACACTCGAAGAAATACTCGAGGAAGAACGACTGATACAAACATTAATGGTTCAGACGGAAGATCACAAGGAAGGTGTCGCTGCATTTAAAGAAAAAAGAAAGCCAGCGTTTAAGGGCAGATAAGAGGAGAGCATAAATAAAAGTTGTTCAACTAACTGAGCATGACGGCCCCGAGGTATTAAGAGGTCTTTATGTATTTACTCATATTGGCCAGTCTATTTTTTTCGTTAAATTACTCCTGATGTTATAACATCAATAGTTATCGTTTTTCCTTATAGCATAGTATTGTTTAACCATTATTCGAAAATCAAGTCATAACTTGGGATACTATTTTTGTCAAATTTAACATGCTACAGCTTATTAAAAAGGGAATGGGTTCGGGATCATGAGTAAAAAACTTAACAATACTAATTTGTTACTTTTTTTAGGAAGCAATATTTCTGTCACTCTTGGTTTATCTATGTTTACCATCATCATGACATGGCTGGCCTATAATGGAAGAGGCTCTTTAATGGACTCGGCGTTTGTCAGTATCGCGATGATGGTTGCCCAACTAATCATTGCTCCGATAGGCGGAGTTATTGCTGACCGTTCTAATCGAAAAAAGGTTATCGTCTTATGTCGCCTTGTTTCATGCATAGTAATATTCATTGTTTTCCTTCATTTTTATATAAACGGGAAACTCGGAATTGTCATTGTGTCTATGTCTGCTGTTTTTCTTCTTACGATCCTGTCTACTTTATCAGGTCCCGTACAATCAACCATTCTTCGGGAATTAGTAGAAAAAGAAAAATTTCCTAGTGTGTATGGCAATTTTATCGCTTTAAGCGGAGTAAGCAGACTTATAGGCCAAGGAATTGCTGGGTTTCTTCTTGCATGGATTGGAACTTCTTGGTCATTGATAACGATTCTTGTTGTGTTTATATGTGGTGTTCTGCTTATACAGTTTTCTGAAATTTCCACCACACCAGTGAATAATGATCATAAATCCGGTTCGAAGCTCAAGGAATTGAAAGAAGGATGGAATTATTTAATTAACATTCCATATTTAAAATGGTTATTAATTACTGCTTGTTTCGCAAATGTTTCGCACAGCTCGTTAACGATTGCGGCGCCAGCAATCGCAAAAGAGCTTGGCAACGGTCCGCAAACATTTAGTTTACTAACGATGTCACTAGTATTTGGCGGATTAGTTTGCGGGGTTATTGGGGGGAGAATGACCAAAAAAATTAAAACAGGATTAGCATTTGGATATTTAAATTTGTTAACAGGATTATTTACTATCATTATTGCCTTCTCTAATTCTTTAATACTTACATGTGCGGCTGTTTTCTTTCTGTCTTTTGCCATAACGATGGATGATATCATGTATGAATCGATCGTTATGTTGCTAACTGATTCTCGTTATCGCGGAAGAATTAAAGGGCTTCAAGTTTCCATTGCCATGTTGCTGATGCCTGTTGCTATGCTATTAGGCGGCTATGTTGGAGATTTAGTTGGTGTACGTAATTTGATTATTATTTCCAGTGCATTTGTCTTTTTGGCATCGATCATATGCTTTGCCAATAAGCACGTGAGATCTGTTTACTCTCATTATGAGCACACAGTTAAGAATGAGACAATGCAAATAAAATTATAGCTTTACCGAATAGATTAACGATACTTTTATTGACCATTCCGATGCGTAGGAAGATACCCTTTTGCTTCGTTGAAGACCGGAATTCATCACGTAAAAATGAATAAAAGATAAAGGAAGATTATCATGAATAAAAAAATAAAAATTGGTATTGGTGTATTCGGCATATTAGCATTCGGCATAGGGTTTCTTGCTTTCGCATTTTTACAAAGCATGAAGGCAAATGAGGATGAAGTGAAAAAGGTAAAAATACAAGCACAGGAATATATAAAAAATACATTTAAAGATGAAATTGTTATTATCGGGACACTATTTGATAATATGGGTAACTACTCTACATTTGATTACGCTGCTAAAGCAGTGAACAAAAAGGATGATACACAGTTTTTAATCTACTACAATGACGTAACAAAACAGATGGAAGACACCTATATTGCGGAGAAGTGGGAAAACGAATTAGAAAACCATATACGTCCTTATATTGAGCAAAAGTTTGGGGTGTTGGATGAATTTTGGGCAGAATATGATGATAGAACCGGAATAACATATAACGTTAATCCAAATAAGCCAAGCAGTTATAAAGAATACGATGCGTCTCCTTTTATTCAGATATCCATACCTAGAAAGCCGGATAAAAAGGACGAAGAAATTTTTAACGAGATCGTATCATTTATTCAAAAGGATGCTGGATTAAAGCATGGAACGGTTTCAATAAATTATGTTAAAAAGGGTGTACCATTAGATAAAAAAGAATGGCGCAAGACCTTTTAATAATTCTGAAGAGCATAATTGAGTAAACATTTCATAAAAGAGTATCTGCATAGCTCAGCTATCTCTGTCTGTTTAACGTGTCCATTTTCTTGACATAACACCATATCAACTGTCATGACAATAGGTTTACAAAAATGAGAACAGCCAAGGCTTTCTTGAAAAAGCGCTTGGCTGTTTGTTTATTCTTATGATTGATAAATGGCATCAAAATTTTTGTATCAGCATCCTATTTATAACCTTATGATTATTCTGTTTTCTAGTTTGCTTTTTTCATCATATATGCTTGCTCTTGGTGTGAATCTTTTTGGTGCTTCATTCTATAGATAAAATAAATACTTAAACCTACAATCATCCAAATGCCGAAATACAACCACGTTTCAAGAGCAAGGCGAGTCATTAAGAAGATACAACACGCAATTGTCAATATTGGAAGATACGGAACAAGCGGCGCCTTAAACCCTCTTTGCAGATTTGGATGTGTTTTGCGCAGTACCATAACGGATAAGGCCACCATCACAAAGGTTAGCAAAGCGCCAATATTGATTAAGTTGGACAATGCTCTCAAATCAATAAATCCAGCAATTGCCGCTCCGGTAAATCCTGCAATCCATGTCGAAAAAAAAGGCGCTTGAGAGTGTGAATGAACTACTGAAAACGGTTTTGGCAGTAAACGATCGCGACTCATAGAGAACAGAACGCGCACGGTTGCGTAAAGATAAACAAATATAACTGTTGTAATGCCGGCAATTGCTCCAACTGATATAACTCCTGCAACAAAATCTTGGCCGACTGCATGAAGCGCAAATGCCATCGCGTCAGAAACATTTAATAAATGATATGGAACCATTCCTGTTAAGACTAAGCAAACAATAACGTATAAAAGAGTGCAAACAACTAAAGAAACAACAATGCCGATTGGCAAATCACGCTGCGGTTTTTTCACTTCTTCTGCCGCAGTTGCAACTGCATCAAACCCTAAAAACGCAAAAAACACCGTAGCAGTTCCCGCGAGAACTCCTTTCCATCCAAACGGCATGAATGGATTCCAATTTTCCGGTCTAACATAGAATATTCCGACAATAATAAATAATAAAATGATAGATAATTTGATAGCTACCATCGTATTATTCACTTTCTTACTTTCTTGCACACCTTTGGACAGCACCCATGTTATAAGTAAAATAATGCAGACAGCCGGCAAGTTTATCATTCCGCCTTGCTGGGGTACTGCACTTAGCATTTTCGGGATGTGAAAATGAAATCCTTCTAACAATGAGCGAAAATATGCAGACCATCCATTTGCTACTGCTGCAACGGACAAAACATAAATTAAAAGTTGTGTCCATCCTATTAAATACGCAACTACTTCCCCGACTGTTACATACGCATATGTGTAGACTCCTCCGGAAACGGGAAGAGCAGATGCTATTTCAGCATAACAAAACGCTACAAACCCACACACAAATGCCGCCAGCATAAACGAAAAGATAATCGAAGGACCTGCATCATTTGCTGCTGCGACGCCTGTCAACACAAGAATGCCGATCCCAACAATCGCTCCGATACCAAGCAATATTAAATCATAGGCACCTAATGTTTTCTGCAATGTTTTCTTTTGACTTAACAAGTGAGTAATTGACTTTTTTTGAAGTAAATTCATGACATCTCCTCTCTTTTCTCTTATGCGATTAGTTCAAAACGCCAAGCAATTTGCTATTATATCATATTTCTACTTTTTTCGACATATTTTTTGTTACAGGTATGACTCCGTATCATACATTGAATAATGCGGCGCCAGTAGCCAAAGTCTTTAAGTAATGTCGGATTGAAATGGATCACGTTATTCATTTCAGCTTCTGCCATTGCGGGTATTCTGTCTGTTTTATTTTCTTTTATGCTTGCGGGGTCGCGCATATGGTTTGCCATGAGCCGCGACGGTTTATTGCCAAAATGGTTTATGAAGGTGTACAAATATAAAAACACCTTATTGTCCAACCTTAATTATTGGTGTTATTACCGCGCTTGTTTCAGGGGTTACCCCTATTAGTGAAGTAGCTGAACTAGTTAACATCGGGACGTTGTCAGCGTTTATCTTAATTTGTTCATCCATCATGGTGCTGCGAGTGAAACGGCCGGAATTTGAAAGAAAATTTAGAACGCCGTTTGTTCCGGTTGTTCCTTTGATGGAGTTGGATTTTCCATCTACCTTATTATCCAGTCTTCCTCCGATTACTTGGATTCGTTTTATAGTTTGGATGATTATAGGCCTTGTTATTTATGTGTTTTACGGCAAAAGAAAAAGTAACTTAGCAGAAAATTCAGGTAATGTACAACAGAAAGAAGCTTCTTAAAAAAACATTAGTTTTTCTAATTTGTTTCTCTCTAGCCTAATGACAATTCAGGCTATTGAAAAAATAGACTTCAGACATTTGTCTAAAGCCTATTTTATTCCATTAAAAAGAAGATATCTGGCTGCTTCATAATACGAACAGAGCCTATTATAGCACTCTAACGATTTCACTTTTCACTAAGCGCCATCTGTATACCAATAAGCCCTAATAACAAACCTTTTATAATGTTCATTCGCTTTGCGATGAACGAATTAGCAAGCAGGACATGGCGCAGCTTCTCGGAAAATACGCTGACAGCAACAAAAATCACTAAAGCCTGAACCAGAAAAATAATCCCCAAAATCAACATCTGTAACGCAATGTGTCCCATCGATTTATTCACAAATTGAGGTAACAATGCTAAAAAGAACAAGGATACTTTTGGATTAAGCAGATTCATGAAAATTCCTTTTTTATACAAAGATTTATACTTTAAAGGCTTGTGATGGTTAATCGTAAAGCCTGTTTCTTTTTCCTTAAATGATTGCCATGCTAAATACAGCAAATAAGCTGCACCCATATATTTTACAACGGTAAAAGCCAAAGCGGATTGATAAATGATTGCGGAAATCCCAAGCGCTGCAGCCGTGATATGTACAATAAGGCCTGAACAAAGTCCCAGTGCCGTTGCGACTCCCGCTTTTTTGTCCTGTGAAATACTTTGGGTAATCACAAACAGAATATCTGGTCCAGGCATTAATGTCAGCAATATCGCCACACCTAAAAAGGACATAACTAGTCCGAAATCCATTTAGAACACCTCTCTTAGATAAGTGGACACCATTTAACAAACTAGCGAATGGTGCAGAATTCAATCATAAGCAGTATACTTAGAATTTATTTTTTTATATGTTTATATCTGCATTTTCGATGAATTCAAACACAATACTATTTCTAAAAATAAAAACAATGCGTGGCGAATGAATTCTTTTCTGTAAGAAAGTTAATAAATTCTTTTTATTAAGACTTATGGATTTTTCAGCCGCTATTGCCGCATACACGACGTAATTTTAATAATTTATTAAATTTTCAGAATTAAAAAGTGATATCGGATGTTTGACAGAAATATAAATATACGGATATTAGGTTGTCTGATAACAGATCGCTAATGGGCAACATGCTGCATCATCCGCATTTCTGATTGACGAAAGGGTGTTGCTGATTTGGGGCGGCCACATTGCCAACTGAATGCGCGGCTGATTTTCGTGTCTGAAAAGCGGCGCTACGGAAACGATGATCGATTATTTTGCAACCGATTTCAGAAAGGAGAACTGCGGATCCAACAGCCGCTCCCAGGAGGTTTTGTCAGAAGCCCGCCCACCTTTGCAGGAAAGGAGGTTGTCATGCGGGAAGTGAAGCCCATTTCGTCGAAAAAAGTATCCGGAAGAGATAGTCGAAAGAAATTAAGCGATTAATCGAACAGGATGAGCTTCCGTCAGACAGCAAACTACCTTCGGAAAAGGAATGGAGCGATATGTTTGGCGTCGGTCGCTCTAGTATCCGTGATACGTTGAGCATGCTGGCGGCTGCTCGGATCATCGAAACGTGGAATGGTGAAGGCACATTTGTGCATAAAAAAACTATTGAAGCTAAAAGAGTAAAAAATGGGGGTTGTGTCATGAAACGATGGATCATGATTGGACTCATGATGGTGATGGCGGCACTGGCCGGGTGCGGAGTTCCCAATGCGAAACCGCCCGGTGAAGCGAAACCGGCCAACAAGTCGTCAGACAATGTGAAGGAGATTACGGTTGCCGGGAACGGCGGAAAGATTGAAAAGGCGATTCGTGAAGTGATTGCGCCGAAATTTGAAGAAAAATACGGGATCAAGGTGAACTTTGTGCCAGGGTTGTCGGGTGAAATCCTGTCAAAAGTCGAATTGCAGAAAAACGCTCCTCAATATGACGTTGCGTTTTACGTACCGATTGACGTGCAGCGAGCGGCCGATAAAGGATTGACTGAGCAATTGGATCCAGCGGCGATCCCCAACATGTCTAAGGTTGACCCGCGGTTTGTCGCAGTGGATAATATCGGAGTTCCCGTATTCGGATTGGTAATCGCACCTGCATACAATACGAAAACCTTTGAGAAGAACGGCTGGGCACCGATAACGTCTTGGAACGATCTGATTCGTCCCGATTACAAAGGAAAGACGGCGTTCGCCGACATCGCCAACGACTGGGGGTTTGCTCTGCTCTATAACCTTGCGAATGCGAACGGCGGCAGCCTTGACAATCTGGAACCTGGTTTGAAAAAGGCGAAAGAACTCGCCAGGTATTCGGATACGTTCTACAAAAACTCCACCCAGATGATGCCGGCTGTGCAACAGGGGGCGGCCGACGTAACGGTGATGGGCAGCTATGCGATCGCCGAACTGATCGATTCCGGTGTACCGTTGAAAATGGTGATCCCGAAAGAAGGGGCGCCGTTGCAAGCGTTCAGTGCGACGGTTGTGAAAAATGCCCCTCATAAAAAAGCGGCGATGGATTTTATCAATTTTCTGATTAGCGAAGAGTCGCAAAAGCAGATTGCGGAAAGAGGGTTCTATCCGGTTCTGAAAGGAATGAAAGCGGCTCCTAAATATGAAGCATCGATCGGCTTGAAAGACAGCGATCCTGTCTTCCGTCCGGATGTGAAGAAACTGTCCGAGATCCGGGCGCAATGGACGGACAGATGGACTAAAGAAGTCACACCGGAACTTGGAAAGAAAGTGAAAAAATAGGGGAATAGGAGGCGAAAAGATGCAGGCGTTGACGAATGACGTGGAAATACGCGGCGTTTACAAACGAATCGGCCGAAACGTGATCCTAGACGGTATCGATCTAGAGGTCAAGCAAGGTGAATTGCTCACCTTGCTTGGCCCTTCCGGTTGCGGCAAAACGTCAACGCTCAACGTGATTGCCGGTTTTCTCGACATCGATCAGGGGGATGTATTTATCAAAGGGCGGCGGGTGAATGACGTTCCCGCCTACAAGCGCGATTTGGGAATGGTGTTCCAGACGTATTCATTGTTCCCACATATGACTGTGTATGAAAATCTCGATTTTGGCCTGTCTCTGCGCAAAGTGCCGGAAGACGAGAAAAAACGGCGCATCCAGAAAGCGCTGGAACTGGTGAAAATGACTGGACTGGAAGAACGTTATCCACGCGAACTGTCCGGCGGTCAGCGGCAACGCGTTGCCATCGCCCGGGCGCTGGTGGTGCAACCGAAACTGTTGTTGCTCGATGAACCATTGAGCAATCTTGACGCCAAGCTGCGTCATGAATTGCGGATAGAGATCAAACGATTGCAAAAAGAAGTGGGTGTCACCACGATTTTTGTCACTCATGACCAGGAGGAAGCGCTCTCCATGTCCGATCGGATCGTCGTGATGAACAAGGGGAAAATTGAACAGGTCGGAACGCCGACCGAAATCTACGCCCATCCGCGCACCGAATTTGTCTTTCAATTTATCGGAAAATCAAACCAATTAAATGGCAGGGTCAAATCGCTCGACAGCCGAATGATCAGTGTGGAACTATCGGACGGGGGTCAGGTACTGGTCGAAGCGGAGAATGTGATGGGATCGGATCGCACCTGTACGGTGGGGGATGCGGTCAAGCTCTATATCCGCCCAGAAAAGTTGATGATCCAACCTGTGGAAAGCCCGACTTCCAACTACAATTCACACACTGCTACCATTGTCCAGATGAATTATCTAGGTTCTGCTTGGGAAATTGAAGTGTCACTGCTAGGTGAACGGATGCAGGTGTTGCATCCCTCAATCGAAGCAGGCTGGACGATAGGAACTGAGGTGATGGTCGGATGGAACCCGTCAGACATGATGATCGTCAAGAAATAGCCAGCTTGCGGTTGCAGCCGGCTGTATTGGGAAAACGCAGGAATTGGAAAAAACATCTGGCCGCCGTACTGCTGTTACTGCCATTGTTGCTGTTTATTATCGGTTTCTTTGTGGTTCCGATGCTTTATATCCTGTATCTAAGCTTTATTGACACGGAAAGACTGAGCGGGACAAATGCGGTTTACAGCATTGACAACTATGTCCGGTTTTTCACCGATTCCTATTACTTGCATTCTCTCTGGCTGACGATCAAAGTGAGCCTGTACACGGTAATCGTGTCGTTACTGCTTGGTTATCCAGTGGCGCTGACGATGGCAAAATGCTCTCCACGCGTCCGGGGATTGCTGACCCTGTTGGTGGCATCGCCGCTTTTGATCAGCATCGTGGTTCGCAATTTTGGCTGGTATTTGCTTCTGTTGCCCAACGGCACGGTCAATCAACTGTTGACAGGCCTTGGCATCACCGAGTCGCCGCTGAAACTTTTGTTTTCGGAAGCAGGGGTTGTCATCGGTTTGTCGAACGCGTATATGCCGTTTATGATTTTGTCCATTGCCACCAGTTTGTACAACATTGATCCGTCTCTCGAAAAAGCGGCTGCCATTCTCGGAGCCAGCCCGTTTCGTTCGTTTATATCGATCACCTTGCCGCTCAGCCTGCCTGGTATTGTGTCCGGGATGGTGCTGGTGTTCAGCATGTCGATGAGCGCTTACGTAACCCCAGCTCTGATGGGGGGAGCGAATGTGCCGATGCTGCCGGTAGTGGCATATGACCAGATCATTCACCTGTTGCGCTGGACGTACGGGTCTGCCGTCTCGTATGTATTGCTCGGCATCACGTTGGCAATCGTCACGATTTTTACGAGGATGATGGAAAGAGGACGGTACCGGGAGGTGTTTCGCTAATGAAAATTTCCGGAAAAATCAGGGTTGCGGTGGCTGTGGTCAGCCTGATTTATATCCTGATCCCGTTGCTTGTCACGATTCCGGCTTCTTTTACAAGCGCAAGCTATCCGAGCTTTCCACCGCATGGATTTTCGCTGCAGTGGTATGTGAAATTGCTGGAACGGCCTGAGTTTGTCGAGGCTTTCTGGAACAGCGCCAAGTTTGCTTTTCTGACAGCGTTCTTTTCCGTCCTGCTGGGCACTCTCGGTGCGCTGGCAATTGCTAAGTATGACATTCCAGGAAAAAGTTACCTAGTATCGTTGCTGACCGCCCCGTTGACGGTACCGCAATTGGTATTGGGGGTCGCCTTATTGATTTACTTCACACCGATGCTGCTGGCGGGGACGCCGACCGGATTTTTGATCGCACATATTATCATCTGCGTACCGTATGTGATCCGGTTTGTGCTGACCGGACTGAGCGGTTTTGATTACACGTTGGAACGGGCGGCAGCGATTCTCGGCGCCAGTCCAGTCACCGTTTTCTGTCGGGTGACGCTGCCGCTAATCCGGCCTGCAATTCTGTCTGGGGCTCTGTTTTCCTTTTTGACTTCGTTCGATAACGTAACTGTCTCGCTGTTTATGGTATCTTCCGATATGCGAACACTGCCGCTTGAGATTTTTTCGAACATGCAGGATGCGTACAGTCCAATCGTCGCTTCTGTATCAAGTGTTGTGATTCTGATTTCGGTGGTGCTGATCCTGATTCTTGAGAAAATTCACGGCGTCGGACGCCTGTTGGGAAGCACCCATTAATCGACAATGGCTGGAAGGTATTTGTATGAAACTGCCGGAATTATTAGATGATTGAAACAAGGGAAGGATAGTAATGATATTTATCCCCATAGTAGACAGAAAGTGATGTACTGTTTACTATAAGGGGATATTTTTTATGAAAAAATCAGAAAAACTTTACAGTAAATATAAATTAGACGTGGTGAAGAAGTGTATGAGGAGTGGACTAAACGTGAAATCATCGACCAATTTTACATCTCTTTTATGTTACATAGATGGATTTCATTGTCATGAATTTTTCCTTCGTGTAAATATAAAATTCGATTCCCTAATTTTTTTGCTTCCTCATGATGATGTGTTACTAATATAATTGGAATGCGCCAAAGTTTATGGATACGTAATAACTCCTCATGGCCTTTTGCCCGTGTTTGATCATCTAAAGCAGAAAATGGCTCATCTAAAAGCAAGGCATCCGGCTCGGTTGCAATCGCTCGTGCAATGGCTACCCGTTGTTTTTCCCCGCCTGAAATTTCAGACGGATATTTGTCTCTAAGGTGTTCAATTCGCAGCTCTTTCATTAATTCTTTTGCAAAGCTTTCGTTTTTCATGCCATAAGCGATATTTTTCCAAACGGTCATATGGGGAAAAAGCGCATAATCCTGAAATACATAGCCGATATTTCTTTTTTGTATAGGAACAAATACCTTTTTATTTTCAAATAAAATGGTGTCATTTAATCGGATTATGCCAGCAGTAGGTTTGCTTATTCCAGCAATACAATTTAAGATTGTCGTTTTTCCAGAACCAGAAGGGCCAAAAAGAACAACAATCTCATTGGCTACCGAAAATTTGACATTTAATTCAAAATGGGAAAGCTTTTTTTGGATGTCGACGATAAGCATAAGAAAAACTCCTTTACACACACAATAAGCTGTATATATTGATTTCATTTGTGTACATGCTTCATCATGTTCTTTTTGCTCCACCAATTAAGCCATAAAATAGCGCTAAAGCCAAGGGCGATGATAATGATCACCCAAAATTTTGCCACCTCCATATTACCTGACTCCACTGCAAAATAGATGGCTAGAGGAATGGTGTCGGTGACATTCGGAATATAGCCGGCGATCATGAGGGTGGCACCGAATTCTCCTAACGCTCGTGCAAAGGATAAAACTAAACCAGATAACAGTCCTGGCCATGCAAGTGGAAATGATATCGTCCAAAACACTCTCCATTTAGATGCTCCCATCGTATAAGCGGCATTTTCAATATTTGGGTCATACTGCTGGAACGCTGCAGCTGCACTTTGGTACATTAAAGGAAAGGATACGACTATTGCTGCGATCAGAACACCATACCAAGTGAAAACAATCTGGAAATCAAACCAGTCGAGCAGTAATCGACCAATAAAGCCGTTTTTACCGAATACATACAATAAACCAAAACCTACAACTGTAGGCGGGAGCACGAGCGGCAGTAAAATAATCGCTTCTATAATACTTTTCCCTCGAAAGGAACTACGGCCGATCAATCGTGCCAACACAACCCCGGCAATAAATACGATAAGCGTTGAGATGGTAGCAGTTTTAAAAGAGAGTATAAGTGGAGAGTAATTCATATTTGCCATTCACCTTTTCGTAAAATTGGTTATTTTTCATTATAAATGGTTATATTTAATTATTGCTTATATTAACTTTGGAACAGAAGCAATGATAAAATAAGAATCAACATACAAACGTTGAGGTGTTTCTGTGTAGACAATGAATCATATACAACAAAGAGCCAACCAAAACATGATATAATAAGGTTAAATATAAACTATTTCATACATAACCAGTTCTTAATAGAAATATAATTAATTTTATTTATAATTAAATATAAATCATGATATGGAGGTTATCAATACATTATATAAAATTAAATTTAATTACTTATAACGAAATTTTCTAATGAAGGAGTAAGTAGTATGGAAAAAAATCATTCTTATACAACCGAGGAAGTCGCAAACATATTAAAGGTTTCAAAACTAACCGTATATGATTTAGTAAAAAAAGGTTTATTACCTGCTTATCGTGTCGGACGGCAAATGAGAATTGATCCTTCCGATCTAGAAGAGTATATAAAAAGGTCAAAAGGAGAGTTACAGCCAAGCTCCTCACAGTCATTAAGCAAAGAAACAACGAGTGAAGCACAAGGGTATTCGCAAGTTAGGCAATTGATCATCAGCGGCCAAGACATAAGTTTAGATATTTTGGCTAACTACTTAGAAAAATCCTCGAAAAGGTTCCGGCCATTACGTTCTTATGTTGGAAGCTTAGAAAGTCTAATTTCAATGTATCAAGGATATTCAGACATTGTAAGCACCCATTTAATCGAAGGAATTTCAGGTGAATATAATGTTCCATATATAAGCAAGATATTAGTTAATTTTCAGTATATCGTGATTCATTTACTAACAAGGAAGGCAGGCTTTTATGTTAAAAAAGGAAATCCATTGAATATAAAGCATTGGGAGGATTTAAGAAGAAAAGGTATTAAAATCGTGAACCGGGAAAAAGGGTCAGGTGCACGAGTTTTACTAGATGAAAGTTTGAGAAAGTATCGCATACCTATATCTGAAATTAATGGTTATAACAATGAGGTAACAAATCATGTAAGCGTCGCAAGCGCTGTCGCTAAAGGGGATGCCGATGTCGGAGTAGGAATTGAAAAAGCTGCAGACTTAGTAAAAGATGTTGATTTCATTCCGCTAGTTAACGAAAGGTATGATTTGGTGATTTTAAAGAACGATGAGAATAGAGAATTAATTAGTCAAGTCCTGCAAATTTTAAGATCTGATAACTTTAAAAACGATTTAAAAGCACTGGGTGGTTATGATTTATCCCAAACTGGACAGGTGGTTTATGAAAACTGAAACAAAGCTAGCTAGTAGAGTGAAATTGATTAAAAAGCCAGAGGTTTTTCTTAAAAATAGAGAAAAACCTTTGGCTTTTGTTTTTCAACTTCACAAAAGATCTCTTTCGTATGTAAAAAGACTAAGAAATATAAGACACCTAAAATAAAGTAGCTATGCTTTCCTATTGCTTTTTTGATCATTAGTAGCTCACCCAACCTGATCAAGGGATATGCAGGGTGGGGCATAAGCGAAAAAATAATCTTTTATTGAAAAGGCGGTATGATCTGGAGAACGCCAGCTGAAAAAAGCGCCACATAGAGCGCTTTTTTCATTGTGTTGGATCTATCCAAATAACGGCGAGATACTTCATAGTTCTATATAAATAATTATATCTTATATAAATTAATTATAAATAATAGTAATTATATACTGTACAAACTAGTTATAAATAATTATAATAAATTTGTAATAATTCATATAATTTATAAAATTTAAAAGAAAGGAAGGGGCAGAAAGCATGAAGCATTCTATCCGCATTGTTATGAGTGTGTTTTTGTGTGCTTCACTCTTCTTTATTTTTGGTTGTACGAAACAAGAAGGAAAACAGGAATCGAAGAAAACAGAGTCGAAACAGACAGTAACATTAACCATCTCAGCAGCCGCAAGTTTACAAGATGCCCTAACGGAAATTCAGAAAAAGTATGAAAAAGAACACGAAAATATAAAACTATCATTTAACTTTGGAAGTTCTGGTGCATTACAACAGCAAATCGAGCAAGGGGCGCCAGTAGACCTATTTTTCTCGGCTGCTGAAAATAAATTTCGTCCTCTCGTAGACAAAGGATTGATTAACAAGGAAGAGAGTAAGAACTTGTTAGGAAATGAACTCGTTCTAATTGTTCCAAAAGACAAAGCAGACACAGTAAAAGGATTTCAGTCTTTGGCAGACAACAGCGTAAAGCAATTTGCGATAGGGAATCCTGAAACTACTCCGGCAGGTCAGTACGGGAAACAAACACTGACCAATCTAAATCTTTGGACAAAAGTAAAAGGGAAAATCGTGTACACAAAGGATGTGCGTCAAGTGTTATCGTATGTAGAAGCAAATACCGTGGATGCAGGAATTGTATTCAAAACCGATGCACAAATATCTGATAAGGTAAAAATGGTCGACACAGCAGCCGCTAATATGCATGATCCTATTATTTATCCGGTTGGTATCATTAAGAACACGAAGCATAAAACAGAGGCTAAAGATTTCTATCAATACCTACAGACAAATGATTCCCTCCAAGTCTTTGAGAAATATGGATTTAAGATTTTGAAATAAGTGATATGACACAAGAATTTTCAAGCTCTGTATGCTACTTGAGGCAGATTCGTAAAAAACACTTAGTATACCCCTGTGAAAATGCTGCTACTGATCCGTGTTGATGGATGGTTGTGTTCTGAAGGAAAACTCAGAAGTGTTGGCTAAATGTTTTTTGAAAAAAGAGAAGGACTTGTGTGAAGTGACCCCTGTCAAGTAGACAGGAATAAAAAAGCACATTTAAGTAGCCTGAGTCCTATATTCATAAGGACTCAGGTTATTTAATTTCTTTTGGAAACGTTGATGGTTATAAAAACGAATATATTTGTGTACGGCATCCTTCACTTCTTCGGCCGTGCGGAATGAGTACAGATGAAAACACTCTGCCTTGAAATGGCTGAAGAAGTTTTCCATGCAGGCATTGTCCAAGCAGTTTCCTTTTCTGGACATACTGGCCTTTATATTGTATCTTTTTAGTAGGTTGTTGTATTGGCGGGATGTATACTGGAACCCCTGATCACTATGGAGGAGTAGTCCATTTACATTCCGTTTTTTTATGGCCTTTTTTAGCGTGTCGATGACCAGTTTGATGTCATTTCTTTCGCTGATATGATAAGCCACGATTTCATTATTGTATAGGTCTTTAATAGCGGACAAATAGAGTTTTTGCCCATTAAAAATTAAATAGGTAATATCTGTAACCCACTTCTCGTTTGGCTTTGACGCGTGGAAATCTCGGTTTAGATGATTGTCCGAAATCACATAAGGCTCTTTCTTTCCGTAATAAGGCCGTTTCTTCCGAATCACCGCCCGGATTCCCATCTCCCTCATCAGCCTTTGTACTCGTTTATGGTTGATATCCAGTTGGTATTTCCGTTTCAGCCAAACTTGAACCCTCCGATACCCGTAGATTCCTTTCACTTCTTCATGGCACTCTTTGATTTTTTCCTTTAGCTGCTCGTCTTCCAAGTGCTTCTGAGAAGGGCGTTCCTGTCGTTTTACCCACTTGTAATATCCGCTTCGAGATACGCCTGCTATCTCACATAATAGTTGAATCGAACCATAACACCCAGCCATTTCTTGAATGATCGCGAACTTTTTGTGAGCTGGTACGGCTTCCATCCCCCCTTTCACCTCTTTAAGAGCTTTTTTAGCATCTCTACTTCCGCCTCCAGACGCTTGATTTTCGTTTCAGGATCTTCCGGACGAGTTCTCGGTCTTCCTTTATTTGGTCCTTTTGCTTTGCCCCGTTTTTCCTCCAGACCTTGTATTCCTTCCTGTTCATAGCGTTTCACCCATCGACGTACCATGGAATGGCTAATTCCCAATTCTTTCGCCACCGTTTCGTATCCCATGCCCTCTTCCAAATATAAATCCACAGCTTTCTTTTTAAACTTTGTATCATATGTTTTTCGTATTTTCCCCATAGAAAAATCCCCTCCATAGTAGACAGATTAATTGGCTTTCTTTTTTCTGTCTACTATAAGGGGATCATATCAGTGCCAGCCTTCTCTTTTTGTGTGCTTATCCCTCAAAATAACCTTATATGTGGCTCTTCACCAAAAGATGCACTTGGCTTTCTGCAAAATATGCTGATCCCTTGGATTACGAATAACTAGTGGCAACCATATGACATCAAATCAATAGTTTGACAAGTACATTAGTGATGAACCACAATTACTGAAGATACCCATATGTAGAAAGTACGTCTGATAATTTAGAAATTCCTCTGCCGCTTGTTCAAGCAACAAAGACTTTGTTCATTATAAGCTGTTTGTTAATTGCTCTAATCTCTCAGCCGACGTAGCAACATTGTTGGTGGCATCATTAATATCCGCAATAACATCGACGTATCGTTTCATCTTTTCGTTAATTTGATTGTTTTGGGTGCGAATTTGCTGGAGCGACTGTGATAATGTTTCAAAAAACTGATAGATTCTCTCCATATCGGTTGTCCCACGATCAATCAATGTATGGACTGAATTCATCGATTCAGAAGTAGCTTCTACTTTTTTATTCAATTTATTTAAAATGTTTGTTACATCAGCGAGAGATTCTTTTGTTTGGAAGGCAAGTTTTCGCACTTCATTAGCAACAACGGCAAACCCTTTTCCGTGTTCTCCCGCACGCGCCGCTTCAATCGAAGCGTTTAACGAAAGCATGTTTGTTTGATCGGCGATCTTTGTCACGATGCTGTTGATTCTTTCGATATCACGGGCTGACTGTTGTAAGCTTTGAATCTCTATTTGGATATTTTTCATCATTTCTTGAATATGGTGAATGTCAGAAAGTTGTTTTTGCAATTTGTCCTGCCCCTCGGCAGAATGATGTTCACTTTTTTTCGAAATGGAAACAGCTTCTTCAGTAGATCGCAAAATATTCATCGCTTCCGTTGTCAATTCAGAAACCGAAGCATGGACCTCTTCGGATATGTCAGAAAGTTGTTGTGCTGTCTCTTGTAATTGCAATTTGAGATCATTTTTTACTTGATACATCTGCATTCGGACTTCTTCATGCGCTTGCCAGTATTGTTCTAAAACAAGCTGTTGTTCAAAGCTTAATATTTTTGTGACCGATTTTACTGATTCAATTAATAACAAAGGATCGTCTATATGTGAAGCGATTGCTTCCAAAATCGACAACTGAAGTTGCTGAAACGCGCACATATACCATTTTGGCAACAGTCCAATCTTTAAATGTGTGACCGCAATGCGCGTACGCTTTTCGATAAACGCTTCATCAATGCGTCCGTCAAACATTTCAATCACATGAATAGTAAGGGTCTTTTTTAGACGTTCAACGGAACTATGCCGATGAATAATTTCAAATAAAGATGGTTCTTTTTCTAACGTCTCGTAAAAGCGCCCGACAATCCAATCGATTTTTTCTTCCACCCATGGTTTTAACTGGGTTAATATGGCTAAATCGCGATGCGTGAGCTCGATCATTTCCAATTGTCTGTTAATCGATGCGTCTTTCACGCGAACAGGTGTGGGCTCGGTTTGAAGCGCGGTGGCAACCTTATGAGGTGGCTTGGTTTCTTTTTTAATCCAGAAAGAAAGATTCATTAGAAGCCTCTCCTTTTTCTTCTAAATTTCGACAACTTTATTTTAACGAATATTGTAAAAAAGTAGAAGTAGAATAAAAAATTAATTCTATTACAATAACATTTAATTTGAAAAAAGATGGGGAAAAGTTGCGGAGTTAAAAATGATAATAAAAAGTGTAGCACATTTAGCGGCGAACCCCCGCCTAAACAAACAATTGAGATAATTCATCATTCGCTGGTACTTATAAGTACGAAATGTGGAGCTAACCTGAAAATGAATATTTTTTATCTTTCTGATGGTGCCGCAATTATGGGGCAAAGTTGTCTTCCATGGAAGAATGGAAATTCTTGCATAATCTGTAGTGCTGTAAGGTGTGGCATAGGTGGCTAATGTGGGGAAGGTTAGTTGAAAAAGGATTTGATTTTAATTTGTAGAAATTATCGGTATGGAAAATAGTTCTTTTTAGATAAGGTTTTTAGATAAGGAAGTGATAAGATGCGACAAATCATCGCTCTAGGCGGTGGAGGTTTCTCAATGGAACCGGATAACCCGTTATTAGATCTTTACATATTGAAACAAGCAAAGAAAACTACTCCAAAGGTTTGTTTTATCCCCACTGCCCGGGGATTCAGATCATTATATATCAAGGTATTATAGCTTCTTTAATAAACAAAATTGCAAACCTTCTCATTTATCTTTATTTAGACCGCCAACAAGGGATTTAGAGGAATTTATACTGGAGAAGGATATTATATATGTTGGTGGGGGAAATACAAGAAACTTATTAGTTTTATGGAAAGAGTGGGGGTTAGATAATATTTTGAGAAAAGCTTGGAACCAAGGGATTGTTTTAGCTGGCGTTAGTGCTGGTTCTATATGTTGATTCGAGGAAGGCGTCACAGATTCATTTGGAGAGGGGTTAGAACCAATTAAATGCTTAGGCTTTCTAAAAGGCAGTCATTGTCCTCATTATGATGGTGAGCCAGATAGAAGACCTTCGTATCATAAACTTATTTATTCTGGAGACATACAAGCTGGTATTGCAGCGGATGACGGAGTTGCCATTCATTATATTGGACAAAACATAAGCAATATAATTAGTTCTAGGCCAAAGGCAAAGGCTTATAAAGTTTTTTTGGATAACAAGGCGATGAAGGTGATAGAAGAAGAGCTTCAGACGAATTTTTTAGGTTCCTGTTAAGCCAATATGAAAGAACGAATTAACTTTCATCATCTGTGGTGAAGCCCGTTCATAGTTGGCTAAGGGTGCAGAAAAGTTGAAGAAGCAAGGAATCCGTTATCGTTTGAAAATGCTTGAAAATGAAAGGAGACAGTTAATGGACCAAAAACGTATGGAACAACTAGAACAACGGATTGCTGTTCTAGAAAAAGAAATGAATGCATTAAAGACGCAAGTTGAAAGGATATTGCAAGGGGGACAAGAAGCGAAAAAAGCACCTCAAGCGCAAGAGCAAAGAGAAATCATAGCTCCTGTGAAGAAAGGAAAAACGATTCAGTTGAAAACAGGAGTAGTCTCTCCGCCAGCACAGCAGAAAGAGTCCGATCCGATAGATTGGGAGCATGTCATCGGAAGAGTGTGGCTTCCTAGAATATTTATCTTCGTTCTCTTGCTTGGATTGGTATGGGGATTTACGATTGCTGCTGCAATGGGAATATTAACGGAACCAGTCAGAATTTTGATGGGGTTTGCCGGTTCTGGTTTACTTGTGTGGTTAGGAGAAAAGCAAATCAAAAAACAAAGAGAAAATTTAGGGAAAGTTTTATTATCAGGCGCGATTTCTCTTTTGATTCTTACCACATTTGCGATGCATGTACTATATGATATGGTGCCGGGAGTGCTGGCATTTATTTTAAATGTTGGGTGGATTGCCGCGGGCCTGCAATTGGCGAAACGCCATAAATCCGAAGTGATTGCGATATTAACCGCTTTTGCAGGGTATCTCGTTCCATTTTTAATTGAGGGCCATGAAAAGGCTGCTACGCTATTTATAGCCTATGAAACGTTCTTCTACACGTTATTGTTGTTATTTGCAGTGAAACAAGGTTATAAACGACTCTTCTATACGGCAAGTGTTTTATGGCATGTAGTGGTTCTGTTCTATGTAGCAACACTCTCACGGAATACAGATACTGATAAAATCATGTTGTCCGCTGCTTTTGGAGCGGTGATACAGCACATCTTAATCGGTTACTTTGGATTCAAAGGCAAGTTCCAGAAGATCAAGGTATTACCTATTGTCTTTACGAGTTTTGTGATTACAACTTTATGGGCTTTTGAAGGATTTCAATTCAATTTGTCTTATGACGAGTTAGAAACATTAACGCCTTTCCAAGTGCATGTAAAAACCGCTATTTTATTGGACCTGTTTTTACTTGTTTCTGCAGGTGGTTATGGCTTCTTAGCTTATAAAGGGAAAAAGCAAGAGCATCAACAAACAGCGGTAGGGTTAGCGATCAGTACGTTAAGTGCGGCGTTGTTGGTGTATCAACTTGTAGATGACAATGCTTTCAGAGCGATTATCTATTTGATTGAAGGAACCTTAGCTATCTATTTAGGTTACCGTTTCAAAACTACGTTCCAAAAGTGCACCGGTTGTGTTGTCTATGTGATAGGGGCGCTTATCACTATTGCAGATCAGAAAATTAGAGAAATTCTAAGTATAGAAACGCTATGTTGGCTTGTCTTAATCGGTTCTTTATATGCGCTTTATCGCTTAGTAAATCTTCATCACGCAACCCACAAAGTTTTACGCGGTCTCATGTTAGGGGTAAATGCGCTTATACACCTTGTCTTCCTTTCTTCTATTACTAGCGTCATCACAGAAAATTGGTCTATTAGTATGCAGATGATGACATTATCCTTTGCTTGGGCCTTATACGCGGTAGCAGGTGTAGTCTTTGGGGTAGTGAAAGGGAAGAAAAATATCCGTTTAGTCGGAATTATCCTTCTGTTGCTCACTCTTTGTAAGATTGTGTTAGTGGATCTTCAGTTTGTTACGATTATTGTGAGAACAGTCTTATTTATTGGTTTAGGTACAATCGGACTATTGGTATCCCGCTTATTCTACGTGAAAAAGTAACGTCAAAGCCCTTGTGTATCGATTTCGGTATACAAGGTTTTTTCTGTTTTATTATGTTCAAAATAGCAGTAGAAGTCAAAGTATTTATGTATAGTTGGCAGCCACATAGTAAGCGCCAACATAAATAAACGATTGGGCAAAACTGCCCAATCCCGTCGATAAAAGGTTTAAATGGATCAGTTGGTTCACACGCGCTCCTTCATTTATACAGTTAATTGCCGCACTATGAAACGATAATGCGTTTTGGCCCATTTCCAATCAGCTGATCTACATCGTTTATTAGCGTGTAAATATGATCGTATGGTTGATCAATTTGCAGCATTCTCCGCAGTATGAAACGGGCGTCTTCGGAAATGGACAGCTCTTCTTCCCAACTTTTTTCTTCCTCTGTTTTCGGCTCGTACGAGGAATATAACAAAAATAAGGTAAAGTGCCCTAACGCGTAAAAGTCGCTTTTTGGATGAGTATCGCGCCGCAGCTTTTTTTCAGGTACATACGTTTCGATATGAGGAACGGGCTCGCCAAAAAAACGCGCTAATCCGAAATCGATCACAAATACGGCACCGTCTCGCAGTAAAATATTCGGAATGCGCAAATCGCGATGGACAATGTTGTTGGCATGAATATATTCGACTACGGTGAGCACATTCCGCAATAATTGAAACGCTTCACGTTCTGTATACGTTTTTCCCTTTTCAAAAATAAGCGTTTCAACTGTCTCTCCTTCAATATAGTCCATTACGAGATGGGGGGTTCCATTTTCCAGGAACGTATCATACAACGCTGGAATTTGCGGATGATTAAGCCGCCTTAATATATCTGCTTCCCGCTTTAAGGACAGCTCGCTTTCTTTCCCTTTTGTTTTTCTGCTTTGTTTGACAACGACTTTCCTGCCTGTCTGCAAGTCGGTGGCCACGTAAGCAATGCCATAGCTTCCCATCCCAAGCTCTGCTATAATTTGATAGCGGCGCCGAATCACCTTCCCTTTTCGATACGGACGTTCAAATAAGCGAGCAAGCGCCGGGTGACGATACAAAAAACGCATCATTAGCTTCCAAAAAAGCTCGAAAAGAAACTACCGCTATGATGTTTCTTTTTATAATGCTTATGGCCGTAGTGGGAAGGATGGATATTCGCATAATGCTTTGGATAATGATCGCTGCTGCTGTAATGTATTTTATGGTGTTGCTGATGAAGCACGTGTTCTTTCAACAGTGCTTTGATGATTTTCTTTAACATATGTCCCTCTCCTTTACAATAAGACTGCTTTATATTTATATACGAAATAGGAATAAAGAAGTTTCATCATTCACGTCTGTTTAGGGGATGTCACCATGGCATGGAACGATGTCGTCGTGTTCGGAAAAAAGACCAATTCGAAATGGCGGAAGATTTGAAACTCATTTATCGATCACCGAATAAAAAAATTGCACTGGAGATGTTTCAACAGTTTGAGTCGGAATGGTCTGATAAGCACCCGAGAGAAGTTCAAACTTGGGCCAACGAGTTGGATGTCCTCCTCACCTTTACAATGATGGAAGTCGCCAAGTCGGTGTTCATTTACTTAGGAATTCCGTTTCTTGGCGGAATGGTGACGCGCTTTTTGTTGGTAAAAGCAAAGGGCAGACAATGGTATGAAAAAATATTCATTCCAAAAATCAGCCCGATTACATTGATTTCTTTATTGCAACAAAGGTGGAATGAAACATGAAAAACAAAAAGATCATTTACTTCTTATGCACAGGTAACTCTTGCCGCAGCCAAATGGCAGAAGGATGGGCAAAAAAATATCTTGGCGACGAGTGGGAAGTGTACAGCGCCGGTATTGAAGCTCACGGATTAAATCCAAATGCGGTAAAAGTCATGAAGGAAGTAGGAATTGATATTTCGAACCAAACATCGGATATCATTGATCCAGAAATTTTAAATAAAGCCGATTTGGTAGTAACATTATGCGGTCATGCAGCGGACCATTGTCCAGTAACCCCACCAAATGTGAAACGCGTACACTGGGGATTGGATGATCCGGCAAAAGCGGAAGGAACGGAGGAGGAAAAATTAGCGGTATTCCGTCGTGTTCGCGATGAAATCGGCGCGCGCATCAAAAAATTTGCTGAAACAGGCGAATAAGACTGAATGACAGCCGAGAAGATTCTTCTCGGCTGATTTTACAGGAGGGGAAATCATGATAAAATTTTATTAGCTAGGTATTAGATTCCGAAAAAACCATTTCATCATTAGGGGAGTAACAATCGTTGTAACCAATATCACAACGACAATGACAGCAAACATATCTTGCGTTAGCAGTTTAGTTTCTAAACCAATAGTTGCAATAATCAGTGCTACTTCCCCTCTGGACACCATTGCTGAACCAATTCCTAATGAGCTATTCCAATTGAATCCAGCCAATTTTGCCCCAATAGATGCACCAATTAATTTTGTTAGTATAGCTATAATACTTAATAAAACGATTAGACCTAAATTTTGAGTAATACCGGAAAATTGAGCAGTAACACCAATAGAAGTAAAGAATACAGGAACAAAGATAGAATAACTAATCGTTTCCACTTTCTCAAATATCTCATGTTTGAAGTTTGTTACACTGATCGCCACACCTGCGATATACGCACCAATTATTGCAGCGACCCCTGTGTATTCTGCTAGGTATGCATAAACAAAACAGATAATTAGAGCAGATGAAATTACAGTTTCTGTTACTTTTAATGATGAAAATTTATTCAAGAACCAAGGAACTATTTTCCAACCAACCAAAATGGCTCCTGCGAAAAATAATATTTTCTTTAAAATAACCGTTGTTAAATTAACATCTCCACCAGCAAAACTCATTAAGAATGCCAAAACAATAATTCCTACCACGTCATCGATGACAGCTGCCCCTAAGATAGTGGTTCCTTCGCGGCTATTTAATTGATCCATCTCTTTAAGCGCCTGAACGGAAATACTTACACTGGTAGCCGAAAGCAATAGTCCTAAAAACCAGGATTGCATTGTAGTAAGGTTCAACATTATTCCAACAAAATAACCCAAAACAACTGGTACAATAATGCCACCAAAACCTACGAAGGCGGAGGATTTTCCAGTTTGTTTGAATTCATCAATATCTGTTTCCAACCCAGCAATAAACATCAACAAAATCACGCCGATTTGGCTTAATTCTGCTAAGGTTTCTGTCTCATTCACTAATCCTAAAACCGATGGACCTAATACAATCCCGATCAGGAGTTTACCAAGAACTGAAGGCTGCCCCAATCTTACACTTAGGCTCCCAGCTATTTTGGCGGCAACTAAAATGATGGATAACTGAAGTATTAACACCTAAAAATCCCCACCTTTCATTATTTATGATTTCCTTTAAACTAAAAAAGAGTCTGTCACCAAAGGACATAGTTATCCCTTAGTGACAGACTCCACCTAAAACAATTAGTATTAATATTCTTATTACAATATATAATAATATCATACTTTAGGCAATATTTCAAGATAAGATTTCCCTTTCCTTTACTATTTTTTGCTGTATGAACTAACCTTTCCCTCTCAGCTAAATAAAACCTCCTATATTTCTTTTACGTTCCCAAGCCAACAAAGTTTCAATTCTTGTTCAACTAATCTGCTCCTAGCCAACCATAAAATAAGCTTCAACACAGATGACGGAAGACAATTCGTTCTTCCATGTGAATTGAACAAGAAAATCAACAACAAACATGATGTAGCACTGTAGGCTTAAAACTACGGTGCTTTTTTATGCGTAAACTTCAGTAATATAGAAAAGAAAAAACAGCTGGCTTAAAGGGATCTCCGTTTTTTCTGCACATTTTCTCTACATTTGTTTGTTATTATATGAAGGAGAGTAAGCTGATAAGGAAGGGACAAAAGTGCGAAAAATTTCATTTAAATTAGGGCTGTTATTTTTTGTATTCGTATTAGGAATAGAGACGGTTTTATTTGTGTCACTATATGTTACTCTGGTTCATTCTCGAATTAATGAGGAATTTGAGCAGCTGTTGGCAAGAGGGAATAATCATCGCGATGTGTTAGAAAAAAGTTATAACCCTTCTACGTTAGAACATGTCACCATGATGGAGTCTGAAGCCGAGACGGATGTCATTATTACAAATGACGAGGGGAAGATATTGTATTTTTCAGATCATATTTTACCATTTGCTAAAAGAATCATAAAAAAAGCAAATAATAAAAACATTCCCCATAGTGGAATGATTGTGCAAAAAAATTGGCAAAAAGAGGCGCATATTTCGACAGTAAGCCCGATTCGGATTGACGGCAAGATCAAAGGGTATGTCTATATGTTTCAAAATACGGATTCTATTCAAAACATGATTTATAAGTTAAAACATCATTTCCTTATGGTTGGAATTCTTTCGGTATTTTTAACGATTATTACGATTGCTTTCTTATCAAGAGTTATTACTATTCCTCTCATTCGTATGAAGCAGGCGACCGAAAAATTGAGTAAAGGGGATTTTTCTGTTCGTCTGCAAGTAAAAGGGGGGGACGAATTGGCAGAATTAGGGAAAGCCATTCAAACATTGGCGAGGGATTTAGAATACTTAAAAAAAGAAAGAAACGAATTTCTCGCCAGCATTTCTCATGAACTTCGCACCCCTCTCACTTATGTAAAAGGATATGCGGATATAGCTAGGAGACCCAACATGGGGGAAGAGGAGAGAAACCAATATTTGTCCATTATCTACGAAGAAGCAGAGCATATGCAAAAATTGGTGAAGGATCTTTTCGAATTGGCGAAGATGGATCAACATTCCTTTCAAATCCATAAGGAACCTACAAACTTATGTTCTTTCTTAAAAAAATTGCATGACAAAATGCATCCTGCGTTTCAAGCGAAAAAAATGTCTCTTGTATATTACTGTGATGGAAACATTACCGTCCATATAGACCAAAAACGTTTTGAGCAAGTGATGATGAATTTGTTGGACAATGCTTTAAAATATTCCGATCAAGGTTCTACCGTCTCTATTGATGCAAGAGCGGAGAAAAAGAAAATCATGATTATTGTTTCAGACGAAGGCAGAGGGATCCCTGAAGAGGATTTGCCGCATATTTTCGAACGGTTTTACCGGGTGGATAAATCAAGATCAAGAACTAGCGGCGGAACAGGACTGGGTCTGGCCATCGCCAAGGAAATTGTAGAAGCGCACGGAGGCTCGATTTACGCTACAAGTGAATATGGAAAAGGAACAAACATGATCATTACATTGCCGGAGGGATGAACATGTACACAATTTTACTGATTGACGATGAAAAACGAATGTTAGATTTGCTTGATCTTTATCTCTCCCCGAAAGGATATCATTGCGTAAAGTGTGAGTCCGGTTTAGCAGCGATGCAGTACTTAGAAAATAACAAAGTGGATTTAGTTTTGCTGGATATTATGATGCCAGAGATGGATGGTTGGGAAACGTGCAAACGAATTAGAGAATTTTCCGATGTTCCTATTATCATGGTGACTGCAAGAGATCAGACGTTAGATATCGTCAAAGGCCTCAATATTGGGGCGGATGATTACATCACAAAACCGTTTGACGAAGCCGAGCTCCTTGCGCGCATTGAGGCGGTGCTGCGCCGCTCCGTAGGAAAGCGCTCGAAAATAGAATTTCAAGGATTAGTGTGGAATGAAGACGAACATAAAGTCCACTATCAAAACGAACCAATTTTTCTAACGCCGAAAGAGTTTGCCATATTGGGGCTGTTTTTGAAGCATCGAAACAGAGTGTTCAGCCGAGAACAAATCATCGTGTCATTATGGGGCTATAACGCAAATACAGAAGAGCGTACCATAGACTCCCATGTCAAAAATATCAGAGAAAAGCTTAGACAAGTTGGTTTTCCGATCGATCAATTTCTGCAAACCGTTTGGGGGGTAGGGTATAAATGGGAGGCATAAGGCAAGAAGAGGATGAAAGAGCAAATCATTACATTGCTTAACACATATGAAAATGCTGCTTATCTCATCAGCATCGTGATAAATATTATGATCAGTATTTTAGGACTTGTACCAAGCGTTTTTCTAACAGCTGCCAATTTGGCGGTGTTCGGGTTTTGGAAAGGCACCTTTTTATCTTTTGCAGGGGAAGCAATCGGAGCCATTATCTCCTTTCTTTTATATCGTAAAGGATTCAAGAAGCTTTCTGAATTCAAGTTATTTTCCCACCCGAAAGTCAGGCGTTTGCTTGAAGCAAAAGGTTTAGAAGCCTTTTTTCTTGTTCTATCTTTGCGCCTTTTCCCTTTTGTTCCGTCAGGAGTAGTGACTTTTGTTGCGGCGATCGGAAAAACATCTTTGCTTATCTTTATGATTGCTAGCTCAATAGGGAAAATACCTGCCTTACTTTTAGAAGCCTATTCGGTTTATCAATTGATGAATTGGACATGGCAAGGGAAAGTAATATTAACATTTTTGTCTGTTTTTTTATTTCTTTTTACTTGGAAGAAAATCAATCGAAAAAAGGCTCAAACCAACAAAACTTAGAGAGTTTATGTTTATGAAGAGTGACAAATATCATATCCAAAGAAACAAACTCCATAAATTCTGCAAATATTTCTGCTATAAAATAACTATGTCTACTCAATGCACAAAAAGGAGCATCAGCAATGAAAAAAATGACGAAAGCTATGATGATTACATCGTCCATTCTTCTTCTAAGCGCTTGTTCATCATCCAATGAAAAAGAACAGTCCTTTATTACGAGCAAAGAACAAGCAAAATCCAACACATCTGTTACAAATAATCCTTTCTTTAAAGAAAAGAAAGAAGGAAAGTTCGAACATTTACATGGAATTGGTTATGCAGGCAACCAAAATGCGATTTACTTTGCTACACATGAAGGTTTACTTGTTTACCAAAATAATAAGTGGTATGAAACGACTTCCAATAAACATGATTATATGGGCTTTTCTGCAACAGACGATGGGTTTTATGCATCGGGACACCCAGAAGAAGGTTCATCTTTAGGAAATCCGCTTGGTCTTGTAAAAAGTCTTGATCATGGACAAACGTTGATGAACTTAGGGTTTTATAATATGGCAGTAGGCTATAAAAGCCATACGATTTATGTCGTGAACCAAGAAGAAAACAAAAAGCTAGGACAAGGGTTATTTTACAGTAAAGACGACGGCAAAACGTGGTCGCAAAGTCAATTAAACGGCCTACCGCAAACTGCTGCAGGAACGATTGCTGCCCATCCAACGGAGGAAAATATGGTCGGAATTAGTACGCCAGAAGGAATTTTCGTTTCAAAAGATAATGGAAATACCTTTGAACGCTTTACCCGAAAGATTAATACGATGACGTTTATCTTCCAAGAAAAATCCATTTTATTTGCGGCTGTAGAGAACAATAAGCCTGTACTTATAAAACAATCATTAGAGTCAAAACAAGAGGAAGTCCTTTCTGTTCCTAAACTCGACGAAAAAGACCATATCATGTATATGTCCTCAAATCCGACAAATGAGAAGGAAATTGTGATCGCCACCATGAATGGTGATATTTTCATGACAAAAAATAACGGTGAAAGCTGGACAAGACTAGCATCCAAAGGGAAAATAAATTTTTAATAAAAGACATGCGGGCGCATGTCTTTTTGCTTGCTTAAAAATATACTACTCCACAATTTCTGCAAAATTTGTTGCTACAATATAGACATCAGGTAGAGAAGAAGGTGAGAAGAAGGGTGTATTCGTTCTTAAGCCAAATAAGCAACCTTCTAAGCCAACCATTTCTAAATATTGCAAATAACACGACAGCTATTCCCATTTTGTCAGCTTTTGTTCTTGGGATAGTTGGAGCGATGGCTCCGTGTCAAATCACTGGCAACTTGGGAGCGATCACGTTGTACAGTAATCAGTCCTTGCAAAAAGGGATTGCGTGGAAAGAGTTGCTCCTATTTATTTTTGGCAAAATCATTGCTTTTTCCGGTTTAGGTTTGATTGTCTGGCTTATGGGCAAAGAGATTCAAAGTACACTAACATTGTATTTTCCGTGGTTAAGAAAGCTGATCGGTCCCATTCTCATTCTGGTAGGTCTATACTTGTTAGGGCTTTTTAAAATGTATTGGAACGTAACCTTGCTCAAAATCCCTGAGAGGTTTTTAAAGAAAGGAAAAATAGGCTCCTTTTTAATGGGTTTCGGCTTTTCGTTAGCTTTTTGTCCAACCATGTTTGTGCTGTTTTTTGTTACTCTCATGCCTCTCGTATATTCAACGTCTTATGGAGTGTTATTGCCGAGTATCTTTGCCGTCGGAACCTCTGTACCTGTTATTTTCTTTATCCTTATCCTTTGGTACTTAGGATTTAGCGGCACTTTAATGAAAAAAGGAAAACAAGCAGGAAGGTTCGTCCAAAAAGCAGCTGGAATCGTGATGATTTTACTTGGCATATTAGACACCATCACTTATTGGTTCTAAAGTTAGGAGAAGGAGGAAAGTGAACGGCGATGTTTGGAGGTTTGGCCATGATGATCGGGATGATGTTATTCTGGGTTGTATTAATCGCCATTGGTTTTTATCTCTTACATCGTTTTATCAATGACCGCAAAGAAGAGTTATCCCCGATGGAAATATTAAAAGTACGATTAGCCAAAGGAGAGATCACTTTAGACGAATTTGAACAGATATCCAAAAAATACAGTAAAATCCAGCATTTTTTCGTTATATTGTACACAGGAAATGCAATTTACAATTCTTCACCCTCTTTCAATTTATATAGATGAAAGAAGTTGTTGATAAGAGTATTGTCAACAGCTTCTTTTGTTTTTTTAGCTTTTTGAGCATAATAACCTCTTTACCCTCATTCAATTTGACCTCTTATATTCATGCATTTTCTTTTATTTAGTTTAAAATCGTAATGATAAGAAGACGAGCAAGGAGGAATTGATGATGACTATTACATTGCATGTACAAGGAATGACTTGCGGCCATTGCAAAATGGCGGTGACAAGCGCCCTTAAAGAGCTAGACGGGGTAAGAAATGTAGAAGTACATCTGCAAGAAGGTACTGTCGATGTAGATTATGATGAAACAAAGGTAATTGTAGAAAAACTCAAAGAAGCGATTGAAGAGCAAGGTTACGATGTGAAGTAACATAAAATCCCCTCCAAGTTTTACTTGGAGGGGATTTATCATTGTTATTCAGGTTTATTTGTTGTGTCATTCGGGTTTGGTGTATAGTCAGATTTGTAATCTTTGTATTTTACTTCTGTGACCATTCCGGCTGCAGCATGGTGCAAGTCATGGCAATGGAACATCCAATTTCCCGGATTATCCGCTTTAAATGCGACTACATATTCTTCACCCGGTTTTACATTCAAGGTATCCTTAATCAATGGGGAACCTGCAATTGGCTTGCCATTTTTACTTAATACTTGGAAGAAGTGTCCGTGTAAATGCATAGGATGTAAATCTTTCGATGAACTGTTCACTAATGTTACTTTTACTAGATCTCCTTTCTTAACATTTACAGGCGCTGTTTCAGGATACGTTTTCCCATTAATCGTGTAGACCATGCCATCTTTGCCCATGGCTGTTCCTAAATCCATTGTGTACTCTACATCATATTTTTGATCTAATGTAAATTGACCTAATTCATGTTTTCCGTATTTTGTCATATCAACGATACGGAGGTCCTCTTTTGCATTTGCTTTGTCCGTATTGTTTGTTGCGCCTTCATATTGAATTTTCACTTTCATGCCATCCGTGCCTTTCATATTACCGTGACATTCTAATAACCATTCACCCGGATTATTCGCTGTAAATTCGATATCATAACGTTCACCCGGAGCAATATTTAAAAGTTCATCTTTGATTGGTTGCGGATCTTTTAACGGCTGCCCGTCCGTTGCGACAATTTTAAACTCATGGCCATGCAGGTGAAGCTTGTGAGGCATGTATCCTGCGTTTACAAGGCGAAGCCGCACTTTTTCGCCTTTCTTCACTTTTAAAGGTTTGACAGCGGAACCACTTTTCCCGTTAATCGTGAAAATATCATACATGCTCATATCATGGCCCATGTTGCTCATATCCATATGTTGGTTATCGGAGCTGTTTCCATGTCCCATATTGCTATGATCCATCCCACTCATATGCATATTTCCTTCATTAGGATTGCTCATCCATTCATCTAACACAAGTGTATAATCTCGATCTACTTTTTCCTCATTCTTAGGCTCTACGATTAATGTACCGTATAGCCCCTTGTCCACTTGTTTCGCGCTTTCTTGATGGGAATGATACCAATACGTTCCCGGTACGGTTGCAGTAAATTCATACGTAAAGGTTTCACCCGGTTTAATTATGTTCATCGTGACACCCGGAACTCCATCTTGGCTATTCGGAACAGGGTAGCCATGCCAATGGATCGTCGTCGGTTCTGGCAATTCATTTTTAAAGTGAATTATTACTCGGTCCCCTTGTTTCAAACGAATTTGCGGTCCGGGCACAGATCCATTATACGTGTAAACTGGGAGTTTTACTTTATCATTTATTTGTAATAATGCTTCCTTAGCGGTTAAATAAAACTCTTTACCGGATAAAACTTTTGTATTCGTTGCTAAAGGCAGTTGCTTACTGGAGTCCTTGGTAGTGTTTTCCTCCTTCATATTCATGTTTGACATATCGTGCCCCTGCATGGAACTGTGCGAATCATTATTTGAGCAGGCTGCACCAATAGCAACAACTCCCGCTAAAATAGTTCCAACCAATAATTTCTTCATGTATTTCCCTCCATAAACATGCGATTTAAATCATAGCTGACATCATCATAAAAAATAAATGTGCAAAATTTATGGAGAAAAGAGTCATTAAGCAAATTTGCACAAAGTATTGTTTGATATTAATGGGAGATACGAAATAAAAAAGACAAGCTATTACTTAATTGCGGAAGAACAGAAAGGTTGAATAAGCGGTAGAAGCGTTTGAGGAAAGGAGTTTACTATTGTTTTATAGAAATTAATACCAGATATCCATAAATTTGTTGTACAATGTATAAAAGATGATAAAGAGAATTTTGTTTTGGGGGCGGGAATATTATGTCCTTAATATTATTTCTCGGTATTCTTGGGGTATTAATGGTTATAATCCTAAAAAAACCGATAACAGGAATGATTGGTGACGATTATAAAGTGGTTTATAAGCTGAAAAGTGCTAAGTGGTTTCAAAATCATTGGTTAGGTGGAATATTCTTGTTCGCAATTAATGCTGTTCTGTTTTTTTCTACCGGTCTTGTACTTTACTTATTGTTATATTTTTCAATTCCGTTCGTTCATTTGATTGTCATGATTTTGGCTGTAATCGTAAGTATCTTTATTTGGGTATTGATTAATCATGCATGGCAAGGTACTAAAAGCAATCGTTTGAAGATGGGGTTTTTAGGGAGTAGTTTTTATGTTTTTTTGACTTTGGTGTTAGCTTATCAGTTAGTAACGCTGAAATCTTCTTATCCAAATGAAGATGCTTGTATGGGGGGAATGATTGGTTTAGTATTCGGCATAATAGTTACAACAGTTGCGTTTATTACTTGTTTTACAATCGCAGGCTTTTCTAAGAAGTAAGAAGCCAATTAAACACGATGTGAATTTAATGTACTGTGATTGACGTTTTATTTCTTACACGATCGGGATGGTTTCTGCAATAAGTTAAATTAAGAAATGTGAGGAGGGTGCCCCAAAAGCAATCACTTTTGGGACACCCTCCTTTATTTTTACATATGCATATGCATCTGATGAGAATGGTCGCCGCCGATCGATGGGTCGAGCATTCCAAAAATCATAGCAATATGAGCTACTACTAAAAATACACCAACGAAAGTGGAATGATATTTCAACTTTTGTTCCTCGCTCCATCTCCGCCCGATTATGCCTAAATCGATTAGACTTAATCCCAATAACGGAATGACTCCTGCTAAATAAAATCCTACTGCAATGATATCAATCCATCCGCGCCATTCTCCATTCAATGTAAATGGAATGACGGCATTGACAAATAAGTAAATAAAAATTCCTAAAAAGTAGACACCAACCATGATGCTGCATATTTTGTTGACTTTACGGATCATTCCATCGAAACGGCGAGTAAAAAGAATTGCCAGCTCCGTTATTGCAATGGTCTCGGCAAGAGCAACGGGAACAGCCATAAATAAAATCAAATTCCAAGGTTGATTCACCGCTAACAGTTCCATGTAATGCGTCATGTTCATCCAATCACCCCTGCATTTTGTTTATACATCCACATTTATTAACCTTAATCACAATTTGTGCATTTTCTTTGGAAAATTTAAGAATAATTTGTGGCAAAATCCACTGAATCTATCTGTGTTTTCTGCAAAAAAAACATGGTTTTTACGTTCTTTTGGTGAATGAAAGGCTTTTTCTGTTTTTTGGAATTTGTTGAAGGTTTTTATCATGTAAATGCTGAATTTTGATTATTAAAGGAAATTGGAGTTACATTGTTTCAATTAACACGAAAGAAGCGCTAATAGGGGTTCCAAATATAAATGAACAGGAGATGATGGAATTTGTCTTTAAAAAATTATGGAGTTCTAAAGGGGAAACCAGTCGACTCTATGATGGGAAGAGGACAAAATCCTCATTATCAAGTTCTTGTCAAGGGTGAGGAAGGTATTCAGTATCGAATCGCTATTAATATTAAATCACAGTCTTATCCTTCAGAAGTATTATATTTTGTTGGTGAGGATTTCCATTCAGAAGATATTACAAAGTTACCTGACTTAGAGTTTGGTTTTACTCCTATAAAAAATAATAATCCAAACATTGGGCTTGATTATATAAGAGGAAGTTTATTCGATCCAGGAAAAATGATTCCCCTCCCAGCTGATGTAGAGGGGCCAGACAACGATTTAAACGAAAAGATTCAACATTATATTAAGCAAGCTATTGATAAGAAGGCAATCATATACGCTTTTGGAGAGAGATGGGGCCCAGAGCAAAATAAGCCTGATAAGTATTTTGTTTTTTCACCTGGTAACGGTATACATGATATTCATATGAACCAAGGAAATGTGGGGAGATGGAAAAAAGATAACGGGATATGGCAAGATGGGGGGATTCTCATACATTTTGAACAAGAGAAAAGGTGGGTAGCCATTTTTCTAGCTTTCCAATCTCAATCCTGGTGTACAGATGGGAAGGGGAATGCAATCAAACCGGTAGAAGAATGTAACCATAAAAATGTTAATAGGTAAACAATGCCATAAGTATCTTCCAATAATGTTTTGTTACACTGTTTCTTCGTGATAATTAATTGTCAAAAACAGGCATAGAAAAAATACAGAGAGATAAAACAGCAAAGAAAAGAAGATGAAAAAAACCGTAAAGAAGTGTTGATGGTGGTTGCTATCGTTGTTTTATTTATTCTGCTGAATGCTTTTTTCAAAGCTTTTTAACGTGAATCATCTTCATGGTAAAATATATTCTTGTCCACTCTACTATACGTTAGTAAAAAGATAATTCAAGTTAGCACTACACTTAAACTCCTTTTACTGTTACGCTCTATGTATCTATTGTGTCACGTATTATATTCCGAAATGATCATTAGGGGAGAATAAGAGATGGACCAAGAAAATGAGATGCAACGGGAACAAAGAGGTTCTGTTTGGGAAGTATTGAAGACAGCTACTCGACTAGGATTGACTTCTTTTGGAGGGCCTATTGCTCATTTAGGATATTTTCGAGAAGAATATGTGAACCGGCGAAAATGGTTAGATGAAAAAACATATGCCGATTTAGTAGCACTGTGTCAATTTTTGCCGGGTCCAGCGAGCAGTCAGGTTGGCATGGGGATTGGGTTTATACGAGCTGGTTTTTGGGGAGCTATTGCTGCCTGGGTTGGATTTACTCTTCCCTCCGCCATTGCACTTATCTTGTTGGCCTATTTTTTAAAAGGAACTTCCTTCCGTGAGACAGGCTGGCTCCATGGATTGCTGGTTGTGGCAGTCGCTGTAGTCGCTCAAGCGGTGTGGGGCATGGCCAAAAACTTTGCGTCCGATCCGCCGCGTGCCACCATTGCAATCGCAGCGGCTATGTTGGCTTTAATGATTCCGAGTGTTTTTAGCCAAGTGGGAATCATTGTTGGCGCTGGAATCGTAGGGTGGTTTTTATTCCGAAACACGCCAGATTCAAAACCAGTTCCGATGTCTATTTCGTTTAATAAAAAGGCAGCCAGTGCCTTGCTCATTTTATTTTTTGCTTTGTTAGGGCTGCTTCCTGTAGTCCGTCAGTTCACTGGTTCTAATCTGGTTGCACTTTTTGACAGCTTCTATCGCTCTGGCGCCTTGGTATTCGGCGGAGGACATGTTGTGCTTCCCTTGCTACAAGCAGAAGTGGTTCCTACAGGATGGTTAACAGCCAATCAATTTTTAGCTGGGTACGGAGCAGCACAAGCAGTACCCGGGCCATTGTTTACCTTCGCATCGTACTTAGGAATGATTAGTTTTGGATGGGAAGGAGCTGTAGTGGCAACTCTTGCTATTTTTCTTCCTTCTTTTCTGTTAATCATCGGAGCCCTTCCTTTTTGGAATTGGCTTCGTCATCATCCCCATTTTCAAGCAGCACTGTACGGCATCAATGCAGCGGTTGTGGGCATCTTACTTGCAGCACTATACCATCCTGTATGGACGAAGGCGATTAAAAGCCCGTTAGATTTTTGCCTTGCTTTAGCTGCCTTTGGATTATTAACGGTCTGGAAGTGTCCGCCTTGGATTGTCGTTGTATTTTCCGCCGCCACAGGGGCTCTTCTTTCCTTTGTTTCGTAAAATATCCGCCAGCAAAGCCGGATTCGCTTTTAAGGGAACCCGGCTTTTTCTAAATTTATTCGATCAATTCAATGATATTCTAGGAACAACCTATTGAACGGCTAAAAGAGTGACGGAATCGGTTGAAGCCAAACGGGCTGATTGCCATTACACTCCAGCCTCACAAAGTTTGTCCTTTCTTCGCCACAAAAAGTCTCCTCCCAAGTAGACTCTTAGGAACATCAAATCAGATGTCCTTTTTTTGTTGTCTACTTGTAGGGGAGAATACCACTTCTCGTTAAAGAATGACTTTGTATGAGTACAATTATTACATGTTACACGTCCTGGTTGTAAGTGTATGAATTCTTCATGCATATGCTTTATCTAAGAAGAACCGTGTTTTATTTTATAATTCACTCATCAGTATCGTTAAAGCCATCCCAAAAAATCCAAAAACCATTCCTATGAGCCATCCGATTCCAGGACTTCCTAACCAAGCTCCCAATCCTCCGCCGAGAAACATGCAGCCAACAAACACTAAACCTCCAACGGTCCATTTTCGCTGCTTCATAATTCCCCCCCTTTTTAATTAAAATATGTAGCTAAATAACCTTTCTTGCACATAATATGTTATAGATATTAGAGTCTCTTAAGGTTATATGAACAAAATATCTCTTCAGCAACCATTTAATTGGGGACGCTTACAAGAGGTATGTAATGAGTATTTCCGTTCGCAGCCAAGTGAAGTGGGAGAAGGAGGGGAGTTGCTTCTTTATACATAAGCGGCAAGGCACTGTTACGGGAGAAGTTATAGCAATATAACTGCAAGAACTAAGAACCTGTACATTTTCGTACACCACCATTTCGCAACCTCTACTTCTAATGTTTCCATGGGTTTTAATAATAAGTATTTTTAGAGGTGGTGCGTTGTTGATTTTTGGCCAAAAGAGAAACCGCCCTATAATAAGAGCGGTTAATTGTAATATCGAACACCATTAGTTAAACAACTTTACTGAACCGCAAACTCCAGCTCTTCACCTCCATATTTTTGAATGAAAGTCCCAGCATCACGATCTCTCCCAAAGCCGTTTTGTCACTATCCGCTCCCACCACTTCCACGGCAGTACATTTTTCAAGACAATTCCTAATTTCACGCCTTTGCCAACCGGATACCGCAATTTCGGATAGGGAGACTTTGCCACTTGCACAATCTGTCGGATCACTTCATCCGGAGCAGGTGCCGTGTCGGCAACCTGATTGACATATTTCAAAATCGCCTTCATCTCTTTCGCATAAGGAGAATTCGGATGGATCGTTACCGCTCCCAACCCTTTTGACCAGATATCTGTTTTATAGGACCCCGGCTCAATCAAAACTACATGAACGCCATACGGCAGCATCTCTAAACGCAAAGACTCGCTGAATCCTTCCACCGCAAACTTGGATGCCACATAAGGTCCCATAGAAGGGAAGCCGATCCGTCCGCTGATGCTGCTTATATTCACAATCTTGCCGCTTCTGCGTTCCCGCATCGACGGCAAAACAGCTTTCGTTACTGCCACCAAGCCGAAAAAATTAGTTTCAAATTGCCGCCGCCATTCTTCAACAGCAAGTTCCTCCGTGAAGCCGCTCGCTGCATAACCCGCATTGTTCACCAACAGATCAATTCGTCCATAACGGCGAATCACATCCTGAATCACCGTTTCTACGGCGGAAAAATCGGTCACATCCAATTGGACAATCTCAATCCGATCTGTTACACCCGCTTCTTTAGCTGCCGCTTCCAGCCGTCCTTTGTTATTCAAGTTTCTCATTGAAGCCAGCACGCGATAGCCTTCGCCGGCAAGTACCACACTTGTCAGCAAACCAAAGCCGCTTGAAGCTCCTGTAACAAACGCAACCGGTTGCTTGTCAGAAGTCTGATCCACAAGATTCCCTCCAGCTATTAACTATTTCTAACTATTGGAATTGTATCATAAAAATAATGGAATAAATTTTGCGAAATTTGTTTCAAGAAGGATAATTGTATGCGAATGGTCGAACTGTATCTTCAGTAAGAGAAGCGATGCAAATAGAGAGGTGGTTCGGATGAACAGATCTTGGATTATATTGGTAGTCGTTTATATCCTTGGCTTTTCTTTTTCGGTATACCGCTACACACAACTTCCGCTGATAGTCGAGGATTCGGGAAAATTGCTGCCAACTTCGATTAAACAAATTCGCTCGGCTACTGATGAACGGTCTCTTCAAGAATGGATTCAAGCGGCTGCCAAACAAGGAGAAAAAATTTCTGTGGCTGGCATGCAGCACAGCCAGGGCGGACATACCTATTACCCCGGTGGGATCGTGATTGACATGAAATCGTACGATAAAATCTTAGCATATCACCCAGAAGCAAAAATGATACGCGTTCAAAGCGGAATTACTTGGGAAAAAATCCAACAACACATAAATCCTGATGGTTTGGCGATACGAGTCATGCAATCGCAAAATATTTTCACCGTTGGCGGTTCATTGAGTGTGAATGTCCACGGTCGAGATATTCGCTATGGCTCTTTGTTGGATTCTGTGGAATCATTCCGTTTGCTGCAGGCCGATGGTTCTATTATTGAAGTAAGCCGAACGCAACATCCGGAACTATTTAATCTTGTCATCGGCGGCTATGGGTTATTTGGGATTATTTTAGATGTTACACTGAAATTGACAGATGACGAGCTTTACCAAATGTATACCCATAAAATAGATTACAAAGATTATGCCTCTTATTTTAAAGAGAAAGTACGAGCCAATCCTGCCATTCGGATGCATATGGCTCGCATTTCCGCTGCTCCTGAGTCTTTCTTAAAAGAAATGTATGTGACCAATTATTTATTGTATGAAGACCAATCCCTTCGTGAAAAATATCAACCGTTGAAAAAAGAAACGATCATTGCCTTGCCGAAATTTTTGTTAGGATTATCACGATACAGTGATTGGGGGAAGCAAATACTCTGGGATACACAGCTTGCTTATTTCCAAAGCAAAAATGGCGACCTCATTACTAGAAATAACGTGATGCGCTCCGAAAGCCAATTCATGGAGTATGAAAACCCGAACAGAACAGAAATCCTTCAAGAATATTTTGTTCCTGTTGATGAATTCGCTTCTTATATCGATGATTTACGGAAACTTCTGAAAAGAGAGGACTTGAATTTATTGAATATCACCATACGGTATGTGGAAGAAGACAAGCAAGCGGTTCTTTCGTATGCGAAAGAAGACATGTTTGCCTTAGTACTCTTAATCAATCAGGGGCGAAGCGCAAAAGAAGTAGAAAAGACGCAAAAGGTCTTGAGGAAGATGATTGATGTTACTTTAGATCACCGAGGTTCTTATTATCTCCCTTATTATCCGTATCCAACGAAAGAACAACTGCATAGAGCCTATCCAAGAGCCAAAGAGTTTTTTGAAAAAAAACGCCAATATGATCCCGACGAGGTTTTCGTCAATCTCTTCTACAAGGAGTATGGAAAATGAATTATCAACGATTTGTAGCAGCGCAAAGTTTCGTTATGACAGCAGGCAGCATTGTGTTTCCATTTTACTTATTATTTATTCGAAATATCGGTGATAGCTATTCGCAATTCGGCTTGGCTTATGGTTTATTTGCTTTGACAGCGGCTTTATCCCATGTATGGATTGGGAAGCTCACGGACCGTTATGGCGATCGCATAATGTTGTTAGTATATGCATGGGGGATGGCTGGGTTGATGTTATTGATTCCTATTTCAACAGAAATATGGCAAATATACTTTATCCAGATTGTGATGGGATTGCTTGGTGCCGTTCAAAAAACGACAGAAAAGACCAGCCTTTCCAGATTCACTGAACCCGCTACCGCTGGAAAAACAATTGGTTACTATCATTTTTGGACATCGATTTGGCCAGCAATCGCCGTCATTGCCACCGGCTATCTCATCGATTTCTTAACGATTGGGAGTTTATTTTATTTCGCGTCTTTGCTATATATGGCAGCCGCACTTAAATTAACATCCACTGTTAATAGAAATTAGTGATGGATGGCCAGGATTTTTGGAAATTATACTTAATGTAAGATGGTAATTTAGAAATATTTTACTTTTTGTTTAATGAAAGCGATTTACATCATTGATACAATAATGTAAATAATCCAAAATTCGTTGATCGCGATACTAAAAGCGAGTGGATTGTGGTAGCAGTACTTTCTTCCATGTTTTAAACGTTTCTTTAGCAGAAACTGCTTTATTGACATCTTTTTGTTAGAGATCATCAGCTAACACATGTTGCATAAAATATCAACTCGTTCTCCACGGTAAATCTTCCAACAGACTTGTTCTAAAAAATATTGGGAAACTAGATTGCCTAGTTAGTAATTGTACAAAAGCCACGAATATATTGTCGGATTACTAAATTATTTGAAAGGGGAGTACACATGATGGAACAACAAAAACTGTTAATTAATGGTGAGAGGCTAAAAAATACGCTTGAACAATTTGCAAATTTCGGACGTATTTGACCATTCAAGATTTTAACGAGAAATGGGCAGAACGAAAGTTGCGAGGATTTGCCGAAGCGCAAGAAGCCCTTCAACGAATGTTTGAAGAACGTTATCATTAACCAAATAATGTAAATAGATGAGATGAGGGGATTCTCCCTTCCCCCCAGGAGACTGAATATTCAGTCTCCTGGGGGGGAACCAGTCTCCCTCTATTCCAAATCTATTTCAGAGATACCCTATCTATCTTACATTACACAAAATTCTTGACGGTACCCGTCGTGACTAAACTTTCATGACCGAGTAATTCTTGTACCGTTCGCAAATCAACATTTTCTTTATTTTCTTGTATTAATAATGTAGCAAACGTATGCCGCAAATGATGGAGTGAGAACCGCTGAGGTGGCAGACCTGCTTTTTGTAAGATTTCCTTAAATATCTTATGTAAACCACGCAGGTTCAGTTTTTTACCGTTTTTATTTAAAAATACCGGTTGAGAAGGATGGAGCTGATATTCTTCTAAACTTCCCATATAGCTTTTCATTAAAGGGACAACCATGGGATGAAGGGGGAGTAAGCGCTCTTTTTTTCCTTTCCCATAAATACGCATCGTGTTGTTAGATAAATCAATTGTTTTTGTTGAGATTAAGAATTATGAAAGAAGGATTGCGGAATCTGCTCTTGTTTCATACAGGACGATGCCTCCACTCAATTTATCAGTAATTGTGAAAAGCAGCCCGGAGCATAAGGAATAAAGCGGCGTGATGAGACAGTACTTGCACTTTACTGTCTCTTTTTTTGTTTTGCGATTTATTTCCATTCATTAATTAAAGTGGGGAAGGGATTATTACGAATATTTTAATTTATATAGACAATAAGAACATTTGTTCTTATAATATATTTTAAATAAATATGGAAGGGGTTTTAAAGATGACAAGAAAAAATATAAAACGAACGTTGGAGATAGACGAAATTATAAAACTTTATCTTGAAGGTGCTAGTACCACCGAAATTGCAAAGCTTTCCAATGTGTCCCCAAGATATATAAGAATGATTTTGTCTGATCATAATATTGAAAAAAGGCCGTTTGGTAGTTGGAAGCGTAAGTATAAGTTATAAAAATATGGCTTATATCTTAGGTTTTTTTATAGCGGACGGTTTTGTCTCCAATGATTTTCAGACGATCGGATTCGCGCAAAAAGAAAAATATATTTTAGAACAAATCAGAGACGAATTAGGGTCTAATCAACCACTTTATCAAAATAAGCAAACTGGTGTTTATATGTTATATCTCAATAGCAAAGTTATGAAAAACGATTTAATGGAGATACATGGTATCACACCAAATAAATCACTGGATATAAAATTTCCGTATGTTCCAGAAGTGTATTTAAATCATTTTATAAGAGGTTATTTTGACGGTGATGGAAATATTAATTCTCATGGATATGTAGTCAGTTTTGTTGGCGGATCTTTGGATTTTATGACAGCATTAGAGAATCATTTAAAAGCTCGAGGATTTGAAATGTACTTAACCAAAAACGAAAAACATATTCGTTTATATATGAGCGGCAGAAAAACGATTAAGGAATTTTATGACTGGATTTATCACGATAAAGGATTATATTTAAAACGCAAATTTGAAGCGTTCCCAGATAAAAATATGGATGCAGAAACATTGCAAAATGCGAAATTTAAAAAGACAAAACAAGCTGTTGCAGCAAGAAAAAAAGCTTTTAAAAAAGCTTTTATCGATGAATATCGAAAAAGTTATTGCGTTCATCAAGCATGTGAAACAGTTGGAATTACATTAGGAACGTATTATACATGGTTGAAGCGTGACAAATCATTTAGCGAAGAATTTTATAAAATTAAAGAAAGGGAAGTTAAGTAACTAATAACTGCTTTATATTTTTTAAATTTCGGTTGACATAATATAAAGTGAAACGATAAAAAAATGATAAAACAGTAAGTTAACTTAATAATCGCGAATAAACTTTGATAATTCGTACAAAAGAATGATAATTGCAGACAAAAAATAAATTGAGTTAATTTATAATACATATTAGCACGCGCGTTCTTATTTGTCTAGAAAAAGATAGCAAAATATGTAAGAGAGAAGTAGAATAAAATGTTCTAACTATTCAATCCCTCGACACTATTATTCACGATACACAAAACCTATTGCTTTCTTTGTTTGAATATCCACCAAAATTTAAGCAATAAATAATTTCTTAATTTGAACTAAAACATAGCAGGGTGAATTTCCTATTGCGAATTGTCCTGCATTTTCTTTTTATATGAGCGTTATTTATTTAAAGTACAAAAGATATATTCTAATATTCATTGCTTATTGAATACCTTTACAATTTCGTGAACACCTTGATATTTCAAAAAATTCCAATTAAAATTGAATTGTAAATTTTGTATATTATGTATATGGTGTATATGTAATACATATACAGTTAAAAGAAGTTTTTTTATGAAAATAATTATTAAAAACGGTTCCGAACAACCTTTATATCAACAAATAAAAGATCAAATTAAAGGTGCCATTCTCCGTCAAGAATTAAAAGAAGGAGAAAAACTACCTTCCATTCGTTCATTAGCAAATAATTTGCATGTTAGTGTTCTTACAACGAAAAGAGTATATGAAGAGTTAGAGAAAGAAGGCTTTATTGTAACTATTGTAGGAAAGGGGTCATTTGTAGCGTCTGAAAACATGGAAATGTTATCGGAATTTAAAAGGCATCTGGTGGAAAAAAAGCTCTCAGAAGTGTGGCAAATGGCTAGAACTCTTGGAATATATAAAGAAGAACTTTACTCAATGATGGATATCATTTTTGAAGAGGATGATGAATGATGAAAGCCGTTTTAGAGGTGATGGTGTTGCAAAACTAGAGTAAAAACTCGAAGTTATGCATAAGGATGCAACATAACACATGCAGTACATATCGATGAAATCCATACCATCTTGGCTGTTCCAACCCGTCACTCTTTAACTCATTAAATACTCGTTCAATCTCACGACGAAGTCCAAACAGCCATTGGCCAAATCTCGTTTTCAAAAAGACAGGAAGAACCCGGCCATAGGCATCTTTTCGTTCCTCGCTATTGCGGCGGTTGATAGGGGAAATGAATAGGATTCCTGACTGCTCTGCTGTTTGACGAACCTTTTCACTGTCATACGCGGCATCGCCCAATACAAATTCGATATCCCACTGCTTTAAAGAAACAAGCAATTCTGGTGCTACTGCCGCATCATTTCGATTCGCTGTGGTCAACACATGAGATAAAATGATTCCCTCGGCGGTGGTGCAGAGATGGAGTTTATATCCTTTAAACCAGTGATATCGGGTGGACACTCCCCACTTCGCCTGTGAATCGTAAAGACTGCTTCGAAGGGCTGTGCTGTCGATCAGCACGATTTGCGGATAACGTACTTCTAGATCTTTGAGCAGCTGTGCATGAAAAACAGGAAATCCTTGTTCCCGGAACCACTTCGCCGCACGGGAAAACGTAGAAAGGTGAGGGACTTCACCAAGCCCACAGGCCCGTTGAAAACAGCGAAAACGCTGCAGGATGCGCACTAATTTTCGCAAGGAATCAATGGAAAAATAGGTTTTCAAAAAGAAACATTTCAACAACGATTTTTTCGACACCGGCGGTCTTCCTGTCACATACGGTGTTTCCGGCAATGATAGCGAGTCGATATACCGAAATAATGCTTCTAAAATTGGGTCAATTTCATAAGTCCATGCATGTTCGCTGTTCCAATTGGAAATCATAATTGTGTCCACCCCTTGGAGAGTTGTTTTTTTGGTCACTGTATATGATTTCCAAGGTGGTGGATTTTTTATGTGCATTTATGCATTCGTTATGCGTTTTGCAACACGTTCGAGGTAAATAACTTAAAAAAAGAGTTAGGTAGTTTCAGCTTAGAACAATTAACTTTTTCACTAAAGGAAGGCTGCATAACAGGATTCATCGGTGTAAATGGTTCTGGGAAAACAACAACAATTAAAACCATTCTTGGACTTTATCCCAAAGATGGCGGTAGCATTAAATTTTTTGGCAAAGAGATGGAAAAAAATGAATACGAAATAAAAAATCGCATTGGTGTAGTTTTAGACGAAGGCTATTTTTATGAAGAGATGACATTGAAAGAAATGAAGAGTATTATTGCCCCGGCATATACGAATTGGGATGAATCTGTTTTCTTAAACTACATAAATTGTTTCAATTTAAAATTAAACCAGAAAATTGCCACTTTATCGAAAGGTATGCGTATGAAATTTGCTATTACTTTAGCTCTATCTCACCATGCGGATTTATTAATAATGGATGAACCAACAAGTGGGCTTGATCCATTAATTCGTAATGAGTTAATGGAAATACTTTTAGATTTCATGGAGGAAGAGGGGAAAAGTGTTTTCTTTTCTACTCATATTACGTCTGATTTAGAGAAAGTAGCAGATATGCTTATTCTAATCGACAATGGCAAAATCGTATTCAATGAAAGTAAAGACGAAATATTAGAGAGACACGCTTTGATAAAAGGTGATAATAGTTTAATAAATGAACACTCGACTAAATTATTTTTAAGATTACGTCAAACACCATTTGGATTCGAAGGAATTACTAATAAAGTAGACCAAGTATGTGAGCAAATGAAAGATATTATTATAGAAAGACCCACCATTGAAGATGTAATGTTGGCTTATGTAAAGGAGGGATAAAATTGTTACTTCATCTCGTTAAAAAAGATTTAATTTTGGCAAAAAAGTATCTATTAGTTATGCTTATTTTTGCAATTGTAGCACCTATATTTATCAATTCAAAATTAGGGCTAAGTAACGGCAGCTTTATAAGTTTTCTTATTACTGTTTTATTTGTGGAATATATTTTGTTTAATATGATTTCGCTTCAAGAGGATAAATATAGAGGATCAGCTCTCCTTTGTATAACTCCACATACTCGAAATGGTGTTATTAAAGCAAAATACGTATTTATTCTCGTGATTTTTATTGCGTGCTTTCTTTTATATAATCTTGCTGCAGCAATTGGTGCATCATATGGGTTAACACGGTTAAGTATTTATAGTGTAGGAGTAGCTCTTCTTATTATTTCTGTTTTTTTCGGTATATTAATTCCTGTTCAAACCAAATTTGGGTATGAAAAAACAAAATATATTTTTCTCATTATGATCTTTTTAACTCCGTTTACGCTGCCAACTATTATTGAATGGTATCAAAATAATAATATTTTCAATATTGACTTACCAATACCTCAATCTATAAAGGTTTTGATACCTTTTGTTATAGCCGTTTTGATGGCATCGATTTCAATGCTCATATCAATCCGAATCTTTTCAAAGAAAAACTTATAATTTATAGGGTGAATATAAATGAAAATAATCATATTTTTACTTCTTTTTATTGCTTTAATGTTCGCATTCAAAAAAAATTAGAGATAAATAACAAACAAAATTATCCATAAAAAAGATTATTAAAGGGTAGCCTCAGAAAAATAGAACAACGTAAAATGAGAATTGCAGATAGAAAGCTGGTTTCTTTAAATATGAAAAAGATGCCTTGCAATAAAAAGTTTGTACAAAGTTTCTTGTTTTTTTATACAAACTTTTTTGTCGTATTATGTCAAGGAAACGGACACGTTAAACAGAGAGAAATAGCTGAACTTAGTCAGCTACTTTTCTCTGACTAGCGTAGTAAGCAGCCTCAAATTCACATGGCTATACATAGCCAAAGGCGGAATGACTTCTCTTATGGTTATAGAAGCTTTACAGTTTACTTAATCTTTTAGTTATTTAAGCAGAACACCCGCAAAATGCGCGGGTGTTTTGCTTACAACCATTTTTTAACTATCCCGAAAATTAGCATTTTCATCATTTGTTGATGACGCAACGCGGCATGGAAGTCTATCCTGAAAGTGAATATTTTCATCCTTGCTGATGGTGTCGCAATTATGCGGTACTGTTGTCTTCCATGGAAGAATAGAATTTCTTGCATCATCTGTGGTGCTGTGAAATGCGACATGGGTGGCTAATAGGGAAGGTTAGTTGAAAAAGGATTTGATTTTAATTTGTAGAAATTATCGGTGTGGAAAATAGTTCTTTTTAGAAAGGAAGGAATAAGATGCGACAAATCATTGCTCTAGGCGGCGGAGGGTTCTCAATGGAACCGGATAACCCGTTATTGGATTTGTACATATTGAAACAAACAAAAAAAACTACTCCAAAGATTTGTTTTATCCCCACTGCTAGCGGGGATTCAGATCATTATATATCAAGGTATTATAACTTCTTTAATAAACAAAATTGCAAACCTTCTCATTTATCTTTATTTAAACCGCCAACAAGAGATTTAGAGGGGTTTATACTGGAGAAGGATATTATATATGTCGGTGGGGGAAATACAAGAAACTTATTAGTTTTATGGAAAGAGTGGGGGTTAGATGATATTTTAAGAAAAGCTTGGAACCAAGGGATTGTTTTAGCCGGCATTAGTGCTGGTTCTATATGTTGGTTCGAGGAAGGCGTCACAGATTCATTTGGAGAGGAATTAGAAGCAATGAAATGCTTAGGCTTTCTAAAAGGCAGTCATTGTCCGCATTATGATGGAGAGTTAGACATAAGGCATTCATATCATAAACTAATTTATTCTGGAGCCATACAAGCTGGTATTGCAGCAGATGATGGAGTTGCCATCCATTATATTGAACAAAACATAAGTAATATAGTTAGTTCTAGACCAAAGGCAAAGGCTTATAAAGTTTATTTGGATAACAAGGTGATGAAGGTGATAGAGGAAGAGCTTCAGACAAATTTTTTAGGTTCCTGTTAAGCCGATATGGAAGAACGAATTAACTTCAACATCTGTGGTGAAGCTCACTTTATGGTTGGCTAACGGTTAGTGTTAGTTGAACAGGACATACAAAAAAGACCGATTGATGATATTATCCCCTTTAAGCAGACAGTGTAAAAAGCCCATTTTTAATAGTTGGGTGTTACACTATATTTGGAGGGGATTTTTTATGGCACGAAAAGGACAAACATTTCACCGTTATACGGAGGAATTCAAACAAAGAGCTATTCACACGTATGAGAATGAGGGAATGAATTATCAAGAATAATGTAGAGGAAATAAGAACTTAAAGTCAAAGTGAACACACATTGAGAAAGAAACAGTAAGATAAAAAAGAATTGATACTTCTGCCACAAAAGGAATCAAAAAGAGACATCATTCTTTTCTTACTCAATTCCCACCACCGTCTTTGGTGTCGCGAAATACGGCATGGGTGGCGAACGAGAGCATTACTTCAATAAACAGGAAGTAATGCCTTTTTTATTGAAGTGAAGAGCAGTTTAATTTAAGAATAAATATCAGAAAAATGGAAATTATGTTATAATTAACAAAACAATTCAAGGAGGATTATTATGAATAAAAAAATAAAAATTGGTATCGGTGTATTCGGCATATTCGCATTAGGTATAGGGCTTTTTGCTTTCGCATTTGTACAAAGCATGAAGCCAGATGAGGATGAAGTGAAAAAGGTAAAAATACAAGCACAGGAATATATAAAAAATACATTTAAAGATGAAATTGTTATTTATGACACACTATTTGATAATATGGGCAACTTCCCAACATTTGATTACGCTGCTAAAGCAGAGAACAAAAAGGATCATACACAGTTTTTAGTCTACTACAATGAAGAAACAAAACAGATGGAAGACTCCTATATTGCGGAGAAGTGGGAAAAGGAATTAGAAAACAATATACGTCCTTATATTGAGCAAAAACTTGGAGCGTTGGACAAATTGTGGGTAGATTATGACGAAAGGACCGGAATAACATATAACGTTAATCCAAATGAGCCAAGTAGTTATAAAGAATACGATGCGGCACCTACTATTATCATATCTGTACCTAGAAAGCCGGCTAAAAAGGATGAAGAAATTTTTAATGAGATTGTATCATTTATTCAAAAGAACGCTGGATTAAAACATGGAATGATTTCCATTAGTTATGTTAAAAAAGGTGTACCATTAGATGATAAAGAATGGCACAAGACCTTTTAACAAATTCTAAAGAGCATATTTATAAAAAGTCAAGTCCAAATTATTTTGTAAATTTCCCTTTGATAGACATCATGGGCCTGATGATTTGACGTATGGTAGGTAAGTCTGAAAATTAGCATTTTCATCCTTCTGATGGTGCCGCCGATGCATGGGTGGCTAACGAAGCAGTTTAGTTCAATAAAAAATATAATCTTTGGATGGTATAATTAGGATATTACTTCTTAACTTTGGGGGATAGGAATGCTAAAAAGAAAATATGGAGACCGTTCGTATCGAAGGAAGGGGTGACATATGTGAAAATGAGAACAGAACAAGAAATGTTGGATTTAATCATAACATTTGCTAAGCAAGATCATCGTATACGTGGAGTGCTAATGAACGGTTCTCGTGTAAATCCAAATATAAATAAAGATATATTTCAAGATTATGATATTGTATATTTAGTTACAGATGTTGAACCATTTAAAGATGAAAACTATATTTTGTCTCGCTTTGGGGAAGTAATGCTTATGGAAAAACCTGAAGATAAAATTTTTCCACCTCCCATTGGCGATGGCCGTTATACATATTTAATGCAATTTATGGATGGAAACCGAATTGATATGCATTTTATGCACACTAGTAAAGTGGATGAACTAATTAAGGATAGTTTGACAAAGGTTCTACTAGACAAAGACCACAATATTCCAGATATCCCACCTCCAAGTGAACAAAGTTATCTTATAAAAAAACCAACGGAAAAATTATATAACGATTGTTGTAATAGTTTTATATGGGGATTAGGATCTCATATTCCAAAAACTATTTGGAGACAAGAATTACCATTGTTAATGCGTTTAATAGATGTTGTTTTACGTGAGCCATTAATTCAAATGCTTGAGTGGCATATAGGAATTAAAACAGATTATAAATACTCAATTGGAAAAGGGGGAAGACATTTAAAAAAGTTCTTAGAGCCTGAAATTTGGAATGACTTTGAGAAGACGTATACAAATGCGAATTATGATAATATTTGGGATTCGTTATTTTTATTTCATGACTTATTCAAAAAAACAGCTAAACATGTTGGGCAAGTATATGGTTTTCCGTTTCCTGAAGAAGAATGTAAAAGAGCATTAGAGTTTCTAAAACACGTAAAAGACTTGCCGCAAGATGCAAAATCAATCTTTTAAATAAAGATACGATGGAGGGGAAAAGAGATGGGAGATGTAGCGATAAGAACAGCGAATCAAGAAGATATTCCGCAGCTTTGCAATTTATACAGATAATTGTTTTTAGCAGTTAAAAAATGAATGTATCAAATGACAAATAAGAGTATCCGTTTCATTGAATATTAACTCATACGCCACATTACTTGATATGGAGCATCTGCGGTCATGATTCTACGTAAAAGGGGAAATAAATTATATATGGTTTCACAGGCAAGATAGTCTATCATGACCGCCTATAAAGTTATAAATTTATAACAGAAATAGATGCATATGCTTAATTGCTAAATTGTGCTCCTTATCCCGCAGAAAACATCTCTTTTGATGAGAGTTTAATGTTTTCATATTTAGAAAATCCAGAAATTCTTTAATTTCTGTTCCTTTCTAACACGCCGATTTGATGACTAGTGATAAAGATCCAAGGTGATTCAACTCTTTGAGTATTAGTATTTATTGGCAGTAAAAAGTGAGGAAAAAGCCGTTCCTTATTATTAACTTTTTCATATATTTGGATTGTTTTATTGTTAAAATCAACCTTCTCCCGCTTCAAATCAACAACTTCCTGTCTGTGCATTCCAGTCGCAGCAAGCAATTAAAAAGCAGATGATATCGCCAGCTTTAACATGGTGTATTGCAATGAGTTCTTTGGATGCCTACGAGGGAAGATGGTGTACCTTCTATATGTGCTGTATTAGCAGGTATATAGTGTCCTCCGTAAGGGACACTTTGGACATCCCTATATGGCTACTTCCCTTGTTGAACAGAGGAGGGCGGCTTGTTTCCTTTGAGCAACAACGGCCAAAGGAAACAAACAAGAATCCCCCACTTCCATCGTCCATTAGCCGGTAAGTGGGGGTAGTTCGATCCTTTTTGTACAGGAGGTGTTTGAATAATTAATGCGTTCCTAAAAACCCGTACATAAATAGAAAAGTAAAGATAAAGGTTAATACGGCACCTAGTATTGTTTGATTAAGTGTGTTTCCATTACTGTGTAAATTTTTTAAAAAGCTTGCTAAATTTAAAAACCACAAAACACCTATTATTGGTAAAACAAGTAAGTATATATATTCCATTTAAAGAACTCCCTTTTACTTGTTAAGTATAGATTAATACAAAAGTTATTAAAATATTTTAATTTTTATTCTTTTCTCTAACAAGATAACAAATGTAGGAAGTATAAGATCTACTAATAAGTTAGTGTTAAAGCGTAAGAAGCAGTATCTACTGAAGATGTTGGGGTTATTGATAATCCTGCTGGATATACTGATACACTAGGTTGACCGGAATATAATTTGTGTCCATATTGAATTTTAATATTAATTGTACCATTTTTTGATGTTGGTACATAAACATATTGTCCCATATATCCTTTGTGTAAAGTAAATTCTGTAGAGCTTCTTAAGTCAAATTCACCAGCAACTCCAGCATTTGGTTCCCAATCACTAGGAGTGTAATCAATTGCATAATCTACCCAGTTCCCATTACCTTGTGGATCTTGACTATATCTATGTTGATGTTGTGTTACTGATCCATTACTAGTTGGAAGATAAAATCCTGCACTCGAAGGAAAACCGAAAGTCATTTTATCAACAAGTTCGTAAAAAGGTGATTTCAGCCATTGAAAATTAGCGTAGATATAAAATTTATCGTTGTTTGCCCGATCAGAGGTTACTTTATAAACTGTACCCCATAATTTCATCGTGGAGGAAGAAATTGTACCCATCGTTGTGAAATCACCAGAATTATTCCCTTCATCTTCAAACGAAAATATTTCAGTTTTTGAATCTTTGATGACAGCTTTATCTTTAATTAGTTGTTTTGCAACTTCTAAAGGTAACATATCTATTTCTTCTTCAGTATGTCCTGTTACCTCTTTTAAATATTTTCTTTCTTGTTTTGTTAATTTTTCAGTTTTTGTTTCATCCTTTACTTCTTTCGCGGAACTAAAATCATTGAAGGAAAATAATGAAAAAAGGAACACCAAACTAAATACCAAACTAAATAATGAAATTTTATTTTTTTTCAAATTAATTTCCTCCTTTTAAATATTTTTATACCTCATAATATAACATTTATAGTATTTGTTGTAAATAAAAAACATGAATATTTTTACTTGTTTTAATATTCAGTTATAAAATTTAAAATAGTTATAAGTATTTCTATCAAATATGATTTAGCATATCCTTAATAGGATGAGTTTTTATTGGAAATAGGTATTTCGTTTGAACTCGATGAAACAGAAGAGTTGAAACAAAAAAATAGAGTAGAGATACAAGGATCTGTTCAACGTAAACAATATCTTCAAGCATTATTGAAGGAGAACTGGTATTATGTCAAGAAAATGGACACGTTAAACAGAGAGAAATAGCTGAACTTAGGCAGCTACTTTTCTCTGGTTAGCGTAGTAAGCAGCCTCAAATTCACATGGCGATACATAGCCAAGAGCGGAATGACTCCTTTTTCGGTTGTAGAAACATTCGATGTACTCAAAAATGGCTTGTTTCGCTTCTTTTCGCGTACGGAATCGATTGGGATCAATGCATTCTTTCTTGATTAAGCTATGAAACGACTCCATACAAGCGTTGTCGTAACAGTTCCCACATCTCGACATACTGACTTGAAAATGATGCTCTTGTAACAGTTGTTGATAATCATTCGACGCATACTGGCTTCCACGATCCGAGTGGTGAATCACTCTTCCTGTTGGTTTCTCGCTGTTTAACGCTCGTTGTAAGGCTTTGATTGTAAATTAGCACATTATTTCAGAATCCCTTTTTCAAATTATTTCGGACGGATTCGGAAATAATGTGCAAAATCTTTGCGAATTATTCCAGGTTTTGCAGATTATTTCCGAACGTTTGCACATTATTTCGGATGATTAACTAGAATGAGGATGGATCGGGATGAAACATAACAGGGGCCGATCAGCCCCAGCTGTGTCAGTACCCCATTTCTTCGGCTGCCATACGCACAATGTCTTCGTCAATCATATGTTTTTTTAATTGAGCGCCGTATAACAGGCAAGTGGTGGCGAGGTTGTTGATGATCCGCGGCCACCCCTGCGACTGCAGGGCGATCGCTTCTAAGGCAGCTGGGGTAAAAATCGGGTGTTTCGCCCCCGCCTGTTTCAGGCGGTGTTCGATATATCCTACCACTTCTTCCTTATCAAGAGGCCCCATCTGGTATCGCATGATGATTCGTTGGTGAAGCGGACGGTGTTGATTCAACCGTAGTTTTGCCTGTAAATGGGGCAGCCCCGCCAAAATCAAGACAAACGGATTCGTTGAGTCCATGTGAAAGTTGAACAGGATCGCGATATCCTGCAGAAAGGCATCCTTCGCTAAATGCATTTCATCGAGGATGAACACTGACGTTACCCGTTGTTCATGATACAAGCGCTCGATCCCTTGTTGGATTTGATAAAACAAGTCGACCTTACGGTACTTCGGCTCTTCCCCGAGCCCGAAGGCAAGGCCGCGATAAAAGTCCATCACGCTTCCCGTTGACAATGGAAAATAAACGACGTGATACAGTGACGGATTCAGGGATTCCTTAAACGCCCGAAGGGCGAATGTCTTGCCGGCCCCTGGTTCACCAATCAATAGCCCGATCCCTCTTGTTCGTTTCACGTAGTCCAAAGCGGCGAGGGCCTCTTGATACGAGGCCCCTTGATAAGCCTCTGGTGGATTCGTCTCCTTCGAAAACGGCTCTCGGGAAAGGGAATAAAACGTTTTATACATCGTTTTCGCCTCCCTCTACCGGAACCGTCGCAAACGGTGACCGATGGCGTTTCACATAGGCATTGTCCTCGAAGCGAACAAGGACCGCTTCGGCGACCCGTTGACCGTCTTCATACACATACACGCCTTGTTCATCATAACGGAGTTCGATCGATTGTCCGATGAACCGGGGCGGAACTTCATACAGCTGCTTGTTCAACGTGACCGTACCATCGGCCTTCACTTTACGGTATTCGCGTTTCAAAAAGATCGAGTCGAGCCAATCCGAATCCTCGACGAACGACACCAAATGGACTTGCGATTGAAACACTTCATGTGGCGTCTTCCCGTTCAACGAGGCATGCGGTTTTCGATGGTAATCTTCCTCCAACCACTTCCAAAATCGCTCGTTTAGCTCTTCGAGCGACTTCGGTGAATTCATTTCGAGCAACGGGTAAAACCGCGTCTGTACGGTGCGGAAAAATCGTTCGATTTTCCCTTTGCTTTGCGGATCGTACGGCTGGGTATGGATCAAGGTGATCCCTAACTCCGCGCAGGCGTACTGCAAGGGTTCCGCCCGATAAATCTTGCCGTTATCCGAGTAAATTCGCTTCGGCTTTCCGTATCGAAGCAGCGCTTCCTTGGTTACGATCCGCAACCCGTCAAATTTCTCGGAAGAGAAAAACTGAGCGTACGGTACGACCCGCGAGCAGTCATCGATATAGGCAATCAAAAACGTTTTTTGCGTTTTGCCATTCACGCGAATCAACGGGCCATGGGACAAATCACCTTGCCAGAGCTCATTGACCTGATCGTACGCGAATCGTTTTCGTTCAGGAATCGGTAAAATTTCTTTCCCCACGAGGTTGTATTTTTTTAAAAGTCGGTATATAGTGAAATAAGAGATGGATTGGATTTCCCCCTGCTCGATAAGGTGTTGGTAAAACACCGTCACGGGCATGTGGGGGTGTTTTTTTCTCAGGGCTAAAATGTGATCCTCTTCTTCAGGTGACAGTCTCCGGGAATGGCCACGGTCCGACCGTCGTTTCGGCTTCAGCGCCTCAAAGCCCCCTTTTTTGTACTGCGTGCACCAGTCGAGGATCGTTTTGGCGGCGATGCGTTTCTCTCCATGGTGGGGAACTTGATGGATCCGTTCCGCTACTTCCTTCAAGTACGTTTTTGGATCGACTTGTCCATTCACCAATGGAGCGATCAATCCATACCGAAATAAAGCGATCTCCTGTCTCATCGACTCATTCATTTCGATCTCCTCCTTCGTTCATCCCATTCTAGGACCTTATCGGTCCATCCTGTCTCTATCCTATCGGATCATTCCCCCGACCGTCGAGAGGAAAGGTTTGTGGAATCTATAAATGATTCCATATAAGGGGATATAAGTAAAATCAGGAACTGAATGTACGTGCAAAAAGATGCATCGATCGGTGCTCCCATATCTCTTGGATGACGAAAAAGAGGCCGATCTCCTCCATCGTCTGGATCCACCATAGGGCTCGTTCTCTCGCTTGGACGATGGCAGGACCAATTTTTCTCCACCGCTCCGCAAAAAACCAATGAAGGTGGTTCAAATTTCAGAATAAACGTCGGACATAAAATAAAACCCCTTCATCCGTAGGAAGGAGTGGAGCCTCCTCCATCCCCCGTTTCGGAGTCAGGCCCAACCGTTCTTTCACCACTCTCCATATGGTGGGCAACGTATACTGAAAATAGGGGAGAAGAAATGAAGGCAACACGGCCACCGTCCTCCTGCACTCCGGGCAGCGATACCGAGCGATCCAAATGCGATAAGACTGATGCGACGTCACGGCATTTCGTTCGTAGTACCCATGGCGATAAAGAGGTCGTTTTGCCTGGCAATGAGGGCACCGCTTAAGAAGGGGAAAGTCGTTTTGTTTTCCCCGCTGGGCATATGTCTGGACATCGACCTGAAAGTCATGAAACCGAATCACGTCCTCGTCCCCCCCTCTGGAAATCACCCATGTCCCATTCCGAAATAATTCACAAAAAATTTAGCACATTCTTTCGGAAAGGGGGAGAGGGATATTCCGAAGGAATGTGCAAAAAAGAGTCTTTTTTGTGCGGAAATAAAGTGATAATTTACACTTTGATGACTAACTCTTTGGTCATTCGTGTATCGATATACCAACCTACGATCTTTCGTGTATATAAATCCATGATGCTCGCTACATACAACCATCCTTCATCAGTAGGAATGTACGTGATATCGGCCATCCATACTTCATTGGGAGCCGTTGCTTGGAAGTTCTGTTCCAACAGATTCGCATACACGTTGTAAGGGTGATTACTATTGGCCGTTGCCTTGTATTTACGCACCGTAATCGATCTCAATCCTTCTTCACTCATGATACGAGCGACTGTCTTTTGAGACACACAAGTCCCTTGTTTGCGTAGTTCTTGCGTAATTTTCGGACTTCCGTAAATCTTGCGTGACTTGAGATACTCATTCCGAATCTGTTAAGTGAGTTGTTCTTTTTGTTCTTTTTGTTCTTTTTGTTCTTTTTGTTCTTTCTGTTTACTTTTCGCGCGCTTGAGCCAGTCGTAATACCCACTTCTTGAAACACCGAGCATTTGACACATCTTCACAACAAGAAATTCATTTCGATGTTGAAAAATGAACGCGTAAATTACTTTTGGTTTCTGGTGAAGATGCCTAACGCCTTTTTTAAAATCGCTAATTCCTCTTCCAGCTCTTGATTGCGACGGCGTAGCTCGATGATTTCTTGATTTTGTGGCTTGATGTTTCCTGAACCTACAAAGCTTGTGCCATTGCTTTCTTTGTATTCTTTAACCCAACGGTGAAGAGTGTTGTATGCCAATCCTAATTCTTTTGCCACTTGGGCGATGGACTTGTCCCCCTCCAAGCATAACTCAACGGCTTGAATCTTGTATTCTTGATCAAATGTTCTCTTTTTCATGATTGGACACCTCGAACCGATTGGAATTAAGTTTATTATAGTCTCTCTGTTCTCTGTGTCCACTTTTTAGACTAACATCATATTATATATGTCGGTGGGGGAAATACAAGAAACTTATTAGTTTTATGGAAAGAGTGGGGGTTAGATGATATTTTGAGAAAAGCTTGGAACCAAGGAATTGTTTTAGCCGGCATTAGTGCTGGTTCTATATGTTGGTTCGAGGAAGGCGTCACAGATTCATTTGGAGAGGAATTAGAAGCAATGAAATGCTTAGGCTTTCTAAAAGGCAGTCATTGTCCGCATTATGATGGAGAGTTAGACATAAGGCATTCATATCATAAACTAATTTATTCTGGAGCCATACAAGCTGGTATTGCAGCGGATGACGGAGTTGCCATCCACTATATCGAACAAAACATAAGTAATATAGTTAGTTCTAGACCAAAGGCAAAGGCTTATAAAGTTTATTTGGATAACAAGGTGATGAAGGTGATAGAGGAAGAGCTTCAGACGAATTTTTTAGGTTCCTATTAAGCCGATATGGAAGAACGAATTAACTTCAACATCTGTGGTGAAGCTCACTTTATGGTTGGCTAACGGTTAGTGTTAGTTGAACAGGACATACAAAAAAGACCGATTGATGATATTATCCCCTTTAAGCAGACAGTGTAAAAAGCCCATTTTTAATAGTTGGGTGTTACACTATATTTGGAGGGGATTTTTTATGGCACGAAAAGGACAAACATTTCACCGTTATACGGAGGAATTCAAACAAAGAGCTATTCACACGTATGAGAATGAGGGAATGAATTATCAAGAATAATGTAGAGGAAATAAGAACTTAAAGTCAAAGTGAACACACATTGAGAAAGAAACAGTAAGATAAAAAAGAATTGATACTTCTGCCACAAAAGGAATCAAAAAGAGACATCATTCTTTTCTTACTCAATTCCCACCACCGTCTTTGGTGTCGCGAAATACGGCATGGGTGGCGAACGAGAGCATTACTTCAATAAACAGGAAGTAATGCCTTTTTTATTGAAGTGAAGAGCAGTTTAATTTAAGAATAAATATCAGAAAAATGGAAATTATGTTATAATTAACAAAACAATTCAAGGAGGATTATTATGAATAAAAAAATAAAAATTGGTATCGGTGTATTCGGCATATTCGCATTAGGTATAGGGCTTTTTGCTTTCGCATTTGTACAAAGCATGAAGCCAGATGAGGATGAAGTGAAAAAGGTAAAAATACAAGCACAGGAATATATAAAAAATACATTTAAAGATGAAATTGTTATTTATGACACACTATTTGATAATATGGGCAACTTCCCAACATTTGATTACGCTGCTAAAGCAGAGAACAAAAAGGATCATACACAGTTTTTAGTCTACTACAATGAAGAAACAAAACAGATGGAAGACTCCTATATTGCGGAGAAGTGGGAAAAGGAATTAGAAAACAATATACGTCCTTATATTGAGCAAAAACTTGGAGCGTTGGACAAATTGTGGGTAGATTATGACGAAAGGACCGGAATAACATATAACGTTAATCCAAATGAGCCAAGTAGTTATAAAGAATACGATGCGGCACCTACTATTATCATATCTGTACCTAGAAAGCCGGCTAAAAAGGATGAAGAAATTTTTAATGAGATTGTATCATTTATTCAAAAGAACGCTGGATTAAAACATGGAATGATTTCCATTAGTTATGTTAAAAAAGGTGTACCATTAGATGATAAAGAATGGCACAAGACCTTTTAACAAATTCTAAAGAGCATATTTATAAAAAGTCAAGTCCAAATTATTTTGTAAATTTCCCTTTGATAGACATCATGGGCCTGATGATTTGACGTATGGTAGGTAAGTCTGAAAATTAGCATTTTCATCCTTCTGATGGTGCCGCCGATGCATGGGTGGCTAACGAAGCAGTTTAGTTCAATAAAAAATATAATCTTTGGATGGTATAATTAGGATATTACTTCTTAACTTTGGGGGATAGGAATGCTAAAAAGAAAATATGGAGACCGTTCGTATCGTAGGAAAGGGTGACATATGTGAAAATGAGAACAGAACAAGAAATGTTGGATTTAATCATAACATTTGCTAAGCAAGATCATCGTATACGTGGAGTGCTAATGAACGGTTCTCGTGTAAATCCAAATATAAATAAAGATATATTTCAAGATTATGATATTGTATATTTAGTTACAGATGTTGAACCATTTAAAGATGAAAACTATATTTTGTCTCGCTTTGGGGAAGTAATGCTTATGGAAAAACCTGAAGATAAAATTTTTCCACCTCCCATTGGCGATGGCCGTTATACATATTTAATGCAATTTATGGATGGAAACCGAATTGATATGCATTTTATGCACACTAGTAAAGTGGATGAACTAATTAAGGATAGTTTGACAAAGGTTCTACTAGACAAAGACCACAATATTCCAGATATCCCACCTCCAAGTGAACAAAGTTATCTTATAAAAAAACCAACGGAAAAATTATATAACGATTGTTGTAATAGTTTTATATGGGGATTAGGATCCCATATTCCAAAAACCATTTGGAGACAAGAATTACCATTGTTAATGCGTTTAATAGATATTGTTTTACGTGAGCCATTAATTCAAATGCTTGAATGGCATATAGGGATTAAAACAGATTATAAATACTCGATTGGAAAGGGAGGAAGGCATTTAAAAAAGTTCTTGGAGCCTGAAATTTGGAATGACTTTGAGAAGACGTATACGGATGCTAATTATGATAATATTTGGAATTCGTTATTCTTATTTCATGACTTATTCAAAAAAACGGCTGAACATGTTGGACAAGTATATGGTTTTCACTTTCCTGAAGAAGAATGTAAAAGAGCATTAGAGTTTCTAAAACACGTAAAAGAATTGCCGCAAGATGCAAAATCAATTTTTTAAGATTAAATTCCTTTATACATAAAGATACAAATGGAGGGGAAAAGAGATGAGGGATTTAGCTATAAGAACAGCTAATCGAGAGGATATTCCGCAACTTTTAAATTTAATGTATCAATACATTGTGGATTTTTATAAAAGACCTAAACCAACGGAAGAGTCACTGAAAGGATTGATACAGCATCTATTGGATAACCCTGCCAGTGGAATACAATTTGTTGCAGAACAAGATGGAAAATTATTAGGTTTTGCAACCTTGTATTTCTCCTTTAGCACTCTTCAGGTGAAAAAAATGGCTATTTTAAATGACTTGTTTGTGATACCAGAAGCAAGAGGGCAAAAACTAGGCGAGAAACTGTTTCAAACATGCTTGTCTTATATAAGAGAGAATGATTTTGCCTACATGACATGGGAAACTGCAAAAGATAATTTGGTTGCTCAATCTCTTTACAACAAAATGGGTGGTCAATTGTCTGAATGGTTAGTTTATGAAATCAGTTAGTGTATCCAGTAGTTTTTTTATTAAGCTATCCTTTTTCATTCTCCTGATGGTGCCGTATAGATGCGACATGATTGTCTCCCATGGAAGAACTAGTTACCTTCCATCATCTGTGGCGAAGCCTGCTTCATGGTTGGCTAAGGGAGCAGAAAGGTTGAAGGAGCAAGGAATTCATTATCTTAAATCAAATAATATTAGTTAAAACGTGAGATTAAACAAAAGGGGAAGGGTATGGGGAAATGGTTGTTCTTGAAACACAAAGGTTGATATTAAGACAGTATAAAGATGAGGATATTACTCCTCTACATCATATTTTTTCTGACCCAGAAACCATGAAGTTTTATCCAGCCCCTTTTAGCATTCAGCAAACTCAAGACTGGATTAAACGAAATCAAGAAAGATATCGGAATGATGGTTATGGATTATGGGCGGTTTGTTTGAAGGAAACGAATGAATTGATAGGTGATTGTGGTCTTGTTAAACAAAAAATAAATGACAGTATTGAGGTGGAGATTGGATATCACATGAATAAAAAGTATTGGTCAAAGGGATTCGCAACAGAAGCAGCCAAAGCGTGCAAGGAATATGCGTTTTACAAATTGGGTTTAAATAAGCTGATCAGTATTATTGATCCAAGAAATGTTCCATCCATTCGTGTGGCAGAGAAGATTGGTTTCACTAAGGAAAAAGAAGTATTTATTTTCGGTAAGAACCATTATATATACTCGGGGTTAGAGAAAGTAACGAAGGGTTATTGAACTAAGGGTCCGATATTTAAATAAAATATGTACAAAAAAGCTACCTTACATCATAAGGTGGCTTTTTCATTTGGTCGAAAACCAACCATTAACGATAATAGAGCCTTTTAGAAAAGGAATAATAGCACGGGTTGTTGAATTCTGTAAGATAGGGGGTGGATATATGTTACAAAAGTTGTTGCTGACAGGAAAAAGAATATCTCTGCGGACACCAACGCAGGATGATTTGCCAATTCTATATAACCTGATATATGGTGTGGAGAATCCAGAATGGAAAAAATACGATGCTCCTTATTATCCGCTTGAATTTTGCACCTTTGAAAAGTTTTCTAAGAGAATGGAAGAAAAAATGAATTTTAGGGATGTACCAAGTCAAATGATTATAGAATATCAAGGTCAAATTATAGGTATGGTTAGCTATTATTGGGAGGATAAGCGTACACGATGGCTTGAAATTGGGATCGTCATATATTCTCCTGAACATTGGAATGGTGGATTTGGAACGGAAGCATTATCTTTATGGATTGACTATCTCTTTGAAAATCTAACCATCGAGAGAGTAGGGCTTACAACTTGGTCTGGAAATCCACGAATGATCAGATGTGCGGAAAAATTAGGAATGCGATTAGAAGGGAGAATGAGAAAATGCCGCTACTATAATGGCGAATACTATGATTCGATTCGGATGGGTATTCTTCGTGAGGAATGGAATGAGTTTAAAAAGAATAATCCTTTATTCAACTCTCATGGAAGAACAAGTTAACTTCTATCATCTGTGGTGTCACGGAAGTGATGAATGAGTAGATTTTTGTATAATTTTGGTAGACAAAAATTAATTTAAGGAGAGAATGAAATGTTAATCGGCCATATCAAGGAAATTGTCCGTTACCCTGTGAAATCTTTCCGTGGAGAGAGTGTACAAAAAACTAAAGTAATGGAATATGGTTTGTATGGCGACCGTAGTCATGCTTTTTTAGATGAAACAAGATCAGGGAAGTTTTTAACAATAACACAATTCCCAGAAATGGTTCGATATAAAGCAAGATTTGTTGGGGAAGAGTTAATGGAAGAATACCCCAGAGTCGAAATAACGACACCTGAAGGTAAGGTTGTTGATTGGGGGGATGAAGACCTAATTAGAGAAATAGAAAACAAATCGAAACGGAAAGTTTCTCTTGTAAAATATACTCCCTCTTATGTACCTTTAGGGGCAATTGAAGAAGAACACATTCAATTGGTAACGGATGCTTCTTTGCTTAAATTAAAAGAAATATGGGGAAAAGAGGTCAATTATCAACGTTTTCGCCCTAATTTGCTTATATCATTAAAAGAGAAAGTCCCATTTATTGAAGAAACGTGGTTTGGCAGAAGGATTAAAATAGGACGAGAAGTGGAGATTCAATTAAAAAGACATTGTGAACGGTGCATGATTATTACTGTTAATCCTGATAATGCAGAACAAGATTCGTCTTTGCTTAAAACTCTTGTACAACAAAGAAATAATCATTTTGGCGTTTATGCTTCTGTTATAAAAACAGGTGAAATTCATGTAGGCGATGAAGTCTTTCTTCTTGAATGATATTTTGCTAAATCATCATCAAACCAAATGTCAACTCTACTAAGCTCCCGTGGAAGGATAGAACTTCTTGCATAATCTGTGGGGAAGCTCGCTTTATGGCTGGATAACAGGACAGATTGAAGAAGAGTATATTAAGTAAAAGGGCTAAGATTTTGGGGAGGATATTTAATGGAAATTGCAATTGTAGCTTTTGATGATTTTACCGATATTGATGTGTTTTTGCCTTGGGATTTATTAAATCGTGTTAAAGAACCTGAATGGACCGTCAAAATTGTAAAGTTCAAGGATTTTATGAAAAATTGGGTTTTAAAACGGATGAATTAATATTCATGGAAAAGTGGATTTAGTCATCTTTTGTGAAAGTATGTTTATTCCGCTAATGGGGTTCTGTAGTTGAATAGTGGCAATGACTTTAAAAGTTTGAGGAAAAATTCTACAAGCTTTTTTGCAAGATGAGAAAATATAAAAAATGTTCTTGTTCAACTTCCATGAAAGAAAGAATTAACTTCCATCATCTGTGGAGAAGCTTGCTTCATGGTTGGCTAACGAGTTAGTTGAAGAATAGCACTAAATTTGCTTTTATGATAGTCATACTTTTACAAATGAAGGGGGATTAAGATGGAAATTCGTTCAGTGAAAGGGTCAGATTACTATGTCATCTCTCCACTAATCAATGAGTGGTGGGGCGGAAGACAAATGTCTGATAAATTGCCAAAATTATTCTTCGACCATTTTCAAAATACAAGTTTCATTGCCGAAAAAGATGGAAAAATCGTTGGATTTTTGATAGGTTTTCTATCCCAAGCGTATCCAGAAGAAGCATATATACACTTTGTTGGAGTTCATCCGGATTATAGGAAACACGGTATTGGAAAACGACTGTACAATGAATTTTTTAATATTGTTAAAAAGAATGGTCGGAATATCGTCCGTTGTGTAACTTCACCAGTGAACAAAGTTTCCATTGCATTTCATACGAAAATGGGATTTGAAATCGAAAAAAACGGAGATAAAAAAGTAGACGGAGTTTCTGTACATACTGATTATGATGGACCAAATCAAGATAGAGTTTTATTTGTGAAGAGGTTAATTTAATGATGAGCTTGTTCAACTAACGGTTGGCGCCTGTTGAACAGGACATACAAAAAAGACCGATTGATTTCGGTCTTTTTCTGTGGTCTAAAAATCAACATTGAAATTGAATAGAGACATTTATTAAAAGATAACACTCTAACGATTTCACTTTTCACTAAACGCAATCTGTATACCAATCAGCCCTAATAACAAACCTTTTACAATGTTCATTCGCTTCGCTATGAACGAATTGGTAAGCAGGACATGGCGCAGTTTCTCTGAAAACACGCTGACAGCGATAAAAATCACTAAAGCCTGAACCAGAAAAATAATCCCCAAAATAAACATCTGCAACGTAATGTGTCCCATCGATTTATTCACAAATTGAGGCAACAATGCCAAAAAGAACAAAGATACTTTTGGATTAAGCAGATTCATGAGAATTCCTTTTTTATACAATGATAGATACTTTAAAGGCTTGTTGTTAAAAGCAAAGCCTGTTTCTTTTTCCTTGAATGATTGCCATGATAAATACAACAAATACGCCGCACCCGTATATTTTATGACGGTAAAAGCCAGAGCGGATTGATAAATGATGGTGGAAATCCCAAGCGTTGCAGCCGTGATATGTACAATAAGGCCTGAACAAAGTCCCAGTGCCGTTGCGATTCCCGCTTTTTTGTTCTGTGAAATGCTTTGAGCAATCACAAACAAAATATCTGGTCCGGGCATTAACGTCAGCAATATAGCTACTCCTAAAAAGGATATGGTTAGTGCAAAATCCATTTACAACACCTCTCTTGGATGGAATGGACACCATTCTTTGCTTCCTTTTTCTTCATTTGTCTTCCTGATTTATTTCGAGGGAAACTGCTTCATTCCTTCTTAATGGGTGATAAAAAATATAAATTAGTGTTTATCGGATTTAAACATCGCTATCAAGCATGTAGAGGCGCATCCGCATTTGTTAACATGTGAGGGGCAATTTCTCCTTCTTTTTCTCCTTCTTTAAAGGTTCTGTTAAGGAATGATGTTGATTTTCTTGTTAATCTATGGTGAAGATCGTTTCATGATTGGCTAACGAGCAGTATAACGCAAGATTAATGTTTTTAACCAAAGAGGCATTTTATATGTGCTAAATTATGTATATTTGGTATATTATTTACAGAGCTTAGTTCAGATTAGTTAAGAAAGGTGAGTGGAGATGAGTAAAGTTGAGTCAGTTAACAAGTGGGATTTAAATCGCATTGTCTTTATTGGTAGGACTTGGGATGAATACATGCGAATGTTTGGCCTTACCAAAGAAGATTTAGTGGGGCGTAAGATTCTTGATTGCCCTGCTGGGGCATGTTCCTTTACGGCAGTATCCAATCAACTTGGAATGGATGTTACAGCATGTGATATTGCTTATTATCTTCCTATTGAACAATTAGAGCAAAAAGGTTTACAAGATATTGAAACCACCATGTCTAACATGGAAAGGGCTGATATTCAAAAAAATTTTTTGTGGGATTATTTTAAATCAGTTGATGAGTTGAAACAGATAAGAACACAAGCAATGAATCAATGTATCTCAGACATGAAACGGAATAAGAATCGTTATATTCCTGCCGTTTTACCGACCTTACCGTTTGATGATAAGCAGTTTGACTTGACACTTTCAGCAAATTTTCTATTTCTTTATGAAGATAAACTGGACTATGAATTTCATTTACAGACTATAAAAGAACTTATGCGTGTAACCAAAGATGAAATAAGGATTTTTCCTACAACTAACTTTGCTTGTGAGAGATATAAATACTTGGATGAACTAATCCGTGATATACACAATTTAGGATGGATTACAGAAGAAATTAAAGTTCCTTATGAATTTCAAAAGAACACCAATACTATGTTAAAAATTATGAGGTGAAAATAACTAAAAGGGGGTGTCCTGAAAGGGATTGCTTTTGGGACACCCTCAGTTTTATACTTTACAAAATCAACATTAAACATTGACAGAGACACTCATGCCAATTTTTTGGTACAACGATGCATTAAAATAAGCTGTTTCGTCCATACTATCAGGTTCATATCTTTGTATACCGTTTATTTTCAGGGTAGCCTTTTATTAAGAAAAAACTCCAAGCGGTCTTGAAAAGACCACTCGGGGTTTATTTTTTATATCCAAGTCTCTGTGAAATTTCATGTTTATTTTTTTGACACCGGATTGAGTAGAAAGGCGGTACATCTTATGTGTTTTTGTCAAATTTGAGATAGTCTTTATTGCATTTGATTTTTCATGTTTTTTCTCGCTTATCCACGCTTTCTTTTGATGACACAATCCTCCATTGTCCCAATATGGTCACTAATATTAGACAACCGGCAGCAAACGGAAGTCGGGAAGGTGCCAATCCGGCTAGCATCACCATCCCCCCCAAGTGTGGAACCTATCGCACTACCTAAATAATTAGCGGAACTGTTTAACGCAACGACAGCTGCGCCGTGATCAGGTTGTAAGCGAAGTAGTTCATGTTGTTGCGGAGCTTGCGAGGCCCAACCCATCGCCCCCCATAGAATGAAAGGAAGGAATGATAGTATCGAAAATGAAAGTACTAATGGTAAGCTGAACATGGCTAAAGCCATTATGGCTAAAATGCCAGCCATAAGCAAGTCTGGTCGCCCCATTCGGTCAATTAAAGTGCCAATGGAAAAGCTCCCGACTACGCCACCAATGCCCCATGCCCAAAGATAAGGTGTAACGATAGGAATGTCTGCCAGATTATCCAAAATGGTTGCGATATATGTATAGAGACCCAAGCTGGCAATGCTGGTCATAAAAGTGATGCCAACAATTGCTGCCACCCGTCCATTGGTCATCATGGCAACACGTTGACGTAGTGATGGTGGCGCCGAAACTGGAAAACTTGGAAACCATATGACAATTCCTATCATGGCGATAAGACCTAGTGCGGTGATGAACCAGAGAGTTGCGTGCCAATCTAGATGTTCAGCAATGATCAATCCAAGTGGAACCCCTACGACCGTTCCCGTACTCATACCGCCCAGCGTCATACCAAGAGCGCGGCCGCGTTTCTGTTCAGGAACAAGGGATGCGGCAGCTGCAGCGGCCAACGGGGAATAAAGCCCGGCCCCGATACCTGCTTTAGCTCAGTAAGTGTCTATATAATTCCTAGAAGAGAGTTAAATAATGTAGAGGAATAAGAACTTATCTTAAATCAAAGTTAACACACATTGAGAAAAAAAACAGTAAGGTAAAAAAGAATTGATACTTCTGCCACAAAAGGAATCAAAAAGAGACATCATTCTTTTCTTACTCAATTCCCACCACCGTCTTTGGTGTCGCGAAATACGGTATGGGTGGTGAACGAGAGCATTACTTCAATAAACAGGAAGTAAGGCCTTTTTTATTGAAGTGAAGAGCAGTTTAATTTAAGAACGAATATCAGAAAAATGGAAATTATGTTATAATTAACAAAACAGTTCAGGGAGGATTATTATGAATAAAAAAATAAAAATTGGTATCGGTGTATTCGGCATATTCGCATTAGGTATAGGGCTTTTTGCTTTTGCATTTGTACAAAGCATGAAGCCAGATGAGGATGAAGTGAAAAAGGTAAAAATACAAGCGCAGGAATATATAAAAAATACATTTAAAGATGAAATTGTTATTTATGATACACTATTTGATAATATGGGCAACTTCCCAACATTTGATTACGCTGCTAAAGCAGAGAACAAAAAGGATCATACACAGTTTTTAGTCTACTACAATGAAGAAACAAAACAGATGGAAGACTCTTATATTGCGGAGAAGTGGGAAAAGGAATTAGAAAACCATATACGTCCTTATATTGAGCAAAAGCTTGAAGTGTTGGATGAATTTTCGGTGCATTATGACGAAAGAACCGGAATAACGTATAACGTTAATCCAAATGAGCCAAGTAGTTATAAAGAATACGATGCGGCACCTACTATTATCATATCTGTACCTAGAAAGCCGGCTAAAAAGGATGAAGAAATTTTTAACGAGATTGTATCATTTATTCAAAAGAACGCTGGATTAAAACATGGAATGATTTCCATTAGTTATGTTAAAAAAGGTGTACCATTAGATGATAAAGAATGGCACAAGACCTTTTAACAAATTCTAAAGAGCATATTTATAAAAAGTCAAGTCCAAATTATTTTGTAAATTTCCCTTTGATAGACATCATGGGCCTGATGATTTGACGTATGGTAGGCAAGTCTGAAAATTAATATTTTCATTCTTCTGATGGTGCCGTATAGATGCGGCATGGTTGTCTCTCATGGAAGAACGAATGAACTTCCATCATCTGTAGTGCCGCGAAATGCGGCATGGGTGGCTATGATTCAAAAAGTTATTATCAACAAAAAGGTGGGGGTAATAGTGTTAGACAAGAAAAAAGTAGGAAATATATTAGGTGTCACGTCTTTGTTGCCTGTAATCATAAGTATCATTATTTTCTATGTTGAAAGAGGTCCAAATGCTGATGTTTATTTCGTGATAACAATTTATGGCATCTTATCAATTATTGGTATTTTATTAGCGGTGTTCTCGTGGTTGATGACAAAACGTTTCTTTCTGCCAATTATCAGCTTGATAGGAAATGGAGCGGTTTTGGCCATTGCTTTTCTTTTGCTATTGGCAATGGGGATTAGTGAACCATAAAAAATATTCTTATTCAAAGATTCTGCCCGTAGTCGCAATCTTTCTTTTTCTCCTGTAAATACACGAAAGTAGGTGGCATATAAAAATGGAAATGAGTAAGTTTATACTTCTTGGCGATATATTGATTATGAAAGTAAAGATTGATGGCGTTGATTATACATTTAGCATTAGGTGGAAAGCACCGAAGAAACCTTATGATGAAACTTGGGAACTTGTATCATATGCGAAAAATTCGACTGGTGAAAAAGATTTAAGTGAAGAACAAATTAAGAAGTTTATGGATACAGTTAATCCTAAAATGAATTGGAATATAGCAGATTTTCAAAAGTAAACTTCTTGAACTAACGGGTGTTTAGTTTAGTAAAAGATAAAAAGAACATACATATTATACATGACTAATATGTACGTTCCTTTATTTTTTAAGGCTTTTTATAATTTAGGTCTTGATAAGCAATGGGTTCTTTTTTATTTGCTAAATTATCAACATTATTGTTTAACAGAGCTTAAATTTTAAATTAAGTCTTAAATATTATAAGTGAGCCACAAATGTAGATAGGTTTAGATTGAAAAACAGACATAAGCAAGCTTAAAATTCTGCAAAACATGCTTTCTCCCTCCAATACTCTCCTCATTTCATACGAATCAAAATCCTCTTCATTTGATCGCTTCACTAATAAAAAATAACCTTATCCAGTGTTCAAGAAGGGCTATCATAAAAGTCTAGCGATAACCGCTTTATATAGTAATTAAAGTATGTATAGATGCTGTTTCAAAATGATGTTCGATGATCTTTCTAATTAATACATATGTTTCATAAAAAATTTTGGAAAAACAGAAACTTTTTTGTTTTTAATGCGTCTTTTATCGGAAGGAGGGTGGAAACCATTGCCAATAAATTTGAATTGGATATACTTATGCGCTTGTATTCCAAATCCCTTTTTCGCTATCTGTACAGATTAACCAATGATTATCATTTGGCAGAGGATCTCCTGCAGGAAACATTTTATAAGGTTTATTTACATGTAAGCGGCATAAGCGACATAGTACAAATAAAGCCATGGCTTTACCGGATCGCTTATAATACCTTCATCGACCACTGCAGAAAAGCCAAAAAGATGCAGCTTGTACAAGTGGATGATTTCTTTGCGTCGTTAAAGCTTGATCCATTATTAGAAACGGAAAACGCGTTTTTGCAAAAACATGAGCTGGAGTTGATTTATAAACATTTGTCCAACATGAAAGAACTGCAACAAAAAGCCATTATGCTCGTCGATATAAAAGGATTTAGCTACAAAGAAGCGGCGGAACTGTTAAACGTAAAACTCCCTTATTTAAAAAGCCTTGTGTTTCGGGGCAGGCGGGAATTAGAAAAACGATTACGCAATGAGGTGAAGGGATGAGAAAAGACGAGTTAAAACCATTATTGCAGAAATATCAAAATGGCACACTAAGCAAAGAGGAAGAACAGAAAATAGAGGAGCTTCTGGAAAGTTTTGACGTATACCATGAATTTCTCCATGAAACCCTTCATGATGAAGGGTTGAAGGAAGCCGATCTCGCAAAAATGATGAAAAAGGCCCAACAAAAATTCTTTTTTCGAAATACGCTGCTTGTTGTATCGTTTATACTCACGATTGTTCCCTTATTGACTATGTTTACTTTTGTTTATTACGGCTGGGGGCGAGATCATAACAGAGGGAACGAATTGATTGAAACCATTCAAACGGTTAGTGAAATGATGTCTCCAAATGTGTATGTAGATTACGATACGGTCGATGTTGAGATCAAGCCCTTTACCATGACTGTCACGGCCGACAAATATAAATGGATGGATGATAAAAGAAGTTATGTAGGTAAGGATACTTACAAACTATTTTTCAATGATGTGTTTGCTAAAGAATCGAATTATCGAGCGATTGGGTATTCGCTTCATCACATTGGAATCAACTTTATTCATCCGAAAGCCAAATACTTTTTACCTGACGAACGAAGAAAAATTGAATCTCTCCCAAGCGATTGGCCGGTTGAAATCTATATTTCCCTGAATCAGTCCTATTCCTTAAAAGAGATAAATGAAAAATTCAAGGTATATAATATAACATGGCTTGCGTTGGACACAGGTGTAGAGGAACAGATGAGGAATGATTTAGATTTCATCCAAACACCAGCAATTGGCTTCCCATACAAAAAAGTGCATGTAGATTCTGTATTCAATCGCTCGTTTACTGATTACGAAGAAGTAGTCAAAGGGCTCGAGCTATTGAGCAAAAACGAAAAATGGGCAACACAACTAACGGAATACAAAGACTTAAAGATGGCCGAGCGGCTAAAATGGATAAAAAAACATAAGGAATTGAAGATTTATGGAATCGCTATGACGGGAACCGCCAAAGATGTTTTGTCTCTAGAAAAGATGAAGGAAGTCAACGTGATTCGATTAGGTCAGATCCATTTGCCGTAGCAAAAGGAGGGAATAGTCGAAAATGATAATGGTAAGAATCAATATGCTAAATACATTGGTGGCTATATTTTTACTTATTTTGTTAAATGTACAAATTATAGCGGAGATTCCCGTTTTTGATATCCGTTACATTTGGATTTCATTGTTCGGATTGCTCATATGCTTGCTTGGCCTCCTAAAAGAAGATCGATTCTACTCCTATTTAGGCGGCATCCTTCACTTCATCCTAATCGTTTCTTGTATGGGAATGATTTGGTTTGGTATAGGTATTAACTACAAGCCGTAACTTTACTGCAGCAAAAGCGAAAAGGACAGTCCAAATAAGGCTGTCCTTTTTCAATATAGGAACGTGTTGCAAAAGACATAGATGCATACCTGTAAAACCAATACCAAATATCCCAAATTTATCTTGATATATTTTATTAGAACATTTAGATTATTCTATGGATACAAAAGTGAAATTAAATTCGTTAATCGAGCGAAAGCAACCGTGTTATGTTCATAATGAGGAAAGGTGCTTGAAATGACAGGTTTAAATGAAATGGTTGTAGTTTTCAAAGGGTTTATTTTACACGAAGGAAAAGTATTAATTAATTGTACAACGCGCTAATGATGGCGAAGTGGGCGGGGGAACATGGGAGTTAGCCGGAGGAAAAATACACTTTGGGGAAGATTTAGAAGCGGCGTTGTTGCGCGAAATTCAGGAAGAAGTCGGATTGGATGTGACAGCAGAGCGGATTTTATATGCGACGACGTTCCAAACGCACGCCACGCGACAAGTAGTCATTCTTACATACTTATGCAAAAGCGCTCATCATGAAGTCGTTCTTTCGGAAGAGCATATCGATTATTGCTGGTCGACTAAAGAGAGAGTGCGTGAACTGCTGCCTCCATCCATTCTTCACGACTTTGAAAGAAATAAAGTGTTTTTGTTGGAAGAATGGGTATAGAGCAGAGATTGAAGATAGCTAAATGAGTTCAGTTCATGCCGAGTAAGATCCGCGGACCGCGCTATCCAAACAAGATGGTTTGACGGATTGATAAAAGATCAGGTGCTTTTTATCGGGTCACAATCTCAACTTCCAACACACAAACCATATCTACCAATTGCTTAATAAAATATTAATCGGGAGCTGATTCAGATGAGGGCATCACAGGAATTTATAAAGAAATTAGAAGAATTGTATCAAATCTATGAGAATGAGGTAAAAGAAAAATGGAAAGAAGGTCTGTTAGCTGATGACACGGCAAAAACATATCTGTGTCATTCGAGAAACTTTGTAAAATGGTGCCGAAATGAATTTGTTCCAGGTGGAAGAAACGAAAAGAAATAGTTGCAGTCACCATTGAAGTTGAAAAAGATTTCATTGCATCTGATGATGAACAATTTGATGAATATGTAAAATGGGAAGCTTCAGTTAATACAAGTTAAATTAGTATCTGCATATATCTCTATAAAATTTAGGTGAATCGTAATCTGATGTTGGATAACGAATATACGTTTCTGTAATATCGTTGAGCTGTACAGAGTAACCATGTTGAATTAGAAGTTCTCCAAACGGCGGAAAAGCCTCATTATCGGGATCGGGATTAAACTTGAGCAACTGTTACCCAGCCTGATTCTGCCTGCTACCTGGCTGAGCTACCGAATCGAACCCTAGGAAACAGATCGGGAGAAAGAGTGGCAAGCCATTCTGGAGCATAAGGAATAAAGCGGCGTGATGAGACAGTACTTGCACTTTACTGTCTCTTTTTTGTTTCGCGATTTATTTCCATTCATTAATTAAAGTGGGGAAGTGATTATTACGAATATTTTAATTTATATAGACAATAAGAACATTTGTTCTTATAATATATTTTAAATAAATATGGAAGGGGTTTTAAAGATGACAAGAAAAAATATAAAACGAACGTTGGAGATAGACGAAATTATAAAACTTTATCTTGAAGGTACTAGTACCACCGAAATTGCAAAGCTTTCCAATGTGTCTCCAAGATATATAAGAATGATTTTGTCTGATCATAATATTGAAAAAAGGCCGTTTGGTAGTTGGAAGCGTAAGTATAAGTTAAATGAAGATTATTTCAAGACTTGGTCTAAAAATATGGCTTATATCTTAGGTTTTTTTATAGCGGACGGTTTTGTCTCCAATGATTTTCAAACGATCGGATTCGCGCAAAAAGAAAAATATATTTTAGAACAAATCAGAGACGAATTAGGGTCTAATCAACCACTTTATCAAAATAAGCAAACCGGTGTTTATATGTTATATCTCAATAGCAAAGTGATGAAAAACGATTTAATGGAGATACATGGTATCACACCAAATAAATCATTGGATATAAAATTTCCGTATGTTCCAGAAGTGTATTTAAATCATTTTATAAGAGGCTATTTTGACGGTGATGGAAATATTTATTCTCGTGGCTATTTAGTCAGTTTTGTTGGCGGTTCTCTCGATTTCATGACGGTATTAGAACATCATCTAAAAGCGCGAGGATTTGACGTGTACTTAACCAAAAAAGAAAAACATATTCGTTTATATATGAGCGGCAGAAAAACGATTAAGGAATTTTATGACTGGATTTATCACGATAAAGGATTATATTTAAAACGCAAATTTGAAGCGTTCCCAGATAAAAATATGGATGCAGAAACATTGCAAAATGCGAAATTAAAAAGAACAAAACAAGCTGTTGCAGCAAGAAAAAAAGCTTTTATCGATGAATATCGAAAAAGTTATTGCGTTCATCAAGCATGTGAAACAGTTGGAATTACATTAGGAACTTATTTTAGATGGTTGAAACAAGACAAACAATTTAGCGAAGAATTTTATCAAATAAAGAAAGAGTAGTGGTAACCAAACGCCACTCATATATTTTTTACATTTTAGTAGACATAATATAAATTATAGGCAGTTATAAAATGATTTGTTTCAAATTCAAGCAAACTAGTTATATTGAGACAAAACAAAAAATAATGGTTCGACCTAAACATTTTACGTCATACACATTCTAAAAATAAAAATCATTAAACCATATATAAAAATTGTCAAACAAAGGAGTGTAATTCATTTGAAGATACGTCCGTATTTAATTACGAGAAGTCTGGTACCGGAAAATCAAGAAACACCGATTCACTTTTTGCGTCATGTGTTATTTGAAGATCGGTATTTTTTTCGACGTAACCATTTTCCATATCCATCGTCAGTCCATCAGTCCGTAATGATTAGCGGTTTGGTACAATCTTCCTTTTTCCTTTCTCTTGATCAACTGAAAAGAATGCCTTCAACAACGTTGATCGTCCCTTTGGAATGTGCTGGAAATCAACGGGCGAAGTTTACCCCTACTACCTTCGGAGAACAATGGGAGTCGGGGGCGATAAGTCAAGGAAAATGGACTGGAATTCCGCTAAAAGACATATTAACATTAGCGAAAATCCACAGGAAGGCAAAGGAAGTGATATTTATTGGAGCAGATTTCGGAACAAGGAATGATATGGACGGTCTTTTTCACTACGCAAGGAGTTTACCGCTTGATAAAGCAATGCACCCAGATACGATCATCGCTTATGAGTATAATGACTCCCCCCTTTCTTTGAAACGCGGATTTCCGTTTCGCCTCATTGTTCCACAATGGTATGCGATGGCATCGGTAAAATGGCTAAAATACATCATCGTAACGGATCAGACTTTTACAGGACCGTTTCAATCCATTGATTATGTTTATTATCCTCATCCAAACGATGATGAAGGAAAAATGTCCGTAACAACAATGAACGTAAACTCATTAATTCAATTTCCGCTTCCATACTCTCTCCATCGAGTTGGAACGATTTTGGTTACGGGGATCGCCTGGACTGGAGAAGGTATAATTCAAAAAGTAGAAGTCAGTGTAGATAATGGACAAACATGGAACAGAGCGACATTAAAACGTCTAAAGGAACGATATGCATGGGTGCAATGGGAGTGGAGATGGGAAGTTCACAAGAAAGGAGAATATACGATTTTAGCAAAAGCGACGGATTCCAGCGGCCGTACACAACCTTTCACTTCGATGTGGAACCGCAAAGGATATGGGTATAATGCGATCCAAAAGGTGCATATAAAAATCGAATAAATAAAACATGCAGCGGTTACTTTTTTGATTGATTAATGATTAACGACCGCTGCATGTTACCCCTTACTATATTTGGAGAAAGACATGGTACCATCCTTCCATGTTAGTTACGCGATATCGATGTGGCGATAGCGTACGCCTTTGTATTGAACGCGGACAGGGACCCCTTTTTCATGTTTGTATTTTTTCATAAGATTTTTTGCTTTTAAAAAGGCATCCATCATTCCTTCGGCAGCAATCGCTTCTTCCCAAACAACTGGTTTGGTTTGCTCTGTGTAAAAGGAAAAGACATACTGTTTCATTATTCTCACCTCCCGTTTATAATTATAAAGAAAAACTGTTTCTATTTAAATTATTTAAACATAGAAACTGTTACAATTATGTTAACATTTTCATTTGTTTTCAGCTCAAAGTGTCCCGTGATTTCAGTCAGCGGATCTTCATAAAACCCTTGTACCATGAGAAGCTGTTGAACAGCCGATCGTATCTCATAGTTTATTTTTCTCTCTGCTTCTTTATTTGATTTGGCAATCCGTATATAACCAATAAAGTTTAAGTCGTTTTTGCTTTATATATATGAATGTTAACCGGCAGTTTGGCCATATTTTTCTTCCTCCCTTCCCCTTCACGATATTCACTCATGGTTAAAACGTGCATTTTGGTTAAGGGAGGAAACAAATAAGTAGCATAAAAAACCGATACCGTTATTTGGTACCGGCTTTTTGTTTGTATTGTTGCAGGGCATTGATATACTCATCTTTGATCTTTTCTTTTTCTATACATAGCTGTTGCTGCAAAAAGTCAATCACCACTTGATCGTCCGCCAATCCCGCTGCGAATTGACGTTTGACAAACCGTTCCGCCTCTTCTTGGCTCGAAAACGATTGTACTTCCTGTTCTTGATGATAAACGCCCCATTTGTCATCGCTTGGATGAAAGAAAAACCATTGTCCTTGATGATTGGTAAAAAAGAACCCTTCTGTTTGATCTTTTGTATTGAGCTGGTTTTGTTCCACATCATGATATACCGGCGGAAGCGAGAACACATCGACGACAAAAAGCGGGAATGTTGTTTCATTAACAAAGCATCCGGATGCTTTCGGATGGCCTCCTCCTCCAAACTGTTTCGCAAACTCCGCAACATTCACGTTGTCGTGAATCGTTCGAAACCCAATATGTTTAGTACCGAGATTAACCATTGCGATTAAATCTAAATGTGGACAACGTTTGGATAATGCATTACCTAGTTCAGACATATGTTGTTCGGCAAAAACAATACCGACACAATAATCATCAAACCAGCGCTGGACAAGTTGTTTTTGTTTCATTCGGATGTAGCGCTGAATTTTCTTTTCTTCCATATCCAAAATAAGTTCTTCCGTTTCGGTTAAAGCAAATGGACCTCCTTCCGTTAACCGTTCACTCATGCGATCCCAAAATTCGTCCAGGCCTAAAATCGTCAGCAAATCATTTAGCCGCTTTGCCCGCGTGTTGTCTGTTTCTTCCCATTCCCATGTATCGTATTGGCGGACAAGCTCTACAAATTCATCGAGCGTTTCGTTTCGTTCCAGTTTTTGTTCACGGATTAAATATTCATAAAATAGCGAGGTTGCGCACGTTTTTTTGCCTTGTTCATCCGTTGGCTGCACCCACCCCCACGGATACTTATTAAAATGGAGGGCAGTGACATGGTGGTCGATAACTTGAACGTGTTTTCCTGCTTCAAATCGTTCCTCCAGTTTTTTCTCCACCTCTTCACTGACCGCCAGATCGGTAATAAATACACTTGCTTCGTTATGCTGTTCATCTTCAATAAATTGTTTCACTCGTTCATCTAAGTTACGGTAGGAACAAAATGATATGTTTACTTCTTTAAACGCAATTTTCGCCAACAGTCCGCACCCAATTCCGTCTAAATCACTGTCCGTAAACAATTTGATCATCGCCAATCCATCCTTTTCTTTATAAACTTTATAAACTTTTATACAATAGTTTTTTCAATAGCGGGAATAAGAAATCTGGAAGTTGCTCCACATTTGGAACAACAATGCTATGTTTTCCATAAATATTTCGAATCGTCTCTCTCTGTCCTTCGTCAATTTCACCATTGGCCAAAAAGACGTTAATCACTTCGATATGATGTTTGCGCGCTTCTAATACCGCTTCATGCGTATCGATAATACCGTTTTGTTCATAACCAAACGCCGCTGGTTCTCCGTCGGAAAACACCAATAGAAATTTTTGTTTTTCCGGCCGCTTTAAAAGTTGTTCCGTTATGATGCGAATCGCAAATCCGTCGCGATTATCTTCCTGGGCCTCCAGCTGCATAATCGCAGGGCCGCTTTCTTTTTTGTGTGATTGTGCAAATGAAATTACCGTTTGAAAATAGTTTGGCTGCTTCGTTTCCGTCGCCTCATTTGGATCTTCCCAAAATCCAACGATCTGATGGGGCACAAGCAACGATTTTAATGCTTCATGGAACAAAATAATACCGCGTTTCGTTTCTTCCATTTTGTCATACATCGACGCTGAACAATCGACTAGCAGCGTAAAAACGGCATCAATACGAGAAGATGGCTGATGTTTTTTATAAAACAAGCGCGGCTGTTCGTCTGTCCATAGACGAAGCAGTTTTTTATGCAGCCGGCCAAAATGTAAATCGGTGCGTGGAAGTGTCTTTTTATGTTCTAATGTTTTTTCCATCATTTGTTTTAATTTTTTTTGATATGGTAAAATATCGATTTTCTTTTGTTCATATTGTGCTATTTGTTCAGACGAAGGAGAAGTTGGAAAAAGAAAAATTGCTTCAGCATACCGGTTATCTTTCCCGTAGCGATCCCCTTTACCTGCTTGTTTGCTTTCCCGTTTCTGTTCATAGGCATTTAGCTTCCTATAATCGTTTCGATTCGATTTTCGCGCAGATCCTTGCACCATCGCAAGTGCTTGATCCCCGTCTTCGCCTTCACGCGCTCCATCTCCCAATAAATCGGTTCGCGAGCCTTGTTCAAGTTCAAAACGCAAGAAACTTTTCGTCATGTCACTCGTTTCACGGTGCCACGTTGGCAGTTCTTGATCATGGACATCTTCGTCCCCGCATTTTTCTTTATCCAAGATGTCACAGTTATTGAGCGGGTCGATCCGTTTTAAGTCTTCCAGCGTCAGTCCCATCTCTTCATTATAACTTTGTTCTGGTAAATAAAAATACGTGTTTAACATATCATTTTCCAATACGTCATCGAATGCTTCTGTAATCATCCACGTGATACGGGCCACTTCTTTCGTCGAAGCAGCGTCAAAAAATTGGGGAAGCGTCTGGCGAAGCCAAGGCATCATTCGGTCAATTGGCTCATGAATAACCGGAACGTCCTCTAGCGGCGAGTCGGATGTTAATAACAGATAGATAACAGAAAATAATGCATCCGTATATACGCTTCTTGTCAAATTGGCGTTCGTTTGACTGTAAAAATAACGGCGGTACACATCGCGGCGGATGCGAAACCATTTTTTCGTGCCAGGACGCTCTTTTTTACAAATTTCTTCAAGACGCAAATCTTCTGCTAGTGTAAATAGTTGTTTTGCAAAACTAGGGATCGATATGTTTTTCGTTTTGTTAAGAAATGCGGTGACTTCAGAAAAATCAGTATGAAAAAGCGTTCCGACGGCTCGCAAACAGACATCGCTTTTTAATCCGTTTTCTTTTTCTTCTTTCGGCCGATTGTCCCAAAAATGACTGACATATAATTTTCGATTTGGAAAGTCAATATAAGACTGAAAGCCGAACTCTACTTCCCAATCGCTATGTTTCGCTAACGTTTTCGCTAAATCGGACAGCTGCATAAACAAAAAGGAATCAATCTTTTTATCGTTAAATTGGATAAACCGCTCCATATTGGATCCCTCATTCTTCGAACAACGTTTCCGCGATGTTGCGCACCGCTGCTTTTTCACGGTCATCTTCCAGTTTTTCCACAATGCCGCGTTCAATGGCCCGAAGCGGCGGCAAATATACAGCTAAATCACAAGTATCGATCAGCGCCCGAATCGAAGCAGCTTCTTCGGAAATTTGCCCATTTTTTACTTGTGCAATTAAATCAGCGGATAACGTGACGAAGCGGTCGATGAGTGTTTCGTCTGTTAATGTAGTTTGTGCCAACAATACGGATTTTAATGTATCTCCTTGAATATACGGAACATCGATGACAACAAAACGGTTTTTTAACGCTTCGTTGAGCGGGACGGTGCCAACATATCCCTCGTTAATCGCAGCGATCACGCCAAATGTTTCTTTCGCTTTAACGACTTCTCCGGTAAACGGATTAGTAATCATTTTTCGATAGTCTAAGACACCGTTTAAAATCGGCAGCGTTTCCGGTTTAGCCATATTAATTTCGTCAATATATAATAAATGTCCTTTTGTCATCGCCTGAATGACAGGACCTGGGATAAACTCTATTTCTGCTTTTCCATCGTGATTTTGAATCGTTTTAAAGCCAAGCAGCGCTTCGGCATCTAAGTCAACAGAACAGTTCACACTATGCATCGGCTGTCCGAATATGGATGATAACGTTTCCGCCAGCTTCGTTTTTCCGGATCCCGTCGGTCCTTTCAATAAGACGTTTTTCCCAAGCGCAAGTGCAATGATAGCATCATATAGAATCGACTCATCGGAAGCGGTGTAACCGCCTTTTCCAATGAGATAGGCGTCTTCATCATTCGAAAATAGTTGGTTGCGATATTGAATAATTTCTTCAACTTTCTCTGGAAGTTTCACTAGTTGTCGTCCTTTCTTTCTTTATTTTGCATTACGGTTACTATTCTACTGAATGTCCTGTTTTCACGCAAAAAAGAGGCATTTGTAACTATAAAAATATTATGTAAATTAAAAAATGCAAAGAAAAATGGAGAGCCACCATCCTTTTATAATTATGATGCTCCCCGTCAGCTAAAATTATCTTCAATCGCCTTGCGAATGAGCGCTTGGCAGCGATCTAATTCCGCTTTTAATTGCCGTTTGTACAGCTTTGCTTTTTCATATCCGCCGTCCGCAAACCGATAATAGACAACTTCTTGATATTTCATTCCTTCTTTTTTCTGTTTCACTTGTTTTAGAATTCCGTCTTCAATAAGGTCATGTAACGCTTTATATACTTCTGAGTGGTTCGGTCTGTAGCCATATGGCTTAAACTCTTGACGCAGCAAGTCTAATATTTTTAATCCGTATAAACGTTCTTGTTCAGTTAATGTGATTAAATATAGTTTTAAAAACGCACGCTGTTTTAACAGAAAACCGCTTGGCGTTCTTTTTTCGCCCATGTTTTCTCCCTTCTTTCTTCTTTTTCTTTATTATAACAATTTCACTTATTGTGTGAAAATCTTTTTTATTTTCGGTTTTTTATTTAGAACATAGATTTATTAGTTCATTTAATGGAAAAGGAGGCGCATCTGCCCCCCCTCTTTTTTCGATCATACCTATTAATAAAAGACAATTGTTTTGTTTCCATGAATGATGACACGATCTTCCAAATGCCATTTTAAAGCTCGGGCAAGCACTGTTTTTTCAATAATCCTTCCCATTCGTTTTAAATCATCGGGATGGTGGCGATGGTCAACACGGGCAACATCTTGTTCGATGATCGGGCCTTCATCTAAATCATCGGTTACGTAATGCGAAGTTGCGCCAATTAGTTTCACGCCGCGCTCATACGCCCGTTCGTACGGTCTTGCTCCAACGAACGCCGGTAAAAAGGAATGATGAATGTTAATAATTCTTCCCGGAAATTCGGCGACAAACGCTGGGGATAAAATTTGCATATAGCGGGCGAGCACAATCGTATCCACTTCATATTTTTTTAGCAGCTCGATTTGCTTTTGCTCGGCTTCCGCTTTCGTTTCTTTCGTAACAGGAATATGGAAATATGGAATGCCAATCGATTCTACAGTGTTTCTGAGATGTTCATGATTGCTTATCACAAGCGCAATATCGGCAATTAATTCACCTGCTTGCCACTGCCATAATAACTCTAGTAAACAATGTTCTGCCTTGGAAACAAATATAGCAATTCGTTTGACATCATTATGTAAGCGAAGACGCCAATCCATATGAAACGACTCGGCGATCGGCTGAAAAGCGGATTCAATTTCTTGCTTTCGCAACGTGATATTCGGACAATCAAATTCGATTCTTAAGAAAAAGGTGCCACCTTCCGGATCGGTGGAATATTGACTGGATTCGACAATATTTGCGCCTTGTTCGTACAAAAACGATGTTACAGACGCGACGATACCTGGTTTATCCGGACATGAAATTAACAAACGAGCACGATTTTCATAGTTTTGTAGAAATGATTGCCATCGATGTTCGCGAAATGTATGCATGTGACTATCTTCCCCCTATACTATTCATTTAACCTTCATCATATAAAAAAACGGTCGGAATGCCAACCGTTTTTTATTTATTTTCCTTATCGTCCGCTTCAAATAAGGATAAATATTCCCCATATCCTTCTTTTTCTAAATCTTCTTTTGGAATAAAGCGTAATGCGGCAGAATTAATACAATAACGAAGACCGGTTGGCTCCGGACCGTCGTTAAAGACATGGCCCAGGTGAGAATCGGCTTTACGGCTTCGCACTTCCGTTCGAATCATCCCATGACTTAAATCGAGCTCCGTTTTAATATTTTCTGGATGAAGCGGCTTTGTAAAGCTTGGCCAGCCACAGCCTGCGTCAAATTGATCTTTCGTGCTAAAGAGCGGCTCCCCGGAAACAATATCTACATATATTCCTTCCCGTTTGTTATTCCAATATGGATTGTCAAACGGCGGTTCCGTCCCGTTTCGCTGCGTCACTTCAAATTGAAGAGGAGTCAGCTTTTTTCGCAACATTTCCTCTCGTTCTTTATCCCGCCAGTGTTCTTTCAAAAACGCATCGCGTCCTGAAGCGATATAATACATTTTATAGTGAAGAGGTCTTTTCTTATGATAGTTTTGATGATATTCTTCAGCCGGGTAAAATGTCGATGCAGGCAATATTTTTGTGACAATCGGTTTGGAGAAACGTCCGCTTTCTTCTAATTCTCGTTTTGATTTTTCAGCGAGTAGGCGCTGTTTTTCGTTATGATAAAAAATCGCTGTCCGATACGATTCACCACGGTCATGAAACTGTCCGCCGTCATCGGTCGGATCGATTTGGCGCCAGTAAATATCTAAAAGTTTTTCATATGGAAATACGTCAGGGTCAAACGTAATTTGTACTGCTTCGTAATGCCCTGTTGTTTGTGAACATACTTCCTCATACGTTGGATTTTCTTTATGGCCGCCTGTGTACCCGGATATAATGCTGATAATTCCAGGCTGTTCTTCAAATGGCGAAACCATGCACCAAAAACAGCCGCCCGCGAATGTCGCTAATTCATATCCCATCTGCTATCTCCCTCCTTATTTATTTATCATATCAAAAAAGACACCTTCCTCCAAACGGAAAGGTGTCTACCTACTACGTATCTAAATTACTTCGTTAAATCGCCAGCTGGACCGAAAAATTCGTAATGAATATTTTCGTCGGAAACGCCCCATTCTTTTAACGCATGATAGACCGTTTTCATAAATGGAGTCGGTCCACAGAAATAAAAATCTGCTTCTTTATTCGAGACAACGGATTGTATCCAAGGTAAATCAATGAATCCTTCTTTTCCGAAATAAGGATGTTTTCGGTCTTCTTCTGAAGGAGACTGATAGCAAACATGATACGAAAATGCTGGATGTTCCGCTAAGCGGCGCAAATCTTGATCGAACGCATGGACGTTTCCATTGATCGCTGCATGAATAAATGTTACTTGGCGATTAGGCTGACGCGAAACTGCCGTGCTTGCCATGCCCATCAGTGGCGTAATTCCGACACCGCCGCTAATGAGCACCACCGGTGTTTCTTTAGCCATATCGAGCGTGAAAACACCAAATGGTGCACTTAATTCAAGCACATCGCCTTCTTGAATATGATCATGCAAGTAATTCGAAACGATGCCGGCTGGTTTGTCTGCCGTTGCCGCTTCTCTTTTCACACTAATACGATAATAGCCTTTTCCTGGCGCATCGGATAAGCTGTATTGACGAATGTGGGTATATTGATCCCCTGGAATAGAAACTCTGACACTGACGTATTGTCCTGGTAAATACTCGCTAATTTCTCCTCCATCTTCAGGGACGAAATAAAACGATGTAATGACATCGCTTTCTTTTACTTTTTTCTGTACGATAAAGCGGCGGAAATCTTTCCATCCTCCACGTTTGGATGCGGCTTCTTCATACAATTGCGCTTCTACTTTGATAAATACATCGGCGATTATCTCATATGCTTCGGCCCATGCATTGATAATTTCGTCTGTCGCCGCCTCTTTAAGCACCTCTTTAATCGCAAGCAACAAATATTTTCCAACAATTGGATAATGCTCTGGTTTGATCCCTAAGCTGCAATGTTTATGAGCGATTTGTTGGACAACCGGCATAATCACTTCAAGCTGATCAATATATTTCGCTGCGTTGTAAACAGCTTGTGCAAGCGCCCGTTGTTGTCGTCCTTGTTTTTGGTTAGCATGGTTAAAAATATTGAGCAACTCTGGATGATTCGAGAACATGGTTTTATAAAACCACTTCGTAATTTGTTCTCCACGTTGTTCAAGTACTGGAACCGTTGATTTGATAATTTCAATTGTTTTTTGACTTAATTGTTTTGTTGTCGCGTTCATTTTTACCTCCCTCATAAAACATGTATTTTAAATACATCTTTAATTGAATCACGATTATTTCTTAAAAGCAATATTTTAAATACATCTTTAACAAATTGTTCACAATTTTTGTTGGAGGATGGATTATGATAGAATAGTGCTAAAGAAGCTAATATTAAAGGTGTGAAACAAATGCAGCTGACAAACTATACCGAATATGCTTTGCGTGTTCTTCTCTTTTTAGGAACACTTGAACCTGCAGAAAAAACCAATATTAAAGAAATTTCCAAGACATTTTCTATTTCAGAAAACCATTTAAGTAAAATCGTATATGAGCTTGGAAAATTAGGCTATATTGAAACGATACGCGGGCGGAACGGTGGAATTCGGTTAGCCAGAAAACCGGAAGAGATTCGAATTGGTACAGTCGTCCGCAACACGGAAGAAAATTTGTCGCTCGTCGAATGTTTTGCCGGGCATGGTAATCATTGCGTTCTAACCCCTGTTTGCCAGTTAAAGCGTGTGCTTCACGAAGCACTAGAATCATTTTTGCAAGTGCTAGATTCATACACATTAGCGGATTTGCTCAACAATAAACACCACTTACAGATGATTTTCCGCAAAGAAAAACAATAAGGAGCTGTCCCTCAAACAAAGAACAGCTCCTCTTTCATATTTTTTTAAAACAAAGACATACTACAATCAAAAATGATTTGTTTGTCACATTTCGTAAAATATATTAATATTAGAAAGGCATGAGAAAAACAAACAAGAATTAAAAGGAGGTCACAATGAAACACGTACAAGATGTATTACCACCTTATGTAAAAGTCCAAGATGGTGAACTCTGGTTAACAGAGGATGACCGCGAAAATTTAAAAATTAGCTATCGCATTAAAGACATTATTTTCTCTGAACGATCTGATTTCCAACATGTCATGATTTTGGATTCTTACGATTTCGGACGTATGCTCGTACTCGATGGAGTCGTGCAAACGACATCGATTGACGGTCACATTTATAATGAAATGATTTCTCACGTACCGCTTCAATTCCATCCATCGGCAAAAAAAGTGCTTATTATTGGCGGCGGAGACTGCGGTGCGGCTAGAGAAGTAGCAAAATATAAACATGTCGAAGAAATTCATATGGTTGAAATTGATGAAAAAGTAGTGCAATCTTGCAAAGAACATTTACAAGAAGTTTCCGGAAATTTATCCGATCCGCGAGTACAGTTTATTTATGATGATGGAGTTGCTTTTGTAAAAGAACGTGAAAGTGAATATGATGTGATTATTATCGACTCGTCTGACCCAGTTGGTCCGGCAGAAGCGCTCTTTTCGCGCGACTTTTATGCCAATGTCCGCCGAGCTTTAAAAGATGACGGATTGATGGTTTGCCAAAGTCAATCGCCAATTTTCCATTTAGACATTTTACGTCAAACGTATACAAATATTCGTGAATTGTTCCCGCATGTCCAAGTATACACAGCGACTGTGCCTACATATCCAGGAGGATTGTGGAGCTTTACCATCGGTTCAACAAAACCTCTTTCACTTCCGGAAAATACAACCATTCCATCAGATACGAAATATGTTAACGAAGGAATATTAAAACAATGCTTCCAACTTCCTCAATTTTTGAAAAAAGCGCTTGAAAAGTAAGGAAAGAGCAGTCTAACGACTGCTCTTTATTGTAAAGCACGGCCTGCCACGATCGAAACGGTAATATCATCGGATGGCGGATTATGTAATCCGGCGCGGACATCCCGGTAATGCCGCTGCAATGGATTTGTAGCAAATAAACTTTTTCCCCCGACGATACGCATGGCCAAATCAACGACATTGACAGCGGTATTGGTTGCAATATATTTTACGGTTGCTAATTCTTCTTTCATTTGTGCCCGTTTCTCTGGGTAACGGTCCCATTGATCGGCAATAGAATACATAAAATGCCGTGCTGCCATTAAATGGATATCCATTTGCGCGATTTTTCTCTGCACTTCCGGCACTTCTGCAATCGGATGAGAAAGACTATTTGGCTGATACGTTTTTGCGAATGCGATCGCCTCATTGCGTGCGGCGATGGCAATTCCTAAATAACAAGCGGGGATGTGTAAAAGCCATCCTTGGGCATGATTTTTTGCTTTTGGCAAACTAAGCATTTCAACAAGTGCTTCTTCTTCCACTTCCACATTTTCTAAAATAACATCATCGCTTCGTGTCGCTCTCATGCCAAGCGTATCCCACGTTTTTTCAATTTTTAACCCCTCCGCTGTTTTCGGAATCAGAAAGTTTCCGACTTCTCCTGTTCCTTGAATAGTTGCGGATACGATAAAGTAATCAAGGGCCGGGGCTAGGGAAGTGAACGTTTTTCGACCGGAAATCACCCAACGGCCGCCGCGGTGTTCCGCGGTTGTTTCCGGTTTTCCGCCGCGAGCAGGACTTCCGGTCGCTTCTTCGGAATGTGCGCTATTTAATAAAACTTGCTTTTCCACAACTTCGCGGCAAATTTGTTCAAAAACGGATAACGGCCATTTTTTCGTCTCTGCAAGGTTCATGATAATTCCTAAATGCCAGCCGAGCGATAACGCCGTCGCTCCGTCCCCTTGGGCGATTGTTTCCTGAATAAGCAAAAATTCATAAAGGGAAATTTCTTCACCGCCATATGATTTAGGAACAGTAAGGGAAAGAAAGTGCGCTTCTTTTAAATCATCGAAATTCTCAAACGGAAATTCGGCATGTTCATCATGCCATCTAGCGCGCTTTTGAAATCGCTCAGCAAGCTTCCGTGCCCGTTCGTACAAGTTTCGCTCCCGCTCTGTGCGAAGAAATAAATGATATAGTTCGTTCATAAGTCTCCCCTTCTTTTTCCATTATGGTTTTATTGTACAATGTATGAAGCGGGGATGGAAACAATATGCAATTAAAGAATGAATAAGTGACGAACATCACGGTCATCATGACGGTGATAAAATTCGTTTTTTGTATGGTCATATATATACTCTTGCTTCCACTTGTCTTCGTGACGCACAATATGGCGGATCGCCCGAATGATATGGTATATATCTTCATTTGTCATGATTGGATGAACTGAAATACGAACCCATCCAGGTTTGGTTAATAAGTTTCCGTGTTCAACTTCCGTCATGATTTTTTTCGACTGCTCTTTGTCAATTCCAAGCAAATAATGGCCGTACGGACCAGCACATGAACAACCGCCGCGCACTTGAATGCCAAAACGGTCGTTCAAAAGCTTTACGACTAAATTGTAATGCATTCCTTCAATAATAAATGATACGATGCCAAGTCGGTCTTCCCGGTGCCCTTCTAAAACATGAACGCGCGGTATTTGCTTTAAATGGGATAAAAGAAGTGTTGTTAATTCTTTTTCCCGCTTCAAGATGCGCTCAACACCCATTTTTTCTTTCAATTTAACGGCCAGCGCTGCTTTTATCGTTTGTAAAATCGGTGGTGTTCCCCCGTCTTCCCGAGTTTCAATGTCTTTAATATATTTATAGTTTCCCCACGGATCGGTCCATATGACTGTCCCTCCTCCAGGATGATCAGGGATGCGGTTTTGATACAGTCTCGCATCAAAAATAAGTACACCAGCACTTCCCGGTCCTCCTAAAAACTTATGCGGCGAAAAATAAATGCCATCTAATTTTTCTAACGGGTCATCAGGATGCATGTTGATGGAGACGTATGGAGCGGAGGCAGCAAAATCAACAAAGCAAATCCCTTCATGTTCGTGTATCATTTTTGCTAATTGATGATACGGAGTTTGAATACCTGTTACATTGGAACATGCGGTAAAGGCGCCGATTTTCAGCGGGCGATGCGCGTATGTTTGCAATAATTGCTGGAAATGCTCCAAATCCACATCCCCATTTACAGTCGGGCGAATCGTAACCACTTCTCCAATGGTTTCTGCCCATGATAATAAATTAGAATGATGTTCCATATGTGTGACGAAAATAACGGGACGCTTCTCATCAGGAAGCTCAAGCTGTAATTTCCACTGTTCCGGCACCCTTAAGCCAAGCAGCCGCTGTAGTTTATTTACCGCGCTAGTCATCCCCGATCCTTCCATAATAATGACATCATGTTCATCCGCATGAACATGGTGTTTAATCAATTCTTTTGCATATTGGTATGCCAACGTCATTTTTGTGCTCGTCATGTTTGATTCGGTATGCGTATTGGCAACAAATGGGCCAAGTTCCTCTGTTATTTTTTGTTCAATCGGCGCATACAAACGGCCACTTGCTGTCCAATCAGCATAAATCATTCTCTGTTGTCCAAACGGAGTGGAAAATGTCACATTTGTCCCAATCGTTGCTTCACGAAACGGTTGAAAATACGTTTCCAACTCTCCGCGGCATGTAAATGTCATCTCGCCGATGGTTGCTTTAATTTCCACGAACACACCCTCCTTTCCTCTAATATATTCATACAGTATGTAGCCGCGAAAAATTGGTCAATAAAAAAGCTGCCTAGTCTTGCTAGACAGCTCCATTGGTTATTCATTTTTCGCTGCTTCTTTCGATTCGGAAATCATGTATTGTTCCAGCTGCTTTCTTAAATCATCTGGAATTGGCTCACTTTTTTGCGTTTCAAAGTTAAAGTAAACGGTCGTTGCTTCCCCTAGCGCAATTAACGTTCCCGTCTTTTCGTCTAAAATACGATGAACGAGTTGGAAACTTTTATTTCCGATTTTTGAAACGTTTGTTTCGATTTTTAATCGTTGGCCGAAAAACGCTTGATTGATGAAATCGCATTTTGTCGAAGCAAGGATAAACCGCCATCCTTTTAAATCGCTGCCAGATCCTAATTCTTCAAACATGCGAATGCGCGCTTCTTCGAGATAAATAAAATAGCTTGTATTGCTGACGTGCCCAAGCGCATCCGTTTCACAAAAACGAATGTTTACGGTCGTGGTATGAGTTGCCATAAAACTTTCCCCCTACTTTCAATTGACTAGTCAGTATGTTGTTTTTATCATAGCTGTATTTTTTTGTTGATTCAACTATTTTTTTGTTTTGATTGATTATTTAGCACATAGTTTTATTTATTAATAATGGGCAGCGATAGTCGAATATGCTGAAATGCTTTTAATAAAAAACGCAACGACATCGATGGAAACGTCGATCGATGTCGTTACGCGAAAAAGGCCGGTGCAATTAGATAAGCAATTACCGATAATATTCCGCACAATAGCGAAATACGCAATTTGTATTTCGCATAACTCATTAAATCTAAGTCCATAACCGACGCGGTTGTAATGGTGGTATCGCCTAACGGAGATGCGAAAGCGCCAAACGTTCCACTTGCAAATACCGCTCCGATCGTCATCGCTAGCGGCGCTCCTGTTGCTGCCGCTAACGTTACGCCAAGCGGCATAAAAATCCCCCATGTTCCCCATGATGTGCCGATAAAATAAGAAACAAACGAACCGATGACAAATACAGCAGCGGGAACGACTTCTTTCGGAAGCCATGTCCCAAACGTCGATGAAATATAAGCGGAAAACCCTAATTCATCTGCGGTCAGTGATACTGCCCAAACGAGAAGAAGCATTCCAATTGGTGCCATTAATTGATTGCCACCGTCAAAAAAATGATAAATCAGTTCATGTAACGGTTGCCGCCTGATGAGATAAAATACGGCCGTTGCAATGATCGTTACAAACAATGCCATTAACATCGCCAGCGTCGCATCGGCTCGTGAAAATGCATCGAAAAAGGTAACAGCCCCATTTTTTATCCCGCTGTACCAAAAGAAAAAAAACGTCAGCACAAGCACAAGAAAAAGCGGAAAAAACAAATGAAACGGTTCCCCTTCTACTAACGTCAACTCTTTCTGCAGCCCCAATTGGTGAAACTGATTCGTTTTTTCTTTTTCCCTCTTTTTCTCATTTCTTCCAATCCTCACATTCATAAATGTGTTCATCAATCCAACAAAAAGCGCGATAATGGCAAAAAAGTTGTACGGCAAGCTTGCTAAAAAAAGATGATAAGCTGATTTATGGATTCCATTTTGCTCGAGTGCTCCCGCTACTACCGACGTCATAAACCCAACAAACGCCGTCGCAGCGGGAAGAAGAACGATAATCGGTTCTGTTGACACATCAATCATATACGCCATTCTCCGTCTGTCAATACGAAACCTTCCAAGGATGGATTTCATCACAGGGCTGAGCAACATAATACGAAACATCGGCGTAAAAAAGGTGAACGGAACCGTAAGCCATATAAATAACAACAGCCTTCGCCTCGAATGAAGCTTTTCGCCAATCCATTGCACAAATCCTTTAATTCCTCCTGTAATCTGAATCATGCCAATTAATGAACCAAATAAATATAAAAACGCAACTACTTTCATGTGCTCTAAATCACTGATCGTTTTTAAAAGCGTGGCTACCGCTCGCTCGATTGTGGCAAGGACGCTTCTTTCCAAACAAAATGCGCCAATGATTAATCCGATGACAAGCCCAGGAAGAATCTCTTTGAGCCAAATCGCAATCGGAATGATAACTAGAAACGGCAATAAAGACAACCACGTTCCTTCCATCCAATTCACCACCTTCATCGTTACAAGGATAGCCATAATGACAAAAAATTATTATTGTTTAATGTTGGTTATTTAGCACATAGTTTTATTAGATATAAATATAAAAAAGAAGCGAACACTTGCGAGATGGCAAGTGTTCGCTTACTTCCTTCTTGCAAAATCAACAAAACGAAATTTATCAAGGCGATGGCGCGACTCCGTATATTGAAATAACGTGGCGTCATCTAAATAGACGAAATTTTTTACAACCACAACATGGTCATAGCCGTTTAAATCTAAATATTTTCGATCCTCGTCATTGACTTTATCGACAAACATTTCTTTTTTCGCAAAACTGATTTTCAGTTTTAACTGTTTCTCCAAATATTCATAAATCGAATCTTCACATATTTCCCGCGTCAACGTCGGAACATATTTTTTATGAAAAAAATCTTTGTCTAAAATGATTCGTTCTCCCTCAATTTCACGGGAACGAATGACTTTCCATATTTCATCTTTGCTTGTCGCGTGCAAATGCCGCTTTAAATATGGATCTGGTTTAATTACTTCCAACTCATTTACGATCGTTTTTACAGACTGTTTCATGTTTTGGGCCAATTCTTTAAAACTCACTAGCCCAGATACCGGAAAATCGTATTTGCCAACATCCAAAACGATCGAGCCTTTTCCTTTCATTTTTTGGATATAACCATGTTCGGATAGTAAATTGAGTGCTTTGCGAATCGTCTCTCTCGATGTGTTATATCGTTCGGCAAGTTCGTTTTCTGACGGCAGTTTATCGTACGGTTTCCAATGTCCTTGACGAATTTTTTCCACAAGATCGTGATAAATGGATAAATATTTATTTTCATACATTTCGCTCACCGACATGTATTGTATCACGATTTGGTCAAGTAATAAACAATCGATTCGTACGGGCGAAGCGATATTGTCCGAAAATCGCTTGATGAATCATCATAGTTAGAAAGCAATATTTCGCTCGAATAGCCGCTTACATCGACGTCATCAGGCAATATGAACGTCGTTTCTCTTCCGTAAAAATTATTCACAACAAGCAGTTTTTCATTCTCTCCGTTTCGCAAATAAGCGAAAATATCCGGATGATCTTCAAGCAACAGCTGATAATCTCCAGTCGTAACTATGTCGTATTGTTTACGAAGTTGAATGAGCCGTTGATAATGATAGAAAATCGATGTCGGATCTTCCAGCGCTTTTTTCACGTTAATCTGTTTATAGTTCGGCGCAACGCGAATCCAAGGTGTACCTGTCGTAAATCCGGCATGTTCGCTGTCGTCCCATTGCATCGGCGTCCGAGAATTGTCGCGCGATTTCCGTTTTAAAATTTCGAGCACTTCTTGTTCACTTTTTCCTTGTTCTTGCAAAATGCGATACATATTGAGCGACTCAACATCGCGATAATCTTCAATCCGCTCGAATTTCGGGTCGGTCATGCCGATTTCTTCTCCTTGGTAAATATATGGAGTCCCTTGCATCATATGAATGACCGTTGCCAGCATTTTCGCCGATTCTTTATGATATTTTCCATCATCGCCGTACCGCGATACAATCCGCGGCTGGTCATGGTTGCACCAAAAGAGCGCATTCCAGCCGCCGCCTTTATGCATCTTGACTTGCCATTCCGATAAAATTCGCTTTAGTGCAAGAAAATCGAAATCGGCGACTGCCCATTTTTCCCCATTCGGATAATCGACCTTTAAATGATGGAAATTAAACGTCATATTTAACTCGCGGCGATTTGGATTTGTATATTTGATGCAATGGTCAATGGTTGTGGATGACATTTCCCCGACCGTCATAATATCGTATTTTGAAAATACTTCCCGGTTCATCTCTTGCAAAAATTCATGAATGCGCGGTCCGTCGGTGTAAAACTTGCGGCCGTCTCCCGGTGGCACCGAGCCGTCATCATCAAGAAATCGTTGATCTTTCGATAATAAGTTAATGACATCTAAACGGAACCCATCCACTCCTTTTTGGAACCAAAAATGCATCATGTCATAAATGCGGCGGCGCATCTCTTCGTTTTCCCAGTTTAAATCCGCTTGTGTCACGTCAAATAAATGCAAATAATATTGCCCTGTTTTCTCATCGTATTCCCATGCCGAACCGCCAAACTTCGACTGCCAGTTCGTTGGGGCGGTTCCGTCTGGTTTTGGATCCCGCCAAATATAAAAATCACGATATGGATTATCTTTCGATGTACGTGCCTGCTTAAACCATTCATGTTCCGTCGACGTATGATTGACAACCATATCCATGATCAACTTCATGCCGCGCCGATGCACTTCTTCCAACAATCGATCAAAATCTTCCATCGTGCCATACTCATCGTGAATTTGAAAATAGTCACTAATATCATAACCATTGTCACGCTGCGGCGACTTGTAAATCGGCGTCAGCCAAATCACATCCACACCAAGCAGTTTCAAATAATCGAGTTTTTCGATAATTCCTTGCAAATCACCAATTCCATCACCATTTGTGTCCTTAAAGCTTTTTGGATAAATTTGATACACGATCGCTTTTTTCCACCATGGCTGTTGTTTCATTGTCGCTATCACCTCGTTCTATTATAGATAAAAAGATAAAAACGATACCATTGGCGGATGTTCACCAATGGTATGTTTTGTTGATTATTTAGAACATAGTTTTATAATTACATATTCGTTAACGATTTTCTTTACGGAACTTGCCGAATACAAACGTTAAGATAAACGGTACGATGATGGCGATTGCCATTCCGATAAAGAATGGTACCCACTTTTGCGGTACGATTGATAAAAACCCTGGCAAGCCGCCAACGCCAATCGATGGCGCGATGACTTTATTCAGCGTAATAAACATTCCGGCAATCGCTGCACCGGTCATCGCCGAAATGAACGGATAACGGAAGCGCAAGTTTACCCCAAACATCGCTGGTTCAGTAATGCCGAGATAGGCAGATACCGCGGATGTGAAGGAAAGACCTTTTAACTTTTCATCCTTTGAAACAAACATCATCGCTAATGCCGCAGAACCTTGGGCAATGTTTGACATAACAAGGATTGGCCATAAGAACGTACCGCCTGTGCTTGCAATCAACTGCAAGTCGACCGGTAAAAACGTATGATGCATTCCCGTAACAACGAGCGGCGCATATAATGCTCCGTACAAAAAGCCGCCAATTGCTGGAACGTTATCAAAAATGCTAACAAATACATGTGTAATCGCATTTCCGATCGCAAACGTAATCGGTCCGATTGCAATAAATGCTAAAAAGCCCGTAATTAATAATGCAAGCGGTGCAACAAGCAACAATTGAAACGCATCCGGTATACGTTTAAGCAAAAATTGCTCAATTTTCGCAAGAACATAAGACGCTACAAGCACCGGCAGCACTTGGCCTTGATATCCGACTTTTTGTACTTCAAATCCGAATAAATTCCAAATAGGAATTTCTCCTTTTTCTTTCGCTGCTCCCCATCCCCATGCATTTAACAAATCAGGATGGACAAGCATCAAACCAAGCACAATCCCCAAAAGTGGGCTGCCGCCAAATCTCTTAACCGCCGACCAACCAATAAGACCTGGCAAGAAGACGAACGCCGTATTTGCAATAAGGTTAATCATGCTAGCAAGATCTGCCCATTCTTTATGAACTTCGACAAACGATTTGCCTTCGTAAAAAATACCCGGACCTGTTAAGATGTTGTTAATCCCCATCAACAAACCAGCAGTCACAATCGCCGGCAAAATCGGGATAAAAATATCTGCTAATGTTTTAATGGCTCGTTGCAGCGGATTTAACTTCGCTTCTGCCGCATCTTTAATCTCTTGTTTTGTCGCTCTTCCGATTCCAGTCATTTCCACCATTTCGTTATATACTTTATCGACAAGTCCTTGTCCAATAACCACTTGAAATTGACCGTTCGCGGAAAATGAACCTTTTACAATATCAATGCTTTCTAATTTCTCTTTATCGACTTTCCCCTCATCTTTCAACGCAAAACGCAAACGCGTGACACAATGAGTGGCGGCAACAATATTTTCTTTTCCACCAATTGCTTCGACAATTTTAGCAACCGATTGTTCATATGCCCCCATAAGGAAACCTCCCCGATCTTTTTTCTAAAAAACGAAATTCATTTAACCGCTTTCAGGAATCGCTTTCAAAAAAACTTGTATATACAAGTCAATTTTATTCTAACCTGTATATACAAGTTCGTCAACATTTATTTTCGACATTTTTTGTTACTTTTTCTCTAACTATCACTTCTTTTGTTATATTTTGTAAATTAGCAGGAAAATAAATGATTGATTTGGAAATAAACATATAGCGATTTTGATAGAGAAAGGATGAACAAAACAAGATGAAATCATACACACTAAAGGAAGCGGCAAAAAAAGTGAAAGTCGCTCCGCGAATCTTAAAAGAATGGGAAAAAGAATTTGCACAATACATTACAATTCCGCGGACAAAACAGGGGGCACGCATTTATAACGATGCATTACTGGAGCAATTTGCAAAAATTAAACAATGGTTTGCTGAGGAAAAAACGAAACAAGAGATCATTCAATATTTACAGGCAGAACAACAGAAACAAAACGTTGGATTGGAAACAACGGTAATGGAAGGAGAGGTGATTGATATTCCGCGCCCTTTACGCCATGATACTTATTACATAGCCGAACAAGTGGCGAGGACAATGAAAGAGGAAATCGTTGGCGAGCTCAAAAAAGAAACGACGGAAGTGTTAGAGCAAGCAATGAAAGAAATGAAGTTATACGTGGACGAAATTCGCGAAAACTCCGTATCTACCAAACAAGAAATCCATGACTCACTAACGCAATATACAAAAACATTGCAGCAAGAAACGGAAGAAATTCATGAACATCTCGAAAACGTCGTTACATTTTTACAGGAAGAAAAAGCGAAGCGGGAACAAGAACGAAAGCTCTATGAAGAACAAATCATGGAGCGCGAAAAAGCGTTTCGCGAGCTCGTTGTTTCCTTCCGCCAAGCAGCGACAAACACTAACACGAAGCGTTCGAATAAGTGGTGGAAATTTTGGTAAAACAAAACTCGGCATATTTGCCGAGTTGTTTTTTGACTTATTCCATCTCCTCTTTTCCTAACATGTTAGATGGTTGTTTCCATATATCCATGATGGCCCCCGCTTCATCACTATCGATAATAAAGGAGCCATTGCTGTAACGATCCGCAGCGCGCAGCGAAGCGGTGGAAACCGTCTCGGTTACGCCCGCATCGGTGCGAATAAACAATACATCATCGTCCCCTTCCGTTAAAACAGAAGCGACGATGCGGTGCGGATTTGTTTTTAACTCACGAAGCATGACAACTCCACGTTTAGCGCGCGATGTTTTTTCAAATTCACTTAACGGCATTTTTTTCACGGCTCCCCGTTGTGTCGCGATCACTAAATACATGTGTTCTTCCTTCCCGATTGGATGCGCGGAAACAACATAATCTCCTTCTTTTAAATTAATTCCTTTCACACCAGCAGCGCGCACGCCAACCGTGCTTATTTCCGCTTCATCAAACCATAATCCGTATCCTTGATTCGTTACAAGCAATAGGCTTTGTTGTCCATCCGTCACGTAGACGTGCAGGACTTCATCATCTTCTTTTACATTCATTGCGACAAGCGGGCGCGTATACCGCTGGACTTTATATTGCGCCAGCTCCGTTCGTTTCACCATGCCTCGTTTGGTGACAAAAATAAGGCTTAATGAGTCATCAAACTGTTTGACAGGAACAGCGGCAATAATTTCATCATTCCGATCGAGCGGGATCAAATTGGAAATATGCTGACCGACATCTTTCCAACGAATATCTGGCAGTTCATAAACAGGACAGTACAAGTAATTTCCTTGGCGAGTAAACAACAACAGCACATCGGTCGTGTTCATTTCCATTAGCGAAAGCAGCCGATCGGATTCTTTCATGCCGAAATCCTGACCGTTCGAAGCGCTGTATGAACGGTAGCTCGTTCGTTTCACATATCCTTCTTTCGTCACCGTGACAATCACGTCTTCTGCTGGAATCATCACTTCCAAATTAATTTTAATTTCTTCTATTTCATCTTCAATTACCGTTCTTCGTTCATCGGCATATTGCTTCTTCATCGCTTTTAATTCTTTTTTAATAACCGCAAGCAATTTCTTTTCATCATTTAAAATAGCGGTCAGTTCTTGAATCGTTTTTTCCAACTGTTCCGCTTCTTGTTTTAATGCGGTAATATCCGTGTTCGTTAAACGATATAGTTGCAGCGATACAATCGCTTCCGCTTGTGCTTCGGTGAACTCATATTTCGCCATTAAGTTGTCTTTGGCGTCGCGCTTATCACGAGAAGCACGAATGGTCGCAATCACTTCATCTAAAATCGATAAAGCTTTCATTAAGCCTTCGACAATATGCTGGCGCTCATGCGCTTTTTTCAACTCATATTGCGAGCGGTTCGTCACGACCTCTTTTCGATGCTCAATGTATGCGTCCAACAGTTCTGGAAGGCTTAGCAGTTTCGGATGACGTTTATGAATGGCGACCATATTAAAATTGTACGGTACTTGCAAATCGGTATTTTTATATAAATAATTTAAAATTCCCTCCGCATCGGCATCTTTTTTTAGTTCAATCACAATGCGTAGTCCGGTGCGGTCCGTTTCATCGCGAACATCGGAAATGCCGTCTAGCTTTTTATCGAAACGAAGCTCATCTATTTTTTTGACGAGATTCGCTTTATTTACTTCATACGGAAGCTCCGTGATGATAATTTGCTTTTTCCCACCTTTTGCTTGTTCAATCACCGCTTTTCCGCGAATAATAATTTTTCCTTTTCCCGTTTCATACGCTTTTTTAATGCCGTCTTTCCCTTGAATAATGCCTCCGGTTGGGAAATCAGGACCATGCAGCACCGTCATCAGCTCATCAACGGTGCAGTTCGGCTTGTCGATGCGCATAATCACCGCATCAATCACTTCACCTAAATGGTGCGGTGGAATTTCGGTTGCATATCCCGCCGAAATGCCGGTAGAGCCGTTGACTAATAAATTCGGAAACATCGCCGGCAGCACGACCGGTTCTTTCGTCGTATCATCAAAGTTCGGGACAAAATCGACGGTCTGTTTTTCAATATCACGCAACAATTCCGAGGCAATCGCCGACAAACGCGCTTCGGTATACCGCATCGCTGCTGGCGGATCGCCGTCAATGCTTCCGTTATTTCCATGCATTTCAATTAATACATTGCGCAGCTTCCAATCTTGGCTCATCCGCACCATCGCATCATAGACGGACGAATCTCCGTGCGGATGAAAATTTCCGATGACGTTCCCGACCGTTTTTGCCGCCTTGCGAAACGGTTTGTCCGCCGTATTTCCATCGATGTACATTGCATATAAAATGCGGCGCTGTACCGGCTTTAACCCATCCCGAACATCGGGAAGCGCGCGCTCTTGAATAATATATTTACTATAGCGGCCAAAGCGGTCGCCAAGCACATCCTCAAGCGCCAAATCTAGCAACCTTTCTGCCATCAATAATCCCCTCCTGCAACAAATACATGCTCATTGTCTAAAATATTTGGGTCGTCCTCTAATCCGAATGCGACGTTTGCTTCAATCCATTTTCTGCGCGGTTCGACTTTATCGCCCATCAATGTTGTTACGCGGCGCTCCGCCCGGGCCGCATCTTCAATCCGCACGCGAATAAGCGTGCGCGTTTCTGGATTCATGGTCGTTTCCCATAATTGATCGGCGTTCATTTCGCCAAGCCCTTTATAGCGCTGTATGGTATAACCTTTGCCGAACTTTTTCACGATTTCTTTTAATTGTTCATCCGTCCACGCGTATTCGACGATTTCTTTTTTTCCTGTACCTTTGCTAATTTTATATAGCGGCGGCAGGGCAATATATACTTTTCCCGCTTCGATGAGCGGCCGCATGTACCGATAAAAAAACGTTAAAAGCAACACTTGAATGTGCGCGCCATCCGTGTCCGCGTCCGTCATAATAATCACTTTGTCATAGTTAATGTCATCAAGCGAAAAATCCGGTCCGACTCCCCCGCCGATCGCATGGATAATCGTATTGATTTCTTCGTTTTTCAAAATGTCAGCAAGCTTCGCTTTTTCTGTGTTAATCACTTTTCCGCGCAGCGGCAATACCGCCTGAAAACGGCGGTCGCGCCCTTGTTTCGCCGAACCGCCTGCCGAATCCCCTTCGACTAAATATAATTCGTTTTTCTTCGGATTGCGCGATTGCGCCGGCGTCAATTTTCCGCTTAATACCGTTTCCTTTCCTTTTCGCTTCTTCCCGCTTCTCGCTTCCTCGCGCGCTTTTCGAGCCGCTTCCCGCGCTTGATATGCCCGAATGGCTTTTTTGATCAGCATCGTGCTAATATCAGGGTTTTCTTGCAAAAAGTACGTTAAATGTTCCGATACGACCGCATCAACGGCTGAACGGGCTTCGCTTGTTCCTAGCTTTCCTTTCGTCTGCCCTTCAAACTGCAACAGGTGTTCCGGAATTCTTACCGATACGATGGCGGACAACCCTTCGCGAATATCCGATCCTTCCAAGTTTTTATCTTTTTCTTTTAACAGCCCCATCTTACGCGCATATTCATTAAACACGCGCGTCATCGCCGTTTTGGCGCCCGCTTCATGCGTGCCGCCATCTTTCGTGCGCACGTTGTTCACGAATGAAAGCACGTTTTCCGAATAGCCGTCGTTAAATTGAAAAGCAAATTCGACTTCAATGCCGTTTTGCTCCCCTTCAAAATAAACGACAGGATGGAGAACATCTTTGTCTTCATTTAAATATTCAACAAATGCCTCAATCCCGTTTTCATAATAAAACATATCGCGCATGCCGGTCCGCTCGTCGATGAGCTCGATCTTTAGCCCTTTTAACAAAAACGCAGATTCGCGCAAACGTTCGCTTAACGTTTCGTAGTTAAACGTTGTCGTGCTGAAAATGGTCGGATCTGGCTTAAATTGAATGATTGTGCCTGTTTTGTTGGTTGTCCCGATTTTTTCTAGTGTTGTAACCGGTTTTCCTCCGTGTTCGAAACGTTGTTGATAGATAAAACCGTCACGATGGATCGTCACCACAAGCCATTCCGACAAAGCGTTGACCACCGATGCGCCGACTCCGTGCAAGCCGCCGCTCGTTTTATACCCGCCTTGCCCGAATTTGCCGCCGGCATGCAAAACCGTTAAAATCACTTCCGGCGTCGGCTTGCCAAGCTTATGCATTCCCGTCGGCATGCCGCGCCCTTCGTCAAGTACGGTAATGCTGTTATCTTTATGTATTTTTACGAGAATATAATTTCCGTACCCCGCTAACGCTTCATCAACGGAATTGTCGACAATTTCATAGACAAGATGATGCAGACCGCGGCTGTCGGTGCTGCCGATATACATTCCCGGCCGCCTCCGCACCGCTTCGAGTCCTTCTAATACTTGAATCGCATCATCGTTATATTCATATACGGATTGTTTTGTCACATGCATTCCCCTTTCAACAAAAACAAGAACATTTGTTTCTGTTTTATTGTAACATAAAATTCGCCAGCGTCTACGCTTATTTTACCGTTTCCGACAAAATTCCCTCTAAAAATGGAAATGACCATCTAAAAAGATGGTCGATTCCATTTAATGTTGTTTCGTTAGTGCGTGTTCTACTTTAATGCAGCGATCCATCACGACCGTATATCCTTTTTCTTTTAAAAATTCATAAGCTTCTTCATTGACGACGCCAAGCTGCGCCCAAAATACATCAGCGTCAATTTGCACAAATTCGCGGGCGATTTCCGGTAAATGCTCGGAACGTCGAAATACATTGACAATATCGACATGCCCGTCAATATCGGTTAATTTCTTTACTGCTTTAATGCCTTCCCATTCCTCGATCATAGGGTTGACGGGAATAATTTCATAGCCGGCATCTTTCATCGCTTTCGCCACCATATATGACTCCCGTTCCGGATTGTTTGATAATCCAACAACAGCGATGCGTTTTGCTTTTTGCAAAATTTCTCGGATTTCTTCTCGACTTGGATTTGTAATTGGCATAAGCACTCTCTCCTTTGTTTAATCTTTGTCGTACTATTTCTTCATGAATAAACAGAATCCTGCTAGCGATTACAAAAAGATCATTCAAACAACTGCTCGGCGACGGATTCCACATCCGTCGTCGGTTGTTGGCAGGCAAAATTTTCACACACGTACACGGTCGTTTCCTCCCCAAGCGGTTCATACTCTGCCGCAAACGGAGCGATGTCTGCCACATCGGCCGGGTGTTCCGCCGCTAACAGAAAAACGTCTGGCGCAAATGTATGCTGCCATTGCTGAATCAAATACTCTCGTTTTTCGTCACCTTGTTTTCCAAACAAAACAACTTCGACTGTTTGAGACTTGAGAAGCGACAATCCTTGCAAGAAAAACGTATGACCGCTTTCGTACGTTTCGACTTGACGCTGGAAGACTTTATACATCGTTTCTGCTTTTTCCAATAGCGCAAAATCACCTGTCAGCTTTGCTAGACGAATCAGTTGCACCGCGGCAACACTATTTCCCGATGGCAACGCACCATCGTAAATTTCTTTTTCCCGAACGATGAGCGCCTCCGCGTCGCTTCCGGTCATAAAAAACGCGCCGTACTCTTTATCCCAAAACAAGTCGATCATTTGCTCCGTACATGCTTTCGCTTTTTGTAAATATGACAACTCCAGCGTCGCCTCATACATTTCGATATACGCCCAAATAAGATAAGCATAGTCGTCGATAATGCCAAGATGCTTCGCTTCCCCATCGCGATAGCGCACCATCAGCCGACCGTCTTGAAAAAGATTGGTTTGGATAAATGAAAGCGCCTGCTTTGCCATCTGTAAATAGTCGCGGCGTTCATATACTTTTGCCGCTTTCGCCAGCGCGGCAATCATTAACGCATTCCAAGCTGTTAATATCTTATCATCCACATGCGGATAAACACGCAGCGAACGCTCGGCAAACAGCTTCTGTCTCGCTTCTTCGAGTTTTTCGCAGAGCTCTTCTTCCGTCAGACGATATCGTCTTGCGATGCGGTCCATTCTCGTATGAATGAGATTTGGCACGTTTTTTCCTTCAAAATTTCCTTCTTCAGTAATATCATACACATCACAATACAATTCGCCAAGTTCAGTGCCGAGCACGTTCATCACTTCATCGGGTGTCCATACGTAATATTTTCCTTCCACCCCTTCCGAATCGGCGTCAATTGCTGAATAGAAAGCACCGTCATCAGAAGTCATTTCCCGCTTGACAAATTCAATGATTTGTTCCGCAATTTCCTTATATCGTTCATTTTTCGTTAATTGATACGCTTCCGTATATGCGATGACTAAAAGCGCGTTATCATACAACATTTTCTCAAAGTGCGGCACAAGCCACATCGCATCGGTCGAATAGCGGGCAAACCCGTAGCCGATATGGTCATAAATGCCGCCGTTGGCCATGCCGTTTAACGTTTTTTCCACCATCATCAGCGCGCGCTCATCCCGCTTCCATTGATAATAACGCATTAAAAACATGAGCATGTGCGGAATTGGAAATTTTGGCGCACCGCCAAAACCTCCATATACTGCATCAAAACTATTCGAAAGCTGCCGATACGCCTTCTCGACCGCCTCCAGAGACAGCCGCTCCGTTCCCGAAGCGTGCGCGGACTGTTCGAGCTCTTTTGTTATTTGTTCGGCAACCCTCGTAATTTCGCTTGGATTTTCCTTATATTTGTCATATAGCTGTGTCAATACGTCAATAAAACCAGGACGGCCGTACCGGCTGTGTTTTGGAAAATACGTTCCCGCGTAAAACGGCTTCCCTTCCGGCGTCAAAAACACGCTAAGCGGCCAGCCGCCATGCCCCGTTAGCATTTGACAGACGCGCATATAAATGGAATCAATATCCGGACGTTCCTCGCGATCCACTTTAATCGATATGTATTTTTCGTTTAAGATCGCGGCAACTTCTTCATCTTCAAAGCTCTCATGCGCCATTACGTGGCACCAGTGACATGTACTAAGTTAAACCTCTCTTTTTTAGTGTTTTATCCGCTAGCCCCCTGTTCGAGGGCTAGCTATAGCCAATGGACAAGAACACTGGCTTGCCTTCCCTTTTTGCTTTTTGAAACGCTTCCGGAGACCATTCCAACCAATTGACAGGATTTGTTTCATGTTGCTTCAAATAAGGACTTTTCGACATAACTAACCAATTATATTTTCCGTTATAACGTTCACGTTCGAGGTATTCCTTCATTATGTAAACACTTCCTTTTACCAAATATTAGAACGCTTCTTCTATCTTCGCTTGAACGGTTGTCCATAAAATCGTAAAAAAAGTATTGCTGGGAATATACGTTTACGTATATTTTACCAATTATTTTTCGCAAAATACACCTAACAAAGTAATCTCAAGTTTAATAAATTATACATTCATTGTATTATTGAACGTGTTGCAAAACACATAATGGGTGTATAAATGCACATAAAAAACCCACCACCTTGGAACTCATATACAGTGACCAAAACTTTTGACTTTTCCATACCGAACACCTCTGTGGTTAATAATCGCTTATAAAAAATAATAGATGGTGTTGCAAAACTAGAGTAAAAACTCAAAATTGGGCATAAGAATCCAATAATTGTACATGTAGCAAATAGCCATGAAACCCTTGCCACTGTGGCTGTCCTAACTCATTAATCTTTAATTAGTTAATACTCGTTCTATGGTGCTAACCACTTGACAAATCGAGTTTTCAAGAAGACGAGGAACACACAGCCATAGGCATCTTTTCATTCCTCACTATTGCATCTGCATCGGTTAATCGGGAAAACTATTGAAAGTTGCGGAATATCCTCTCGATTAGCTGTTCTGATAGCTAAATCCCCCATCTTTTTCCCCCTTCCATATGTATAATGTCAAGGCCGATTATTTTTTGGTTCTCACGCAATCTTGGTGAAAGAAAGAGGCTAATTGAGAAATTAGTGTGCAAATTAGAATTTTTAGCTTCTCATTCTCAATTATCTCGACTTTTCACCAAAAGAACGTAAGAACCATTTTATCATCGGCTTTAACAAAGTAAGAGGATGTTCCAAAAGTGATCACTTTTAGAACACCCTCTTATTATTATCCGAATTGTTCGCTCAAGAGGTCGGAGTCATAGTCATATTAAAATGGATTGGTATAATCATCTGTTAGTCTTGCATTTCGCTCATACAACAGGGTCTTGGCTTGCATCTCGTCTTCTTTCGCCACATAGAGCATTGGCACGCCAACATCGTCCTTTTGCAAATAGACTTCTAGGTTCTTCTCTCGTAGGGCTTTTAGGTGCTCGTCTTGGTGTCCGTCCATTACATAACCTAGGAAACAATAAGCCGGTTCGATTTCCATCTCCCGCTCACGCATCTTCCACTCAAAAAACAAAATCAGCCCGAGCGGATCCAATTCCTCGGAAAACGCTTCAGCATAAAGGAAATTTTGAGCAGGTAGCGCTTGTAGGTGATAAGTTTTTCCTTTTTTCTCAACACGAAACCCAAACAAGCGCAAATAGTTGGCTGCTCGCTCACTCACAACCTCAATTGGTTCTCGTTTACCTTCTATTTTGATTTTATAGTCAAGCGGCTTGATAGCGCCTGATTGAATCATGTTCAACTGTGTTTGATATTTTTCCCTCATTTTCTCAATACTCTCTTCTCGAAAAGGTTTTCCTGCTTCTTTTCTATACTTCACAAACCGCGCAAAATCATCTCCGTATCTCTTTAACTCTTCTTCGGTCTCCGAAAGATGAAAACGAACCCAAAAACGTGAAATAATCCCTCGGTTGTACGGAATTTCCTTTGCTTGTTCATCAAAAACCATTGTAGAATTCCTTCCTGTGGGTCGAATAAGGACCTGAACGAATAATTTGTCTGCCGATACATTAATTTTTTTTTCACAGTCTCGTAGGTAGGAAGCGAGCGCTTCTTGTTCATCTCTGCCTTTGCGCATCTCGTCGATGTTAAATGGTGGGATGCTTGGATTGAAACGAACTGTTGCTCTTCCTTGAATCAGGAACTCTTCCATAATTCTCTCCCCCTTGTGCCGTGTTCTACATTCTCTATATATCCGCATTCAAATGAGTTTAGATGCCTTATTTTCGTGGATAACACGAGGGATTATCATCATTTTAATCATGCCAGAAACGGTACTCTATGCACTTTCTTGAGATATAAAAAATCCGAGTGCCGTCTCTGGTTTAATCTCACACATTACAAGAAAACGGTATCTAATAGTAATTTAATCACCTTTTGGAACATGACAGATAGGACCTGAATAATAAACTTATATTTAACTCCTTCAACTGTTTGTAGTGCCTTCTTGGTCTCTTCCCTAGTTGATTTCTTGGATAAATCACCAATATACAGAGTTTTGTAAAGAAAAATGCAGAGAATTGCAACTTGACATGGAGTCTCTGTGGACGTGACTAAAAAGCCAGCAATATCAAGGGATGGCTTCGCCTAACAAGGCTATCATTCTCACTACTCCATGTTAAGTTGGTACAAACCAAATTCTCTGCAAATCTCTGCGCCTTTATTTTGCAATAAACAACTTCATAAAAATTTACATCTTTTATACTTCGTTGTTTGTAAAAGATCTCTGTATCGACACTTTGAGTAGTGATATAAAAAACACCTGTTTTTTATCAACCCAACTGTTTGATGCGTATCCCATAGGAAGAAAAGGCATCATTTTTTCTTTTTTAACAGCCCAATCCCCAGCGCAATAAAAGTTATACGCTCCGAATTTGGGCTACTCCATCACGCGTAGTATGAGAAATGTTAAGTGTCAATTGGGACAGTGCGGTGCAGCGGCTTCGATTACGACAGCCGCGTCTAGTATAATATTTCACAATCCTCAACCTTATATCATCGGAAAGTTCATTCTGGCACATTTAATCGTAACACCTTCACCATCTCTCCCGCATTCATCACGTTCCGGTCTCGGGGAATGATAATCAAGCAATCCGTATCCCGAATAGACGACAAGACGTTCGACTGGTCGATTCCGGCCGATCGGACGTAAATTTTTCCGTCTTTTACTTCGCTCTTTCCGCGAACGATGCGATAAAATGAATCCTTTTTTTTGTAGTCCTCGGCAAGAAACGCTGAAAACGAAGGGAGATAAATATCAGTTTTTCCTTGCATCCCCCAAATAACTGGGCGAACGAACAACTCAAACCCAACGAAACACGCTCCAGGGTTCCCGGAGAGTGCGAACAAAAATTTATCCCGCCAAACTCCGACAGTCGTTGGGCTGCCAGGACGCATGGCCACTTTGTTAAATAACATCTTACCGTCCCACTGTTCAAAAATGTCGACCAAAATGTCGTAATCCCCAACGGAAGCCCCGCCGGTTGTAATGACGAGATCGACTTTTTCCATTGCATCGAGAATCATTGATTTAGCCAGTCCAACATCATCTGGCACCTTCTCGAGAAGCACAGGAAGTCCACCGGCATTTAACACCTGGGCGGCGACCATGTAGCTGTTGCTGTTGCGAATTTTACCAGGCTCGAGCGGCTCGCTGACGTCAAGCAGTTCCGAACCTGTGGCAAAAATAGCAACTGTCGGCCGTCGTGAAACAGTGACTGTATCGTAACCGAAAGCAGCGAGAAGGGCGGCTTCCCCAGGATTGATCTTGCGTCCTTTTTCGAGAATCAACGTGCCTTTTGCCATCTCCAGTCCAATAGGAATGACATTTTCATTGGGTCTCGTCTCTTTCTTGACCACCGTATACGTTTGACCATGCTTTTGCATCTGTTCTGTCAATTCAATCATGACGACGGAGTCGGCACCTTCTGGCATCATCGCGCCAGTCATAATTCGCGCAGCCGTATTTGCTGTCAGTTTTTTTGTCGGAACAGCACCACATGGGATCGATTCAATGACTTGCAGAGCAACTGGATGTTCCTCAGAGGCCCATTTTGTATCAGCTGACCGAACGGCAAATCCATCCATCATCGACCGGCGGAAGTGGGGAAAGTCGTGCGTTGCTACCACATTTTCACCGAGGTATCGGCCAATGCTGTCCGTCAGCTTCACTTTTTCTGTACCGAGTGGACGAATCCACGATTCAAGTCGTTTTTGCGCATCCCAAACATCAACAATTTCCCGCTGAAATCTCATCTTTCATCTCCCTTTCTCTGACCTCTGCACATCTAATGTCGACAGGTTTTATGTACTATAAAACTTCTTCTATACCTTTTTTGATTTTCCATAATATTTCATCACTGTTTCTGATAGAATGCAAGTATTATAATATAAAAAATTTATAATCAACTATGACTAAAGTCACAGACTTTCATAGTTATTCTTTACCTAATGAACATCCTTCCCTTTTATAAGAGCAAGTGCGTGGGAAAGGACTGGTTGCACGACATCAAAACATTCTTGTACCCCTTTCGGATTTCCCGGAAAGTTTACGATAAGTGTTTCTTTGCGAATACCTGCTACAGAACGGGAAAGGGAGGCATACTTTGTTTTCGAAAGTGTTTTCATTCGCATCATTTCAGTTAATCCCGGAGCTTCCTTTTCAATCACGGCTTTCGTCGCTTCCGGCGTCACATCCCGTGGTGCAAACCCCGTTCCCCCAGTCGTCAGCACGAGATCACACCGCACCTCATCAACAAAACGAACAAGCGTTTCCTCAATGACCGGCCGTTCGTCAGGAATAATCTCGTATACTGCTACTTCCCAGTTAATACGGCGGACAAGTTCACACAAGAGCAATCCGCCCCTATCATCCCGCTCTCCACGGAAAACTCTATCGCTTACCGTTAATACACCGACTTTCCAACTCAATCGTCACTCCCCCTCCTTCTCATTCGTCTTCTTCTCTTACACCGTCACCGCTTTTGCCCTCTGTTTTCTGCACCAATTCAGGATGAAGGTAAGGATATGAACAAAATGTTTACGGAAAAAGACTTCTAATCACAATATTCAGAAATATTGTGCTCACTTACCAGTTTAACTATCTAGAAAACTAGTTAGGGTTGACCGCATCTCATCATATTTGATTTCTCCTACTGTAGCTTTGCCACTCTTCTGGCGTGTCGATGTCTACCCCCCATAGCGGATTATCAAAATCGACATATTGCAGTTCAGCTAAATGTTGTTGAATGACTTGCTGTGCACCCCGATCTCCCTCAATACAAAGCAACTCCGGAAAAATTTCCGCATCAAACAAGACTGGATGACCAGGGACAGATGCATAGCGAGGACGAATAATTTTGATATTTTTTACCTTTGCAATTTCATATGATTCCCGTAATCGCTTAACGACCGTAACAGGAATAAACGGTTGATCGGCCAAAAAAATGAATGCTGCTGAAACTTTATCCTGAATAGCTTTTACCCCGGCCTTTAATGAAGAAGACAACCCTTCAGCAAAATTTGGGTTGTGAATCACAATGGCTGGTAAATCACGAATATGTTCCTTAAGTAACCCGGTCTGTTCACCGCCCACCACGACAACTGGCCGGAGTCCCGAGTGTACTGCTGTTTCGACTGCATGGCGAAACATTGGCTTTCCGTGCAAGTTAAGAAATTGTTTTGGTTGTCCCATTCGTTTGGACATGCCGGCAGCTAAAATAATAGCACCAATGTCGTTCATACACTTTTCCCACCTATTAAAATAGCTTTTATAGCATAAAGCAACGATTAAAAATGAATCAGCCCTACAGGTGCAATAAACATGACAGAATCCAACGTTCCTTCCCGAAAGGACATGCGAATCCGCCTAATTCGAATGAATTTGATGCCAGCCATTAGAAGCGTATGTATACTTTCAGATCGATTTGTCTGCCGCCTTCACTTGAGATCTTGAAAGATTTGTCGATGCCATTATTTACATTGACATGTTCGCCGATGTTCAAGATGTAACAACTTAGAAGAGGGCATTATTTAGTGGGGCGCTACAAGTAGAGGCGCCCCAGCCGTCAAACGTGAATTTTTTCTCTACCGTGCAATGGCTGTCCCGGACGGGCGGCTCGCACTGCGAGCAATTCGGACACGATGGAAACAGCTACTTCTTCGATCGTTTCTGCCCCCACATCCAGTCCAACTGGTGCATGAATCGGTGCACTGTTCATGTCAGCGCCGATATTCTGAAACATCTCCCGAGTACGCGCCAAAGGACCAAGTATACCTATAAATTTTGGTTTTGCCTGAAGTGCCAGACGAAGCGCAGCTTCGTCCCGCATTTGCAAGTGGTTCATGATCAGCCACCAGTTCCCTTCCAGTTGTGCTGGATCAACTTGGTCGGGTTCAGCGACTAGGTGGTTGGCCATAGGAAAGCGTTTGGCTCCATTAAATTCTTTGCGTGGATCGAGCACAGTTACACGGAATCCGCATTTAACAGCGAGATCCGCCACTGGTACGGCGTCGTGACCTGCGCCGCAAATGATCAAATGTTCGTTTGGCCGCATCGTATCAATGTAAAAACGTCGATTATCGACTATAGCTATCTCCGCTCTCGTACGACTTTCGACACGATTTATCAACTGCCGTGCAACAGCTTCTGGCAACTTGTCAATATCGCCGGCAATAGGATTTTTCTCGTCAAATACAACACGGATACCAGTTGGCAATTCAATGGCCAGTGAGATGGCACGATCTTGGGCGATAGCTTCCCGCACCGATCGCCAGAAAGGATCTTCGGAATGAATAGGAAAGATGGCGACTTCCATCGTTCCTTTGCAACCAATCCCAAGAGACCATATTTCGTTTTCACTGAGGTCATAATTTACGAGTCGGGGTTCGCCTTCTTCTATTGCTTTTTCCGCCCATCCATAAAGGTCCGATTCGAGACAGCCCCCGCTGAGTGTGCCAAACATATTACCTTTTTCCGTCATCATCATTTTGGAACCAGGAAGGCGGTATGCGGAGCCTTGTACCTGGGTAATCGTCAATAGAGCAGCTCTTTCCCCTTTTGACCAAGCTTGTTCAATGTGGGCAAACACATCACGCGCTTCATCGATACGTGACACAACTTATCCTCTCCTTCTTTATTTTTAGAGGTCAGCTTAAAGCATGTGCAGTTTTTTCATGATGTGATTCTGATGTTGCAGGAGGTGAGCTCACTTCACAGTCGATGTTATACTGACTGGAAGAAGAGCCACAGAGGCAGGGCAATATACGAAAGCGTTTACTCAAAATTTACCATAACTTATGGTGTTTCAATTAATGTCTTTGCTTCGAGTGAGAGTCCTTATTTAAAACTATGAAACATATTTCCACTCAGTTCCAAGTTAAGAACCGATTTGTTTATTTATTACACCAAGGTTGACTCACTCCTTAAACTCTCATTCTCTCAACAACCAGTAAGAAGCTAACTTATGCGAAATAATCATAATCGTACCACCTAATCTCTGATCTTCGATAGTTGATAAAAAATTAAACTTTATAAAATATTGTTTCACATCAATATTCGGCGAAAAGCATACATGTAATGTTTCTCTAAAAAAAATTGGGTCACTATAAACTTTATATAATCCTGTATTAGCAATAATTAGAAATAAACAGGCCGGCATCAACAATATAAGCATTTTATAAATATAATTGCGTTTTAGTTTATTTGACTTCTCACCGTAAGAAGATGTTGCCACTGGCCACCACACAAGAAAAGATAGCGCCATTAAGAAACCTTTTGAAAAATCATGCAAGGTTTTATGACCCATGACAGTGTTAAATACAACTGGAAAATGGTAAAAGGAGAACATAAAAGCAAAGAGACCTAATATAGCATGATGAAAATTCTTGCTGCTACGGAGCTTAACCAATAAACGAAATCGAGGATGCTCCTTAATTTCCGACAGCCCAGAAAGGATAAGCACAGGAATAAAAAAGAAAAGAAGACTCATTTGAAACATATGTACACTAAATAAAAGATGGCTATAAAAGTTTAAGGCACTTCCAAAACAAAGATTAATCAAAACAAGCCCCAATACAAAACATATTATTTTTTTTACTATCATTTTATTAAACTGACCGACCCTAACAAGCGTTAATAAATATACAACAAGAAAGAAAAATGTAAATATTAAGATAGTTTTGTCTATATATTGAATTGATTCCAACTTCTTCACCTCCTTAATCTAGGTTTACAAATGATGACTTAGGGTGCTGCTCGCAGCACCCCGCTATGTACTGCCTTTTTCCAAGTTGTTACATCATGGACATCGACGAACGCATCAATATAAGGCAATGCTATCGACATCCCCACCGAAGTTGGTTCATAACCAGGTTCACCAAGCAACGGATTTATCCACACTATTCGTCCAACGCGATCAGCCAAGTCGCGCATGGAAACATGCATTTGCTCTGGATGGCCGGCATCAAATCCATCCGATATGATAATGACGCACGTATGCCGTTGCAAAAGACTAGAGTAACGATGAAGTAATTGTGCCAACGCATCTCCAATCCGGGTTCCGCCCCGCAATCCCGGTAAATCGCTATAGGGAATACCAGACAACCCTTTTCGAGCAATAAGCGACGTCACCCGCAACAGGCGTGTGGAAAAAAGAAAGATTTGCGCGCGTGCACGCACCCGCGTAAATGACCAGGCAAGTGAAGTAATGAAAGGTGCATACGGTTTCATTGATCCGGAAATGTCCATAACTAGGACAATTCGCGGCTTGTCGGGACTGCGTCGGCGCATTTTGAGTTCAAACGGTTCTCCTGACTGGCGCAACGCACTTCTTATAGTTTGACGCAGGTCAATTTTCTCTCTGCCTCGTGACTGCCACTTGCGACCGCGAGGTGCATCCATCGTACGCACTGCCAACTGGGTCAGTTTAACAACATCTTTCAAAACTTGTCCGTCCGCCCGTAAAGCAAAACGCTCTCCATCGTTAGGATGATAGCCGGCGAGAATACCTTGTGTGATCTCTAGCGGCGGGCGCTCCGTATTTTCACCGGGACCGGTTCCGCCCATCAAATCCTCTGGTTGCAAGCGGCGTTTCTCCTCCAAACGCGCTTCCCGTATGCCAAAATATTGCTCAAACAAAGTCGGGAAAATGCCCCATTCTGCCGGTGTCCGTGCATAGATGGAGCGAAAGGCGCTACAAACCTCATCAATGGAAGCAAGGTTCAATTCAGCCAAGGCAGCAAGTGCTGTCAATGTTTCGGGAACTCCTGCGCGAAATCCGCGTTTTCGCAGCCAAGGCGCAAAATCTGCCACCTGCCTCACAATGCTGCCTGTCAAGCGGCCTATCTCACCAGCCGTCATGTGTTCCATAGCAGATCGAATCCCCTCTCCTTTATCAAGTCGATGTCTTCTTGCGTCTTCAGCAGACACCCAAGGGTATGTCTAATCACTTCTTCGTTCAGCTCCTGTGCTCCCAATTCCGTCAGCGCCTGTGCAAAGTCAATCGATTCTGCCAATCCAGGCGGCTTGAGTAGCGACAACTTGCGCAGCCGCCGCACGCTAAACACAATTTGCTTCACGAGATTAGGCGCGATCTGCGGCACATGCAGTGAGATGATAGCCGCCTCCTGTTCAAATGTCGGATAATCGACCCAAAAGTACAGACAACGACGGCGCAAGGCGTCTGACAAGTCACGCGTGCGATTAGACGTTAAAATAACTATAGGTGGTTCTGAGGCGCGAAAGGTTCCCATCTCAGGAATAGTAATTTGGAATTCCGACAGAAATTCCAACAGTAATGCCTCAAATTCCTCGTCGGCGCGATCTACTTCGTCAATCAGTAGTACTGGTGCCGGTCTCTCTCGTAGTGCACGTAAAAGCGGCCGTTCAATGAGAAAAGACTCACTGTAAAGCGCCTCTTGTTTTACGGCACCATCGGTAAAGGCCGTGCGTGCAGTCAGCAGCTGTTTTGGATAGTCCCAGTCGTACAGAGCCTGACTCGCATCCAATCCTTCATAGCACTGCAAGCGGACGAGGTTTACGGAACGAACAGCAGCGAGCGCTTTCGCCAATGCCGTCTTTCCTACACCCGCAGGACCTTCTAAAAGCAGCGGACGGGCTAGCCGCTGTGCCAAGTGCACTACCGTTGCTAGCCCTTCTTCTGCTACATAGTGAGAACGATGCAATTCCTCTTGTAGCCTGCGTACTTGTTCGTTCATTCAGTCAATCTTCCCTTCTACACAGAAGCGAATGCCTTCTCAAGATTCTCAAATACTTGCTGTATGATTTTCTTTGCCTGGTTATCAATCAAACGGCCACCAAGGCTCGCGATCGGCCCGCTGATGGCTCCCTCACACTCCCATTTCAAAAGGGTGCCATCGTCAGTGTCGCTAAGTTTTACTTGCGCATTCATCTCGACTCCGCTTCCCATTCCTCCACCTTTGATCGGCATAGCCATTGCAGTTCCCTGTTCAATAGGTGACAATTCGCAGTCGAGTTTGAACTTGCCACGAACAGGTCCTACTCCAACCTTTACAATAGCTTGAAAACGATTATCGCCCTCTATGCTAGATTCAATCAAGTCAGGAATACAAGGCACTACTTTATTTGGATCTGTAATAAACTTCCATACTTCCTCCCTTGGTAACTTAATCGTATATTCTCCTCCATATTTTAACATGTAATGTTCCTCCTCTATTATAAATTTAGTACATCATTCCTCAGTCAGCAGCTGATCAGGCTGAGAAGAGCAAAAGTTTCATTTCAGTTCAGTGCCCCATCGGAATGTGTTATCTTGTCATGTGTGACTAAGAAATGCTTTCGGATCTTTGGCAAAGCGGTCTCGACAGCCAGAGCAGCAGAAACCATAGATAGTGCCATCGAGTTCCAAACGGAATTGGGTTTTCTCCAAGTCTACAGTCATGCCACAAACCGGATCCACCACTATTTGAGATACTGTGGCATGATCGCCGTTTGCAGATAGTGCTTCGGACTTCGAAATTCCCTTTTCTGGTTGTCCTTCCCACTGCACATTGAAATCTCGGCGACGGCGTTCCACGATTTGAGCAAGGATGCTAAGGGCAATCTCTTGTGCTCCTACAGCACCAATGTCTAACCCCGCAGGAGCAGTGATAAAGTCAATAAATTCTTTTTGGGCCCCAGCCGCTTCCAATCCGTCACTTACAGTCGCCCAACGCTTCGGACTGGCGACCAGCCCTAAATACCGCAACTTACAATGGACAAGTGCCAACAGGCCTTCACTATCATACAAACCCATCGTAGCCACGACACCATAAGCCGTTTTATTGTTGAAAGCAGCAAGTTGACTGCGTAATGTCTCCAACGGTTCTCCCGAACTGCTATCCTCCGCTTTTTCCAATGCGATCCGGTGTGGCACAAAAGCGAATCGGGGCGCCATTTCTTCAAGAGCATGCGCAATCGGGGAATCCCCTACAATGATCAACAAAGGATCAACATGTTTCGGTTCTAAAAAAAGTTCAACTGTTCCTTCAGATGCACAAGTCATTGAAAGTACTGTGACTCCTTCCTCCACATGGGCCGGTGGCTGCGGGGTTACAAGCAAAAGTCTTTTTTCTCCAGTTCTAAGACACTCTTGCGCTTGATTGATAACCAACTCCCGCGTACAATGCCCACCTACAAAACCTATCATTTTTCCATCCGCCGTCACAATCGCCTTATCGCCAACTGCCGCCGAACTTGGCCGAACACGGCGAACAACTGTCACCATGACATACGGTTCAGCTCGTTCATCCATGTCCTTTGCTGTTTCCCAAACAAAATCCATTTTGTATGCCCCGGCGGCGTTGACGCCACCGGGCTTTCCCCTCCTTAATCGATGTTAATCTTAGCATGCTAGGTACTGAATCATTCGTTAATACCGTGTTCTCTTAAAATTTTCCATATCTTCCATGGATAAAGCGGCATGTCAATATGCTCTACGCCAAGTGGTGACAGAGCATCCACCACCGCATTGACAAACGCGGCTGGAGAACCGACATTCGGCGACTCTCCGACGCCTTTCGCGCCAATCGGATGATGCGGAGACGGTGTCACCGTCCGATCTGTTTCCCAATGTGGCGTGTCAAGAGCTGTCGGGACTAAATAGTCCATCCAGTTTGGCGCCAGACAGTTGCCGTTCGAATCGTACGGGATATCTTGCATGAACGCAATAGCAAACCCTTCCGTTAGTCCTCCGTGCACCTGTCCCTCAACGATCATTGGGTTGATCACGTTGCCGCAATCGTCAACAGCCAAGAACCGTCGCACTTTGACAGCTCCCGTTCCCTTGTCGATATCGACCACCGCAATGTAGGCCCCGTGAGGGAAAGTGAGGTTCGGAGGATCATAGTAGTAAGTCGCTTCCAAACCAGGCTCCACGCCATCAGGCACATCCGTATAGGCAGCAAAAGCCACATCTTTCATCGTCACCGATTTTCCTGGCAAACCTTTTGCGGAAAAGGCGGTGCCGTCCCATACAACGTCATCTTCACCGACTTCTAGAAGATGAGCGGCGATTTTGCGAGCCTTTTCGCGAATTCTGCGCGCGCAGAGTGCTGCAGCAGCACCTGCCGTCGGCGTAGAGCGGCTTGCGTACGTTCCTAATCCATAAGGGGCAGTATCAGTATCTCCTTCCTCAATCAACACATCATCCGCACTCAATCCGAGCTCTTCCGCGATGATTTGGGCGAATGTCGTCTCATGACCTTGGCCTTGGTGCCGCACACCGAGCCGTGCAATCACCTTGCCAGTTGGATGGATGCGGATCTCCGCGCTGTCGAACATCTTGATTCCGAGAATATCGAATGTATTTTTTGGTCCTCCACCAACAATTTCCGTAAAAGTGGAGATGCCAATACCCATGAATTCGCCACGTGCTCGTTTTTCTGCCTGTTCTTTGCGCAATTCCTCATACCCAATCCGTTCTAAGGCAAGTTTCAACGTTTTTTCGTAGTCTCCGCTGTCATACACCCATCCGGTCGGAGATTTGTATGGGAACTGGTCCTTGCGAATGAAATTACGGAAGCGCAGTTCGGCCGGATCGATCTTCAACCTTTGCGCCAATACGTCCATTGTCCGTTCAATTAGGTATGATGCTTCTGTGACACGGAAGGAACAGCGGTACGCCACACCTCCAGGAGCCTTGTTGGTATAAACGGCATCCACTTCGACGAACGCGGCCTTGAAATCATACGAACCTGTCACAATGTTAAACAGACCAGCCGGAAATTTAGACGGATTAGCTGCCGCGTCAAAGGCACCATGGTCGGCGATGGTTTTGACCCGCAATCCCAGCACTTTGCCATCCTCGCGCGCAGCAATCTCGCATGTCATGTGGAAGTCGCGTGCGAATGAAGTGCTTGCGATATTTTCTGTTCGTGTTTCAATCCATTTAACAGGCACACCCAACTTCAGCGAAGCAGCAACCGCAACGACATATCCCGGATAGACACCTACTTTGTTCCCAAAACCTCCGCCAACATCAGGCGAAATAACTCGAATCTGATGTTCAGGAATACCGCTTAACATCGCGATTACAGTTCGATGGACATGAGGAGCTTGGGAAGTAACATAAAACGTCAACCGACCTGTCGCTGTATTGTAATCTGCAACACACCCACACGGCTCAAGCGGCGAAGGATGGACACGCTGGAAGCGCACATCTTGCTTGACGACAACCGGTGCATCACGAAAGACGTTCTCTGTTTCTTCTCGATCTCCCGACTCCCAGTGCCAGATGTGGTTCGACTTTTTCTCCCGATCTTCACGAAGAATAGGAGCATCCGGCTCAAGCGCCTTGAACGGATCCACCACGACCGGCAATGGCTCGTAATCGACTTCGATCAGCTGCAGAGCGTCTTCCGCTTGGGCGCGCGTCTCAGCAACGACGGCGGCGACTTCTTGGTACTGAAACAGAACCTTGTCTACAGCCAGCACCATCTGTTGGTCGCCATTCAAAGTCGGCATCCATGCAAGGTTCATTTTGGCCAGATCCTCACCTGTGAGCACCAATTTGACGCCGGGCGCGGCCAATGCAGCTGATGTATCGATCCGACGAATGCGGGCATGTGCGTACGGACTGCGTAAAATTGCCATATAAAGCATATTCGGAAGAATCACATCATCCACGTAGCGACCTTTCCCGCGAAGAAACCGCGGATCCTCTTTGCGGGCAATCGATTTGCCCATTGGGCGCAACTCAGTCTGTTGAAGTGCCACTTGTGGCCACCTCCTCTAATGATTCTTGAGTCGCCATCTTGCGGGCAGCGGACTTGACAGCCTTCACGATATTCACGTATCCTGTACAGCGACAAATATTGCCGGAAAGTCCCTCGCGAATTTGCTCCTCAGTCGGCGCTGGATTTTCCTGAAGCAGTGCGTAGGAAGCCATTAGCATGCCTGGTGTACAGTAGCCGCACTGCAGCGCATGCTCCTCCCAAAATGCTTTCTGCAACGGATGCATTTCGCCGTCTTTTTCCAATCCTTCGACCGTCAACACTTCACGCCCATCTGCTTGCACAGCAAATACGGTGCACGACTTGACGGCTTTCCCGTCCAACAACACTGTGCAAGCGCCACAGCTGGTTGTATCACAACCGATATGCGTGCCCGTTAGTTTTAGTTCATCACGCAGGTAATAAGCCAACAGCGTACGTGGCTCAACATCTGATTCATATAGTTGCCCATTGACCTTGACACGGATCTTCATTGGACCTCCACCTTTCCTTGCAACTCTTCCGCAATTTCGCGGAGTGCTCGTGCAGCAAACACACGTAAAAGATCCTTCTTATAGTCTGCGCTGCCCCGTAGATCACTAACTGGATCAGCATCTTCCGGCACAAGTTTTGATATGTTCTCAATCGTCTTCGCTGTCAAACGTTCTCCGATGAGAGCCTCCTCTGCCTTAACAGCTCGCAAAGGGATCGGCCCGCAATTGCATATGCCGATGCCTGCCTCAGACACGCGACCGTCACTATCAAGTGCGACCTGCACAGCCAGCCCTGCAATTGCGAAATCGCCAGCTTTACGTTTAAGCTTCATATAGCGAGCGGCCACAGGTTTAGTTGGAATCGGGAGGTGCACCGCAACGGCAAGTTCATTTTCGTCCAGTGATGAGGCAAATGTATCCACAAAAAACTCGTCAATAGGAATCAACCGTTCTCCCTTCGGTCCCCGAGCTTCTACCACCGCATTTACAGCAATCATCGCTGTCCCCCAATCTGAGGCAGGGTCTGCGTGAACGAGCGAACCAACAACCGTCCCGAGGTTGCGAACCAATGGATCTGCAACCCAGTGGGCAGTGCGAGACAGAATCGGAAATTGTTCACGGAGTTCTGTCGCATGCTCCAATTCGGCTTGACGTGTCACCGCACCGATCCGCAATTTTCCGTTAACCTTGCTCCATCCTTTAAGCTCGTTGAGATTATTAATATCAATAATTACAGCGGGAGCCGCGACCCGTAATTTCATCATTGGTATTAAACTTTGGCCGCCCGCCAATACTTTGCCGTCATAGCCATACTCATCCATTAGGCGGATCGCTTCGTCGACAGATGTCGGTGCTTCGTATTTGAATGCATTGGGAAACATTTAGAAACCCCCTTTTGTCTAAATGACGAGAGCATTGTGAACAAGTCTTCTTTGGATGAACGCATCTCGCGCTTTCTCTAATTGTTGGATTCCCTCTCACCATCTCTCGTCTGACTAAGAATTTCGTTTCAATGTTTGAACTATCACTTGAATCTCCACACGACTAAAACCGGCAGTTTCTGGCGTACTAGAGTTTTTTCTGCACCTACGTGCAAACGCTTACTATTGTTCCTCCAAGCTTTCCTGGACAAACATCCCACTGGTGTTTAGCGTCCTGTCGGCTCGGCTCAAAATCGCTTTCCACTTCGTCGCCAATGACTTAAGTCACGAGCAGTCGTGGCATATAGATTTGTAAATGGTTCTGACCCGAACACAGCTAAACTGATCACCGCGCGTATTCTCTTAGTTACAAAAGAATGCGCTTTCATATTTCATATCACTTGAATCAACCCGCGCATGAAGGTTTCAAACTGAACTATGATCCTTTGTTTTCTAATAAAGAAAGCGTTTATATCGATAGATAGAAGTAAATTGAATATGTGTATTAGCGATAGTAGCCTTAATGCAAGATATATTCGGTTTTAAATAAAATATTAACCCCCTTTCTGATGTCAAATTTTGTAGCTTCGCTGTTTTGGTGATAAAGATTGCTCAAAACTTGTTGAAGGGATACATTCATTAACAATGAGGCAAGAATCTGAGGTGATCTTTGCAAATATTATTATAGTAATAAATATTCAGAATTGTCAACTGTTTTAAAACAGTGTGAAAGTAATGTTTATTCAGCATTTAATCCAGAATCTTTGACTTCATCAAGTTAGCAGAGTTATTTTAGTAGTTTAACGACTGCGGGAAAACAAGAACAACTTAGAGATGATCCAAGGTATCGATTCAAAATATAACGATGAGAATATTCAATAGAAAAAATAAAGTAAACGTGAAGTTGTTAGACAACCTAACTCTATTTCACAACCCTTTTGCTGACATTCCTTTTTATGTGAAGAATTTATCATCCTAATCCCATGCGGATAAATAAATGACTGACATGCCACATCTGAAACTACTGCAAAGATAAATTATTACAATTGGGAATTCAAATGGGTGGTCAAAAAGAAGAAGAAAAATGATTAGTTTCTAAAATATCAAAGGGTCGAGAAGCGTCAAAAGACTTTTTAGGAATCCAGGGAGATATTTGGGATACACAATGGGACATGTTATGCTGCTTGATCGGATCTATTGTTGCATTGCTCATCTTTTCTAAACTACATAACAGACTGTTAAAAAATGATGGGGCTTCCTCTAGGTTTTAACGGGTTTAGTGGAAATAAAATGAAACCCATAATCTCCAAAGTTTTTGCACAATAAATTTTGTAGCTATTGATAGAAAGCAACGCGAAAAGGGTGTTTTCTCGCCGAGAAAACACCCTTTTATTTGGGAGGAGAAAATAAGTAAATGAGTTTTCCTTCTATAAGTTGCTGAAGAGTACTCCATACACATTTCTTCTGATTTTTTGGATAATAATTGTTGCCGATCTAGCATCTTTACCCTCTATCTGTTCGCAGTATTGCTAAGCGTGAACAGAAGCAATGAGGTGTTAATCCCTTCTTTTTACTCTAGTTGGAGGCTGTGAATCATAGCCACCTATTCCCTTCCCACTAACTCCTGTATAACGGACGATCCAGCGCATATAATCGTCGATATCTTTCCTCATTTTTTAGCAGTTGTTGATGGCTGCCATCCATGGTGATTTTTCCTTTTTCAAGGAAAATGATGCGATTCATTTTCTCCACGCCCATCAAATGGTGCGTTACCCAAATGATCGTTTTTCCCTTCAGTGTATCGAAAATGGTAGCCAATAGGTTCGCTTCTGTGATTGGATCAAGCCCAACTGTCGGTTCATCCATAATGACTATCGGGGTATTTTGCAATAATATCCGTGCTAGTGCTATTCTTTGCCGTTCACCGCCAGAAAAGCGGGAACCTGTTTCATGCATGTTCGTCTCATATCCTTTAGGCAATTGCATAATCATCTCATGCAATTGAACCATCTTGGCTGCTTCATATACTTCTTCATCCGTTGCTTCCGGGTTGCCAAGGCGGATATTGTTCATGACGGATGTATTGAATAAATAAGGCTTTTGGTTAAGAACAGCCATTAATTTTGGAACAGTTGAACCCAACTCATGTGCATTCATTCCATTTATGAGCACTTCCCCATGAGTCGGTACAAGCGCTCCTTGAATTAGTTTCAACAACGTTGATTTTCCGGATCCGCTTCGCCCGATAATGGCAATCTTCTCCCCCTGCCCTATTTTTAAACTAAAATCGTCCAGCAGCGGTGTTTCAGAAGTATATCCAAATGATAAATGGTTTATTTCAATCGTTGCTTGAGATAAGTCCAACAACTCTTTCCATCCATCTGCTTCTATCTTAGTTTGAGAGGACTGTGCTTGAATGGCTTCAAGACGCTTTAATGAATCTTGATAGGATGATGTTTCACTAACAGCCCCCGCAATCGGTAAAAATGATTCTACTAAAGACAGTGCTGCAAGACCGCAAGCGGCAATCATTGTGGGCGAGAATTCTCCACTTAGCGTTTGCTCATTGGCCCAATAGATGGCTGTAACGACAATGGCGCCAAGCACAATCTGATTCAGAACATCCCGCCAATTCACAAACGAACGTTTCTTCGTTTCAAGTTCAAGCAGTTTTTGTTCTTGTGTTTCGTATTGCCGAATATAAGTCTCGTATTTCCCGCTGAATATCCAGTCGCTGATGCCGAAAATCGTATCGGTGAACTGTTGATAAAGTTGGTGTCTTCCCCTTTTCCATTGTTCATTTTTTGTTTTCATATAAATGTATGAAATAATTGGACCGACAAAAATCAACAACCCTATGAATACAGCCAGGAGAATCGCAAATGGAATCGAAAAAAGTCCTGCACAAATAATAACCACTGTGTAAATGACTAATGAAACAATCGAAGGAAACAGTATTTTTAAGTAAAAATCCTGCAAATGTTCAATATCATCGGCGAGTGCACCAAGAACGTCGCCCGTGCGTAGGCGGGAACGAAAAAACAATGCCTGCGGCTCAATGATTTTATATAAGCGGACGCGCATTTCGGAAAGTATTTTCAAAATGAATTGGTGTCCCGTCAGTCTCTCCACATAGCTAAGCACAGCCCGGCCAATTCCGAATGCACGGACACCGACAATCGGCACATAAACCATTAAAATGGATTCAGGTTGTGTCGCCGCTTTAGAAATTAAATAACCCGAAGTAAACATCAATGCTCCGCCAAAGAGAATGGTAAGCGAACCAAGAAGAATAGCCAACGCAAACAAGCCGCGATATTGACGCAAATACGGGAAGATCCAATTCTCCATTAGATGCCCTCCATCTGTGTTTTAACAAGCTGATAATAAGTAGAATTCTTCCTTATTAACTGTTCGTGTGTTCCGATTTCGACTATTTTGCCTTGATCAAGAACAATGATTAAATCCATATCCAGCATCCAATGCAAGCGATGGGTGGCAAAAAATACGAGTTTGCCTTTAAACAATTGCAACATCGTCTCTTTTAATTCGTATTCTGTTTCAATATCAAGATGGGCAGTTGGCTCATCAAGCATGATGATAGGACGGTTGCTTAAGAATGCACGCGCGAGGACGATCCGTTGTTCTTGTCCGCCGCTTAGGCTTCGGCCGCCTTCCCCTATGATTGTCTCAAGTCCCTGTGGAAGCGATCGAATCACTTCAGTAAGGCCCGCTCTCTCTGCGGCCTTCTCTATTTCTTTTGCAGTTGCCTCTGGATGATAAAAACGAATATTGTTTAAAATGGTATCGTGAAATATATAAGGGTGTTGGGGAATATACGTTATTTGACTTTGCCAATTCAACTGAGATAAAGTCGTTAGCTTCTTGCCGTTTATCTGAAATTCACCTGATGTTGGTGTTAAAAATCCGCTTAAAATATCAATCAATGTAGACTTTCCTGCACCGCTGGCTCCAATAATTCCAATTTTTTTTGAGCCTGAAACAGAAAATTGGATATCTTGCAAAGCTGGACGACCGCTCTCAGGAAAATGTACACTTACTCCTTTAACCGAAAATGTACTTGTTGATTTCCAAAGAGGGATTGGATCCTGTTTTTGCTGCAATGATTCTTTATCGAGGATTTCCTGAATCTTTTTGCCTGCTTCTTTGCCGTCAAGCGTCGCATGGTAATCGGCCCCCACCTCCCTGATTGGCAGGAAATACTCCGGCGCCAGGATCAGAATAGTCAATGCTGGATGCAGCTCCATCTTCCCGTTGATTAAATCTATTCCAAGAAAAACGGCGACGGTCGCTATAGAAAGCATTGTAAAAAAATCCAATGCGAACGAAGATAAAAAGGCAATTCGCAAAGTTCCCATTGTAGCCCGTCGATATCTTTCGCTGACTAAGATAATTTGGTTGATGTGCTGCCGGCTTAATCCTAAATATTTGAGTGTTTCCAATCCTCTCAAAGAATCGACAAAATGATTGGACAGCATTTGATAGGATGCATATTGGCGATCGGCCTTTCTTTTTGCCGCCAATCCAAGCAAAATCATAAAGGCAATAAGTATCGGAACGGCTAGGGCTAAAATGACAGCAGAGCGGATATTTATAAAAAAGATAAAGATGCAGATCATGGCAGGGATCATTGCCGAATTCATTAGTTTCGGAAGAATAAGCTCCAAATATCGTCGGAATTTCATAATCCCTTCCATAACCAAGGTGACTGTCTGTCCGGAGCCTTCTTCTTTTACAAAACGAGGGCCAAGTTGAAAAAGTTTTTGCAGCAATGATTCCCGGAACTCTTTACTCGTTCTGGCAGCAAAATGGTAGGCTATATTTCTTTTCCAAACGGTAAGCAGTTGGCGGACAACTAACGCAAGAAAGAAAATAATCAACTTTATAAAGACATTGGCAAACGAATCTCCCCCGAAAAGGGAGGAGATTGCGTCTGCCAAAAAATAAGACTGAATAATAATGATAGCACCTTGAACAGCCGTTAATACCGCCAGACCAGCTAAAACCGGCTTGATTCCTTTGTAAGAGAACAACGCCTTATCCATCAGTACGTTAAATGCTCCTTGTCAGATACTCTTTTGCGGAATACGTAATAGCTATAAATAGTATATCCTAAAACAAACGGTAAAATAGTTACGGCTACAATTGTCATTATTTTCAGGGAATATGCCCCGCTGGATGCGTTGTAGACTGTTAAATTAAAAGCTTTGTTCAAGGAACTGACCATCACCCTTGGGAACAGTCCAATGAAAATCGATGATACCGTTAACACGATCCCAAGCCCTGTCATGGTGAATGCCATTCCTTCGCGTTTATTGGAAATGAAAAAGTATGATAATCCAACAGCAAGCACAATTAATACGGCAATAATAAGCTCAAGGATAGGGCGAACCTCAAAAATATCTGTCATAGACCAAGAAAGTCCTACAAAGATGACAAGTGATCCAAATACGGCCAACACCGATTTTTTAGCCAATGCAGCCGACCGCTGTCTGATCTCTCCTTCTGTTTTTAAAGATAGGAAAGTCAAACCATGCAATAAGCACAGCAATGTAATCGTAAAGCCGCCCCAAATGGAATAGATATTAATAATATCCGAGAACCCGGCTTCCATATTCATATCTTTATGGATCGGCACACCTTTAAGCATGCTTGTAAACAGAACGCCTAGAAGGAACGGGGGCAGCATGCTTCCGAAAAAGATCACCCAGTCCCAAACATTCGTCCAGCGCGCATCTTCAACTTTGCGGCGATATTCAAAAGCAACGCCGCGTCCAATTAGGCTCAGCAAGACTGCCAGCATCAGTAAGTAATAGCCGCTGAACATCGTTGCATACCAGTGCGGAAATGCGGCAAAAATGGCGCCCGCTCCAGTTATTAGCCATACTTCATTCGCGTCCCAGAAAGGACCGATTGCATTCACCATTACGGTCCTCTCTTTTTGATTACGGGCTAGAAACCGAGTCGACATTCCTACGCCAAAATCAAAACCTTCAAGAAAGAAAAAGCCGATAAAGAGTACAGAGATTAAGATAAACCAAATTTCACTCAATTCCATCTTAAACACCTGCCTTACTGAATGGATCTATGGATGCCGTTGAATTTGCATCTTGATGTTCTATCGGTCCTCGTTTAATTTCGCGAACCATCAAATAAACCATCACACCTGCAAGAATCGTGAATATCAGTGTGTACATAATGATGGAAAATAAAACGGTCCCTGCAGAAACATTTGGTGATACAGCGTCAGCTGTCGTCATCAATCCAAATACTGTCCATGGCTGACGACCCACTTCGGTCATGATCCATCCGAAAGTGTTTGCCAAAAACGGAAACGAGATAGCCGGAACAAGGATTTTCAAGAACCTACTGCTTTGCAGAAGGCGTCCCTTTTTCCACAGATACAGACCAATCATTGATAATAATATCATCGCCGTGCCAAAGCCAACCATTAAACGGAAGCTCCAATACGTCGTTTTGACTGGAGGGATATAATTCGTACCTTCGCCAACGATTGGATCGTATTTTTTCGCATATTCAGCTTGGAGAGTTTTCATTCCTTTTAAACTGCCTTCAAATTTAGAATAAGATAAATAGCTTAATGCATAAGGAATATTTAGTTCAAACTTATTTTTTTGATTCTTTGTATCAATCCAAGCAAATACTGACCATGGTGCAGGATCAGGCGTATCTTCCCAAATGCCCTCTGCAGCTGCCATCTTCATCGGCTGTGTTTTCACAAGATATTGTGCTTGTGCATGTCCGCTGAAGGCAGTACCCAAACTGCCGACTAAACCAATAATTAAGGCGATATTCATGGATTTTTTGTAAAATTCAATATGTTTCTTTTTTAATAGATTATAGGCACTTACGCCAGCAACGAAGAACGCTCCGGTACACAATGCACCTGTGATGACATGCGGAAACTCCACCCACAATTGTCCATTCGTTATAAGCGCAAGAAAGTCAACCATTTCTGCCCTGCCATTTCTAATTTCATAACCAACAGGCACTTGCATGAAGGAGTTAGCTGTTAAAATCCAAAAACCGGAAAGCATAGACCCAATAGATACAAGCCAAATGCTTGCCAGGTGTACTTTTTTAGGCAAACGATCCCAGCCAAAAATCCAAAGGCCAATAAAGGTAGATTCCATAAAGAAGGCAAGCAATGCTTCAATGGCCAATGGCGCCCCGAAGACGTCACCGACAAATCTAGAATAATCCGACCAGTTCATCCCAAATTGGAATTCCTGAATAATTCCTGTTACAACCCCTACCGCAAAGTTAATCAGGAACAAATGCCCCCAGAATTTCGCCATTTTTTTATAAATTTCATTTTTCTTCACTACATATAATGTCTGCATCAAAGCGACAATAAATGCTAGGCCAATGGTAAGCGGCACAAAGAAGAAATGGTAGATGGTAGTCAAGGCAAATTGTATCCTTGCCAACATTACTGGATCCATCGTAGTTCCTCCTTTAAGTTAAGTATTTCCTCAGAATTGGCCTGAGGCGATGTCATGTTCATAATTTCACATAACTAACTATATGTTCAAAACTTCACATAACTAGCACTTACTCGATCGCATTCCTCCCTTAAGAATTCATTAGAGCATGATCTGAGGTGATATGATGTTCATAAATTCACAAAATTAAACATTATTAACATGAGTAACATAAAAACTGTACAAAAAACTGGCCACTTTCTGAAGTGACAAAAACAGCTCTATGAACGAGAAACTTACTAATACTATAACAAAGAAACGATCATAAATTCTTTGACAGTTTGACAAATGTGTTACAAAATTACGGCGAAATTCGTAAAATAAATAGATGATTGATAAGGGGCAAGTACATAATCACATTTGAAAGCGAAACATATAGTACTGGTACCAGAAGAAAAAAGGAGGAAATATTCTTATGGGGAAACATGATAAAGAAAATTACCATGATGATCAGGAAGAATTAAGAGAAAGTGTCTCTGTTAAACACGACAAAGATGGTCTTACCATTTATATCAATATTTATAACAACAATAATCTTGCAAACCAAGGCGGTAAAGCTGGTACTAAACAAGCAGCAGAAACCGGCGGACAGATCAATGGAAAAGGGCCGAACGCAAACCAGGGCGGACAGATTGCTAAAGAAGGTGGACAAAACGCAAACCAAGAAGGACAGATCGCGAAAAATGGCGGAGAGAATGATTTAGTCGAGAAAAATAAAACTAAAATAAACACGGATGAAGTTTAAGATGGAAAGGTCTTAGGGGATCGGGGCGACCACAACTATTGGAATGTCCAAGAGGAGGTCGTCCCCGTCTTTTTTCTTCTTTTTATATTTTTAACTGAAGATAATATGTATTGTTTATATTTTCTCTTTCCTCTACATTATCCACCATTGTACTTGTACTTACAGAACAACTACTCCAAAGATTACAACGAAAAACACTTCTCCTCCGTCACTCATTTTCCACCACTCATTTTAATTTCGCACACTTCAATCGAAATATTTAAGAATCACCCGCTTTCACCGGCGTTAGTCGGTAAGTGGGGGTAGTTCCATTTAAAATCTTCCCGATCTAAAAATCGAATATAAAAGCCAGCAAAACATTAAGGTAGCAACGCAAAAGCCAATCTCGATCGCCGGAATTTTCCACAATAATGTCGATTGTCTTCCCATCGACGAGCCGATAATAATGCCAACCATAATGATGCTGAAGGAAAGCAAAACAATGCTAAACGATAAACGGTTACTGATTTGGTCTAATTTTCTCAATAGAAAATCCAGGTCAGGGATGCCGATCTCCAGGCGTACTTTCCCTTGATTCATCAGTCTCGTTAATTCTTTTATATTTTTCGGCAAATCCACAAGCAGTTCCCCATAATCGGAAAAGCGTTTCCATGCCATTTCCGCTACGTTTTTCGGCCGCATCCGCTCCTTTAGCAGCTGGCGGCCAAACGGTTCGGCAAAGTCGATAATACTAAAGTCGGGATCCAATTTTTCCACGATCCCTTCCACCGTCAGCAGCGCCTTCCCTAACAACGTTAAATCGCTTGGGATGCGGATCGAGTGGCGGAATGCAACATGAAGCAAATCCTGAACTGCCTCGCCGAGACTGACTTTGCTCAACGGAATATGATAATATTTTTCTCTCAATTGCTCGATATCTTCACGCAACTGGCTTACATTTACCTCATCCGGCACCAAGCCCATATCTCCGATCGTTTTCATGACTCCATCGGTGCTTTGGCGCATCAAAGCGATAATTAAGGAAGATAAATGATATTTCATTTCTGGAGTGATTCTCCCTACCATGCCGAAATCAATGAACGCAATCACGTCTCCCGACAAAGCTAACACATTTCCCGGATGGGGATCTCCATGAAAAAAGCCTTCCATAAAAATTTGCTGAAACATTCCCTTCGCCAGCCGCTCCGCTAGAATTTTTAAGTTATAGCCGTGTTGTTTCAGCCGCTCCAGTTCCCCTAATTTGATGCCTTCTACATATTCCATCGTCAATACTTTTTTTGTTGAATAGTCCCAAAACACTTTTGGCACATAAATAGTTGGATCGCTTTGAAATTGTTTGGAAAATTTCTCGGCATTGCGCGCCTCTACGGTGTAATCGAGCTCTAGGCGAAGCGATTTTGATAGCTCGTCCAATATATCGCGTATCTGATATTGCACCGCCCACTCCAAGCGGCGTTCCGCGAGAGCGGTTAAATCTTGAAGAATTTCCAAATCTGTTTCTATAGTCGATGCGATATGCGGCCGCTGAATTTTCACCGCTACCCTTTCACCGGAATGAAGGACCGCCCGATGAACTTGCCCGATCGAGGCGGCGGCAAGCGGAGTTTCCTCAAAAGAACGAAAAATATGGTCCAGCTCTTCCCCCAGCTCCTCCTTGATAATGCGGCGAACATCGGCAAACGAAAAAGGCGGGACTTGATCTTGCAATTTTTCCAGTTCACGAATAATGTGTTCTGGAATTAAATCGGGGCGCGTGCTAGCCAGCTGACCTAATTTCACGAAGGTCGGGCCTAGTTCCTCGAGCACAAGGCGGATGCGCTCGCCAATCGTTTTTTCATCCTTCTTTTTGCCTACACGCAGCCGTTGCGGAAGGGAAAGAAACTGGGAAAAGCCGATTTCCTCAACCACCATTTCAAAGCCATGGCGGAGCAATGCAACAGCAATATCGCGATAACGGCTTATATGGCGCATTCTTTTTCCAATCAATCCGTCCAGCCCCCTTAATGGACATGGGCCCCCGTGGGACCCCTGTTCGATTACTAATCTTCTTTTTCTTCTAATTCTTCTAAGCGGCGGATTCGTTGTTCTAATTGTTGCAGTTCGTCCTTTGTCACCAAATCCAATTTATCGATCACTTGTTTGATCTGTTCGCGCACGATGCGTTGCAATTCTGCTTTTCTTTCGTCTGTTTGCTGCTTCCACTGTTCAATAATATCCTTCGATTCTTCAAGCGACAATTCTCCTTTTTTCACCAACTCATCAATTAATTTTTCCACTTGCTCCTTGCTCGCTAACGCTAATCCGAGTCCAAACGCCAGTCCTTTTTTAAGAATGCCCATAAGCTTGCAGCCTCCTTTAAGTTTTTACATCATGATATCACTTTCACAACGTTGTGTCGAGCGCTCCTATTCTCCGTGAAAGCGCCCCTCCCATTGACCAATAAAACATTTCCCCGCTTTTTATAGATTTCCTCCCAAGATGTCTTTTTTGTTAATTTTCCTTTTAGGCTGTCTTTTTATGAATCAAGCTTTGTCTTCTGTTTCAATAAGAAAAACGCACCTGTTTATATAAAAAAGCACCGACTTTTTTGCAAAGTCAGTGCCTCCATCAACAAATCCATCATCTCCAAGCTTTCCACTCACCACTGTCCGGGTCGATAGAAACAAGACGAAGCCAGCCGTTTTTCACTTTTCTGCGGAAATGAGGATCGTCTTCGAACAAACGCTCGATATTTTGCTGCGGTGCTTCGATAATGACGAGCAACCGAAGCGGAGAATGGAATATTTCTTCGTCAGACGCCATGACCGACTGCCACGGAAGCCCGGCGAGCAAATCACTTGCGTTTCCTTGCATGACGCCGATCCCAGCCGTGACCGTTTGCGTCGTTTTGTTTCCGCTTCCGTAATAATGCGGGGCGACAGTCGATGCGTAATATTGCAAATTAATCCATTGCGCCACTGTCGCCGGTCCGGCAATGATGTTGGCGAGCGCCTCGCCGGATGGATCTTTGCGCCAGTCATAGCTATGGAGAAATACTCTCCCTTCTAAATTACAATGCTTTGTTAACTCGCGGCGGCCAATGATCAACGTTGTGTTGCCGGCAAGCCCCCATTCCGGACGGATTTCGCTCCAGTCTTCCGCACGGCGATGTGCTTCGGCAAGCGGATCTTTCTTCTTGCCCTCTAAGCCCGGCAGCTTCGACAATCGCTCGTTATTCGCATTGCGGCTCACTTCTTCTAGCTTGCCTTGCAGCATATCAAACGCTTTTTGAGCCGCTTCCGAAAGCGTTGGCACATAAAGCCAGCAAAGTTCATCGACCGTTGTCATATGCTCGGCAGCAACAAAAACAGTGTCTTCTGGAATAACGATACCTTCCTTTGCAAGACCTTCCCGCACCTCTTTCAGGTTACATAGCGCGGCAAACACACGAGCGTTGAATCCTCCGGCTGCCCCGCCGCACGCACCGCAATCAAGCGAAGAGGCGTAAGGATTGTTCGTTGTTGTGCTTTCATGGCCACAGACAACAACAAGTGGCGCAAATCGACTCGTAAGCCCCATTCCTTTGAATAGTTGATATACGTATCGTACTTTTTCCTCGGTAGAAAAACCTACTGGAAGATCCGTTATGTCTGTTGTTTCTAAAGAAGATTCCTGATTGAGCGAAAGTTCTGTTTCCGGCTTTTGCGCCCAATTGTCTTGAAGCTGGCGAAATACGCGTCCCGCTCCGCTTGGCGCTATACTTCGGGCAAGCGTATGCAAACCGAGCCACGGTCCGCTTGCCTCCGGAAGCAACAAACTAGCAAGCAAATGCTGCTTCATTTTCTTAAACGTGTGGCTGACCGAAAGCAGCGCGTTCCGCCGCCCGCGATATTTTTTTACATTCTCTGCCGATGTAAATTCTTGAACTTCATGCCGCGGCTCTACAATCACCGGGCAAGAAGCGTGTGCATGGCTGCTGTCTAGTTCGCGCGTTTTGATGGGAAGACCGAAAAAACCAGCGCACCCGTATGTTTCAAATGGTCCTGCCTGCTCTAAATGACGACGGAAAGGCTCAGAACGAATATCCATACAAAAGATAAGCTGCGCGGCTGCTTGTTTTGGCTCATTTTTTTGGGAATGGGATGCAATCATCTCCTTTAGTTGCGCCTCTTGCGTGTCTTCCCATGCTTCCAGCCAAAGCTTGCCGCGAACGATTTTGTCGAAACGATAAGCAAATGATAAACGTGCTTTCTGCTCAGCCTGTGGCAATTGCAGCCACTCTTTTGGCGTCAACCCTCCCCAATGCATCCATGCGGCTAGAAGCGGAAGGAGAAACGTTTCGTCGTCATCTTTTTGTTTCGCAAATGGCAAATACGGAGCGATCAATGCCCACTCAAGCGAAAGACGAATTGCTAAATAATCAATAAGCAGCAAATGCGCTTGGCCGGACTGCTTCGAACGCCACAGCAGCATTCCTGCCCAACCAGGCAAGGAAAGAAGATGCGCTTCCAAGTAGTCTTTCATCGCGCCATGCGGTATGCCGAGCAACATCAACGCTTGTCGCAATGCTTCTTCGGCATCATGCGGCAAATTTTGCATTCTCTCGCGCTGCTGTTCGTGTAATGATGGATCGTTGATCACAAGCTTCCGCCATGCGTAATAAAATCCTTTTTCTCGATATGGCATTGTCCATGAAGCTTGCGATTCATCTAAAAATAATTTGCACCATTTGATCATTTGATGGTCAAGCATATGCGCCCATTTCTCTTCTCCTTGCTCTTCAAGGAGAAGGCTTAACGGTCGGATTAGTAAATTGAAGTCGTATCGTAATCGCATGTCTTTCATTTTCGCTGCCAAACTTTTTAATGATGAAGACATTAACAGTTCGTTAGGAATTTCTTCGTGTAAAAGCGCAGCGCGGCAAAAACGTTCCGCTTCCTCACGCGGCATCGTCAGCGGCTGCTCATCAAGCCAGCGCTGAAGACGCATTTCCAAAAACTTCGGATTCAGTTCCCCTTTCCGTTGAGCCTCGCGAAACATGGACATGCTTGGGTAAAGGTCAATATCTCTCAATAATTTTAAGCGATGCGCGACTTGCTCAAACGAAAGATGTTCTAGCCCCATCCACGGATGACGCGCGACAAACGTGGCAATCGGCCAAAGAGGGGCAATTGCCTTGCTGGCGTTTTTGACAAGCGCGTTTACATTTATATCTGTTGCGACATTTTTTCTCCGTCGCTCATGCACATTAGGACGTTCGAGTGATACGGTTGTCGTATTCATTCACTAAATCCTCTCCTTTTTTAAATAATCTGCAAGATAATGCGGATGGCTTTCCACCGACTCGGAACGCGGTTCGCCAATATGGACAAGCCACATATACAATCGCGCAAATGAATCTGATGAACGATGTGCGGAAAACCATATGCTCGCCAATCCGCCAGCGGTTAAGATAAAGAAAGCTGCCATTTCTGTGATGATAGATGTCCCAAATAACGGCACCGACGTATGCAATAGCTTCATGAAACTAACGTGCACCGCCCCAGATGCTAAGGCTAATCCTACCAATACGATTAATCCGATCGTTCGTCCATTTTCGAAAACAGCGATCCCCCTCCAGACAAACGCAAGCGACCATCCAAGAATAAGAGCGCTTAACAATTTTGCGTTTTCTTCTGGTGACGTAATCCAAAACATTGCTCCCACGGCAAGACCAACCGCCGCTCCAGCAAATAGCTGTGTTTTGGACAAGTTTCGTGATCGGTGGATGTTTTTATTCGGATTCGGCACGACCGAACCAGATTGTAAAAACAACGTCGCTTTAAACAAACCGTGCAACACTAAATGAATGACTGCCGCGGCATAAGCGCCTAACGCGCATTGAATGAGCATCAATCCCATTTGCGCCATCGTAGAGGCAACTAATTGCCGCTTATAGTCGACTTGAACAAAACTAATTCCTGTACCGATAAGCACCGAAATGGAGGCGAGAACCAGCAGCAACATTTGCGATATATCACCGCTAAACAATGGAGAAAACCTTGTCAACAAAAGACCGCCCGCATTGATCAAACCAGCATGCATTACTGCTGAAATCGGGGTTGGTGTAACCGCCGACTCTAACAGCCAGCGCTGAAATGGCCATTGCCCGGCTGGAATGATCGCTGCCAATATAAGCAGCACATTCACCCCTGTTTTTTCCCACCATTCGAGATGGCGGATGCTTTCTAAGGACAAGACGAGCGACAGCTGCCAATGTCCGGTTGCACTCCATAACCACAAACCAGCAGCAAACAAGGCAAGCCAGCTTAGTGAAAATACCATAGCCATGCTCGCTGCCGCTGTTCGTGCCGGACGCCATTCCTTTTTTAACCGTGTCAGCTGCACAAGCCCCAATAGCGGCAAGCACCAAAAGAGAATAAGCAAACGGATATCATTGTTCAGCCAAGTCAGCGCCGCAGCACTGACCGTAAAAGTAAGCAGGAAAAAATACTTCCGATACGCACGATCGCCATACAAATAACGGAGGCAAAAACGCGCTATCATCCATCCGAGCGTCAAAATAAACAGCGCCATAAACCAGGCGAGAATATCAGAACGCCATAATCCGGCCGCGGCATGATGATCAGCGAAAATCAGCCCCGCTAACGCCGCAGCAATCGGCAACACCATCACGCCCACATGCACCTGCACATAATATAGCGGCATGCGCCGATCTAGAAGCAATAAAGAACTGATGAGAGCCATTCCAACCGTTGCGAATAACAAGATGAACCAAACCAACCGAATCCCCCTCTCTCTTTTCCGCAACAAAAAAACCGGCTATGTCGTCCTCTATCCACCGTGTTTTCCCTTTTCCATCAAAAGGGTACACGAATGGCGTCGAGTGCACATAGCCGGTTTATCTTCAACGAGCCTATGAAGGCTTTTTGAAGATCTACCAAATGCACGTATTCAGTTCTTCGGCTTACTTTCAACCACTCCGCTCTAAACGGACTGTTTGAAAGTCTACCGAATGCGGAACATTCAGAGTTTATTATATGTTATTTAATCTATACGGAAACGTATAGTTTGTCAATACCTATGTTTGTTCAACCTTTTTTACATCAAAACAAAAGCGGATGCCATCGCCGCTAATTCATCGAAAAAGCTCTTCAAGCAGCCGTTCGCTGAGCGCAACCTGCTGCATCAAAGCATCTTTCCGTATAGTGAATGAAAAGAAGTGGAATAGTATCATTGACATTTGATGGAAGGAGGTCAAACGAAATGCCAAAGGAAGAAATCCGTTACGGCGAAGATTATAAATTTATCCCCGCCACGTCGGTCGCGAGCGGAGTGAGCGTGGAAGTGCTGCCGGATTTATATTGCCATACGATTCAAATCGTCAATATCTGCCTTGTAGGTAGTCCTGACAAAAAAGAGTTTGTCCTTATGGATGCCGGAATGCCAAAAACAGCGGACGATATCATCGCTGTCACCGAAAAGCGGTTTGGCGCCAACAGCCGTCCGCAGGCGATCATCTTAACGCACGGCCACTTTGATCACGTCGGGGCGATTATTGAACTGGTGAAACATTGGAACGTTCCTGTTTATGCTCATGAAGCGGAGATGCCTTATTTAACCGGAAAAGCGCGCTATCCGGAGCCAGACCCGTCGGTGGAAGGCGGAATGGTGGCGAAAATGTCAGCGTTTTTCCCAAATGAACCGATCGATTTAGGCAGTCATGTTCAACCGCTGCCTGGCGATGGCACGGTGCCGCACTTGCCGGATTTCCGCTGGATTCATACGCCTGGCCATGTATCACTGTTTCGCGACAGAGACCGTACGCTAATTGCTGGAGATGCGTTTGTCACCGTCCGCCAAGATTCCTTGTATAAAGTGCTCACACAAGAAATGGAAATCAGCGGGCCGCCGCGCTACTATACGACCGACTGGAACGCCGCCCGCGAATCAGTAAGAAAGCTGGCGGCATTGCAGCCAGAAACGGCTATTACAGGACATGGAGCGCCAGTATCAGGTGAAAAACTGCGGGAAGGATTAGCGAAGCTAGCGCGCGAGTTTGACCAAATCGCCATGCCGGATTATGGAAAATATGTTCAATAACGAATTCGCCTTCCGCAAACAGCCGGGAGGCGCCACTTTTACTGGTGATACGCGTAATTGAATAGCACATAGACCGCAACAAGCAATCGTTCCCATTCTTCATAGCTTTCGTTCACCCGAAACGTATAACGCCAGCGCAACAACCGCGACCGTTTCCCTTCGGCGATCATTTTTCCATCTAACCAGACTTCCGTGCGGGAAACCATTTCCAGCGACTGAAAAAACAGCGCTTTTCCTTGTATCTCTACGATCATGCGCTCGCGCAGCTTCACCTTATTTTTCCATGAATAATCCGTACGCGCCACTGCGACAACCGCTCCATTTTGCACGATATGCCACGTATCATTCACACGAAACAGTTTTTCCCTCTGCTCTATGATTTGTACCGAAGTTCCGTCCGCAAATGCAAAAGACAAATTTAAATACCACTGATTTTGGTCGGACAAGATACTATTGATAATGCGTTGCCATGGAAGCGGAAAGAAGCGCCAAAACTCCCCCATCTTTTTCGTTCCCTTAAACAAGTGCTTTTTTCCAGTCCAAAATCGTTCCGCCATATGCGTATGCCAAACATCTTCGTCTTCCGCCGCTTCATAACGTGCATCACGCCAAGCCTGCCAGCGTTCGATTCCCCAAATCAACAGCACCCCGGCTAGAAATCCCGAGACAATAAGCAGCTGTCCCCATTCAAATTTTCCTAAAACCAAAAAACGCAATGCCATCCCAATCGATGCAACAACGAAAAATAACCACAATCTCCCCAAAATTTCTCTCTCCTCTCCAAATAGCAGTAGACGAAAGAGAAGTGGAAAAAGTTTCATTCGCACAGCAACGCTCCATTTTCCTATCGTCCTTACAACCGCTGAAATTCCGGCGTTTCCATCAGGCGCGCGAAAAACCGTTGTTTCGCTTCCCGGTACGCTTCCATACTTTTTCCTTCGTATGCCTTTTTCAATTCGTCATATTCCGCTCTGTATGTGTCATTCGCCAACAACACTTCACGGAATTTCCAAAAGATGTCTAATTCAGAACCGATAACGGTTAGTTGGACACCTAATGGCGGATCGGTCGTATCATCTTGAAATGCGCGGAAATAGTCCGTTTGCACGCTTCCCTCATTGATTGCATATAAAGCGGACAGTTTCTCTACAGCAACAGTAAATATTTCCGCAGGAACCCGCACTTGAATATCAAGATCCCCTTTGGTGAGGCTATTGGGAATCGCCGTGCTTCCAACGTGCTGAATATCCGCTTCCGGCAACAGACGCAAAATTTTTTCCTTCTGTTCCAAAAATGTTTTTTCTGCTTGTTCGTGAAAATGGCTTTGCTCTAAAAAATGAACAAGTTCCATTTTGTTTCCTCCTAATTACAACAATTTGGCCATGTAATATTCATCAACATATTTTCCGTTTATCAACAGAGAATGCCGTTTGATCCCTTCTTGTTCAAACCCCATTTTGCGATATAACGATACCGCGCGTTGATTGTTGACGACTACCGTTAATTCCAACCGATGAATGCCTTTCGTGCGAGCCCAACGCTCCAATTTAGCAAACAGCATCGTACCGATTCCTTTTCCTCTATACGAAGCCAGCACGCCAATGACGATATATACCGTATGCTTATTTCGTCTCGCGCTCCCTCCTCTTGCCACTAGATACCCAACTAGCTTTCCGTCCGCCTCTGCCACCAGTATCGTGGAGTTTTCCTCATTCTGCATCGCTTCGATTTGGCTTCGCTGCAGCTCTGGAGTGAGCGTTCGTTCCCCTGCCTCAAACAGCAAAAAATCCGATTCTTTTTCTACTTGCAAGATAAGATGCGCCAATTCTTCCGCATCGTCTACCGTTACATGCCTTACGTTCATCTTATCTATCCTCCTCCAAATATTCCCGCGCCAAGTCAAAATTTCGATATCGCGCCATAGCGGTTTTCAGTTTTTTCAACCCTGCTTTTTGATAAAACTCCTCTTTTCCGGTAGTGGCAATTAAATGCACGCAAGAGACGTGCTTAAGCTGCTCAAGCAAATCCTCGATAATCGTTTTTCCGATGCCATGACCTTGGAAATCACGATGAACGACGACATCGTAAATCGCCGCATTAAACACCCCATCGGAAAGCGCACGGCCAAACCCAACGATGCGTCCGTTATAGACCGCAATCGCAATCACGTTGCTTGCTTCAAACACCTGTTGAATGATTTCCTTGGAATGTTTCGTCCATCCAACGGATTCGTACACATCTTTCATCTCTTGCCAATTCGCCTTGGATAAATCTCTATAGACGTGAATGTTCACCTCGATCCCCCTTACTGTCTCGAATTCGTTTCTTTCTCAAGCAAATTTCGATTCGGTCTAGCTTTTTGCCCGATACGCTGCAATGATCGATTGCGGACAATACAGAAATATCAAATTAAAACAGTTCAAAAACAATTATAAATACATTCCCATCACACAATCCACAAAAATCCATTTTTATCTAATAAATCCATAAAACTTGTCACTGGTGACACGTCACAACTCACGAAAGTTTTTAAATGTCATTTCCTCCTAACCTCCCCTCTTACTCTCTTGTACGTATCTCTATGAACAACCTTTAAAGCCAGCAAATCATTCTATACCAGTTCCTCATTTTTTCATTTGATCTGTGTCAACTTCCTTTTTTGTTGCTTATTCAACATATCACTTCACCAAAAAGGCATCCAAAAATGGATACCCTAGAATTATCCATTGTTCACTCTTCATGAACGATTTCTCCTACTTATACATATATTGTCATTGAAAGGAGGAAGAAGCATGGATAAATTCGTGTTCTTGTTCTTAGCTTGCATTCTTGCTGGCTTTGCACTAATTAACCTTCCTTTAGCCGGTTCACCTTTAGCTAGTATACAACCAATAACATCCTTAATTGGGATTGTAGCTGTTCTTGTTTTTTCATTAATACTCATATTTAAAGGAATAATGGCCCTAGCAGGTAAATAAATTTTATGGACTCAGGCTCTTGCCTGAGTCTATTTTTCTAACATTCACCTAGCACTAAGAAGTTCTTAAAAGAAAAAACGCCTCCCCCATCGAAATGACATCTTTCTTCAACAAAACATCCATGATACCATCATAACACGTCTAAATAGAAATATTCTGTCACTTTCCCTTCATTTTGTGGCATAACATGCGTTAGAGAAAATAAAAAGCTTAGATCTAATTCAGTTTTTGGATTTTTATTTAATGGAATAAAAGCCTCCTTGTTTATCAAGGAGGTTTTCTTGTTTTATAGAGTTCTAGTGAGTGCAGACATAATACCTGCTATTTCAAACGTTTGTTTACCGTTGATAATGGGGGATTGTTCGTTTCTATTTTGAATTTTTTTCATACTATAAACCAAAGCTACAGCAACTATTTCATAACGAAACATAACCAATTATAGTCTGTAGCCGAGTTCCTTTAATCCATAAAAAGAAGGTGGTGAGGAAGTGGCAGCCTTTTTAATGTTTTTCCGTGAAGCTTTTGAAGCTTCGATGCTATGTTCGATTTTGGCTACCTATCTCATTCTAATCGGACAGCGTGATCGTATCCGGGATATTTGGACAGGCGTATTTGCAGCCATCGTTGCATCACTCATCGCTGGTGTTGCAATTTACTCGACGGTTCATAATTACGAAGGCACCCCTCTGGAATTGCAAATTGAAGGTATATCCTATTTTCTTGCGTTTGGTATGCTAACGTACATGGCAGCCTCGATGAAAAAGAACGGAAATCTAGAAGAAGAACTCGAATCAAGGATAGATTCAGCAATCAAAACAGGATCTAAATTTGCTATTGTAGGTTTTACCTTTTTGGCAGTGTTCCGAGAAGGGCTTGAGATGGTCGTGTTTATGATTCCGTTAACGTCAATAACCAATCCGGTCCTAAATATAGTACTCGGTGTATTAGGGATTATATTAGGAAGTGTAACTGGATATTTAATCTATGTACTTGGGAAAAAGATCAATGTAGAATGCTTTTTCAATCTCTCCACTTTTTTGCTTGTCATATTTGCTGCGGGATTTTTAGTAAGCGGAATCGGGGAATTTCAGCAACTCGGTTGGCTGCCATTCGGCAATGAAACCTTATGGGATACAAGTTCAATCTTGAGCAGTGAAAGTACAGTGGGGAACCTGTTGCACGCATTAGTAGGCTACACCGATAAGCCAACAAGTTTGCAAGTGATCAGTTATGTTGTTTATTTAGTCTTAATTGGAATTTCGTCAGTAGTTCGGAAACGGACATAACAAGCAACTTGGCCGTTTGATTACACTTTATGTTCCCAGCTAATTTATCAATATCGGAGTCAGACGATAAGAGAAATGGAAAAAGCCGATTTTTCCTCAACGAAGGGAAAATCGGCTTGTATTATTATCTTTTCGCCTCTAAATGCCTATTAATAACTTCTGGTTAATGAAATGAATTATTTTTTAGCACTACCTATACTTTTTATTCCACAAACTACACCGGCGGCTCTTCTTTGTACACTTCAATTCTCATAAAACACCTTCTCACGAATACGATAAAACTTTGATTCACTGATCTCATTTCGTTATAGGCTTCATAATCGTATGGTTCATTAATTGATCAATTAAATCTCTCTTGATAAATTTTTTAATATAATTATAATAATCTAAAAGGCTTGGTATGAACAATGTTTCAACTAAACCGCCCTTTCATTGAATAAGAAAATCAACGACACTCTTTAATAATCGAGCATTTAAAATAAAAAACGCCACCCCAACCGGAGCGACATTCTGTTTCAACATTTCCACGATACCATCATAACACGTCTAAATAAAAATATTCTGTCATTTTTTCATTTGTTCATTAAATTTATTTCCTCAATTTGTGCTTTCAGCTCTTTTATATATTCATTGTTCTCGTTCACATAATTTTCCAACATCTTCCCAAGGTATTGAAGCCCATTTGCAGCATCACTAAAAAACCCGTCTCTAACAAGCTCGTATAAACTATAAAACTTTCGCATTTTGTTGTCGAATAAATATACTTTCTCTGGATGATTCTTCTGGATATTAAACACAATAACTTCATTTTCTTTCCGATCATATCCTAATATAGGACCGAGTGGAGAACGAACTTTTATGGTTGGATGTGTAAAAACAAGCCCTTTTTTAAAATACCAACTATAAATAGGCTTTAATTTTTCTAGCATGCTTTTAAGTAATCCTAGTTGTTCGTCTAGTAAATCTTCAATTTCTCTACTAGTAGTTTCATGCTCTTTATATTGTTGTTCCAATTTTTGTAACAAGCCTTCTACGTCGATATTTAAATCCATATATCACACCCCCTTTATGATGAGTTCATCAGAAAAGATCTTGATCCGGATGATCATTTTCATGAACATCCAATAGGTAAATGAACACGGAAATCGTTTCTCTCGCCATACAATATATTAATGAAAATTTATTACAGTTTGTTTGTTTAATCACCCATGCTTTTTTATCTTTTTTAAGATTTTAATGCTCATAAAATAATTTGAACGCTATTTTGTTTCTTTATTTATCTACTCGTCTATTCATAGGGTTGTATCTAAATATAACGGGTAAGAAAATGGACGAGCATGACGGCATATCTTTTACATAACACTAAAGAAGGAGGGTATGAGATAATGACATCAATTGAACTTTTCGCATGGATATTATCAGCAATCTTAGGGATTAGCTTTATTATTTCTTTAGCAGCAGTAGCAAAAAAACCAAGGTACATTGCTGAAACGGAACATAAAAGGATTCATCCCACCGAAAAGGAAAGATAACCATAATAACGAAATATAACGCTATACACGAACCACTTTTCCTTCTCACCAATGTAACTTAATTACTCTTATGTTTCTAACTTCAGAATGGAACCATCCAAGAAAGCGAGCAGCGCCATTCCAAAACTTCAAAAAGAACTGCCGCCTTCGGTTTTACGAAAATTTATTTAAAGCTTCTTTTTGAAACTTTGTTCATTCCACTTGCCCACTCAAAGCTCTGGCGATTTGCGCCAGCATAAACGCATCACAGACGTTATCGCTCGCCACTGTGCTCAAATCCCCAGAGAACCATTTATCTTTTTTGCATTACCTTTACCGGTTGTAAATTTTTTTACCGAAGACGTTGAAACCTCGTGGCAGCTAAATTAAATCCTGCCTGAAGAAGCTTAGATCGGAGTATCCAATCAGTTTCGTACTGAACACTGACGGCAGATCCCTTTGAATCGTAAAAAACCCTCGATGAAAAAACATCTTTTTCAGCATGTATTCCTAACTCTTTGAGCAATATCCGTGAATCTGTGTAGGGCCCGGCCCTTTTCTCTATCCGATTATTTCCTGCCAATATAGTTGCGTACACCACTTTTTCGCCGTATCATTTTATATAAATTCATACATAGAAGGGGGGCTCGCCATTGACAAAACAACTGCCGCCAGGCCAATTTGAAACGGAAAAATGGCCGATTCTCCATGATGGGGATGTTTATCAATTTGATGAATCAACATGGGAATTCCGCTTATTTGGGGATGTAAAAGAAGAAGTCTCTCTTTCCTATCAGCAAGTAATGGAACTGCCAAAAACAATCTCGACGATCGATATGCATTGTGTGACGACATGGTCGAAGTTTGATACGACATTTGAAGGGATTGCCTTTCGCGAGTTTTTGCGCTTTGTTGAACTGGCCCCAGATGTGAAATACGTGAAAATTTATGGCTACTTAAAAGGAGACCGCTTCGGCTATTCGGCGAACTTGCCGCTCGAGGCGCTGATGGGCGATGACGCGCTATTTGTGTACCGCTGGAAAGACAAACGTCATGACTGGCAGAATATTTCCCCAAAACATGGCTATCCGCTCCGCTTTATTCCACCTGCATCGTTTTATTTATGGAAAGGAACGAAATGGGTATCTGGAATCCAGTTCATGAAAAAAGACGAGCCGGGATATTGGGAACAACGCGGCTTCTCGATGACCGCCAATCCGTTTAAGGAAGAGCGCTTTGCCGATCCAAACGATATGTAAAACTTTTTTGGAAAGTTCATTGTATTCACCCCTAAAAAACGAGAGCTTCTTTTTTAGAGTTCCTCTCAGCTTGCCGACAAAGTCGACAAGCTGAGAAAGAGTCTTTTCTAAGACAATCTCTTTTTATTTTTTGCACTCTTCATACACGGAAGAAACGGGCACACAATGATTTTCTTTTACTGCCATGTTGCCCATTCTCAACATTTACATTGTCCTTTTTATACACTCTATCCAGTTTTTCATTATTGTCTTGGCATCATTCGAGGTTTTTACTTTTTTTGCATTTAGCACATATTTTCATTAGAAAACCTATTTAATGTGTATATGGCTGTTTAAAGGTGGTTCTTGCATTCCTTTGGTTGAAAATTCAGGTAATTGGGATAAGAAGTCGAAAAATTCTAATTTTTCCCTTTCTTGATATTTGCGAATATTAAGAATCAGAAAAAAATAACTTTAGCATGGTTATTTAATAAGAGGCTGCCTCAAGAGGTCGATTCAACGGCCTTTTGAGGCAGCCTCGCTGCATATATGCACTATGCATGATTCGTTGCCGCTTGTTTTTGCATCCACTGGTGCAAACGGACAAACAATAGCATAAATACAATCGTGATCATCGTGCCTTTTACCGCGTTAAACGGCAAGATAGCCGAAACAACCAATGCTCTTGTTTCCGGTGCGCTCATCGCCGGTGCGCCTAGAAAGATCGTATACGCCGGCAGAAACACATAATAATTTAATACACTCATCATCACCGCCATGACAACTGTACCAATGACTAAACCAGCCAGCATTCCTTTTTTTGATTTTGTTTTATGATATACGTAATATGTCGGCAAAATAAACGTAATCCCGGCCATAAAGTTGGCGATATGCCCGACCGGAACGCCGGTAGGACTGCCGACCATGAAATAATTCAACACATTTTTCAGCAATTCAACGGACACTCCCGCCAGCGGCCCGTACAGAATCGCGGCGATCAATGCAGGAACGTCGCTGAAATCCACCAATAGAAAGTTTGGAAATGGCGGAAGCGGAAAGTTTAACAGCATCAGCAAATACGAGATGGCACTAAACACTCCAATTAAGACAAGCGCGCGGATATTCATTTTTCTCATGTCGATTCTCCTCTCCTTCTCGTGATCCATCCTCACAAGAAGAAGGCTGCCAACTTTGAGCGTCAAATAAAAAACCCTTAAGTGTTCACACTTAAGGGAGAAAAAGGGCATGCTCAAATAGACGTTCGATCGCGCAACATTCGAACGCCGGCAAACCTTCATCTTCTCCCATCCAGACTATACTGTCGGCTCCGGAGTTGCACCGGATCGTGCCTATGCGGCTCGCGGGCTGAGAAGCAAATTGCTTCATCACCGCCGGTCGGGAATTTCACCCTGCCCCGAAGATGAATCGTATTATATTTTTTTAATATTATTATATAATTTCTTTATGCGTTATGTCTATCATCAATACAGTGCATATGAATGCTCTTTTTTCTCACACCAACATGATTTTTCATTTTTATGATAAAATAAAGAAGGAAAAAGATAGTAAATAATAAGGAGCTGACTATCATGAAACATGAAATCATTGAACGTTTTACGAAGTATGTTCAAGTTGACACCCAGTCTGATCCGAACAGTGACACTTGTCCCTCCACTCCGGGTCAATGGACGCTAGCGAAAATGCTAGTAGAAGAATTAAAAGCAATCGGCATGGAAGAAGTAACAATAGACGAAAACGGCTATATCATGGCAACATTGCCCGCAAATACCGATAAAGATGTGCCAACCATTGGCTTTTTAGCCCATATGGATACGGCTCCTGAATTTACCGGCGCCAATGTAAAACCGCAAATTGTCGAAAACTACGATGGCAACGATATCATATTAAATGAAGCGTTACATATTGTGCTTTCGCCGAAAGATTTTCCGGAACTTGCAAACTACAAAGGCCATACGTTAATCACCACCGACGGCACGACGCTGCTTGGCGCGGACAATAAAGCTGGAATCGCGGAAATTATGACGGCGATGGCCTACTTAATCCAGCATCCGGAAATTAAACACGGAAAAGTGCGCGTCGCGTTTACGCCAGATGAAGAGATCGGCAGAGGGCCGCATAAGTTTGACGTCGCTAAGTTCGGTGCTAAATATGCGTACACAGTCGATGGCGGTCCGCTTGGCGAATTAGAGTATGAAAGCTTTAACGCCGCGGAAGCAAAAATCAAATTTAAAGGAAAAAATGTTCATCCAGGCACCGCCAAAGGCAAAATGATTAACTCGATGAAAATCGCGATGGAATTTCACGCACAGCTTCCTGCCAACGAAGCGCCGGAACATACGGAAGGCTACGAAGGATTTTATCATTTGCTTTCCTTCCAAGGAAATGTCGAAGAAACAGCGCTTCATTACATTATCCGCGACTTTGACCGCGAACAATTTGAAGCGCGCAAAACAAAAATGCGGGAAATCGCGGCAAAACTGCAAGAAAAATACGGAAAAGAGCGAATCGCGATCGAAATAAAAGACCAATATTATAACATGAGAGAAAAAATCGAACCTGTCCGTGAAGTTGTCGATATCGCCTATGAAGCGATGAAAAACTTAAATATTGAACCGAAAATTTCGCCGATCCGCGGCGGCACGGACGGGTCGCAACTTTCGTACATGGGGCTGCCGACTCCAAATATTTTCACGGGCGGCGAAAACTTCCACGGCCGCTATGAATACATTTCCGTCGACAACATGATCAAAGCAACAAACGTCATTATTGAAATTATTAAGCTGTTCGAGCAAAAAGCGTAACAGAAAAGCTGGTTCCAACGGCGCTTTGGAACCAGCTTTTTCATATTTAGCGAAGCTGTTGAATGCGGCCTTCGATTTGGGCATCAAATGGCTGAGGAAGCTGTTGAATATAATGGATGAGCGCCTCTAAATCGACTGGTCCTACTTCGCGGCTTTTCCCTTCCGTAAATACCGTAAAGTTATCTCCTCCATCAGCTAGGAAGCTGTTTACTGTAACGGTGTATTCTGCATTTGGATCGAGTTTTGCGCCGTTTGGCAAATAAATATCGACGACTTTGTCTGTTGGTTTGCTTGCGTCCCAAGTATATGTGAGACCGGAAATTTGCAGCATGCGTGTTTGATTCGACTGCCATTGTTGGTTCAATAGCTTACGGATTTGCTCGCCCGTGAGCGTCATTTTTACGAGCTGATTGCTAAATGGCTGCACGTTATACAGCTCTCCCCATGTCACTTCCCCTTGTTCAATATCGGCGCGAATGCCGCCAGGGTTCATAAAGGCGAAGTCGGTTTTCATCGCTGTCCGCTGCGCATCCGCAATCAAATTTCCTAACGCTGATTCACCACTTGCATTTTGCTCAGCGCTAATCGTCGTTTTTGCCATACCGATGACTTGGTTAATAATTGGAGATACCTTTGCTTCATACTTGTCAATGAATTTCGTAATCTTTGGATCAGGCTTGATGCTATCTTGGTAGGTGGTCACGATTTCCGCTTTTTTCGCAACAACGTCTTTTGTCCGCCGATCAATTGTTAAATCCACATCCGAAAAAGCAGTTCCATAAGAATATGATTGAACAAGCAGTTTGCCGTCCACTTCGGCGTTTAAATACGCATGATTATGACCAGCAAAAATAACATCGACTTCATCATCCACTGTTTTTGCGATTTCGATGATTTCCCCACTCGCATTGGAACCATCTATATTAGAAACCCCTGGATTATGCGCAAGAACAACGATCGCGCGCACCCCACGCCGTTTTAACTGTTTCACTGCTTCGTTAATCGCTTCCGCTTCATCCTTGAATGTAACTCCCGCCACACCGCTTGGAATGACGATGCTTGGCGTATCGGATAAAGTTACTCCGATAAAGCCAATCTTCACCCCTTTCACTTTTTTAATAACATAAGGCGGAAGAATCGGTTTTCCCGTCTTTTTATCGATTACATTCGCGCTTACGTATGGAAAGTCCGCGCCGCGAAAATAGCCGGTTTTTGGATGTGTTCCGCCATTAATGAGGCGAAGCATTTCGTCGACCCCTTCATCAAATTCGTGGTTTCCGAGTGTTCCTACATCAAAACCTAGTTTATTTAAAAATTCTATCGTTGGCTCATCCTGCAGCAGTGCCGATACAGGTGAACTAGCCCCAACAGCATCTCCCGCATGGACAAGAAGCGTATTTTTATTTTCCCTTTCCCGTTGTTTTAAATACGCAGCTAAATAATCCGCTCGCCCGACCGCTCTTCCTCCAACGTTTCTTGTTACATCAAGCTGTCCGTGAAAGTCGTTAATTCCTAGCAATTGTACATCGATATAACGATATGAATAGGAATTCGTCTGCTGCTTTTTCCCTAGATGGTCAGGTTGCCCAGCCGCAAATACACTTGCTGAAGACAGAGCAGCGGACAAGGCAAGCGCAGATACAGTCGTTTTAACCAGTTTGGATGAAAGTTTCATATTCATAACTCCTTTCCTCGTTTTCCTGTCATTATCATAGATTTCGTTTCATAGTAATAATAGAGCCAAAATACTTATTTTCTTCTAAAAATATTGTAAATTTTATATAAATTTTTATATGGAGATTTTCTACCAGGTACCGTCAAGAATTTTGTGTAATGTAAGATAGATAGGGTATCTCTGAAATAGATTTGGAATAGAGGGGGACTGGTTCCCCATAGCCATCAAGTTAAGAATTTGATCTTTTTTCAGCGCCAAAAACATGGTATCCTTTCTAACGAAAATCATCGTTGGAAAGGATTATTTTTTGATGGCAAAAAAGATGAAGGCATGGATAAAAACGATTCGTCAACTCTTCTTCTCTGAAGAACTGACCCGTCTGGCACGGAAAGTCGGATTCATTCAGCGGCAGCGTTCATTAACAGCGGAAGCCTTTCTGACGCTATGTGCTTGGGGAGACGGATCGCTCGCCTGTCAGTCGCTTCAGCGGTTGTGTGCCGATTTGGCGCTCTGGCATGATTGCTCTCTCTCGAATGAAGGACTGAATCAGCGGTTTACGCCTCGTGCCGTGGCGTTTTTAAAAGAGGTCTTTTTTACTCTCCTGATGCATCAACGTCCGGCACTCTCTTCCATCACCGAGACGTATCGCGCTTGTTTCACCCGTCTGCGGATCTTAGACTCTACCAGTTTTTTACTTCCGGCCGACTATGGTGAGGACTATCAAGGTTCGGTTTCATCTGGCGCCAAAATCCAATTTGAGTATGAGCTGTTATCGGGCACCTGTCTTCAGCTGTGCGTCCAACAGGCCAATGATTCCGATGCCCGCTTTGCTTATCATACCCAGCACACGATTTTACCGAATGACCTTTGCATTCGGGATCTGGGGTTTTTTTCACTCGCCACGCTGGCGAAGATCGATGCTCGAGGTGCTTATTATATTACCCGGTTGCGTTCCGATATCAAAGTCTATATCAAACAGGACGGGGAGTGGCACGAATGGGATTGGGAATCGATAGGAAATCGATTGGGCGAGGGGGAAGCCGTGGAAGTGGAACACGTGTATATCGGACACCAACGCCTGTATGTTCCGCGTCTGATTTTTCGCCGTCTCACGGCGGAAGAATGGGAAAAACGGCTGGCGTACGTGCGGAAAAAGGAAAAAAAGAAAGGGAAGGCGCTGTCACGCCAAACCCTTGAACAAAAGAAATATCACATCTTACTGACCAATTTACCACAAGAATCGTTTGATGCGCAACAAGTTTATGAGCTGTATTCGCTGCGCTGGCAAGTGGAGCTGTTATTTAAGGGCTGGAAATCCTTATTTGACCTTGACCGTGTCAAAAAGATGAAGAAGGAACGATTCGAATGCCACTTATATGGGACATTGATTGCCATTTTAGTCACGCAGACTCTTCTGTTCCAAGCCCGAAGGTATTGGCATCAACGGGAGGGAATCGAGATCAGTGAATGGAAAGCGCTTAATATCCTCCAATCGTATTGGCATCGGTTTCTTTTGCATCCCCAAGCGATGGAAACCGCCCTTCCATCTCTCCTGTCTCTGTTAAGGAAACACGCGAGGAAAGACCGAAGGAAAGGAGAGGAAACGGTATCGGATCTTTTAAAGAAATTGGGGATATGGTAGTGTGGGTTATGGATATAAATGCCAAATACCCCTCTTCTTGAGGGTTATTTGGCATGCCCAGCATTTGGTTTTCTCTTCATCCTTTGATTGATTTTTCGAACATGCGTATCATCCTAAAAAATTTTATACCGCTAACTTGACGGGTATGGGAAGAATCCCCCTCATCTCATCTATTTACATTATTTGGTTAATGATAACGTTCTTCAAACATTCGTTGAAGGGCTTCTTGCGCTTCGGCAAATCCTCGCAACTTTCTTCCTGCCCATTTCTCGTTAAAATCTTGAATGGTCAAATATACGACTTTTTCAGCGGCTTCTAAACTGCTCAAACTGTTCATCGGCTTTAGACGTTTCCGAATCTCCTTGATCGTTCGTTCGATGGCATTGGTCATATAAATCACACTTCGAATACTGCTTGGATAGTCCATAAAGGTGAGAAGGACATCCAACTCATTTGCCCACGATTGGACTTTCCTTGGGTATTTGTGAGACCATTTGGATTGAAACTGTTGAAACATCTCCAATGCGATTTCTTTATTCGGAGAACGATAAATGAGTTTCAGGTCCTCCGCCATTTCGAATTGATCTTTTTTCCGAACACGATTTAGGGTGCTGCGGACTTTGTGCACGACACAGCGCTGCACATCGGCTTTCGGATACACCGCCTTAAAGGCTTCCTCCAACCCCGGAAGGCCATCGAAGACGCCAAGAAGCACTTCCTTGACGCCTCTTTGGTAGAGCTGTTGGAGAATCTCCTGCCATACATAGGCGCTTTCTTGTCCTCCTACGAAGAAATCAAGAATTTCACGATACCCTTCTTCGTTCACCCCCAATACCACATAAATAACTTCTTTCTCTACCGTATCCCGGCGAAGTTTCACGTACAAGCCGTCCAAATATAAGACCGAATAACGCTGGTGTAGTGGACGAGCGTGCCATTTCTCGATGTCTTCCTTCACGACATCGGTAATCCGGCTGATCGTCGCAGGAGAATAGGTGCTTCCTAGAATTCGTTCGATAAACTTGCCAATTTCACGCGTACTCATGCCACTTTGGTACATCCTAATGATTGCTTCCTCCAGCCAGCCCGTGTGCCGTTGGTAAGGGGCAAACAACTGTGTTTGAAATTCCCCGTTTCGGTCTCTTGGAACCAAAAGACCCTCAATCCGGCCATATTGCGTATCTAGATTTCGCTGATAGTAGCCGTTTCTCCTATTCGGCGTTCCAGCCTGTTCGATTTCGAGGAAATTTTTGATTTCTTCCCGCATAATCAGTTCTAATTTTTCTTTTACAAACTGACGAATGGCATTTTCCAGTTGATTTGCCCAGTCGACATTCGGTATACTTCTTTTAGACATAGGTAGGGTACTCCTTTCTCTGGAATGTGTTGTGGTCCAAATCAGAGAATACCCTACCTTTTTTCTTTTGTTCTAATAAAATGCTTTACACAAAATTTTATACATCATCTGTAGTTATGAGCAGCTAGGTATCTCTTTTCTCAAGGAAAATAAACTTCAAACAGGGGATTTTTTTATAAAGTTAATAACGAAAACTTCTCATAGAGTTTATTCGTTTCCTCTCTCCTATCCTACTAAACAGAGAAATTCTTCTCCATTATCCCCTCGTTGCTATACAAACAATGAATAAAAAACAAACAATTAATGGAAAAACGCCGTATAATGGCGATCATCCACGTAAAAACTAGTGTTGTGTATCAAAAGGAGGTGTCTCTAATGGAACGATATGAACAATTCAACAAAAGCTTCATCAACGGCGAATGGATCGATGGACTTAGCAAACGGACATATGATAACTTAAACCCGTATGACAATTCCGTTATTACAACCATTCGTCTGGCAACGAAAACGCAGCTTGCCGAAGCGTTTGACGTCGCCAAACAAGCACAAAAAGAATGGGCGAAAACATCCCAAGAAGAGAAAAAGGAAGTGCTCCGTAAAGCGGCGGAATATTTACGTTCCAATCGGGATGCAATTATTGATATGATCGCCCGCGAAACAGGTGGCAGCATCATTAAGGCGAACGTAGAAGTCGATCTATCGATTGGACTTGTCAAAGAAGCAATCAACATGGTGGATGAATTGACAAAAGTGAGGGAAGTCCCGTCAGAAACAGAAGGGAAAATCAACCGGATTTATCACCTGCCATTAGGGGTCATCACGTCGATTTCTCCGTTTAACTTTCCGATGAATTTGTCGATGAGAACGATCGCCCCAGCGATTGCGTTAGGAAATAGCGTCGTACATAAGCCGGATATCCAAACATGCTTAACAGGCGGCTCCATCATCGCAAGAGCCTTTGAATATGCTGGATTGCCAAAAGGAGTTTTAAACGTCGTTCTCACCGATATCGATGAAATCGGCGACGATATGTTAACGAATCCGAATTCACAGCTTATTAGTTTTACTGGTTCGACTGCTGTCGGCAAACATATCGGAGCGATTGCGGGCGGAATGTTAAAACGCGTCGCGCTAGAGCTTGGCGGTAACAACCCGTTTATCGTTCTTGCTGATGCCAATGTTGATCGTGCCGTTGACGCAGCAATATTCGGTAAGTTTATCCATCAAGGGCAAATTTGTATGATTATTAACCGCATCATTGTCCATAAAAACCATTATGATGAGTTTGTCGAAAAATTCGTCGAACGGGCTAAAGCGCTTCCGTATGGCGACCCGCGCGATCCGAAAACGATCATCGGTCCGCTGATTAACGAAAAACAAATCGAAAAAGCATTGGCGATCATTGAAGAAGCGAAAAAAGAAGGCGCCAAAGTGGCGCTCGAAGGAAAGCGAATCGGCAACATTTTAACGCCAACTGTATTTGTCGATGTCGATAATAACAGCAAACTTGCACAAACCGAATTGTTCTCCCCGATCGCGACCATTATTAAAGCCGAATCCGATGACGAGGCGATCACGATGGCGAACGATACCGAATACGGTTTAAGTTCAGCGATTTTCACCGAAGATTTAAGCGAAGGCGAACAATTGGCCTTACAAATTGAAAGTGGTATGACACATATTAACGATCAGACGGTCAATGATAGCCCAACCGTTCCGTTTGGCGGCACAAAAGCCAGCGGTATCGGACGGTTCGGAAACCCGTGGATTGTGGAAGAGTTTACGGTGACAAAATGGGTATCGATTCAAAAAGAGTATCGCCGCTATCCGTTTTAGTAATCAAAGAAAAAAGGGGGCTGACCGTAAAGCAGAAATGCTTTCAAATCAGCTCCTTTTACATTTCGCCTGCACACACTCATACGGTTTTTCGTCCGTTTTAAGGCGTGCAAACAGAAAGGCTGCCGCATTGGTCGTTTTTTCCTTTTTGTTGCGAAAAAATCGTCAAGGTGACGTTATTCATGCCGATAATAAACAATAAAATCGTATAAATGACCGTACTTGCCACTGCGACCGCCGCAAGGGAATTTTCTCCTATCAAATTGCCAACCCAAAAACTATCGATAAATTGATAGGAAACTTGCAATAAGTTCGTAAACATAATAGGGAACGAAAAAGCGATCAGCTGTTTAGGAATATTACCTTTTGTCAAATCGTATTGCCGCGTCATTTCCCAGTCACTTTACTTCCATTGGAATACCCCCTTGGTTGCCCAAGGGGGTATCGTTATGCTTTTGTCCATGTAGATTGCAACTGAACGCCCGCCGCCTTTAGCGTCGTGTAAACAGGACAACGCGAATCGGTAATGCGCCGTAATTCGTCAATGCGCTCCTGTGATTCACTCGTTTTTGTCCCTCCTTGTTTTTACAAGTGGTTTTTCCCCTTCACACCATTAATCGAGTAGCTTGCCGTAATGTTGGCATTTAACGAATGGGATACAGAACAGTACTTCTCTTTCGACAATTGAATAGCGCGGACGACTTTGTCTTCTGGCAAATCCCCTTCTAACACATAATGAATGTGAATATCCGTAAACCGTTTTGGATGATCGTCCGCACGGGTTCCTTCCACTTCTATATAAAACGATCGAACTTCAAGCCGCATTTTTGTCAAGATCGATATGATATCAATTCCTGTACATCCGGCAAGCCCGTGTAAAATCAATTCCATCGGCCGCGCTCCGGAATCTTGCCCTCCTGCTTCTTTGGATGCATCGATCGGAATTTGCACTCCTGATGCGCTCATCCCTGTAAACGACATTTGTCCGTTCCATTTCACTTTTGCTTGCACTTTTTCTTCCTCCTCTTTCAATTCCAGTGATAAAACAACCATGTTATCATCTAGTTTACTTTGCCAAAAAAATAAATGCAAAAAAAATACCTTTCCGTTGATATGTTTCTATTTTCTGATCTAGCGTTTTTTTTCATGCATGGTAAAATAAAAGCATGCACGAATTTGATGAGTAAAGGGTGTAAGGAGATTGATGGAAAAAGCACTTATTTTGATCGCAGCTTACCTTCTTGGGTCGATTCCGTTTGCGCTTCTTGTCGGGAAAATCGGCTACGGAATCGATATTCGTGAGCATGGAAGCGGAAATCTAGGAGGGACAAATACCTTTCGTGTGCTTGGAGTAAAAGCAGGACTGATTGTCACATGCGGAGATATTTTGAAAGGAACATTAGCGGCAAGCTTGCCTTTATTATTCTCCGTGCACATACATCCGCTTTTAGCAGGAGTGTGCGCGGTTCTCGGACATATTTACCCGGTCTTCGCGAAATTCCGCGGCGGGAAAGCGGTCGCAACATCGGCAGGTGTAATGTTGTTTTATTCACCGTTCTTTTTCATTTCCCTTCTTGTTGTTTTTTTCATTGTTTTGTATATTTCCAAATATGTTTCCTTATCTTCTATGTTAGCCGGGGTATATGCGGTTATTTATACGGTCTTCTTTACGGATGACGTTCCACTCATGATCGCAGTATCGTTATTAACGGCGTTTATCTTTTACCGCCACCGCGCAAATATAAAACGCATCCTTAACAAAACGGAACCAAAAATCAAATGGCTGGGTGGAAAAAATCGTTAACACGATCAAGCGCATAATAAAAACAAGCCATTTGATCTGCAGGAAAGGAGTTTGGTCATTGAAATTGCCAAGCGAATTCATCGAAAAAATGGAGAGGCTTTTGCAAGACGAAGCTTCTCGTTTTTTTTCCACTTATCATGAAGAAAAAGCAAACGGGTTGCGGTTCAATCCATTGAAAATCGACCGCGAGACGTTTTTAACGCTCGTCCCGTTTGTGCTTTCCCCTGTTCCTTTTTGTCCAACTGGTTTTTATTATGATGCACACGAACAACCTGGAAAGCATCCGTATCACGCGGCAGGGCTCTATTATATCCAAGAGCCGAGCGCGATGTTTGTTGCTGAAGTGTTAAAGCCAAATCCAGGGGAGTTTGTTCTTGACCTTTGCGCCGCACCTGGCGGAAAAACGACGCAGCTTGCGGCAATGATGAAAAATCAAGGGCTGATTATTGCCAATGAAATTCATCCGAAACGCGTCAAAGCACTATCGGAAAATATCGAGCGGTTTGGTATTACAAACGCGCTTGTTACGAATGAAACACCGGAAAAACTCGCGAAATATTTCCCTGGGTTTTTTGACAAAATCTTAGTAGACGCTCCATGCTCGGGGGAAGGCATGTTTCGAAAAGACGAAGAAGCTGTGCAATTTTGGAGCCAAGCGCACGTCGAACAATGCGCCATCAAACAACGGCATATTTTAGACTGTGCATACGAGATGTTAAAAGAAGGCGGCATTCTCGTCTATTCCACTTGCACGTTTTCTCCGGAAGAAAACGAACAGACCATAGAAGCTTTTTTACAAACATATGATGATCTTGAATTGCTATCAATTGAAAAAGTCCATGGCATTCAACCGGGAAGACAGGAATGGACAAACACCAACTTAGAGGAAATAGAGAGGACGGTCCGGCTATGGCCGCATTCGTTAAAAGGGGAAGGCCATTTTGTCGCCAAAATAAAAAAAACAGGCCCGTCCCCTTCGTGGAATGGACGCTATGCCAAGCCAAACGCCTCTAAACAAATGGTTCGTGAGTATCGGCAGTTTGAACATGAAGTATTGCAAACAGAAATCGAAAAACCGATGTATGCCTTTCAACACCATCTTTTCGCCCTACCTGACCACTGCCCGAACTTCGATGGCCTGAAAGTCGTGCGGGCAGGTCTTCACTTAGGAGAAGCGAAAAAGCAGCGGTTTGAGCCGAACCATGCACTTGCCTTATCGCTAAAGCCGCAAGACGTTCGTTACTCCCTTGACTTGTCAAGCGACAGCGTAGAATGTCTAAAATATTTGCGCGGGGAAACGATTCAGACGGGAGAAGACCGCGGCTGGCTGCTTGTGACTGTTGATGGTTATCCTCTCGGCTGGGGAAAAGAGGTAAAAGGCACAGTGAAAAACTTTTATCCGAAAGGATTGCGAATGGTGTAGAAAAAGGGCGCGCTTACAAGCGGCCCTTATTGTTTTGCCGATGTCGGAATCGTCAGCGTAAATACAATTTCATCCTTTGCCAAATCAATTTTCCGGGCGGAAACTTGATAACCGTTGCCGAAACGAATATCGGTGAGCGCCACATACACACGGTTAACCTTCGGATCAATGATCACTTCATCTGGCAATGGCGCGTGTTTTCGTAAATATCTTAACACGTACGTGACCGGAAGCTCCCAATCGCCCAGCGATATTTCCGGACTTTCCAGCTCTACATTTCCGCCTTTAACCACTTTCGGAATAAAGGAAACGACAAGGTCAATTTCCCGGTCAAATACAGGGAGCTTACTTGCCACATACACTCGATCATCAAGCCAAACTCGATATTGCACGGGATGGTCTTTTGCTTTTTTACGAATATAATCATTGATCACCGTATTCAGATGCTCTTTGTTCGAATATACCGTAAACGTGGCACCTTTTACTTTTTTTGGAGACGGCACCGATATCGGTTTAGCCGGCTGAAACAACCAAACAGCAAAAAGCATCACAACAGCAATATCCAATACCACCAACGCCCAAAACCATTTTTTCCAATTCATTCTTCCAAACTCCCTAACCACATTTCTTCGTGTTGCTGCAATTGTTCATACACACGTCTTGCGATTAATTCATAACCTACTTCATTTGGATGAAATTGGTCGCTATATAACACATCATCCCGGCCATCAAACAAATCTTTCACATTGACAAAAATCGTTCGATCATAGCGCGCCAACACCGCTTTGCTCCCATTATTCCATAGCTCAATGACATCGCTGATTTCCGGAATATTTGGAAGCAAGTTGGAAAATGGATTGTATAAGCCGACAAGAACAATAGTAGCATGTTGGTTATATGTGCGAATCATTGCCAAAAGATGATCCAACCGCTCGGCAAATCGTTTTTGTTCCTTCTCAAATAAAGTGTACGATAAATCAAAAAAATGGGAACGAACAATTTTCATCATATCATTGCCGCCGATGGTAATGAAAATAAGATCCGCCTGTCGGACCTCGTTTGCGTGCTCATGGACAACATCATCGAGCTTGGAAATCCGTAATCCTCGCTTTCCAAAATTGATGACCGAGAGCGTCCGCACCCCTTTATGCTGTAATAATTGTTGGCGCAACCGAGAAACATATCCTCCTTTTTGTTCATGATCTCCTACTCCCTCTGTTAACGAATCGCCAAGGGCGAGCACGCGAATATCTTTTGGAAAAAAATCATTGGCAACCGTAAGCGGTGTCAGCTTTACTTGCCGTTCAGGCAAGCTGGCAGCGTTGATTGCCTGCTCGGAAGAACAGCCCGCACAATAGAGCAACAATAAAAAAAGCAATCCCCATTTTTTCATTATTCTACACCTGCCTTACTTGTAAACACACATGAAGAAAACACGAAAAGGCAAAAATGTATCTACATTTTTGCCTTCTATGATGATTGCAAAATCTCAATATGCTCTAAAATTTTTTCATACGGAACATCTTGCACCCCACTATAAGTTTGAACAATCGTACCGTTTTGGTCAACAAGATAAAACTCTGTTCCATGGATCACTTGATCCTCGTTTTTCGGCTTTTTTACAATCGTTTTAAAATTTTTCTCGGCAAATTTCTCAATTTCTTGCTGGCTGTATCCTGTAAGCAAATGCCAATTTGATAAATCACCGTTAAACTTTTTCACGTACTCTTTTAACTTTTTCGGTGTATCTACTTCCGGATCGACACTAAATGAGACAAATTCAACATCAAGCCCTTTTTCTTTCGCCTTTTTTTGCAACTTGGCCATATGGGCAGTCATTGGCGGACAAACAGTCTCACAATTGGTAAAAATAAAGTCGGCAACCCATACTTTTCCTTTTAAATCTTTTAAACCGAATGGCTTCCCATTTTGATCCGTATACGTAAAATCATCAACCGGCCAATTTTTTGCATCAGGAATGGTTTTTCCACATGCAACAAGAAGTACGATGACAAGTAGAACGACGAATCGCTTCATCTTTCCTTTCACCTTTCTCTTCACCTATCTTCTTCTATTCTGCATAATACATGAAGCCAATGGCGCCCGGTCCGGTATGAATCGAAATCACCGGCGTTGTCGCGACAATATCGATGGAATGATATCCAGTCGCTTCCACGATCGATTGTTTCAGCCGTTCTGCTAATGAGAGCGCATCGGCATGGGCGATCCCAACAGCCCGAATCGTTTTATTCGATATATCTTCTTTAAATTGATTGGTCAAATATTTGATGATTTGTGAATAACTGCGCGCTTTCGCAATCGGTGTATACATTCCATCGACAAGCGCTGCAATCGGTTTAATGTTTAAAAGCGAACCGACCAACGCTCTTCCACGGCCAATACGACCGCCTTTTACGAGGTTGTCTAATGTATCGACTGTGACGTACAATCGCGTACAGCGACGGACGTCGCGCAGACGGTTTACAATTTCCGCCACACTTTTCCCCAGTCTTGCCTGTTGCGCTGCTTCCAGCACTTGAAATCCCAGAGCAAGCGAAACAAACTCCGAATCTACCACTGTCACATTCGCTTCCGCTAATGTCGCGGCATACTGCGCGGAGCGAACAGTGCCGCTTAGCCCACCAGCCATATGGATCGAGATAATATCGCTTCCATCTTCACCAAGGCGGTTATAGATTTCGAGAAACTCGCCGACAGAAGGTTGAGAGCTTTTTGGCAATTCCTCTGCTTCTTTCATTTTTTTCATAAACTCATCCGGAGTAATCGTTACGCGGTCGATAAACGCTTCCTCACCAATCGTAAAGCTGAGCGGGACTACCTCAATCCCATGCTCTTGCAACACCTCTTTCGGCAAATCGACCGTTGAATCCGTTACAACTTTCACGTTTTTCATGAATTCACTCCCAATATTTAAGCCATATGTACAATTATACAATGAAAAGAGGAAAATTCCTATAAAAATCTAGAATGTCCTGAAGAAATGTGAAGCTTTTTTTCATAAAGGGGGTGAACTGCATAATAAAGAGATAAAACCAAAAAAGCGATGGAATTTTCTACGTCTATTCATTTTATTATCATATCAATAATATGTGTGGAAAGTTTGAAAAAATATCGAAAGACATATGAACTTATGTGCGACAGTCACAAAATAGTAATAACTAAATAAAAAGTTGTTTTGCCGAAGCAAAACAACTTTTCTAGGTTTAAGCATTGTTTTTTAAAACATCGGTTTTAAAAATTTGCTCATAAACAGGCCATTTTAATACTTTTTTCAAATATTCCCGAAACGAGTAAACAGAACGAGCATTACGGGATCGATATACTTTGGCAATAAACGTTTCTAAACGCAATTGAATCATAAATCGGTACGTGTTATCTTCCTCCAATACAGGAATTTCGATAATCTTCACCTTCTGCCCATAAGCATTTTTGAACTCTAGGCTTTTGAATAGCAAAATATCAATCCTCTTTTTCACCGATTTACTTTTATTATACACCAAATCGGTAAAAAAGCATGTCAGAAATGTGCGAAATATTTACGACTTTTTTCGCGTTTTTTTACTAAATGAGTAAATGGAATAAGTTTGGATTTTTATTCACTTCTTGAAACGGAAACCCCTTTTTCTTCATGCGCTCAATGAGCGGCGCGTAATCTTCGCGGCGTTTTAATTCAATGCCGACCAACGCCGGACCGTTTTCCTTGTTATTTTTCTTTGTGTATTCAAAACGAGTAATATCATCGGTAGGTCCTAATACTTCATCTAAAAATTCGCGAAGCGCGCCAGCACGCTGTGGAAAATTGACGATAAAATAATGCTGCAGTCCTTCATAAATCATCGAACGCTCTTTAATTTCCTGCATTCGATCAATATCGTTGTTTCCTCCGCTGACAATACAGACAACCGTTTTTCCACGGATTTTGTCTTTGTAAAAATCAAGTGCTGCAATCGGAAGCGCCCCCGCCGGTTCAACGACAATTGCATTTTCATTATACAGCTCTAAGATCGTTGTGCATACCTTTCCTTCCGGTACGACAACAATATCGTCAATGATTTCTTTACAAAGCGCGTACGTTTTTTCGCCAACCGTTTTGACTGCCGCTCCATCCACAAATTTATCAATCTCTTCTAATGTCACAACATGTCCTTGCTCGAGGGCAGTTTTCATCGATGGTGCACCTTCTGGTTCCACGCCAATAATTTTTGTAGCTGGAGAAATGCTTTTCACATATGTACCAACCCCCGACATCAATCCGCCACCGCCGATGCTCGCAAACACAAAATCAATCGGCTCTTCACAGTCGTTCAACACTTCTACGCCGATCGTTCCTTGTCCGGCAATGACATATTCATCATCAAACGGATGAATAAATGTGCGGCCTTCTTTTTTGGCACACTCTATTGCTTCGTTAAATGAATCATCAAACGTATCGCCTACTAAAACAATGTCGACCATATCTTTTCCGAACAGCTGTACTTGCGATACTTTTTGTCTCGGCGTTGTCGCCGGCATGTACACCTTTCCATGCACGCCTAGCGCCCGACATGAATACGCTACTCCTTGCGCATGGTTGCCTGCACTAGCACAGACGATGCCGTTTTTCCGTTCTTCTTCGCTTAAATGTTTCATCCGGTTGTATGCGCCACGAATTTTGAATGAGCGTACGACTTGTAAATCTTCACGCTTCAAGTACACGTTACATTCGTAACGTTCTGATAATAACGGATTTTTTTGCAGCGGAGTATGGTGTACAACATCTTTTAGCGTATGATAAGCGATTAAAATATCTTCAACATAAACGGTTCCTTGTTTTCGTTTAAGTTGTTGTTCCATGCTTTCGTTCCCTTTCTTTCTAAGTTGTCTTTTTAATTTGTAAATTATAGCACAAATTTTTAAAAAAGAAAGAGAATTTTCGAAAAGTTTACAAAAACATTCCTCCACTTTTTTTCTTGTTTATGATTATGGCATTTAAGTAGAATAGAATTAATCTTTGGCGTGCTTTTTTACGTATAACAATAAAAGACGACCCTCTTACGTGCGGTCGTCTTTCTCCTGATCATATTCCTCAGCAAACTCCGTCGCCCACCTTCCTTCGTCATACCAGCGGTACTTCTCTTCCTTTCTCGCTTCTTCAAGAATATGGTTTTCCATAAACAAATGAAAAAACGATTCAATGGCGCCGATGGCCAGTGCACAGAAAAAGGAAGCATACGCCATGTTTATCGTTGGTTCAATGAGCGCATAGCTTGTGAGCCAAATCAATAAAAACGTGAACGGAAGATCGGCAATAACAGCGACAAAATTGCCAAAACGAGGCAAAATCAATAAATCGCCGACGATATAAGAAGCAAGCGCGGTTCCTGCCGCCATGAACAAAACCAGCAGCGGCGGGGCGTTAAAAATTGCAAAAATGGAAAGCAGCGCGATGCTCCAGCCAACGAATTTCACCAATAATGGAACGATATGCTTCATCGTATTCCTCCATTTCCATCATCTTTTACTGTTATCGTTCCTTTTTTGCGCTGCTTCTATTCGATTGAAAAGAAAAACGTGTTCCGCCGAAAAGCGAAACACGTTAACGTTTGCGTTCATAAACGATAAACGCATAATCATATGGATTTTTTTCATCTTTTATTCCTTTCGTATAGGAAACGAGCTGCCACTCTGACTCTTCGAAATCCGGATAAAACGTATCGCCTGGAAAATTCGCCTCAATTTTCGTTATGTAGAGACGGTCGGCAAACGGCAATGTCGCTTGAAATAATTCCGCACCGCCAATGACAAACACTTCATCGTTGCGCTTAGCGGCAAACTGACGAATCGCTTCGATCGAATGGATCACCGTACATCCTTCTGCCTGAAACGACCGATTCCGCGTTACAATGACATTTTCTCTTCCGGGAAGCGGCCGCCCGATGGATTCAAACGTTTTACGCCCCATAATAATGGCGTGGCCCATCGTGACTTTTTTAAAATACGCTAAATCAGCAGGCAAATGCCACGGCAGGCGGTTGTCTTTGCCAATGACGCGGTTTTGATCCATGGCAACAATATGTGAAATCATTGTATCTCTCCTTTATACGGCAACCGGCGCTTTAATATGCGGATGCGGGTCATAGTCGACAATTTCAAAATCTTCAAATTCATATTCAAAAATTGATGCCGGTTTCCGCTTGATCACCAGCTTCGGAAGCGGTCGCGGTTCTCTCGTCAGTTGTAGTTTGGCTTGCTCAAGATGATTTTTATACAAATGTACATCGCCGCCGCTAAAAATCAATTCACCGACATCTAAATCGCACTGCTGGGCGATCATATGCGTCAACAGCGCATAGCTGGCGATATTAAACGGCAAACCTAAAAACGTATCAACGGAACGTTGCTGCCACATGCAAGAGAGCTTCCCGTCAGCGACGTAAAATTGAAACGCATAATGGCAAGGAGGCAATTTCATTTTATCTAACTCTGCTACATTCCACGCGCTTACTAATAAGCGGCGGGAATTGGGGTTTCGTTTAATTTCTTCAATGACCCAGCTGATTTGATCCACCGTTTTGCCATCAGCCCCTTTCCAAGAACGCCACTGCGCACCGTATATCGGGCCTAAATCACCGTTTTCATCCGCCCACTCATCCCAGATCGTCACACCGTTTTCTTGCAAATATCGAACGTTCGTATCTCCTTTTAAAAACCATAATAATTCGTAAATAATCGAACGGATATGTAATTTTTTAGTTGTTAAGAGTGGGAATCCTTCCTGCAAATTAAAACGCAATTGTCTCCCAAATACGGAAAGCGTCCCGGTTCCCGTTCGGTCTTCTTTATGTACGCCATTCTCTAAAATATCTTGAAGTAAATCTAAATACTGCCTCATCACAGCTTCATCCTTTCTGACATGTTACTTTCAAATATTATATATAAAAGCAGGCGTAAACACTAGAAAAAAATCACGGGAGCAATCCCGTGACTAACAAATGCGCGGCAATAAAAGTCCCGATAATCGATATAATCTTCGCGTTGTTCCGAGCGGTGTTCTCAATAATAGTTGGCCTTTGTCCGTCGAACGTATAGTACCAATGACAGCGGCATCTTTTCCTTCTGGAAACGAACGAATCGCATCAAGAACATTTTGTTCATCTTCTTTAGCGACGATGAAAATTACTTTTCCCTCATTCGCTAAATAGATTGGTTCAAATCCGAGCAACTCACATGCCCCTTCTACTTCTCTTTTTAGAGGAATCGCTTCTTCTTCTAATTCAATCGTCACTTGAAAATCTTCACAAATTTCAACAAGAGCAGTCGCTAAACCACCCCGAGTTGGATCACGCATGATTCGAATGTTCTTTGATGCCTCCATCGCGGCTGAAATCATTGGATACAAAGTGGCACAATCACTTTCTACATTTGTCATTAATCCAAGTCCCCCACGGGCAGTCAAAACGGCAATGCCGTGATCGCCAACCGAACCGCTAATAATGACGGAATCTCCTTCTTGAATAGAAGCGGTTAATGGCTGCGGGACAACACCAAGCCCTGTTGTGTTAATATAAATGCCATCCGCGGATCCGCGTTCGACCACTTTCGTATCGCCTGCGATGATTTGCACATCCGCTTTTTTCGCTTCTTCCGCCATGGAACGAACAATTTGTTTTAAATCGTTTAGCGGAAAACCTTCTTCAATGATAAAACTGCATGTCATCATTTTGGGAATTGCTCCTGATACAGCTAAATCGTTTACCGTTCCCGCTACGGCAAGTTTTCCGATATTGCCCCCTGGAAAAAAGATCGGTTTCACAACAAAGCTATCGGTTGTCATCGCGATTTGGCCTTTTTCGATAGGAAAAAGAGCCGAATCAAACTTTGCATAAGCGTCGTTATGAAAATAGGCAACAAATACTTGCTGAATGAGTTGATGCGCCAACTCCCCCCCATCTCCATGGGCAAGCGTTATACGATCCATCTTTATTCCTCCCTCATATACTGATAGTAAGCCGCACAGCTGCCTTCGGATGAAACCATGCATGGTCCGATTGGATTCATTGGTGTACACGCTTTTCCAAATAAGACGCATTCAGGTGGATCGATTAACCCACGAATAACTTCTCCACAACGACATTTTGTTTTTCGTGGACTTCGCATTGGAACAGAAAACTTTTCTTTTGCATTAAATGGACGATATTCCTCGCGAATATCCATCCCGCTTTGAGGGATGATGCCAATTCCGCGCCACGGTTCATCGGACAAAGTAAAATAGTGATCCATCCAAAAATTCGCATGCTTGTTGCCTTCTTCAGGCACGACACTCCGATATTCGTTCAGCACCAGCGCCTTTTGTTCCAACGCCAGCATCAGCAGCCGGCGTATGCCGTTCAGGACATCAACCGCCTCAAAGCCGCTGATCACCCCGGGCAAATGATACTCGTCCGCTAAAAATTCCCAATGTTTTCGTCCCATCACTATCGAAACATGACCAGGGAGAAGAAAGCCATCTAACGCCACTTCTTTGTTATTGAGAAGATGGCGTAAAATCGGTGCTGTTAATTTGGAAGTCATCCAGATGGAAAAATTATAAACTCCCTTTTCCTCCGCTTCTTTCAGCGCAGCCGCTATCGTCGGAATGGTCGTTTCAAAACCAATCCCTAGAAAAATCACTTCTTTTTGCGGATTTTGCTCTGCAATGCGCACGGCATCGACTGGCGAATACACAACACGAATATCTTTTCCCTCTGCTTTTGCTTGCATCAACGTTCCGTAAGAACCTGGAACACGCATCATATCTCCAAACGTACAAATAATGCGGTCATCTCCATCGGTAAGAGAAATCATCGCATCAATAGTAGCCTGGTCTGTCACGCAAACCGGGCACCCCGGCCCTGAAATGAGCCGAATATCATCCTGTAATGCTTTCTTTACTCCTGTTCTTGCAAGTGACATCGTATGTGAACCACATACTTCCATAAATGCAGGGATGCGTTGAAATTTTCTTTGAAATTGTTTCGCCAACTCTTTTACTTCAACTAATAACGCCCGACTAATTTTCGAACTCGTAGATGGATCAATCAGCCCATGCATCGGCTAGCTTCCTCCATTCTTCCATGCTCTCTTTTGCGTACTCTTCATCGATAATAGACATCGCTTGTCCAGCATGAACAATGACATAATCGCCGATTTTTACTTCCGGTACAAAAATAATCCCTACGTTCATTTGCGACCCCATAACATCGACTAATGCAGAAAAACCATTGATTTCAATCACTTTGGCAGGAACACCAACGCACATTATTCTCTCTCCCTTCGATTTGCGGCAATAATTAATTGACCAAGCGCTAATCCACCATCATTGCACGGAACTTTTTGATGGGTATAAACGATAAAACCTAATTTTCGCAAACCTTCGATCAGATGTTTAACCAAATAACGATTATGCATACTGCCGCCGGATAAAACAATTTCACGAGGATATTCCGGGTGTTTCTCCATCGCTTTTCGAACCATCTCAATGGAAGCAGATACAACGGTTTGATGGAATCGCCCCGCAATGGTTTCGATGTTTTTATTTCGCTCTACATCTTCTGCAATCGCAAGCCACATCGCTGCTAAATCGATTTCCATCAAATTGTTTTCTTTTAATTCAAACGGGTAAGGTTCATATATATGCTCTTCATCCACCAATTCTGACAGACGAATCGCTGCTTCTCCATCATATGTGGAATGCGTGCAAACATGGAGAAAAGCACTCACTGCGTCAAATAATCGCCCGCATGTTCCAGCTTTCGGGGTGTGGATATTCTTTTCCATCATCTGTCTTAAAATTCGAATTTCATACTGTTTATCAGGAAAACGCTCTGTAGCTAATTCATATCCTTTTTCTCCTAAATAAAACCCTAACATGCCGACCGCAGTGCGCCACGGTTCTTTGATGCATCGCTCCCCACTCGGCAGCGGGGTGTACGTTAAATGTCCAAGCCGTTGATAATGAGAAGCATCGCCATACAGAAGTTCAAATCCCCATATATGCCCATCTTCTCCATACCCTGTTCCATCTAAAATCAGCCCGAAACAGCTGCTTTTTATACCATTGTCCTCCATGCATGACACCATATGTGCATGATGGTGCTGTACCGGAATAACGGAAACATCCCATTCTTTTACAATGTTCCATGTTTCATAGTTTGGATGCATATCAACAGCAACGACTTTCGGCTCTACTCCCATCCATGTTCGTAAATGTTCATATTCGCGTTGAAAATGTTCAATGACTTCTATATTTTGCAAATCTCCAATATGTGGTCCGAGGAAGATTTGTTCGTTTCGTCCAAAAGCAAATACATTTTTTTGTTGTCCGCCTAAAGCGGCCACTTCGTGAACATCGCTTGTCGTGAAAAATGGATCAGGGACAAACCCACGCGCTCGACGTAGAAAATCAACGTTGCCATTTTTAATTTGAACAACCGAATCATCAATCGGATGGACAATTGGCCGATTATGGACAAGAAAATAGTCAGCAATCGCCTTTAAATCTTGAAGAGCTTGCTTATCGTTATACAAGATTGGCACACCCGACCGATTCGCGCTTGTCATCACTAATACAGGCATATGTTTTTCATCTAGCAACAAATGATGAAGCGGTGTATAAGGCAGCATCACTCCAACCGTTTGTAATCCAGGAGCAAGCGACGGAGCAAGTGGATACGTTGCTCTTCTTTTTAAAACAACGATCGGTGCTTCAGGTGATTTTAGCATCCGCTCTTCCTCTTCATTCACCTCGCACATTTGTTTTACAACGGAGAGTGAGGCGGCCATTACCGCTAATGGGCGATTCGGCCGTCGCTTTCTTATTCGTAATTGTTGCACAGCTTGTTCATTTGTTGCGTCACACGCAAGATGATAGCCTCCTAATCCTTTAATCGCTACAATCGCTCCCGATAACAACAGCTGTTTCGCCTTTTCAATCGCATCCCCATCAAGCGTTTGTCCATTGCGATCGATGAGCATAACACGCGGACCGCATACCGGGCAAGCAATCGGTTGAGCGTGATGGCGTCGATTCAGAGGGTCTTCATATTCCTTCCGGCAACGTTCGCACATTGGAAAAGATTTCATCGACGTATACGGGCGATCGTAAGGCAGCTGCTCAATAATCGTATACCGCGGTCCGCATTGGGTGCAATTAATAAACGGATAGCGATAGCGATGATCATTGGGATCGTTCATTTCTTGCAAACAATCATCACAAACAGCTGTATCGATTGGAATGACAAGGGAAGAAGCCCCTTTTCGCTCACTTTCAATAATGGAAAATTGTTGAAAACCTTGATAGGCTACCTCCAAAACGTTCAATTGATCAATGCGAGATAGACGAGGGGCTTCCGTCTGTAATGAAAATAAAAATGACTGCAGCTCCTTCTCTTCTCCTTCTGCAAAAACGGTAACACCGTCCATGTTGTTTTGAACCGTTCCCTTTATGTGATGGCGATGAGCGAGTTGGAAGACAAAGGGGCGAAACCCGACGCCTTGAACCCGCCCCCTAATCGTCACTTTTATTGATTTTTGCATCGCGCAATCCCCTCTCGAATCCAATCGAACCATTGGTCCATTCCTTCATTGGTTTTCGCAGATAACGGGATAAGCAAAGATTGCGGGTTAATGCCTTTTAAATCCTCTTTCGCTTGTTCCACATCAAAATCGAGATAAGGCAATAAATCAATTTTATTTAGCAAAACAAGTTCGGTGCGCATAAACATCGTCGGATATTTTGGAATTTTATCATTTCCTTCGGGAACACTTAATACAGCGACCTTATGCTGTTGTCCTAAATCGTAACCGGAAGGGCAGACGAGATTGCCAACATTTTCAATAAACAAAAGGTCGATTTCATTGAAATCGAATTGCGGCAAAACCGCAGCAATCATTCGTGCGTCTAAATGGCATCCGCCATGTGTATTAATTTGTACTGCCTGCGCGCCGAGCGCGCGAATTCGCTCGGCGTCTTTTTCCGTTGCTAAATCTCCTTCAATGACACCGATTCGAAAATCTTTTGCCAGCGCTTCAATCGTTTTTTCCAAAATTGTTGTTTTCCCCGCTCCTGGGGAACTCATCAAATTAATGACAAGCGTTTTCGTTTCTTCAAACAAACGACGGTTAAACTCTGCGGCGCGATTGTTATTTGTTAAAACATCTACCTCTAGCGTTACTTTCATGATGTTGAACTCCCTTCGTATGACAATACTCGAAATGCCTCTCCAGCAATGATTCGGCCGCTTGGCAACAAACACGACGGACATTGAACGATCCTCGATTGCGGCTCATACTCTTGTTCACAAATTGGACAAAACGCTTTCGCCCGTTCAAAATGAATGATCAGCTGCGCATCTTTGGTTAATCGGTTATCTTTTTGCAACTTATAAGCATCAAACGCCATTTCTAAAGCTTCAGGAAGCACGTTGCTAAGCTCCCCTACAAGCAATTCTATTTTTGTAACAGAACTGATGTTTCGTTTGGCCGCATCTTGTTCAATCAAACGGACAATTTCCTCCATTAGAGCCAATTCATGCATATTAATCCCTTTCTAGTTGGACGTACCATTGGTTTTTTATTTTTTTTGTCACAAGCAACGGCAACTTTAGCGTCCCCGTTTCCGATGCTAAATCCAATTCACGGTCACAATATAAGCAGATAAAACGATGTTCTAACTGGATATAATGCGGCATGACATGACAATGGGAACAAATGGCTTTTCTCGCTTTTATCTCGCCATTTTTTGCATAAACAGCAACAGGAACATGATGAACGTACTTCACTTCCGCCCCTTTTAATTCATTAGCATCGTATATCCCTAGAAGATGCCACTCATGATAAACGGATGAGAAAATTTCTTTCATTTTTTTTACTTCATCTTCTAATAATGGGGCCGAAGCTTCTTTAATGGTTTGAACTAAACTGTTCCGCATTTCTTTTAAAAACTGTAGGCGATTCATAAAGCTTCACACCACTTTTTCACTTGTTCAACCACTTTTTCTGCCAACTGAGGAAGTTGCGCTTGAACAATAGGTGATAATTGTAATCCAAGCTCAAGTGAAGCGGGTTGGACGCCAAACAAAATCATATGCTTGGGACTTGTTTCCCGAATTTTTGCTGCAAAGAGAACCTCTTGAAATCCTAATTGATGAATCGACATTTTAATTCCAAAGTAAGCAGGAATTTCATCATCGACAAGCGTCACGATCGTCCCTGCATCCTTTCCCGCATTCACCGCATCAACGACAATTAAATAATCCGTTTCTTCAATGATTCCTAACAATCTTATTCCATCTGTTGAACCTTCTATCACTTCCACGTTTTCGTAGGGAGAAAGCAGTTCTTCTAATAAAGGCAAAATATGAATGCCAACTCCCTCATCCGAATAGAGTAAATTCCCTATGCCAAGAACCGTAATCTTGCGTTTGCTTTTCATCCTATTCACCCAATGTTTCTTTTTTACGCTCAATCTTGTAGCCTGTGACAATAGAAGACATTGTGCCGTTTCGCTGTAAATAGTCTTCACGAAACGCCATGTAGACATGGACGATGGTAAAGATCACAAACCCCCATGCGACTAAATGATGCCATGATCGAACAGAGAAACTGTCCCCGCCAAACAAATGGGCAACCCACATAAACATTTTTCCGTAAATCGACTCCGGCTGTGGTTCAAATAATAAATAATAGCCTGTGAGAATCATAATGATGGAGCCAAGACCGATAAAAATCCAGTAACTTAATTGGGCAAGCGGGTTGTGACCGATATAATGTTTCTTTTTATTTTTTAAAAACAAATAATACTTAATAGTTTCCCATGTTTCTTTCCAGAAAGAGAGACGAAGCAAATTCGAAGTCGCATGTTCGTTTCCTTTATACACCCAATACCAGCGCACTGCCAAATTAATGGTGAAGACAAACGCGGTAAAAAAGTGGATATACCGCGCCCACCCCATTAAATAGGAATAATACGCTTCTTCTGGAATGGAAGCGGAAGCAAACGGGCGGCCGATAAACACACCCGTAATCATTAAAATGAAAATGGAAAACGCATTAATCCAATGGAAAAGGCGAACAGGCAACTCCCAGACGTACACTTTCACCATTTGATCATTGATCGGAATCGTTTTAGCCTTGCGCCGAGATTTTTTCCAAACTACTTTTACTGTTTCTTTTTCGATTTTTGGATTTGTCGGGATCGACATAATGCTTCCCCCCTACCCAATGTAAATATTAGTCGTTTGTTTTGAAACAACATCTGTTAAATGAACGGCACACGCTAAACATGGGTCAAACGAGTGAATAATGCGTAAAATTTCTAACGGTTTTTCTTTATCTAAAAGAGGTGTGCCTTTTAAAGAAGCCTCATATGCCCCCATTTGATTTTTATGATCGCGCGGTGAAGCGTTCCACGTTGTTGGTACAACCGCTTGATAGTTCTTTATTTTTCCATCTTCAATTTCAACCCAGTGGCCTAAAGACCCGCGAGGCGCTTCCATCCAGCCTACTCCTTTCGCTTTCTTCGGCCACGTTTCTGGTTCCCATTTTGTCCGGTCAAAGGTGATTTGGTCGCCATTTTTAATATTTTTTAATAATGCATCCATATCATCGCGCATCCATTTTGCAACAAGAATCGATTCTAATCCACGGGCAACCGTTCTTCCTAACGCTGATTGCATCGACTCAAACGACCAATTCAATTTCTTTAATGTGTCGTCTATTAAACTGACAAATTCGTCTCGTTTTAACGCATAGCCGATAAGCATACGCGCGAGCGGTCCTGTCTCCATCGGATGCTCTTTCCAACGCGGAGATTTAATCCAGCTGTACTTTTCATCTGTATTTAACGTTTTGAACGGAGGTTTTGGACCTGTGTAACGGAGCGATGTTTCCCCTTCCCACGGATGTTTGCCGATTCCGCCTTCTTTTCCGTCATAGGTATACCATGAATGATCAATAAACTCTTTCACTTGCTCTGGATCTTTTAAATCAACATCTAGCACTTCATGGAAGTTTCCGTTCAAAATCACACCGCGCGGGAAGCGGTAACGATTCACATCGCGGATATCTCCTGTTGAGAAATCACCATAACTAAAGTAGCTATTTAAGCCACCGCCGTATGTCCAATCTTTATAATAAGAACCGATGGCAAGCAAATCTGGGATATACACTTTATTAACAAATTCGATCGCCCCGTCAATAATTTGCGAAACATGCATCAATCGTTCCGCATGAACCGCATTGTCGCTATTAATATCGATCGGTGTCGCCATTCCACCGACAACATAGTGAGGATGAGGGTTTTTTCCGCCAAAAATCGTATGAATTTTAACAATTTCTTTTTGCCAATCAAGTGCTTCCAAATAGTGTGCAACCGCCAACAAATTGACTTCTGGCGGCAATTTATAAGCTTTATGTCCCCAATATCCGTTTGCGAAAATACCGAGCTGGCCGCTTTGTACGACTTTTTGGATTTTCGTTTGAATTTCTTTGAAATATCCCGGTGATGATTTTGGCCAGTCCGAAATGGATTGCGCAATGCGACTCGTTTCCTTTGGATCTGCTTTTAATGCACTTAATACATCCACCCAGTCAAATGCATGCAAATGATAAAAATGAACAACATGGTCGTGTAAAATAATAGCTGCGTTCATAATGTCGCGAATAAGATGGGCGTTTCTTGGGATTTTAATTCCAAGGGCATCCTCAACGGCGCGAATCGATGCTAACGCATGTACCGTTGTACAGACACCGCAAATCCGTTGCACATATGCCCATACATCACGAGGATCGCGATCGCGGACAATCAGTTCAATTCCTCGCACCGCTGTACCAGAGCTGAATGCATCTTGAATGACTCCATTTTCATCAACATCCACCTCAATGCGTAAATGACCCTCAATTCGCGCTACTGGATCTACAACAATTCGCTCTGCCATTTCCGTTCACCTCAATCGTTATGATTCTCTTGATCTTTTTTCTTTACCGCTGTGACCGCTGCATGTACGGCAACTCCTGCCGCCGTTACACCAGCTGCAATCGCACCAACCGTTTCTGGATTAATCGTCGTTTGTGATGCTGGGATTTTTGCGCGACGAACGTAAAATGGTCCGTTATCCCAGAATCCTTTCTCCGAACAGCCGATGCATGGATTGCCAGATTGAATCGGATAACTCACACCTCCGTTCCACCGCATTTCCGCACAAGAGTTGTATGTAGTTGGGCCTTTACAACCGAGTTTATACAAGCAATATCCTTGTTTTGCACCTTCATCATCAAACGACTCCGCGAACAGCCCTGCGTCAAAATACGCCCGACGATTGCATTTATCATGAACGCGATGACGGTAAAACGCTTTCGGTCTTCTTAGATGATCCAATTCCGGCAATGTACCAAATGTAATGATATGGGCAATAACCCCTGTCATCACTTCAGCAATCGGCGGACATCCGGGAACGACTATAATCGGCTTGTCCTTTACAAAGCGCGTAACTGGTTTTGCATTCGTTGGATTTGGATGAGCGGCTGGAATCCCTCCCCATGATGCACAACTTCCGTAAGCGATAATCGCTTTTGCGCCTTTTGCCGCTTCAATGAAAGTTTCTTTTGCCGACATACCGCCAACGGTCAAAAACGCATCATCCATTGGCAAGCTTCCTTCCACCGCCAATATGTACTCTCCATAATAGTCTTTCATCACATGTTTTCTCGCTTCTTCAATTTGATGTCCAGAAGCAGCAGACAAAACTTCTGTATATTCAAGCGAGATCATCTCAAAAAGCACACTTTCCACTTTTGGATGTGTAGAACGAATAAATGATTCCGAACATCCTGTACAGTCTTGAAACTGCAACCAAATGACTGGAACACGCGCGCTTTTTTCCATTGCCGCAACAACTTTATCTGTTTCCGAGAAATCCAACCCCATTGTTGCAGCTAGCGCCGTACACATCTTTACAAAATCGCGTCTTGTAAGCCCGCGATCTAAAACGGCTTCTAAAATTGTTTTTCTTTTCACGCAATTCCTCCCCTTTCTTTGATAGCGTTTCCACCTCACTATAACATATTTTTGACATTTTTGTGACACACACAGAAGTATTGTAACAAAATATTCTTAATTATATTAACATAGTGTTTATATTGAAAATACAAAAAAAGTGCCTTACATAATCAAGGCACTTTTGTTTACACGCTATTTTCCTTTTTTTTATAAACAAATTTCGAAATCGATATACTGATTTCATATAACAGTAAAAGCGGAATCGTCACAAGAAAATCGGAAATAAAATCAGGCGGCGTAATGGACACAGCGACAACAATGAGAACGAAATAAGCATACTTTCGAACTTTTTGCAGTGCATATGGATTAATGAGCCCAATGCTTGTTAAAAACATAACAATGACTGGAAGCTCAAATAAAACAGCGAACGGCAATGTCATATGCAGAACGAAACGAAAATATTTTTCGGTCGTAAACATCGTTGCAAACATGTCATTTCCTAATCCGACAAGAAAACGAAACACAATTGGCAAAACAACAAAATATCCAAAACAAAGCCCTAATACAAATAAGATAAACGTAGCTGGAATATAAGAGAGCGTAATTTTTCGTTCTTTTGGCGTCAATGCAGGCTTCACAAATAGCCATGTTTGCCAAACAAATATTGGAATGGTTAATGTAATCGCAACAACGCCAGCCAACATAAAGTAGATCCATAAAATATCCGTTGGTCCTAAAATGGTTAATTTAACCCCTAAATCTTGAATCATCCAACGATAAATGTCTTGTACAAAAACAAACCCTAACACCAAAAAAACAATAAACGCCGCAGCTACAATAATGAGCCGTTTTCTTAATTCATTTAAATGTTCCATTAACGGCATTTCCTGATCATATAATTGCTTTTCTTTCACGAATACAAGCACCAACCTTTTATTTCATTTTAGATTGAAAAACGGCAACGAAAGATGTTGCCGTTTCATCCAGCCGATATTATTTAACGCACTTCTTTTTTGTCATCTAATTCTTCTAACACCTCATCGCTCAGTCCTTTGGTTGATTTTTTAAATTCGCGTAACGTCTCTCCAAAAGCTCGTCCAATTTCCGGAAGTTTTTTCGGTCCAAAAATAACTAGCGCAATTAAGAGAATTAAAATTAAACCAGGTACACCGATATTGGAAAACATGGTGTCATCTCCTTTTGTTTTCATTCCGTATGCTTCTTTTATTTTATTGCTAATATATTTTTTTTTCAATTGAAAATTTTATGATATGTAAAAGGAAAACTACCTATTTGTGGAGCAAATTCGTACATAAAAAGCGATAAAAAAGGAGCTCATTGTCGAGCTCTTTGTTCTAGATCATGGATAAATTGATGCGTTTTGGGTGCGGTAAATTGTAAATGCTTGCGCGTATTCTCATTGTAGTAATAATAAGCAAACGATTCGGCAAAATATTCTTCCGGATACGTAAGGAAATAATAGTGACGTGGAAACAGTTTTGCTGCTTCTTCCTGCCAAATGGAACGGAAAGCCGCCGTTTCGTGAATATGATCGAACACGATATAATCGACGGAATGAGCAAACTCATGCAATTCCAAATTGACCGAACCGTGCCCTTTTCCCTTCTCGCTGTGGCCGATTTTAACGAGCACTAAATGTGAGCCGCCAAGCCCTGGGACATCGTCCCACGTTGCCGAAGAGGATAAATACCCGCGCGGCGTTTTCCCGCGTAAGTGTTTCGCCGACGGTTCATCGGTAATCTTCCCATCCAACAGCTGAATGTAAATATGATGATCCGCCGCTTTTTGTAATATGGATGGGTCTATATGAGCAATCGTATCAATCATTTTTTTCGCCTCATTATGGGAAAAGTTCGTTTCCGGAACAATGATCATCTTTCTTAATATATCGTACGGCATGGTATGTTTTATGTCCATATTGCTATCATCAAGCAAAACGCCGTGTGCGGCAGGATACGGGGAAAACGAAAGCAGCGGAACGATCGCCAACATTGTTATGATCCAAAAAAGAATCCGTTTCATGATCCTTTCCCCCGCTTCTATTGCTACAAATATGAAAATCTCTTTTTCTATTAAATTGTAACACACAAAAAAACGGGGACAAATGTGTAAAATAAGGAAGCGGGATCAGCGAGAAACGTTCATGGAAACGGAGCAAAAAGCTGTTCACGTCCGCCATTGCGGCGGCGTATTTTTATCCCAATAAATTTTTCCTAGCTCGTAATGGGTTTGGAAATTGTCGTGGCACGTATGGTAATGAAATTGAAACCAATACCCATCTTGCGGCGGGTGCTCGCGCCTGACGTGAAAACGGATAATATCCTCTCCTGTGTCGATGCGGTAAATATGAAAAATGCGCTCTCCCATTCCGCCCGATGGGTTTTCCGTCACCGCCAAATACTGCAGCTGTTCTTCCGGGTATTGCTCAGCAAGCGACGCAATCACTTCCTCAATGCGCGGCAAAATCACATCGCGAAACTCGCCTTCAATAACAGGGGCGATTTTACTCCCGAACTTTTCGTACGATTGCCTAGCAGCTTTCTCCATCGTCTGCTCAATAAATTGCTGCCGAGTCAAAACCGGCGCTTGCATTTCCTGCTCAGCTGTAACGGACGTAATTTGCGATTCGCTATGATTATTTTGCCAATCAGAAGACGGCGAATCATCTGACGCTGGTTCATCAGCAGCCATTAATGAAGAAGGCGGTGTGACAAGACCAAACGTACATACCGTGATCGCGACAACGAGCGTTTTTCTTAACCATTTTGGCAGCTTCACGCATTTTCACCTCACTTTGTAGAAAAAATTCCGCTTTGTTTCAACTTTTCTACTGCCCGCAATAGTTTGTCTTCTTCTTCTACAAGCGCAATACGCACATACCCTTCTCCGCTCGGTCCAAACGCATGACCGGGCGTAACGACGACACCAGCACGATCAATTAACGCATAGGTAAAATCAAGGGAATTCCATCCTTTCGGAATTTCCGCCCATATAAACATGCCCGCTTTCGGCCGGTCGACATGCCATCCAATCGAAGCAAGGCCGTCTACGAAGCAATCGCGGCGGGATTGATAAATAGCCCGGTTTTGTTCGCAAAATGACGCACCTTTTGTTAACGCCGCAATCGCGGCTTGCTGAATCGGCAAAAATATGCCGTAATCCAAATTCGATTTAAAATTGCTAAGGATGCGGATGATTTCTTCATTTCCGCAAATATAGCCAATGCGGCAGCCGGCCATATTGTAGCTTTTCGATAACGAATTGATTTCAATGCCAACCTCTTTCGCACCAGGCACCGATAAAAAGCTGATCGGCTTTTGTCCGTCGTAATACAGTTCGCTATAAGCAAAATCGGAGACAACGATAATGTTATATCGTTTTGCAAATTCAACCACTTCCCGGAAAAACGGTTCCGTTGCCAACGCAGGAACAGGATTCCCCGGAAAGTTTAAAAACATAAGCACCGCTTTTTCTGCTATCTCTTGCGGAATTTCCCGCAGATTTGGCAGGAAATCGTTTTCTTTTCGAAGCGGCATGAAATAAGGAACTGCTTCGGCCATCGCAATACCTGTTGCATATGCCGGATAGCCGGGATCAGGAACAAGAATAATATCCCCTGGGTCCGCAAATGCCATTGGCAGGTGAACAAGGCCGTCTTGTGAACCGATGACATACATGATTTCTGTTTCCGGATGAAGCGATACATGATGTGCTGTTTGATAATAAAACGCCACTGCTTCATGTAATTCGCGTGTACCTTTCAGCGTATATCCATATGCCTTTGGATCGCTCGCATAACGGCTAAGCGCTTCCATGACAAATGGCGGCGGCGGTAAATCTGGACTGCCGATACTTAAATCAATCATATCATTTTTTTCACTGCATTTTTGTTTTTTATAGATTGATAGTTCGCTAAAAATCGATGTGGAAAAAGCTTTCATACGCGTTGCCAACTTCATTGCTCCATCTCCCCCAACTTACGCATGGAAAAACGCTTTCTTTTTCCGCTTTAAATGATATATACTATGAATATATAAAGAATTATATAAATAGTGTATCATACTTTACCATAGAAAACATATAGAGAAAGGCGGGAAATAACATGAACACGATCTTTTTGGCGGCAAGCATTATTACGATTCTTTATTTTATTTATAGCTGTATTGCAAATGCATAAGAAAAACTCGCAGGTTGACTGCGAGTTTTTCTGTTAATCGATTTTTGTTTTCTTGCGGGCGGAGTCAAGTTCATATGCGCCCGTTTCTGTTTGCGTTGTTCCTTGTCCTTTCACGTTTGGAGCGCTTAATCCCGCTTTGGACGGATCTTTCTTCCGTTTCGGCATCACATGTCACCTCCGCCTTTAACGTTTCCTTTTCCGCCTGTTTCTATTCCTTTCTCGCCAGGCCGCTAACCCCCGCCACAACCATACGAAAGAAAGAAAAAAGGATGCCGACAAGCATCCTTAATCGCAATGTTTTTCAAACGCATTCATAATGTTTTCCATTACGGCTTCCATCGATTGAAACTCAATTTCCTCACGTGGAATAAAATGAACGACTTCCTTTCCTTTTAACAGAGCCATCGATGGAGAAGATGGTGCAATCCCAACGAAATACTCGCGCATTTTTGCCGTTGCTTCTCTATCCTGACCGGCAAACACCGTCACTAAATGATCTGGTTTTTTCTCGCTGTTTAAAACAGCCTGTGTTGCCGCTGGCCGTGCCAATCCCGCTGCGCATCCACAGACGGAGTTGATCACCACAAACGTCGTGCCTTCGACGTTTTCCATAAATTGTTCTACTTCTTCGCTCGTGCGAAGTTCGCGGAATCCGGCGTTCACCAATTCGTCGCGCATTGGCTGCACAAGCTGGCGCATATATTCTTCATAAGCCATGGACATAACACAATCCCTCCAAACCATTTTCGCTGGCATCAGAATACTATTTTATTTCCAAAAAATCAATGAAAATAACTGATACGATCGTACTTACGTTATAAATGATGCAAACATTACACATAAAGGCGTAAAAAGAAAAGGTGCGATCATGTGTAGCGTTCCTTTTCCAATTTTTATCACTGTTTACTATTGACCTTTTCTTCTGCTTTCCGTCATTTGTTTCCAAACCGATCCTTTCGCTTCCCCGCCGCCTTCAATGCGCTCGATCGCCATTTTCACTTGCATGCTCACTTCAAATTCCGGATCGTTTTCCGCTGCTTTTAGCGCTGGCAATGCCGATTCATCACCGACTTCATATAAAAACATGGCAGCGCGCCAACGGACAAGCTTGCTTGGGTCTTTCAGCGCCTCAATCATCACCGGAATCGCTTCCGGATCGCCGATGTCGGACAAACAGTCACCTGCGGTGCGGCGGACAGACACTGATTTATCTTTTAGCGCTTCATATAAATACGGCAATACTTTTTTACCGCCGATCATTCCTAAATACGCAGTTGCCAAGCGACGAATCGCCACCTTTTCATCTTTCAGGGCTTTCGCCAGCACCGGAATATCGTCTTCGCTCGGATCGGCCATTTGTTCTAGCGCCGCATACCGTTTCCGCCAATCCGGGTCATCTAGCATTTCCTTGGTAACTTTCACGCTTTGGCGCTTTTGCACCGTTTTTTCTTGCTCGCCGCGGCGAAACATTTGAACAATGCGCTCTAATCGTTCCGGCGGGTATGCTGCGGAAAGTTCTTCGACCATTTCATTGCCGATTTCTTCAAAGGTGCCGTAACGCACGCCTTTTTCCACCCATTTTCGTTCTAACACGATATTGCCCGCATATTTCTGCGCTTCAATGACCGCATCCATAAACTGTTTCGGAAGCCCAACGCGATGCTCTCGTTCCCCATCCGTTAATTTTACTTGCATCGGCAAACCGTACAACATTTGTACATATACTTTCACTTCACCAAAATGTTCATTTGTCTTTTTCGTTTCTTCTTGCTCGTTTTCCACCTCCTCTCCAAACACTTCACGCACTTGCGTTAAAATTCCTTTCCAATCGTATTTCGGGTTGCGCTCAATGGCCAAAAAATCGGCGACATGATAAATTCCTTTTACCCCTTCAATTTTCATTAGCTGTTGAATAAGAGGAGGTGCCGTATCGACGTTGTCCGGTTTATAATTATTTCTGGTGCCAGACGGCAGTTCCTCATCCAACAATACTTTCATCGTGTTTGGACTCGGAGTTGGTTCAATCGATTTAATTTTCAACAACGTTCCCTCCTTTTCTTTTTATGACGATTCTACGAGTTCTGATAACTCCGCCCAACGTTCTAAAAGCGAATCTAACTTTGCTGAAAGCTCTTCATATTCTTGTGAAAGCTGCTGAATTTTTTCATAATCGCTCGCATATGTTTCCATCTCTTCGGCTACTTGCTGCAATTTTGTTTCAAGTGCAGCGATGTTGGCTTCAATTTCTTCCCATTCTTTTTGTTCTTTAAACGTCAAACGGCGTTTCGTTTGTTTCCTTGGCGCTTTCGTTTCTTTTGGCGCTTGTTTTTCTTGCTTTTGCGTTGATTTCTTCTGCAACCGCTCTTCTAAATATGCGGAATATTCGCCAAAGTAAGTAGATATTCGTCCGTTTCCTTCTAAAATCAAAAGCTGGTCAGCTACTTTATCTAAAAAGTAGCGGTCATGTGATACGGTAACGACAACGCCAGGAAATGACTGCAAATAATCTTCAAGCACGGTCAACGTTTGCGTATCGAAATCGTTCGTCGGCTCATCGAGCAATAAGACGTTCGGTTCCGTCATCAACAAGCGCAATAAATATAAACGGCGTTTTTCCCCTCCGGACAGTTTGCGAATCGGCGTTCCGTGCATATGCATCGGGAACAGAAACCGCTCCAATAATTGTGCGGCGGAAATAACCGTTCCATCAACGGTGCGAATCGCATCGCCCGCTTCGCGAATATATTCGATGACTCGTTTCTGTTCGTCCATTTCCACATGCTCTTGCGTATAATAGGCAATTTTGACAGTCGGACCGATTTCCACCTCTCCTTCTTCCGGCTGCAGTCGTCCGGCGATCACGTTTAATAGCGTCGATTTTCCGCTTCCGTTCGGTCCGACGATGCCAATTCGATCGCCTGGTTTGATTAAAAAGTTAAATTGGCGAAAAAGCTGCTTTCCGCCGTACGATTGACTTACATGCTTTAGCTCAATGACTTTTTTGCCGAGCCGGCTGCCGCCTAGCGCGATATCAAGTTGGCTGCTTTTTTCTGTAACAAGCGACGATTCTAACTGCTCAAACCGCTTCAGACGCGCCTTTTGTTTCGTTGTCCGTGCTTTTGCTCCGCGTTTTACCCATTCGAGCTCACGGCGGTATAAATGATGCCGTTTTTCCACGGCAGTACGTTCTTGTTCTTCCCGAAGGGCTTTTGCCTCCAAAAATGCAGCATAATTCCCTACATACGTGTATAACTTGCCACGGTCCAGTTCAAAAATGCGATTGGTGACGCGGTCCAAAAAATAGCGATCGTGCGTGACAAACAACACCGCTCCTTGATAACGTGATAAATATTCTTCTAACCAACGAATGGCTTCATAATCAAGATGGTTTGTCGGCTCATCAAGAATCAGTAAATCCGGTGATTCAATGAGCGCCTGCGCCAGCGCTACCCGCCGTTTTTGCCCTCCTGACAGCTCGCCGATTCGTTTCGTCATATCAGAAATGCCTAGCTTTGTCAAAATCGCTTTTGCATTGGCATTCGCATCCCATGCATTTTGCGCATCCATTTGTTGCGAGAGGACATACAGGCGAGCCTGACGCTTTTCATCAAGGGGATGTTCTTCCAGCTCGGCAAGCGCCAACTCATATTCACGCAACAGGCGAATAAGAGGCGTATCCCGATGGAATACTTGTTCTAACACAGTAAAATCATGACGAAACTCCGGCTGCTGCGGCAAATAACCAATCGTGAAATCTTTTGGATAAGCAATTTGCCCTTCATCAGGCACATCTACCCCGGCAATAATGCGCAATAATGTTGATTTTCCAGCGCCATTGACGCCGATAATGCCAATGCGCTCCCCTTCTTTAATCGTAAAAGACAGTTGTTGAAATAACACTTTTTCTCCGTAGCTTTTTGCGATATTTTCCACCGTTAACATTTTCATGGCAACCATCCCACTCTCGCTTCTGCTTCTTCAGGCGCGGAATGCGGCGGAGCGTGGCATTGTACACTATAAAAAAGTGCCATTACTTTCTATTTTCTAGCGTACCGAAGCCACAAGAAAAACTTCTCCATCGCTTACCGCTTCCGTTTTCTTTCGCTATGGACAAAAAAACGTCTTCCACAGTGGAAAGACAGTTTTCCTCCTTTTTTTATAACCATTTTTCAATTTCGCTTTTTAACTCGCTCGGCTTCGTTTGTGAAGCAAAACGGGCGACCACATTTCCGTTTCGATCCACTAAAAACTTCGTAAAGTTCCATTTAATCGCCTTTGTTCCAAACACACCTGGTGCTTTTTCCTTTAAATACTGAAAAAGAGGATGAGCATTTTCACCATTGACATCGACTTTGGCAAACATCGGGAAAGTTACCCCGTAATTGACTTGGCAAAACTGCTCAATCTCTTCTTCCGTGCCCGGCTCTTGATGGCCAAATTGATTGCACGGAAAACCAAGAACGACAAAACCGCGGTCGCGGTACTGCTCATACAGCTCCTGCAGCTCTTTATATTGCGGAGTAAAGCCGCATTTGCTTGCCGTATTGACAATCAACAGCACTTTCCCTCTGTAATCTGCCAGCGACTGTTCTTCCCCGCGAATCGTTTTTACAGTAAAATCATAAACGCTCATCATTTTCACCTCTCTTTTCATCATAATGAATTTTCCGGCGTTTTTCCACTTCTAGGCCTTATAAAATGGCTGCAGCTGTTCAAGGGAATCGAGCATATACGGGATCATCGCCTGCAAATCATCGACATTGTCTTCATAAATAAGGCGGCCAAATTCGATCGTCACTTCGTTATGATATGCAGATTCTTCATTAGGAAAATCATGGCTTAAAGTTTGCCGAATAATTCGCTTGTCTCCCCAAATGCGAAGCAACGTGCTCTCAATAAGAGAACATGTTATATGCCGTCGGATCGGCAAAGAAAACGTAATCATCAGCTTGCATCCTGGGCGGACTGCGCGCTGAAGCAGTTCTTGCGCAATTTGTTCTAAGTCCATTTCCAATCGAATCGTACATGATATATTTTGTTTATGATCAGATGACAAACAAAATGTGATCGTATATGTACGCGAAAAGTGAGCCAAATCAACCATATCATGTCTATCTATTACAATGATCTCTCCCGCTAAATCAAGGTCATATACTGCTCCTTCGAGCACTGTTTTCAAATTATCAAATACAGTTGGATCAAACATCCAATCTCCCCTTTAAAATAAGCCGACAGCATTTCCGTTTTCATCGACGTTCATGTGAAGCGCCGCTGGCTGTTTTGGCAATCCTGGCATCGTCATCACATCTCCTGTCAATGCAACGAGAAACCCCGCGCCAATCGACGGCTTAAATTCGCGCACCGTAATCGTAAAATCTGTCGGCCTACCGAGTTTTGTCGGATCGTCAGAAAGCGAATATTGCGTTTTCGCCATGCAAATTGGAAGCTTGTCCCAGCCGAATTCCACAAACTGTTTGATTTGTTTTTGTGCTTTTGTAGAAAACTCGACATCTTTCGCCCCATAAACGATTTGGGCGATTTTGCGGATTTTCTCCGGAATTGGTTCGCTCACGTCATATAAAGGCGCAAAATGATTCGCTTCACTTTCGATCATTTGCAGAACCTTTTCCGCTAAATCAATGCCGCCTTCTCCGCCTTTTGCCCATACTTCTGTTAATGAAACAGGATATCCATTGCCGTTGCAAAAATCTGTAAGCGTTTTTATTTCGCGGTCGGTGTCACTCGTAAAACGGTTAATGGCAATCACAAACGGCAAGCCGAACGCTTGCACCGTTTCAATATGTTTTTGTAAGTTTGCTAATCCAGCTTGCAATGCCTCGACATTTTCCACATGCAATTCGTCTTTCGACATTCCGCCATGCATTTTTAACGCGCGAATGGTCGCGACAATGACGACTGCTTCTGGATGAATATCGGAAAGGCGTGCTTTAATATTCAAAAATTTCTCGGCCCCTAAATCAGCGCCAAATCCCGCTTCGGTTACGACGTAATCGGCGAGCTTTTGCGCCATCTTCGTCGCAATAACGCTGTTGCAGCCGTGTGCGATATTGGCAAATGGACCGCCATGTACTAACGCCGGAGTATGTTCGACTGTTTGTACTAAATTTGGCTTAAATGCATCTTTTAATAACAGCGTCAACGCCCCTTCTACGCCTAAATCGCCGACCGTTACCGGCTGTTTGTCCATATTGTATGCGACAACGATACGAGCGAGGCGCTGTCTTAAATCTTGCAAGTCAGTCGCTAAACAAAATACCGCCATCATTTCCGAGGCAACCGTAATATCAAATCCATCTTCCCGTGGCACTCCTTGCGTTGGTCCGCCTAAGCCGACAACGACATGACGCAGCGCCCGGTCGTTTAAATCAACGACACGTTTCCATACAATGCGGCGCGGATCGATGCGCAATTCGTTTCCATGATGAAGATGGTTATCGATGAAAGCGGCTAAGGCGTTATTCGCTGTTGTGATCGCATGAAAATCCCCAGTGAAATGAAGATTAATCTCGTCCATCGGCAGCACTTGCGAGTAACCGCCGCCTGTTGCTCCACCTTTAATTCCCATCGTCGGTCCAAGAGAAGGTTCTCGTATTGTAACGATCGCTTTTTTGCCAAGCCGCTGCAATGCTTGTCCTAATCCTACCGTTACGGTTGATTTTCCTTCCCCGGCCGGTGTTGGATTAATGGATGTTACTAAAATCACTTTTCCGTCCGGCTTCGTTGTCAACCGGTTCATAATGTTCAAGGAAAGTTTTGCTTTGTAGCGGCCATATGGCTCCCACTCGTCTTCTTGAAGACCTAAGCTTTCGGCAATGTCTTGAATGTGCTTCAACTTCGTGTGTTGTGCGATTTCCAAATCGGTCATCTGATTCGCCATTACTGCCATGATCTGCTCCCCCATCAATTTAATGAGCGTAAACATATACATTTTATCATTTGCGCAAATGGAAAAAAATTCGTTGAATAAAATTTGTAATGTTTTTATAATTAAGTTATTTAAAACAGAATGGAGGGTGAGACTGTTGCCAATCAATATTCCAAAAGATTTACCGGCAAAAGAAATACTAGAACAAGAAAATATTTTTGTAATGGATGAAGAACGAGCGTATTCTCAAGACATTCGTCCGTTAAATATAGTCATTTTAAATTTAATGCCGGAAAAAGAAAAAGCGGAAACACAGTTATTGCGTCTTCTTGGCAATTCGCCGCTTCAAGTGAATGTGACGTTTTTGCGCCCGGCAACACACGAACCGAAGACGACAAGCAAGCATCATCTCGAGCAATTTTATACCATCTTTCCACATATCCGCCATCGTAAGTTTGATGGAATGATTATTACCGGTGCTCCGGTTGAACAAATGCCGTTTGAAAAAGTAACATATTGGAGCGAACTCACAGAAATTATGGAATGGACGAAAACAAATGTGACATCAACGCTACATATTTGCTGGGGAGCGCAGGCGGGGCTTTATTATCATTACGGGATTCCGAAATACCCGCTTCCCCAAAAATGCTTCGGTATTTTCGAGCATTCGCTTGAAGTAAAAAATGTCAAACTATTGCGCGGGTTTGACGATGTGTTTCGCATGCCGCATTCACGTCATACCGACGTCAAACGCGAAGATATTGAAAAAGTGCCAGAACTGACGATTTTATCCGTTTCCGAAAAAGCCGGCGTATGTTTGGTTGCGTCCAATGATGGAAAACAAATCTTTTTAACCGGCCATCCAGAATACGACGCCACAACATTGAAAGAGGAATATGAACGCGATTTAGCCAAGGGGCTTCCAATTCACATTCCAGAATCGTATTTTCCAAACGACGATCCAACGAAAGAGCCGCTTAACACTTGGCGCTCTCATGCGAATTTATTGTTTGTCAACTGGCTGAACTATTACGTTTATCAAGAAACGCCATATGAGTGGGAATAAGTATATTCTTTTGAACAAAACAGCTATAATTCACTTATCTCTCCTAATAATTGCGTGGTCAAAATGTGGCCAAGAAGGCAGGAGGATGACTCCGCCTTCTTTTTTATTCTTACACTCGATGGTGCTGCCATTTTCGCGATAAAACAGCATGGTCAACATATAACTTTCCTTTTTCCCTTGCATAAAGCAAATAACCACTTATGATACTCTTTTTCCGTTGCATCGTGCATCAGGTTCGGGAAGAGAAGTTTTCGACGCTCCCTACTTGCAAATATTCCCCATTAAGGCAAGAACCCTTTCTGACTCAAATAGACTTGTTCATCGGGGAATACTTTTTTTAGTCTGTCATACACGATACGATATGCGGAAGGATCATACCATTCTTCCAAACCCAATTCTTTGTACATAGAAAAAATGCCTAAATTCTTGGTTCGTTTCCCTCCGCTGCCGTCTCCCATGAAATAATCATCCACACAGACACGATCGACTAATTTCTTTAATTTCTCCGGAAACTCTTCACTACTAGGCAACACAGGGGCGATCGTTGCTTGAGTCGGCACACCTGCATCTGCCAAAAGCTCGAGCGCCTTAAATCTAGCGCTGATCGGTGGAGCATAAGGAGTAAAGTGTTTACGTATATCTTCTCTGTCTGTTTCAATGGTCATGCTAACTCGGACTCTATCTTTTAAAAGAAGAAATAAGTCAATATCTCTACTTACTAGAGGACTCCGGGTCTGTACGAATAAAAAATCCGGTTGATTTTCCACCATTACTTCCAACAACGATCTTGTTACTTTCTCCTTATACTCGATAGGCTGATAAGGGTCTGTGCTAGATGACATAAAAATCGTCACTTTTCCTTTATTTTTTGCTTTTTCAAGTTCTTTGCGCAGTAAGTCTGCCGCTTTCTTTTTTATGTCTACCCAGGTTCCCCATTCCTCCTTACGAAACATCGAAACAGGCATTTGACGTACATAGCAGTATGAACAACCAAATGCACAACCAGTATATGGATTCAGAGAATGACTATAACCGGAAAGAAACCCTGTTCCTTTATTAAGAAGCGTTTTTGGGTATTTATAAAAAAACTCAACCTTCACGCTGAATCCCTCCAGAGGTTTTACATACACTCCGTGATGCTATTAGGTGTGCAAGGGGCTCCTTCTATAAGCAAACTTTCCAGCTACAGCAGCTGTTTCTTCATTTCCAAACCACCCCGATATCCTGTCAGTGTTCCATTTTTACCGATACCCCGATGGCAAGGCCCACAATTAAAACTGGATTGGCGCCAATAGCGGCTCCAACGGCACGCACCGAAGCCGGTTTTTGAATATAATTTGCAATTTCTGAGCAAAATACCGGTAATCTTTACGCCATAAAAAAATTTATCATCATAAGACGAATCGTTGTTCACGATCGCTTGCCACATTTCGTCTGTAATTCTTTCCTCACTTGTATCTGCTTCATTAGCGTTCTGAGCTGCGATTGGCATATTCTCATGTTCTTGCTGTGTTTTATTCTTCATTTGGTTCACCTCCACACACAGTATATACCGGATGATAGGCAAATGTATGTTTCCACAAATATAAAAGCAACATTTCAAAATTAAACCGACTACATTTCATGTTAAAACTAAGATTGCATTGCTATTGTTATGCGTGGGGGCATTTACATGAAAAATAGTATGTCTTATCCTGAGTGGGACGCCCCAAGCGTGAAAATTGGAGATGATCGATTTTTCCTATTGACAAATATAAAAAAAAGAACTATCCTAATTCGCGATTGTTCACGGAAACTTCCTATTCCTCGACAAAACTAGTCAAAGGATTCGACAGCCCCTAGAACGAAGTTAACAACATAGAATAAGACACATCTAGAAAGGAATGAGTGGCACATGAGAGCGGAACGGAGAAAGCAATGGAAAACGCATTGGCGCAAATACAAACATTTATATAAAGGTGCCCGAGTAGAACGCCGCAATAAATGGCGACAAAAATGGGAAGAAAAATATACGGCGAGCTAAAAAACCTTGGTAGTACACCAAGGTTTTTTCACTTTCTTTCTTACGATTGTCCCATGCATTTTCATACAATACGGCAGCTTTTGATAGGAAATGTACGGAAAATAGGTTACAACGGCATTAGTAACAGCTTTGCGTGAATGGTTGTGTTGTTTATCTTTTTTGCCGAGAAGCTCCCCACCTCTAAACGAAGCATAGGTGGGGGATGAATCGGCATTTTTTGTTTTTTTAGTTCTTACGCAACATAAATAACCACATAAACGTCAGTGCTTGTCTTAGTTCGATGGATAACTGCTGGACCAGCTTTTCGGGAACTCCCCGTTTATAAACACCTTGTCCATCGACAACATCCCAGCCGTTTTCCCTCGCTAATTGTTCAAACTCCCACGGCATCATTGTATTGCAAATAACCGGCTTTCCGTATAAACGAGGATAGCTGTTGACGCGCGGCGCAGCGGTCGGCCCAAGAATGCCGACACAAAAACAGCCACCTCGCTTCAACACCCGCTTTGCTTCTTTTAGCGCTTCAAGCGGCCGCTCCGTCCACTCCAACGAATTGATTGCCATCGCTCCGGAAAACGTTTCATCAGCAAACGGCAATTTCGTTAAGTCGCCTTGAATAAAGCGCAGCCTTTCGTTCTCTCCCCGCGCTTTCGCTTTTTCCACCATTTCGCTCGACAAATCGATGCCGATAACATCGTATCCTGTTTGATGCAGCTTCCACGCTCCATAACCATCCCCACACCCTAAATCAATGACATTGCTTCCTTTTGGAATATATGATGAAAGGAACGGAATAATCGTTTTCCGGCTTCCCCGCTCCCACATCTCTTCACTGCTTTGATGCCAAAAATCCGCTCTTTCGTCCCACTGTTTTTCCGCTTCTTTATGCCAGTCAAAAATGACCATCGTAACACCTCGTTCGAATAAAAATTGTCCTTTTACAAAAAATAATAATGCTGAAAGAAGGAGTGATTGTTCATGAACGGACAAGAAACATTTGTCGCTGTCCAAAAAAATCATCAAGGAGACATCATTGGATTTAAAACATCCAAAGGGCGCGTATTATCGTATCGCAAAGCATTAATGGAAGTGGAAAACGGTGCGATTACCGGTGTCCATGTCGTTACCGAACACGATGGAGAACAATATATACGCTCCAATCCCGACAGAGATGCCTCCAACAATCTTGATCAACTTCCTACGTTTTCCTAATACTTATTTGTGGAAAGGACGTGCTAGCACATGACAAAAAGACCGAATAAAGGAAGCAAAAATCAGAACGCACCGACACAAGACGAAATGTCGCTCTTAAACAGTCCAATCTCAGGCGACAACAGCAAAGGAAATAAACGTAATAAATCGCAAAACGACAAAACAGATCTTTATGAATGAATCAGAGAAGGGATGAGCTAAAGCTCAATCCCTTTCATTGCCGTAACGCCTTTCTCATAATCGTGTTTGATCAGTTTCATCTCCGTAACAATGTCAGCTGCCTCGATTAATTTCCTATTCGCCGAACGGCCGGTAATAACTAAATGAAGATCAGGTGGACGCTTTTCCATCAATCGAAGTACGTCTTGAACGGAGACGATATCATCGACCGGAAACCGGTCAATCGCAAGCGCATTGTTCAGTTCATCTAAAACAATCAAGTCGTACATACCCGATAACACTTTTTCTTTCGTAAATTCCCATGCCGCTTTCAATGCCTGACGATGCACTTCGGGCGTTTTCGTCCACGTAAACCCGGCGCCCATTTGATACATTTCGATCCCGAGTTTTTGAAATATAAGATGCTCTCCATACGTTCGTTCCGGTGACTTAATAAACTGAATGACGGCGACTTTTTTCCCTCTTCCCGCCGCTCGTATCGCCAATCCGAGAGCGGCGGTCGTTTTTCCTTTTCCATCCCCCGTGTAAACGATGATGCGCCCTTTCTTTTTATATGGTGGCAACCGTCTCACCCCGGTCCATCTCAGCGAACCATTGAATCGTTTCACGAAGCCGAACGACCTCTCCGACAAGAATAATCGCTGGGTGGGAAAGATTCGCTTTCTTGACGATATCGGCAATCGTCTGCAGCGTGCCGACAGCCGTTCGCTGTCTCCGTGTCGTTCCCCATTCGATCACCGCCACAGGAGTATTCGACGGCTTTCCATGTTCGATTAGTTTTTGGCAAATATACGGCAAATTGCCGACACCCATATAAAAGGCAATCGTATCGCTTCCTTTCGCCAACCCTTCCCAATGAAGACGGTCATCTCCCTTTTCTTGACGGCCGTGACCGGTAACAATGGTAAACGAAGCAGCATATTCCCGGTGTGTAACCGGTATGCCGGCATAAGCGGCAGCTGCGATTCCCGCCGTCACGCCAGGAACGATTTCAAACGGAATGCTGTGCTGCGCAAGCACCTCTGCTTCTTCCCCAGCCCGTCCAAAGACGCAAGGATCGCCTCCTTTTAGACGAGTGACGATTTTTCCTTGTTTTGCTTTTTCGACTAACAGCTCGTGAATCCGCTCTTGAATGAGCGCGTGCTTTCCCGGCTCTTTTCCGCAGTAAATTAACTCAGCGCCGATTTTGGCGTATTTCAGTAATTTTTTATTAATCAACCGGTCGTAAATAATGACGTCAGCTTGTTGAATACATTCCAATCCATAGACAGTGATTAGCTTTTCATCACCGGGACCGGCACCAACGATATATACTTTTCCATTTGTCATGATTGTTTTCCTGCTCCTTCTACAGAATTTGAAATATGGGCAGAAGCAAATGTCGCCATTTCTTTTATCATCGCTGTCGCAAATGCCAGCAGCGGAAATGCAACAGCCGCACCGCTGCCTTCGCCAAGTCGCATGCTTAAATCGATAAGCGGCTCTTTCCCTAATAATTCAAGAGCAATTTGATGGCCAATTTCTTGAGAACGATGACCGGCAATCATATAATCGGCAACATTCGGAGCAAAAAGCTTAGCTACAAGTGCAGCAATGGTACAAATAAATCCGTCCAATAAAATCGGAACGCGCCGCTCCGCTGCCGCTAGCATCGCCCCCACCATCGCGGCGATTTCCAAGCCACCGATTTTGGATAATAAATCAATCGGTTTAGACGGATCAGGCTGATGAAGTGACAACGCGCGGCGAATGACATTGACTTTATGCGCAATCTTCTCTTCCGAAATGCCTGTTCCTCTTCCGACAAGTTGTTCAATTGGCTTGCCGCTCACCGCCGCTAAAATCGCACTTGCAGTAGTCGTATTGCCGATGCCCATTTCACCGACAATGAGAGTACGCGCTCCCTTGCCGATTATTTCCTTTGCTTGTTCGTAACCAACTTTTAGTGCTTGTTCCGCTTCCGCATTGCTCATCGCTTCCATTTTGCAAAAATTGTTTGTCCCGTACCGCACTTTCTTGGAAACTACTGCTTCATGTTCAATTGGTGAAGCGACCCCAACATCAATAACGGCAAATATTGCGCCAATTTGCCGGCTGAATACGTTAATCGCCGCACCGCCTTGAACAAAATTCCACACCATTTGTGCCGTCACTTCTGGCGGAAACGCTGACACCCCTTCTTTCGCAACACCATGATCAGCCGCAAACACAAGGATACCCGGCGGCGAAACATCAGGAAATTTGTTCCCTGTCATTTCCGCCAGCTCCACCGCTAACTGTTCCAAACGGCCAAGGCTGCCAGCCGGTTTTGTCAATTGGTCGACGTGAGCGCATACCTCTTTTCCTGTTTTTTTATCAAGCTTTGGAATCGAAAATAACATTACACATCCCTCCTTTGAAACATATACATTTTTTCTTCGATTTCTTCGATGCAGACGTGCCGCTTCACATGATCAGCAAGACGATCAAAAGCTTGTTCTCTTATAGTACGGAATGACTGGCGCCCGTAAATAGGCGCTAATCCTTTCTCGCGGCGAATTTTGTTTAATAATGCCTCACGAAACGCATCGTTATGAAAAAGATCGTGAAAATAGGTACCTATCACCCGTTCATCCTCGCTTTTACCGCCTTCTTTCCGCCCGTGCATCTCAATAAGAGAAATATGCCCTGCTAACGGTTCAGAGCGGCCCATATGAATCTCATATCCTTTCACAGCAAACCGCTCGCCGGAAAATGTTACGATTCCTTCCGATAGAATCGTCGTTTTTTCGCGCTCAAGCGTCGTTTCAATCGGAAGGAGATTCAATCCGGCAATTTCCCGCAGCGGTGTTTCCACACCAAATGGATCACGGATACGAGCACCTAACATTTGATAACCGCCGCATATTCCGATAATCGTCACACGGTGATGTTTGTTGAGCTGTGCAATTTGCTCCGCAATCCCGTTTTTCTTCATATATAATAAGTCTTCAATGGTGTTTTTACTGCCCGGCAAAATCAACAAATCTGGCTTCCCAAGCTGTGATGCCGTCGTCACAAAGCGGACGTGGCAGTCCGGTTCGGTCAAAAATGGATCAACATCTGTGAAATTAGATATTTTCGGATATCGAATAACAGCAATATCAATGTCTTTATCCGGATTTACGGCTGTGGACATTTGTTCTAAACTAACGGAGTCTTCCGCGTCAATATGTAAATCTTCTAAATATGGAACGACGCCTAACACCGGAACGCCGGTATATTGTTCGAACCAATCGAGCCCCGGTTTCAATAGTGCCAAATCGCCGCGGAACTTATTAATGATCACGCCGATGATCCGCTTGCGATCTTCTTTGTCAAGCAACTGCAATGTTCCTACTAAACTGGCAAACACTCCACCGCGTTCAATATCGCCAATCAGCACGACCGGTGCGTTTGCCATCCGAGCGACGCGCATGTTGACAAGTTCGCGGTCGTTTAAATTAATTTCTGCCGGACTTCCCGCTCCTTCGATTACAAGCCGGTCGTATTCATTCATTAAAACATCGAGCGACTCGCGGATAATCGCCAGCCCCTTTTCAAAAAATTCGCCGCGGTACGCGAACGCCTGCATATTTTTATACGGCTTTCCATGCACAACGATTTGCGATTCATGCTCACGGCTCGGTTTAATTAAAATCGGATTCATATCCGTCGTCGCGACAACTCCGGCCGCTTCCGCCTGTATCCCTTGCGCCCGCCCGATTTCTTTTCCATCAACCGTCACATACGAGTTAAGAGACATGTTTTGCGATTTAAACGGCGCCGTTTTCCAGCCATTTTGTGCGAAAATTCGGCAAAACGCCGTGGCAATAATGCTTTTTCCCGCATCGGAATGCGTTCCTTGAAACATAATCGGCAACGCTTTAGCCATGGTCTTTCACCTTCTTGCATTTCGTTAGCCAATTTTCGACCATTTGCGGACAAGACGCAAAATGAAAATGGACATATCCTGCAATTAAGTTTCGATGCTGATAGCCATCTTTTTTCGCACCGCGCAACCCCGTTGTTTCATAGGCAAACGGAATCTCGCCGCGCGCTTCGTACGTGGAATAATGAAACTCATGCCCCCGCGCTCGCAGACCTTCCGGAAGCAAAAAGTTTCCTGGTTCTCCTTTCACCTCACGATATCCAAGCGCTACAAGCTTCGGATGCATGACAATCCGTCCCGGAATGACGCCAACCATGTCATAATGCACACCGTCCGTCGTTTCAATGCCTTCGGTTAAAAACATAAACCCCCCGCATTCCGCCAATGTCGGAAGCCCGCTTTCGATCGCGGTTTTGATCGACTGTTTGACATTTTGTTGCTCGGACAGCTGTTTTGCGAACTCTTCGGGAAATCCGCCGCCGATATATATCCCATGTACCCCATTTGGCAGCGGCTCGCCGGCAAGCGGGGAGAAAAAGACTAACTCGGCGCCATATGCTTGTAACAGCTCTAAATTTTCCGGATAGTAGAAATGAAACGCCGCATCTTTTGCGACCGCAATCCGTACATCATACGATTTACTTATATCGAAATACGATTGTGGAACATTTAATGCTGGGGCTTCCGCCAGCTCTAACAACGCGTTAAGATCCACCGTCTTGGCAACGCGCTCGCCTAATTCTATAAAAAAGTGATCTAATTCCCCGCGCTCAATCGATGGAATGAGCCCTAAATGACGTTCTGGAATGTGAAGCGCATCATCTTTGGTTAAAAATCCGATCACGGGAATGCCGCATTCTTGTTCAATTGCCGTTTTCACAAGACGAAAATGCCCTTCGCTACCGACGCGGTTGGCAATCACTCCCGCAATGCGCACGCGTTTATCAAACGTTTGAAAGCCGCGGACAACTGCTGCCGCGCTCCGTGCCATGCCGGCGCAGTCGACGACCAATAGCACCGGGCTATTCGTTAATACACTGATTTCCGCCGTCGTTCCTTCGTTTGTTGTCGGCCGCTTCCCGTCAAACATCCCCATGACTCCTTCAATAATAGCGATGTCTGCCCCTTCACAGCCTTTTGCGCAAATCGCTTGAACCGCTTCGTGCCCAACCATCCAGCTGTCCAAATTGCGCGACGGTCTGCCCGTGACAGCGGTATGATAGGTTGGGTCAATATAATCTGGGCCGCATTTAAACCCTTGTACAATGTAGCCTTTTTGTTTTAACGCCGCCATCAATCCAATCGTTATGGTCGTCTTGCCAACGCCGCTTCCCGTCCCGGCGATTACGATTCTTCTCATGTTGTTTTCCCCCTTAATGGTGTAAAAGTGCCACGGAAATCGTGACATTGCCTGCTTTTTTCTTCACTAATTCCAATTTCTCTGCACCGCTATAAAGCTTCGCTGCTGGCTCGCTCACACCATAAGCTCCTGTATAGCGGTACACGGTTTCAGAAGGCTGTTCGATGTTTACTTGATTCAGTTGTTCAGGGGTATAATAGACGAATTCCCATCCGTATTTTCGCACCACTTCAAGCAGCCCTGGCTCGTCTTTTTTTAATTCGATCGTACATACCGCTTTCACACTTTTCATTGAAAAGCGCAACTCCTCTAATGTATCGCGAATGACGGCGTCAATTTCTTCCGCCGCTGTGCCGCGGTTGCAGCCGATACCGAGCACGATTACTTTTGGACGATACAAAACGCCGTTTTGTAAAATCGCTTCTTCCTCTTTCGTTAATAAACGATGAGTAACGACAAGCGCGGCGTCCGGTTTCGCCGCTAGCGCTTCATCAATCGAATGATAAATACGGATATTGTTTGGCAGCGGGGCATCATAGTTCCACCATTCTCGCTCCCCTGATTCCTGTACAATGGCGACATGTTGCTCATTGACGACGGCGGCGCTGACGGGAGTCAGCTTTTCGTCGGATTCCCACTCCCAGCCGAAGGAACGACCAAATAAATCAACGGCAATCGTTTTTTGTACGTCAGACGCAGTCGTAATGACGGGATGGGCATGTAAAATCTCCGCGACTTGCCGCGTCAGTTCGTTCGCTCCGCCAAGATGTCCGGAAAGAACGCTAATGACATGTTCCCCTTTATCATCAATAACGACAACCGCCGGATCGGTTTTTTTATCTTTTAATAGCGGTGCAATCATCCGCACGACCGCGCCAAGCGAAATAATGAGAATAAGCCCACGGTATGTTTGAAAAAGCGACGGCAATAATAACCGCACGTTTCCTTCAAACAAGCGAATGCCTTTTTCATCTTCGTCTCCTCTCGCAAACTTATTCGTATAATACACATGAGCGTTCGGAAGCTCCTCGCCGACGCAGCGGGCAATATCAACACCATGCTTCGTAATCGCAACAATCGCATACAACTCCTCACACCCCCTGTCGATATCCGTGTGTGAACGTTTTATCATACAGCTTCGAGCGATAGTCGCGCTCGATAATTGCAGGGTCTAACGCCCATCCTGCTAAAATGAGGGCGTGTTTTCGGATGCCGTTTGCGCGCATATCCTCATCGAGCGTGCCGACCGTCGAACGGACAATTTTTTGATCCGGCCATGTCGCTTTATACACAATCACGACGGGGGTATCATCGCTCCATCCCGCATCCCTTAGCGCCTTTGTTACTTTTTTCGTTAATGCAGCGCTTAAAAATAACGCTAATGTACAACGATGTTTTGCTAAATCTTCCAGTTTTTCTCTATTTGGAACCGGCGTCCGCCCTTCCGCCCGCGTTAAAATAACCGTCTGCGTTAAATCCGGAACGGTCAGCTCCGCTTGAACAGCCGCTGCCGCCGCAAATACCGAACTGACGCCAGGGACGATTTCCACTTCCACCCCTTGCTTTTTGAATAGCGCGATTTGTTCAAGCGTCGCTCCGTAAACAGATGGATCTCCCGTATGAATGCGCACGACTTTTTTTCCTTGCTTAAGCTGTTCTAACATCGCTTCAACCATTTGCTCTAAATGCATTCCTGCCGTATGAAATACTTCCGCTTCCGGCTTTCGATAGCGCTCGATCAGTTCGCCATTGACGAGCGAATCGGTGTAAAAAATTGCGTCCGCTTCCTGAAGCAGTTGCGCGCCTTTCACCGTAATCAAATCCGGAGCCCCCGGGCCCGCGCCAATAATATACAGCTTCACTTTCTCACCACCAATAACGTTAAATATTCCAACTCTACTCCTTCAAGCTGTTCGATATTCCAAATGATTTCTTCCTTTGACGTCACCTTTGTCACCACGGCAGCGTTTTGCAATAAATTTTGTTCGCGAAGAAGACGGATCATCATGCCCATCACTTTCGCCACTTTCAAAAAAACGACGCAATCATGGTCTCTAAGCGCCTTTTTCATTGCTTCATAGTCGTCGCGCGCTGGAATAATCGCCACCTGTTCATCCCCGTCAGCAAGCGGGATTTGCAGTCTCGCTGCCGCTGCGTTGACGGAGGAAACTCCCGGAACAATTTCAATCGTGACATTTGGATACCGCTCTTTCATGATTTTCATCAGATGGATGAACGTGCTATATAAAAGCGGATCTCCTTCCGTCACAAACGCGACATCTTTTCCTGCGCTTAGCTGTTCCCAAATCGCTTCTGCCGTCTCATTCCATTTTTCTGTTAACACATCCATATTTTTCGTCATTGGAAAGACGAGACCAATCATCTCTTTTTCCGCTGGAGAAAAATATGCTTCAATAATTTGTTGGGCATAGCTTTTGCTGCCGCGCTGTTTTTTCGGATAGGCAATGACATGCGCTTCTTTCAGGCGGCGAAACGCCTTCACCGTCAACAGCTCCGGGTCGCCCGGACCAACGCCGATGCCATACAATGTTCCGCTCATTCGTCTTCCTCCCTCTTTGCCGTAATGATATAAATCGGATTAAGCGCATCAAACCGCGTCAGCTCTAAAATCGGCTTACTTCTTGAGATTTGCGCGAGCGTAACGTCTACTTGAAAGCCGCGCTGCTTTAATCCTTCCACCGCCTGCGCCAGCGTTTCAACCGTAACTGCATTCACAACGATGCGTCCGTTCCGTTTCAAGCGCCGGCAGCAAACATCAAGAAGCGGCTCCATTTCTCCTGATGTTCCGCCAATAAAAATCGCATCCGGATCAGCAAATTCGTCTAAATGCTCAGGTGCTTTGCCGTGCACAAGCGTAATGTCAACGCGGAATTTTTTTAAGTTTTTCTTGCAAAATTCGATATCATGGGCATTTTTTTCAATCGCAAACACGGCGCCTTCGCGTGCGATTTTCGCCGCTTCAATCGCGACGGAACCGGTGCATGTGCCGATATCCCAAACGACGCTTTTAGCATGAAGACGGAGCGCGCTAATGCTTAACACGCGAATTTCTTTTTTCGTAATCAGTCCTTTCTCTGGTTTACGCTGCAAAAATTCGTCATCGTCAATTCCTAATGGCCACATCGGACCTTCTTTTGTTTTTTGTAAAATAACCACATTTAATGGAAAAAACTCGGCATCTGCCATCTCTTCTAATTCGAAAAAGCGGCACCGTTCATCTTGACTGCCAAGATTTTCTCCGACAAACGCACGGTATTCGGTCATTCCGTACGAAAGCAAATATTTCGCAATGGCATTAGGAGAATTCGTTTCATCTGTTAATATCGCTACTTTGTCGCATCCGTCAATGCGCTGGGCAAGTCCTTTCATGCTGCGGCCGTGGACGCTGATAAATTTGGCGTCCTGCCATTTTTCTCCCATTTTCGCAAACGCCCATTGAATCGAACTGACTGCTGGATACACTTCGATTGGCAGTTTGCTAGATAAATAGCTGCCGATTCCATAAAACATCGGATCACCAGACGCGACAATGACGGTGCGTTTCGTTTCATGGCGAAGCCGCTCGACAAGCTGTGATAGCCCTCCTCGAATCGTGAGCGTTTCTCCTTGATAATCAGGGAAAAAGGCTAAATGACGCTCTCCTCCGACCAATAACTCACTTTCATAAATCCAACGTTCATAAAGGCGCGGGAGGCTCGCTTTCCCATCGGCGCCAATGCCAATTAGTTTAATCGCCTGCATCGTTTCGTACCGCCTTTCCTAATAATTGACCGCCCATTGTGTATAGCGACGTTTCCACGGTCATGCCGCCGCCCACTTCACGTAACGCGGATAAACAACAATGGTCACATAATATTTCAAAAAAGCGCTCATTCCCTGCTTCCTGCATCATCTCGCCAACTTGTGATGCCGTATTGGCTTCGCGAACAGCGGCAACGAGTTCCGGCGAAGCTCCGGCTTGTTCAGCAATGGCTGCTAAAAACGAAAAATCAATGGGAGCGCTTTTCGAATGCACCATCATAATGCCTTGCGCCACTTTAGAAAATTTCCCCATCATCCCAACCATGGAAACGGTTCGGATGCCGAGCCGTTTGCATTGTTTCAGCGTAAAGCCGACAAAATCTCCCATTTCAATAAACGCTTCCTCAGGAAGATGAGGATATTGTCGCATCGCAAATTTTTCACTCCGTCCCCCCGTCGTAATCACAACATGGTCGCACCCGTTTGCCTTTGCCACTTGAATCGCCTGAATGATGCTTGCGCGGTAGGCGGACGTCGAAAAAGGAACGACAATGCCGCGCGTCCCTAAAATCGAAATGCCGCCGATAATGCCAAGGCGCGCGTTTAACGTTTTTTTGGCGATTTCTTCCCCGTTAGGAACGGAAATAATGACGTTCACTCCACGGGAAATGCCGTATTGTTCCAATACTTCGCGCGCTGTTTCGTGAATCATTTTCCGCGGGATTGGATTAATTGCCGCTTCGCCAACCTGCACCGGCAAGCCCGGTTTCGTGACGCGCCCTACCCCTTTTCCGCCATCTAAGTGAATGCCGGGTTGCTCCGCCCATGAGACGGTTGATACAATCGCCGCTCCATGCGTCGCATCAGGGTCATCCCCGCCATCTTTGATCACCGTTGCTTTCACCGACTCACCATAAATCTCGCACGCTTCGATCGCAAATGTCGCCCATCGTCCGACTGGCAAATAAATGGTTGCCTCCGTTTGTATGATGCCGGTAATAAGCGCCGTTAATGCCGCTTTCGTTGCCGCTGTGGCACACGCCCCTGTCGTATATCCCTCGCGTAACGTTTTTTTCGTTTCCATTCGTTTACCCTCGCTCTGCCAACAGTGACAGCGCGTTTAGCGCCGCCACTGTAATGGTGCTTCCTCCTTTTCGGCCGATATTTGTAATAAATGGAACATCCAATTTCGCCAATTCCGCTTTTGATTCCGCCGCCGACACAAACCCGACCGGCAGGCCGATCACTAATCCCGGACGTGCTTCTCCTTCTTTAATTAAACGAATTAATTCCAGCAATGCCGTTGGCGCGTTGCCAATGGCAAAAATCCCGCCTTCTGCCTCTTTAGCCGCTTTTCGCATCGCGACAATCGCTCTTGTCGTGTTGAGCCTTTTCGCCTCCGCAATGACATCTTCGTCGGAAATATACACTTTCACTTTGCCGCCAAACTTTTCAATGCGCGCTTTATTTACCCCGACTTGTACCATTTGCACATCAGCGACGACCGTTTTGCCACTGCGTATTGCTTCGATTCCCGCACGGACGGCATCAGGGTGAAACAACAAGCTTTTTCCAAGCTCAAAATCGGCAGAAGCATGAATGACGCGCTGTACAATCGGATATTGTTCTTTCGTAAAATGATGTTCACCAATTTCTTCATCAATGATTTGAAAACTTCTTTCTTCAATTTGTTGCGGTTGGACTGTAATCGGACGAAATTTCGTGCGAAAATCCATGGTAAAACCCCTTTCTTTCATGACTGTACCATTTGTTGTAATGCCTTAACGACATCGGAAAACTGGGAATACACTGTGCCATACTGAATCGATGGACGGCGGATGACCATCGTCTCAATCCCTAACTCTTGTGCGGCAGCGATTTTTTCATCGACAAACCCAACTTTTCCGCTTTCTTTCGTAATGAGCAACGTAACGCCAAAATGTTGGAAAAGCGCCTTATCGAGTTCTTTCGTAAACGGTCCTTGCATCGCAACAATATTTTCTTGCGGAAACTTGAGTTGTTCGCATTTCTCCATATTGTCTTTGCGCGGCAGCATGCGCGCAATCACGCGCGTATTCGGAAGTCCTAACAGCTTTTTCGCGAAAATGGATAACGTTTTGCTTCCGGTCGTTAGCATAATGACGCCTTGTTTTTTCGCAGCGAGCTCAGCTGCTTCTTCATAACTGTCAACAAACGTGACGCGTTCATAAGCAACGTGAGCCGCTTGCCGCTCGTAACGGATATACGGAACCCCCGCCTCTGCGGCAGCTTGCATCGCGTTTTTCGACGCTTCTTCGGCAAACGGATGGCTCGCGTCCACCACTGCTTTCGCTTTCTTTACGCGGATCAACTCCGCCAATTGTTCCGCCGTCAGCCGTCCAAGGTGCACCGCTAAGCCGGAAGCACGCAACTGATCCGCCGCATGTTCTGTAACAACCGTCGCTAACACATCATAGCCTGTTTGTTGGATGCAAAGCGCCAGCTTTCGGGCATCGCTCGTTCCCGCTAATACAATAATCATGCTTGTTCCCCCTTAATGATGATGGTGATGGTGATGATGCTCCGCAGCATGAAGCCGATATTGACACATATCACAGTTCATCATAACCGCCTTGCCAAGCGCTTCTTCTAATCTGTCAAGCACAATCGTTTTTAGCTTCGGATGAAATCCAAAGTAGCCTGCTAGCGCAAAATCGACTTGCGGATACTGAAAACGAAATTGTTTTACTTTTTCTTCCAAACGCTTGATAAGCACGCCGGTAAACAAAAAGTATGGCAAAACCACCACTTTCCGCGCCCCTAGCTTCACGCACCGTTCCACTCCATCTTCTAACGATGGCGTCGTTACTCCCATAAATGCTGGTTCTACAAGGAAATAGTTCGTTTGTTCCCAAAATAAGCGGGAAATTTTATATAAATCGCTGTTGGCATCCGGATCGCTTCCCCCGCGACCAAGCAACACTACCGCTGTTTCCGGATCAGGGCTTTCTATATTTTCACCGATTTCTTGTAATCTCGTTTTTAAGATCGAAAACGTTTGCTCATGAATGCCAATTGGTCGGCCATAGATGAACGCCACATGCGGATAATGCTTCTTTGCTTCATCGATCTCCGCTGGAATATGCAGCTTCGAATGGCCCGCTGCCAGCAAAATAATCGGAATAACGATAATCTCGCGAGCCCCGGCATCGACACAACGGTCAATCCCTTCGCGAATCGTTGGCAGTCCAAATTCTAAAAAACTCGTTTCGACATATAAGGATGCTGCAATGTGCGGTTTTAGCTGCTCGACAAACTGCCGGACTTGGTCGTTTCCTTCCGGGTCACGGCTACCGTGCCCGACAAATAATACTGCTTTCATTCATTTTCTTCCCCCTTATTCACCACAAGCAGGCACTTCGATTTTTGCCTCTTGCTTCGCTTCTTGATTCACAAACCCGCCGACTTGTTTCACTCGCTTAAAAAACTTATGAAACCGTTCGTTCGGGTGCGCGCGTTCCTTATATTCTTGAATAATGCGGGTGACAACGGACACAATCTCGCCAGGCGGAATTCCTTCAGCGACAAGTTGCCCAGGATGTGCGTTTCTTCCGACCGTTTTTCCTCCTAAAAATAAGTCGAATGCTCCTTTCCGATAGACGATTCCGATATCTTCCCGCACCGCTCCGTAACATGCCATGCCGCAGCCGTTTACACCAAGCTTCAATTCTTTCGGAAGCGCCATTCCGCCAAGCTGATCGTATAACTCTTCCGCGTATGGAATCGCGTCTTTTTTCTCCCCGTCGCAAAAATCACACGCTTTCACCGTCAGTACATCACCAACAGGGGCAACGGTCAGTCCCGCTTCTTTCAGTCTAGCGATGATACGGTCTGGATCAGAAGCAGGCACTTCCAGCTTCAAATAATGATCCGGGGTATACATCATCGTTCCGTCTTCGCCGACGATGTCAGCTAGTACCATCATTTGTTTTGGCGTAAAATTTTTGTTCGCTACTCCTGGGCTAACTGCGATTTCGAAAATCGCCGGCGCAAACGTCGTGGTGTCTTGGTGGCCAATCGCCAATGTTTGCAACGCTTCTTCTGCCATTTCTCTTACCGGTTCTCGTTTCGTTTGATCAAGCGCCCACGGTTCCGCTTCTTTGCGAAGCCGTTCATGTGGTTTCAGCGGCTGTTCGGAGGCGCTTAATGTATATTTTCGTTGGTATCCACGTGGTGTGATCATCAGCCCGTCGTATACAAACGTCGAAGAATTGCCGATAATGACAGTCGTTAACATTCCGATATCATAATCGAGCATATGCGCTAAATCCGTCAATACGATATGTTGCCGCGCGCGATAAGCGCTTTTCACTAATCCGACCGGAGTATTTGGCGAGCGATAACGCAAAAGAATACGCTGCGCTTCGACAATTTGACGCGTGCGTCGTCCGCTTTTTGGATTATATAGAGCGATGACAAAATCGGCAGCGGCCGCCGCTTCAATGCGCTTTTCAATAAGCGCCCACGGCGTTAGGTGATCGCTTAAGCTAATGGTGCACGCATCATGCATAATCGGCGCACCTAAAAGAGCGGCACACGAGTTAATGGCAGAAATGCCTGGGATGACTTCCACCTCGATATCGCTTTCTCGCGTCCAGCCTTTTTCAATGAGCACCTCATACACAAGCCCTGCCATTCCGTACACGCCCGCGTCCCCGCTTGAAATGACGGCGACCGTTTTTCCGCGTTCCGCCCATTTCACCGCCTCTTGAGCGCGGCTTACTTCTTCCGTCATTCCAGTACTAATCACTTGTTTATTGCCAATTAAATCCGCAACTAGGTCAATGTATGTTTTATAACCGATAATAATATCGCTTTCTTCAATCGCTTCCCGCGCTCGCTTTGTCATATGTTCTTCGCTACCTGGACCAAATCCGACAATCAGCAATTTCCCTTTCATTGTCTCACCTCAATTTCCATCTTCCTTGTCCATGTTAACTGGGCTCATTTGTCGAAAAAACTTGAACACTATATCACTTTTTCACTAATATAGAGGCTTGTATGCTCATTCATTCTCATCCATTGTTTCATTTCTTCCACATTCCGCGGGATGCGTGTCTCGTGTGGAAACAACGTTTTCCATACAGAAGCAAGCAGCGGAACACCAAGACGCCATTTTTGCAATTGATGCTGTCTAGCAAATACGTCTTGCGGCGATCCTTGCATGACAATTTGTCCGTCATGCATGACAAATACGATATCCGCCCACTCTAAGACAAAATCAAAATCATGAGTAGCGATCAAAACCGTCGTGCCAGCTCGATGAATATCGTTGATCTTCTCGACAAACCTCTCGATTTGCAGGCGGTCTAAATACGCTGTCGGCTCATCGAGAACTAATAATTTCGGGTTCATCACCATTACGGCGGCAAGCGTCAGCCATTTTTTTTGGCCAAGACTTAAATGATGAACGGGCTTGTCCAACCATGGACGCAATCCAAACTCGTCCAGCGCTTTTTCAATGAGCTCGTCCATCTCATGTTTTTTCATTCCTAAATGGTGCAGGCCAAACGCCAGCTCATCACGTACCAACGGCGCCACAAGCTGGTGTTCCGGATTTTGAAAAACGATGCCGACCTCTTTCCGCCATTTTTGCAATGTTGGACGCCGATAATCCATCTTCTCTCCATTCCAATAGATGTCGCCAGAGTCGGGCCGCAACAGCCCGTTCGCATGTAAAAATAACGTTGTCTTGCCGCATCCATTATGACCGATAAGCGCGCATTTTTTTCCACTGGGAACATGAAGGCTTAATCCTTTTAACACGCATGGTCCGTTCGGATACGTATAATATACTTCGTCCATTTTCAACATCGCCTGCTACCCTCCTATCATCCAAGCCATAGAAGCAAACTTATGCCGATGGCTGCTTCCCACAGATAACGTTTATTTTTTTCGTTATATGTTTCCACATGAACATAGACAATTTCATTGGAAACTCCGCGTGCCCATAAAGCAAGGCGCAACGCTTCATAGGAATGCCATATTTTCTGAAAAAGCTGGAACACCAACATCCCGCCATGCCGCCAATGGCTTCCTCCATTTCTTGCTTTCATTGCTACGTATAGATCTTCTGCTGCTTTCTCGAAAACAAATACAAACCGATACGTAAAAAATAACAACTCAATGATGATGGATGGTACTTTCATTCGCTTGAGCACATACAACATCTCTGGAAACGGGGTAGTCACTAGCAGGAAAAATAAACAAGACCACGCTGCGACCGAACGAGATAGTAAAGACATCACAGTGGAAATTTGCGAACGATCAATAGAAACATGAAAAGAACTGTCAATGGAAACAAGCAAAGCTGGAAAACTGACCATCAGAAACAATGCCACGACTCCGAGTGTTTTGGCGTACACTTTCCACGAAACACGAGCATACCCGATAATCCATGCGGCAAGCCAAATCGTCATCATTACTTGCATTTTCCAACTACCTATCATGGCCATCATTAATAATATGAACGCAAATATCACTTTTTGTTCAGGACGTATTGTCCGCAGGCGGTTATTGTAAGCAATGGTGTCAAACTGCCGGATCATTTTGTTTCCTCTCTTCGGTTCGCCCGGCCTTTATAGACGCCGATAATGTAGCCAATAATTCCAGCGCCGATTGCCGCCTGCACAGAAAACAGCAACGTTTCCACCTCTCCGCCCGGCGGCTCAAATATGGTTTCCATCCAAGGTTGATAATGAGGAGCGATCTTTTGAATCATTTTTTCCGCCTGGCCATCCGCGCCGCCAAAATCAGAGTGACGAATGAACAATAACGGCGCTACTACCAGTAAAACAGCAATAGCAAGAAGAAAAAGACTTCTCTTCATATTACACTCCCCTCTCTAACTGATTTAGTTCGCGGCTGCTGTAAGTGGTTAAGAAATTCCAAACGACGACCGTAAGCAGCCCTTCTGTAATCGCCAGTGGTATTTGCGTGACAGCAAAAATGCCGGCAAATTTGGCAAACGAAGCGAAAACCCCGCCTGACGCGTCCGGAAACGCCAACGCTAATTGCAATGAAGTGACAACATATGTGGCCAAATCAGAGAAAAATGCGGCAAAAAATATCGTCCAACGCCGCGGTATATTCCACTTTTTCCCGAAACGATAAATGCCATACGCCACAATCGGGCCAATGACCGCCATGGACATGGCATTCGCTCCTAATGTCGTCAATCCGCCATGTGCCAGCAATAACGCTTGAAACAGCAATACGATGCTTCCCATCACCACCATCGTCCATGGACCAAACAGCACCGCGCCGAGCCCCACCCCCGTTGGATGTGAGCTGCTTCCAGTAACGGATGGAATTTTTAAGGCGGACAGCACAAACGCAAATGCCCCCGACAGCGCAATGAGCAGCTTTAGTTCCGGACGCTCACGAGTAATACGAATAAGTGAACGCATACCGATGATCAAAAACGGCAAAAACACAAGCCACCAAAAAATCGCCCATCCAACTGGCAAAAATCCTTCCATAATATGCATCGCAAATGCCGATGAATTTTCAGAGAAAGTAAAATAGACAACTAGGCCAAAAAGGAAAAGGGCGGATTTCCATTTTCTCATGCTTTCGTTCCTCCCGTTGCTTTACATAATTTCGAGATTCCTAGAGGGGCGTTTGATTGTTTTGACATCATCAATCCTTGTTTCTCTTCATAACGGTACGTTATCATTTCTTCCAACCATTCCCCATCTCGCAAATGCCTTCGCACAAGCTCCCTTCCTTTTTCCGGCGTCACACCGTTGTACCATACGCCTTCAGGGTAAACGATGACTACACACGCGTCTTGGCAACGACCATTGCAGCGAGTCCGCGTCGTATGTACAATGCCATCTAACTCCAGCATCGCGATTTCTTCGCGGATGGCAAGCGTTACTTCTTCTCCCCCTTTACGAATGCAGCTGCCTCCATTGCAAATCAGCACATGATGTTTCATTCCGATTAAGTTCCATGTTGTCATGTTAAATCTCTCCTTTTTTGCAAAATAAAAAGCACCTCTATACGCAGAGGTGCAGAAAAATGCATACAAATATAGCAAAAAAAGTATACCATTCTCCCGCACGTCTACCTATAATCCCGTAGGTATCCGTCCGAACAAATAAGGCAGGTCTCCTGACTTAGGATCATCGCTTTATTGCGCCTTCCCGAAGTTTCCTTCAGTGACATTATGCAACAAAGCTCCCCATCACAGTGGCGGGTACCGTGACGGATTTTCACCGTACTTCCCTTTTAAGCCTATTCTCTAATGAGAAAGGCACCTTATTTGTTTGGCATATAATGTCGATTTTTCAAAGAACATTTCTGTTATTCATAGTAGTACAAATTTTCAAATATCGTCAACCACTTTTTTTCAATAAGCCCGTTTTCGCCAATACAATCCCGTCTTGATCAGCGTACACATAGGCGCCTGGCTCCCAACGAACGCCGCCAAATTCGAGCGCAACGTCCCGTTTTCCCTTTCCTTCTTTTTTGCTTTTCACCGGGCAAGTGCCAATCGCCATCACCCCAAGCGGCATATTGGCGATTTCTGCGGAATCGCGAATGCATCCGTGAATAATCACCCCGGCAAGCCCGCGCTCACAAGCGATCTGGGCAAGACGGTCTCCGAGCAGCGCGCAATTTCGCGAACCTTTTCCGTCTACGACCAATACGGTGCCCGCTGGAACAGTTTCGAGCGCCTCACGAACGAGCACATTATCTTCAAATACATCGACCGTCGCGATTGGTCCGGAAAATTCCGCTTTGCCGCCGTAAGATTGCATCGGCAGCTGGCATACTTGCAATTCGCTTAAAAATTCATCGCATAAATCAGCTGTTTTCATCACAATCTCCTCCTTGCTATGTCTTATATTTGACATCCTTTGTCAAAAATCCTTCTTTTTCAACAAAAAAAAACAGACAAGCGACATTGCTTGTCTGTTAGAGACTGGGCTAGCTGGATTCGAACCAGCGCATCACGGAGTCAAAGTCCGTTGCCTTACCGCTTGGCTATAGCCCAATATTATCATGTTCTTGCCAAACTGTTTATGAGATGATTTGTACATTTGTAGTATATCCAGAAGTTTTTGTCTCTATGTATAAAAACATCTAAGTTTCATCCGCTTTTCATTTTTTACTCATTTCAGTATGGGCAAAATCCTTTTTTCAAATAATATATTTATCTTGATGTAGTTGGCAGATCATTAAAAACGTTTGGCCGTTACAAAATAGGACCACACTTTTCCTTAATAAACAACCGTGCTTTGTTCGTGGACATTATCCTGGCATTTTTCTCAATAAAGTACAATCAAAACGCTTGATAGCGTATGTTTTTTAATCATAATTTTTTTATTTTTACAGTTTTTTAAACTTAATTCCATATTCACTTTACCCTTATTTTTTACAATAACCATGTCGAAAGAAACCCATTTTAGAACGGGAGAGTGAAGAATCAGTGAAAAAATCAACAAAAATCGGTTTGTCTCTTTCTATGTCGTTAGGATTGCTGGCCACCTATTTTTCGACAGAAGCCAGTGCTGCTGAACAGAACCGCCATCCATCCACATTGCAGCCTATCGTCGAGAACGTCGAAGTCATCGCCCACCGCGGCGCTTCCGGCTATGCACCTGAACATACATTGGTTGCGTATGAAAAAGCCATTCAGATGAAAGCGGATTATGTAGAGTTAGATTTGCATATGACGAAAGATGGGGAATTGGTTGCGATTCATGATTCCACATTAACAAGAACAACGAACGTGGAAGAAGTGTATCCCAACCGTGCCCCTTGGAAGGTAAAAGACTTTACGCTTGCCGAAATCAAACGGCTGGATGCTGGATCTTGGTTTAATCAGACACATCCTGAATACGCCAAAAAACAGTATGCACAAGAGAAAATTCCAACCCTTCAAGAAGTCATTGACTTCATTAAAAAGAAAGATCGCAAAGTAGCTCTGTACATAGAAACGAAGGACCCGGATGTATATCCAGGAATGGAAGAAAAACTGGTCGATATATTAAAAAAGAACGGATATTTAAAAAAAGGAAAAGTAATTTTCCAATCATTCAGCGAAGCAAGCTTAAGAAAACTGCAGGAAATCGTTCCAGAGGACATTCCGCTTATCCAGCTTTTTAGCCCCAAAATGATTCAACGCAAAAATCTTGACGATGTCTTTAACCGAACGGCCGAATACGCAGAAGGAGTTGGGCCGGATTACTCTCTCGTTACCCCAACATTGATGCAGGAAGCCCACGAACGCAACATGATCGTCCATCCGTATACGGTGGATACACAAGACAAAATGATCGAACAATTATCTCTGGGCGTTGACGGCATGTTTACAGACTATCCCGATAAATTAGTAGAATTAAACAAAAAACCTTATATTTCCCATGGAATAGCAAGCGGGGAAGTAACGGATACTTCCGCCGTATTATGGGCACGGACAAACAAACCTGCAACCGTACAATTTGAAATTTCCGAAAATGCGTCCATTCAACACAAAATAATAAAAAAGGCCAAAGCGGTTTCGAAACACGATTTCACCGTACAGGTAAATGTAACAGGATTGAAACCGGACACCACCTATTACTATCGCGCACAGGCTCTTCCAGGCTCTTATCAAGTAACAGGAAGTTTCAAAACAGCCCCAACGTCCAATGACATAAAGCCCCTCACAATCGTCTGGGGTGGTGACACAGGAGGCCAGGGGAAAATTCCTCCATTTCGTTCTTTTGCGGCAATGGCAGAATTGAAACCAGATTTCTTCTTATTCAGTGGAGATACGATTTACGCGGATAATGCGACTCCGGCGGTTCCAGCCCCGCCGTCAAAAAACATCGAAGACTTCTGGGCAAAATATAAGGAAAACCGCACAGATCCCAACTTGCGAAAGCTGCTTCAATCAACAAGTGTTTATGCGATTTGGGATGATCACGAGGTCACCAATGATTTTTCTGGACCGATTGAGCCCCTCACTTCGACGGGATTTCGGGCGTTCACCGATTATTGGCCGATGTTAACAGAGCGGAGTACATCCGGCAAGCTTTATCATAAATTTTCATGGGGAAATACGCTCGATTTGTTCATCTTAAATAATCGCGGCTACCGTGATCCTAATACACAGCCGGACAGCCATGAAAAAACGATGCTTGGTAAAGAGCAATTGGAATGGTTAAAACGGGAGTTGGCCAATTCGGATGCTCAAGTCAAGCTTATTGCTTCTTCCGTTCCTATTTCGATTCCAACAGGAAAACCGCATGCGCGTGATGGATGGGCAAACGGCAACCATATCGATCCAAATGACCAAACTGGATATGAGCATGAATTTGCTAAACTTTCTACATTTATTACAGACAACAAGATAAAGAACGTCTATTTTGTCACAGCCGATGTGCATTTTGCGGATATCATCGAATACGATCCTGACCATAACGGAACCATCGATTATCGAGAACTGATAAGTGGACCGATTGGGGCCGCGATGGGCCAGCCGTCAGCGCTTGACCCTACATTTGGACCGAAGCGATTGTATGCCGAGGGAGGATTTTTTAATTTCGGTGTGATCAAAATTAATCCAGAACGCAAACAAATAACTACCGAAATTCGCGATGAAAATGGACGCGTCCATTTTCATATCGACTTTCCAATTGAACCGTAATAATCACATTATATAAACAAAGCTGAAGCAAAGGGGGGCGTTTACTTTTGCTTCAGCCTCTTTTTTTCGCTGCTGTCCTCTCCCAATATGCTTGCCAAAACACGTTCCATCTTCGCTTATTTGTTGCTCGATCGTAAACTATCTTGAAAGAAAACATGTCCTCCCGCCCCATCAATCGTTAAGCGCTCCGATGACGTCATCGTAATCATAAGGCGATACAAAAGTTCAGGTTTCAACAAAAGGATATCTCCGCCGCCATTAAGATTGGGAAACCACCTATTGTGGACGATATCATCATGTCCTTATTTCTGCAGGCGTGTTTGGACAACATAGAGAAATACGATAAAGCCAATCACGAAAATGACGGTCATATAAAGAAAGAATTGATTCCATCCATCTTCCTGCAACTCTTCCGCAGCTATGCGCTGCGTCGGCGGCTTTCCTTTTCCAAACGCTTCGATGTCCGCCTGGGCGAGCGACAACGGTTTTGTAAGTGAACAAATTCCTGTGACCCAGTCCGTATCGTCGTACGCATATACAAGATACTCTTTTCCAACTTCAAACGGATACCCGCAATCTCCCCCACCGAAGCCGGTGTACACGACAACATGTGTTTCATTTATCCCTTTCCACGTACGATCGACCGAAAAAACAACCGCGCGCTGCGAAACTGGCTCTCTGATTTCTGGTTCTTTTCTCGTTGTTTCATAAATACGAACGACCTTCCCAGAAAACACCGCGTCACTTTTCGTAAACTCTTCCGACGGAAAACGTGGCGGGACGCAGTCACACGCATACGTCCGCGCTCCCCCATACAGGCAAAAAAGGACAGCAATGCCAAGAACCCAACACCAGCATCGTTTCATTAAACCACCTTTTTTATATTAGTCGCATCAAAAGGGCAGGTGGTTACGCATTAGCCCCTTTCGCGAGTTCCTCGAGCCGCTTTAACGCTTCCTCCTTATCGAAAGAACTGTACCATCGATCATTGTACACATCTAAAATGCGGTAATGCTTGCTGATAATGTTTTGCTGAAGGCGAAACGGACCCATCCGCTTAATTTCTCTCCACCATACTTTTCCGCCGAGAGTCTTTCCTTTTGGCGCATCAATTTCTTCATGTGCGATCGTTTCAATCACTTCAAGCGGGCTATCGCCAAGCACCGATTCGATAATTTCGCTATCACGAAATAGCGCGCATAGCGCGACGACTTGCGTCCAGTTCGCCTGCGTCCGCCCTTTTTCAATTTGCACGAGCGTTTTTTTCGAAATCCCTAACACTTCCGCCATCTTATCTTGCGTATATCCTTTTTCAACGCGAATTAACTTCATTTTGCTGGAGAGAAGATCGATTACTTCTTGTTTATCCATTGTTCTCCCTTCTTTTGTTTACGTAATATAATTACTGTTACTTAAAAAATTTACCTTACAAGTGTAATCTTACAATTTTGGGATCTATTCGTAAATATGCTAATTGCCATTTTCTAGTTTTATCAATTATAATGACAAAAAAATATGAGGGGGAAACGAACTTGCTGCAAATCGTACAATACAAAAACGGACCGTTCCTGCTTTCTACCGATCCAGCGTTTGTGCAAATCGACCGCGTCTGTGAGTTTCTCGCCCGCTCCTATTGGGCAAATACAAGGGATCGCGCGACGATTATAAAGTCTCTCGAACATTCCTTATGCTTTTCGCTGTTTTACGAACAGACGCAAATCGGATTAGCGCGAGTCATTACCGATGGAGCGACCTTTGCCTATTTGTGCGATGTCTTTATTGATGAGGAATTCCGCGGGCAGGGGCTTGGCAAATGGCTCGTGGAATGTGTGTTGCAGCACCCTGATATCACTTCGGTAAGACGCATTTTATTAGCGACGAAAGACGCGCATGGCTTGTATCAGCAGTTTGGATTTCAACCGCCAATGCAGCCCGAGCGGCTAATGGAAAAAATAAACCCGCAGGCATAAAACGATCTCATCAATGATACGGCATGAGCGCCGTATTCCTAGCTCATGCCGTAATCTTTTAGCAATATTTTTGGCCTTATTGTTTCTTAATCGCACCTCCTTTCTTTCATCCATAAAGAAGGAGATGCATGATAAGAGGAAAGTTTATTTTTTTACAAACGAAAACGAAATCTTTTTCTCCTTGTCGTCCCACACCAAAACGGCGTCAAACGTTTTCTCTCCTTTTTTAAACCCTTTGATGACGTTCGTTTTCCCATGCTGCAAAAGCTTTTTTACATTGGCTTGCGAAATCGTTTTGCCAAGAATTCTTTTTGAAATCGTAAATGAGCATTTCGTCTTGGCATAATTGGCGCAGCCATAAAACTCGCCTTTGTCAATGACCGTTCCGCCGCATAATTTGCAGATGCCGACTGGTTTTCCTAACGTCGCTTTCGATGTGGTGCGCTGAATTGATGCCGTATCGAATCCGGCAAAGTTCCAGTGCTGCGACGAGGCAAGCGCGTCTTCGACGATTTTTTTCGATAATTTTTTTACTTGCTCCATAAAATGGGCCGCTGACGCCTTCCCTTCGCCGATTTCGCTTAGACGCTGCTCCCATTTCGCCGTCATTTCCGGAGAGGCTAAAATTTTATCGCCAATCGCTTCGATGAGCACTTTCGCTTTATCGGTCGCATATACTTGATTTTTCTTTACTTCGATATAATTTCGCTCTTTCAGCGTCGTAATGATGGCGGCGCGCGTCGCTTCCGTGCCAAGACCTTCCGTTTTGGCGAGCACTTTTTCCAATTCTTCGTTATCTAAAAATTTCCCCGCCGTTTTCATCAGTGTAATCAGCTGACCTTCCGTATACCGCTTTGGCGGCTGGGTCTTTCCTTCTTTTATACGAACGTCCAGCACATCGCCTTGTTCGCCTTCACGGAGCGAGGGAAGAATCGCTTCCTCGTCCTCTTCCCGCTGGATGATGACTTTCCGCCATCCTTCCTGGATTTGCTGCTTTCCTTTCGAAATAAACCGGGCGCGTCCATCAACAAGCGTGATAACGGTCGTATAGTCAAACACCGCCGCTTCGTAATGAGCGGCAATGAGACGCCGCACAACCAAATCGTAAATTTTCCGCTCATCCGCCGATAATTTCGCCGGATCGGCCACTTGCTCCGTCGGAATGATGGCATAGTGGTCGGTCACCTTTTTTTCATTGACATAACGTTTATTATGTAAAATGGACGTGTTCGGCAACGGAAAAAACGGTTGATACTCCGGAAACGCCCGCAATTTTTGCAAAATGTCCGGAAATGTTTCCGCTTCTCCTTTGGTCACATAGTTCGAATCAGAACGCGGATACGACACGACTCCTTTTTGATACAATTTCTGCAAAATATCGAGCGTCTTTTTTGGGGAAAATTGGTACATCTTATTGGCTGTTGCCTGCAAGGAGGACAAGTTGAATAACAATGGCGGATGAAACGTTTTTCTTTCCGTTTGAACCTCTTTTACTTCGGCCGACTTGTTTCGGCAAAACTGCGCGATTTTTTGCGCCAGCAACTCCTCCTTGATACGCGTTTCCCCTTTTTCGCTCACCCATTTCCCTTCGTATTGCTTGCCATCAATGTGAAACTTCGCCACCACTTCCCAAAACGGTTCGGGACAAAACTGCTCGATTTCCTTTTCCCGTTTCACGATGAACGCGAGTGTCGGCGTTTGCACTCTTCCTACAGAAAAGACATCATTCATCCCTTTTTGCTTCAGCAAAATGCTGTAAACACGAGAAGCGTTCATCCCGACAAGCCAATCGGCACAGGCACGCGCGTATGCTTCTTCATATAAATTTCTTGTTTCGGCTTCATCTAACAGCTGGCGGAATCCTTCGTAAATCGCTTTTGGCGTTAACGACGAAAGCCAAAGCCGTTTCATCGGCTTTTTCACACCGCTCATTTGAATAATATTGCGGACGATCAATTCCCCTTCTCTTCCAGCGTCACCGGCATGGATAATTTCCGTCACTTCCGGTTTGCGAAGCAGTTCTTTCACAATCGCAAACTGTTTTGCTTTCGCTTTTTCCACTTCATATTGAAAACGCTCCGGAATGATCGGCAGCGTCTCGAGCTTCCATTGTTTCCATTCCGGACGATACCGTTCGGGCGGAACGAGCTGAAGAAGATGCCCGATCGCCCATGTCATATACGCTCCTTTCGGGAACAACTCATTTGGAAAAATTTCAATATATCCTTGATGTTTTTTCGTCTGAAAAATCGACGCCAATGTGGCGCCTTGATCTGGTTTTTCGGCGATAATCACTTTCATGATGAATTACTCCTTGTTGTTCGTTGTGGATTACGGCACTTCATGTCCCATCGAGCTTTGCAAAATGTCAAACCACTGCTCGCGGCGAAGCGGCAGCATAAGTGCGCTCACCGCACGAATAATGCGCTCTTTTTTGCCGGAACCGACAATCGGCATCATCCGCGCTGGATGGACAAGCAGCCACGCATATAGCACTTCATCGATTGTTTCCGCACTAAGCTCGTTTCTAATTCGTTCAAGCGTCGCACGCAGGCGCACCGCTTTATCGTCTGTCGCGGTAAATAGTTTCCCGCCCGCTAGCGGAGACCACACCATCGGCGGAACCCGCTTTTCCAAGCATAAATCGATCGTACCGTCTTCGATATTTTCCAAACAGTAAGCTGACACCTCGATTTGGTTGGTCACGAGCGGAAAATCTAAGTATGACTGCAACATGTTGAATTGTGAACGTTTAAAGTTGGACACACCAAAATGGCGTACTTTCCCTTCTTTTTTCAGCTGGGTGAACGCCTCTGCCACCTCTTCCGGATTCATAAATGGGTCCGGACGATGAATAAGCAGCACGTCAATGTAGTCGGTGTGGAAATTTTTTAGCGATTGATGGACGGACGCGATAATGTGCTCCTTACTTGTATCATAATGCTTCAAGCCGTATTTCGACGCAAGTTTAATCCCGCATTTTGTAACAATTTCGATTTGTCCGCGCAAGCTTGGCTTGAGCGCCAATGCTTCGCCAAACAATGCCTCGCATGTATAATTCCCGTAAATATCAGCATGGTCAAACGTCGTAATTCCTTGTTCGAGGCAAAATTCAATAAGATCAAGTATCTGTTCTTTGGAATAATTCCACTCCGCTAGTCTCCATGATCCGTGAATAATGCGGGAGAAGGTTAAATCTTCTGCTAAACGTATTCTCTCCACAAAGGCCCCTCCTCTTCTTTATCGTACACATATACATTCCACATCGTTTCCGCCACTCCTTTCCTTGCATCGAGTAATCTTTTCGTTTTTGCGCATACTACGTAACAACGGAAAAAACAGGAAAGGAAGAGGACGATGATGAAAAAACGATCGTATGTATGGCTTATCGTAATGCTGCTGCTCGTTCCGCTTCGAACTGATGCGGAAGAAACGAAAATCGACGCAAAATACGAATGGAATCTAGCTGACATTTATTCATCAGAAACAGAGTTTCACCGCGACTATCAAGCGGTCGTCGCCGCGTTGCCGAAACTGTCCGCCTATGAAGGAAAGCTTGCACGCGCTTCCAACGTCGCCAAACTATTTGCCCTTAATGAAAGGATAGCACGAAAGCTTGAAAAATTGTCGCTTTATGCTCACTTAAAACAAGATTTAAATATTGAAGACGAAACCGCCGCCCGCCTGAAAGCAAAAGTGGAAATACTTATTTCCGACTATGCGGCCAAAAAGGCGTTTATCGAGCCGGAACTGCTGTCGCTTTCCGAGCGGACGCTTGCCAAGCTGCAAAAAAGCAAGCCGCTTAAGCCGTACCGCTATTATTTTGAAGAACTGCGCGAACGGAAAAAGCATACTCTTTCCAAAAAGGAAGAACAGCTACTCGCCAAGCTCTCTCCAATCATGAGCGATCCGGAAAACATTTATAACAATGCCGCGCGCGGCGATTATAACCCGCCTTCTGTGCGCACGCCGGACGGAAAAACGGTTTCGCTGACGGATGAAAACTATACAAAAGCGCTTGAACACCCGGATCGCGACTATCGCAAGCGGGCGTTTCAAACGCGTTTTCGAAGCTATGAAGCGATCGAAAACACATCCGCTGCCACGTTATACGCATCTGTGAAAGCGGACGAACTGTACGCGAAAGCGCGAAAATATAAATCCGGCCTCGATGCGGCACTAACGGCCGATGATGTGCCAAAACAAGTGTTTACCAATCTCATTTCTACCATCAATACTCATTTGCCGTCACTGCATCGCTATGTCGAACTGCGCAAAAAGGCGCTCGGCGTCGACCGTGTCCACACTTACGATATGTCTGTGCCGCTCGTTGACGAGACCATCGCGAAAAAAATGAAGTTTCCGTTCGAAACGGCGCAAGCGCTCATCCTTGAGGGACTGAAACCGCTCGGAGACGACTACATCCAAAACGTGCGGCGCGCTTTCGAACAGCGCTGGCTTGACGTCTATCCGCGTCCGAAAAAATATACGGGCGGCTATAATACGGGAGCGTACGACACCCATCCGTTTATTTTGCTCAACTACGACGGGTCGCTCGATGGCGTGCTGACGGTCGCCCACGAAATCGGGCATGCGATGAATTCCGTTTACACAAACAAAACGCAGCCGTACCATTATTCCGGCCAATCGATTTTTACCGCGGAAGTCGCTTCAACCGCAAACGAATGGCTGATGATGGATTATTTCCTAAAACAAGCAAAAACGGACGAAGAGAAGCTGTATTTACTCAACCAGCAAATCGATCAAATTCGCGGTACGTTATATACGCAAGTAATGTATTCCGAATTCGAACAAGCGATTCACGACAAAGTGCGGCAAGGCGGGAGCTTAACCGCAGCCGAGCTGAACAAACTTTGGCTTCGCCTGTTGAAAAAATATTACGGTCCCGCCTACGCAGCCGATCCGGAAGCCGCGCGCGGTTGGCTGCGCATCCCGCATTTTTATGACGCGTTTTACGTCTATAAATACGCCACCTCGCTCGCCGCTTCTTTCGAGCTTGTCAAACAAATGAAAGCGGATGAAACCGGAGAGGCGACTAAACGCTATTTGCAGTTTTTGCGCTCCGGCACATCGGATGACCCAATTCGTCTCCTACAAAAAGCGGGAGTGGATATGACATTCTCGAGACCAATCGAGGACCTGCTTTCTTATTTCGATTCGCTCGTCCGCGAAATGGAACAGCTGTTGAAAAAACAAGGAAGACTGTAACCGGAAATAAGTCTGGCTCCAAAAGGTTATTTTCCGAGCCTTTTCGAGCCAGCGCTTTTTGATCCAATCGACAAACAACATTTATTTTACTTTAATTCGGAAAACATAGCTTCCGTCTCCTTGTTTCCAGCTCGCCATAAGATGATAAACATACATCCCGCTTCCACTTGGCGCAGTAATTTTTTTGCCGATCATCTTTACATTTATTTCTTTTCCTTCATTCATCCTTCGCTTTGCTGATAAAAAAACAGGTTCTTTTTCAAAATGTATTGCTATTTTTGAATGAGGAGCGACCTCAACCGGTTCGTGTACGTCTCCTACTTTCGCTGGAGGCGCATATGCCCAATCGACACATTTTGCCGAGAAAAATGTTTTCCAGCAGTAAGAGCCTTGTGCAACCGGAATTTTTTTGCCTGCCGCCGATATGTCTGGCACCGGAGGTTTGGAGCTGGCAGTCGCAAAAAAGTATGCTCCTAAACTGCATAAACTTGTGATCATCAATATGGCGAAAAATTTTTTCATGGCCGCCACTCTCCCTTTATGCCATTTACTTATTAGACGGCGTTTCCCAAAAGATGTTACAACTCATAAGCAAAGCACATAAAATTCCCCTATATCTTGTAAGCTCATCATTTGCATCTGTGGATATTTCCTCCAATCATTACCGATAAGCCAAAAAAGATCACCGCATGTAGTCTTGCGGTGATCTTTCATCATGCCTATCGAAAATTAATGCTCCGTATCTCCCATCTTTTCAATCTTCTCTTTCACTTTCCGAATGTTCTCCATTTTGTTATCCCAACATGCTTGGCTTAAATCGACGGGATATTGCTCGGGATTCATCGTCCGCTTGTATTCATCCCAAAGCAATTTTAAATTTTCTTTCGTGAATTGTTGAATTTCTTTTAGCGGAGGAGAAGTATATACGAGTTTTCCATCTTGGAAAATGGTATGATGCAAATCTCGCGCTTCAAAATTTGTCACAAATTTACTAATAAATGTATAAACAGGATGGAACATTTTCAGCCGTTCCTCTTTTTGCGGATTTTCGCTTTCAAGCGCAATATAGTCTCCTTCCGCTTTTTTGTTGATTTTATTAATAATGCGGTACACCCGTTTCAACCCAGGAGTTGTCACCTTTTCCGGGTTGCCGCTGATTTTAATCGTATCGACCATGTTCCCGTTTTCATCTTCAATAGCGACTAATTTGTAGACAGCTCCTAAAGCTGGCTGGTCGTAAGCGGTAATTAATTTCGTGCCGATTCCCCATACATCGATTTTCGCCCCTTGGGATTTTAAATTAAGAATCGTTTCCTCATCTAAGTCGCTCGAAGCAAAAATTTTCGCATCTTTAAACCCAGCTTCATCTAACATTTTTCGTGCTTCTTTTGATAAATACGCTAAATCGCCGCTATCGATGCGTATGCCAATAAAATTAATTTGATCGCCTAGTTCTTTGGCCACTCTAATAGCATTTGGCACGCCTGATTTTAATGTGTCATACGTATCTACGAGAAACACGCAATCTTTATGGCGGCGCGCATATTTGTGGAATGCGACATATTCGTCTTGATATGCCTGAACCAACGCATGAGCGTGCGTGCCAACAACCGGGATGCCAAAAAGTTTTCCTGCACGCACGTTAGAAGTCGCTTCAAAGCCGCCAATGTAAGCGGCGCGCGCTCCCCACAGTGCAGCGTCCATTTCGTGCGCCCGGCGGCTGCCGAACTCCATCGCCATTTGATCGCCAAGGATTTGTTTAATTCGGGAAGCTTTCGTCGCAATTAATGTTTGAAAGTTGATAATGTTTAAAATCGCTGTTTCGATTAATTGCGCTTCAATTAATGGAGCTTCGACGCGAAGAATCGGTTCATTGCCAAAGACTAACTCCCCTTCTCTCATCGAGCGCAACGTGCCTGTAAAACGAACGGTTTTCAAATATTCCAAAAAATCGTCCCGATACCCTAATTCCGAGCGCAAATAGTCAATATCGCTTTCTGTAAACCGGAAATTTTGCAAATATTGAATAACCCTTTCTAAGCCCGCAAACACCGCGTATCCGTTTCCAAAAGGAAGTTTTCGAAAAAACACTTCAAATACGGCTTTGCGCTGATGAATACCGTCTTCCCAGTATGTTTCTGCCATGTTGATTTGATACAAATCCGTATGAAGAGTAAAACTATCATCTGTATATTTTTGATGCATTGCATTACCTCCAAAAACTAGTCAGTTTTAATCCGCTTGTCCAACACCAACACTTATTTTATTCCACTACTTCCGCACCTAACGATTGTTTGAAATGATTGAGCGCCCAGTCGTGCCCGGCCGGATTGAAACTCGCAACCGCTTTTTTATGTACGACGATGCGAAATCCTTTGTTATACGCGTCGACCGCTGTATGAAGCACGCATATGTCGGTGCAGCAGCCTACCAAATGAACTTCTGTAATTCCTCGTTCCCTCAGTTTAATTTCTAAATCCGTGCCCGCAAATGCGCTGTATCTCGTTTTATCCATCCAATATACGTTATCTTTATGCTTATTCGCCTGATAAACCGCTTCCAACTCTCCGTATAGCTTCCGGCCTTCTGTGCCTTCGATATTATGCGGCGGAAACAGTTTCGCTTCTGGATGATACGTGTCGCCGGCTTTGTGGAGATCGATCGCAAATACGACATAATCGCCATTTTCGATAAACTCTTTCGTAATCCGCACAAGCTCTGATTCGATTTGCTGCCCGGGCTTTCCGCAAGTAAGCGCGCCGTGATCGGCAATGAAATCAATCGTATAATCGATGTTTATCAATGCTTTTTTCATACGCAGCTCCCCCATTATCCGAATTTTCACGTGCGAATAATGCGCAAGATTATGCTCTAAGACGCGGCATATGTTGGCGCAGAGACACTTTCTTTAGCAGTATATCATTCTTAGTGTCGAATAAACGCGATTTAAATTTTCAACTAATACAAATACAATTATATATCAATATTCTTAGAAAAATCGATATTTCTGCCTTGAGTTCACGAGTTTAGGGGTTTTTTTCGAACAAATCGCTTTGTTATGATGAAGTTTGTCTATCTTTCACTAAGTTCAGACCATTTCCCCTCTCATTTCATAAAGGAGTGTCTGTGCAATGTCAATATGACGACGGATGCGTAGCGCAGTTTCAAAGAATGGACAGAATGAAAAAATAAGCCCGAATTTACATTCTCTTATAAACACGCTTTATTTTGCACAGCGATTAGTCTTAAAATAAAAAAACTTGAAAGGCTTGTAGCCAATCAAGGTAATTAAGGTTTATCACTCACTTTTTTTCGTATACGGTAATAAATAATTCTCCATCATCTTCTTCAAACACTTCCACGACTATATTCCGTTCCGGGAATCGATCTTTCAAACTAAGTGTCCAAAATACTTTCAGAACATTACCTAAAACCTTTATTTGTTCTTCTATATCCTCCTTTTCGTCAACATTAATATGAAAAAAGTCTCTAACTTGGTACAGATTCATCATTTTTTCGATACATACTTTATCGTTTTGACAATCTTCTTTCCATAATTCAAAAATTTCTCTTGAAAACTTATCCTTTAATATTAGACATCCCTCTACTTCAAGAACGTCCGGATAAAAAAACTTCGCAAATGCAAGTGCAGTTTTTAAATCCGATTTAACATTAACATTTTCCATTCTTATCTCTTACTATTTCTGTTGAATTAGGTACGCCATATTCTTTCGGTTTATTTCTACTTTTTCCCTTCCCCTTTCCAACTACTTTATCCCCAGTATTGCCAACGATATTCATTCCGCCTGGCGCATTACCGCGGCTGTTCGATAAAGCAGTTCCTCCGCTTCATTCAGCTTTTCTTCATATCGCTGGAGCCAATGAAAAAGTTCGTCTTTGAGCTCATTGATGGCATCAGAGCCAACTCCGGGAATCTCCATCACTAAAGAGGGAAGTTCCCAGGAAAGCGTGGTCCGCGCGCGCTGACAGGCGTCTTCCGCATCGGAGACATGCTTTGCTACTGCTTCCAGATCTTCCGGCTGAACTCGAATCGCAGTCATTGCAGCACCTCTATCTTTCGCTCTATTCGGGCGATTTCCCTGCTTATTTCATAAAGAAGATCGTCTTCGGTCACATCAATATGTGCCTCGATTTGTCGCAAGTCCCCGTATACCAATTCATACGTTTCCCTCGACTCTCCCCGCCAATATGGGACATACTCATCATTCGCACGGTAAAAGGAATGAGAACCATGATGAGATTCCTCGATCGCTTCTTCAACCTGCCCCTGATCGAACTGAAAGCAATCGATCATCGTCTCGTAGATCCTGCGTTTCACTTCTTTTTCGATGAATTCCAATAAAGACGACACCTCTTTTTCCTCCCCCCATTTACACACTATTTAAATCGTAATAAAAGGAAAATAAGAATAAATCATGATATATCCTATTTTTCCAGATGACGATAGGGACTTTTTCCTTATCTATTATTCTGCTATGCTAAACTGTCAAAATTCCTTCGAAAATTGCCTTGTTTATGAAACAAGCTTTTTCATGCGGGGAACGATGGCGGTAAAGAGGATGATCAGAAAACCAAAACAAAAAATAGAAAAATACAGAAGAAAAGGTAATAATATATAGATAGCATCAATACGTGTAAGGCGATAGACCAAACAAAAACCCGCCGCCTTCCTTAGGTGGAAAGCGGCGGATCTGTTTATCCTGACCGTCCATTTTCTGCGGCTTTGACCGCTTTTAGTTGCGTGCGTAGAATCAATGATTGAATGATCGAGAAGCAGCCGCCGACAACCCAGTACAAAGATAATGCGGACGGAACGGAGTTTGCTCCGATAAAAATCATAATTGGCATGATATACGACATCATCGCCATTTGCGGCATTTGTTGTTCCGTCATTGATGGCGACAACCGCACTGAGATGAATGTCGTGAGGCTTGCTAAAATCGGCAAAATGAAGTAAGGATCGCGATGGCCGAGCTGCACCCACAAAAACGAATGGAGCTTAATTTCTTGGGTGCGTGAAATTGCGTAATAGAGCGCCATAAAAATCGGCATTTGAATAAACACCGGCAAGCAGCCGCTCGCAGGATGGATGCCATGTTTTTGATACAGCTGCATCATTTCCTGCTGGAGTTTTCGTTGTGTCTCGATATCGTTGCCTTTATATTTCTCTTGGAGCTTTTGCAATTCCGGGCGAAGCTTTTGCATCGCAATTGTTGTGTTAAATTGCTTCAAGATAAGCGGCAGCAAACAAAAACGAACGATTAACGTTAACACAATGATGGCAATCCCATAGTTATCTCCAAATAGATGCCCAAGCATTAAAAGCAATTTCGACATTGGGTAAACAAAATAATGATCCCAAATTCCTTGGCTATGTTCGTCAATCGGCGCGTTGCGATTGCATCCGCTTAATAAAACAACCATTCCTAGTAATGTAAAAATCCATTTTTTCATAAGAGACCTCCTTATTGTTTCATCAATGTGCGAAGAATAAAAGAGGTCTCCTTCCTTCTTCATCGGATTGATAGGAATGTTCCCGTACAGGAATTTTCCGCTTTTGCGGCGTGAAAATCCGGCGAAGAGGGATCATGGCACGCGTAAAATATACATGATCTTTTTCCCGCTCTGCACGCGCAAGTGTAACGTCATATAAAAAAGCTTTCGTTTGCCGGTATTCGGTGATATAACATCGCATCACGACAAGCAGTGCGCTGACAAGCGACACATACGTCAGCAAATCAAAGGGGGCTTCCACTCTCCCACCTCTTTTCTATCGGGAAAACTTTCTCGTACTTAACCATAGCAAATTCCACCGAGAAAGAAAAGAAAAATATTCATTCAAATGATGCCAACTTTTCACAAGATTTTTTTCGACTTATGGCCGCGTGAAGGACGCAAACAATTTCTCTTCTTTTGCCAATTCTGAAAAATAACCAGTTTCATCTTCGCCAAGGATATACGCTAGTTCGGCTTCCGCTTCTTGCATTCGTCCGAGTTTGGCCAAATAACACGCCCGTTGGTAATGCGCCGATAAATCCACTTCATCGAAACGAAGCCATTCTTCCACTACCGAAAGCGCCTTTTCTGTTTGCCCACGTTCGTCATATGCCCGCGCCAACTCACTCATCATCTCTGGGTCGTTCGGATGATGGCAAAGACCGTTCGCAAGCACATGAATCGCTTCGTCATAGCGCTGCTTGTCATTATACAGTGTTCCTAACGCCAAAATACTGCGATATAGCAGCGGATCGGTTTCGATTAATGAAAGAAAGATACGCTCCGCTTCCTCTTCCTGTCCATCATTGAGAAGCAATAACGCCTTTAACTCCAGCATCGACAAATCGTTTGGTTGCTCCTCCAAAAGCCGCTCGATCCACTCTTTTGCTTCTTTTCTTAACTTGCTGCTGTCCGCATTGACTAGCAACGTGACAAGCTTTCGAGCGACTCCCGTATTCCATTCGTATTTTAGCGCTTTACGAAGCGTTTTCATCGCATCGTCGAGCAATTCCCCCGCTTCGTAAAACTCAGCAAGGCGCTCATACGCTTCCATGTTGCCGCGGTCTAGGCGAATCGCTGTTTCATATAAATCGATGACGGAAGCAGCCGAGAAAAACTGTTTCGTCCATGCCTTTGCTCGTGTCCATATTCGTTTTGCGAGCGAACCTTCCTCTTCCTGACGCTGTGCGTTCATAACATACGAGGAAAGAGAAGAAGCGACATACATGTACACCAAACTTTTATCGTTGTTTTCCAGCTTCCATTTACGCAGCCGTTCGCTAATCTGCACTAATCCTTTGATAGTATGCAAAAATGCTTGAATATACGTGTCATATAATTCTTCATTGCGGACATCTTGTTCGATGAGCCGTTCGATAATGGCTATGGCTTCGTTTATCTTTCCTTCCTTTATTAATACTTTCGCATAATGGTGCAGCAACTCCGCATGATCGGAATCGATGCGAAGCGCTTGTTCAACTGCTTCTTTTTCTTTAGTAAGCTCACCGAGCATTCCGTATACGTAGCCAAGGCTGTCATAATACCAAATATCTCCTGCTTGGGCGCGTGCGGCTTCTATCGTCTCGATTAGCGAGGTGGGATTGTCAAACAATCGAACGGCATTCTCTACATGGACGTGAAGCGGATCGTGCTCAAGCGCTTTTTTCAAATGAAACCGCTGCTTGTCCGCATTTTCTTCGATTTCATAAAGAACGGCTAACCGCAGATGAGCAACCGTAAACGTCTCGTCTATCGCGAGACACGCTTCGTAATATCGTTTTGCTTCATCAAACCGTTCCAACGTACGATACGTTTCGGCAAGACGATAGAGTGGAAACGTGCTTTTGCGAACCTCGCTCGCTCGTTCGTATAAACGGATGGCGTTGGCAAACAAGCCCATTTGTTCATAGAGTACACCGAGATAACAAAGCGCGTTGATATCGGTTGGACGCTCGACTACTAACTTTTGCAGAAAGGCAATTCCCCGTTCGACAAGGGAATAGTCAATCAGTCGTTCGATATAAAATTCGTACGCTTCGGCCGCATCAAATTGCGCAAACCGCAGCCCGTCTTCTAGAAACGAAAACGTAACGTCTCGGTCCTCCGATGCCGCTACTAATCCATTTGTAAAGAGTATTTTCCCCGCGTTTAATAAAAACTCGCTATTTTGGGCAAAGAGTTGTTTTTTCTCAAACAAATACTGCTTTGCTTTATCACCCTGCCCGTTTTGCACCCACACGTACGCCATGCCGAGATGGGCAAATACATCTGTCTCGTCCTGTGCGAGCGCTTTTTTATATTGCGCTTCCGCTTTTTCTATCTGCTCTTGTTCCATATACCAGTCGCCGAGACGGACGTATAAGATGGACGCATGTCCGGCTTTTTCGATTCCTTCTAATAAAATGGCTTCGGCTTTTTCCGGACAATCTAATTGTCCTTCATATAAATCAGCTAACGCCAAATACGGATACGGCTCCTGTTCTTCGAGTGCTTTGGCAATGAGAAAACCGCGCTCCGCTTTGCGAGTTTTCCCCAACTTTTCGTCGCATCTTGCCCGTTCATACCATAAATGCGCTTCGCGTTTGTGACGGCGCAACAACTGATCAAAAAAGGCTCGCGCCTCCTGAAACTGTTCCGTGTGGAATAAAATGATGCCGTGATTGGTGCAAACAAATGGGCCATCAGGCTGTAGGGATAAAGCGATTTTCGATAATTCAACTCCTTTCGCTTCATTTCCGTAATACGTTTCACTAAGTGCCATATAACTCCATACATCTGGCTGGTCAGGGTCAAGCTGAAGGGAAGAACGGAAATGTCTGCTTGCTTCTTTGTACCGGCTTTCGTAAAACGCAATCCGTCCCCGCAAATAGTGGTAGAGCGGACTGCGGTCTTTTCCTTTCACCCGCGCCAGCACCGCTTCGGCACGTTCGATTTCTTTCACATACACATACGCTTTCGCTGCTACAAGCAGCAAATCATTGATATCGCCGTATTGGGCAAGCACCCGCTCGGTATAGTCGAGAAGCAGCTCTTTTGCTTCTTCCGTGCCAAAATGTTTGACGACATACAGCCATGTATACGGAATATGGCCATGTTCGCGCAAAAAAGCGAGAAACGGCGCCATATACGCTTGCTCATCTTCATCCATTTTTTCGGCGAAGGCATGAAGCTGACGGAAATATTGATCTTCCGCTTCCGGCAGCGATATAGCGATCGCTTCTTTTTCCCGGGGAATCGCAACAATCGACAAATAATGTGTTCCCGCATACCATTTTTCGACTTCATCATAAGCAACAACCAATGGCTCAAGCATGTTTGGGTCTTGCACATAGAACGCCCCAAGGCGCTCATCATAGCCAAACAACACTTGAACGTGAGACGAATGCTCGTAATCGACGCTTAACAACACCGGAAGCCCTTCATCGATCAACCGTTTCCACCGCTCCGCAGAGCCAATGAAAAATCGGCACCAAAATCCAAGCGTTTCCAAATAATGAACGGTCGTCGATAATTTTGAGCCGCGCACATCGAAAATATGCTCGGCGATTTCATCTTGTGTAAGCGGTTTGCCCAACAAATAAAGCATCATTTCTAAACTCGCGGGCACGCAATAATTATGCTTTTGCACAACAGGCACAATCGGTAACATCACCTGGGCACCGGAGGCGCGTTCAAACACGCTAGCGTATGGCGAAGAAGCCAATGATTTCTCCGTCTGAACGAGCGCTGCAAGCTCGTCCATTTTGCCGAGCTTATAGTACATTTGCGCGCGCGCATGTGCAAAATAGCGGCGGTGTACATGATAAGGAGCTAGCCGATCAACCTCGTCCATCGCTGCCAATGCTGCCTCGTACTCATGCAAATCTCGCAAACGCCGCGCTTTTTCCACATATAATGCGGGAACTTGTGGAAACCGTTCGATGCCACGTTCCACGATTTCAAGCGCTTTTTGGTGCTGCCCGTTTAACGCGTATAAATCCGCAAGCAGCAAATGGCACATATCGCCGCGTTCCCATTCCGCTAGCCCTTTTCGCAACACTTCTTCCGCTTTGTCACGATCGCCGGCTTCTATGTAAAAGTATCCCCACTTATCATACATCGGCAATGTTTCATACTGCTCGACCACTTGCATCCATTCACGAGCTTCTTCGATCCGTCTCATTTCAAGCAACGCTCGTACGAGAGTAAAAGCGGCGCGCGCCACATGTTCCCGGTTTTCCTCACTTACTTCGATCGCTTCCAACCGCGGCCGCAGTGCTTCCTCGATATCGAGCGGTCTTCGTTCTTCGAGCCACTCATCACATACCCACGTTAACGTTTGCAATGTGGAAAAACGGCGGTGGGCGTAGCGCGCAAGCACCGCGCTATGGCGATACATTAATGCGTAATCAAATAGACGAATTAAATGATAAAACGGTTCTACCGTTTCAAACGAACGCAGCTGTGTTCTCCAATAAAAAAACAAGCGCTTTTCTGTTTCCGCAAGCACCGGCTTGATTTCATTCAATGCCTTCATGATACGTTTTTCTTTGATATATGTGGCGATTCGTTCTATATTCATGTGCGAAACCCCTTTACTTTTCTTCTTTCAAAATATCACGTAGCATAATGTTTTGCCATACAATCCCGCTTTGTGGACAAACATAATATATAACACTAATGTAAAACGGATTTATAATTGAACTCTATAGATTTATAGATAAAAGAACAAAAATGATGAATTTTATTTTTTAACAAAAAAGATTTGCCCGGCACTCGCCGAAACAAATCTTTTCATTCGATCAATTATTTTTTGTAATTCGCCGCAGACAAACTTTTTTCCTTTTTTTTCTCATCGAAATAAAGCAAGAGAACGCCACCATTCGAAAAACAGCTGTTCTTTTGCGCCTATATAGACAAGCAAGGCAAACGCCGCGTAAAAGAGCGCTTTTTCGATGAAATTGCCTGTGCGATAGATGGGAATTTTAAATCGCTTTAAAGTGAACGGCCAAAAGAGCGGCACACCTTGGACAGAGAAAAAGTCTTCGAGAATATGAAACAAATAGCCGAGCACAAAACCGGCGGCAAATAACGAAGACGATTCCCACATCATAACAAGAGCGATGATTCCCCATACAACAAGCGAATGGGTCATGCCGCGATGGCCAAACGCTTCTTTTACTTTATTGGATACCCCCATTGAGCGCCGTCCAACGTACGACTTCGGTTCATCAATGTCGGGAAGTAAGCTGCCGACGACAATTCCCGCCGTATAGCTTACACTAAACGAAAGTGATGTATGCGCAGCGACCGCTGCCCCAAAACATAATGACGTAACAATATGACTATGATACCTCAATGCGACCTCCTCATTATGTAAAACTTTTTCTCTATTATAACACAAGAAAAGAATGTTTGTTCGTTTTCGATCACCATTTGACAGATTTGTGACAAACGCACCAATTGTGACAAAGTTAACATCCCTTTATTTTCATTATGGCTATAGTAAAATTACACAAATTGATGAAGGAGTGAAACAAAATGAAACGAAAACGATCTCCGTTATTGAATCGTTTCAAATATATGAAACCGATCGAACGATATGCTAATGACCATAGTGAGGTAACCTACGGCGACCGCGATTGGGAAAATGTTTACCGCCGCCGTTGGCAGCATGATAAAGTCGTCCGTTCCACCCATGGAGTCAACTGCACTGGCTCATGTAGCTGGAACATTTACGTAAAAGACGGAATCGTCACATGGGAAGGACAACAAATTGATTATCCGTCAACCGGACCGGATATGCCTGATTTTGAACCACGCGGTTGTCCTCGCGGCGCAAGCTTTTCTTGGTACATTTACAGCCCGCTCCGCGTGAAATATCCATACGTGCGCGGCGTGTTGATGGATATGTGGCGGGAAGCGTTACAAGAGCATAAAAATCCGCTTGACGCTTGGAAAAGCATCGTCGAAAATCCGGAAAAAGCAAAACGGTATAAACAAGCGCGCGGAAAGGGAGGATTTGTCCGCGTCAGCTGGGATGAAGCGTTAACGCTTGTCGCTACATCACTATTATATACTGTTATCAAATACGGTCCGGACCGCAATGTTGGTTTTTCGCCAATTCCAGCGATGTCGATGGTCAGCCATGCGGCCGGTTCACGCTTTATGCAGCTGATAGGCGGACCGATGCTTAGCTTTTACGACTGGTATGCGGACCTGCCGCCTGCATCGCCGCAAATTTGGGGCGACCAAACCGACGTTCCGGAATCGAGTGACTGGTATAACTCCGGCTACATTATTACATGGGGGTCCAATGTACCGCTCACCCGGACGCCAGACGCCCACTTTTTAGCGGAAGTTCGCTACCGCGGTACAAAAGTCGTGTCAATCAGCCCAGACTATGCCGAATCGACAAAGTTTGCCGATGATTGGCTCAGCGTGAAACCAGGAACAGATGGCGCGCTCGCCATGGCCATGGGCCATGTCATTTTAAAAGAATATTACGTCGATCGGCAAGTTCCTTACTTCCAGCAATATGCCAAAACATACACCGATTTTCCGTTCGTCGTCACTTTGAAAAAAGATGGCAACAAATGGGTGGCCGACCGCTTCTTGCAGGCAAAAGATCTCGGCCGCAACGTCACCAACGCCGAATGGAAGCCGGTCGTTTACGATGAAAATAAAAAAACATTTACGATTCCGCATGGAACAATCGGTTCGCGCTGGGACGATCAAGGAAAATGGAATTTACATATGGTGGATGAAGAAACGGAACAGCCGATTGAACCTTGTCTATCGTTTTTAGGGAGCGAAGATGAGCTCGTTACGATTCATATTCCGTACTTTACTAATGAAGGAAGGGAAACGATTGAACGCGTCGTCCCGGCAAAAAAAATACAAACCGAAAATGGCGAAACGTATGTAACGACCGTCTATGATCTTGTCCTTGCCAATTACGGCGTCGACCGCGGGATTGGTGGAAACGTCGCCCGTACGTACAATGATCTTGTTCCATTCACGCCAGCATGGCAAGAAACGATTACCGGCGTCAAACGCGAGCTAGCGATTAAAATCGCGCGCGAGTTCGCGCAAAACGCGATTGACACCAACGGCCGCTCAATGATTATTGTCGGCGCTGGCATTAACCATTGGTTCCACTCCGATGCGATTTACCGCGCCGTATTAAATCTTGTCTTGTTCGTCGGCGCGCAAGGAGTCAACGGCGGCGGATGGGCGCACTACGTCGGACAAGAAAAACTGCGTCCGGCAGAAGGATGGCAAACGATTATGACAGCGCGCGATTGGACGATGCCGCCAAAATTGCAAAATGGTACATCGTTCTTCTACTTTGCGACTGACCAATGGCGCTATGAAGAAATACCAGTCGATGAACTTGTTTCTCCGCTTGTGAAAAAAGCACGTTATTCACATTATGCTGATTATAACGTTCTTGCAGCACGGCTTGGCTGGCTGCCTTCTTATCCGACATTTAACAAAAACGGCATTGACTTGTATGAAGAAGCCGTTGCCGCCGGCGCTTCGACACCGGAACAAATCGCGCAATATGTCGCTCGACAATTAAAAGAAAAAACACTGCGATTTGCGATTGAAGATCCGGATCATGAAGCCAACTTCCCAAGAAATTTAATCGTTTGGCGCGCAAACTTAATTTCTAGCTCGGGCAAAGGCCATGAGTATTTCTTAAAACATTTGCTAGGCACCACACACGGATTGATGAACGATGATCAAGACAGTTTGCGTCCGCAAGAAATCACGTGGCGCGAACAAGCACCGGAAGGAAAGCTCGATTTATTAATCAACTTAGATTTTCGCATGGCGGGAACGGCGCTATATTCCGATATCGTTCTTCCTGCTGCAACATGGTACGAAAAACACGACTTAAGCAGCACGGATATGCATCCGTTTGTTCATCCATTTAATCCAGCGATTTCCTCGCCGTGGGAAGCACGCTCAGACTGGGATATTTTCAAGTCATTAGCAAAAGCCGTTTCTGATGTCGCAAAACAAATCGGCATGAAGCCGGTCAAAGAAGTGGTGGCGACTCCTCTTCTTCATGACACGGCGCAAGAATTGTCACAGCCTTTCGGCAAAGTACGTGACTGGAGTAAAGGCGAGTGCGAACCAATCCCAGGAAAAACGATGCCGAACATTCATGTCGTCGAGCGCGACTATACACTTATTTACGATAAAATGATCTCCCTTGGACCGAACGTGGCCAAACAACCAATGGGCACAAAAGGCATTGCTTGGTCGGTCAAAGAGGAGTACGAAAAATTGAAAAAGACGTTAGGCACGATCAAACGCTCGTCGATTGCCGCCGGCTGCCCAGATATTAGCGATGCGAAAAATGCGGCGGAAGCGATCCTCGCGCTATCATCGACAACAAACGGAAAAGTTGCGGTCAAAGCATGGGAAGCGCTCGAGAAAAAGACGAACTTGTCGCTTGTCGATTTAGCGAAAGAACGTGAAGAAGAATGCTTTACGTTCGAGCAAATTACCGCACAGCCAAAAACAGTCATCACTTCACCGGCGTTTAGCGGCTCAGAAAAAGGCGGAAGACGTTATTCACCGTTTACGACGAACGTCGAACGGCTCATTCCTTGGCGGACATTGACAGGACGTCAGTCGTATTACTTGGATCACGAATTAATGCATGAATTTGGCGAAGCAATGGCAACGTTTAAACCAATCTTGCAGCATCGCCCATTTTCGAAAAAACGTCCGGACGTCAAAGGAAAAGAAATCGTTCTGAATTATTTAACACCACATAACAAATGGTCGATTCACAGCATGTACTTTGATGCGCTGCCAATGCTTACGCTGTTCCGCGGCGGTCCGACCGTCTGGATCAACAAAGATGATGCCGAAGAAGCCGGCATTCGCGATAACGACTGGATTGAATGCTTCAACCGCAACGGCGTCGTTGTCGCACGCGCTGTTGTCTCTCACCGTTTGCCGCGCGGTATGGCATTTATGCACCACGCCCAGGACCGACACATTAACGTTCCTGGTACGAAACTGACAAACAACCGCGGAGGCACGCACAACAGCCCGACACGCATTCATATGAAACCGACCCATATGATTGGTGGGTATGCGCAATTAAGCTACGGATTTAACTATTACGGTCCAACTGGAAACCAACGCGACTTGTATGTCATTATTCGCAAATTAGAGGAGGTCGATTGGCTTGAAGATTAAAGCGCAAGTCGGCATGGTTATGAATTTAGATAAATGCATCGGCTGCCATACGTGCAGCGTCACTTGCAAAAATACGTGGACAAATCGTCCCGGTGCAGAATATATGTATTTCAACAACGTCGAAACAAAACCAGGGATCGGTTATCCGAAACAGTGGGAAGATCAAGACAAATATAAAGGCGGCTGGGAGCTCAAAAACGGGGAACTCCAGTTGAAATCCGGCTCGAAAGCAACCCGTCTGCTTAACTTGTTTTACAACCCATACCAGCCAACGATTGATGATTATTATGAACCGTGGAATTACGATTACGAAACATTGACCACTAGCCCCGAAAAACACCATCAGCCGGTTGCTCGCCCGAAATCGGCGATCACCGGCGAGTTTATGGAACTATCTTGGGGGCCAAACTGGGAAGACGACCTTGCCGGCGCCCATATTACCGGATTGAGAGATCCAAACGTTGTCAAAATGGAGCAGTCGATTCAAGCGGAGTTCGAAAACGTCTTTATGATGTATTTGCCGCGTATTTGCGAACATTGCATCAATCCATCGTGCGTCTCGAGCTGCCCGTCAGGAGCGATGTATAAACGCGACGAGGATGGCATCGTCCTCGTTGACCAAAACGCATGCCGCGCCTGGCGTTATTGCGTAACGAGCTGTCCATATAAAAAAGTATATTTCAACTGGCAAACAAATAAAGCGGAAAAATGCACGCTCTGCTTCCCACGCATTGAAGCGGGCATGCCGACGATCTGCGCGGAAACGTGTGTCGGCCGCATTCGTTACATCGGCGTCATGCTTTACGATGCCGACAAAGTGAAAGAAGCGGCGAGCGTAGAAGACGAAAAAGAGTTGTATCATGCACAGCTTGGCATTTTCCTCGATCCGCACGATCCGGAAGTGATCGCAAAAGCAAAAGAAGAAGGTATTCCGGATGAATGGATCGAAGCGGCGCAGCGTTCGCCGATTTATAAAATGATTGTCGATTGGAAAATCGCGCTTCCGCTTCACCCGGAATACCGCACATTGCCAATGGTATGGTACATTCCGCCATTAAGCCCGATTATGAACATGTTTGAAGGAAAAGGAAGCAAAGCGAATGCGGAAGACATTTTCCCAGCGATTGATGAAATGCGCATCCCAATTCAATATTTAGCAAATTTATTAACAGCTGGAGATGAAACACACATCCGTATTACGTTGAAAAAAATGGCGGCGATGCGTTCCTATATGCGCGCGCGTCAAACAAACAAACAACCCGATATCAGCATGATAGAAGAGCTCGATTTAAGCGAACAAGATATCGAAGACATGTACCGTTTATTAGCGATCGCCAAATATAAAGACCGCTTCGTGATTCCGGCATCCCATCGCGAAGAAGTCGCCGAATTATACGCGGAACAAGGAAGCTGCGGTTTATCATTTGCCGGCGGTCCAGGTGCTTGCGGCACGCTCTCTTAATACGAGGTGATAAATGATGGATCAAGAACAAATGCAAACCGTGTTTTTATGCATATCCCATTTATTGTCATATCCTGATGAAGAATGGGCAAACTTGCTAGATGACTGCCTAGAAGCAATCCATACTGTACAAAATGATGCAATCGTCAATAATATCTCGACTTTTATTCATCACATACAAACAATCCCTGCTCAGCAGCGCATGGAACAATATGTCGAAACGTTCGATTTCGGCAAAAAAACAAATTTGTATGTTACCTATATGAATACAGGCGAGCAGCGCGAGCGCGGTTTGGAGCTTTTGCAACTAAAACAGCGTTATAAAGCGGCCGGTTTTGATACGACCGACCAAGAACTCCCTGATTATTTGCCGCTAATGCTTGAGTTTGCCGCCTACGCGGAACAACAATATGTTGTTCCGCTCTTTGAAACATATGCAAACAATATCGATGAAATCCGAAAACAGCTCGCAGCCATTGAAAGTCCTTATACCGCTATTTTCGACGCTATTTTCCTGGCGTTCGAAGAACTTGGTGTGAAGCCAATCCCGAAAGGAAGTGTGTGATATGTTGGAACAATTTCTTTGGGTCATTTTGCCTTACATTGTCCTAACGATTTTTATCGGCGGCCATATTTGGCGTTATCAATACGATCAGTTTGGCTGGACGTCCAAATCAAGCGAAGTATTGGAAAAAAAGCAGTTGCGCCTCGGCAGCCTTCTTTTCCATTGGGGAATTTTATTTGTTTTTATCGGACATGTCATGGGAATTCTGATTCCTGAAGCCGTTTACGAAACGATGGGCATTTCGGAAGAAGCATACCACCTCATCGCCCTTGCTGGCGGTATTCCGGCAGGATTGGCTGCTCTGACCGGACTAATCATTCTGATCCGCCGCCGCATAGCAGTAAAACGCGTTAGAGTAACAAGCAGCCGTGGAGATTGGATCGCTCTCCTTTTCCTCGCGATTGTCATCCTAACCGGATTTTCTTCTACGCTGCTTAATATCGATTCTAACGGCTTTGACTACCGAACAACAATCGGTCCATGGTTCCGCGGCATCCTAATGTTCCAGCCAAATCCAGCTTATATGGAACAAGTGCCAATCTGGTTTCAAATTCATATTATCGCAGCATTAGGCATTTTTGCCGTTTGGCCATTTACAAGATTGGTGCACGTGTTTAGCTTGCCGCTCCGTTATCTTAAACGAAACTATGTCGTTTATCGTAAACGCATGCCTAAGCAAACGGAACAACTAAACAACATTCATTAATATGCTTCCCCCTTTCGCATAAATAGAAAAACGGGATACTCCTATTTTTATGAGGAGATATCCCGTTTTTTTTTTCTATATTTTGCTTATTTTTTCGGACAGCTCTTCTTTTTCTTCATCCGAGAATAGCCGCTCAGCCATCGGGAATAACACATTTTCTTCTTTCATAAAGTGTTCCGACAAAATGTGATATGCTTGGTTAACCATATCGGCAAGCTCCATGGCGCTTTCCCGATCGACCGCTTCTGGAAGCTCCGCTGTTTTTGTTAAAAAAGATGCGATTCGTTGTTTCGCTTGTTCGTGTTCATACTCCATGACCGCAATCGGACCGGATGTTCTTCCGATATATCGAGCCATCATTGGAAACAACACACCTTCTTCCCGCTCTGAGTGCGGATCTAACTCATAAATAAATGCTAGAACATTTTTCCGTAATGCAAGCAAGCGTTCTTTCCAATTTTGCACTTCATCATTGTTGCCAATAGTCTGTGCCAGTTCAAAAAGATCATGCATTTGTTCACGCAATAGCTCATGCTCCTGCTTTAAACGCTCTAAACCTGAACATAACTCCACTTCTTCGTGCCCGACCATATGACAAAATGAATGCATTATCCATTCCCTCCTATTGTTTCTTTGTCATGATTGTACCTTGTTTTTCGCAAACACGTTGTGAGCGATATCACACCCCAATATAAAGAAACAATCACACAAGAAAACCTCCTGCGTGATTGTTCCGCATTTTTTATAAATCCGGATGTTCATGCTTTGCTTTTAGTATGCGCCATCTTCGCTCAACTTCTTCTTCCAGTTCCATCAAAAGATCTCGGTTTTCTTCTTTTAATAAATGTTTCGCTTTTCCCATATATTTTAGCCATTCGCTTAACGGAATGCGCCGATTTTTTTCTTCCGGATCATACGTAATAGTTGTTTTTCCACGTTCTACTTCATATAGCGGGAAGAAACAAGAATCTACCGCCGCTTTCAAAATTTGTTCTCCGTATCGTTCTTCCGATTTCCAGTTTAGCGGGCATGTAATAAGCAGCTTGCCGTATACCGTTCCTTCATGCTGGGCATACCATTGCGCTTTCGCCGCTTTTTTCACTAAATCTTGCGGAAACGCTTCTGCTCCCGTAAACACGTAAGGGATGTTCGTCGCCGCCATAATTTGCGGCGTGTCTTTATGATGAAACGCCTTTCCGCGCTGCGTTTTTCCAACTCCCGTCGTGCTTGTCATATGTCCCATCGGTGTTGAATAGGACATTTGGGAGCCGGTGTTCATATATCCTTCATTATCATACTCGATAATAATTAATTTGTGGTTGCGCAGGGCAGTTCCGATGGCGGATCCCATTCCGATGTCCATGCCGCCGTCGCCTGTGACCATCACAAATGTCACATCATCAGAAACATTGAGTTCTCCGCGGCGTTTCATTTCGAAAAATGCTTCCACCATTCCTGACAAGGTTGCCGCCCCGTTTTGGAATAAGTTATGGACCATCGTTTGTTTATGCGAGCTATATGGATAAGCAGTCGTTACAACGTAAGCACACCCAGTCTGGAATAAGACGACAACATCGCCTTCAATTCCTTTAAAAAATAGCTCTAACCCTGGGAAAATTCCACATCCTGGACAAGCGCCATGCCCCGGAGCAAGTCGTTTCGGTTTCGCCGTTAATGCACGAAGTGGAGGGATTTTTACTTTTAGCCGCTTCGTTTCTTCATCTTGAGTAACTTGAATTAATCCCGTTTTAAACGAATCTCCATGCATTGGCTCGATTACTGGCTTTTGCCGCTTTTCAGGGCGGCCCGGCACATGTCCAAAATAATCAAACGGCTTTTCTGCGTATCCTTTTTCCATTGCCTCGATCGCCATTTGGAAAAACGCTTCCGCATCTTCCGCATAAAAATCTTTCCCACCAACGCCAAACACGCGGCTTAACACGATCGTTTTATTTTCTTTATCCTCTTTTAAAGCTGATTTCACTTCATGTGTCATGTTCGGCCCATGTGCTCCGTACGAATCCGCCCGTTCTCCGATAAGAAGTGCTTTAACATGTTTTAATGCTTTGCGAATTTCTTCGACTGGAAATGGACGAATAATATTCGGGCTGATGACTCCCGCTTTAATGCCTTTTGCCCGCAACTTGTCAACGACATCTTTTGCCGTTTCTGCCGCTGAGTTTAGTAAAAATAACGCTACTTCCGCGTCTTCCATTTTATATAAATCGAGTACCGGATATTCGCGGCCTGATAACACAGCATACTCGCGCGCTACTTGCTTGAACACCTCTCCTGCACGGTATAAAGCTTCTGATTGCTGATAGTTATTATTGATTAAATCATCCCCGTTCATATGAGCTCCGATGGTAATCGGCTTTTTCGGGTCGGACGCATTTGGGAAATTCGTTGGCCGTTCACCAATAAAGGATTGTACGACGCTTCGGTCTTTAAAATATTGTACTTTTCGTTTTTGATGTGATGTGAAAAAGCCGTCATACGCGACGATGACAGGCAGACGGACATCGGCATGCTCAGCAATTTTCAACGCCATAATATTCATGTCATATACCGCCTGTGGAGTGCGGGCGAGCAAAATAACCCATCCAGTATTTAAGGCAAAATAAAGATCAGAATGATCGCCACGAATATCGAGCGGGCCGCTGATCGAGCGAGTAACTAAATTCAACACCATTGGAAAACGCGTCCCAGACTGTACCGGCAACTGCTCAAGCATGTACATTAAACCGTTTGCACTCGTTGCATTTAACACACGTGCCCCCATGATGGACGCTCCATAACAAATACCGGCAGAACCGTGTTCTCCATCGGCTGGTATGAGTTCAATCGTATGCTCTCCTCGTAATTTCATCTGATCTAATAGCTGAGCAATTTCTGTAGACGGTGTAATTGGAAAATACCCCATAATATGATAGTTAATTTGCGCAGCCGCAAGCGCCGCCATTTCATTCCCCGATTCAAACGCTGTCACTTGTTCTGCTTTTGTTGTCATTCCTACTTTTTCTTCTAACATTGCCATCAGTTTGTCCCCCCTGCTACGAATGGGAATTTATGTTTCACCATATGTTGATCAGCAAACCCAAGTGTTTCTCTCTCAACACTTAACGCATCTGTCGGACATGCTTCGACGCATTTTAAACAGCCTTTACAATATTGGTAATCGATACCTTTTAAGAACATTTGTTTTCGGCCTTTTTTATCTAAGCCTTCTTCCCAAACGAAACAAAAATCAGGGCAAACATTATCACAGGCCACACAATGAATACATTTTTCCGCTTCCCATTTCGGCAAAAATCCTTGACGCGACCCACTTAAATCTTTGAAAATACTATTTCCGTTAGCAACAATGATTCCACCTATTTCTTGTGTTTCATATCCTAAAAGCGGCTCAGGGCGAGAAAATGCTTTTCCACGAACATTTTCCGATACTTCATATGTTTGAAAACGAACTTCATGATATCCTCGTTCAAATGTACGAATATTCTGTTCTACTAGATGTGGATATTTTTTTGAAAACGTTTTTCGAATTACTTCTTTCATCGCGTTAGGATCAAGAAAATCACAAACACGGAATAAGGCCCCGAGCATGGCTGTATTTACCCTTGTTTTTTCCTCTACAGCAATCCCAAGTGCATCTACGACAGCGAGCGTCCCATATTCCAAACGTAAATCGCGTCTAATATCTGCAAAATCTCTTGTCGAATTAACAACAACAATTCCATCAGGCACTAAACCACTTACAACATCAACCGTTTTATAAAGCGCTTCATGAAATATCCCGATGACATGCGGTTCTTCAATCGGGCTATGGGCGCGAATCTCTACATCTGGCTCACAAAAACGTATAAAGCTTTTCACAGGAGTGCCTTTTTTCTCTGAGCCGTATGTCGAAAAGTTCGACCCATTTAAACCATGTCCCAGCACTCCTGCTTCAGCGAGCATTTTTCCTGCTAAATTAGCGCCAAGTCCTCCAATCGACTCAAGACGTATTTCAAAAAAACCTAAGTCATTTGTTTTTGGTAAAATTGACATGTAACCCCTCCCATAGTTAACAATAGTAACTTATATCTCCTATATTTTACTAGAGAAACAATAAAAGAGATGTGATTAAAATCATACACTCAGATTTTTATTAATAGTACACATATGGATACAATCCAACACCCCTATAATTAATAGGATTAAAATAAACCTATCAATTATATAACAGATATTTATATGTATTATAACAGAATAAACATAAAAACACCTAGGGAACAATATCCCTAAGTGTTTTTAACATTAGTGTTCAAAATATTGCGATAACGTAACAATCATTGCGCCCATTCGTTCTAGCTCCGGAGCAACAACGCGGACAATCCCCTCTTCATAAAGCGCTTCAGCCGTAACTTTTCCGACCGCACACGCAATAACATGTTCGTTAAATGATTGCCGGAACCACTCAATATCTTTTTGTTCTTTTACAAATGAAAATAAAAAACGAACTTGCGCCTCCGTCGTAAAACAAACAGCATCTACTTTTCGGTGAATCACTTCCTCGTACAGCTTTTCGAGCACTTCGGGATCTGGGGCAACATGGCGATACGGAAGCAGCTCGGTATATATCGCATGATTTTCTTCCAAAAACTCCTTTAATGTCGGAGACGTGGTTCCGTGCAATTGGACAATCACTTTTTTTCCCGCAAAGGAATATTCATTAAGTGAGCGAATAAGTCCCTTTGTTGTTCCATCATCACTGGCAGCAACAGGAGCAACTCCAATTTTCTTTAATGCCGCAGCCGTCTTATACCCCCGAACCGCTACGTTCGCATGCTGAATCGTTTTCAGCCATTCCTCTTTTACTTTCCCTCTCTCTGCCGCTTCTAGTAACGTTTCCACTCCTATGCCTGTTGTAAAAATAAACCAGTCCGGGCGCATTGCAATAACAGCACGAATTTCATCTTCCAGCTCCCCTTCCTTTGAAAATAATATCCCTTGCGCCGGGCGCACGATCGCTATTCCACCTTGTTTTTCAATGAGTGTTGTCATTTCTTCTAATTTTCTTGACGCGCATAAGACGATGCGTTTGCCACGCATGTTTCCTCCCCCTCTCGCAATATGAATTACCTTCATTTTAAGGTAACGTCTTTCCGCTCTGCAATACATAAAAGGGAGCGTCCTCTTTTTTAATGAGTCCGCTCCCTTCCTTTTCACTTAATACATATGTACAACTTGTTCTTCTCTTATATCAAACGATCCATAAATTCGGGTCGGTTCAATGGAAATGACCTTATCTAAAGAAATATTGATAAGCGTCATTTTCCGATTATATGCAAACAACTTATGGACATCTTTATAAAGTTTGACAGGCAAAAACGTAGCCTCTCCTTGATCAGTTTTAATTTTTACCGGCTGTTTTTCCTCAATCCAAATCATTAACTGCTTATATGACTCCCGCATAATAGGAAAATCCCCCTTTCATTAACCATTATAAAAATAAACCGCGGGAGAAAGAACGAAGAAAAATCAACAAATTATTATCTTTTTGTTATCTTTACATATCACATTTTGTCGACAACAAAAAAACATGAGAAGCGCTCATGCCTAAACCTTTAACGATATAATAAATTTTTCCGTTTAACGTTTGTTCCTGTTTCACTCGATGGAGTGCGGCACTTTCTCTTTTAGAAAGGCGCATACAGCTTTTTCAGCTTCAGCTGGTATGCATTTACAGACGTTTTCCCGCTTTTTTAAGCTTTCTACTAACTTTTCTTCGCCTGCAATCTCTAAATCGACAGATCCTCCTTTCTTTGCCGTATGTACAGCTGGCTCTTTTGTCCACACATTCGGTGCTGTTTCATTGAGCACATTCCATAACCCTATCCCCTTCTTCAACGCCAGTGCAGCTGAAAGATAGACCTCTTTTTCCAAACGATTTCTCTTAAGTTATATTTTTAGTTAAAAAATAGTATAGAATAACTATCTGTTTTTTGTTGAAAAACAAAGATTTATGTCAAAAAAACACTATGAATTCACTCTTAACATCCGACACGTTTTTTGTTTACAATGTAATATATTAGCAGTCATTGTTGATTTGCTTCTAATGTACCGTATTACACGAAAGAAGGTGCTGCTATGCTTGCTATTTTAAAAGATTTTTTACTAAATTTGTTCTTTATTCTTATTCCGATTTTTATCGTTCCTTTATGGGTGGAAGAAAGAAATATACCTAGACATATCAAACAACATTTGTTCACCGTTTGTTTGGCACTCATCATTATTTTATGTATCACCATTCCTGTCGGCTCGGATCCAGATTTCATTTTCGATTTGAGGCAAATACCTCTTTGGTTAGGGAGTCTATATAAAGGGCCAGCAACAAGCTTGTTTTTATGTTTAGTAACCATTGGTTGCCGCTCGTTGTTTGGAGGGGCCGGATTTCTCGTTACGGTCATTACCTCAATATTTATTATGATAACAAGCATGACTTTATCGAAAAAATTTTTGCTGCTATCATCTAAGCATCGTATATTGCTTGCCACTGCACTATGCGCGTTTTCGGGATCTTTATCCCTCGAACTGGCCCAAATGTTTCAAGGTATTTCATCATCGTCCTCTATCATGTCACTTACCTATTTGCTTGTTCAACCGATATTTATGCTGATTGTCTGCTCATTAAAAGAAATGATATATAAAAATATGGAATTGCGGAAACGAATTATCCGTGCGGAAAAAATGGAAGTAGTGAGTCATCTAGCAGCATCCATTTCCCACGAAATACGAAATCCGCTTACCGCTGCGCGCGGGTTTATGCAATTGTTGGAGCAACACCATCTTTCTCCTGAAAAACGGAAGCAATACATACAAATCGCCATTGAAGAGTTAGATCGTGCAGAAGCGATCATTACCGATTACTTAACTTTTGCGAAACCAGCCCCCGAATCGGTAGAAAAGCTGAATGTCAAAACAGAAATTGAGCGCGTGATCGACCTTTTACGCCCGTTTGCTAACATGAACAGTGTGGAAGTAAAAACAACATTAGCGCCGTTTACGATAACTGGAGAGCGCGAAAAATTTCGCCAATGTTTGCTCAATATTATGAAAAACTCCATCGAGGCAATGCCAAACGGCGGTGTGCTGCAAATTTACGTTTCTATTGAAAAACAGCGCGTGCTTATTCGAATCTCTGACACGGGAGTCGGCATGACAAAAGAACAAATCGATCGGCTAGGAGAACCGTATTTTACAACAAAAGGAATTAAAGGCACTGGCCTCGGTATGATGGTAGTATACCGCATTATTGAATCCATGAATGGGACGATTCATATTAAAAGTGAAATACATAAAGGAACTGAAGTATCGATTTATCTTCCACTTTCTTCATCAAATTCTCACGATCTCACAAACGAAGAAAAAAAGGTTTCTGCAGCATTATAAAACGTCAACATGATCGAAGACCTAAAGAACGCTCTATCTCTAGAAGCCGGTGCAATTTGTTACATACTTTCTTTTTTCATCAAAAACAGAGTGTTTGAGTTATTTTTTCAGAAAATTACGCAAATTGGAAATCACCTTGCTGAGACTCCCTTTCGTTTATCTCTATACTATTTTTTGTTACAATACACATTAGATTTGTTGCATTACGGCATATATATCATGATATTCATTTCAAAATCATTAATGAAAAGGAGATTTTCCATGATTCATGTAAAAACAGAAAGAGAAATTAAATTGATGCACGAAGCAGGAAAATTATTGGCAGCTTGCCATCAAGAAATCGCCCAGTTAATTAAGCCAGGAATTACCACAATGGAAATCGACCGCTTTGTAGAAACATTTTTAGCAAAGCATGGCGCAAAACCGGAACAAAAAGGATATCGAGGCTATCCTTACGCAACGTGCGCTTCGATCAACGACGAAATTTGCCATGGTTTTCCTCGTAATGAGCCATTAAAAAACGGGGATATTGTGACGATCGATTTTGTTGTTAATTTGCACGGAGCGCTTGCCGATTCCGCATGGACATATGCGGTTGGAGATGTAAGCGAAGAAGTGAAAAAATTGCTTTATGTAACAGAACAATCTCTATATAAAGGGATTGAACAGGCTGTTATCGGCAATCGCATCGGGGATATTGGCCATGCGATCCAAACATATGTCGAAGCAAACGGCTTTTCTGTCGTCCGTGATTTTACTGGACACGGAATTGGGCCAACGATTCACGAAGAACCGTACATTCCTCACTTTGGTGAAAAGGGAAAAGGATTGCGCCTAAAAGAAGGAATGGTGATTACGATTGAACCGATGGTAAACATCGGCGCATGGCAAAGCAAAATGGATCAAAACGGCTGGACGGCAAGAACGGTTGACGGTTCTTATTCCGCACAATATGAGCATACGATTGCCATTACGAAAAACGGTCCGCTCATTTTAACGGCTCTTTCCTAATCACCAAACAGAAAAGGACTAACGGTTTCGTTAGTCCTTTTTCTAATCGGCGCATTTTAGTTTACATAATATTATTATAGTTATGTTAGTTTCATCAATGCGATGAACCAGCTATTGAAAACAAAATCTCATCGTGACGATCGATCTTAGGCCTTTACATGCATCTAAAAAATATTAGTGACGAAGGATGCCAGTTGTTTACCCTTCGACCACTTTCACATAAAACGTCCGTTGGCGCGGGCCGTCATATTCGCAAAAATAAATTCCTTGCCATGTTCCTAAAAGCAGCTTTCCATGCGTAATAATGACATGTTGTGACGCACCGACCGTGCTTGCCTTCATATGTGCCGCTGTATTCCCTTCCATATGACGATCAAGCGGATGCTCCCACGGATACGTTTCATCAAAACGCCGGATCATATCCCGCTTCACATCAGGGTCGGCATTTTCGTTAATCGTAATTCCGGCGGTTGTATGCGGACAATAAACAATCGCGAATCCTTCTCTCACTCCAGCTTGACGAACCGTTTGTTCGACGAATGAAGTGACGTCAACCATTTCATCCCGCTTTGTTGTTCGAATCGTAAATGATTGCAACATATTTTTTCACCACCAAGCAAAAGTTTGTTACCGAAAAATCATTTTTGCTACTCTTATATTATAACGTATGCAAAAAAGGTGAAAAACAGATGAAGAGATACGAAAACTTAGATGGAGTATCAACGAACAAAACATTTGCCGATTTTCGCCGCTGGCAAAAGGAACGGAGAAACAAAAAGAAAGATTTATCTTACCAAGTTCCACATGCCGACCCGCCGCAATATCCACTTCTTCATGCGAACCATTTTCGCACATTGCTTTCTTGGGTCGGGCATTCTACGTTTGTGATTCAACTAAACGGTATCACCATCGTCACCGATCCAGTATGGGCAACGCGCATGGGAACAGCAAAACGGCTTACGAAGCCTGGCATTTCACTGAATGAAATGCCTGAAGTCGATGTCGTGCTTATTTCTCATGGCCATTATGATCATTTACATTTTCCAAGCATCCGCAAATTAAAAGGAACACCACACATATTCGTTCCTGTTGGGCTTGGCCGTCTATTCGAGCGAAAAGGATATAAGCAAGTGACGGAATTCGAATGGTGGGAAGAGCAATCGTTTAACGGCGTCACGTTTACGTTCGTTCCGGCGCAGCATTGGACAAGACGAACGTTATGGGATATGAATACGTCCCACTGGGGCGGCTGGGTCATGCAGGCAAAGGAAAAACCGACGATATACTTTGCTGGCGATAGCGGCTATTTCCGTGGATTCCGAGATATTGGCGAACGCTTTTCGATTGACTATGCGCTTCTTCCGATCGGTGCGTATGAGCCGGAATGGTTTATGGGTCCGCAGCACGTCACTCCTGAAGAAGCGGTACAAGCCTTTGTCGACTGTCAAGCAGACTACTTTATTCCAATGCATTATGGCGCGTTTCGTCTTGCCGATGACACTCCGAAGGAAGCGCTTGACCGTTTGCTTGCTGAATGGAAGCGGCGCGGTCTGGACGAGAGCAGGCTAAAATGTCTAAAACTTGGAGAAGTGCTCGATTGTGATATACGTTCATAAGAAAAGGAGCCTTGGCAATCGGCTCCTTCTTTTTTCTATTGGTCATATTTTCGAAATACATACGGTTCTTTTGGTTCGTCGATTCTATGCCATGATGTTACTTTTACATAAGGAATTGTCGCATTATACGGCTGATAATACATCGTTGAAAGCTTTCCTTTCACATGAATCCATTCATCATTCGCTAAATGAGGATTGTCCGGGAACTCCGTTAAAAGCCCGAATACTCCTGAATCGGCCACACAATGGATAATGCCAAAGCGCAGAACAAACAGCTGTGTTTTTTTCGTCGTCTCATCATGATAGACAAACCCGTCAAATTCAATGACTTGATCATCAAACTGTCCTGGGAATTGATATATCGTTTCCATCGCACTTAAATAATTTTCCTCATTCAATACGAGATGTGATGTTTTTGAAAATTTATTCAGTTCCTTTCTCATCAAGTTATCGTAGTCATCTTCGTCGTAATAAATGCTCGTATCCGGCCGCAAAAGTTGCCGTTGGACAAATGGATCATCGCTTTTTGTTGTAAATCCCCGTATGTGAAAGCCCTTCGCTTTTACCATATCCGAATCAAGCGTTGCTGGTGGAAGAAACAACACGGACACAACTGGAAAAATAAATATCATATAATTAACGACCCGTTTCCATCGCGCTTGCTCTTCATGATGGCGGCAACATGAATCATCATGGCAGTGTTCATGCTTCCCTTCCCGGCTGGCGAAAAAAAGCTGGACAATGGTCAAAAAAGCGAATACGAAAATGGCGCTAAACGATATATAGGAATAACGCATATTAATATATTTGCTAATTTCTCCTGTAATGTGTAAATGAAAAAACAAAAACGAAAAACCAAGCAAAATATACATTCGTATCATCCTATTTCACTCCTTTAAATGAACAAGGAACCGATAAACACGAATATCGTAATATACATAATAAGCACAAGCACAAAGCGAGTCTTAAACGACTGCAACAGCATCAACGTATTTTTTATATCCAGCATCGGTCCGTACACAAGAAAGGCGGCGAGCGCTCCAAACGAGAACGTATTTTGAAACGACGCCGCAATAAATGCATCCGCTTCTGAACATAATGACAGCACAAAGGCAAGCGCCATCATAACAAGAATGGAAGACACACTTCCTTGGCCAACCGCAAGCAATGTCGACGTTTTCACAAATGTTTGCATCGCCGATGCGAAAAACGCGCCAATAATCAAATATTTGCCCGTCGTAAAAAACTCATCAATCGTATGTTACAACGTCCCGATCCATTTTTCTTTCCATGATTTCGGCAAAACGGTATGAATTGTTTCTTCCTTTCGCAACTGGTTGTCTTTAAATTGCACGGATATGATGAAACCAATGATGATGGCAATGATACAAGCAAAAATAGACCGATATAATACCATTGTCCAACTGCTTCCAAACGCAATATACGTTGAAAACAATACAATCGGATTAATGACAGGTCCTGTTAACATAAACGGTATCGCCGCATACAAAGGTACTCCTTTTGCTACCAATCTCCGTGTAATTGGCACAATCCCGCATTCGCAGGCAGGAAATAGCGCCCCTATCAGCGTTGAATAGATCACGGCCAGCGCTTTATTTTTCGGCACCCATTTTTCGACCATTTCTTCCGTTACAAACATTTGAATAATCCCTGAAATAAACACACCAAGTACAACAAACGGCAACGATTCTATTAAAATACTAATAAATATCGTATTGAGCTGAAGAAATGTCTTCATCATATCGATAAAATCTCCTTTTCTAACATTACAAACGTTTATTGTACCATGAATTACTCTTTTATTCATGAAATTTTTATGGTAATTCTTATGTAATCTAGTAGGAGAGGATGATTAACCCTCGTCCTCGCACACTGCCGACCGGAAGTTTGCTGTCTGTTTCCTTCAGATTCCGCGTCACCACGGACACCCTTGCGTTAAGCTAACTGCTACTTCTGCCTTCGCAGTTCGGGACTTTCATCCTTAGACAGCACCCATGCCAAGTGCACCAAAAAAAGTTGTCCGGAGACCCCAGACAACTTTATATTTATAAATTAAATTTTCTTACCGATTTTTCAAGTTTTTCTGATATTTCCCCTAACAATTCCGTCGAAGCAGCGATTTCTTCCATTGCTTTCATTTGTTTTTCCACAGATTCCACGACTTTCGCAGCGTTTGATGCAGCCTCTTTAGTTAAGAAGGCCGCTTGCTCAACGGAAGCAGATATTTGTTCAGATCCAGCGGCCATTTCCTCCGTAATCGCAGACACTTCTTGAATCTCATTATTGGATTGGTGAACCGCATGAAAAATAGATCGGAACACTTCTCCTACTTTATGGACATCTTTTGTCCCTTTTTCAACTTCTTGGGTTCCCGACTCCATTTCACGAACCGCGTCTTTCGTCATGATTTGGAACTGTTGAATCAATTCAGCAATTTTTTGTGCCGAATGCTTCGTTTGCTCAGCAAGCTTTCTCACTTCGTTGGCAACGACGGCAAATCCTTTTCCATGTTCTCCAGCACGTGCCGCTTCAATGTTTGCATTTAACGCAAGCAAGTTTGTCTGTTCGGAAATCTCCGTAATGGCCGTAAGAATTTGTTCAATCTCTTCAATCCGATTGCCTAACTCCGTGATTTTCATGGATGTTTCCATAACAGCCTGTCGCATGTCATCCATTTGCTTGATTGCTTTCTCAATTTCTTCATTTCCTCTTTCCACTTGTTTCATTACATCATTTGATGATTCCGCAATAAGAGACGATGACTCGGCAATTTTTTGAACGCCAATAGCCATTTCCTCGACCGCATGAGCTGTTTCATTTATACTCGTCTCCTGCTGTTGTGCGTTCGAAGACACCGTCCTAATGGCCATTGTGATTTGCTCACTAGAATGTTTGGCACTCTCAATATTTTGACTTAATACTTTAAAAGTTTCCAGCATTTCATATGTGCTTTCTGTAATATCTGTTACCATCTCGCGCATTCCAGCCATCATTTGCTTAAATGAATAAGATAGACTAGCAATCTCATCTTTCCCCTTTATTCGTATTTTTTCTAATAGATTTTGCGCTTCATTCAGCTCCCCTGCAGCGATTTTTTCGGCCACTTCATTTAATGTTTCCAGAGATTTTAATCGTTTACGAACGTAGAAAAAGGAAATGCCGCTAATGAGTCCGATTCCCATTACAAATAAAAATATAAACATCATTAATTGTTCTTTTACTACTTTTTGCTGAATCAAACCAACCTTTTTTGCATCAATATCCACTCCAAGAATCCCGATTACTTTTCCATTATTCTTGATCGGAGCAAAAGCCGAGAGATAATCTCCATATTCGGAATCATGTAGAATTTTCGTGCTGTTTGTACCTCCTTTTAACACCGGAAACACGTCATCATAAGTTGTGGTACTAGTCGGTTGCCCAAGTTCAGACGCGACATCCGATCCTTTTGGTTGTCCGTCAATTAAAATTTTTGGCTGCTTTTCTTTTTCGTCAACTTCTACCGTATAAACATAAAGCGCCCCCGTTTTCTCTCTTAAATCATTTAATTTATTTCGCAAAGCCCAATATGTATCGTTTTCTGACTTTTCCTGTAAAAATTTTTGATATTCCTCAACGTCGATATGTTTCACCATATTTTTCGCAGTTTCAATGCTGTATGAGGAAATGGTATTTTCTACTGAAAGTTTTATCATTTCCAAAAATAAAATAACGCTAAAAGTTAGTAAAAAAATCATTAAGCTAACAATTAACAAAGAAATTTTCATACTTAAACTTTGAAATTTTGCTTTCATATCAATCCTCCTTTGTGATATAACGTATCACATTTTCTTCTATATTTCGATATCAAAAGAAAAATTTATAATTTTTCTAAAAAACTTAATTATATATAAAATACTAATGAATATCGTATTTATCTATATCAATAGGCTCTCCTTTTCGTTCTACAAAAAAGCTGAGCGACAAATGCCGCTCAGCTTTCTTTACATTATTCTTCTACTTCTTTTTTCCATAGACCAACCATCAAGGCAGTAATGATCGAACCGATCAAAATCGCTAATACGTATAATAAAGAACTTCCTTTTACAATTGGAATAACGAAAATTCCACCGTGCGGAGCTGGAAGGCCAATGTGAAACAACATCGTCAGCGCCCCGCTGACCGCAGAACCGACAATGATGGATGGAATGACGCGCACCGGGTCGGCTGCCGCAAACGGAATCGCCCCTTCTGTAATGAACGTCGCTCCCATGATATAGCATGTTTTTCCAGCTTCACGTTCCGCTTTTGTAAATTTCTTTTTAAAGAATGTCGTCGCAAGTGCCAGCCCTAACGGCGGCACCATTCCTCCGGCCATGATCGCCGCGTGCGGAGCATAATTGCCAGCATCAATCATGGCAATTCCAAACGTAAATGCCGCTTTATTGATCGGACCGCCCATATCAACCGCCATCATGCCGCCAAGAATCGCACCAAGTAAAACTAAATTTGCTGTTCCCATATTTTCAAGCCAATGCTTCATTGCCTCATTTAATGCCTTCACTGGATCGATAACGACATACATCATAATAAGTCCCGTAATGAAAATGCCAAAAAGCGGATAAAGCAACACTGGTTTAATTCCCTCAAGTGGCTGTGGCAGATGGCTAAATACTTTTTTCAACCCAACCACTAAATACCCAGCAAGAAAGCCTGCGATTAACCCGCCTAAAAAGCCGGCTCCGCCGTTTGCCGCCATGAAACCGCCTACCATTCCTGGCGCAAAACCAGGCCGGTCCGCAATACTCATGGCAATAAAACCAGCAAGCACTGGAATCATCAACGCAAAGGCGTTTCCCCCACCGATATCCATGAGTGCTTTCGCCATCGGATGATACGACGGATCTTTCGGATCAAACGCTTTAATTCCGAAGATAAACGATATGGCAATTAAAATACCGCCGCCGACAACGAACGGAAGCATGTTGGAAACTCCGTTCATTAAATGTTTATAAAATCCTGTACGCGGCTTTCCTACCGTTGTCGCCTCTTTCGCGCCGCTTCCTTGATAAATCGGCGCATCCTGCCTGAGAGCTTGCTCGATTAGCTCTTTCGGTTTACGAATCGCTTGCGCAACCGGTACTTGAATCACATGTTTTCCTTTGAACCGCTCCATTTCCACTTGCTTATCCGCCGCAACGATGACCGCAACCGCTTCCTCAATATCTTGCTTGGTTAATTCGTTTTTCACTCCGCTAGAACCGTTTGTTTCTACTTTTATATCCACATCCATTTCCGCTGCTTTTGCTTTTAAAGCATCTGCCGCCATATACGTATGAGCGATTCCTGTCGGGCAAGCAGTAACGGCAATGACTTTTTTGCGCTTCGAAGTTGAAGATGCCGTATGTTCTGCTTCTTTCGTTTCCTCTGCCTCTTTTTCTGCAATCAACCGAATAAATTCCTCTTCATTTGAAGCGCTTTCAATCCGCGCGCGGAAAGAGGAATCCATTAGCATAGACGATAAGCGGGCAAGCGCTTCTAAATGTGTATTATTCGCTCCTTCTGGCGCCGCAATCATAAAAAACAAGTGGCTCGGTTTTCCATCAAGCGCGTCATAGTCAATGCCGCTCTCAGAACGGCCAAACGCTACGGCAGGCCGCTTTACCGCGGCTGTTTTCGCATGAGGAATGGCAATTCCATCACCGACACCGGTCGTGCTTTGTGCTTCACGCGCAAAAATCGCTTCTTTGAACGCTTGTGCGTCACGCAACACTCCTGCTTCTTGCAGTTTCGCGACAAGTTCGTCAATTACTTCTTCTTTTGTTTTCGCTTTCAGATGGAGAATAATTGTTTCCTTTGTAAGCAAATCGGTAATTTTCATCAAAATGGTCCCCCTTTTTCATATGCCCTTAGAAACGCATGACATTTACTTCATGTACTAGCTGTTCGACACAGTCTTTTGTACATAAATCTTCAGAAAATGCAGTTGCACTTCCAGATGCGACACTATAAGCAAACGCTTCTTCCAAACTTTTTCCGCTTGTATACGCCGCAAGAAATCCCGCCACCATCGAATCACCGGCACCAACGGAATTTTTTACTGTTCCCTTCGGTGCCTCAGCAAATAATGTCATTTCTCTATTAAAGTAGAAAGCGCCATTTCCTGCCATCGAAACGATGACATTTTCTACACCTAATTCCACTAACCGGCGGCCATACATCATGATCTCGTCTTTCGAGTGAAAGGTCGTATCAAACAGCTCGGCTAATTCTTTATGATTTGGCTTTGCCAAAAATGGTTTCCGCATGAGCAATGATTTTAATGCCGGACCACTTGTATCTACGACGACTTTTGCTTTCACTTTTTTTGCTTCGTCAATGATTTTCCCATAAACGTCCGGAGACAAAGAAGACGGTATACTTCCTGCCAAAACGACGATATCATTTTCCGTTAATGCACGAATTTTTTTCATGAATTCCGCTTCATGTTCCGGCTGAATCATTGGCCCTTGACCGTTAATTTCCGTTTCTTTTCCTGATTTTAGCTTCACATTAATGCGCGTATTCCCTGGCACTTCGACAAAATCACAGGTAATGTTTTCGCTTTGTAATTGTTCGATAATGAACGCACCGGTAAATCCGCCGATAAATCCTAACGCCGTGCTCTCTATACCAAGCCTCTTAAGAACACGGGAGACATTGATCCCTTTTCCACCGGGAAATGTCAACGTTTTCACAGCACGGTTTAATTCGCCAATGCGAAGCTCGTCCACGTGCACAATATAATCAACAGATGGATTTAATGTACATGTATAGATCATTTTGTCACAACCTCTACTGCTGTTTTTGCTTTATATGGTTCTAGCCATTCTTCAGCTAATTCATTCGTAATCAGCGTCGCTTCATGCAGTTCAGCGATTTTGGCAAACGCGCTTTCATTAAGTTTTGAATGATCGGCAAGCACATACGCTTTTTGGGATAGCTGCATTGCTGTATATTTTACCATCGCCTCTTCCGGATCAGGCGTTGTGTACCCATATTCGTAGTGAACGCCGTTGGCGCCGATAAAACATTTGTCAAAACTATAGCTTTTTAATGATTGCAATGCGCCGCGGCCAATGAGCGCTTTCGTTTTCTTTTTCATAAAACCGCCAAGTAAATATGTCGGAACGTCATATTCCAGAAGCATATCCAAATGCATAATACCATTCGTCACGACAACGATATCTTTGCCATGCAGATGCGGAATCATTTGGAACGTCGTCGTCCCAGCGTCTAAATAAATGCAATCACCGTTTTGCACAAGACTTGCCGCATACTCAGCAATCCGCTTCTTTTCTTGTATATGTTTTGTTGATTTTTCTAAGACGCTTAATTCTTCCCGCTTCTTTTGAAGCAGTGTTGCTCCACCATGAATACGCCGCAATTTTTTCTCTTTTTCCAACTGCGTTAAATCTCGGCGAATCGTTGACTCTGATGAATTGGTCGCCTCGACTAGCTCTTGCAGCTTCACTACTTCTTTTTCTGCAAGAAGCTCCAATATAATGCGGTGACGTTCTTCTGTGAGCAACTATTCCACCTCCTCGGATGGAAATGATCATTTTATACTTTTATCATAAACGAAAGCGGTTTAAAAATCAATCATTTTCAATCAAAATCTTTCAAATTAAGTCATATATAATCAAAAAACATTCAAATTCAATCATTTTCGCAAAAATGAAAAGCTGCCTCATTGGACAGCTTTGTTATCATGATATTTCTCCGATTGTTCATGAACACGCGATAAATATTTTTCTTGAATAAACTTTGTAAATAATTTAGCGTAAAAGGGATCGAACTGAGTGCCTGCGCAACGCATAATTTCGGATACTGCCTCTTCAAACGTTTTCGTACGTTGGTACGGCCGTTCTGTCGTCATCGCATCAAACGAATCAATAATACATAAAATACGAGCAAGTTTTGGAATTTCTTCTCCTTTAAGTCCATATGGATATCCTTTTCCATCATAGCGCTCATGGTGAAGTTCGACAAGGGGAATTAAATCATCAAACTGTTTTTCCGCTGCGATAATTTCTTTTCCCCATGTTACATGTTTCTTCACAATCTCCCATTCATGCCGTTCCAATTTTTCTTCTTTGTTTAGAATATCCCTTGGCACTTCGATTTTTCCAATATCGTGAATTAACGCTCCTAAAACAAGCGTTTGTCTTTCATGGTCGGTTAAATCAAGCATTTGGCTGAATTCGGATGCATATTTGAATACCCGTTTACTATGACGATATGTATAAACATCTTTCGATAAAAAAAACTTTACTTGCTGCTCAAGCATATCCAGATTTTCTTTAAATTTTATTTCATCAAAGCAAAGGTTATGTTCTTCGTATACTTGTACATTATTTTTTCCTTGTGCTTTTGCGTAATAAAGCGCCTGGTCTGCTTTATGAATTAGTTCACCGCTGTCATACATGCTCCTTTCCATCTCAGCAATTCCGCAAGAAAACGAAAGACAGCGGTAAGGAACATGCTCCACCCCTGAAAAGTATGTATCATTTATTTCTTTCCGCAATCGGTCTAAAAACAAAAATGCTTCTTCCTTTGTTGTACTGGGCATTAAAATGGCAAACTCCTCACCGCCATACCGCGCCGCTACAAAGTCTGTTCCGTCTACCGCTTTTTTCAGCATCTCACCAAAAAACTGCAACAGCTTATCTCCTTGTAAATGTCCATTGCGGTCATTATATTTTTTAAAATCATCTAAATCCAATAATGCTAAACTGAATGGTTGTTTTAATTTTTTCGCGTCGGCAAACTGTTCTTGCAATGTCTCTTTAAAATAACCATGATTATAAAGCCCTGTTAAATGATCCTTATTGGCACGCTCTGATACTTCCTGATATAAATAAAGAAATTTGCGAAACACCACCGATAAAATAACGACTAACACAGTGAATAAAAACAGACCGAAATACCGTTGTTCATTTAATAAAATCGCTAAAACAAGCGATAGTAGTAACGTAACGGAATAGCTGATACAAGCTTCTTTGAGTACTCCTATGTTAAATGTGCCTTTAAATATACGATTAAAGAAGACAAAAAACAAAAACATTAAAGCAATGTTCAAACTAAAATACACAACTAGACTAATCATATACGGAAGCAAATTTTGAGTATTTATTTCACCAACATGCCCACCGGAAAATAAAAATGAATAATAGGCACCGACAATCATAATGGAATACATAGAAAAATTAAATAAGTGCTTCCACCACAACATTTTACGTTTATATAAAGATTCAATTAAAATACTAATAAATAAGACATTCATTGCTAAATCAATGCCGTATAAGAACGTCACGGCTAAATAAATCGCCGAATCCATTGAAAATGAGTTATCCTTAGGCGGAAGGTTGATGGAAAAATAACTTAATAGAAGAATCGAGGCGGATAGCATATAAATGAAAACCCAATCCTCTAAGGATTGAGCAGTAAAATCACTCTCTACCAAAAATATAAAAATCCCAATGAAAGAAATAATTGTTAAATATATCTTTGCATATAGTTTTGGCTTTAAAAACATTGGATAATCACTCTCATTTTATATAATTTTGGGGAGAAGCTTAATGCATACCCCCCTAACACAAAAAACATTTAGCCTCCTAGTCTAAATCCTGACGTCAACGCAACAATAACAGAACCGATAATAAATAGATTAATAAGTACTTGTTTTACTTTCACACTCATGCTTTTTCCTCCTTATAATATTATAATTTATCTACTCGCAGGAGCGGTAGATGTGTTTTTGTTAGGTGCGCTAAGCATCAGATGCTGGATAAATAAAAACGCCCCGACATTTATCACAACATCGCCAATGCTGATGACTTGCTGGCGCGGATATGGCGGTGAAAGCGGAATAATATCACCTAGAAACGGCAACAACGTCTCTCGCGTAATCGCCTGATGTTTGCCATATACTCCCGCTTGCAATGCATCTATGTATTCACGACCGAGAAATTGTGCAGCCTCAACCGACACAGGCATCCTTCCGCCGTTTACAGCCATGACGATAAAATTTAATAGAACTCCCGCAAAAATAACAATAAATCCAGGCTGGTTTCGGTTAAGCCAAAGAAAAAGAAGACCAATCACATATACGAGAAGAAATAAGGCGTTGCTTAGTTTGGCAATAATCGCAACTTTATCTTGCAAGGCAAAAATAACGAACTGTACCACCAACAATAATGGAAACAGCCATCCCCCGCGCAGCTTCATATGCGCAAGCCCTTTCAAACTTCCTCCACGAAAAAAACCGATCACAAGCGATAATAAAATGCCATCATAAACCATTATGTTTTCTCCTCATTATTGCATACACAGAAGATTCTATGTTTTCAAAACCATTTTCTTCTATACTTCATTAATATCGATTTTTTTCGACAATGTAAATAGTACTTTTTGACTATTTATAGTAATTTTTTTCTATTTCCCCTAAAATTCGTGGTTATTAGATGCTCTTTCCAACTAAATTCGACACTCTTATCTGCAAGCATAAAAATGAGGATTCTCTATACTATTAATAGAGAATCCTCATATATTTTATATACGATTTTCTTGTTTGTAAGGAACGCAAGAACCTTGACAATTATCAGCAAGAGAGCAACTAGCACATTTTCCCTTTGAACTTTTCTTAATATGGCGGACAAGCATCCAACCGGCATAACTAAAAATAACACCACCGATTACAATATTTGCGATCATCGTTCTCGCCTCTTTTTCCAAATAATATTACTAGTCTTCAAGACTATAGACTCATGAAAATCCAAGCAACGTTCCACCTTGGTAAATAACGAAAGAAATCACGTACGCAATACTTAACGCGCAACCGATCGAAATAAACGTCCATTTTCGCGACCCTGTTTCTTTGCGAATGGTCGCAACGGTTGCTAAACAAGGAACATAAAGAAGAACAAACGTCATAAAGCTAAGCGCAGATAATGGCGTAAAATGTTGTGCCATTACTCCTTGTAACAAGTTCATATCTTTCGCATGATAAATAATATTCATCGTCGAAACAACGACTTCTTTTGCTAAAAATCCCGTTATAAGCGATGAACCGGCTTGCCATGTTCCAAAACCAAGCGGCGCTAAAATCGGTGCAATCACACCTCCTATCACCGCGAGATAACTATCATCCATGGAAACACCAATTCCTTTTGGCCCAACATACGTCAATAACCAAATCGCAACCGATCCTCCGAAAATAAACGTCCCCGCTTTTCGTATAAATCCTTTTCCTTTATCCCATGTGCTCCGCCACAACGTCAATGCTTGCGGCATTCGATACGGCGGCAGTTCAATAACGAAAATAGAACTTTCATTTTTGAATAAGGTGGAAGAAAATATTTTTGCAAGACCGAGTGCGACAACAATTCCTAATACATATAGCGAAAACACGACAATGGCTTGGTTTTTTGCAAAAAATGTACCAGCAAATAACGCATATACCGGCAGGCGCGCTGAGCAAGACATAAAAGGCAATAATAAAATCGTCAACAACCGTTCTTTCGGCTGCTCAATCGTCCGCGCTGCCATCACGCCCGGGACGTTACAACCAAAACCGATAATCATCGGAATAAACGATTTTCCATTTAAACCGATCGTTTCCATAAAGCGGTCCATTACCATTGCGACACGCGCCATATATCCGGAATCCTCTAATAGAGAAATGAAAAAGAATAAAATGAAAATTTGCGGTACAAATACAAGCACCCCGCCAACACCGGAGACAATTCCGCTAAGTATAAGCTCTTTAATAAATGGCGATGCTCCTATAAGCGATAACAGTTTTGACAGCCAATCGGTTAATGGGCCGGAAAAAAACTGATCAAGCAAATCGGCAAGCGGTGTGCCAAGCCAGTCAAACGTTAGCATAAACATGATATACATAAATAATAAGAAAATCGGCAAACCTAAATATTTATTCGTTACAATTGCATCGATTTTCTCCGTTAATGTAAGCGGATTTTGTTTAATAGCAACCGTCGATTTTTTGATCACATTCGTAATCCATTTGTCGCGCACTTTATAAATATGCTCTGCTAAAGTGCAGCCAAGCGTTTGTTGTACGTCATCGCGAATCAATATAAGCGGAGCAATATCTACATATGTCTGTAAATATTCATGAACTCGCTTATTTCCTTCTAAAAATTGCAACGCAAGCCATCGCTTCGAAACCGGTAAATTATCAGGAAGTTGTTCGCCTATTTTTTGAACAGCAACCTCAACATCGACCCCGTAATCAATAGAAAATTGATGTTCGTTTTGTTCGGATGCAGACAAAATAGCGCGAACAAGCTCTTTTGTCCCTTTTCCCGTCCGCGCAATAACCGGAATCACCGGGGCGCTGATGCATTGAGAAAGCTTTTTTGCATCTACTTTTATTCCGCGCTTTTCTGCCACGTCAATCATATTTAATGCCATAATCAACGGTTTGCCAAACTCAAGCAGCTGAACAGTCAAATGCAAATTCCGCTTTAATTGGGAAGCGTCCACAATGTTGACAATCACTGAAAACGATTCCGTTAATAAAAATTCGGTCGCTACGCCCTCATCACGTGAAAGCGGTTGCAACGAGTATATCCCTGGGAGATCAACGACGGGAATACCGTGCTGGCGAAGCATGCCAACCTTTTTTTCTACCGTTACCCCGCTCCAATTTCCGACATATTCATAAGATCCTGTTAAATTATTAAATAGTGAAGTTTTCCCTGTATTTGGATTGCCAAATAACGCGATAGATGATGACATCGATTATTTCACCCCAATACAAGCCGCCTCTTTACGTCGAAGACAAATATACTGGCCATCTACTTCTACCATTACTGGGCCGCCAAACGGCATCATGCATTTGACACAAACTTTTTCTCCTTCACGCATCCCCATATGAAGAAGACGTTGTCTCACTACTTCATTGGTTACTGCCAGATTTGTAATAACGGCCCGTTCCCCTTGTTGAAGATCAGTCAAAACCATTTTTTCCGTCCCCCAGACAACAATGATTCTTTTTTTCAATCAGCAATATTTAATAAAGTGGTGTTTTGTATAGAACAATAATGATTATTTTTCTCAATTGATATAATATCACAATTTGAAATTTTAGAAGTGATTTTTTTCACACTCGTCACAATAAATTCATAAATACAATGAGATGTATGTACCTGTCTAGAGGAAGGAGGAGGCTAATTACACTAAACAAAAAATTGTTTATAATTGAATTTTTCAGAATAATATATATAATATTTTTATACTCACTACATAAAGGAGGACAAACAATGGAAACATTAGCTAAATTCAGCAATTTTGTTGGAAACACCTTTGCTGTCTGGGTGCTTCTTTTTGCTGCTCTTGCTTTTTATGATCCAAACGCTTTTACATGGATCGCTCCATACATAGTCCCGCTGCTTGGCGTTGTCATGTTTGGCATGGGTCTTACCTTATCACCCAATGATTTTAAAGAAGTATTCAAACGCCCGGTAGAGGTGCTGATCGGTGTAGCCGCCCAATTTCTCATTATGCCGCTTGTCGCTTTTTTGCTTGCTCGTTATTTGCCGGTTTCGCGGGAAGTCGCTCTTGGCATTCTTCTCGTCGGCTGTTGTCCGGGTGGAACAGCATCTAACGTGATGACCTATTTGGCCAAAGGAGATACCGCGCTGTCGGTCGCCGTGACATCCGTTTCTACGATACTGGCACCGATTTTGACGCCGTCGCTGATGTTGCTACTTGCCGGAAAATGGCTGTCCGTTTCTGCCGCGGCATTGTTTTGGTCAATTGTAAAAGTTGTCCTAATTCCGATTATTTTGGGGTTGATTGTACAAACCCTTTTCCAAAAGCAAGTGAAAACGTTCATCCCAGTCCTGCCACTCGTTTCTGTCATTGCGATTGTCGCCATTGTCGCGGCTGTCGTCGGGCAAAACCAGCAGGCAATTGCAAAAAGCGGGCTTGCCATCTTCTTAATCGTCGTCATTCATAACGGGCTTGGATTATTGCTTGGCTATTGGTTTGCAAAATTATTTCGTTTGTCAGCGCCAAAGCAAAAAGCGATTTCCATTGAAGTCGGCATGCAAAATTCCGGGCTTGGCGCGGCGTTAGCGACCGCTCATTTTTCACCGCTTGCTGCTGTTCCAAGCGCTATTTTCAGCGTCTGGCATAACATTTCCGGTCCGATTGCCGCAACCTATTTCCGTAAAAAAAGCGAGAAGGAAGAAGCGGAACAATCGACGTTTTCGGCATAAAAACTGGTTCCCCACGGGGAACCGTTTTTTATGGCACCAATTTGATCGGAAACACAATTCGTTCCGCAAGCGATGGGATATCAATGAACGGATTGCGATTTCCTTGAATGAGAAAAATAGCGCGGTTGCGATGCTTCTCATAAATGGTAACGGGAAATTCCTGATGCCAGCGAACAAGAAGGGGAACGTCAATTTTGTGGCGAAACGCTTTTGCGATTGTGTTTGGATAGCGAAGCAGAAAATACAGCATTGCCCGCGCCACCGTTCCTTTTCCGTATTCTGGTTCGAAATAACCGTTTTCCGCAACGCCGCAGCGGTTTTGAATCTTTTCTTCCGGTGACTCCGGCTTGTAAAACGAAAAATCGGCGTATGGAAAGTTAGAGCGTAACGTATTGCATTTAGGATGGCAGACAAAGAGATGGTGCAAATCCCCTTTCATCGGCTCTCTTGCTCCAAACCACGATTGCGGAACGACATGTTCAGCGTTAAACTTCCATTGCTGTTCGATTTTTTTTATTCGCCTAATTTCTATTTGTTCCCATTCTCTCGCTTTTTTCAGTAATTTCCGAAATTCGTCATGTCGTTTTTTCATCGTGTCGTAATCTTGAATAATTAATATCTTCGGATCTTTTCTCTCCCCCGAATATATGCTTCTTACTGACCCATCTGGATGCAAATCAACCCATGTATACAAATATTCATCTTTGCTGAAAAAGTAAGGCAGCCTTCGCTTATGCGTCCGTGACACCAGCCTATGATACATAACAAATAACGTTAGTCCATCCCCATCTACAGGTACACGACGATAATATCGCTCCATCACTTGGCGATCTTCTTGTTCATCATAATACACATTCTCATTAACTTCGATATATTGCTGGTTTTCTTGCAATATCGCTATTTGTTCACTACGGTCATCTCCTTGCCATTGCTGGAGTTCTTCCAACTGTTTCCGTATTTCCACCGTTCCACCCTACTTCCTCTCCCTGTTCCTTTTCTCTTTTTGTATACAGTTTACCATGGACGCTTTCGTTTGGTTATCCAAAAAATAAAGTTCTCCCTTTTTATTTCGGCGAACTTTTTTAATGAAGCTTACCGCACATCACAAACAACATGACGCAAAAAGAACAGCAGCCATCCCTGCCGCATAAACGCAGGGACTAATTTTGTACGCGCATATTTCATCACCTGCAAACCCAAAATCGTGCATAAGGCCACTGTATTATTTATATTATTCAGAAAATTAAACAAAATATAATCCAAAACAATGAATAAATGAAAGGGGAATAAGAAATAAATTTGAAGCCTGAAAATGTATTTACTTGGCAGCGCACGTTCACAGAAGAAGAAATATTGCAATTCACCCAATTATCTGGCGACAAGGGAAGACATCATATGGAACGCGATGAGAAAGTGCGACTTATGGTTCACGGGTTATTTACCGCTAGCATCGGCACAAAAATCGGTGGTGATTTAAATTAGTTCGAGAAATGAATGTTGAATTTATTCGCCCTGTGTTTACAGGTGACACGATTACATGTGAACTGACGATTACCGATGTCACTCCCATGGACGGATATAAAAGAGTAGCGATGAAAACCGTATATCGAAATCAGCACGGTAAAGAAGTATTAATTGGAACGAGCAAAGGGATTATAAAAGACGATGAACTCTCTTCATAAATAACTTCTTCTAAAAAAGAAAGTCTGTCTCTATTCAGACAGCCTTCTCCGTTTCACGTTGTAATGGCGTTAATGACAATGTGTGAAGCGTAATTTCCGGTTTGGTGCCAACGCGGATGTTTACTCCCGTTTGTCCTAACCCTTCACTAATGTAAAACGGCTTGCCGTCCAGTTCGTGGTAGCCTTTAATGATATTCATTCGTACTAATTTTCCCATTTTCACCAGATGATACGGCTTTGGCCAATGAATTTGTCCGCCGTGAAAATGACCGGAAAGCAAATAATCAAAATGATAACGGCGCATATGCAAAACGATATTCGGGTCGTGCGTCAGCACCAGATTTAAACCATCTTTTATATGAGCATATGCTTTTTCTAAGTCGCTTCGTCCTGTGCAAAAATCATCAATGCCAATCACATTCACGGTTTTTCCTTTAATAGAAATCGTTTTTGCTTCGTTTTGCAATACAATGCACCCATGTTTTTCCAAAGTTGTTTTTAAAGCTTGGAAATGTTCCCCTTTTAACACATAATCATGATTGCCGAACACGGCATAAATGCCATATGCTGGGTTTAGCTTTTGAAATACCTTCAAGTACGGAACTAACTTTGGAATACTTCGTTTACGATCAAGGAAATCTCCGGTTAAGGCAATCAAGTCAATTTGTTCATTTTTTAGATTCTTATATAAATAATCAGGGGAAATCGATAAGTTTTCTAAATGAAGGTCTGATAAATGCAAAATACGGACGACATCTTGATCGTTCCCACTACAACGCACTTCTACTCTATGAAAAACCGCTTTGTACGTATTGCGGTACGCTTTATAGACTAATAGCGCAAAAGTTATAGCAATGATTGTTAAAAAGAATACCATCTGTCTCTCCTCCCTCTTTACCATTATAGTAAATGGGAAGAGAGAAAAAAGAGGGAGTTAATGGATTGGCTGGTAACCGTACAATGTCAGCAGTTTATCTTTTGACATAAATAAATATTTAGGCGGCCGCCGGATGGAGGAAAAACGGAGCTGAGAAACGACAATCATAGGAATAAATACGATTGTTTTAAACCATTTGTAAAACGGATTCACAATCGAAAATGTTTCAAAACCTAATCGCTCACACCCTTTGTTTAACATTGTAATCCCAATAATTCCTTTAATTTCAGAAAACTGTTCATGATTGCGCAAGTAATTTGCAATATAAGGAAGCCCTTCTTTCACTTGTTCATAAATGTAACGACCTTTTTTAATTTCGCTGTTTAAATGAAGAAGTTCACGAGTTAAACGAATATTATGCAAATGAATTTTTAGTAGCAGGTCGTTTTTTTGAATTTTCGTGCCATCTGATAGCACAACTTCTCTTCCTTTATACTTCGTTACACGAACACGAAAAATAGACCGAAAGCCGTTCCATGTATCTTCAACGTACTCAAGCCTTGAACATGCATAATAAATCGGGTCAAATGCGCCCCAAACCGCCAAAGCATACTGCCTCGCTTTCGCTTTCATATGCTCCCCTCTTCCGGTTATTGTTGATTTACATTTACATTTACATTGTGAGACATTTGCCCGTTGTTTATAAATGGATAAAAAAGGAGATCAGCAAAAGCGTATAAAAATTCATCCTTTACATATACTCGGTAATAACTTTATCCATTAGGTGATCGACGTGAAAACGGTGTTGTTTCTTCCTTTGTTACAAATTCCATCGGGGCATCATCAAGCGGCAGACGCATTGAAAGAAGATTTATTAGCGATGGCCCCGCAATGGCAATGCCATAAAGTTGAGCTGCTATCATCGCGGTTAGGACAAGCGGAAAAACTTATCTCTTCTGTTTACTTACAATGGATTCGCCATTTTCCTAAGACATACAGCATATTGTATGATCAAGCGGTAATCCGTCAAAAAAAGGCGCATCTATCATTCCGGTATTACGAAATTCTTTTTCGCCGTCACATAAAAAATGTCGTCCAACGCATACAGCCCGATCTCATTGTTTGCACCCACGCCCTTCCTTCCTATTTATTAAACAAGCTCAAATTAAACAAAGAAATCGCCAATCCAGTCGTCAACGTATATACCGATTATTTCATTCATCATTTATGGGGAATCGAAGCGATCGATTACCATTTCGTCGGCCATCCGTATATGAAAACGAAGCTAATGGAAAAAGGAGTTCCGGAAAGCCGCATTTTTGTGACCGGAATTCCGATTCATCCATACATAACGATAAGTAAACGGAAAGGGCAGACGGAGCGTCTTCGCTACTCCGGCCTTATATCCGGCGGCAGTTTAGGAATTGGCGCTTTTACCGAATTGTTAAAAAAAATTTCTCCTAACGATCCGATTGATTATTACGTTCTTTGCGGGAAAAATGAGCAAATATACAAACAACTGCAAAACGAAAACCACCCGCGCTTCATCCCTCTTCCTTATATTTCGTCGCGTCAGGAGATGAACGATCTTTATGATCAAGTAGATTTTATTTTAACAAAGCCAGGCGGTGTTACCATTAGCGAATGTTTATACAAAAGATTGCCTATTTTTATCTATGATACTCTTCCTGGACAAGAGGAAATGAATTTTCGTATATTGAAACAATACGATCTCATTTTCAATTTTTTAAATTGGAAAGCCTTCTCTAATATTTCTTATAAGCTCCTTCATATTCTTCACTCTCCGCAGATCGAACATTATTTCAACCAAGTGGAGGAATACCACCGCCAGCTCTCTCCGGATCGTCCGGCAACATTGCTTTACTCGAAGCTGGCTTCTTTCGACAACAAAGAATGATTCAAGGGGACACCTCGATATGACAAGCTTTTTTATCGCCGAATATTACAAGGATATTTTGTTAGTTTTTTAATCATTGTTTAAAAAATCCCTCTCCTTTACAAAAAGAGGGGGATGGTTTTACGGACGAAAACGGAAATGGGCGTTCATCTGTCCTTTTAACATTTTTTCCCGCAGTTCTTTTGTCATTTCTTGGCGGATTTCCCATGTCGAAACCCCTTCTTCCCGCTTATTGGCAATCTGCATTAACTGTTCGACATCGGCGAACGAATATTTGCGAATTCCTTTCGAACGATCAGGAAAAATCAACTTCCGCTCTTCATAATAGCGGATTTGCCGCTGCGATAACCCGGTTAATTCACTAACGATGCCGATAGAGATCACTTTTTTAAATTTATAGGAATCATCTTTATTCGTCACCCTCTCCACCCCGCTATGTTATATCTTCTAACATAATTATACTGATTTTTCGCCATTCATAATTATTTTTGTAAAGAAAATTAACATATTTTTTAATTTTATTGTAAAGTGGTTTAACAAAATTAATGTAGTATGAAGAAAAACATCGTAATATTAAAAGAAATAAATACGCGGAGGGAAAAAGATGGGAAAACTGATGCACGCAGCAATTACGAAACAAAAGCGATTTTATATTGATAAGCTGCTGCAAACTGGCTTGTTTCACGACTCTGCTGCACTAAAACAATGGACGGTGAGTGAATTGCGGCGCGAATATGAACAGTACGGAATACGAATGAAGAAACGGGGGGAATGAACATGGACCCAAAAGCTCTTGAACTGGCCAGACGGATCGTAGAACTTGATTTGCAGCGCGACGCGATGTTTGAGCAGCTGATTCAATTAATCGGTGAGCGCGCTTATGAAGTGCTGCGTTTCATACAAAACCGCATATGACGCTCAAATAAGAGCGAAGGGAAGCTGTCTGCTTCCCTTCGCCGCTTAACGATATCAAGCAAGTTATTTTTTCTCAACTCGAATCGCCAAATAGAGCAGAAAATTTCTTTACCTGCTCACAAGCGTGGAATACTCATGTATTTACGCAAATCCAAACGCACCCTATTATTTCGGTTCTGTTACCACACCCTGAAAAGCGGATTGGTAAATCGTCCGTATATCGTCCTCAAGCAATGGAAGCGGACTACGTGCAAGCAGTCGTTTCTGCTGAGCGGCATCTTTCGTTAAGCTTTCCAATGCGCTCTCTGGAATGTTAAATCCGCCAAGCGTTCTCGGGATGCCGACATCACGGACGATTCGCTCCAGCTCTTCGACACACCGGTAGGAAGCTTCTTCTTCGGAAAGAAAACTTGAGTTTCCCCCTAGCGCATTTAAAATATCAGCCATCCGTTTCGTGCAGCTTTTGCGGATATATCCCATCACATACGGAAGCAATACCGCATTCGATTCGCCGTGGGCGATATGAAACTGTCCACCGAGTGGATAGGCAAGCGCGTGAACTCCTGCGACGCCCGCGTTGAAAAACGCCAATCCAGCCAAATAGCTGCCGTTGCTCATGTCGATCCGCGCTTGTTTATCCGCGCCATTTTCCACTGCTTTCCGCAGCGATCGCGCAATCAAACGAATTGCCTGTAGCGCTAAACCGTCTGACGTCGGGCTTGCGTTGACAGACACATATGCTTCTACTGCATGAGTCAGTGCGTCAATGCCTGTCGCGGCTGTGACGCGCGGTGGAACAGAAATGGTTAGTTGTGGGTCGACAATCGCTACGTCCGCTAATAAATAATCATGTGTCACCACATCTTTTGTCGTATCCAAAGAGAGCACAGAAATATTTGTCACTTCTGACCCGGTCCCTGATGTAGTCGGAATTAATATTTTCGGCAGGCCTTTTTTCTCAACTTTTTTCGTTCCCGTTAAATTAAGGTAATCGGCTACTTTCCCTTCATGTGCAGCCAAAACCGCCGCCAGTTTCGCCAAATCCATCGCACTTCCGCCGCCGACGCCGATAATGAGGTCAAACTTTCCTTCCCTCGTAAAGGAAACTAATTTCTCTCCCGTCTCCAGCGGAGGTTCCGGCACTACATCTGTATAAAGCTGAACGTCATACCCACGTTGTGCAAGCGGATCTGTCACACGTTGAACAAGGCCGATTTTCTCTAACGCTGGATCTGTTACGACTAATATTTTCTTCGGAGAAAATCTCTCCACTTCCGGAAGCAAGTTATCCAATGCCCCCCAGCCGACATAGTTCAGCGATGTAAATACAATTCGCGAAACACTCATTTCACTTCTCTCCTTTCTTACTCGTAATAGCCTTCCGTAGATTTGCGGAACTTTTTGAATTGCTCAGAATCATGACCGAACCATACTTGCGAGTTCGTTTCCCGTGCAATTCGCCGGATTCGTTCAACCGTATTCATATAACCAAGAGAGTCATAAATAATGCCTGGCGGCTTAATTGGCGGCCCGTAGCTTTCTGCCGTATAAATCGCATCCGAAGCGAGAATGATCCCGCCCGTCTCTGGAAGCTCCACATGCAATCCAAGCATTCCCCACGCATGGCCGCTTCCAAAGTTTAAAATTTTGACCCCCTCAGCGAGAATAATATTATCTTCATGACGTTTCACTGTGCGCCATTGGAGGTTATTTTTAATCCATGCATCAATGTCGGCCCAAATATATGCACCTTCCTTTTGGTTACGAGCATAACATTGAAGAGCGCCATTGAATTCGTCTTCATGTACAATGATCGTCGCGTTTGTAAACATTTCTAGGCATCCTGCATGATCCAAATGTAAATGCGAAGCAACGACATATTTAATATCTTCCGGTCTTACTTTTAACTGCTCTAGCCGATTGTGAAGATAGCATTCTTCGCTTGCCGTCCACGGAAACATTTGTTGAGTCGCTTCCGCCCATCTCCCTTGAGGCCCCATCGAATTTGGATTACAAGCTGTATCAAACAAGATTTTTCCTTCTGGATGATCAATTAAAACTGTATAAATCGGAAACTCCACAAACTCCGTTTGCGCATTCGGGTTATGAACCGTCGCTGGATTATGCATAGCGATCATCCAGTTTTTATCCATTCTCATTCTCCCGTTATCCATTACATAAAGCTTTGGGCGCGATTTTATCATGTTGGACATAGGAACTCTCCTTTCTTTTTTTAATTTAAAAATCTGTTTTTATTGAAACAAACTTTAATTCCGTCATTTCTTGTACAGCATATTTAACTCCCTCACGTCCGTAACTGCTCTCTTTTACCCCTCCATACGGCATATGGTCGACGCGGAACGTAGGGATGTCATTGATAATCACGGCACCAGATTCAATCTTCCGCGCTGCATATAAAGCGCGATGAATATTGGTTGTGTAAATCCCGATATTCAGTCCGTATACAGAATCATTGACCATTTCAATAGCCTCTTGCAATTCTCGATACGGAACGATCGAAACAACCGGCGCAAAAACTTCCTGGCACGAGACTGCCATATCCTTTTTTACGTCAAGCAACACCGTCGGTGAATAGATTGAACCATTTCGTATGCCGCCTAATCCAATTTTCGCTCCGGACTGAATCGCTTCTGTTACCCATGATTCAATTCGCTCCGCCTCCCTTCGATGAATCATTGTGCTCACGTCCGTATTTTCATCTAAAGGATCGCCGACTTTTAGCTGCTTTGCACGTTCAATAAAACGTTTGCAAAATTCCACATAAATTGTTTCATGTACATAAATACGTTGGAGCGAAATACACACTTGACCGGCGTAAGAAAACGCCCCTTCTACACATCGCGGAATGATTTTGTCTAACGCAACGTCCGGTTCCACGATTAATGCCGCGTTTGAGCCAAGCTCTAGCGTCACTTTTCTTAATCCTGCCTTTTGTTTAATGAGTTTTCCGACTGACGCACTGCCGGTAAACGTAATTTTTTTCACTCTTTCATCCATTAACAAGGCATCACTAAGTTCACTACCGCTGCCTGTTATGACCTGCAATGCCCCATCTGGGAGACCTGCTTCTTGAAAAATTTCAGCGATCGCCAGCGCGCTTAAAGGGGTTTGTTCCGCCGGCTTTAATACTACCGTATTCCCCGCGGCAAACGCCGGACCAAGTTTATGAGCAACTAGATTAAAAGGAAAGTTGAAAGGAGTAATGGCCACGACAACCCCTAATGGTTCACGCCATGTCATTCCTATCCTGCCTTCTCCACCGGGAGCGGCATCCATTGGAATCGTTTCCCCATAAATCCGTTTTGCCTCTTCCGCCGCAAATTGGTATGTAACAATCGTTCTCTCCAGTTCCCCTCGGGCAGTACGAATCGGCTTTCCTGCTTCCTTAGCAACAATCCGCGCCAACTCTTCCTTGCGTTCTTTCAATAACTGCGCAACCCGGAATAAAATTTCCGAACGTTGATAGGCAGGTAGATTCTTCATCGTTTGAAAAGCTCGATACGCCCCTGAAATCGCTTTTTCCACATCGCCCGCATCTGCCATACTGATGCGCGCTAATAATTGTCCATCATAAGGAGCGCATAATTCATACGTTCTTTGCTTTTTTACCCATTTTCCATCGATAAATAATCCTTTTGTTTCTTCGAGCATTCGCTTCCCCTCCTTTGTTTTTGTTCATTCAATAATAATGCAAATACCGTGCCAAGACTTAATATATCCATAAAATAAATAATTTTTTAACATATAAACAATAAATATGGTGAAAAAAATCACCGTAAAAAAGGAAAAGCTTGAAAAAACATCGAATAGGATTAGTAGTGATTTTTTTCACCACATGTTGAATTTTTTCACCATTAACAAAAAATAAGGAGGTCCTCTGTATGAAACAAACAATCATCGATCCGCATATATGGGAGAGCATTTTTTTCTCTATCCATAACGGGGTCATTGTTGTAGATCGAAACGGGAAAATTTTATTAATCAACGCTTCTGCCAAAAAACTTCTCCAGATAGAAAACGAAAATTGGGAAGGAAAAGATATTCGAGATCTTATTCCAACTACTCAGCTTCCTCATGTGTTAGAGAACGGAACAAGTTCGATTGGAGTAAAGATGAACATCGCGGGACGCCAATGTCTCGTCAATCGAACTCCGTTGTACCGAAATGGCGAACTAATTGGAGCGATCGGTGTCCTCGAAGATATATCGCAAATGGAACACTACCATACTCTTTTTAAGCAAATGGAAACAATTATTGAATTTTCTACAGATGGCATTTATGTTGTCGACCAAAACGGTATAACGACAATGGTAAACTCTGCTTATGAAGCCATTACAGGTTTCCGTCGAGAAGAGCTTGTCGGGAAGCATATGTATGATCTAGTGAAAAAGGGATATTTTGATCAATCCGTTTCTCTTCTCGTTTTACAACAAAAAAAACGAATTTCCATTTTGCAAAAAATAGGTGGAAAAAAAGATGTCATTGTCACTGGAAACCCTGTTTTCAACGAGCAGGGAGATATTGAAATGGTCGTGACAAGCGTTCGGGACATCTCTCATCTCATCCAAATGAAAGCAGAATTAGAAAAAGCAAAAAGTTTCTCGGAAATGAGCCAACACCGCTATACTTTTTCCGTCGATGGCTCAAAGGAACAAATCGTCTTTCGCAGCCCGTCTATGAAACAGCTTTTTGACAAAGTCGAACAAGTTGCTCCTTACCCTACTACTGTTTTACTAACCGGTCCATCTGGCGTAGGGAAAGAAGTCATTGCCAACTTGATTCATCATCTAAGTCCGCGAAAAAATAAACCGTTTATTAAAGTAAACTGTGGGGCTATACCAGAACCATTACTTGAATCCGAATTATTCGGTTATGAAAAGGGAGCATTTACAGGAGCGCGACAAGACGGAAAAATCGGCCTACTGGAACTAGCAGACAAAGGAACCATTATGCTTGATGAAATCGGGGAAATGCCATTATCCTTGCAAGTAAAGCTGCTGAGAGTATTGCAAGAAAAACAAGTTCAACGAATCGGAAGCCATAAAACAAAAAAACTAGATGTGCGTATTATCGCCGCAACAAACCAAAATTTGAAAGAGCTTATTTCACAAGGAAAATTTCGTGAAGATTTATATTATCGGCTACAGGTCATCGAAATGTATATTCCTCCATTGGCTGAACGACCTGAAGATATCGAGCCGTTGCTTGACCATTACTTTTCATTTTATTGCAAACTATATCGCATCAATAAACATTTATCTCCTAAAACAAAAGAGATTTTGCAACGTTATCACTGGCCTGGAAATGTAAGAGAGCTGAAAAACCTTATGGAAAATATGGTCGTTTCCATCCCATCCCAACTCATCGAACCTCACGACCTTCCATTGCACATTTATGACCAAACGACAGATACGCCCCCTCTCACGCTCAAAGAACGCGTCGAACAGTTTGAAAGACGCCTCATCCAAGAAGCAATTGGAAAACATACATCGCTGCGTAAAGCAGCGAAACAATTAGGAATCGATCATTCCACACTCGTGAAAAAACTTAAAAAGTGGAAGAAAGATGAAAAAACGTTGCGCCGGTGCTAATGCACCGGCGCGTTGCCGCTTCTCGGGAAAAATGTTAAATTGTATCCATATAAATCATCATAACAATCTATTCATCCCCTCTACCACTTCCTTAACCTCTTTCATCAACAACCTCACAAGCTCCCCAGCTGGCATATCTTTCGCCAAACGATATCCTTGTCCCGCCCATAAGGACATCATTTGCGGATCGCTTGCTTGGGCGGCTGCTTTGCGAAGATGCTTTGTCATATGATGAATGTGCGGATACGCCGCAGGGGCCAGTTTATCATATTCGATCAGAAAACGATTTACTAATCCGCGCGCAGGACGTCCTGTAAACGCACGGGTGACGGCAGTTGCTTGAAATTGCGGGTCAATGAGCGCGTTCTTATGCAACGGATTCGCCCCACTTTCCGGGCAGCGTAAAAATGCTGTGCCCAATTGGGCAGCGCTCGCTCCGGCCGCAAGCACCGCGGCAATATCGCGTCCATGCATGATGCCGCCAGCGGCAATGAGCGGGAGGTCTACTGCCTCGCGAATTTTCTGCAGCAACACAAGCAAACTTACATTCTCATCTGCCGTTTCATCATTGCGAAACGTCGCGCGGTGTCCTCCCGCCTCCGGTCCTTGCACACATAACGCGTCCGCTCCTTGCTGTGCCGCTATCAATGCTTCTTCCGTTGATGTAACAGTCACAATAACAAACGAACCATTGTCTTTCAGTTTTGCGATGATATCAGACGAAGGGCAGCCAAATGTGAAACTAACGACAGGAATTTTTTCTTCATATAAAACCGTAAGTTTTGCTTTCCAGTCATCATCGTCCCATTTAGGCTCTCCAAGGGATACTCCTAATCGCTTAGCCTCTTCTTCCAGCACCTCTTTGTAGCGGCGCACCGCTTTCTCGTCTACATCATTCTCGCCCGGTACAAATACATTTACGCCAAACTGCCGATCGGTCAGCGCCCGAAACGCGGCAATTTCCCGACGCATTTCTTCCGCCGTTTTATAACCGCCGGCCAAAAAGCCAAGTCCTCCTGCTTCAGATACCGCCGCAGCTAATGCTGGCGTCGAAACCCCGCCGGCCATTGGCGCTTGAATAATAGGAACAGAAAGGGTGTGTAACATCGCTTTTCCTCTTTCCTTGTATATTTTTTGCTTCCTAATAAAAAATTTCACAATATATCAGTAAAATTCCTGCTAAAAATAGAACAGTGAGGTTTGCTTTTCATCAAAGGCTATTGGGTTTTATTCCCCGCCTAAATGCTTCGCATGATAAAAAAAGAATGCGCTGAGAGTTTTCGTTCAAAGCAAATGCGCCGGCACGAAGTGCACCGGCGCGCACAGAAAAATTAGTTCCGAAATGCTTTTAACTTTTTCGTAATCTCTTTCGTTTGCGGATAAATTTCTCGATAGATGGCAAACAACTCCTGATAACGTTCGACGACTTCTTTTCTTGGTTCAACAACCAATTCTACTTGTTTAAACACGTCCGAACATTGCTCTAACGAGTTGAACCAGCCGCAGCCATATGCGGCAATCATTGCCGCTCCCATTCCCGGACCTTGCTCATTTTTTAACTTTTCTACCGGAGTAGCGAATATATCCGCTTGCAATTGCAACCATTCGATGCTTTTCGCTCCTCCGCCAATCGATACGACCGACTTTACTGACTTCCCGCTTGCTTTAATAATCTCGACAGACTCATTTAACGAAAAAGTAATTCCTTCCATCACCGCGCGTGCAAAATCCCATTTCGTTTGCGACGAGTCAATGCCGATAAACGATGCACGGATATCCGCATCGGCATAAGGAGTTCGTTCCCCTACCAAATATGGAGTAAACAACAATCCATTGGCGCCAATCGGCGACTCATATGCCCGTTTGACAATATCGGCAAACGATACATCTGTCATAAACGTACGTTTCCACCAATCAAAGCTGTATCCAGCGGCTAATGTCACACCCATAATATAATACGCGTTCGGCTTGGCGTGGTTAAAATAGTGGACTTTCCCGGCAAAATCTTTATTTCCTGTTTGCTCGTACGCCAAAACGACGCCGGATGTACCGATGCTGCACATCATATGCCCTTCCGATAAAATTCCTGCGCCAACTGCACCGCAAGCATTGTCGGCACCGCCGGCAAAAACTTTTACATTTGTAGATAATCCAGTTTCTGCGGCGATTTCCGGAAGCAATGTTCCGACATATGCCGTTGATTCGACTAAAGGAGGGCACAAGCGCATATCAATTCCGAGAACATCACAAATATGCTGGCTCCACGTCTTTTTTTCTATATCCAACAACAGCGTCCCTGCCGCATCAGAATACTCCATTGCAATTTGTCCAGTAAGACGGAACCGGACATAATCTTTCGGCAACAAAAACGTGTATGCTTGTTGGTAAAGATGTGGCTCATGCTTTTTCACCCATAATAATTTTGGTAGCGTAAATCCTTCTAGCGCGCGGTTTTTCGTAATCGATAATAACGTTTCTTTTCCCACTTTCTCCTCGATTTCCCGACATTCTTCCGTTGTTCTCGTATCATTCCACAGAATGGCATTTCGTAGTACGTTCCGTTCCTTATCTAAAAGCACAAGCCCATGCATCTGGCCCGAAAAACTCAATCCACAAACAGAGTCAGGAGAAATATTGGAAACCTCTAATAACTTTCTTAAAGCAACAATCGTTTTTTTCACCCAATCCTCGGGATTTTGTTCACTATATCCGGAATGGGGCTGATATAAGGGATAAGTTTCTGCCCACTCTCCCTTTACATTCCCATTCCGATCCACAAGCAGCACCTTTACCGCACTTGTCCCTAAATCCACACCAATGACGTGATCCAAGACCATCCCTCTTTTCATTAACGGGTTGCGCAAACTTCAAGCAAGTATTGGTTCAGTAATGTTTTTAGCCGCTCTTGTCTATCAGATTGATTTTGGATTTCTCCTAGTTGCAAAGCATGTGCTGTTAATTTGAGACAAATTTTATTTGCTTTCATTCTTTTTGTGGCTTATATGGAAACCGACCATATTTTATTACTGTGTAAACTCTTTAGATATTTTTATTTTATTAACTAACTCATCATATTCATGAAAGTTTGTAAAAGACTGCAGAGGATAGTAGACCTTATTAGGAGCTGCTTCTTGCACACTTTTTAAAAACGTTTTATGGCAAATGATTAAATCAGCATCTTTAGGAATTTCCTGTAAAGAGGAATTGCTTACTTTAATATTTAATTTTAACTCTTTTAATTTTTTTCTAAGCATCGCTGCCCCTACAGCACTAGAACCCATACCAGCTTCACAGACAAATACAATGCTTCGGACTGGTCTATTGAATCCTTCTGCTTTTGTTTTGTTAATGTTATCCTGCAGCGAGAGATCTTGGGGTATAGGCTTCTTTAGCCATTGGAATTTTTCTATATTTTGTAATTCCTTAATTACCTCCAACTGTTTTTTATATTCTTTTTCTGTCGCATCAATTGGCGCTCTTCCCAATAAAAAGTAAGAGAGAAAAAAAGAAGCCAACACTGAGCCAAAGATTCCAAGAAGAACAAATAGCACATCTCCTTGAGGACTCATTCCAATAATAGTTACAATACTGCCTGGCGATGGCAGCGAAACCAATCCAACATCAAACGACTGGAATATTATGTTTCCAGTTATCCCCCCGCCTATTACTGCAAGCATTAACTTCCAATTTCGTAATACAAATGGAAAATAAATTTCATGTATTCCGCCTATAAAATGAATGAACATGGAAAGTCCTACTATTTTTCTCTTTTCATTCCTTGTTTTTAACCAATACGCTAGCAAAACTCCAAGCCCTGGACCAGGATTTGATTCAAGCAGGAAAAAGATAGATTTTCCAATCTCTTTTGCTTGTTGGATACCTAACGGGCTTAGTATTCCATAGTTTATTATATTGTTAAAAAACAACACCTTGCCTGGTTCTATTAAAAAGGCTGAGAAAGGAAGCCACCAAGAGTTAATAATTGTTTGTATGAAATTGTTTATTGATTTGATCGCAAATGATAGTATCTGACCAACATATAAAAAGCAAACAATTGTTAAAACTACTCCTACAATTGCAGTTAAGATATTTAAAATCAACAACTCATATCCTACCGGAATTTTGTCCTTAATTTTCCTCTCTATATAGTCAATCATCCAGCCTACAAACGGCCCAATCATCATTGCACCAATGATGATTGGGACAGAACTTGCTAACGTAAACCCATATGTCACAACTGCTGAGATGACAGCACCGCGTTGTCCTCCTAGCAATCTCCCCCCTGTATAAGCTAATAAAATCGGAAGAAGGGTGTGATAGATGGGATTAACAAGAAGCAAGATTCGATCATTATAAAAATAACCGTATATACCAAATATTCCACGTATAATCCCAACTACAATGATAACTGCAATGTTTTGGTAAATCATTGCACTTAATAGTTGTCCGAATTTCCTCATTAAATGTCAGGCTCCTTTAAAAGCGCCCTCACCTTTGACAAATATGCTTCGGATAGAAGGTTTTCGAGTTGTTTTTTTACTTCTCGTTCTGTGCCATTTATCAAAACATTAAGAAATGATTCTTCAATTAAATTGGAACTTATTTCACTAATCATTTCAATATGTTCTTTCGGTGCATCCATAGGGGCTGCCAATAGTAAAAATGCGCAAACTTGTTGTCCTCCCCATTCAATTGGATGGTTTAAACGAAACAAAGAGACCAACAATTCCTCTACTCCTGATGATTTTGCATGGACCATTGCTAATCCATTGTAAATAAAATGTCCTTGCCTTTCCCGCTTTTCTAAATCATTGAGAAACTGTTTCTCGTTATTTATAATTGCTAAATGCTTAATGTGGTCTACTAAAGTTTGTAAGATTGAATAAGAAACTTCGATACGATCTAATTCGACATGATTTAATACAACTAGGTTACGCAGAATCTGAACCATTGCCTCACCATGCATTGCAGATACGATTGTAGATATAGAACTTAAATTGTTATCCTTTTCTTCAACATTTTCTTTTCTTAGTTCGTACGACTGACTCAATTTTTTCTGAATGAATCTTAATTCATCCTCATGCAAAAACGGACTGACAACTACATATTGATCAGGGTCCATGAATGGCAAAGAGACTGTCGAAATAACAATATCGACTGATTTATTTTCTCTATTCCGTTCTATCCATTTTTTTAACTCTATTACAGATAAAACTTTTTCGATTTTTAAATTTGGAATTTCCTTACTAATTTTAGATGATAAAAAAGTCGACGTCCCCATTCCACTGGCACATACGATTATTGCTTTATAAATTTTATTTGAATTTTCATTCACGCGGATGATAGAAGCGCCTACATGGATTGCTAGGTAACCTATTTCATCTTCAGGAATGTCCCTTCCTATTTTATTAGACAAAACCTGTGCTGCCTTTTGACAAGCCAAAAAAACCTGAGAATAGTGTTTTTTAATTTCTTCCAACATTGGATTATGAATTTGCAATCCCAACATTAAACGACTTATAGCGGGAACAAGATGGGATAATAAACCGTCAAACAATATCGAATCCTCTCTGATTGAAATAGAAAGATAACGTTCTACTGTTCGAATAAAACTTTTTGTTAGATCAAACCATTCTATATCTGTCTGGTTTATACCATTCAGTAAAGAATGGCGATTAAAACGAGAACCTAAAAGATGCAAAGTAATATAACTAATTTCTACTTTTGGAATCGAGATTTGCAGTTTTTCTTCTAACTTGTGTACAATCTTTTTGGCAATGGCATATTCTTCAATGTTTTCGATATTTGGAATAATATTGTGTTCTTCCAACCTATCTGATTTCTTAAATTTAATTCTTTCTATCGCTAATAAAAGATGGATAACCAAATTGACATAGTTTCGATCAGATAAATTTATTGTTGTTTGAGACTCTAGTACTTCTTTAATGGTTTGTTCCACTATTAAAATATTGGGAGTATGGATAAATTTGCGCAACCGCTTATGAATAATATTTCCTAATTTCCATGTATCAATTGTATATTCCTCCTGCTTTGAGAGCTGAAATAGTTCGAACCATTCTTCAAACGTTATATCTTTGTGAAGAAGTCTCGATATTGCCATTCTTTTCTTATGCTCAGGTCCTTCAATAAAAATTCCCATTCCCGGTTTTCTGACAATAGTTAATCCTAAGTTTTTGCACCATGGCTCCAGTTTTTCCAAGTCGTTACTGATTGTTGCCTCTGTTACGCCGTATTTATTACTAAGAAAAAAATACTTAATTGGTTCACTCGCCATTAATAAATCATAAAGTATACCATCCCGTCTTTCTTCTTGAGAAAAAATTACAAACGCCTTAGAACTCTTCAGGTCTCTCTCAAGTTTCCTTTTTTCCTCCACTGTCCCATCAATAAAAATCCCTGAACCGATTTTTTTTGTAATTTTCAAATTATAATTTTTTAAAATAGATTTTAAAGAGGTTATTTCACGTCGGATTGTTCTTGTACTTAATTTAAATAAATCAGAAAGTTGCTTATAGGAAATTGGTTTGGGGGAAAATAAAAGCGTACGTAATAATTCTTCTTGTCTTGTACTCAATATTGGAGTATGCAAAATTAATTCCTCCTCTTCCCCTTCATTCCTTAAAACAACAAAATACAGAATATTCATTCTATTAAACTATTGTATAGCAAAATCCTAGAATAAAACAACTATTATTAAAATCTCTAACTGGAAGGGAAAAAGAGTTATATATATTTGTAGAATTTAGTTCTGTAACTTTTGGTTCTCCTTTACGATAGGGAATTTTCTCCTTAAACTAACACGGTAATTAAAGCCGCTCCTAGTCCCCCTTCTTTTCCTTTACATGAAACGGCGCTGAGATACATACATCTTTTATAATTACATATAATTACATCATCCGAATTTACCAAGAAGGATAAACCAATACCTTGCAATCATCAGGACTTTTTGGTTTTGACATGTATGTAACAAACTCTTCTAACCCTAATTTTTTCGTAACTAATGATCCAACATTTACACGTTTTTCCTCTATCATAAATAGGGCTTGATTAAAATTAAATTTCAATGCCATCGTACCGAGATAGTTCCAATCCTTATGATATATGTCAAAAGGACTAATTGTAATTTTGGCATTATTAGGTGCAACACCAAACTGTAATATTCTCGCGCCAGGCCCAGCAAATCTGAACATTCCTTCAATCACCGCTGGAATACCTGTCGCATCAACGACTACATCAAATCCATTTGGATATTTTTCTTTTCCAATAAAACTATCTAAACGATTGTCGTTTTTGAATACAGAAGTTGCTCCAAATTGCTTTGCTAACTCAAGTTTTTGTTCAGCAATATCTACCAGCACCACTTCTGAAGCTCCGCTTATCCTCATTGCTTGAACAAGCATTATTCCCATTGGACCTCCGCCGAAAATAACAACCTTATCTCCAAATTTGACGTTTGTTCGTTCAAGAGCATATGCCACGCAAGACATCGGCTCAACTAATGCGCCTTCTTCAAACGTCATCGTATCTCTCATTTTATAAAGGTTTTTGGCGGGAACTTTTACATATTCTGCGAAGGCACCGTTCATCGTAACCCCAATAGCATTCCAATTTTTACAATGATTAAATTGATTATTTCGACAGTGATAACACTTTCCGCAATAAACAGATGGATCAACGGCAACACGGTCACCTATCTTCCAATCTTCTACGCCTTCTCCTACTTCAAAAACTGTTCCGGAAAACTCATGGCCACCGACTAAAGGATATGGTGAAATAAAATCACCTTCTAAAATATGATAATCAGTTCCACATATGCCACAACAATGAACTCGAATAGTCACTTCTCCGTATCCTGGTTTTGGATAAGGCAACTCTTCGACTGCCATATGGTGAGGACCTTTATACACAGCCGCTTTCATCGTTTTTACATTGTTTGTTACAGACATTGGAAAACCTCCTTGTTATCTTTTTATTCTTCAATAATGCCATTAGGATACACTACGACCTTTAAACTTTCCTTCTTATTTGTTCTCGCACGTTCCATTGCTTCTTTTGTTTGCTCTAGAGAATAACGATCAGTAATCAAGTTCTTAAAATCACAAAATTTTGATGCTAAAAGTTTTATTCCTAGTGGATAGGTGTTGGAATATCGGAAAACTCCGAAAATATCAAGTTCATTATCAGCAATCAATGGAATATTAAGCCCTATTTCGTCCTGTGGTGGAAGACCAACAATCGCCAATTTTCCTCCGCGTTTTACTACTTGAAGCGCCGTTTGCAGCGCTTTAGGATTTCCTGCAGTTTCAAAAGCAACATCCACCCCTTTTCCACCAGTAAGCCGTTTAATCTCTTCAATCGGGTCATTTTCTAAAATATTAATGGTATAAGTTGCACCTAGTCTCTTTGCAGCATCTAATCGATTTTGTTCTAGATCAGCCACGATAATAGTTGAAGCACCGAAAGCCCTCACAGCAGCAACTGCTGTTAATCCTATTGGCCCCATTCCCATAATGGCAACGATAGAACCTGGTTGAAGGTTCGCGCGTTTAGATGCATGAATCCCCACTGAAAATGGCTCATTTAATGCTGCCTCTTCAAATGATAACTCGTCCGGAATTGGAAATAAGAAATCCTCTCGGTGCTTAATATATTGAACAAATGCTCCATCTATAGGCGGGGTAGCTAGAAACTTCACATCTGGACAAAGATTATAACGCCCTCCCTTACAGTATTCACATCGACCGCAGGTGATCCCTGGTTCGATCGCCACGCGGTCTCCAATTTTTATTCTTGTGACATTCTTACCGACTGCTACTGCAATCCCAGAACACTCGTGACCTAAAATAATTGGCTTTTCAACAACATATCGACCAATTCTCCCGTGCTCATAGTAATGAATATCTGAACCACAAATACCTACTGCCATTACTTTTACTAAAACTTCATCATCTTCAATTTGTGGAACTGGAATTTCCGTAATCTCAATATCAAAAGGTTTATTCAGCACCGCCGCTTTCATCATTGTAGGAACATTAACCTTAGTTTGCAATTTCTCACCCTGAATACCCATAAAACTTTCTCCCTTCTCAGAATAAATTCCTCAATATCTCTTATTTAACTGCCCCCATTGATAAACCTCGAACAAGATATTTTTTTACCGCTAGTCCGGCAATCACCATTGGCGTAATAATTACTGTACCAGTTGCCATCGCCTGTCCCCACGCAACTCCTGTTTGCGTAATTAATAAAGAAGCAGCGACTGGAATTGTCTGGGTATCGTGGCCAGAAAAAACAGATGCAAACATGAAATCATTCCAAGAAAACATTAAGCATAATATTCCTGTTGCTACTAGGCCTGGCGCAGCTGGAGGAAGAGCAATTTTCCAAAAAGCCTGAAAACGACTGCAACCATCAATTAGTGCTGCCTCTTCTAATGCAACTGGCACCTCCTTAAAAAATACCATCATCATCCACAATGCAAATGGAAGATTAAAAGTAGTGTAAGCAAAAATCAAACCCGACATCTTACCAATTAAGCCAAACTTAGCAAACATTAAATAAAGCGGCAGAATAACAGCCGGCACAGGCGCCATTCGTGTACTAATAATCCAAAAAGATATCCCTTGTTCATTTTTAAATTTTCCGCGCGCTAATGCATAACCTCCCAATGTTCCTAATATTAAGGAAATCCCTGTAGAAGCAACTGACGCAATTAAACTGTTGATCAAGTAGCTAACAAAGTTCCCTTTCTCAGAAAACATAAATTTGAACGTTTCAAAATTTGGTTTAAAAAGAAATTTAGGTGGCATCGAGAACATTCCCGCCTCTGTTTTAACAGAAGACATAACCATCCAAATAATTGGTAGAAGAGCCCAAATTAATGCTAAAGTTACAACTGTGTATAGAATTGAATATTTGACAATATGTTTTAAATTCCCTGAATTCCCCATCGCTACTCTCCCCCCTTCGTCATAAGTTTCACAAAGTTTTTCCCTAGAAAAATAGTTACAAATAACATAGTTAACCCAAGGGCTGCAGCCGCCCCAAAATCTTGAAATTTAAAAGCAACCTCCATTAAATAGTAGCCAATTACCTTCGTAGAGTCTGCCGGGCCTCCCTCTGTTGTAATTTTAATTGTGTCAACAAAACGAAGTATGTCCATAGAACGAATTAGTAATGCAACGACAATTGTTCGTAATAACAATGGAAATATAATGTAAAATAATCTCTGAAAATATCCTGCACCGTCTACCTGCGCTGCTTCAAGCGGCTCTATAGGTAACGACTGTAGACCAGCAAGAACGATTAAGGTGATTAAAGGAGTCCATTCCCAGACATCCATTAAAATAACAGCTGGCAATGCCGTTTTTACATTCCCTAAAATTTGGGCATCTATCCCAATAAGGCCTAATAACCAAGCATATAGCCCGTAAGTGGAATTCAAAAGGAATCGGCCTAATAACCCAGCGACAACCGGAGCAACAAACAGGGGGAGCATCCAAAGTGTAATAATCAAATTCTTGCCTTTGGGCAATTCATAAATCAATAAAGCCATTCCAACTCCAATAACAAGCTCAATTAATAAGCCTACAATAGCATAAATTGCTGTCCTTCCCCAAGAATGCCAAAAAGTATCACTAAACAAGATTTTCTTCCAATTTACAATCCCATTAAAAGTAGGGTGATCAATAGACAACATAAAATCCATAAAACTAGCATAAACTAAGTAAATAAATGGAAAGATGCTAATGAGTGCTAATAGTATCATAGAAGGTAATAACATCCAATGTTCTGTCTTAAACTTCCTATTAAAAAAAATGGTAAAACTTTTAGTTTTAGGTAACGATTCTTTATCATAAACTTTTGAGTATTCCGTATTCACAACACCACTCCTTCCATTGTTAGACAAGAAAGGGAGATGGTCCTCCCTTTCTTTTTTCTAAACTCAGTTTCCTGTTGCTTGATCACTTTGTTTTGCAATTCGTTTTACTGTTTTCTCTGGGCTTTGTTTGCCTGCTAACATTTTGGAAAGTTCAGTAAAAATAAATGTATCAATTTGTGACCATTGAGGAATTTTCGGACGCATGTATACGTTTTCTTTTTTCCAAGCTTCTAGTGTCGCTGCCATCGGTAACAAATTAGGCATTTGTTTCGATTCTTCTGTTCCCGGTTTCATACCTTTCTGTACATCTGGTAATTCGTAAACAGAATGACGGGTTGGAGTAGAACCACCTAACTCAGATTTTAAGATCATATATTGGGATTGTGGTGAAGTAGCCCATACAAGGAACAACCATGCAGCTTTCTTCTCTTTTTCACTCGCATACTTGTTTATACCGATGCCTGTTCCACCGAAAATATGGGCGTTTCTAACTTTTCCTTTTGGTAATACTGACCAAGCGACTTTTCCTACCACTTTCGATTTTTCAGGATTCTCAAACATAGATGAGAATTCATGCCATTCAGGCGCCATTGCAATCTCACCTGCAGCAAAAGCTTCTGCTAATCCTGACCAGTCCCATGAAGTACTTCCCGGCGCGGCAACTTCTAAAATCTTTTTATATAGTTTTGCAGATTCAATCGCTACATCAGAGTTCATTGCAGATTTTCCAGGGTTCGTCTTCCCAACGCTTCCCAAGTCAGTTGCTTTAAAATAATCTCCACCATTTGCTGCAAGAATATTACTAAAATCGCACATCAGAGAGTCGTATTGCTTTGCTTGGTGTCCTGTACCATATTTGACTTCCTTAATCACACCTTCTTTTGCTTTTTCCGTAATCCATTTTGCAATCTCATAATATTGTTCCCACGTTAGATTTGGTCCTGGAGTCCAATCAAATCCTTTTTCAGCCATAAATTGTTTTTTGTATTTTTCAAAAACATCTTTACGATAAGCTAATACCATTGTTGGAGCATCATAAGGTAAAGCATATAACGCATCTTTGCTTCCCATGTATCCGTCAACTTCAAGTTGACTTTCGATAAAATCTTTCAGTCCTCCTGGAATAGGCGGAAGTGTTGGATCATTAATAAAATCATATAGATTGACAAAATGTTGGGAGTATTTTGCTAAAATCTGATATGGATCTGCGTAAATAACATGATATTTTGCAGACTTTGCATTAAAATCAAGGCCCACCTTCTCCACAACTGTTCCTAAATCGCTTTGCTCAATGTTCACCTTAATTCCTGTTACTTTTTCAAATTGATCTATATTTGCAGCAAGTGCCGATGAAGGAGGTGTATTTTCTGAAATTACATTTAATTCGACCCCTTGGAATTGCTTCCAATCGAACCCTTTAGGAGCAGTAATTTTCGGCAGTCCTTCCACCCACCCTTCAAAAGGTGCCTCCACCTGCACATTAGGATCAACATTTGTTTCTTTTGTTTTAGCAGACTGTTGGGTTTCTTTTGAGGAACATCCTGCAAATAGCATTGATACAATTCCAATAAGAGCCATAATCTTCAACCTAATCCGCTGCTTCATATCAACTTCTCCCTTCTTTGAATTTTCTGAATATTAAACCTAAATTAATTATAAGGACAAAAAACATGACACTAAAGTTAAAGATGTCAAAAATTTGTCAATTTTAAAAAATGACAAATTTCAGTCTGTTTATAAATAGGAACAATATATCATCTGATTTCTATATGTTTTATTTCCAACTTCTAATGCTTCTTTTTGCATCTTAAAATCCCTTAGAATGTTTTCTCCGTCTCATGTTATATCAAAAGCCCCCTTCATTGGTCACTCGGATGATAAAAAACAACCTTATCGAGTGTCCAAATTCATTAGGGGGCTAATGAGATAAGAAATGTTATACACATAATATGCTAGATTGTTAAATATCAACCTAATTCTGCTTAAGATACTATGTTAAAAATCTGTCATTCTTCCATCACAATAACGTTAAGTAAATGATCTTCATGTAGTTTCGTTGTGATTCCATAAAAATATATTATATATCAAATTCCCCTCTCTCATTTCTCTTCCGTAACTTCTTTAACTTGATCCATCAACAACCTCACAAGCTCCCCAGCTGGCATATCTTTCGACAAACGATATCCTTGTCCCGCCCATAAGGACATCATTTGCGGATCGCTTGCTTGGGCGGCTGCTTTGCGAAGATGCTTTGTCATATGATGAATGTGCGGATACGCCGCAGGGGCCAGTTTATCATATTCGATCAGAAAACGATTTACTAATCCGCGCGCAGGACGTCCTGTAAACGCACGGGTGACGGCAGTTGCTTGAAATTGCGGGTCAATGAGCGCGTTTTTATGCAACGGATTCGCCCCGCTTTCAGGGCAGCGTAAAAATGCTGTGCCCAATTGGGCAGCGCTCGCTCCGGCCGCAAGCACCGCGGCAATATCGCGTCCATGCATGATGCCGCCAGCGGCAATGAGCGGGAGGTCTACTGCCTCGCGAATTTGCTGCAGCAACACAAGCAAACTTACATTCTCATCTGCCTTTTCATTATTGCGAAACGTTGCGCGGTGTCCTCCCGCCTCCGGCCCTTGCACACATAACGCGTCCGCTCCTGCCTGTGCCGCGATTTGCGCTTCGGTTTTAGAGGTAACGGTGACAATGACAAAGGAGCCATTGTCTTTCAGTTTTGCGATGATATCAGACGAAGGGCAGCCAAATGTGAAACTAACGACAGGGACTTTTTCTTCATACAAAACAGAGAGTTTCGCTTCCCAATCGTCATCATCCCATTTTGCTTCCCCAAGCGTCACACTAAAACGCTCTGCTTCTTTTTCCAATACTTGTTGATAGCGAAGAAGCGCTTCCATATCAACATCCTCTTCATTTGGCACAAACACATTGACACCAAACGGGGCATCCGTTAGTGTGCGAATCATCATAATCTCCTTTCGCATCTCTTCCGCCGTTTTATAACCTCCAGCTAAAAATCCGAGCCCACCTGCATTCGATACAGCCGCGGCTAGCTTTGGAGTTGAAACTCCTCCAGCCATTGGTGCTTGGATAATGGGAACTGAAAGTGTATGCAGCATTTTCCTCACCTTTCTCCATAAAGTAACTTCATATAAGTCTTCACAATATATCCACAAAATTCCTGCAGAAAAAATTATGTCTAAGAGTCTTATCCATGATTCAATGCTAGTAAATCATTTTTGCGATCAACTTTTTGAAAAAACAATGCCATGTTCTGAAAAAACATAATTAAAACGAATAATCGTCGTTTATAATATAAGCAAGAAGCAAAAACAAAGGGGTGGATGTTGTTATGAGCTTCCCCAAACAAGATTTTGTCTCTCTCGAAGAATTTTACAAAATGAGAGAAAATACTGAAAGGATATTAGAATATATTGACGGCATTGTCTTTATGTCACCATCGCCTTCTACTAAACATCAACGAATTTCAGGAAGACTTCACGCTAAAGTATTCAATTTTTTAGAAGGCAAAGATTGTGAAGTGTTCCACGCACCTTTTGACATAGAACTAAAAAACGATAAAATGGAAGGAACGAAAATAGTGGTCCCTGATTTATCGGTTATATGCGATAAAAGCGGATTGATGGAAAATAAATTTGTTGGAGTTCCAACACTCATCATCGAAATATTAAACCCCTCTAACCAATCCCACGATCTCGTTTTTAAACTGAACTTATATATGCAATATGGCGTAAACGAATACTGGATCGTCAATCCAATGCTAAATATTGTTCAAATTTATTCCCTAAATGATGAGGGGCAATATCAACAACTGGATGCGTTGAAGGAAAAAGGGATAGCTCGATCCGAGGTGCTAAAAGGATTTCAAATCAACTTAGAAGATCTTTTCAAATGAATAAATTAAGAGCCGACCTTAATATCAGGCCGGTTTTTTCTGTCCTATACAACAACTCCATTACTGGCAAGGTATATATTCTTAGCTAAATGATAGCCTCGTACCGTCAATAATTTTTCAAATACTTACAAAAAAACAATGAATCTTCTACATCATTAATCATTTTATGAAGCGACGTTCTTAACAGAAAACAGCCCTTGTCTAAAAGATTTTAGACAAGGACAAGCCCTATTATTTCCCCTGAAACTTCGGATTCCGTTTTTCTAAAAATGCGCGGACGCCTTCGCGATGGTCTTCGGTTTGCCGCATTTTTTGCTGCGCCTCTGTTTCAAGCTGAAGCACTTTTAACAATTCATCTTTTGTCAACTTGGCGTACAACGTTTTCGTGGCGATCATTGCCTGAAGCGGTTTTGCTTGCCATTCAGCGATTTTTTGTTCGATTTGTTTTTCATCTTCGGCAACAAAGTCAACGATGCCAAGCTGGTACGCTTCTTCGGCGTTCATTGGCTTTCCTTCCCAAATAATGTGTTTTGCTTTCACTTCACCGACTCGTTTCGCCAAATGAAAATGCCCGCCTCCGTCTGGGATGAGACCAATGCCGATAAAATTCATCGCTAAGCGTGCTTCTTTTGTCGCGATGACATAGTCGCTTGCCAAAGCAAAACTTAGTCCTAACCCCGCCGCTGGCCCATGGACAATGGAAACGACGATTTTCGGCAAGTTGTATAATGTCATAATGACTTCTTGAATGGTGTTCATAATTTCAGGAAATTTTTCTGGGTCATCTACACTTAGCATCGTTTTAATATCGCCACCGGCGGAAAATCCTCTCCCTTTTCCGCGAATGAGAACAATCAACGCATCGCTTTGTTCAATTTCACGCAGCGCTTCTAGTAATTCATTTAGCATTTGCTCATTCATCGCGTTTAACGAATCTGGGCGATTTAGTTCCAATACGGCTACATTTCCTGAAAACGAAAGTACTACTGTTTCCATGTTCATCCCCCTTGTTTGACCAATTTCCCTTTATTAAATTCCTCACTGCATCCTAAAATTCCTTTTTTTCAGAAAAAAACCGTACCACCATCGAAGGTGATACGGATGATGATTAACGATTGCGATTGAAAATAACGAGTTTCAATTCCGTCATTTCTTCAATTGCATAACGAAGCCCTTCGCGGCCGACTCCGCTTTCCTTGACGCCGCCGTATGGCATATGATCGACACGGAAGGTCGGAATATCGTTGATGAGTACACCGCCGACATGCAATTTTTCTGCCGCTTCCCATGCGACATGTACGTTATCCGTATATACACCTGCCTGCAATCCGTAGCGTGAATCATTGACGAGCTCAATCGCCTCTTCGATCGAACGAACGCGGTTAATGAGAACGATTGGCGCGAATACTTCCTGGCACGATACTTTCATCGTTGGTTTTGCGTCTAAAATCACCGTTGGAAGCAAGATGTTTCCATCCCGTTCGCCACCAAGCGCAACGGTCGCTCCGCCTTGTTTAGCCTCCTCGATCCATTCTAATGCCCTCTCGACGTCTTTTGGCGTAATTAATGCCGAAACATCGGTGTTTGGATCCAATGGGTCGCCCACTTTCAATTGTTTCGCCGCAGCGATAAATTTTTCGACAAACTCCTCATACCGCTTTTCATGCACGTAAATGCGCTGAAGCGAAATACATACTTGCCCTTGGAACGAAAATGCACCAAAGACGCAACGTGGAATTATTCGATCGATGTCCACTTGTTCATCGACAATGACCGCGGAATTGGAGCCAAGTTCGAGTGTTACCCGCTTTAACCCCGCTTTATTGCGAATGCCGATTCCCACTTCCGGGCTGCCGGTAAAGGTAATCATGCTGATGCGCGGGTCTGTCACCATTTTATCTCCAACGGTTTTTCCGCTTCCCGTTACGACGTTTAATGCTCCTTTTGGAAGCCCTGCGTTTTCAAATAGTTCCGCGATAAAGTACGCGGAAAGCGGCGTTTGGCTTGCCGGCTTTAACACAACGGTATTTCCGGAAGCAATCGCTGGACCTAGTTTGTGGGCAACAAGGTTCATTGGAAAGTTAAATGGCGTAATCGCGCCGATAACCCCAATCGGTTCTCTAACGGTGAAAGCAACGCGATTTTCCCCGCCTGGCGCAGCGTCAAGCGGAATTGTTTCTCCGTGAATTCGTTTTGCTTCTTCCGCGGCAAATTTATACGTTTGAATCGTCCGCGCTATTTCTCCTTTTGCCGTCGTAATCGGTTTTGCCGCTTCGAGAGCAATGATCCGCGCTGCTTCTTCTGCTCGTTCTTGCAGCTGTGCGACTACTTTTTCTAAAATCTCCGCCCGTTTGTATGCCGGCATGCTGGCCATTTCTTTTCTCGCTTCATACGCTGCAGCAATCGCCTCTTCGACTTCCTCTTCCGTCGCCACAGGAATTTCTGCCAACGCTTCACCCGAATAAGGAGATGTTAATGTGGTATACGATTTTGCTTCCACCCATTCACCATTAATATAGAGTTTCTTTTTATCCACCATTGTTTTCATCATTTTTCCCATCCTTTCTTCTTGTCTCTCCTTTGTAACATGGCGCTAATTGGCAATCGCTTTCGCCGTAGCTATCCATAATGACAACAAGACTAGCAAACAGGCGGTATTTACCGTATATACCGCACACTCCATCTTGATGATACACAAAACTATTAATTCGGCATTTTGTTACGGAATCCTCTCCAAATTATATGGCATCCAGTTCCAAGGGCTTCCTATTTCCTTGAAAAACTTACGCTGCTTACATTTCATTGCACACAAAAACAGAACGCATATTCCTATGAAATGGTATGTCGCTTTTATATTATTATAAGAAAAAACACGTTCATCTTCATCACCAGCGTCTTCTTATCTGCAAAATTCGTTTGGACTAAACGCGCAAAAGCACCATTGTGCCGAAACATAGACTATATTAAAAACACTAAACTTTATCATTTCTTTTTGCGGCTTCGTTCATCATCATATGTACTTGAATCATAGAAAGAGAGGACAAAGAAATGAAATTGCCTGTATGATAAAGTTGGTCAAACCGTAGCGAAGGAGTGGAATAAACGTGAACATCAAAAAAATCATTGACCTATCGATGCCCATTACCGCGCAAACCCCGATTTACCCGGGAGATCCAAAACCGCATATCGAGTCGGCGGCAACATTCGCCGAAAACGGCTATCATGTCAGCCGGCTTGTTCTTAGTTCACATACCGGCACACATGTGGACGCCCCTTTTCATTTTCGTGAAGATGGACTGCGAATCGATGAGGTTCCGTTAACGTATTTTCTTGGCAAAGGAATTGTCATTGATGTGACGGGAAAAAACGATGGAGAAGCGGTTACACTAGACGATGTCAATGCTCACTTGCCGCGGCTCAAACCGGGAATGATTGTTTTATTTTATACCGGCTGGTCCCAATACGCAAAAACGGAGCGCTATTTTCGCCACCCGTACATTGCCTTGGACGTCATCCAGGCAATGTTGGGAAGAGGAATCCGCACGTTTTTCATCGATGCGTTAAATATCGATCCGCCTGATGGCTCTTCCTTCCCTGCGCATGAAGCGATTACCACTGTAAATGGAGTGATCGGGGAAAATTTTACGAACTTTGATAAAATCGACTTTGCCGATCCGTACATTATTGCGCTTCCCCTTTATTTGCCGGAAAGTGATGGTTCTCCAGTAAGAGCGGTCGCCATAGAGTTTGAAGATTAGGATATACATCAATCAGACATGAAAGGTAGATTAATATAAACATTATCCTACTCACCTTGCTGACCGTTCGACAGCTCAGAAGTTTTTTATTGCCCATTGGGGAAGTCCGCAAATGGCTGTTTCAACGGGAGTGTATGATTGCAGCGAGCTGGGCGGTTTTGCCGCTCTCCAAGACAACGGGGAAATATAATCACCTTTGCCATCCGTGGTGAGGAATGCGAGATTGTTTCGCTAGACAGCGTAATCGAAAACCACGGAATCGGCAGTGCTCTTTTGAAACAAACGGAAACATTCGCCGCGCAGCATGGATGTGTCACAATCCGCTTAATCACGACGAACGATAATTTGCACGCATTGCGCTTTTATCAAAAATGAGGTTACCAGATTGATGAACCTCTCCCACCTACACTCCGTTAAGAGGTGGGAGTTTCTTACCACTCGCCCGAAGAAGCTTCGGCGCCGAAGAAGGTTGGCTTCTTTGGCTCGATGCACGCATCGGAAGTCTTCCTAGGCGATTTGGTAAGCAACACCGGCTTTTCGTCCGGTGGGGCGGTCCAACCCTTCTACTACTTCTTGCTTACGCAATCCGTAGATACGTCAGCTTCGTTTGTACGTCCCAATGAACAAAGGTACCATGCAGCGCCTTGCTTAAGATATTTCTTGCGCCGTGAACATCACGATGTTCCTCATACCCACACCGGCACACAAACAGTCGGGAAGATACTTTTTTTCTCTTTTGGCAGACAGGACATGTCTGACTCGTATATGACTCCTCGATTTCATGCAAGCGAACGCCATGTTGGGCCAGCTTATAAGTGAGATACTGCTTCACTTTCCCGAATGACCAATTCGAGAGTTTTTGCGCTTGTTTGCGGCTTGCCCGTTTTTTCTTTCTCGTGTTCCGCTGCACTCCTTCGACGTTTCCGATATACACATCGGAGGCGGACTGCTTCAGACACCAGTCGACAAATTGTTTGGTCGTTTTATGGAGCGCATCCCGCAGTTGTCTTTCGGATTTCGATAGCACGTATTGTTTCGCCCGTTCGTACTTTTTCCATCGGCGTGATCCTTTTTGACACTTCGATTGATGCCGCTGGATTTCTGCCAGTTTTTTATTCCGCAGCCGGTGAAGGGAGCGTATTTTTCTTCCCGTGATGAGGAGGGCTTGCCCGTTTTCGCAAAACGCGCTGATGGTGTGTACTTCCCCAAGATCGACTCCAACTTCCTTCCCCGGTTTATACGCTTTTTCCTTTTGTCCATCTTCATACGTCACGGCCAAATAAAGACCTTGATCCCAGCAGCATTCGATTTCTTTGATCGTTCCCTTGGGCAGATGAGACGCATACACGACAATTGGCTTTTCCCGTTTTCCGTGATGAATGCCCATCGACAGTTCGATTTTTCCGTTTTCGTAAACCTTGAAACCGTCTTTCGCCCATTTCGTTGGGAAGTACTTCTTTTTCTTGTAGGGGTAGCGGGCAGGATGTCCTTGTTGGATCGCGTGGTGAGCAGATTGTCTAGCGAAGAGGTATTTGTGGCAGACGGCCTGAATCGATTGGCTGTGAAGATGGAATCGCCCTTTCGTTTGTTTTTGCAGCTCGCTTTTCGAGATCCAGCGGCCGTGTGGAAGGAAATGCTCTTTGGCCAATCGGAGGCACTCATTCCAGACACGAGCCGACTCCCGGTTGCAGGCCCGAAGCCGCTCGAGGTTCGCCTTCGATGCCCGGAAGGCCACTTTTTGCCCACGAAGCATGGTGGATCCTCCTTTCACCAAATCATGGATAAGAATAGTATAGCACATATGTTCTGTTTTTGGAAGAAAAACAACCGATTCATCTCCCACCTACACTCTGTTAAGAGGTGGGAGACTTCTCGGTAAATATGTTAAACAATTACATTTAACAATAGAATGAAGATAAATGCCACTACAGAAATAATCGTTTCCATCACGGTCCATGTCATCAACGTTTCTTTGACAGTCATTCCGAAATACTCTTTAATCATCCAGAAGCCAGAGTCATTGACATGTGATAGAATGAGAGATCCAGCTCCCGTCGCTAATACGAGCAATTCTGTGTTCGTACCAGGCATGCTAGCGGCAATTGGGGCGACAATGCCAGCTGCAGTCATCATCGATACCGTCGCAGAACCTGTCGCGATCCGGATAAGCGCGGCAATCCCCCATCCTAATAGGAGCGGAGACAAATGGGAATGCTTCGCTAAATCGGCGATTTGCTCGCCAATGCCTGAGTCAAGGAGCACTTTATTGAACGCTCCCCCAGCGCCGATAACTAGTAAAATATTCGCAACTGGACCAAGGCAGTCGTTCGCAAATTTTAACACTTTATCGCGATTAAATCCGCGCGCATACCCAAGGCTGAAGAATGAATAAATCGTTGCGATTAACAATGCAACAATCGGATCCCCGATAAAGCGCAACACTTTAGACGCTTGTGACGTTTGATCCAACGTTACATTGGCAACAGAAGCGATTAACATCAAAATAACCGGAAGCAAGATGGTGAATAATGTGTTTCCGAAGCCAGGCAAATCTTTCGTTTCTTTATGCTGTACAAGCTGTTCGGCAATTTCTGCCGGCACTTTTTTATGCATGCGCGACCCAATCCATTTTCCAAAGAGCGGGCCGGCGATAATCGCTGTCGGCAGCCCGACAATAATCGAGTAAAGAATCGTCATTCCAACATCTGCTTTAAATATACCGACTGCGGCCATCGCAGCTGGATGAGGCGGCACAAGCCCATGTACAACCGACAATCCAGCAACAAGCGGAATTCCAATCGTCACGAGCGAAATCCCCGTCTCCATTGCAATCGTAAATACAAGCGGAATTAACAGTACGAACCCTACTTGGAAAAATACAGGGATACCTACTAAAAACGCGACGACCATCATTGCCCAATGGACGCGTTTTTTCCCAAAACGATCAATCAACGTTTTCGCGATTCGTTCCGCACCTCCGGACTCTGCCATCATTTTTCCAAGCATCGTCCCGAGCGCCAAAACAATCGCTAAAAAGCCAAGCGTATTTCCAAGACCGGTTTTAATCGAATCAATAATTCCCGGCGTTTCCGGTGATGGCGCGATCAGCGGCATGCCCATCGCAAGCCCGACACCAACGGACGTTAAAATTAAGGCGACAAACGGATGCATTTTCGCAACCGTAATCAATAGCAGCAATACAACAATGGCTGCAATGACAATAGCAATTCCCATGTTTGTTCCCCCTCTGTTGTTCTTGATGTGAACTAAACCGATTTAGTAATGATACATAGCTATGAATCCTTCCGTTGAAACGATGCAATAACATCAAATTCATCTTTTAATCGATCGTATAACCGCATATACATATCAAACAGTTCTGAATAAATAAGAGTATTTTCTTGATTTGGCACATGGCGTGATGTAATTTGAATCCAAGTTTTCACCGTATCTAGTGATGGAATGTCGCCAAGCGCATACAAAGCAAGCGCTGCGGCTCCTAATGCGGAAGCTTCGTGCGTTTCTGGGACAAGCAGCTCTTTCCCCATCATATCCGCAAGCATTTGCCGCCAGAACGGTGATTTCGCAAAACCGCCTGATACACGAATTTCTGACAGCGGTCCCGTAACATCACGAATCGCCAAGGCAACAGAAAAGACGCTCATGCACACTCCTTCCATCACCGCGCGAATAAAATGTTCCCGCTTGTGATGAAGACTGATGCCGAAAAATGTCCCTCTTGCGTTCGCATTCCAGTACGGCGCCCGTTCACCGGATAAAAACGGCAGAAACAAAAGCCCTTCCGAACCTGCCGGAACCCGTTCCGCATATTTTGTAAGCAAATCGTACGGATCAATGCCGAGCTTTTTCGCCACTTCACGTTCCTGGCCGCCAAATTCATCACGGAGCCATCTTAGCAAAATACCGCCATTATTCGTCGGTCCACCGACGACCCAATGGTTTGGTGTCAGCGCGTAACAAAACGTTCTCCCTTTTTCATCTGTTTTCTGAACAGAAGAAATCGTACGCACCGCACCGCTCGTTCCGATCGTAATCGCCGCTTCCCCCGGTAAAATCGCCCCGACACCAACGTTGGCCAGCACCCCGTCACTAGCCCCGACAACGACAGGTACGTCCGGATCCAAGCCCATTTGCTGCGCCCATTCTTTTTTCATCCCTCGCAATATGTGTGTCGTTGGTACTAAGCTTGACAACTGCGCTCTTGTGATACCGAGAAACTCGAGAACATCCGCATCCCAGTCAAGCGTATCTAAACGAAACAGCCCCGTTGCTGAAGCGATCGAATAGTCGACAACGTATTGACCGTATAATCGGTACAACACATATTCTTTCATGGACACAAATTTATGTGCTTGATGAAATAAATCCGGCTGTTCTTCTTTTAGCCAAAGCAATTTCGGAAGCGGGGACATCGGATGAATCGGCGTTCCTGTCCGCTTATAAATATCCAATCCATTCATTTCATTCAAAAGACGATCTGCCTGTTCAACACTGCGATTATCCGCCCAGATGATGCAGCGGGTAAGCGGGCATCCTGAGGCATCAAGCGCCATTAGAGAATGCATCGCCGCGCTAAATCCGATCGCTTTCACCTGATTAGAAGCAATATTCAATCTGGATATGACAGCGTTTACAGTTTGGACAACAGCCGAGAAAATCGCCTCTGGATCTTGTTCCGCCCAGCCTGGATGGGGCTGTACAATCGGATAATCAATCGCATGGGAGGCAAGCACTCGTCCCTGTTCTCCAAACGCTACCGCTTTTGTGCTCGTCGTTCCGATATCGACGCCAATCACAATTCGTTGTCCTTCTTTCATGTTTATTCCCTCTTTCCTATTACGTTTTTTCTTTTACCGATCCTCGTTCGATAAACGTAGGCGGAAAGCGAAAAATTTGCGGTTGATGCTTTTTTTCTTTTGTGATTTGCAGAAACAAGCGCTCTGCCGCTTTTTTTCCCATCGCAAACGTCGGTTGTGCGATTGTCGTCAGCGTCGGTGTATAGACATGGGCAAACGGAACATCGTCGATGCTAATGATGGCCAGTTCATCAGGAACTTTAATATGATTATCTTTAATAAAATATAAAACTTCCATCAACGTTAAGTCATTAATCGCAAACAACGCTTCCGGAGGACGACTAGAAGCAAATAATTTCGCTAATCCATTCTGAATAGATGTGATTTTCATTGTGATAAAATAATCATCAACAACTGGAAGCCCTTTTTCCATTAACGCTTGCCGGAATCCTTCAATGCGCTCCACCCTTGGAATGACATGGGAAACAAGCGGAGGAGCAACGACTCCGATGCGTTGGTAGCCACGGTCGGCAAAATATTCGACCGCTAAAGCGGCAGCTTTTTTATTATCAAGCAAGATCGCATCCGCTTCAATCCCCGGAACCATCCGGTCCACAAACACGAGCGGAAATCGCTCTTTGACCATTTTTTGATATATATCGGCATTTTTTCCTGTTGGGAAAACGATCAAGCCATCGACTTGTTTCGCGCGCAACATCTCAATATATTTTTTCTCTTTTTCCGGATTGTCATCGGAATTGCAGACAATGACATGAAAGCCGCGCTCTTGACATGCTTCCTCAATGGCATGCAGCACCTGCGTCGTAAGCATGTGCAAAATATTGAAGACAATGACTCCTATTGTCATTGTTGTTTTCTGTTTTAAGCTGCGAGCAATAATATTCGGTTGATATCCTAGCTCTTCAATTGCTCGAGCAATTCGTTTTCTCGTTTCTTCGCTCATATATTCATAACGTTTATTTAAATATTGCGATACGGTGCTTTTCGAAACATTGGCTAACTTCGCAACGTCGGCCATCGTTACTTTCTTCAAGGGGATCCCCCTTTCATTACTAAATCGATTTAGTATTTAGAAACGCTTTCATAAACCGGTTTAGTAGAATTATAAAACAAATTGAAAACGTTTTACAACTATATTTTAAAAGAAAAAGTAAACATATTTAACAAAATATTTATATTATTTAAAAAATATATTAACAAATCAATTTTATGATCATAATAAGCACATAATTAATAATTATTGTAAGGAGGAAGCAAAATTGAAAAATATTGGCCAGAAAATTATCAGTTTTGCGTTAATCGGATCCCTCACAGCTGGCTCTTTTGCTTTCGCTGCGCGCGAGGAAGCAAAACAAGAGAAAAAACAAAAACCGATTAAAAATGTCATTATGATGGTGATGGATGGGACAAGCGCCGGAGCTACGACATTAGCAAGATGGTACAAAGGGGAACCGCTCGCTTTAGACGAAATGGCAAGCGGCGCTGTCCGTACGTACTCAGCGGAATCGGCAATTACCGATTCAGCTCCGGCCGCAACAGCAATGGCTACCGGATTCAAATCAAATGATAAGTATATCGGGATCCTCCCAAGTGTCGTCAATTCACCTGGATTACAGCCGATTCCGAAAGAACAAGCGCTTAAGCCGGCAGCCAATGTACTCGAAGGAGCCGAACTAGTGGGAAAAGCAACGGGAATTATCGCAACATCCGCCATTCAACATGCGACGCCAGCTGGTTTCTCCGCACATGTTCCACACCGAAACTTGTTTCCAGACATCGCTGAACAACAAGTGCACCAAAATATAGAAGTTGTCTTAGGCGGAGGAAAGGATGCATTGCTCCCTGGAAACAAAACAAACAACCGAAAAGACAACGAAAACATGCTAGAAGTTATTAAGAAAAAAGGATATGACATCGTAGAAACGCGCGAAGAGCTGCTTCGTTCAAAATCGAACAAAATTTGGGGCGTGTTTGCGGATGACGCGCTTGCGCAAGATATGAACCGTCCATATATAAGACCAAATGAACCGACATTAGCGGAAATGACGAAAAAAGCAATCGATACTCTGTCAAAAGATAAAGATGGATTTTTCCTTTTTGTCGAAGGAAGCCAAGTCGACTGGGCCGCGCATGCGAACGATCCTGTCGGCATCATCAGCGAAGTGTTAGCGTTTGACAAAGCGGTCAAAGAAGCGCTTTCCTTTGCGAAAAAACGCAACGACACGCTTGTAATTGCTGTGACAGACCATGGCAACAGCGGTATTACAATCGGAAACCGCAACACCGATCAATCATATCCTGAAACCCCTGTTTCCGCATATATCGACCCGCTGAAAAAAGCGAAAATGACATTAGACGGAGCAATGAGTCAATTAAAGGCAGACAAATCAAACCTAGAAGAAGTTGCTCGTTTATACGGATTAGATTCATTAACAGCCGAAGAGAAGAAAAGATTAAGCGAATCGACGAATCTTCGCAAAACATTCTCGGAATTGCTTGCCGCGCGTGCTAATCTCGGATTTACAACAGGCGGACATACAGGGGAAGATGTATTTCTCTATGCTTACGGTCCGAATCGTCCAATTGGCACCTTTGAAAATACGGATTTAGCCCGCATCATGGCAAAAGCGATGGGCTTTGACTTGAAAGATTTAAATAAACGGTTATTTGTCAACGCCAAAAAAGAATTCGAAGCAATAGGGGCAACCGTTACGATTGACCAAACGGACGCACAAAATCCTGCCCTCATCGTAAAGAAAGGAAATACGACGGCGAAACTCCCTGTAAACAAAAACATCATGACCGTTGGAAACAAAACGTATGAATTAGAAGGACTTGTCGTTTACAGCGCGGACCAGTTTTGGGTTCCAAAACATGCGATCAAGCTCTTTCAACAAATTCGATAGTATATCAAAAGGCGCGAAACAATCATTCGCGCCTTTTGATTTTTAGAATAAAATCTTGGAAAGATACACGATCATCGTCACCGTCACCGAACTAAGCAGCGTTGACACAAATACCGCTTGGGCGGCATAATCCGGATGGTGGCCGTATTCGAGCGCATAAAGCGCGGTGTTTCTCGAACAAGGATACGAACTTGCGATGAATAAAGCTTGAGCGGTCACTCCCTCAAGATGCAGCGCAAAAATAATAACAGCGGCAACCGCCGGTGAAAGAAGCAGACGGCTGAAAACGCTAAGATACAACAACGGCGGCAGCTGTCTCAGATTAATATAAGCCACTTGCGCTCCCAGCGTCAGTAAAGCAATGGCCAAAAATGCATTGGCGACATTTTGAAGAGGATTCCAAATAAACGATGGAACCGGAATATGCACCGACCGAAAAAGCAATCCAAGCAACAGTGCGTATATAATCGGGTTTTTCAAAAATTCTGCCGTCATTTTCCCCTTCTTTTCACTAGCAGATATAAAATTAAACACACCGTATGTATTCGTAAGGAAATTTTGGAAAATCGTCACGACAATTTGAATCGACAGCCCTAACGGCTGCTGGTGAAACACAAGTTGGCTTACTGGAATGCCGAAATTACCGGAATTATTAAGAACGATTGTATTTTGAAACGTTGCCGCTAAACTACGGTCCAGCTTCATGAATTTTGCCATGACTTTGCTAATGGCGATTAGCACTCCATTTTGCAGCAGTAAAAACGCGAGTACGCCCAACAGAATATCGCCGTTCATGTTGCTTTCATAAATATTTGTAAACCCAACAGCCGGTAGTAGCACATAGACATTTAATTTGGACAAGGTATTCATGTCAAAATGGAAAATGCGATGCAAAAGCGCCCCAAGGCCGACAAGAAAAAATAATGGCAGTATCACATGGAGTAAAATAAGAAGAAAAATATCCACTTCCCCTCCTCCTATCTTTTTATTACAAAATTTGTTCCGGGTATGTTCTGAAATAAAAAATGATAATGAGCCGCGTTTGGAGCTTGATGCTATCTCTCCCTTAACAGAAAATAGAGAAAGACTACCCGCCCAAGGAAGTAGTCTTTCTCTTCCATATCTTCGCTGGCAATGGCCGATTTTCCTTTTAATTCATGACAAACACATAAATTACATAGGTTCAATCTTTAAAACTTCGACTTTACCTAGATACGATTCTAAAATCTCTGAATACCAAACTTTTACTTTTTGTCCATTTTCTATTCCCCTTAAAGTACCACCCCCTTAATTAATAATTTACTCCATATTATATTTTCTTCTTAATTCCTGTATTGTTAATTTGTTCGCGTCTTCCTGAACAAAATCTGGATCTTCAACTAAATATACTTCGCCTTCTTTCCTAATTATAAACCCTTCTAAAGTAGCTTCTTGGTTAAGAGATTGGTTAGTTCTATATTCGTTTAAAAAAATAATTAATACTATTCACTAAAATATATCTTTCCATCCACTTACCTCCTAATATTACATTATATCTGTATGAAAAAATTATCGTCGATTTCAGTAGATTTCAGTAGATAATGTTTACAATAAATCTTAAAAAAAACAAACTATTCATATTATTCGGGAAGGAGGGGGTTCATTGATTTATTTTCATCAAGTGAACAAATATTACGGCGATTTCCACGTACTAAAAGATATCAATTTAACCATTCATCAAGGGGAAGTTGTCGTCATTATTGGTCCATCCGGTTCTGGGAAAAGCACGTTAGTTCGTTGCATCAATCGTTTGGAAACGATTTCAAGCGGCGAATTAATCGTGGATAACGTCAAAGTCAATGACAAAAACATCGACATTAACCAATTGCGGCGCAATATCGGTATGGTGTTCCAGCATTTCAATTTATACCCACACATGACTGTATTGCAAAACATTACGTTAGCACCGATGAAAGTGCTTCGCATTCCGGAAAAAGAAGCGAAAGAAACCGCGATGTACTATTTAGAGAAAGTAGGAATTCCGGACAAAGCGAACGCCTATCCGTCCGAGCTATCCGGCGGGCAGCAGCAGCGCGTTGCTATCGCCAGAGGACTGGCGATGAAGCCGAAAATTATGCTATTTGACGAACCGACATCGGCGCTCGATCCAGAAACCATTGGGGAAGTGCTTGATGTCATGAAACAATTGGCAAAAGAAGGAATGACGATGGTCGTTGTGACACACGAAATGGGATTTGCCCGTGAAGTCGCGGACCGCATCGTCTTTATGGACCAAGGCCGTATTTTGGAAGAAGCGCCACCAGAGGAATTTTTCGCCAATCCAAAAGAAGAGCGGGCGAAAGTATTTCTGAGCCGCATTCTCAACCATTAATAAGCAAAAAATGTTTTAAATCAAACAAAGGGGGTTTTTTCATGAAAGGAAAAACAGTTTGGAAAATGTGGATCACGCTTGCGCTTATCGCACTATTAAGCATCACTGCTTTAGCCGGATGCAGCAGCGAATCGTCAACATCCAACAAAGGGGATGGGGCAAAATCGACGGAAACGTCGGGCGGAACGAACACGTTAGAAAAAATTAAAAAACGCGGCAAACTCGTTGTTGGAGTAAAGTATGACTTGAACTTGTTCGGTTTAAAAAATCCAGAAACCGGAAAAGTAGAAGGGTTTGATATTGACATTGCCAAAGGATTAGCGAAAAAAATTCTTGGTGATGAAAATAAAATCGAACTAAAAGAAGTGACATCCAAAACACGCATCCCAATGCTCAATAACGGAGAAATCGACGCGATTATCGCGACGATGACCATTACGGAAGAGCGGAAAAAAGAGGTTGATTTCTCCGATGTGTATTTCATGGCCGGACAATCGTTACTTGTCAAAAAAGACAGCAAAATTAACAGCGTAAAAGATTTGAAAAAAGGAATGACCGTGTTAACAGCAAAAGGTTCTACATCTGCGCAAAACATCCGCAAAGTAGCGCCAGAAGTCAATGTATTAGAATTTGAAAACTATGCTGAAGCGTTTACAGCGCTAAAAGCTGGACAAGGCGATGCGCTCACAACGGACAATGCTTTGCTTTGGGGAATGGCAAAACAAGATCCAAACTACCGCGTTCTTGACGAAACGTTTACCGAAGAACCATACGGCATCGCCGTCCGCAAAGGAGACAAAGAATTTTTGCAAGTCATTAACGAATACTTAAAAGAAATTAAAGAAAACGGCGAATACGACAAAATTTATGAAAAATGGATTGGGAAAAAACCGCAACAATAAATCATGAAAGAACAGATGAGCGAAGCCTGTTTCGCTCATCTGTTTCATCTTAGGTTAAGAAAGAGGTGGAATCATCATGTTAAGATATTCGATTTTGCTAGAACATTGGGATATGTATTTGCAAGGGTTTGCCAACACGTTAAAAGCAAGCGTTCTAGCTCTTATCGGCAGCTTGGTCATTGGCATCATTATCGCGATCTTCCGCATCGCGCCAATTCGCCCGCTAAACTGGATCGGAACTGTCTATGTAGAATTTATTCGCAACATTCCGCTTATTTTAATCGTCTTTGTATTCTTTGTCGGCTTTCCCGCTATCGGTATACGTTTTGATTCCTTTACAGCAGGAACATTAGGCCTTATGGTATATACCGCTGCATTTATTGCGGAAGTAATCCGATCTGGAATCCTTGCTGTTCCAAAAGGCCAAATGGAAGCGGCGCGTTCCTCTGGATTGACATACTTGCAAACCATGCGCTATATCATCTTGCCGCAAGCGATCAAAATTGTTATTCCGCCGCTTGGCAACCAATTTATTAACCTTGTGAAAAACTCGTCCGTTTTAGGGGTCATCGCCGGGCTTGACCTAATGTATTTCGGTGATTTAATTTCATCCGAAACGTTTGTTACATTTGATGTTTATATCTTCGTCGCGTTGTTTTACCTTGTGCTAACTATACCGTTAAGTTTAGGTGTTGGATATTTGGAACAACGTTTGGCAAAAAGTCGGTAATCGAGGAGGTAAGGACATATGGACTTTATCGGCGCATACGCTCCAGCACATCTCTCCTTTTTACTGCAAGGATTTTTGGTCACGTTGGAAGTTGCGTTTATATCCATTATTTTTAGTTTTATCTTTGGAATTATCATTGGTGTAATACGCTATACAAAAATCCCTGGCATTTCACAAATTTTTGCCGTTATGGTGGAAACGATTCGTAACCTCCCGCTGCTCTTGATCATTTTCTTTACGTATTTCGCGCTGCCGGAAGTGGGATTAAAACTGGATAAATTTTATGCCGCTATTGTCGCCCTAGTTGTCTTTGAATCGGCGATGCTTTCGGAAATCGTTCGCAGCGGATTAAACTCGATTGACAAAGGCCAAATCGAAGCGGCGCGTTCGTCCGGACTAACCTATATACAAACATTATGGTATATTATCTTGCCACAAGCATTGCGCCGAATGGTGCCGCCGATTGTCAGCCAATTTATTTCATTGCTGAAAGATACATCGCTAGCGATCGTGATCTCCCTCCCAGAATTGATGAACCACGCACAAATTATTAACGGAAGAAATGTCAATTATGTGATACCGATTTTTATTCTTGTTGCGCTTATGTATTTTGTTGTCAATTATTCGTTATCTCTTGTTTCTAGAAGGCTCGAATATCGACAACGTTAGACTCATATAATGATTCTTTTCTTGAAAAATATGAAACTATTTCCACCCCATCTGTTATATAATAGAAACTAGGGTGGTGAAAAGGTGTGTGAAAAAAGGAAAAACGATGCGTGAACGCCTGTTGATCGTGACCATTCTAATATTGGCTACCGCTTTTTTTGGGGAAATGAAAATTAATCCGTTTAATAGCCCGTTCCGCTTCTCATTAGGGAGTGCTATCTTTTTTTTCGGACTTATTTCATTTGAGATGATTTCCCCGCTTTTTATCGGAATTTGCGCGGGGTGTTTTGTCGTCGTATTCCGTATCGCCCTTGACATGCTGACTGGGCAAGCTGCGTTATTAGATAGTTTTTTTACGCATGCTCCAGCCGCGTGTTACTATATTAATTTTGCCTTGATCGTACAAATCACTCGCTTCCGCCGCTTGCTGGAATTTCCCATCCGCGCTGGCCTGCTCGGCGCAGTTCTTGATTTTTCGTCTAATTCATGCGAATTGCTCTTTCGTTATCTCCTTGGTGAGTCGTTCATCGTGACATACCAAGTGATGATGGTAATGTTGTTATTCGCTATTTTACGAAGTTTCTGCGTCATCGGATTATATAATATTTTCGTAATGAAACATCTTCGCACCTTAGGGGAAGCGCGACAACAAGAGTTGGAACGTCTAATGATGATTAATACGGGGCTGTATGAGGAAACATTTTACTTGCAAAAATCGATGACATACTTAGAAGAGATTACACGAAAAAGTTATGAGCTATATTCGCATTTGATGGAAGGAGAAAAAGTGAAGCCACATGCCGCGCTTTATATCGCCGAACATATTCATGAAGTCAAAAAAGATGTACAGCGTATTTTTGCAGGCTTATCGAAATTAATCGGGCAACAACCGTTGCGGCGGAGGCTTCCTATCAATGAACTTTGTGGAATGGTGGTACGCGCTAATGAAAAATACGCCGAGCTATTAGGAAAAAAGATTCAATTTGCCCAAACGTGCCATGTCGATTTGTCGACCGACCATGTCTATGCCTTACTCTCTGTACTAAACAACTTAGTGGCGAACGCCGTGGAAGCCATTCCGACATCCGGTTCGATTCATCTGCAAGTAGAATTGCAACAAAGCAATCTCATTGTAGAGGTGACAGACTCTGGGATAGGCATTGCCAAGGAAGATGCCGACTGGATTTTTCAACCCGGCTTTACCACAAAATACGATCAACAAGGAAATCCGTCGACAGGAATCGGCCTTACCCACGCGCGGGATATCGTACAAAGTCTTCATGGACATATACAACTTGTAAGCAGCAATCCAGGACAAACAACGTTTCGGCTAACCATTCCTACCAGCCAGTTGCTGCGAAAGGAGGAAATGTAATTCATGCCGCTTCGTTTTTTTCTTATTGAGGACGACGCCGTCGTACGAAAAATGCTTGAAAAAATTATTACAGAAAACCAGCTCGGCGAGGTTGTTGGAGAAGCAGAAGACGGCTTAAACGTTACTGCAGACCAATTGTATTCGGTCGATGTGGTGCTCATTGACTTATTGATGCCCGGTCGCGATGGGATTCAAACGATGAAAAAATTAAGAGAAGAAGGGTTTAAAGGGCAATTTGTGATGATTTCCCAGGTGGAAAATAAAGAAATGATTGGACAGGCATACCTTCACGGCGTCGATACATACATTCAAAAGCCAATTAATCGTTACGAAGTGGTGGCAGTATTGAGGCGAGTAGCGGAACATATCTCTATCTCCCATTCCCTTGATTCAATTCGCCAGCTGCTGAAAGCATTAGATCAAACTGCAACAACCGCTTCCCCTTTACATCAAAAGGAACAAACGCAACTGGAACACCAAGTGCAACATCTTCTTCTTCTATTAGGCATTGCTGGAGAAGCAGGAGCGGCAGATTTATTACTGATCATGCGCCACTTAGCAGAAAAAGAGAAATTGGGACAGACGATTCACGAATTGCCGTCTTTAAAAGAATTATACACCGAGCTTGTGCGACAAACACACCATCATCATGAATCCACCATTCAAAAAGAAGTGCGTGCCATGGAACAACGCATTCGCCGTATGGTGTTACAAGCATTTACCCATTTATCTTCTCTCGGGCTCACGGACTATACCAATCCCACGTTCGAACACTTCGCTCCCCGTCTTTTTGATTTTGAAGAAGTCCGAAAACGTATGAAAGAGCTCGAAGCAGGAGAAAAAACAACTAAATGCCGCATTAATGTAAGAAAATTTTTAACCGCTTTTTATATGGAATTAAAAAAAGCGTAACGCTTACTCTGATCGTTGGTGCATCAAACGTTCCTTTCTTTCGCATCCATTGTTTAACGTTAACTGTAAACTTTTTACTATTATGTAATTTTATCATAAACAGATAAATAAAACGCCACCGAATTCGGTGGCCATAGGCTTTATGTGATCCGCACAAGGCGAAACTGTTGTCCTCCTTTGACATACGCAAGAAGAGGAAGATCGTCTTCGAAAATTCGTCCAATCACATTGACTTTCTCATCTGCTGGCAAATCGGTTAATGTGATTTGCAGTTCGCCGGCATATCTTCCATATCTAATATTATCAATCGTAACACTTCCCTTTTGTCTCTCTATCGTACATGCTGGTGCTAATAAATGCTTTGGCCATGAGAAAGATAAGCGGGATTCCAGTGATCGAATGACATCCCTTGCCACGTCACGCCGATTCGTTTGAACTGTTTCCACCATGGAAAGCAGTTCATGTTGTTGCACAAGCGGCCGATAGCGCAGCGGAATAACCCCATCCCGAAACTCCTTCATTCGCGCAAGCACATCATCTGTCATCCCGCCATCGCCCACAAATACTTTATCTACCTCACAATCCTGCACTAATTCCACGTACGCGCAAAGCGGATCCATATACCGATGAGCCTCTAGCGTAGGAAGCCCTTGATGGAGCGGACCTCGTTTTTCTTTATTTCCCGGAATAAACGCGGCAATCGTTCGAATTCCTTTTCGGCGTAAAATCTTGTTTTTTTGAATGACTAATTCTTTTGATAATCCTGTTTCTGGACGTGGATAAAAATTATGCCACGCTTCAATTTGATTCCAGTTCACGTCACAAAAAGCAAGATCGTCGCATTCTTCTTCCGTCATCGTGCTCGCATTGAAAACAACCTTCATCCGGTGAGAAAACGTTGCTGCTTCTTTCATAGAAAATCCATCATCAAGCCGCAGTCCAATAATTCCCCCATCAAAAAGCAAATCAAGATTGTCTCCATTCACCCCAATTTTGGATAAAGAAGCCGGGGTAACGTCAGCGATGATCCCGACTTCGTATTTTCTCGCTAACTGCCCGATCTCCTGTAATCGCTTGCGATAAAAGGTAAGATCGTCTTCTGGAATATGAAGCGATGTAAATAGTTCCCGACATCCGAACAAATTTGCCTGTGCAAATCTTTTTTCGATTTGATCCGTTTGTTCTGATAAGTAGAAAGATAGATAGAACATCGAAACCACCTAGAATTAAATGTTTTCCGCCATTTCTTCTTTAAAGCCAAAGAAATACGTAAAAAGGAAACCAAACGTGTACGAAATGACCAATCCCAAGAAATAAAGAATATATTTATTGTCAGCGATTAACGGAATGAGCGATAAACCAGATACGCCAATTCCGAGCGCGGCTGTTTTCACAACTGCCTGAAACGCACCGCCGACTGCCGCGCCGAGACACGCGGTTAAAAATGGTCTTCCTAACGGCAGCGTTACCCCATACAACAACGGCTCTCCAATTCCTAAAAATCCAACTGGCAACGCCCCTTTAATAATGTTGCGAAGCCGTTTGTTTTTCGTTTTGACGAAAATCGCAATCGCCGCTCCTACTTGGCCTGCCCCTGCCATCGCTAAAATCGGAAGAATTGGAGTTGAACCGATTTTATTAATAAACTCCATATGAATTGGTGTCAGACCGTGATGCAATCCAACCATCACAAGCGGTAAAAACGTACCTGCCAAAATGGCGCCAGCAACCGCACCGCCAATATCCAACACTGCTTTGATTCCACTTGTAATACCTAAAGATAACCATCCGGCAATCGGCTGAACGGCGATGAGCGTAAATAAACATACCATTAACACGGTTAAAAGCGGCGTCACAATAATATCAATCGCATTCGGAACGAATTTGCGGACACGCTTTTCCATGACCGCCATGAGCCATGCGGCCAACATCACCGCAAACAATCCGCCCCGTCCCGGCGTCAACGCTTCCCCGAACAGTTTAATATCGGCAAGCGCTGGGTTAAATACTAAAATTCCAGCAATCGCTCCTAACACAGGTGTACCGCCAAACTCTTTTGCCGTATTGTATCCGACTAAAACGCCGAGCGAAGCGAAAATGCCGCCGCCAATGAGCAATAATAGCTGCAGCCATGTTTCTGTTGGATCGACCCCGGCGTTTTTCGCAAAGTTAGCGATTCCGTTAATGATTCCCGATGCGACAAGACCTGGAATAAGCGGGATAAAAATGCTGCCGATTTTGCGCAGCAATCGTTTAAATGGCGTTTGGTTGCGTTGTTGAATCTCGGCTTTTTTCTGTGTTGCAGTATCTTCGATCACTTCCCCAAGTTGTAGCCCTGTTAATTCGCAAAGCGCAGCAGCTACCTTGTTAACGACTCCAGGGCCGACAACGATTTGCAATGTTTCATCTTCAATAACGCCCATGACACCTTCAATATTTTTAAGACCTGCGATATCGGCTTTTTGATGAGCGCGCAATGACACTCTCACCCTCGTCATACAATGAGCAATACGTGCAATGTTTTCTTTCCCTCCGAGCCGTTCCAATATTTCAACGGCCATTTGTTGTTCCCTTTTCATTTCAACCTCTCCCCTTATTCACATATTTTATTGAAGCGCCTGGCGAACAAATCCATTCGCTTTTTGCAGACGCTCTGCCGCTTCTTCATAGCTGCATTGCAATAAAATCATGACAATCGCCGTTTTCACATGTCCCCGCGCCGCTTCGTAATAACGCGCCGCCGTCTTATCATCTACATCGGTTGCCTCCATAATAATTCGTTTAGCTCGTTCTTTTAGTTTAAAGTTTGTCGCCTGCACATCGACCATTAAGTTTTTATATACTTTTCCGATTCCAATCATGGAAGCGGTGGAAATCATATTTAATACCATCTTTTGTGCTGTTCCTGCTTTTAAGCGCGTGGAACCTGTTAAGATTTCCGGGCCTGTTTCCACTTCAACGCTGACATCAGCGTATTTGCTAATTTCCGCTCCCTTATTGCAAGCAATGCTCCCAGTTGTGGCACCGATTTGCTTTGCGTATCGGAGCCCGCTGATCACATACGGTGTTCGCCCGCTCGCCGCAATGCCAATGACCGTATCTTTTGCCGTCAGCCCAATTGACTGTAAATCTTTTACTGCAAGTTCTTCGTTATCTTCCGCTCCTTCCACCGCGTTTGTAAACGCTTCCAAACCGCCCGCAATTAATCCTTGCACCATCTCCTTTTCCGTCCCAAATGTCGGCGGACACTCCACCGCATCTAAAATTCCGAGACGACCGCTTGTACCAGCCCCTATATAAATGAGCCGACCGCCTTGCCGGAAAGACGCAATCACTTTTTGCACAAGCCTTTCGATGTGTTCTAATTCTTTCGAAACAGCAATGGCCACTGTTTGGTCTTCTTCGTTCATCACCTGTAAAATTTCTTTCGTCGTCATTTCATCTAAGTTCTGCGTTTTGTTGTTTCGTTGTTCGGTTGTTAAACGTTCTAGCAATCTTGTCACCTTCTTATAGATTTGAAATTTTATTTCTTATTTTAATTATATATATATGAAATAAAATATCAATTTTATTCTTCCATTTTCAAAAAAAGTTCCATAAAAAGAGAAAAGCAAGCATTGACTGCTCGCTTCCATAAATACTTATCTCCGCAACCGAACTACTTCTTCTCTCGTTTCATGAAATTTTTCCAGCACACGGCTTCCCACTTGATGGAACGTAATTAAATAAAGCGCATCAATGATATTCAGCTGCGTCATTCGCGATGCCATGCTTCCGATCCGATGATCTTGCTCGACATCTGGAAGACATAGTTTGATATCTGCTTCCTTATACAATGGCGAAGATGGATCGAGTTTTGTAATTGCAATCACCGTGGCGCCTTGTTTTTTCGCAAACCGGGCAATTTCCAACACATCCTTTGTTCTTCCCGATGTGGAAACCGCGACAAATACATCATGTTTCTCTAAGTTTGCCGCAAGCGGAAGCATCGTATGAAAATCAGGAGACATCATCGACACATAGCCTAGCTTTGTAAATTTATAGCATGCATCCATCGCCGAAGAAGCTGATCCTCCGACTCCGTAAAATAAAATTTTTTTCGCATTGGCAATCACTTCCGCTGCTTTTTCCAATTCCCGTTTATCAATCGTCGTTGTTGTCGCTTCGATCGCCGCTTTGTTGACATAGGTCACTTTATTAAATAAATCATACGGAGCATCTTGTTTTTCAATAATCGAAAAATCGTTAATGTTCATATCGACAATCGTCAATTCACGGACAAGCGCCAATTTTAAGGCGGTAAAGCTGCCAATGCCGATCGTTTTGCAAAAGCGAACGACACTCGCCTCACTAGATCCTGCATTTTTCGACAGTTCCTTCGTCGTCATATTTGGCACAAGCTCCGCATGTTCCATAATATACGTGGCAATCTTTTTTTCCGCTGGTGAAAATCGCTCCATATGGTTTTGAATTTTTGATAGAATACTTAACTGCTTCATCCCACTTTCCCCTTCCTCGCTGTCTTTACCAATCCCATTAAATCAATCATACCATCATCTTAAAAATAATAAAAAAGGATTGGCAGCGATATGTTTCATTGATATCAATTAACATTCAACAACAAAAAGCGAAATGCACGTGTTTATGATCCATTTCGCTTTTCTTTCGAATCATCATTTCGCAATGCAGCGAAAAGAAAAGAGAAGAATGGGTATGGATATAAATTCACACATAGAAATTTTCAAATTTCTTTTGATAATGACTTAATGTTAGTAAAGGAAATACGTACTGGTAACTGTGATAATGAATATAAAACCCTCCTGCCATTCCTTGCCCTGTTGGATAAGAAGTTGTCCAGTCTTTCCTTTCAGCAGATCGGAGAATAAATTGGATTCCAGCTTGAATTTCCGGTATCGGTTCATCAAAGATAGCAATGAGTGCATCCAATGCCCAAGATGTATGTATTAACGTACTTACTCCTAACGGAACATACGTTTTCTCGATATCACTTTTACACGATTCTCCCCATCCACCATCGTTGTTTTGGATTTTTAACAGCCATTTCACCGCTTTTTGAATGGCCGGATGTTTCGGGGTGACTCCCACCGAAATCATTCCCGTAACGGCAGCCCACGTTCCATATATATAGCAAATACCCCATCTGCCGTACCAAGACCCGTTTTTCTCCTGATGATTTACTAGCCACTTTACTCCGCGTTGAATAGTTGGATGGTGTTTAGACAAATTAGTAAATTTACCAAAAAACTCCAAAGTTCTTCCTGTTAAATCTGCGGCAGATGGATCTGTCAGTATAAACTCAGCCCCTTGAATCGGAATATGGCGTAAAATGCGCTTATTGACATTCTTTTCAAATGCCGCGTAACCTCCATCATCATTTTGCATAGAAAGCAGCCAATTTAGCCCTCTATCCCATGCCTGACGGAATAAAGGTTCTTTTATAGCAAATTTATGAATCGCTCTTAAAGAAGCGGTTGTGTCATCGACATCGGGATTGATTGTATTCATGTTGGAAAATCCCCATCCTCCCGGCAAGCTGTACGGATTGCGAACTGCCCAATCGCCATATCGATCATGCTGCCGTAAAAGGAGAAAGCGGTTTGCTTTTTCAATGACGGGATCTGTAGAGGGGACTCCCGTTTCTTGTAAAGCATAGCTCACTAAGGAAGTGTTCCAAACGGTTGCAGTGGTATATTGCATGTGAGGGTAGCCATTAATTCGGCAAGCAAAAGACTTTAATCCGTCAACCGCTTTTATAATGATGGGATGGTTTTTTGGATATCCAAGCGATAATAAAGCAAAAATCATAAGGAAAGTAGAACTAAAATAACTATATAATGTTCCGTCTGGTTCTATACGGTTTAACATATATTGTTTGGCATGATGAATGGCCGCAGAGTGAATATATTGCGATAAACCAATGAAACTTTTGAGTCCCTGCTTTATATAAGAAAAAAAAGGCCGATCTGTTTGCAGCCATCTCCAATAATCATCGTCTTTACATCTTGAAACAAATAAATCGGAAAGATCTGGACTTCTTCTCGTTTTGGTACGATATTTGTTGTCAGCCAGAATGAGAATCGGTGTAAGATTTGCCCTTCCATAGACGGAGAAATCCCAAAAGTTGATAGGAAACGAAAGCGGCAAAAGAATGATTTCAACAGGGATAGGAAAAAATTTTGGCCATGGATATTGCCCTGTTAAAGAAAGCATAAATTTCGCAAACATATGCACACGTTCTATCCCACCCATTTCCAAAATCTTCCGTTTTGCAACTTGCATGTTTTTATCGCTTTTCTTGCGATATCCCGAATAAAGAAGCGCATAATATGCTTCAACCGTTGCCGTTAAATTTCCTTCACCTTCATCATAGAAGAGTTTCCATGCTCCGTTACTTTGCTGCTTGCTTTCGATTCTTTCCACTAACGCTTTGATTAAGTCTTCATCATTTATTTCCAACGTACGTAATAAGATGATCATATAAGCATCTGTTGAAATGCCGGTTTCAAAAGGGTAACGCCATGATCCATCCGGAGATTGCTCATTTTTCAATTTATTCACAATTCGGTTGATTTCGTTTTGGATGCTAAACCTCACGCTCGCCATTCCTTTCATTTAAAAAATGAGCACTTACCTAATACTTATTCACATATATGGAAAACGATTCATTAAGGGAGTGGTAGGCATTTTTTGGCTAATAAAGAAAAAGAAAAAAGTGGTTATGCCTCCATTTCTTCATGAAATAAATGAGGAGTTAAAGAGAAAGTGCAAAGGCTACAATATAGAAGCAATGAAACAATCCGATTTAACCAAAGAGGAAAAAAATCTAACCCAACAAATACTCGCTCAAACAAAAATGAAGAATGAAAACAATGTCACAAGAACAAAAGCGTACTTTGATTTTTACCGGCGTCATCCCAAAATTCACTGGGCGCTTTTGGGGCATATGGTATCAAGAAATGGCGGCTGGAATATGACCGACTTAAAAGGAGAGATGCTATCCAATTTGTTAACCGAACAAGAACAGCAGTCTTTCTTTTCCTTTTTAGAGCGCGGAAATTGGCTTATTTTTCAGGATGTATATCCGCAATTTTTACTTTATGAAGAAAGCTTGAAAAGAAAAAGACCGCTTTTTTACCTTCTTCCTGTTTTTCATGTATCCACATTTATGGAAACCATCTGGAACCACTTTTGGAAATATGGCGATCCTTATATACTTGCCATTGCTCTTGTAATTAATGAACAAAGCTATTTAGAAAAACGAGTCATACAAAATCCTCTTTTTCAAGAGAAAGTATTTCATACCATTGAGTTTAAGCTTCAAGATCTTCTCTCTTTAAATCATATTCTTTTTCCTTACTATGACGAACATGAGAAGCGCAGGATAGGACTGATCGGACAGACGCTGCATCATTTTGGTTCGCTTCATGAACGCATATTGTTAGGAAAGAGGTTATATTCCTTGCTTTTTCATAAAAAAGATATGTTAGCTAAGGTGGTGCGATGGGCCGCTTCTTGCTCTCATACTGGATCACGCAAAGATTACTGGCCTCACCTATTTAATGACGTTTATGAATCGGTGCCAGGGCGCCCCTATAGACGCCGCATCAAAAATTGTCAAATACAACAAGGAGTCCCCCGAATATATAGTCCAAGATTAGAGTACGCATGGAAAAACGTTACACATGAAGAAGCAGACATAGGTGATTGGTTCAATGACTGGACGGTTACCGATTACTTCAACAAACAAGAGGAAGAGATAAATGGAGAGATTGTCAATGAATATTGTGAAACACTCGAAAAAATCGAACTTGCGGTCATCGCGAAAAAAGCTATTTTCCATTCAAAGTAAACAACATATTTCTGCTTATATTTCTACTGCCTTATTTGCCTCATGGATTGGAACTTATTTGGATCTTTATTTTACAGGAAAACAATGGTATATATTTCTGGAAATACCATATCCGGATATCTTCACCATTAACATTTTGTTTACACTGATCATACTGCCAATCCTAACCACTCTGTTTCTTTATCTTATGGAAAAAATGCAAGCTTGGAAAAAAGTCGTTTTCATCGTCACAGCTAGCCTCGTGATGGCGCTTGGCGAAAATCTGGCAGAAGCAATCGGGTGGTTTACTCACAGTAATCAGTGGGAACATATTTATTCCTTTTTTGGGTATTTGCTTTTTATGATCATCGTTTGGAAGTTCTATCGATGGATGAGTTCCATCTAGATCGTTGAACATTATGAACCAGGAGAATGAATCTCCTTCCATTGATTTGAGATTGCTGCCAATGTTTCTTTTCAATTTCTAAGCACCTGCGGCATTCTTCATAATCAAATCACGCACGCTTTCCTTTTGCCTTTAAAGAATGAGCCAATCATTCTCCATGTTTAAATTTAAATAAAAATATTTGAATTCAAAATATTTTTCGGTTATGATTATATCAAAACAAAAGGAGGAAAAAGGAACCATGACAAATTTTCAATTAGACAAAATTCATAGTTCCATATCTTTTCAAGTAAAACATATGATGATTGCTAAGGCAAAAGGAGAGTTCAACGAATTTGATATTGAAGTGGAAGGCGACGTCAATCAGCTGGAATCTTCCAAAGTGAAAGTGACCATCCAAGCAGCTTCCATTGATACAAAAAACGAAGACAGAGACAACCACCTTCGCTCAGCCGACTTTTTCGATGTAGAACATTATCCAACCATCACGTTTATCAGCGATTCTGTTAAAAAGGTTTCAGATGATGAATATGAAGTAACAGGTCAATTAACGATTAAAGATGTTACAAAAACAGAGACGTTCAAAGTCGAATTTAACGGACAATCCAAAAATCCGATAACCGGAAGCATCGTAGCCGGCTTTGACGTAGAAGGAAAAATTAATCGCGAAGATTATGGCTTAACATGGAACGCGGCCCTTGAAACAGGAGGATTTCTTATCGGAAAAGAAGTAAAAATATTCGGAAGTTTTGAGTTTGTTGTCAGCTGATCTCTTCATGCCAAGCGCCCTTAGCTTTTCAGTCAAGCTAAGGGCGCTTATTTCTTCACTATGGATGCCACATAAATCAGAAAGATATATCAAATCACGGGAATTTACACCATAGTTTTTAAAAGAGAAAGGGGATTGGCAATGCTTATTCCCCTATTCAAACTTCAATATCCCTTTTGTTACTTTTAATTCTCCATATTTCGGCATAATCTTCGGAATGTCTTGCAAAGTAAAATAATGGCTAATTAAAGGTTGTACTTTCACTTTTCCTTTTTCAATCAAGGAAATGGCCATTGGATGAGTGTTCGGGTTAATAAACGAACCGCGAATCACTAGTTCTTTCGAAAACACCTCATAAGGCGAGACTTGAATCTTTACATGCGGGGAAGATACGCCAAAAAGCAAAATTTGCCCGCCTTTCTTAGCTAGCGCAACCGCTTGCTCCATTGTTTCCTGGCGGCCGACGCACTCAATGACAATATCAACACCGCCCGCAATCGTTTGCTTCAGATCTTTTTTCAGCGGATTAATCACGAAATCAGCTTGAAAATCAAGCAATGTTTGATGCTTGCTTTCATCTGGTTCACTCACGATAACTGGGGATGCCCCATACATTTTGACAAGCTGAAGCATGATTTGACCAATAAATCCGCCCCCAATAATACACACGGAAGCGCCTGGCCATATTTTTATTTGCTCAATCCCATGGATGACACAACCTAACGGCTCTACAAGCGCTCCTTCTTCATACGTTAAAGAGTCAGGCAATAAGTAACAGTTTTCTGCCGGGACTGTAACATATTCAGCCATTCCGCCATCGCGAGTGACCCCAATCGCTTCGAGATGGTCACATAAATGCCGGCGGCCTTGCCGGCAATACTCGCAAATTCCGCAATAAATGTTAGGGTCAATCGTCACACGGTCTCCTGGCTTTAAAAATGGAACACGATCTCCAACTGCGGCTACCTCACCTGATAATTCATGTCCCAATACAATCGGAGTGACCACATCCGCTGAACCTGGATGTCCATGAAAAATATGTTGGTCTGTTCCACAAATGCCGCACGCTTTTACTTTCACTAAAACTTCTCCAGAAGCCGGAATCGGAACTTCTTTTTCTTGTATTTCGATTTTCCCCTTTTTTAATAAAACCGCCGCTTTCATGATTTTCCCTCCATCATACTTTTTTAGATAAAAAATCATCCGATCAAGCACTTCCGTTGATGGCTGATACGCTTAAACCGTCTAAAGAAATGGTCTTGCCATCTAAATGTCTAATCTTGATGATCTTTCGCTCCGATGGAAGTAAGTCAAAGAAATTATCAGAAAAAATAATCTTTTCTGCTGGAAGTTCCAGTTTAACAAAACGCGCAAAACAATCCGTCCGAATTTCTACTTCTTGTTTTTCCGGCATCACTTTTACTTGCAATTTCGCCTTAGGCAGCTGAAGATCCTTATGATTTCTTAGGTAATAATAGTTTTCCTCTGCTTTTTTATTCAACGATTTTAAGCGGACGACAACTTGTTCAGCAGGATTGCCTTGTAAAACCTCCGCTTCTGTTAAGGAAGCAATTTGAACCGAAGCATTTCCTTTCACATGGATCAAAAATTCTTTCGAATACACTAACTCGCCATTAAATCGAAACACTTCGAATACCAGCGTATCTTTCACATCTTCTAATCGGTCATTCACAACCCATAGATGTAAATCATCGCCAGGGTCATGTTCAAGCGTATATAAAAGAGGGGCATTAAATTTTTTACTATAATAATATGAAGCCTTTGGCAACAAGTAATAATCGATCATCGACCAACTCGTGCCAGGCCAGCAATCATTCAATTGCCAGATTAAAGCTCCGCTTGTTTGCGGTTTATTGCGGCGGTAATGTTCCATTCCATACTTTAAACCTTCCGCCTGCGTAAGCATCGAATAATTCACGTATTCCTCAACATTTTTGGGAATGCCGGTATACCCTTCCATTAATAAGAGCCCTTTTTCATGATGAAAATCTTTATTGCGATATGCCAATTCATCGCTGCCCCAAGAAAAAGTTCCGTCAGGCAGATTTTTTTCCAGCGTATAACGATTGGCAGATGCATGTATGCCAAACTCGCTGCAAAACCGGGTGCGATCTTTTTTATAATTTCGAAAAGAAAGCCCCTCCACACTGATGTTCTGTCCTAAATTCTCCCCGAATTTTCGAGGTTCTACATTCCCGTGCCAAACTTGCCAATTATGGCGGTCGCCTTCCTCTTGTGAGTTGTGATCATTGCCGCCATATGGCGAACTTGGCCAATATGGACGGGAAGGATCTAATTCTTCCAGTAGTTCAGGAATTAACTCATGATATATTTTTTCCCCATAAAAAGGAGTGTGAATTTTTCCAGCAGCATGCTCCACTTCATACAACCAATCGTTTTCGTTATTTCCGCACCATAAAGCGATGCAAGGATGATTACGAAGCCGCTTAATCACCGAAATCACTTCTTCGCGGACGTTTTCCATATAATCGCGGTTGTAATCCGGGTATAACGCACAGGCAAACATAAAGTCCTGCCAAACTAAAATCCCTTGGCGATTGCATTCCTGATAGAAAAAGTCTTTTTCATAAATCCCACCACCCCATACACGCAGCATATTCATATTTGCTTCTTTCGCAAGCTGAATAAGATGACGATAGCGTGATTCCGGTACAGATCCTAAAAAGCTGTCAATAGGAATCCAGTTCGCTCCTTTCGCAAATATCTCTACACCATTTAAAACAAAGGTAAACCGCGGATTCCCTTTGCGATCTCTTTTCATTACTTCCACCGTACGAATCCCAATTTCTGTTTGATATGTGTCTAGAACTTCACCTTCACATTTTAAAATGACAGATAGCTGATAAAGATTCGGTTCTCCTAAATCATGCGTCCACCAAAGGTTTGGATTGTCGATGTTGAAAGTGAGTGTTGCTCGATTTTGATCAATATTTACGGTTTGGAAAAATTGTTGTTCTCGATCTTTTAACGTCACTTCCGCCTGTAAACTTTTTCCCTTAACAAAGTTTTTGGTGTAAATATCGATTTGAACAACGGCCCGAGAATCTTTCAAGTCAAGTGTTCTTGCGTAAACACTTTCGATTTTGGCAATTTTTCTTTTTTCTAAACGCACCTCTTTCCAAATTCCTACCGTTAGAATTTGCGGACCCCAGTCCCAGCCAAAATGATATTGAGCCTTGCGCGCCCATATGCGATCTTTTCCAAATCCAGCCCAATAATTTTTCTCTTTCTCCTTTAACTGATAGGAAACGGGATTAAATTTCACTGCCAAAACATTTCTTCCATCCACTATTTCTCTAGTAACATCAAAAGTATGAGAAATGAACATATTTTCCGTAGTCCCTAATTCCACTCCGTTTAAATAAACAGTCGCAAAGGTATCTAAGCCTTCAAAAATCAACTCTAACCGTTCATCTTTGTCTAGATTGTTTTTATCAAATGTAAATTCCGTACGATACCACCAAACCTTTTCTTCCACCCATTTCGATTTCAAATCATTGTAGCCGAAAAAGGGATCATCAATCAATTTCTTTTCTAGCAAAATCGAATGTACATCTCCTGGCACCTTTGCTGGTATCCAAAAGTGATCAATATAGTTTGGATCTGCAATCGTTAAATCCCTTACCTGTCCTACATCAAAATGCTGTATCTTCCAATTTTTATTGATCAACATTCTTCATTCCTCCTTCCTGTAAAGAAAAAGAGACCAAACCTTGTTTCATATCGTTCACAGGCGGTCTCTATAAAAAACTTTTTTCGGCATCAGTTATATTTTTCCAACAAACCATCACTTCAATACAAACTGCATTCCCTCTTTAAAGTTTTTGCTAAAGATAATGAATAGGACGAGAATTGGCAATGTCAGTAATACCGAAGCCGCATACATCGGTCCTGGAAACGCTCCATATGGACCAAACATTTGAGCGAGCAATACGTTTAACGTTAACATATTTTCACTGTTAACCACCAGCATATCCCATAAAAGTTCTACCCATCTTTCCATAAAAAGGAATAGGAATATAATGGTTGTAATCGACTTAGACATTGGCAAGACAATTCTAGCAATAATGGTTAATTGTCCTGCTCCATCCATTTTGGCAGCTTCAATTAATTCATCAGGTATACTGCGGAAAAAGTTAGTGTACATAAATATCGCCCACAAATTAACGGCCTTTGGCAAAATCATAGCCCAATAGGTGTCGTACATCCCAAAGTAGCGGATGATTAAAAAAAGTGGAATTAATAGGATAACCGCTGGATAAAACATTTGAAACAAAATAATATTGTTGATCAAACGGCTGCCTTTAAACTTTAATTTAGCTAAAGCGTATCCTACTAGGATCGCTGTCACCATCATTAGCAAAGTGGAAGATAAAGTCACAACAAAGCTGTTAAAAAAGGCTCGGAGCCACGGTCTAGGAACAACATCATCCCCACCAGTAAATAACCACTCATATGAACGCAAGGTCAACTTAGTTGGAATCATTTTACGGTCCACTTGATCCCATGGGGCCAGAGAACTTAAGACCATATATAAATAAGGAAACACCATGATGATAAGGATAACAAAAGCCAAAATATACAACAGCGTGGTCTTTAATTTCTTACTCCCAACCATGTCTGGCACCCCACTTTTCCAAAAGCTTTCGAAACACTAGAATAGAAACGAATGTGACAACAGAGTTTATGATTGCTATTGCCGTTCCATATCCTGCATTTAATCTTTCAAATGCCTGGTTATAAATTTCTAACTGCCATGTATGCGTGGAATAATCTGGTCCTCCACCAGTTAATACATATGGTTCAGTAAAAATCCCAAACATTAGACCTACTGCTAAAATGGTGACGGTATAAAACGCTGGATGCAACATCGGTATGGTGACGTACCAAAATCTTTTCCAACCAACAGCACCATCCATTTCGGCTGCTTCATAGATTTCTTTAGGTATACTTTCTAAACCTGATAAAAACAGCAGCGCATAATAGCCCACAAATTTCCACGCCATCATAAGGGCAATGATTAGTGGCGCTAAAATTGGAGAACCTAACCAATCAATATCTAAACCTAAATGCTTACGAAAAAAAACGTTTAATGGACTGTTATAAGATAACACCCCATTGACAACAATGGAAGAAGCCACTCCTGATGCCAAGTAAGGTAGGAAATATCCTACAGCAAACAACCCTTTAAGTCTAGGCAAAGAATGAACAATTAAAGCTAAAAGGAGTGAACCCGCAATAACGATGGGAACAAACATGAGCATAAATTTATAAGTTACCAAAAATGCGGCCCGTACGCTTTTGCTAAAAAAAGCTTCGATAAAATTTTGAAATCCGACCATTTCATAATCAGGAGCAATGATGTTCCAATTTGTAAAAGCTAAATAAACAGCCCATAGCAAAGGAAACAGAAAGAATATGAGTGTATAGATAAGGTAGGGGCTGGCAAAAAGCCACCCCAACCATGTTGTCTTTTTATTCATTTACTTTAACACCCCGTTAACAGCCTTTTTCATATCTTTCCAAGCTGTTTCAGGATCTTTTTGGCCTTTGACAACAGGATTTAAGGCCTCTTTACCAATCAATTCTTGAATTTCTACCGTTTTTTCGTTATCAACAGGTGGGATTGCGTTTGGAATGTTTTCCGCGTACTGTTTTAATTGAGGGTTTTCTTCAAGATAGGATGCAAAAGCTTCATTAGTTGATAAATCATCACGTGCAGGTGGCAAGTTTGTTTGTTTGAACCAAGCTAAATCATTTTTCGCATCTGAAAATACCCATTTAATAAAGTCAAAGGCTGCTTGTTGTTGTTCTTTGCTTGCAGAAGCATAGATGACAAGACCTTTTGTATCTGCAAATGTTTTAGAATTTGCTGGATCTACGCCGTCAGGCACAGGCGGCAACGATAATACATAAGTTTCATTAAACTTCATTTCCGGGAATTTCTCAGCCCAGTATGGGAATGTCCATGGCCCAAGATCCACCATAATGGATGTACCTGTTTCAAACGGGTCAGTCGCTTCTCGAGTCAAAAGCAATTTATTCTTGCTTAAATCATTAAAGAATTGGAGTGTTTTTACACCGGCTTCGTCATCCGCAATAAATTTGTTTCCTTTAATAAAGTTATTTCCATTCGACGCTGCATTGTACAACATAAAGAAGTCAAACCATCTTGCCCACCATGTCGGTTTTACTAAATCAGCTCTCGCCCAAAGAAACTTATCAGGATATTTTTCTTTCAATTTCTTTCCAACTTCAATGACTTCACTATATGTTTTTGGCGGTGCATCGTATCCAAGTTCTTTTAGAATATCGATTCTCCAACCAAACAACATGGCATTAGAATAAATCGGCAAAACATATTGATGGTTATCTGCAAACTTCCAGCTTGAAATGGTTTTCTTCATTTGACGTTTATCAATTAACTCATCAAAACCTTCAAATTCATCCAATGGCACAATAGCGCGGCTCGCCGCTAACTGAGCTGCAAAACCGCGGGAAATGTTTTCAGAGACCGCAGGCGCTTTCCCTGATGCAATCGCTGATTGAATCCCTGCTTCAGAAGTAGGGCTTTCCGGCATTGGCGTAACCTTAATTTTAACGTTTTTATTTTCTTTCATATAAGCCTCGGCCATCTTTTTCCAGAAAGCTTGTTGTGTAGGGTTTGGCGCAGCCCAGAACTCAAATTGAACAACTTTGCCAGCTTCATCATCTTTTGCGTTTTTCTCTTGATTCCCATTTTGCCCTTGACAACCAGTAACAACAAGAACGGCTGCCAGCAATAAGGCGATGAGTTTCGCAAAACCTTTCTTTTTCATGTTTACTCCCTCCCACATTAATTTAATTTATAAATACTTTAATTTTGACATGATTTCCTGCAGACTAAGTTCCGCGCCGGCAATAGATTCATCTGCCGCGCCATAGTAGATTCTAACGGTATCTCCTTCTACAACTAAACCACAAGTAAAAACAACATTACCGAAGAAGCCGCTTTTTTCATAATCTTCCTCAGGCTCTAAAATAGGCTCTTCCGTTTTGGCCAGAATTTTGGCGGGGTTATTGAGATCCAAAAGAACGGCTCCCAAGCAGTAGCGATCATTTTTATCAGCAGCATGATAAATTTCTAACCAGCCTTTATCCGTTTTAAACGGAACAGCACCTCCGCCAATTCGCCCGCTTTCCCAACCCTTTTCACTAAGGCCTAACAAATATTGATGATTCCCCCAATAACGAAGATTATCTGATTCTGCAATCCAAATTTCAGGCTTGCCAACTCCTTTTGGCACAGGACGATGTAACGCATAGTATTTTCCATTAATTTTTTCAGGGAAAATTGCCACATCTTTATTTTCAGGAGGAAAAATTAAACCAAGGCGTTCGTAAGTCACAAAATCTTTTGTTGATATAAGTCCTACACCAATGCCTTCTGCTGATGCTGCACTATATTGAATATAATAAGTATCATCAATTTGAGTTACGCGCGGGTCTTCAACCCCCCATGCTTCACGTTTCGTTTCGGGATAAATAAAAGGTTTCTCATCAATGGTGAAGTTGCGTCCATCTTTGCTGCGTGCAATACGAATATAAGATATAGACGTAAGATACGCGACTCTTCGATTAGAATCGTTGTAAAAAATGACTCGCGGATCAGAAAAATCAAATCTCGAATCATCTTTATGTAAATCAATAATTTTCAGCTTTCCTTCTCCTCTTGAAAAATCAATAACAGACGTTCTGACAATATTCGGATCTTCACTAATGGGACGTTCAGCTACACGAAGCAATAATAAAATTTCACCATTGTATTGAGCGACACCAGCGTTAAAAACTCCTATCACTTCATGATCTTGATGAAATGGTTTTACATCGCCAGGAGTAATTAACGGATTTTCCGGAAACCGCTTGACTTTCACAGTAAATCTCCTCCAACTTCTAATATGCATTCCATAATAATTCCCTCTTTTTTCACTAGAATAATGGAACGAAAGCTAATTACCTCATCAGTTACTTAGAAAAGATTGCGGCTTTATCTTTTTAATGTATTTCCAATAATGTCGGAAAACTCTGATTAGATGTACATCCCAGCGAAAACATTTTAAGATTATTTATGTAAAAACCAAATATATTTGTAACGTTACATATCATTTTTAATTATCAATTTGTAATCTTTACAAGTAAATTATTCCATCTTTCATTTTTATAGTCAATAGATTTGTTAGGTTCATCATCACATTTATAATTTAGAAAAAAACGCTTACACCCCCCAGAAATAATGCTTGGATGTAATGCTTTGTAAGCGAAAGAAAAAATTCATCTGATGGGTATTTCCCTCCAGCTATCATAATCCTAGGATTGGGCAGGAATCATAGAAAATAGTGAAGAAGAATTTTTCATTAAAAACTTTTTCTCACATGTAAAAAGCTTATGTTAACCAAAAATTACATACATTATTTAATTTTTGTAACATTAAAAAAAGACCTTGATTTTCTATTTTTAAAATGAAAAAATAATGTAATGAAATTTGCCCCTCTACTGAATAAAAAGGACTTTACCTAAAAAATTCAACAAGTCCATTATCATTCCAATTCTGTTCATTTCATATTACAATATTAATTGTCACTCTTCCCCAGATTTTATGGCATTATCAATCACAGTATTTCAAAGTACCTTCTTTTCCTTTTTCATTAGATTTTATACAATTGTAATCATGCCAACTTATTCATATGACTTGTTTTTGTGATACAAATGTTTGATATTTTAATGCTTTCCTAAAAATGAATAATGGGTGTGGAATATGAAAAAGAAAGTAACAATGCAAGATATTGCCGATCGATTAAATATATCAAAAAACTCGGTATCCCAAGCTTTAAGAGGAAAAGAAGGGGTGAGCGAAGAAACTCGCGAGCGAATTAAACGTGTGGCCGAAGAAATGGGGTATCAATATCCAGGAGCGCGCAAGAAAAAGAAACAAGGAAGAACGGGGAACATCGGATTAATCGCTTCGGATTTAACATTTTCCTTAAAAAATTTTTTTGGCGAAATTTACTTGAGCATCGAAAAAGAAGTCGTAAAACGAGGCATGAACTTACACATCCAATCGGTTAATCAAGAACAAAAAGAACAGCTTATTTTGCCTTCATTTATCGAAAATAAGATGGTAGACGGAATCTTAATTCTTTCTCACATCAGTACGGAATACATTAATAAAGTGATTTCAACTGGCATTCCAACCATTCTTGTTGACCATCATCATCCTAATATCCACGCGGATGCCGTATTAACGAATAATCGCTTTGGCGCTTACTTGGCCGTACAGCATTTAATTGAATTAAATCATCGCGACATTGCTTTTGTCGGCAATGTGGAATATTCTCCTAGCTATGAAGAACGCTATGAAGGATATTTGCTCGCATTGCGGGAATATGGCATTGAACCAAATGAAGAGTTTATTTTCAAAAATGCGGAAGAAAAAGAAGAATTGATACTTCAGTACATTAAGCAATTAGAGCGGCAACCGACTGCTTGGTTTTGTGTCAATGATGCATTAGGATTTTTAGTCAACTCATGCTTAAGGCAGCAAGGCATTCAAGTTCCCGATCAAGCATCCATATGCAGTTACGGTAATGGTCAATTATCGAAAATCTCTACACCGAAAACAACGACGGTTGACATTGACTTGGAACTTTACGGGAAAAGAGCGGTCGAACTGCTTTTCTGGAGAATGGAAAACAAAAATGAACCGTTCCAAGAAATCCTGCTCTCCTCTAAACTAATTAAAAGGGAATCAACCGCCTTCGCACCAAAGCGATCTTGAGGTTTGCTCCAAACAATGATGAAGGGGCTGATCCCAAACTATGGGACTCAGCCCCTCCTTCATTTTATCGGCAAAAGACAGGTTACACGCACATCTTTCGAGGAATCGGCAATTTGGCAAACCGATTTGAAGGCAAAATCGGCAAGTGATAGAAAACTTGTTTAATACATTATTTTAAGTTGCCCGGAACAGATTTAGAAAGTCTCCCCGAGTTAGACGCTGCGACTGGAGATACAGCTGGACGTAAAATCCGCATACCAATCACCTCCTCCCATTGTTGGTGTTACGCTACTCTAAGCCGAACATCATCTGTTTTGTATCGCCAAATCATCGCAACACCGTTACTTTATTTTAGATTGTTGGGCATGAATTAAGCGCAATACTTTTTTAATTTTTCGTTTTTCATAAGGACAAGGACGCTTTCCTTTACGTATGCGATACAATGGACAATGATTTCCTTGACATGCGGGGCGAAAAAAACAAGCTTGGCAATGTTCGTCTTGTTCTTCTCCCGAAGTGACCCATAAGGCTAATTTATCGAAATCGACTTCCATTGTTCCATCGGCATGAAGCCAGCCAACATGGTTATATTCCTCATGAAGGAAACAAGTACATTTATACACTTGGCCGTTGGCGCCAATGACAAACGAATGCGGCTTAGCCGCATAACAAACCGCCCCGCTTGGCATTAACATCGACTCAATGATCGAACTCATATTTAGCCCACGATGAATGCCAAATTCCGTAAACTCCCATATTTTCGTTTCCGCTGTACGATGATCGCATATCGGTAAATTTTCATCGTTCGCTCCGCCCCATTTTCCAACAGGACGGCAGAAAATTTGAAAGCGCGAGTCTCCAGCAAAATAACCAGCTAACTCTTCTAAAAAACGCGGAATGTGTGAAAGATTATCTTCATCGAAATTAATACGGATGTAAATTTCAAAAGAATCATCTAATGTTTGTATATCGAGCAAATGGCTTATGATCGTCTCGTATGTAGCTCCTCGATTCGTAAGAGCCCGACGCGAATCATGCACGTCTTTGCTTCCGTCAAGTGTCACCATAAAGCGGTTCACTTTATATTTCAACAAATTTTGAAATGTTTTTTTAGATAAAAAATAGCCGTTCGTCGACATTTCCGCTTGGTAGGTTACGCCATGACGATCGGCCCATTGTACGATCGTTTCGCTTAATTCTTCGATGATGTTATACGCTAATAACGGTTCTCCACCAAACCAGCTGACAGTAAGATGTTCCAGTTTAGGAATTTTATTTTTTAAAAAATGCTTTAACCCGTTGATAACATCGCGGCTCATGTTTCCGCTCAAAAAATCTTGATAACAGTATGTACAGCGAAAATTACATGCCTCTGTAGGAAGTACGATAAGATGCATCGTATCCGTTCGATGTAAAGTTTGGTGCAAAAATTGGGCACGCTTTTCCTCGTTTGTTTGCTCTGAGACAAGAAACCCGCACTCGGCAAGCGTTTTTTCGATAGGCGATAAATCATGATCAATGCCGCTCCGTTTTAATGCTTGCAACACGGCTTTTTTCTCTTCCTCTGCCACAACGCCGATCGCCCCTGTATAACTATTGTAAAGAATGAGTTCACCGCTTTCTGTTTGTGAAATCGCATTAAATCGAGATGGAAACCATTTCATGTTACTCATCGTCCTACACCCTTTTTGTAAAATCATATAAGGAAAGAAGCCTCTTGTCTGTTACGTATATCACATGACACACATCCTTTTGACCATTCTGGCTGTATACAACGCCACTAGATTATTGTAAGAAAATAAACGATTATGAACCCGTCATGTTCTTGAACGTTATATGAATATTTTTCAAAAAAAAATTGACAATGAACAAACGAAATGGAGCGCTAACAGCATGCTCCATTTCAGTTTAAAAAGACACCCTGCCCGTTTATCCGCAACTATTCTTCCCGTACTTTCTACCTAGATGCTCCATGTCCCTATACGTAATATAACAACATCTGCCCTCCTCTTTTATTTTCCCATTGTGATTATGTAAATTCTGAATAGAAAACGATAGCGCAGACAAAAATATCCTTATAATAGAAAAAGTGGGAGGTCTAATTATGCGTCTTACTAGGCTTTGGGTAAGCTTAACACTCGTGTTCGTCATTTCATTTGCCATTTTGGGATATTATGGGGGAGAGATTTACCAAACGATGCCCCCTATTCCCAAACGTGTGGTGACTAGTACGGGTACCGTACTGTTTACCGAAAAAGAGATTAAGGAAGGCCAAAATGTTTGGCAGTCAATGGGCGGGCAGGAGGTTGGATCCGTCTGGGGACATGGCGCATATGTAGCTCCAGACTGGAACGCCGACTGGCTGCATCGGGAAGCTATATGGATTCTCAACAAATATGCAGCCGATCAATTTGGAAAATCTTACGATGAGCTCGATGAGGAAAAAAAAGCAATGTTGCGAACGAGATTGAAAAAAGAAATCAGAACGAATACTTATCAGCCGGACACGGGAGATTTGGTGGTTTCCCCTATACGAGCGCAGGCAATTGCAGCCATCAGCCAGCATTACTCCGCTTTATTTGGCAACGATCCAAAAATGGATGATTTGCGTGATAAATACGCGATCCCTCGCGGAACCATCAAGGATCCAGCGCGGATGAAAGCCCTTAACGCCTTTTTGTTCTGGACAACTTGGGCCTGTGCGACCAATCGTCCAGGCAGCGACATCACATACACGAACAACTGGCCGCATGAACCTTTAATTGATAATGTAGCGACTGGATCTATGGTTGTCTGGTCTGTGGTCAGCTTTGTTCTGCTATTGGCCGGCATTGGAGCTTTGGCTTGGTATTATGCCAAACAAAAACACGTCGAATTGGAGGAAACCTATCCTGAAAAAGACCCGTTGCTTGCCTTGTCACCCACACCTTCCATGAAGGCAACACTCAAGTATTTCTGGGTAGTCGCCGCTTTGTGGGTGGTGCAGGTTGGCCTGGGAGCAGTCACCGCTCATTATCAAGTGGAAGGAAGCGGTTTCTACGGAATACCACTTGCAGAATGGTTGCCTTATTCGATAACACGTACGTGGCATACTCAATTAGGGATCTTATGGATTGCTACTGCCTGGATTGCCACCGGGTTGTTTGTAGCTCCGGCAGTCTCCGGCCATGAACCGAAATACCAACGATTTTTCGTAAACGTTCTCTTTGTGTGTTTGCTGATTATCATTGTCGGTTCCATGGCAGGCCAGTGGTTTGCCGTACGGCAGCGTCTCGGATTGGACACAAACTTCTGGTTTGGGCACCAGGGGTATGAGTATACGGATCTTGGACGATTCTGGCAGTTGTTCCTGACTGTCGGGCTTTTCCTCTGGCTGTTCCTGATGGTACGGGGGATTTGGCCTGCGCTAAGGAAGGCAAAAGACGACAGACACTTGCTCATTCTGTTTTTGATCGCTTCTACCGCGATTCCGGTGTTTTATATTCCGGGACTATTATGGGGGCAGCATACACATCTTGCCATTGCTGAATACTGGCGCTGGTGGGTGGTGCACCTGTGGGTAGAAGGATTCTTTGAAGTATTTGCGACTGTGGTAATCGCATTCCTGTTCACACGTATGGGATTGCTGCGAATATCAACGGCAACCACTTCGGTTCTTTTTTCGACCATTATCTTTCTGTTTGGCGGGATTATCGGCACGTTCCACCATTTATACTTCAGCGGAACTCCGATCGGGGTGTTAGCCTTCGGCGCTACTTTCAGTGCACTTGAGGTCGTTCCGTTGGTGCTAGTCGGATTCGAAGCGTACGAGAATTTGACCCTTTCCCGTGCCCGTCCTTGGGTAGCGGCTTACTAGTGGCCGATTTACTATTTTATAGCGGTTGCATTTTGGAACCTTGTAGGTGCTGGATTGTTCGGATTTTTTATCAATCCTCCGATTGCGCTTTACTACATGCAAGGGCTTAACACCACGCCAGTACATGGACATACAGCGCTGTTCGGAGTATACGGCATGTTGGGAATTGGGCTCATGCTGTTTTGCTTGCGGGGGTTGACCAAACGGCGCAAGTGGAAAACAAAGGCTCTCTCATTCTCGTTTTGGGCGATCAATATCGGACTGGCATTAATGGTTCTGCTGAGCCTGCTTCCGATTGGCCTGATGCAGACATGGGCAAGCGTGAAGCACGGTATGTGGTACGCACGTTCAGCCGAGTTCATGTCGCAGGAGATCATTCACAACTTCGTATGGCTGCGGGTGATTGGTGACACTATTTTTGCGATTGGCGCGCTGGTACTCGGCTGGTTTATCCTTGGCCTCAAAACCGGCTGGTCTCTCACTGATGAACCATTGCATTATGCCGAGGAAAACGAGACCCATGCAAAATAACCATCCGCAGACCAACCGTTAAGGAGAGAATTCAAGTGAAGGTATATCCATTAAAATTCGAAGAACAATTTGTAAAGCCTATTTTGGATAACAGCGTGTCAAAAGTAGTTCAATTCTCCTTTCCCAAAGGCAAGGTATTGCAAAAACATAAGACATCTAGTGATATTCTCGTGTTTGTCCTGCAAGGTCGAATTCAGTTTTCCGCAAATGAAGAAGTGACATTGCAAGCGGGAGACATGGCAAGCCTGGAAAAAAACGTAGAGCACTCGCTCAAAGCCTTAGAGCAAAGCCTGGTTATACTGGTGCTCACCCCCAGCCCAGCGGCCCATTCTATTTTCAAGCCGCAAAGCAGGCAATAAGTAGATGATCGAGAGCGATTAAACGTGTGGCTAAAGAAATAAACTATCCATATCCAGGCTCCCGAAAGCAAAAAAAGTAAAACAGAGAACATCGGATGAATCGCTTCCGGTTTTGCATTCTCCTTTAGAGAATTTATTTGGGCATTGAAAAAAGACGACGTAAGCCAATTTATTTAGATTTTGGCCATTTTCCACCAGCTATCCTTTTTCCTCATTAACAGCCTAAATTAAAAATTGACCGATCCAGATGGCGGGATCGGTCAATTTCTGTTTTAAAAGTCAATTATTTTTTGTAGCGCCTGTTTGTCCAAGGATTTGATTGCCTCTAGCAGCAATGCTACTGCGTTATCGATGTCCTTTTTTACTTGCACGCGGCTGTGAATATATCGAGCGGCTACGCCAATTACAATAGATGGAACCCCTTGTTTATGTAAATGAAACTTTCCAGCATCGGTTCCTTCATCAGCCATAATATCGACTTGGTATTTGACAGGTCGCTTCTTTATTCTTTTGTGGAACACAAAATAGCCCTTGCACAAGAAATCTCATCAAGATGAAAATGTCATTCTACATGAGGAGAGATTTCCCATGCAAGAGCACCTTCATTATATACACGAGATTTCTCTGCTTTAGCAGATAAAGAGTTATTAAAACAAGGACTCTCTCTTGCTTGCGCAAACAACTGATTACATGAGTTTCCACGATGGATCGCCGAAAAGGAAACAGATGAAGCGTTTTTTCATGTTAACCGATCATTTTCATCTTGATTCCATTCTTTTGTTTAGATGAATAACATACGTTATTCGATTTTGACGCGCATCATGAGCATTTTCATCATTCATCTCTCATGCCGCATGTTCCCAATCTGTTTTTAGAAGGATGGGCAGTATTCTTCCTTTCATTTTCTTTTGCAACTTGTCTTATTGATTTTAATTTGGCGGACAGCTCCATAAACCAGCTTTCATCCTTAGTTAATAAAGCCAAATCAATTAATGCCTTAATCGGTTCCTCGCCATCAAAGGTCGACATCGGCAGTTTTTTCACCCAGTGTTTTAGTGTTTCAACGGTTTTTCCAATGATTTGCTCATTATCACAATCCATCACCTTTATTTTGACAGTTCCTTGTAATGAATTTACTGCTTCAATATAGCCGTATATCAACTCTCCATTTTTTGTTTTCCCTTTTACCCAATCCCCTACTTCCACTGGCGAATTACTTATTCTATCCATTGAATTCACCACCACTTAAAGTGTTGTAATATCTTTTAAAAAAGACTCGCAACTGGGAACACGCCTTCTGTAACAAAAATTATTACATTTTATTCATAGAAAATCAAACAATTGAATTTATCATAAATTTATTGTAAATTTATCTTTACACTCTTCTTACGATCATTAGAATGGCGGTTTTCGTATAAAAATTATGATAAGAGAGCGTTTTATTTGCGATAAAGAAAAAAGGAGGGCTGTTTTCTTTCGGCGTTCAGGTTCTCCTTTTTTATCCTATTCATCTTTCAGCAAGCTTCAGGCAGCACGTATTCTATGATGAAACACTGCCCCGATAAATAAAGAACAGAGCCGCCAACATAAGTCCTAGACCAAGCAAGCGGCTTGCATTCATCGGAATTTTTTCCACACCGAACAAACCAAAATGGTCAATGATAATGCTGATGACCATTTGGCCAACGATTGCCGCGAAAATCGTTAAGGCCACCCCTACATTCGGTACACAAAGAATGACAAACGTCACAAAAAGGGCCCCTAACAAGCCGCCAAGCAAATTCCATTTAGGCACTTGAAACAAATGAGCGATCTGCCCTTTTCCAAAAAACAAGACGAAAAATGTTAAAAACAGCGTTCCGATAAAAAAGGAAGTAAACGCTCCTTCAACGCTGCCAATTTTTTTGCCGAGACTTCCGTTTATAGGCGCCTGAATCCCCGCCATCATCCCGCCCAACAAGGCTAAAAGAATGTACAAAAACTTCATTTTGTTTCCCCCTAACAAGTGATTAATTATAACTTATCATATTGCGGTTATAAAAAACGATAAAAACGCTCATAAAAACTTAATTATTATAATTTTATGACAATATATAAACAAAAACTATAGTACCGTCAAGAATTTTGTTTAAATGTAAGATAAATAGGGCTTCTCTGAAGGAAAGATCGGTGATCAACCAATGGTTGAGCCTTTTTAGCTGGTATTTCCTCTTTCCACGAAAAGTTTGACTGCATGAAATTTCCGTTCTTTATCACACGTTTTCCCACGTTGGCGCTCCCTCCATGCAATTTGTTTTATAATAACGTTTCTTTTGGTGTGTCCACTTTTTTTAACTAAATTTCTGGTTACTCTCCTATTTATCAAAACAGGTGAAAGAAATAGTTATTCGTCCGAAACATTTTTCTATTTTTTTCATTTAATACAATAGGTGCGAAAGCATAAAACCATCTGAAAGGAAGAGATGCATAATGGCTTGCTTATGTAATGGAGGCTTATTTCCGCAATTGTTTTTTACACAATCATTAACCCCTCAAGCGCTAACAGCTGCTACTAATCCAAATGTAGTGCTTACTCTTGGGCCAATCGTTACCCTTAGCGGAGATGAGGTAAAATTAGATTCGATCGTTGAATTAGCAATTACATCCGCTAACGCAGAAACAACTAACGTAACAGGTGCAACTTATATTCTACAGCGCTCTACAAACGGAGGAGCGTTCGTGGATTTGGCTCAGCTTGATATAGACACTCAAATAACTGGTGTTGCTACGGTTACTTTATATCCGAACCTTACTTGGGTAGACGTACCAGGCGTCGGAACACACACTTACCGTGTCGTTATAAACGTTCCAACTATAGCTGGCATTACTTTTAGTGCAGAAACTCGCGCATTAAACGCTCTTGTCGTTCGAGAAGCATAAATAAACAATGGCTGACTCAAACAGGACAAAGTAGATATTGAGTCAGCCTTCCTTATCTAATGGAAAACATGTCATTTTCCATTCACTAACGTTGCTAGCAAATCCATTTCACTTCTCTCGTCTTCATTTTTCTATGAACATTCCAATTTCGGTCAAATCATTTTTGCTACGCATGAATGACAATATTGTTCAAAGCCCGAATGCCATTTGGAAGTTGTTTGCAATAAAAAAACCCTTCCACTTTATAAGTCGTTTGTTCTTCACCGATATCAAACTTTAGCTGGAAATTAGAAAAAGATAACTTATGTCCAGCTTCGATCTTTGAAATGTGGACAGGCTTTAACCAAAATTCTCCTTTTTCCTCCACGATTTTATTCGCCTCCTCATCAATATATTGCCACGGTTCCATCACTAATGGATTCAAATGGCGGTCATATTGGACATCCTCACCAAGCTTAGCGGACAATATGGCACGTTCTTTTGGCATCACTTTCAGACATATAATAGGGTTTTCGAGCGGAACCGAACCGGTATTGTAAATGACAAAGTTTCCGACGACAGTTCCCTTTTGCTCTTCCGTTTTCGGCAATAATAGCGAATACGTGAAATAGGGAATGATACTTATTTGATCAATCCCTTTCCCCCGTTCTTTTGCTTTTTTTATCTCGTTTAACGTTTGTTTGACCGCCTGAACGTCACGTTCCAGCGCGCGAACTTTTTTTTCCACGTCCAAAAGCTGATCGCTCATTTTCTTCCTCCTTGCGAAATAAAGATTTCTTTCCATGTTATATGTATGAAAAAAAGAGGAGGAAATCCCCTCTTTTTCCAAATAGCGAGGAGTTTGGAACTCTCCTCATTTGCAAAATTATTCGTGGTTAAGCGGAAAGATAGTTGGACATTGCGGTGGAAATACATCGACTGGACATTCGTCCTCACAAATAATTTGCGGACGAGGTTGGCAAAACTTCGCAAACACTTCTAAAATAACTTCAAATGTGACGACAATATTTTGACAAACTCTCGCAAAAATTGTCGCAGTAATCGTATCCACACCTGCTGTTGGCGGTGTAAATGAAATCACTCGGCAGCCGTTGAAAGTATCTGATGTAGATGTACAACATACGGTTGTGCCTTCTGGTGCGCAAAGAATCACTTCTTCAGTTATTGTAATCGTTACTGGGCTGCTGGTTACAGTCACTTGTGCGCCAGCTGCGTTTGTTCCTGTCACTTCTAAAGTAACGGAAATCGTTTTGGTTAATGTAACGGCTTGAAGTTCGACTGTTTCATCTCCTACCATACATTCAATATCACGGCGACCCTCTTCCGTACATTCTAAAAGCGTCAGTGAACAATCAGCTGTAAGATTTGTTAGACCAGCAAGAGAACCAGCAGGGAAAGTAAATGTGATATCTCGTGTGATCGCCACAACGTTTGTTGTCCAGTCATATACTTTACATACTTGAATACACTCAGGGCGAAATTCTTGGGCAAACTGCTCTAAGTTAATTGCCATCGAGCAACCTTCCTTTCATGATTTTTTCAGGCTACTCTATACTATGTAATTCGCCATCATGAGTGACAGTATCAATGCCTAAATTTCCTAATATGTGCAAATGGTTTTCCATGTCAACCTTTATTAGGCTCTTGCATACAATTGTAAAGAAATGGGCATTTCCTATGTGAAAAATCGCCAAAAAAAGGTGGTGAGGTCGTGAACGAAGAACATAAAAGCATTCAGTTGGAACAAAAAATTATCCACCTCAAATCAGAACTGGAAAAATACAAAACCTTGCTTGCTTCGTTTCAATCTGATCAACAACGGAACCATCTCCAAGAACAAATGGAACAGTTAACAACCGAAAACGCCCAGCTTAAAGAGAAATGCCATGATTATGAAGAAACGATTTCCACTCAAAATCATGAGATTGACCGCTTATCCACAGAGTTGGAGGAAACAAAAAAAGAAAATCGCTTATTGCATAATGAGATTCAAGAATTAAAAAATGAAAATCTCGTTCTTCAGCAAAAAGTAGAAGCAAATGAAGAAAAAATCCAATCCTTATTAAGTGACTTATCTAACTATAAACAAAGGCAAGCTGAACTGGAAAAAGAAAAAGAGATCATGGGGGAGAAAACACAGGCATTGGAGAGAGAACTCTCTTCCCACCGCGCTCTTATGAATGAATATCTTTCATTCAAATCACAATTAGAATCATTTGCATCTTGGACAGAAAGGATCAAGACGATGGAAAAAAATGACGATTTTTTGAAAGAAAACATCGATAAGGTTTTAAGGGATTTTGAAGAGTTGAAAGACGTTTTCTTTACACAAAAACAAGAAACAGAAGATTTAAAAGAAGAAGTCCGTGTATTAACCAAAAAATTTCATACAATCGAAGAAATGTTATCAGAGTTAGACACGGAAAAACAAAAAGATATGGCGGTTTTACAAAAACATATTTTACATCAATATGTTGAAATTGAAACCCTTCTCGAAAAGACATCTCATTTTGCGACAGAGATAGAAAAAATATCAAAGCAGCTTTCCGAGTTAACAGAAATAGTGGAACAGAAAAACGAGGATTCTCCAAACTCAGAAACGAACGAAATGAAAGAAATGTTGTCACAATTAGTACAACTGTTAGCAACTCAACAAGAAGTTCCTCCTGTTAAAGAGAAACCAAAAGAAATAACTCCTTCGCAAAAAAGTCTTGTTATAAAGAAACAGATAGAAAACGCCACACCACCACCTACCAATAGCTTTCTAAAATTACAGGAATTCATTGATGAAACACAGCAATCAATCGTTGTATCCCCGGTTAAAAAGAAAGGTCAAAACCAAATGAATCCGCAAACGTCCAATGTATATCCTCAGAAATCCAGCCAGATTAAAAATGTACGAGTTGAACAACCTTTCCAAAGCACTCGCCAACCATTTCAACATAAGCAGTCGGGAAAGGATGATGATAAATCACCCAATCCAGTAACACCAACACTATTATACCCAGACCCTCAAGATGATCTTTCAGACATCCAAAGCCTTACCCATACATTAGTTAGTGACGATATACTTGAATCAACTACCAAACTGAAAGCAGCAACAGAGGAAGAGCCAATCACACATATAGAGGAAAAGGCAGCTGAGCAATGGATAACACATCCAGTTATGTCCAAACAGGCTGAAGAAGAAATTCATGATGATATAATTCTTATCGAACATGAAAATCCCACTGCTGTTCAACAAGAAGAAAAAAGCGAAAATATTGACGACCGCGAAATTTTTGAAGAGATAAAATCTGAAAATCCAGAAACAGAAAGCGAGGGTTTAGACGAAACAAACGTATCATCTCCAATAGAGAGCGCCGCTGTTTCCATAATGGTAGAGAATGTGCAAGAAACACTAGAGATAGAAACAAATGATTCTTCTAGCCAAGAAATTCAAGCAGCACCTCCACATCCGTCAGCAGAACCAACCTTTCATGACGAACCTCCAAAAACATCTTCCCAAACGCAGGATAAGGTTCTAAAAAATGAAACAACCTTTCTTAAAGCAGAAGATGAATCTGTTGAAGAAGATTTAGAAAACAAAAAGTGGGGACTTTTATCATTATTAAAAAAGGTAAAAATATTCGAATGAAAAAGAGGACGAGGGATAATCCCCCGTCCTCTTATACATCGCATGCTCCGTTCAACATAGGAGATTCAGCGAATCATGACTTCTTCCTGTCTTCTATTACTCAATCATCCATCACTATTAAATGGATGAACAACTCTATCATACTCCCCCGAGTAAAAACTCTATCTATCTACTTCATTTACTTAATACCACTCTCAGCATTAAACCTCTCCCATCAATGAAAAAACAAAAGGGGCTGACCCACAAATGTCTGACCACACACGCGTTTCACATATGAATCTAATGTTCATGCTCCCATATATTGCGTGTGGGGTCTGACACTTTGTTTCTGAGTCAGCCTCTTTTTGAACATTGACTTTATTCATTTTTTAGAGCCCTCAATCGGCCTACTTTTTGAGATGAACATATTTATTTCTTGCTCCATTTTGTATCCGCCTTAATCCCAGTATCTAGCAAAATATTCCACACGGGAAATCTTCTCTCTGCTTTTATTTTTCAATTGCTGTTAGAAACGGTTAATAACAATGGATCCTAACGTACCATATTGAGACATCGATTCAAGCACTCCGCTCGCTTCTTCAAGAGAAATCGTTTTTGATATCAATTTTTCCGGATGTAACTTCCCACTTTCCACCATCGCCAATAAATCCTTATATCGATGTGGCTGCATACCAAGCGATCCTCTAATTTGCAGCTCTTTTGCTACGATCAAATCCGTTGGAAGAGGAATCATCCCGCCCTCTTCTTGCGACGTTAATCCAACTTGCACATGTGTTCCGCGGTTTCGCAAGCTAAGAATCGCATTACGACATGTTTCAGCAATACCTAGTGCATCTAACGTAATATCGCTGCCGCCTTTGGTGATTTCCATGACTGCTTCAACAGGATTGTCCCTTTTTGAATTCACGGTTGCAAAAGCGCCTAGTTCTTTCGCTTTTTCCAGTTTGGCATCATCGATATCAACAGCGATGACCCTAGCTCCAAGTGCATTTGCAATTTGAATCGCTGCTAAACCGACGCCGCCCGCACCGTAAACGGTAAAGAAATCACCTGCTTGTACCCCGGATTGATCGGCAACGGCATGAAAACTCGTCATAAATCGACATCCGAGGGAGGCAGCCGTTGTAAAATCGATAGAATCAGGCAAATGAACTAGATTTTGGTTCGCAAACGGCACTCTCGCATATTGGGCATAAGCCCCGTTACAATTAAATCCGAAGATTATTAAGTTTTCACATACGTTTTGGTGTCCTGTTTGACAATGCTCACAGTGTCCGCAACCCAAATTAAAAGGAACTACAACTCGGTCTCCTTTTTTGAACCGCTTGACATCTTTTCCTACTTCTTCGATAACACCAGCAAATTCATGCCCGAGAATGTGAGGGAGTTCAGGCTTCAATCCGATCCATTCCCAATCTCCGACCCACGCATGCCAGTCACTTCGGCAAACTCCATTCGCTTCCACCTTTACGATAACATCATTTGGACCGCAATCCGGATCTTGAAAGTTTTCGTGGATTACTAAAGGTTTTCCAAAATCCTCCATAACCGCTGCTTTCATCTACTATCTCTCCTTTGCCCAAAAGATGTTTATTGTACAACAACAACTATATTTTACAACATGTTTCCATCTTAAAATCTTTCTTTTTGTGAAAAATTTTTGTAAAAAAGAAAAACTCTTATTAATAAATAATATGCCACAATCTTTCTTTGTGTGATTTTTACTTTGCATACATCCAAAACGCGATAGATCTTTAACGCGGACATTTCCTTGCATGGTGTGTCCAGGCACTGTGTATAATCGAACGAAATATGCGTTGTTTCCGATAACGATAGAAAGTTAATATATCGAAATAATGTTAATCAAGAAGCAGTTGATGCGAATAACAATTTGCTTGTAAGTGTAGTAGGTTCAGCAAATTTTGTTCCTCCTGTTTTTAATGACTGGGAATCCTTTAGGTGTTAACGTTGGGTTTGGTTGCGGTTCGTTCGCTTTTTCTTTGTTGTATTTCACTGAACTCCCTTGACCTTCCCGATGTACAAGTCAGACATCGATTAAGCGAGGCACCAGTCGACAAACTGTTTCGTTGTTTTATATAGCGCTTCCCATAATCGTCGCTCCGATTTCGACAATACATTTTTGTATAACAATGAGTTTTGCGACACGCTATTGACAAACAGAAGAAAATCATTATATTTTAAAAATGTATTTTAATACTTAACTACACAAAAGCGTAAAAGCACAAAAGCTTAAAAGCGTTTAAGCAGAAAAGTTTCAAAAGGAAATTTATTAAAATAAAAAAGCCGCTTTCATCTTAACCATCTTTGGTCATTATTTTACCTTTTCTCGCTAGTAAGTTTATTTTAGTTTTATAACTCTATTAATATTACGACAGGAAGGCAGGAGCAACATGGAAAAAAATCATCAAAATTTAAAGAAAGGTTTATTACCTAGGCATGTCCAGTTTATTGCTCTAGCAGGCATGATTGGGACAGGTATTTTTAAAGGAAGTTCAGACACGTTAAATATAGCGGGGCCAAGTGTCGTTTTTGCTTATTTATTAGGAGGCCTATTATTATTTATTGTGATGACGGCATTGGCTGAGATGGCTATTGTCTATCCCAACTTAAACGTCCAGCATCTTGTATATAAAGCTTTTGGATTTCATATATCCTTTATCGTAGGATGGCTTTATTGGATCAATTGGACTATTGTCATCATTGTCGAAATTTTAGCGGCAGGAAGCTTCCTCAAATATTGGTTTTCATCCGTACCATTATGGCTTTTAAGTCTCCTTTGCGCCGGCTTGATCATCGGAATTAACTTGTTTCAAGTAAAGTACTATGGGGAGATTGAGTTTTGGTTCGCGGGAATTAAAATTATCGCATTAACCGTTTTTATTATTTTAGGTTTTTGTATTTTATCAGGCATCATTCCAAGCACGATTGATGATCCTTTGTCTAACTACACGGAACACGGCGGGTTCTTTCCTCATGGAATCGGAGGAATGTTGAGCGCCTTTTTAGTCGTCATGTTTTCATATGGCGGGGCGGAGTTAATTGGTGTCACTGTTACAGAAACAAAAGACGCAGAGAAGGTATTGCCCAAAGTAATCAAGGGAACCGTATGGAGAGTCATTCTTTTTTATATTCTTCCTATTCTTATTATATGCGGTTTAATGCCATGGAATAAAGTTTCGGGGGAAGAAAGCCCATTTGTTCAGGTATTGAACATCACTGGGCTGCCCGGAGCAGCTCATATCATGAATTTTGTTCTTTTAACAGCCGTTTTATCAGCGGCAAACTCTGGGATATATGCGACTTCCAGAATGTTATATTCAATGGCCCAAAGCGGTGAAGCTCCAAAAAGGCTATTAAAGATTTCCAAACAAGGAATACCGATAAACGGTATTATCATAACAGCAATATGTATATTGTGTGGGGTATTTTTAGCTTATATGACTCCGGAACAAGTCATCAGCTATTTAATGACGATACCTGGTTTTACGGTTCTTTTGGTTTGGATGAGCATTTGTTTAGCTCAGCTAAAGCTCCGTTCCCAATATAAGGAGAAACCGTTCTTCCAGGTAAAATGGTTCCCATACACAACGATATTAGCCATTGTATCTTTACTGATTATCTTCATCTCTTTTATATTTAATAAAAATAATATAATCGGTTCTGCCGTTTGCCTTGCCATATTATTGCTGCTTGCCACATTTTCTTTCATGAATAGAAACGAAAGAGAAAAAAACAGCGAATATAACAAGAAAAAAAAGGGTCTCGTGCAACACCTCTAAAATTTGGGCATTACAAAAACGTGGGTTGTATTTATTTATGACTGTGGCGATATCTTGTTATTAGCGTTAAAAAACCTCGGATGGAATAGATCCGAGGTTTTTTGATTGCAGATTCGTAATTTTCGTTTATCTTTGAAGTCCAGGATATTGCCAAATTCCAGAAACTCTAAACAGGTCACGGTAGATCACAAGCATTTCATCTTTCGATACTTTGTGTGCTTCTTCTATAGATGGATAATCTAAATAAACCACATTGGTGAAAGTTGTGGCATACGCTGTGGCAATCGTTAATGAAGACAAAACAACAGCTAGAGATAAACCTAGTTTCTTTTTCAAGTTTTTCATTGCATTGCTCCCCTCCTGATTTCTGTATTATTGGGATAGCCATCCCATCAACGATTATTAAGATAACATTTTTTTATTTACCTATTGCTAAGATAGGATAAATATCTTGTAAATTTTTCCTATTAATCTTACTTTCTTTCTTGATCTTATGGCCGGATGAAAACTTCTGTTCCGTTTGGCACCATCGAAGCTAATTCTAATACATCTTTGTTGTACATTCGGATGCATCCTTTTGATACATATTTTCCGATGGAAGATGGATTATTTGTGCCGTGAATACCATAATGAATCTTCGATAAACTTAACCACATAGCGCCAAAAGGCCCACCAGGATTTGGTTGGCGATTGACAATGACAAAGTCGCCAACAGGTGTTGCGGTCACCATTTTTCCAACACCAATCGGATACGTACGAATGACTCTTTCCTCCCTTTTTAACGTTAACTGCCGGCGGCTGACAGAAATATGGATTGTATATGGAATAGAACCTTTTGTGGGAAGATGAGGAATAATAATCGCCTGGCCGGGAACGAGGATAGAAGATATGGTTAAACGATTGGCGCTTAACAACGCTTGCACGGAGGTGCGATAATCCATCGCAATGGAAGAGATGGTTTCTCCTCGTTTGACAATATGTTTGTACATAAGCTCCCCCTCTTTTCGGCTTTTGGAAGCATGAATAGTGGTTTAGTAAAGCGTATGATATAATAAAACAAAATTGACAATATTTTTATTACAGCTTCCCATTTGGCGCATTATCGTTAAAAAAACATTCATCGCAGGCAATATTCCTACACAAGAAGAAAAGTGAGATACTTCTTTACTTTGTCTATGGATGGCTTGATTATAGAATATATGTTCGTTTTTAGGGATCAAAAACTTCCCGATTCATCTCCCCCCCTTCACTCCGTTTAGAGAAAGGGAGATTTCTCGGGAAAAGTGTTAAAGTGAATCTGTTTCATAAAATACCAAAATCCTTCAACCCTTGATAAATAAGAGTTACAGGCTTCTGTTACATTGATGTTCCGGTTGAACGAAGTGATCGGCCTCTCTCCTGTCAAGGTAGAAAGATAACTTCGGATTATAACAACTTTAGTTTAAAAATACTGATATAACAGGTGCCAGTTTCATCCGGATAGGATTTACCGCCAACTTTCCCCAGTTTAACAATGACAGTTGCCGCACCGCCGTCAAGCATGCAAGGGAGCGGCCTTCATTAACTGAAACCAGCCAGAGATTTCGCATATTCGAAGGGAGTGGTGACTACTTTTAAATACATTTGCCTATCTTGGATCGAATAGAGAGGCAATTTGTGGTCATGCAGTGGATCGATTTCTATTAGCCATACTTTTAAGTTTTCATCGATGATCATATCAATAGCCAAATCCGCATAATCCCCTCCACATTGATCAAGGGTTTTACCGGCTGAGATGCAAAGATCAATCATTTCCTGTTCTTTTAAAAATACTTCCCTTTCGTTCATTTGAAAAACTTTCCTTAATGCTTCCCTTCCGGTTAAAAAGATTCCTGACCGGTCAAAGTTGGCAGTAATTCCTGTTGTGTCTCCCAAACGGGCAATGATGCCCGAGCAGCTCCAATGTTTAGAACTGTTTTTTTGCAGAATGACTCGGAAATCAAGGCGGCGATCTCCATATCTCATGGCCGAAACTGCCTGTTGTATAAGATAGTCCTCATGCGTTATTAAGCTGTTAAGAAATTCCGCTGCTTCTTCTTTGGAATGAAAACATCTTTCCCCCGCAGATTCGTCAAGAAAACGATATCCGCCGCATGTTTGATCCACTTTGAAAAGTCCCTTTTCATTTTTTGTTTCTATCGGTTTTAAATAGACTTCTCCATACAAAGACAACATATGATCCAAGCTTTGAACGTTTTCCAACTGCTGGGTATATGGCAAGTGTTCGCGCAAATAAGGATATGGGGAGAGCCATTGCCATAATTCCCATTTATTAAATAAATGGGAATTAAACATATTCTCACCAACTTTAGAGATAATTTGATCATATACTGGCTTTTTTACATCTATTTTCCGGTAGATGACATCCGGATACGGAAAGAAACCATACTTCCATGGAGTTTCATCTTCTTTCGCAGCTGGGTCATAGTAATAACCTTCAACAGTTTGGGCGGATGAATGGATTCTATTGGCTGCACAAATATAAATAAGTCCCCCTATGTCTGAGTAGCTGCTTAAGTATTCCTTATATGCATTTAATGACTCAGGCGTGATATCCCGTTCTTCCTTGAAGGCCATAAAGGCAATCACCGGGCCGAGATGCAGTTTTCTTCCTTTCATTTCTATTTCATATGGAAGGTGTTCCGGCAATTGGAAAGGCAGTTTTATTGCGCTTGATAAGCCAACCGTATTTTCAGGTATGCTGCTATGAATCTCCACTTCGACTTCCTGTTTCCATATGCCAACTTGTAAGATCATCCGCCGAGGTATAACTTCCCTTTCTTCTATGATTGATTCGGGAAGAAAAATCGTGTTGGATTTTTTCTCTGGAATCCATTGAATATACCGCTTCATAATACCCCCTCCGGAAACCCAGCAAGTCTCTTGGCATAAAGCATATTCAGAAGCTTTATTCGATAAAACAGCGGACGATCATTGATATCAAGAGCAAACAACGGACTAGGGTTTAGATTGTTCATTTCGATGATCCACATCCTTCTTTGGGTGTCTATGCCGATATCAATGCCTAAATTTCCGCAATGCACCCCACATTGTTCAATAATTTGTGCGGCTTCATGTACGATGCGCGATATTTCTTTTCGCCATTTAAAGACCTCTTCAGTGGAAAGGCCAAATATTTTTTGCAGCGTAATTTCTCCAATTTCGGCAGTGCCGCCCGCTAAAATATTTGTCACAATGCTGCCTTGCTGGCCATATTTGGCCACCATGCACATATCATTCCACACACCTGCCTGGTCTTTTACCATCACGATGCGGAAATCGATTTTCTTTTCTTCGAACGATATCAGGTCAAGAGCTTGCTGCAAAATATACTTTTTCCCCTTGAATTGGCTTTTGAAGAAATCAGCCAGGCTAAAGAGATTGGAAAAGATCATCTCATAAGGGATGCCATCTTGATGATACTGCAATTTCAGGCCATGTTCCTCACTTTTGGAAACCTTGAAAATTCTCTCACCCATGCTGCCATGAAGCGGTTTTACATAAATTTGCCGGTGAAGGTTCAAAAAAGATTCAAGATCCTCTGGCTTTTTGTAGAGAATCGTCTCAGGCAAATACTGCTTTAAGTGAGATGCTTGACTTAACCATTTATACATTTCCCACTTATTGAATACATAACTGTTAAATAGCCGGTTGCCGAAAATCGTTTGAAAATGATTTCTCCAGCTTTTGTTAAGATAAATCGTTTTAAACACGGCGGCTGGATACGAATAAACGCCTTGTTCCCATTCTTTCGTGTCCGGGTTAAACATATATCCCTCTATTGTATATTTGAAAGGATCCATGCCTTCCAGCGAAAAAGCAACAATCGCTCCGCCAATGCGGTCATAATCGTATAAGTAGTTGGATAAATATTGCACGGTATCATCCAAAATGCTCTTCTTTGATGCGGTCAGAATACCTATATAAGGCCCGATTAGAATTTCATTTCCCTCCCGCCGGATTTCGTAACGGCCGCTGAGAGGAATCCTTAAGGACTCAATCACCCCAATCGATAATTTCATTTCGTTTTCGTTTAACCTAGAAGATATTTTCAGCTTAATTTCTAACGCTTGGATGCCAAAACGAAGAAACCATTTTTTTAGGGCGGAAATATTTTTTTGTTTCGCGGTGTTCGGATGGATCGTCAAACAGTCTTGAGCCTGCAGGTCCGGAATGATTTTATATTTCGGATTCATCGCTATCCTCCCAGCCAAAACCGGCAATAGAAGTTGAATAAAGAATGGGTTCGTAACATATCCGCCGGTAGATGTCATCATCCAATGTTTTAAATCCTTTAAAGGTTGGGCGAACATTAGCTTCTATAAACCAGTAATGTTTTTGTTGATCAAGAGCAAGATCCAATCCAAATTCAGCAAAATGGAATCCTGTTTGATCCATCATTTTGCAAAACTCTATCGAAATGGAGTGAATATCTTTTCTCACTTGTGTGGGATCCACTTCGGTACCAAAGGCTAATGTTAACGCTTCACTCAACTCAAGCGCTCTGCCTCCATTGGAAATGTTCGTAATCATCTTCCCCGTCCCTGCAAGTCTGCACTCTATTCCATTACAAACCCACTGCTTCCATCTGTTTTTTTGCATCACTACTCTTATATCCCAAGGACTACCGTCGATTCGCGCTAAATCCAAAAAAGGCTGAATGATATAATCGCGTTTCAAATATTTTCCTTCGTGCAAATAATCCTCCAATTGTGATGCGGGAATCGTAAAATTGGTAAACTGTCGATAATCATGAACTTCGAGGGTCCCGTCAGGCTTGGATGTGATAATCGATATCCCTCTGCCTCTAGAAAGCTTATTCGGTTTCAGAATGACTTTTGAATATTTATGAAGAAACGCTGATAAGCTGTCAACACTTAATAATGCCGTTTCTGGCAAATATGGGTTCAGCCGATCATTTTTCTTTAACTGAGTATACAACTGCCATTTATCAAACCTTACAGCATTAAATACTTCCCAACTGGAAACGTCGCTGCATTCGTTAACGAAATTATTCCTGGAATTAAATCCTCTTCGATAAACGACTGACGGCAGAGGCAATTTGCCATATACCCACTTTTTGTTCTCGTAGTTGAAGTATAGGCCATAAATACACTTTTCTCGCCAGCTCATGGAGCAGTGCCTGAACGCGATGAAAAGCCCCCCTACTTTTTCATAAACCCCCATAGCATCCGTTAATTCCTTCAATCTGCGATGGTGATAATAATAATGCTGGTCGCCAAGCAGAAAACCAATAACTGGACCGATATAAATGGTTGTGTCGGTATAGCGTATTTGATATGTGGCAGATTTCTGAATCAAAAGCTGGTCAAACACATTTTGGGAAAGCCGGATCAGAGCAGGATCATCAAAATGATCTCCCGTACATTCATCAATGGAGGATGAAGCTTGGACTGTGATGGGGATTTCGTTTTGGCCAAATATCAGTTTGGTTTGAGTTTTCAATTTGTCTGCCAGATTTTTTGAAACATATATCGTATTTCCTGAATCTTCAATCCCCCCCGTGTCCTCTCTCTCCACTTTGATCCACTTCATTTCGTTGCCCCCTTTCCGTTACATGGTTATACATTAGAAATAACAGATAATGAAAAGCATTATTCAGAAGGTTCGATTGTGCTTCCGAATCCATGTGACGATACAAGTATGGATCTTGTTCAAAACCAGCAACGTAAATGAGATAGGGACAACCATTCTCATCAAATATATAATCAAGTGTACAACTCCCCATGAAGGGAATGTAAAAATCTAAAAATTCTCCTATTCGTAAAGAAACATCGGCTAATGTTTCCTCAACATTTTTGTTATGATAAGGATCGCAGAGTATATCACTTATTTTAGAAGAACAGAATGCATTTCTTGAAAATATGCCGTTCTTGGCCGCTATGGTTGTAACGGACCATCCTCCATTTGCGTCCTTTTGAAGATAGATTCTGGCTTCTAAGGGGCCGTTCTCCCACTGAAAGCATTCGATTCCCTTCATTAGAATATGTTTTTTGTTGTTCGTCATTTTTTGGATATAGTTAACAATATCGTTCTTTTCGCATATCTGTCCGTTTTGGCCGATACAAATCATGTAGTTGTCGTTCTGAGTTTTTTTGATAACGACAGCTTTTGGTGGATGGAACGTTTTTTCCGGCAGAAGAAATAGCGTATCGTACTTGTGAAGATACTCCGTTAAAGTTGCGGCATTTAATGTTACTGAGGGCAAGAGAAATTGTTCAGAGCCTGTTAAAGAGGCTAACATTTCGAAAATGATGCCCTGAACAAAACGATTAACAGGATTGATGACCATGATATTTTCCATTTTCCTTAAGTGCCTCATTTTCCCAATTTTATCTTCGGCCGAATGAAGAGCAAAATTATAAATAAGAGGGGGTAATTCGCAAAATCCTTGACTTACCCGATCTCCTTCTATGATCGTGCCGCTAATGGCCTGCTCCTCCAAATCCAGATTTTGTAATGTAAACAAGACGGTTCTTATGTTGTATTCTTCTGATAATTTGCTGAAATGGTCAATCATTTTTGGAAAAATGTGCTGCTGTTTTTTTGCATTATATATAAAACCAAAGTCAACGGTTTCTGTTTGCACTAGTTTCACCTCTTTACTTCCGATCAGATAACAGCTTTCAATACTCTATCTTATGACTGCGTCATTTATTGGTGTATAAGTCCAAATAAATCATTTGGCATAAATAAAAAGCATTTAGGTCAAGCTCATTCAAGACGAAAGAGCAGAAAAGCGCGAACAGAAGCAGACTCGATGGAAGAAGTAAAAGGAACTATTTAAAAAAGCTTAACCCCCCTATTGACACCACATGTTTAAGGAGAGCAAAAAGGTTTATTGCTCCTGGGAATTCTGGATGTTAGGCATAACAATAGGCTTTTGCGGCGGGAGTACATACCGCTCTGGAATAACCGGTCCTCTGTCTTCATGGCCTGGAATCACTTTTCCCGGCGTCCATGATCCTTCCGGCAGAATTCGTTGAGCATTATAGAAATGCAGTCCATACCAGCGTTTAAAGCCGGTGATAATCCCAATGGCTGTAGGAGCTCCACTTGCTGTGCAGATTACCGCTGGGTTTCCGTCGAGTTGCCCCATGTAAATCCCAACATGGCCGATGTAAAAAGTACCGTCGGGCCGCTGTTTCCACCAAGTGAGTATATCTCCGGGACGAAGGTTTTCTAACCCTTCGAGGCTCCAATACCCATCGACGATTTTCGTATAGACGCCTTCCACTCTTGTACCGATATTGTCATATTTTTTAGCGACGCCAGTTAATTCAAAACCAAAATCGCCATAGACTAATTTCGTAAACCCCGAACAATCGACAACTCCGTCGGAATGGTATGAGTTATAGCCATGGCCATATACCGTATAGCCATGCTCCATATACCATATCGCGCGTTCTACGATTTGATCGGCCAGGCTTTCCTTGATATGTTTATATGCTTCTCTATACTGAGCCACTCTCACTAATTCCTTTTTGACGTACTCATCATAGTTCTTTTTGTATTTAGCGACCGCTTCTTCTGTTGTCAAAGATATATAGGAAGCAGACATTCATTCATCCTCCCTTAAATTAGGATTCCATGAAAACATTCATCTCCTTTAAATTAGGATTCGATGAAAAAAGGATGTTCTTCTTCATTCAAACATTTCAAAATTCTTTCTTTATAAGTTTTCCATCTCACCTTCCGCAAAGCCTCATCGATGGTAAAATAACCCGCATCTAAAGCATCGTCTCCTCCCGCTAATTCACCGCTTACCGGCGTCCCGAGAAAAAGTACCGTGCATCTGCTGTTTTCGACATCTTGAATAATTCCGCAAAATTTGGTCAAGCGGACTTCAATTCCTGCCTCTTCCTTGACTTCCCTGATGGCTGCCGCCTTGATGGATTCACCGTTTTCTACATAACCGCCAGGGAATTCCCATCCTCTTTTCCAGTTCTTAACTAAAAGAATTTTGTTCTCACTATTAACAACAGCTACGGAAGCTGCTAATCTATGTTTTGGAATCGCCATTAATCTCCTTCCTTTCCGTGCAGTAACCTATGCTTATTAGATACTGTTCAAGTAAATTCACAAATAATTCCATGTCCTTATAGGTAATATCCCCGATATTTGCCACCCTGAAGGTATTCTGTCCGTCGAGCTTGCCAGGATAAATGGTATATCCGTGGCGATAAAAATAATGATGCATCTCCTGAAAATCGTAGCTAGGAGTATTAGGTTCCATAATGGCTGTGATGATCCGGGAATGATGCTCTTTCTTGACGAGATGGGTTAAACCCAATCGAGTAATGCCATTGATCAGAACTTCCCATGATTTTGTATATCTCTCATACCTCTTCTCAATTCCTTCCAGACGCGTCTCAATGATCGCCTGCTTTAGTGCGTAAAGTATCTGCACCGGAGGGGTGAACCGCATCTGCTTCGTTTCTAAAAAATATTTATACTGTGAATAAAGATGAAGATAAAAATTTCGCGGAGGAAGGTGTTTAGTCATTTCTAAATGATCCTTTTTCGCAACTACAAATGCAACACCGGCCATTCCTTGAAGATTTTTATTGGAAGACGCGGCAAGATAACTAATATTCATGGCTTCCATATCAATCGGGATCGCCGCAAAGGAGCTCATAGCGTCGACAATCATTTGAATTTGATATTTTTTGCATAGTCTTCCAATGGATTCAATATCATTCAAGAGACCTGTCGTTGTTTCATTATGAACGACGGCCAAATGGGAAATTTTACGTGCAGAGTTTTGAATCATCGCTTCCATCGCGGCAAGGTCCAAAGGTTCGTCTGGCCTGCTTCGATATTCGATATAATTTAACCCATAGGCTTTCGCAATCTGGCACATCCTCTTGCCGTACGCGCCATTATTGACGATAAACACAGCCTGCTCGCCAACAACCGAGCTCAATATTGCTTCAACGGCTGCGGTGCCGGATCCCCCGAACAAAACGGTGGTATAATGCTCGGGGTCTGCAACAAATCTTGTGAGCTCATCCGAAATAAATTGCATGACATTGCCGAATTCTTCTTCTCTCGGACAGATGTCAGGGACTACTTGCGCGTATTTAACGGTATCCGTCGTTGTCGCAGGCCCCGGATTGAGCAAGATGTTTCTTTTTACCGGCGGAACATTCTTTTCTTTCGCTTTAATCATGGGATAGATATAACGTTCCGCGCGAAGCAAATGGTGTTCGTTATCAATTTCGCACCAAGCAAGATTATTCAACTTGTGAACGTATAGATTCACTTGATTGGAAATGCCGACAAGAGCGTGTTCATAATCGAGTTTAAGGTCATCATCAAAGCTCGCTTTCGCAAAGTTGCACATGGCTTGAAAGGTAGGATAGGAGATTTTCGTAATGCCTACTAACTCCGCATAGATATGGTTGAGTTTATTTCCTTTTTTTGCCATATTTCGCAAAAAACGATATTCATCGGCCTCGATAAATACTGCGTCATCCGAACCTGTCAACTCACTCGCCAAAATAACGTCCGATTTTTTATTTTTGATTAATATATCTAACGCTTTTTTTTCATAAATTAAGTCGCTCTCCAGAAGAAGAAAGTCATCAGAAATATGATCCTTCAAATTGTAAAGGGTATACATGCTGCCTGTTTTCTCATATTCGTCATTGCGTACACATGTAATTTGTGGGTATTGCATGGTCAAACGCTCATAAGCTTCCGCCAAATAGCCTGTTCCAATCACGATCTTTTCGATTCCCATCTCAAGCAATTTGCAAATAGACTGTTCTACAATTGGTTTTTCATCAAGCATTAAGAAGCCTTTAGGCTGATTTTTCGTTCTTTCTCCCAGTCTGGTTCCCATTCCCGCCGCTAAAATGACTGCGGTTTTAATCATGAAGAAACACCTTCAATCTTTCTTTCACTTCATATGGCTTCATTTTCGGCCGTCCGAGACCTTCTTTGGATCCTTTGGCTATTTTCATATATAAAAACGTAAGACTTTTCTCTCTCTTCCAATCTTTGATACACGATTCCAATTCCTCAAGGTTATGAACGTAAATCGATTTCGAGTAGCCGCAAGCTGCCGCTATATCCACGAAATTGACATTGTGTGATACAGTGCTTTGGCCGCCTGTCGAATCATGCGTGTTATTATCCAATAGAATATGCAGCATATTTTTTGGAGCGTAGTATCCATTTGTAGCCAGGCTTCCCATGCGCATAAGCAAAGCCCCGTCCCCTTCAATAACGACGATATCTTTATCTTTTTTTGCCAGCGCAAGTCCGAGCCCCAGAGAACTGACACAGCCCATAGAGCCCACCATGTACAGATTATTCGGAGCATCTTCAATCTCGTAGAGCTCCCGTCCTGTTTTGCCGGTTGTAGCCAACTGAATGGTTTTGTCACTCTTTAGTGAGTTGATCAACTTTAATGTTTCGATTCGGGTTGGAAGCTGATCATCTTTCGTTTTCCCGACCTTTAACACGTTTAAGTTAGATAGTTGTTTTTGATCCTTTAACGGCTCTTTCTCAAACGTATTTTTTTTCACGACAAAGAAAAAGGTTTGGTCTCTTTCGATATATGAATGAGCCCGTGCGAGTTGATTTTTTGCTTGCTCGAAGTCAGTGGATAAATATTCCCATTTAATCTCCATAAGATCCAGCATTTGCGTTGTGATACGTCCCATCAACTCATGTTGCGGTTCATCGGGAATGCCTGGCTCGCCTCTTAGGCTTACAAATCCAAGCACAGGAATCCGGAAAGGATAATTCAGGGAAACCAATGGCGATACGGCATTGGTTAACCCTGAATTTTGCATGAGAACGACCGGCTTCTCGCCTGCCAGATAAGCTCCCGCGGCAATCGCTACCGCTTCACCTTCATTGGTTGCCGCAACGTAGTCACAATCATTAATCGCATAATTGATTAAGTTCTTTAGAAAAGAACACGGTACTCCGCTGAAGAATTGAAATCCCATCTTTTTTAATTCTTCGCCGAACATTTTAGTGTTGATCAAATAAATCACCTGCCTTTTGTAAGTCGCGAATGGTATCGATATCCAGCCATGAACCTTTGATATATTTCACCGCAATAGGGTGAGACGAACTAATGTGATTAAAAAGGTCTGCCATTGTCAGCTGTTTGAAGTCTTCTCTTTTCGATAGTTCTTCTAAAGCTTTTTTTACAATTTTGGAACCGTTTTTTGTCACCTTCCAGAGGCCGATGAATTCACCATGGATTTCTTCTTCTTTCAAGTCCCCTGACATTTTGATAAACTGGACAGTGCTGGAGTAAAGTTTCTTAGAGTAAGGTATGTTGGTGGATACGAAATCTTTATCATTACTGATGGTTTCTACATCAGCGTCTACAATGAGGGTAATATCGTTCATATCGTTCAGAAGATCGTTGAGGATGTAGTTTTTGAAAATAATATCTCCATAGCTGATCACAGTATTCTCTTTAATTTTGTCCTTCGCCAGATATAAGGAGTAAAGCTCTTTCGTTTCCGCAAACAAATCATTGTCAATCACCGAAAAATTCGCGGCAGCAACCTTATCTTTGGCAAAGCCTCTGACCACGCAAATATCTTTGATGCCAACCTTATTAAATTCATCAATTTGCGTCGCAAGCAGCGACTTCCCTCCGACCTCGAGCAGCGTCTTTGGAATCTCTGCCGTAAGCTCATCCATATCGCCTCTGCTCGCCGCCAATATAATGGCGTTCACTTTCTTTCCGGAAGCCGGAAGATATCTTTTTTCGGCTTGCTTCAATTCATCTACTCCCTGAAGCCTGAACACTTCGTTCACGGAAACAACGTGAGGCTCTATATTCAAAAGGCTTTGTTCTTGATAAATTTGCTGACTCGTTTTCTGCATCGCCTTAATCGCTGCCCTTAGATTATGATTGGCCCAAATCACGAGACTAACACCCAATTCTCTAAATTTCTGCGTTGGAACGGAATAATACTTTGTCGGTACAATCACGACTGGGAGTCTATCTCCCCATTCTTTCATAAATGCTTCTATCTCAGTAGCATCGCTTCTCTTGCTGTGTATCAAAATAGCGTCTGCTCCCGCCTGACGATAAGCCTCAGCGCGACGAAGCGCCTCTCTGAGCCCCCAGCCTGCGATAAATGCTTCCACTCTCGCAACGACAACAAAGTCATCGTCAGTCTGGCTATCCTTCATTGCTTTGATTTTTCCGCAAAACTCTTCGATATCCGCAAGCGGCTGTGCTTCTCCGCTGATAAAAGAATTGGTTTTAGGAAATAATTTGTCTTCTATACAAACACCGGCAATTTGTCTGGATTCCAATTTTTTCACAAGACGTCTGGCATTATTGAAGTTTCCGTAGCCGGTATCACCGTCCAGCAAAATCGGTATGGACGTTGCATCGCTCATAAACTCTAAAGTTTCCAGCACCTGTGTCCATGATGCTTCGTTGTTATCTCTTACTCCCATTGAAGCGGAGATGGACAGTCCACTGGCCCAAATTCCTTTAAATCCAGTCTCTTCCACAATTTTCGCCGACAATCCATTGTGAGCTTCCATGATAAATTCCAACGAATTGGAATTGATTAGATTTCTTAACTGAGTTGTCTTTTTCATCGCTGATCCCTTTCATTTATAAAATTTCATTTTTTGATATCCCATGAAATTTGAGTTAAGGCATTATTGCCTGTTTTAACTTTTGGAAGGAGTCCTGAACCATGACGCGGTGAGGAATCTTGAGAAGCACGACAGAGTTCTGGTTTAAAAAAGGCTTAAGGATTTGATAGATTTCCGTTCCACTGCTGCAAAAATGAACGTTGCTTGGATCCATTCCAAGCTCGATTGCTTTTCTTCCGATTTCCCGGGCTTCATCCCCTACGACAAACAAGTGGTCAACCTTTGTTTCTACTACTTTTTCGCCTATCCTCGCGTATTGTTGCCTTGCAAATTCGCTTTCCCCAAGCTGAGGCATATATCCCAAAAGTGCAATCTTCGTTTTCGATCCGGAGGTTTCTTGAAGCACTTCAAGTGCGGATGCCATGGAAAGAGGAGCCGCATTCCATGTATCGTCAATGATGGTGCATCCACCCGCTCCTTGGCGGAATTGCAGATGTTCTTTCATCTGTTCAAACGATGCCAGTCGTTCGCAACATTCCTGTACACTCATGCCTGCGCTGGATGCGGCTGCGATAGAAGCAAGGGCGTTGTATACATTAGGCTTGCCGTAACCCGGTACAAAAACTTGGTAAGTTTGATCTTGGTGCTTTAGAGTGAACTGCGTTCCTCCATCCACGTAGCGGACATCTTTTGCTTGAAAATGGCATTCGTCACTGAAGCCAAAATAGATGACCCGTTGAAATCCGCTTACATCGAGAACCTTTTTTATGTTGCTGTCATCAGCGTTTAAGATGATAATCCCTGTCTTCGGATCTAATCCGTTTATGATTTCGGCTTTTGCCTTCATATAGGCTTCCGGTGTTTTGCAATCCTTTAAATGGTAGACATCAATGTTTAACAAGACTCTGATTGGGGGTTGGAAATATTGGATGGTGTTGGCCAAATAACCTGGGGAAGCAACAGGCATTTCAAAGACAGCTGCTTGCGTTTCATCATCAATACCGAGCAAATACTTTAAATTAAGGGATCTTTGATTATTGCTGAGAAAGGTGGAGTGGACTTTATAATATTTTCTTAATATATGTTTTACCATTTCTTTGGTCGTTGTCTTGCCACAGGTACCAGTGATGCCGATAACCGGTATCTGAAAAAGATGACGATAATAGTTAACAAACTTCCAATAGGCTTCCTCTATATTTGGTACTTTAATAATAATGACATCCTTGCCTATATTTTGGAAATAATCAGGATTATCTGTAACAACAACGACAGATTTATACTTTTGAAACAATTTCTTGTCAATTTTCATATCGTTGTAACGGTAAAACAGCATCGTCTGGTCTTTAATTTTTTTGGGTCGATAGGTGACATCTTGTATCAAGGGATTGCCGGATCCTTGTATGACAGTACCACCTATCTCCGCAAGAATTTCTTGGAGATATAAACTTTTCATGCGCATCCTCCCCTCCATTCATTAAACGATGATTTTTGCCTTCAGTTCTTTAAATGAGTCCTGAACCATGACACGGTGAGGGATCTTGAGAAGCACGATCGCTTCCTCATTTAAAAGGGGGTGAAGGATCTCATAGATTTCCGTTCCGCTGTTAGAAAAATAAACTTTACTTGGATCCATTCCGAGCTCTAAGGCTTTCCTTCCGATTTCCTTCGCTTCATCACCCACCACAATAAGAAAATCCACTTGTGTTTTGATTACTTTCTCTCCCATCTTGGCATACTCTTGCTGTGCATAATCTCCATCCCCTAACTGGGGCATATATCCTAAAAGAGCAATTTTGGTTTTGGAACCGGCAACTTCTTTCATTACTTGAAGAGCGTTTGCCATCGAAAGAGGAGTTACATTCCACGTATCGTCAATGACGGTGCAACCACCCAGCCCGGAACGAAACTCCAAATGTTCAATCACTTGGTTGAACGACGCCAATCGCTCGCATGCTTCCTTTATATCCATCCCTGCACTCCACGTCGCTGCGATGGCGGCAAGAGCATTATACACGTTATGTTTGCCATACCCTGGCACAAAGACTGGATAAGTTTGATTTTGATGACGGAGATTAAACTTCATACCTCCTCGGTCATAGGAGACATCCGTTGCTTGAAAGTCGCATCCGTCGCTGAAGCCGAAATAGAGAATGATGTTTCGAAATTTACTCACATCAATTTTTTTGATGTTCTCGTCATCCGCATTTAAGATGAGGGTGCCGTTCACCGGATCCAAATCATGCAGGATTTCCGCTTTTGCCTCGAGATAACGTTCCGGAGTTTTACATCCCACCAGATGATATACGTCAATGTTTAACAAAATCCTTATCTGAGGACGAAAATATTTTATATAAAAAATGATATCCCCAGGGGAGTCTACTCCCATTTCAATCACGGCTGCTCCTGTTGTCTCATCAATCCCAAGAAGATAACGGTGATTGCGATGACCACCGTTGAAACTCTTATAAGTGGATTGGACTTTATAATGTTTTTCAAGAATGTGTTTAATCATTTCTTTTGTTGTCGTTTTACCGCAGGTTCCTGTCACCCCTATAATGGGGATATCAAAAAGGCTGCGGTAATAATCAATAAACTTCCAATAAGCCTCATCTACATCTTCTACTTTTATGACAATCACGTCATCGCCAAGATGGTTAAAGTCTTGTGGTTTTTCCGTTACAACGACAATAGGCTTATATTTTTGAAACAGCTTGGAGCGGATTTTTCTTTTTGTATATAAATCAATGAGCAGTGTATGATTATCTACCTTGTAGCGTTTCGTGACCACATTTTTAATGAGAGGATTTCCCTCTCCTTGCACCAATGCCCCACCAATATGAGCAACAAGCTCGTTTAGATAAAGCCATTTCATATATGTCTCCTCTCTTCTCCATTTTCTGTGTGTAATATTGTATACATGTGATTGTGATGTGGTTACTGTATATTGGGCGGGAGCCTATTTATACGACCCGGCATTAAACAGATTTTAAGATATGATACGGCAATCAGATGAGAAAGGTTTGTGCCATTTCCCATCTGAAAATGAATGAAGCACAACATCTGCCGAAATGTTCTGAACATTTGATTTTTGGGACCTAAGTACGCTTATTTAAAACTAAATAAAAAATGGTCTACTGTATCTGCCAGTAGACCACCATCGTAGATTACTTGCCAAGAAAAAACGAGAATATAACCTAAAAATCGGAATAAGACTTCTGTTTCGTAAGACCATGCATATTCATTGTTCAAATTGAACCTCATGTCCATCCCCAGGTTTTCGAGCCTAATTATTGATAAAAAGGCACCTCTCAGTAAAAAAACGTTTAATATATAGTAGCTTGGCTAAATGGAAAGCATCAAAAAGGAGGGTTATTTTATGGAATTTACTCTTACAGGAGGGGATTCTTCCCTAGTCACCGTGAAGCAAAATCCTCCGAACACCCCTGTAGAAGTCATTTGTGACAATGGGGGGTGTAGTTGTAACAATAGATGTGGTCTTACTACGTTTGAAGGTGGAGAAAATTTAACTCCAATTCCGCCAATCCCTTTGTGTGTAACATTGGCATCGTTTCCCGGTTGGCTTTTTCTAGAGGGAGGGAATGTTGGAAATTGGCCTTCTCCTGATACAATAGCATTTTGGATAGGTGGTACCACTCGTGAGATTACGTTTCAGCCCGCAGTCGCTTCTGTTAGCTTCTTTTATGCTTCCGCTGTAAATGTTACTCTAGAAGCATTTGATGCAAATAACAATTTGATTGCAAGTGTAGTAGGTCCAGCCAATTTTGTTCCTCCTCTTTTTGATAATTGGGACCCTTTAGGCGTTAACGTGGGCTCCAATAGAATTACAAGAATCAGAATAACTGGTAATAGTAACCAAACGGGCATTGATAACTTGAAAGTATGCTCCGTACGCCGAACATGTTGCAAAACGCATAATCCATTCATAAACGCAAATGTACGCCAAAATGCAAATGTACGCCAACAAATCCGCCCGTCTTGGAAACCATATGCAGTGACTAAAAAACACACTTCCAAACGGTGAACATGATTTCCAATTTTGTTATTAAACGTGTAATGCCTAGCGAAACTGCCCCTCCTTTACCGGATTCCCCCCTGATTTTGAGAACACCCTATCTGATTTAAGGTTATTCATGAACCTCTCCCACCTACACTCCGTTTGAAGGTGGGAGTTTTTACTAAATTCATCAAAGAAGCTTCGACGAAGAAGAAGGACTCCTTCCCCCCTACTCGGATGAACCCATCGGAAGCCTTTTCGACGGAATAGTAAGCAACATCAGTTTTTCAAGTTTCCCATTATGAATACCGATGGACAATTCAATTTTTCCATTTTCATGGATGTTGAAACCGTTTTTTACGAAGTCAATTCCAGAAGATTAGAAATTTTCTTTTTTCATATTTTCAATCGTCATTCATCAATTTGAACAAAATAGTTTGAGTGTGGGCTGGCATTTCATCATTTATTCAAAATTTTCTCTTTATGAAACAAGTATCCAACTGACCGTTTTGCTGAAACGTGACCTTCTTTTTGAGATGTCAAATATGTATACAACGCTCCCATAAACAGGGCACCGCCGACAATATTGCCTAGTGTAACAGGAATAATGTTATGCACCACTCCTGCTAAGTCGATCGTCGCTGGATGCGGGACTGCTAATGCAATTGAAAAGAGGACGAAATTGGCAATGGAGTGTTCGTATCCAGAAGCAAAAAAGATAAAAACAATAAGAATCATCGAAAATACTTTTGCCATATCCTCTTTCATTTGCATGGGAATAAAAATCGCTAAACAAACAAGCCAGTTACAGAGAATTCCTTTAAAAAAGAGCTGCATCGTTGTTGCGTGCATTTTTTTCGCCGCCATAAGAAATAATAAATGGCCTCGCGGAATATGATCAAAAACACCGGATTGCGAAATAAGAAAAGCGAAAAATACAGCACCTAATAAATTACCGCTATAACATGCAAGCCAATTCCGCAACGTATCTTTGATTGTCGTTTCTTTGTGCAAAGTACTGATTGTAAAATACATCGTATTACCAGTAAATAGTTCTGCGCCACCGTACATAATTAATACTAAGGCGATTCCGAAAAAAATACCGCTTACTAAATAAGTAGCAGGAGAATTCGCTTCACGGAAAAATTCACCTACACGAAAACAAAGAACAAGTGCAAATCCGATGTACACCCCTGCCAAAGCAGCCCGCATCACATATTGAACAAGGGAACGATCGAGAATTGTTCGTTTTTTTACAGCCAACTCTTTACATTTTTGAACTGCTTCCATCTCTCCGACACTTCTCTTTCATTCTATTTTGTGATTTTTTTCACATTCTTTACGATATATAACATACGCCCTTCCCACCTATTTTTCAACATATCGATGGAAATGTTAAAATAAATGTCAACAATTCCATTTGTAACCGTTTACTAAAAAAATAATCGTTGCAAATTCAATAATAGTTGTTTTAATATAACTAAGATATTAGTAGTTCTTTTCCAAGCATGATCTTGCTTCTCTAACACGTATTAATAAATTCATTTTTCAAGCATGTACAAAGTTTCGAAAAAGAGGAGTGTCTTCGTGTGGTAGAAAGCCCCATCGAATGGTTCCGATGGGGTTTTTAACTATTTCAATCAATCGATTTTAATTCCGTTAGCAAGGGATTGATTTCGTTCATCCAGATATCCTGCCAAAATATCTGTAGTTTGGATGTATTTTTGTGCATTTTTTATGAAAAACCTTTACAGCGAGACTGAATTTCATCTAAATCCGCTATGAACTGCTTTATTTCTTCTTGTGACAATTTCACAGGCATTTGATCGTAAAGAATGAGTAGCTGTCCTTCTTCCTCATTTTGATGATTTTTCAGATAGTCTGACAGATGCTGCAGCTGATGTGGTTGGAGGACAGATTCAACAAAAAACTGTTTGAACTTTTGGATGGTAAAAACGTTCATTTCATTGTCATATTCACCGGAAATAATGCGCCCTTCGATCCATGGCATGCCTGTTTTTCCTCCAGTTTTTGTTTTCATCAGTATTTCCTAAAAAATCATTTTTTATCAAATTGCCGCTATTTCCCGCACGAATTCGCTTCCTTGCAAATAGTCTTAAAAGCGGCACTTTCTTGCAATCCATCTCTTTCCCGCCAAATTCCAATCTTCCACATCTTATAAAAGGAATTACACTTCTTCATCTTTCACCGCATACCGTTTGCCCCCTCGCATTTTGTAGCCAGAAACGGTCGACCAACATTACATATCAGTGTAAAACCATATATAGAAAAAGCCTTCTACAAATATATAAGATTAATTGTATAACAATGAGTTTGGGACATACTCTTGACAAACAAAAGGACATTATTATATTTTAAAAACATATATTTTATACTTAACTGCACAAAAGCATAAAAGCATAGAAGCGTAGAAGCGTTTAAGTGAAAAAGTTTCGAAAAGGAATATATTAAAATGAAAAAACAACCTTTGTCTTAACAATCTTTGGTCATTATTTTACCTTTTCTTTCTAGCATGTTTATTTCAGTTTTAGAACTCTATCATTGTTTGTAAATAAAATATCGCGACAGAAAGGCAGGACAAACATGGAAAAAAATCATCAAGATTTAAAGAAAGGTTTATTGCCTAGACATGTTCAGTTTATTGCTCTAGCAGGCATGATTGGAACGGGTATTTTTAAAGGAAGTTCAGATACGTTAAATATAGCGGGGCCAAGTGTCGTTTTTGCTTACTTATTAGGAGGTTTATTATTATTTATTGTGATGGCGGCATTGGCGGAGATGGCCATTGTCTACCCCAACTTAAACGTTCAGCATCTTGTATATAAAGCGTTTGGATTTCATACATCCTTTATCGTAGGATGGCTTTATTGGATCAACTGGACGATTGTCACCATTGTCGAAATTTTAGCGGCGGGAAGCTTCCTAAAATATTGGTTTCCATCCATACCTTTATGGCTTTTAAGTTTCCTTTGTACCGTCTTGATCGTCGGAATTAACTTGTTTCATGTAAAGTACTATGGGGAGATTGAGTTTTGGTTCGCAGGAATCAAAATTATCGCATTAACCGCTTTTATTATTTTAGGTTTTTGTATTTTAGTAGGAATCATTCCAAGTGCTATTGACAATCCTTTGTCTAACTATACGGAACACGGTGGGTTCTTTCCACATGGAATCGAAGGAATGCTGAGCGCCTTTTTAGTCGTCATCTTTTCATATGGCGGGGCAGAATTGATTGGTGTTACTGTTACAGAAACAAAAGACGCAGAGAAGGTATTGCCAAAAGTAATCAAGGGAACCGTATGGAGAGTCATTCTTTTTTATATTCTTCCTATTCTTATTATATGTGGTTTAATGCCATGGAACAAAGTTTCGGGGGAAGACAGTCCATTTGTTCAAGTATTGAGCATCACAGGGCTGCCTGGAGCAGCACATATCATGAATTTTGTTCTTTTAACAGCCGTTTTATCAGCAGCAAACACGGGGATCTATGCAACTTCGAGAATGTTATATTCCATGGCTCAAAACGGTGAAGCTCCAAAAAGGTTATTAAAGATTTCCAAACAAGGAATACCGATAAACGGTATTTTTATCGTCACCATATGTATATTGATTGGGGTATTTTTCGCCTATATGACTCCAGATCAAGTCATCAGCTATTTAATGACGATACCTGGTTTTACGGTTCTTTTAGTATGGATGAGCATTTGCTTGGCACAACTAAAGCTCCGCTCCCATTATAAAGAGAAACCGTTCTTCCAAGTAAAATGGTTCCCATACACAACTATTTTGGCAACCACATCTTTATTGATCATTTTCATCTCTTTTCTATTTAATAAAGATAATATCATCGGTTCTACCGTTTGCCTTATCATATTAGTACTGCTTGCCACATTTTCTTTTTTGAACAGAAACGGAAGAGAAAAAAACAGTGAATATAAAGGAAAAAAGAGTCTGGTGCAAAATCTCTAAAATTTGGACATTATAGGTCTTGTGGGTTGTATTTCTAAAAAACACAGCCATTCCTAGTTATTATTTATGGCAATATCTTGTTATTAGCATTAAAAAACTCAGATTGAATAGTAAGCCTTAGTAAAATGGGACAAGGAAAAAACACCTCCTGAATCGAAGTATAACTTCATTCGATTGATGGAGGTGTTTGTCTTTATGGAGACAAGAGTTTTTAAATTAACAAAATAGTATTATGATATAACCAGATTATGAAAGGAGCCTATATATGCATTCATTTGTAAAGCAGCCAACAGGTGTATTTCCATCGGTTTGTCCTCTGGATTGCCCTGATCAATGTGGGTTACTGGTACATAAACAAGATGGAAAAATTGTAAAAATACAGGGAGATCCGAATCATCCTGTGACAAAGGGAAATATATGCAATAAAGTACGGAATATGACTGAACGAATCTACGATCCAAAGCGCTTAAAATATCCAATGAAACGTACGGGAGCTAAAGGAGAAGGGAAATTTGAACGGATAAGCTGGGACGAAGCGATTGAGACAATTACTTCCAAATGGAAAGAGCTGATTGAAACAGATGGGCCTGAAAGCATTCTTCCGTATAGCTTTTATGGCAACATGGGAAGGCTCAGCGCTGAAGGAATGGACCGGCGGTTTTTTCATCGATTGGGCGCCTCCCTGCTAGATCGGTCAATTTGTTCGTCAGCTGGCTCGGAAGGCCTTAAATATACAATGGGAGGCGGCTTTGGAATAGACCCTGAAGATACTATTCATTCAAAATTAATCATCTTCTGGGGAATCAATGCTGTAAGCACAAACATGCATCAAGTTGTGCTTGCGCAAAAAGCTAGAAAGAATGGAGCAAAGATTATTGTCATTGATGTACATAAAAATCAAACCGGCCAATTCGCAGATTGGTTCATTCCAATATTGCCGGGTACCGATGCTGCTCTTGCACTGGGCATGATGCATATTTTATTTGCCGAAAACATGGTAGACAACGATTTCTTGAAGAAGTATACAGTCGGACATGAAGAGTTGCGTGAGCATGTTGTCCAGTACGATCCCATCACTGTTTCTGGAATAACAGGTGTTCCCGTTGAAGATATTTATAAACTGGCCAGAATGTATGGCCAAATCACACCTTCCTTTATTCGAATCGGCAATGGTCTTCAGCATCATGACAATGGGGGCATGTGTATTCGTACCATTGCTTGTCTTCCTGCCCTGACAGGACAATGGCTTGTAAAAGGCGGCGGTGCCATCAAATCAAATAGTGGTTATTTGGCCCTTAATACAAGGAGCTTGCAACGCCCGGATTTGTTGCAAAATAAAAATACACGAATCATAAACATGAATCTGCTCGGCCAAGCATTATTGGAATTAGACCCACCGATAAAATCATTATTTGTGTACGGGACAAACCCTGCGGTTGTTGCACCGAATAGCAATAAAGTAAGAAAAGGTCTGGCAAGGGAAGATCTCTTTGTCGTCGTGCATGACTTATTTTTGACAGAAACAGCAAAATACGCAGATATTGTACTTCCTGCAACATCTTCATTCGAAAATACGGATCTTTATACATCATACTGGCACCATTATGTTCAAATTCAGCAGCCAGTTATTGAACGATATGGAGAGTCCAAATCAAATGTCGAAGTGTTCCAATTGCTTGCGAAAAAAATGGGTTTCGAGGATCCATGTTTATATGAGACAGAAGCTGAAATGATTTCGCAAGCTCTAGATAACCCAAACAATCCTTACCTTGAAGGAATCGATTATGAAACATTGGTTAAAAAGCAGTATGTAAAAGCAAATGTAAAACCATTGTTGCCAGGAAAACTGCCAACACCTAGCGGAAAAATTGAACTTTATTCAAGGAAGATGGAACAAGATGGCTACCCTCCTTTGCCAACCTATACGCCACTTGTTAACGATGGAGACTTTCCATTTTTGTTTGTGCCTGGTCCTAACCATAATTTTTTAAACACAACCTTTTCTAATAATGAAAAACACATTTCTTTTGAAAAAGAACCACGTTTGCATATGAATATCAAAGATGCTTTATCGAAGGGGATCAAGGATGGGGATCAAGTCCGAGTGTGGAACAATCGAGGAGAATGTGTATTGAAGGTTTCTATTGGAGAAGACGTACTTCCAGGTGTCGTTGTCACTCAAGGTCTCTGGGCCGATGCCCCAGGTACGAAACATCTGGTAAATTCTCTTACTCCTGACCGAGTTGCCGATATGGGCAATGGAGCGACTTTCTTTTCGGGGAGGGTGAATGTGGAGAAAGTTTTGGATTGAAGAAAAAGGAAAATAAAAGAGCCAGAGTATTTGATATGATCCCCTTATAGTAGACAGAAAAAAGAAAGCCCATTCATCTGTCTACTATGGAGGGGATTTTTCTATGGGGAAAATACGAAAAATTGCCTTTATAAGAGCACGATCTTTTCTGAACAAGCAACACATTAGAAAAGAGCGCCCTGAAAATGACCGAAAAAATGGTTAGCTCAGCGGCGCATTTTCCTTCTTCCTCATTGCCAGCGGGATATACACACAGAATGGTTCGCTTTCCATATAATCTCCTGTAACTGCGTACGCTCTGGAGCGGGAACCGCCACAAATATAACGAAATTCGCAAACACCGCATTTTCCTTTGTACTTGTCAGGCTGGCGCAAGTCTTTAAATACCTTTGACTCTCGATAAATTTTCGAAAGCGGGGTTTCGCGAACGTTTCCGCATACAATCGGAAGCAGGCCGCTTGGCATGACATCGCCAATGTGAGAAACGAATACAAATCCATTTCCATCGTTAACGCCTTTAGGAGCACGCTTCAAACCATCGATCATTGAGGCTGTATCGGTTGTAATCGTATCCTCATAACGAATTTCACCGTATTTAATTTTATGTTCGCGCATTTTTTGCTGAAGAACTACACGTCTATAATGCTGTGCCGCGGTTGTTTTAATATCATATGGCGCTGTTTTGCTTAGTTCATATAGCCAACGAAACACTTTTTCGTGCTCAGCGGGGGTAATGCAGTCATTGATCTGCCCTCTTCCGGTTGGAACAAGCAGAAAGATGTACCACATGACCGCTTTCAAATCAGCGACCAATTTTGCCATTTCTTCTAGATGGTCATAATTGTAACTTGAAATTACCGTGTTAATTTGCAGCGGCATGTTCAATTCGTTTAAATATTTTATTTTTTCGATTGTAAGTTCAAATGAGCCAGGTGTTCCGCGGAAACGGTCGTGAATTTCCGGTGTTGGCCCGTCAAGACTAAAAGCCCAGCGCGAAAGTCCCACTTGTTTAGCCTTCTCCATTTTTTCTTTCGTCACATTCGGGGTGGCGCTTGGTGTGATGGAGACGCGCATCCCTTTTTTAATGGCATAATCCGCCAGTTCAAAAAGGTCTTCCCGCATCATGCAATCGCCGCCGGTGAAAACAAGCATCGGATTATTCATTTCGTAAATCTCATCGATCAGCTTGATGCCTTCTTCATGGGTTAATTCCCTTGGATCCGGAACAGGCTGCGCATCGGCGCGGCAGTGAACGCATTTAAGCTGACATGCTCTTGTTACTTCCCAAATGACGATAAACGGGTTTTCATTATAATCTATATCCTCCTTCCCTTGCCTGTAGGAATTCCCGATTTGATGTGGATATCCATTTCCATGCATTTTCATCACCAAACTTTATTTTCTTGCCATAATGTTTTTACAAGTTCATTATAATCTTGTTCGCTTTTTTCGCATGAAAAGTTTGTTACAATATTTGTACATTCCCATGTTTGCCATTGTTGGCAAGGAAAATGGGCAACTGGATTATAGATGGATTCAAATTCCGAATGGTTTAGACCATAGAGGATAACCCCTTCACCAAAGGAGAGGCAACTTCTACTTCTTAGGATTGCCGTGGCAGTATCGAAGAAGATTCGCTCTTATTGAAGAAGTCGGTGAGGAGGATGAGCTATTAAATAAAAGAAGGTGTCCCAAAAGCAATCACTTTTAGGAAACCTTCTTTGTTGATTGCAGATAAGATGAATATGGTATACAACTCATATTCGTGATTTTCGTTTATCTTTGTAGCCCAGGAGTTTCTTTTTCAAGTTTTTCATTGCGTTGATACCTACTTATTTTATTTTCAGGGATTATCTGCACATTGCGACCATCCCAGCAACAATCTAACATTTTCTTTATTTATCGCGAAGATAGGGTAAATATCTTGTAAATTGCTCCTATTTCTCTTTCGGCAAATTTCAGGCATGCACTAACAATAAAAATTGCTCAAATGAGTTTTCCAACACCCGACTTTGGAATATCGTGGCTATAAATTGGAGTACTTCCATTAGCCGGATAATAAAAAAAGAACGCCGTCCAAACATCCTCTGTGATTTCACCATACACAAAAACCTTTGACCATTCCTCTAGTATTGTTTCAATAATTGTATATGCGATTTTTTGATAAAATATTTAACCTCCATGTTTATTTTGGAATTCTTTGTATTGCCACTTACTCTTACCAATCACCTCATCCCCAGTTTTTCCAATTATGTTCATCATCGTTTCTTTTGCTTTCCTCTCGACTCTGCTCATCCATTCACCGCGGGCCGGACCGATTCCTGCCAAGGCTGGCTGCGGTCCCTGCAGGACAAAGCCAACATTTTCGAGAAGGCTCTCCCATTGCCTTTTGAACGAACACGGATCGTTTGGGTAATCGGCGCTTTTACCACTTGGAGATACGCCGCTTGAAGGGCAGGCATGATTTTATCATAACGGAGAACATGTTTCGTTTGCGAGACCAATTTCGAAACATCCGCTGCTGCTCCCGCCGCTTTCGCTCCTTTGATCCCCGCTTTGCCGGCAACGCCTGCTCCTTTGGCTGGAGGAAAGACGGACAACAATAACATTCCTCCCGCCAGCCAGCGGTCTCCTGCCGAAATCCGTTCTCCGGTGATCGGATCGTATTCTCCAAACAATCGCTGCAAGTCATACCAGCCAAGAAGCTCTAAGCCAAATTCTATCATGTTGTCGGCAAGCGTTTGGTCTGCCTGGTGCATCGCCGCGGCTGTTCGATACAGCAATTCCTTCGCTTCATTTAGCTTTTCTTCATAACGGGCGAGCCAATGAATCAGCTCATCTTTGAGCTCATGGATGGCATCAGAACCGACGCCGGTAATCTCCATCACTAATTAGTTAGGTTATACAGAATTTATCGAATGGCACCATTTTAAACACCAAATTCGGCACCACTTATGACACCAACAAAAATCTCTAAAGGTTGATGTGACAAGCTTTCTAAGCACATTAAAAATACTGGAGGGCGTAATAAGATGGATTCTACTAACAACCGTAAGGAAATTCTTGAATATCTTATTGGATTAATTCGACATGAGAAATATTAGATCGAAAGAGAATCGAAATAGGTTCCTGAGTTAGCTGATTATGAACTGCCCTTTAGCCATAAAAAATCCCCTCCCAGATAGACTCCTAAGAACATCATATCAAATGTTCTCTTTTTTACTTTCTACCTGTAGGGGATAATACCAAGCCTCATCTTTCTTTTTTATAAAAAAAGATATAGATGTTGGAATATATCCATACCCGTCTGCTTTCTATTAAAAGTCAAAATTATCTGGGTCTGGACCGACTCGATGATTCTGATTCAGGCCATCAATCCGCTCCATATCTTCTTCCGTTAACTCAAAATCAAATACCGATGCGTTTTCAACAATGCGATGTTCTTTTGTCGTTTTTGGAATGGTTACAACGCCGTTTTGCAAGTCCCAACGTAAAATGACTTGAGCAACAGATTTGTTATACTTATTTGCGATCTCTTGTAAAACCTCATTATTTAGTAATTGACCTTGCATTAATGGAGACCAAGCTTCTAGCTGAATCCCATGTTTCTGACAAAACGACTGAAGTTCTTTTTGGGTTAAACGTGGATGGTATTCCACTTGGTTCACCATTGGTTTAATTTCTGCTTCTTTCATCAAGTCTTCAAGATGATGGATTTGAAAATTACTTACTCCAATAGCTTTTACTCGTCCTTCTTTATAAAGAGTCTCTAATGCTCTCCATGCGTCTTTATACTTACCTTCTACAGGCCAGTGAATGAGGTATAAATCTAGATACTCTAAACCAAGTTTATTTAAGCTCGTTTCATAGGCTGCGATTGTAGATTCGTATCCTAAATCGGTATTCCAAACTTTCGATGTCACAAATAGATCTTCTCTGGAAATACCAGCTTCTTTCATCCCTTCACGGATACCTTGTCCGACCCCCACTTCATTTCCATAAATAGCTGCTGTATCAATACTGCGATAACCATGTTTAATGGCTGTTTTTACAGCATTAACTAACTCGGGACCTTCTTCTACTTTGAACACCCCGATACCAAGCCAGGGCATTTTTACACCGTTATGCAAGGTGGTTGTATCTTGTAAATTTTTTGCGACCATAAATGGACCTCCTAATTGTTATGAATTGAAATTAAATTCGAACTGTATTGCTGTCTATGTAAGTATCCGCCACCTCCCTTCAAACAACATTTTATAATTTTGGTTTAGCGATTAAATTTTACCAACAAAGAAAGCAAGCATAGTTGATAGCCATTGCATTCTGTAAACGTATGTTGAAAGGTCGGGTTTTTCGAATTTCTATCCTTCTTTATCTAAATTCTACGCTACACTTTTTTTGATCTTTTCGCTCTAGGGCTCGACTCCAATCTGTTAAGATAACAGCTCCTAGAACCATTAATGCTCCTATCCACGGTGTATGAATAAGTCCAATCGAATCGGTGATTACACCACCCAGGTAGGATCCAATTGCGATTCCAGCGTTAAATGCTGCAATATTAATCGCAGAAGCCACATCTACTGCACTCGGTACAAAACGCTCAGCCAGCATTACTACATATACTTGCAGTCCCGGCACGTTCATAAAAGCTAACAATCCCATTAAGATGATCGTAATTAATGCAGCTACTTTAAATGGAGCCGTGAATGTTAAGATACAGAGCACAATGGCTTGCACAATAAACATATAAAATAATGCACCAATCGGATTTTGATTAGACAACTTTCCACCCATCACGTTACCAATCGCAATGGCAACTCCATAGATAAGCAGAATAACAGCAACTGTCTTCTCATGAAATCCAGTGATATCTTGAAGAAGTGGAGATAAATACGTAAAGACAACGAATGTACCTCCATATCCTAAAGCCGTAATAATAAATAAAAGTAATAAACGACCATTTGTCAAAAGTTTGAACTGATCGCCAAATGTAGTACGAGTACCTTTTCGTAAATTCGATGGAACAAGAATACTGTTAGCGATGAAAGCAATAATACCGACAACAACAATAAATATAAAAGCAAGCCTCCAGCCGAATTGCTGCCCAATGAATGTGCCAAAAGGTACACCCGTAATAGTTGCTACGGTGAGACCTGTGAACATAATGGAAATAGCACTAGCTCTGCGATTTTCTGGTACCAAACTTGCTGCGATAGTGGATCCAATTGACATAAACACCCCATGTGAAAAGGCCGAAAGCACACGAGCAACTAGCAAAACACCAATACTAGTTGCACTAGCAGCAATGCTATTACCAATAATAAAAATAATCATAATCCAAAGTAATAAAGATTTACGTGACATATTAGATGTCACAGATGTCAGGATAGGTGCTCCAAAGGTTACCCCTAAAGCATATAAGGAAACGGTTAACCCCGCCGTTGAAACAGAAACCTGCAAATCTTGAGATATAAGTGGTAATAGTCCTACACTAATAAATTCTGTTGTCCCAATGGCAAATGCACTCACTGCTAATGCCAGCAATGCCAATGTACTTCGTTTTTTATCTAAAGTCATTTTTTCGCCTCCTAATCATTGTTTCAATCTCTGCAAACAAACTATATAAATAAAAGAGGATGGTTAAAACCGGCCGGCAAATGTTATTATGATATATATAAGTCACTTAGGAAAGTACGTACTTTTAAGTAATATAGATACTTAAAAGTGCTATAGATACTTTTTAGTACCTATCGATTAGGAGGAAGAAATATGCAAAAAAAGAAGTACAATATTCCCGTTGAAGCAACACTAGAAGTGATAGGCGGAAAATGGAAATGCGTGATTCTTTGCCATCTAACACACGGTAAAAAACGTACAAGTGAGCTAAAACGTCTTATGCCCGGCATTACACAAAAAATGTTGACTCAACAATTACGTGAGTTAGAAGAGGATGGAATCATTAATCGTATTGTTTATAACCAAGTTCCTCCAAAAGTGGAATATGAACTTAGTGAATATGGGTGGAGTTTAAAAGATATCTTAGACTCTTTATGTGCATGGGGAGAAAAACATATTACCAAGGTATACGGTGATAAATTTGCTGTGTTAGAAGAGAGCGTTTTAAATGATAATCTGAAATAACGTACATTGAATAAATGCGATTGGAATTAATAAGTAAAAAAATGCAAATACAGAAGAATGACTCAAGGCTCACGTTTAGAAAAAACGAGAGCCTTGAATTTTTTAATGAATTTACCTAAAAAAGTCATATATCATTCAATCTTTCTTCAAAAAATCTCCCGATTGTTGAATCTTGTTTTTCATCTCATACTTATATCCTGTGGGCTATGTAAAGAGCAAAAATGCATCTCATAGCACCAAAAACATTTCCTTATTTTTTCCTTCAAAGATCTCTCATTTTTCGAAATAGCTGTTTTACAAAAATTTCAATCGCAGTTTATTCAAACGAAACTTTTTTTATCATTTACCGTAAATGAAATTGAATGGATAGTTTTCCAACATAAAGGAGAGAACAGTATGGAAGTACAGTATCAACAAATCTCACCTAGAGCGATGAAAGTACGAAATTTAAACGAACTTATTACATCACTCATTGCCCTTGTTGTTATAACTGGACTTTATTTTTGCACAGATTATTTTAACTGGTGGAGTTGGCTACGGTATGTTTGGATCGCCCTGCTTGTCATTACTATAATTGGTATTCCGTGGACGTATTTTGTAAGTTCACCGATATACTATAAAACGTTTCGATACGGGCTAACGGATGATTTTTTATACATTAAAAGCGGGATTTGGACAAAAGTGGAAGTTGTAGTGCCGATGACGAAAATACAATCAATTGAATTTACTCAAGGCATCATTATGCGAAAATATGGTGTCCGCTCAATTGAAATCAAAACTATGCAAGGTGGCGTTACCATTCCACATATTGAGGAAGAAGTTGCTATAAAGCTCCGCGATGATATTTCGAAGCTTGCCCGTTTAAAGGAGCTTGATGAAGTATGACGTTTCGCTATTCCAAGCTAAAAATATTTTATGACCTGCTAGACCTTATCAAAAGCAATCTGTTTATACTGTTCATTTTATTCCTAAATGCGGGCAGTAATTCTATGTTCATGAATATTGTGCAATGGGGTGCGATTGCGGTTTTCGGATTCAGTTTCCTGTTTCGCATCTATGAGACATTATTTACTAAAGTTGTATTTGCCGAAGATGGCATTCATATACATAAGGGCCTATTCTCTAAATCAGAGCAATTTATACCGCGTGAAAAATTTGAGAATGTGCAAACGAAGGCAAATGTTTTGCAACGATTATTTGGCGTACAATCGATCACAATGGAAACAGGTGAAGCGACTAGCGATGTGACATTGGAATTTGTAAACAAAGTGGATTGCATCAAGATAGAGGATTATGTTTTACGAAATAGGAATCAAGAGCAGCATGCTGAGGAAGCTATCAATGAATCTGAACGTCAAATTCTTTTCACCACTACCATTCGTGATATTTTGAAAGCTTCCCTATTGTCCTTCAGTTTTTTAGCCATCATTCCTATTGGCTTAAATATATGGTCAGATGTACATCCAGAGAAATACATTAATGTAGATAAGGTTATGTCTCATCTTTCAGGATGGCTGCTCATCTTGCTAGTCTTACTTGCCGTATTAGCAGCTGTCGGTATCGGCGTCTTTAAAACGTTTAATAGCTACTATCAATATACCATTTCAATGGACAATGAACGCATTTATGTACAAAAAGGCTGGCTTTCTAAGCAAAGCTTTTCCATTCGCAAAGACAAAGTACAAGCGGTCATTTACAAACAAAACGGCTATCAAAAGTTGCTCGGTGTGACAACAATTAAGCTTATTTCAGCAGGGGAAATTTTGCCAGGTGAGGACCAAAACATTAATGAATTTTTCCCGTACTTACCAACGGAAAAAGCACATGAATTAATAGCAATCATGCTGCCAGAATTTCAACTGCGTAGCATGACACATTATGCATCCCCTAAGGCAAAAAAGTTGATTTGGCTTCGACCACCAATTTTTGCAAGCCTCGTTGCTGCCATTGGATTTTGGAAACCCATTTTCTTTGTTTTTGGTGCGATTGTGTTGGTGTTTACTTATATCAATCGTATTCGAGAATACCGTAATACAGCGTTTAGGTTAGAAGATGCGCATGTACAGCTTCGCTCAGGTGTCTTTACAGTAGAAACACTCGTAACGAAACGGGCAAAGTTGCTTGAATTGCAATTTGAGCGTTCTTTGCTACAGCGAATTTTTGATGTCATGAGTGTAAAACTAACAAATCGTGCACACCCGGTTCACGTAACAACGTTATTAGATATCGATTCTTCTCTACAGCCGTTGATCACATCTTGGTTTGAAGCGCGCACAAAAGATGTGGAGATTGATCCACATTCGCAGTACGGTTCTTTAAAGCAAGATGCTTGTCCGATTCCTTCTTACGTTGAAGTTAATAGCAAATAAAGAACATGCCAGCAACATATTGATACTATCCCTCTTGTGTAGACAGTGTAGAAAAAGGACACACTGCTATACAGGAGGGATTTTTTTGGATAAATCAAATACAAAATACAAAAGCTATAGTTTTGAATTTAAATTACGTACAGTCATGATGTATTTGAATGAACAATTAGGCTATCGAAAAGTGGCCAAGAGAATGGGAATAAAAGATCCTAAAAGGGTACGTATTTGGGTAAAGAACTATCAACAGTATGGAGAAGAAGGATTAAAAGAACGTAGAGGAAAAACCATTTCCTCTAAACGGGGACGGACTAGAAAGAAATCACTAACCGTAGAAGAAGAAAATCGAAAACTCAAAGCAGAAAATGAATTTTTAAAAAAGTTTATTGCTTTGAAAAGGAGGTGAAAACCAAAGACAAAACCGTCTTCTATTCCATCATCCATGATCTTAGTCGTTCCTATCCTATTTCTTTGTTATGTAAGATAGCCTGTGTTTCCAGAAGCGGTTATTATAAGTGGCTGAAACGAAGAAATGCAGCACAGTGGGAGATTTAAGAAATCAGCACATCATGAATTTGAATCTTCAGGCGAAAATTCGTAGAAAAAAGCAAGTATATAGAAAAGGTTCGGAAAGAATTACGGTACCGAACGTATTAAATAGACAATTTACAGCGAGGAAACCAAATGAGAAATGGGTGACAGATATTACCTATCTCCTTTTAAACAACCAGCGTCTATACTTATCCGTTATATACGATCTCTTTAACAGAGAAATTATTTCGTATCGAATCAGTAAAAGAAATGATGTTCAACTGGTTCTTGATACCTTAGACGAAGCAATAAAAAAACGGGATGTGAATGGAACCATTTTACACAGCGACCAAGGTGTCCAGTACACATCCCATGAGTACCACGCAGCTCTTCAACAACATGGTATCATTCCAAGTATGTCCAGAAAAGCAAACTGTTTAGACAATGCTTGTATAGAAAACTTTTTTAGCCATCTAAAAACAGAATGTATATATCTTGAGGAATTTCACTCCATGGATGACCTAGAAGCAGCTGTTCATAAATATATCGAGTTTTATAATAATAGGCGCATTCAAAAGAAACTCACATATCTTAGCCCTGTACAATACAGAAAGAAGGTATGTGCATAACACAGGAATCACGGATGACTAGAATAGCTCCTTCATCAGCTTGTCTACCAATTAGTTGATGGGCTGTCAGTGTCAAGTGATTTCCTTGACACTGACAAAGCCCAATCAACTATGATGGATGAAGCTGATGAGAGGGTTTTTTTAAACACTGTCTACTTGACAGGGATATGTCCAAAGGGACTCGTGTTCCTTTAAAATTTCCACTAGATTTACACCATCTATGAATATATCCACAAATTCTACATCATCGTTATTCTTAACAACAAACTCAATTCTGTTCATACACTCCTCCAAATAACCAACTAACGAATCCCGTTAGCTGAATAAGAATCATTTTTTATTTTCATCACTTTGTTCAAAAAGATAAAGAATTAAAAATAAACCTCCAAGACCTACAGGAACATATATGAGGAAATAGTAAATGTTTTTAGGTATTTCAAAGAGATTGTCTAGATAACCCCAAAGAACCGCCCATAAAAATACAACAATGTATTTCAACCAACTTTTCATTAGAAATTTAATCCCTTCTTTTCTTGTGCCATGCCTCTTCTTAAACTAACCTGCTCCGTAGTTGAACAACTCTACTCCTTTTTGAATTTACCCCCCTTTAGTTGAATAAAACAACTATTTTTTTCGTCCATAACTCGGTTTTAATTTTTTAGGGGCTAACGGAGGTAAACGGAATAGTTTATTTAAGAAGTCATCAAAAGAGGAGGCTATTTCAATAAATTCCCAAGTTATCTCTTCTGTTGAGTAATTCTCCCTAATATAAAGGATTGGTGGATTACTTTTGGTACTACGATAATCTAATACCAACCAATGATGAAAATCATCCCATAATACAAAAAATTCTTGTGGAAGTTGAGCTTCTTTCAATAACTCCTTTGATGACATAATACTTCTCCCATCGTCTGGGTCAAGGCATATCCCCTCTATATAAGATATTCTTTCCTTTTGTCCATCAGGTAACATAAAGTATGGATAGTTTAGTTCGCCGCCGTTCTTTTGCTTTATCAACTCAATATAAGACAAGGGCAACTTTACACCTAAAAAATCCTCTGCTTTCTTGATTATCTCGTCGCTTATTGGATACATAATTTGCCCACTGTACTCTCCATTTTCTTTCCAGAAATCTTTGCCTTTATAAAACTCTTGCTTAATAAATAAACACCTCCGTAAATTAGTTTGTAACTATGATTATATCGTAAGTTCTCATTTTTTAACGTACAAAATAAGTTGGATTCGTGCAGTAATCTGCCCCGCTAGTTGAAAAACACCGGCTACCATTAAATTATTTTTTGGGCACCGGCTAAAACTTCCTTTACTTTTTCCACATCATCAATAACATAAAGAGTTGCACCTAATTCCGAACAGTATATCAATACATTCTTATTTTCACTTTCAAGCAATAAAGCAAAATCTGTTTGGATTTGTTCTTTACATTTTTCCTTAGCAGAAAATGCTTCATATTCCTCGCGATAAACACTCAATCTTGGATGATGAATTTCAGTAAATCTAATATAATTAACATCTCTATATCGCCAATCGTTCTTTTCTTCAGAGTTGTATTCTAATAATTCTTCACGATAGTTCTCGTCATAACATATAGAGATTCGATCAATTTCACCCTAAAATGGATGGTCATATGGTTCATTCATAACTGAAAATGGTTCTTGTTTTTCGTTAATTAACACAACATGTGAGGTTTCATTCTCTGAGTTTTGATAAAAAGAACGAACATATACAGTCAGCTTTTTACTACTTATTAACTTTTTGATATCTTGTTCGGTTGATAATAAATTTGCTAAAATCACAGCGACCTCCTTAGTGATCAATATCTTCACTTCTTAGCCAGTTTATCACTCCTCTTGTTCAATTAACCTACTTCTTTAGTTGAATAAAAAAACGTAGCTGTTCTTTTTGCAGTAACGCACGTGTTAGATTAATAAAGTATCAAAAGATTTCTGTAACCTCAACATCATTCCATATTTCCTTTAGATACTTTCCGTTAATAGTCCCATTCTCAAGCAGTTCCTTATGTGTTCGAAACGTTTGATAATCCTTATAAAACTCTGATAAATGCCACCCATCATGGCTACAACTTATCGAATATTTTTGTCCTTTATATACAAAATGTATTTCATGACCGATTTCTAAATCATTTTCTAAATCTTCAAATGAATAATCCATTCCTATAACACCTCAATCAAATAATGGTTAACTTCCATTTTATCACTTCTTCCTCAACTATCCTGGTCCCGTTAACTCAACAAGAAAAAGGAGCTGTCGCAAACAACTCCCTTATTTCACCCTTGCACCCGTTAGTGAAAAAGCTTATTTTTTCTTCAAAGCTTCTTCGTACTGTTTTCGGTCAAATACAAAAGGGCCTAATTGATTGTAATTCTAGTAACCTCCCGCAAATTCAGGTCCCCTATGAGGCTGTTCAAAATCTTTCCATATTACCATCTCTTCATTAACAGTTATTTTTGCTACAAAGGGCCAACATTCTATAACACCATATTTCCCTTTTAAATTTACCTGACATATCCATTAGTTAAAGAGTATGGTCACGTACATCATCTTTCCATATTTCTTCAATATATTCCTTCAATTCCTCTAAAACTTTTTCTATTGATTCATCAATTAATTCTCCTACAACCCTACAGCCAGGTATATTCCTGGAAGTAGGCAAACCAAGAAATGTTCGTTCACACTTCCAAATTGGAAGCACATATAAATCAAGTAGTTCATCTTTTTTTGATATTCCCATAACAACAGAGGAATTGTACCCCGGAACAAAATGATTTTCTCCTTCTATAACAAGTTCTATATCAAAATCCAAATTTTGTTCTGCGAATACAGGTTTATACTTTTCCAATAATAATTCAATATGTTCTTTTAGAGCTTGTTCCATTTCTTTAATCTTTGATAACAAATTTGGTGAAAAATCCTTGTGTGAATATTTCATAACATTAATCACCTTCTATCTACAATAAGTTAATTTACTAAACCATTATAATTTCCTTCTTCAAAATTGCTGTCCGTTAGTTAAATAACAAAGGCGATGCCCCTTATTTCAAGCATCGCATCCGTTAGCCACCTTCCGCACTTCACGGCACCACAGATTATAGGAGAAATTTTGTTCTTATGGGAGTTGAAGAAGATATTTTAAATTAACTTGGAAATATCCACAATGTGTAGATGAGTTTCCTTTACAAATAGCATAACAATCACGAATAATTGGTTTATCTAATAAATCTGGAATGATACCTAAACATAGGCGATTTAAATCGAATAATACTAATTGAAAAAGCCGCCAATTATGGCAGCTGGATCTTCGACTCTTGCACCCTTTTATGAAATAGGTAATATGGTTTCTTTTACCATTCTCTCCATTCTTCAGTTATGTCTTCTTCGGATTCTAAGCCAGCTATACGCGCAGCTTCAGTAATAAACTCACATAGTTCTTCTCTCTCCATTGTTTCAATAAAATAATCATATTTGTCATTTACTTCATTTAATCTAATTACCACTTCTTTAACACATTCAAGTATGTTTTCCTCCGTCGGCTTATCTCCAAGTTTTTTTAAGTTGTTGATGTAAGAATCAAGAACCTCATTAGTTGCATTGATATTTTCGTTGGTAAAAAGGTCATCATCTTCATCCATTCTTTGTTTCCATTCTACTGTTGGTTTATTTTTTGCTAGTTCTTCAAAAGTCATAATATCCTCCCAAAAATGTGTTATTTTATCTTATATTTCTTTTATAATTAATTTTCTTTAATTATAATGATTTCCTACTTGCCAAAAACACAAATTCACAAATTACTTTTAAATGGTATTTTAGCAAATACAAAAATCGTATCTCTAAACTTATTACCTATTCTCTTCATCATACTCTAAAAATAGGTCTTGTAAATCTCCATTAATTGGTTCATTATTATCGTTAATTGTCACTTTAAACTCAATATCCTCCCCTCCTATTGATACTACCCCATCTAACATCCCTAAAATATTAGATATAGCATCCACTTCTACTTGTTCGATTATTTTAAATAATATTTCTTTATTTTTATCTGATAGTTCTGAATAAAACATCAATGCTTCTTTCCAATAGGGGTCTGTAACTTCATTAATATCAGTATTATTGAATATATCTCGATAAAAATTACGATTTTCTTTTATAATTGACTGATGTAAAAGTTTAACAAACTCTTCTTTATTCATATATCTCATCTCCTTCCCATCTCTGGATACAATTGTTTATTTAATTCAATTAATTTTCGAAGTTGAGAATTAGGAATGTCTGGATATACTCTTCTTAACTCCATTATATCTCTTGCTAATAATTGTCTTGCACTCTCAATTCCTTTTGAACTTCTCAAAAGGTGAAAAGCAAACAAAAACCCTGGGGAATTCCCCAGGGCCTATTTTTACTTGAAACCATTCTGTTTGCCAAGATTTTTATATTACAAATAACAAATCTGGTTCGCTTAAATATTTTTTCAGTTCGTTTAAAGCTTTTTGCGCTAAAACGCCATCGATTAACCGATGGTCGTAGCTGAGTGATAAAGCCATCATCGAGGCGATTTCAATGGAATCATTGATGACGACAGGTTTTTTCTCCACTCTGCCGATGCCTAAAATACATGATTCTGGATGATTAATAATCGGCGTGAACCAGGAACCATCCGCTGATCCGATGTTCGATATCGTACATGTGGATCCTGTCATTTCATCCGCTTTGATGGAACCGTCTCTTGCTTTTTTCGCTAGCTCTTGAATTTCTTTGGCGATTTGGAACAATGGCTTTTGATCTGCGTGTTTAATCACCGGAACGACAAGGCCGCGGTCGGTGTCGGCGGCAAAGCCGATATGATATTCATCTTTTAAGATAATTTCTTCTCGTTCATCGTCCAATGAAGCATTTAACATCGGATATTTTTTTAACACAGCTGTTAACGCTTTGACCACGTATGCTAAATAGGTAAGTTTAATTCCCTCTTCATCTGCAAATGGTTTTACTCTTTGGCGATGAGCCACAAGATTGGTTACATTGGCCTCATCAAAATGAGTCACATGCGGAATCACCGATTTTGAATGAACCATGGCGTTTGCAATCACTTTTCGAATGCCAGTAAGCGGGATTCTTCGTTGACTTTGCGTGATCGTCTCTTTTTGCGTTGTTTCCTTGCCGGCTGCCGCTTCTTTCTCCGCTTCTGTTTGTTCTAATTTTCGTTTGGCAATGACAGCCTCGACATCGCTTTTTAGTATTCTTCCATTTGGTCCAGTTGGTGTCACTTCATCAAGGTTCACATTGTGTTCTCTCGCAAATTTGCGTACAGATGGTGCCGCTTTTACAAACCGGTTTGGTTGTTTTTCATCTTCGCTTTGCTTTGCCGCGTTTCGGATGTCTTCTTCCGTGACTTTGCCGTTAGGTCCGGTCGGAGTGACAAGGCGCCAATCGACCCCAAGTTCTTTGGCTAATTTTTTTACACGCGGAGTAGCTTTTCTCTCCACCGGAACCTCTTGCGCCACTTTTGGTTGTTCCTCTGTGGAAGATGCTGTTTCAATGACGGCCAATACTTCCCCAACGGCCGCAGTCTCGCCTCTTTTTTTCCGGATTTCTTTTACAACGCCTGACTCCGGAGCTTCAATTTCCGAAACAGCTTTTTCTGTCTGAACTTCAACGAGCGTATCGTTTTTTTCTACGGAATCACCTTCTAAAACGTGCCAGAAGGTGATCAAACTTTCATCATGAGTATCGGATAGTCGAGGTAATTTTACTTCGATTAACATGGCTACCTCCTGTATTGGAAAATCGATTTTATTCATTTACTAGTTTCATTGCTTCGTTAAAAATTTTGTCTGCATTTGGCAAGACAAATTGTTCAAGCGGACGACTGTATGGAATTGGCACGTCTGGAACGGCCAATCTTCTGACCGGTGCATCCAAATCATATAAACCTTCTTCGGCAGCGATTGCGGCAATTTCTGCCGTCATGCCGTATGATAAGTAATCTTCATCAACTACCAGCAAACGATGCGTCTTTTTAATCGACTGAAGGATCGTTTCACGGTCTAAAGGAACGAGAGAGCGCAAATCAATGACTTCCGCCTGAATGCCATGTTGTTCTAGCCTTTTCGCAGCTTCTAAAGCGTGATGGGTTGTCATTTGGATGCCTACAATCGTAATGTCTGTCCCTTCTCTTACTACTTTTGCCTTGCCGATTGGCACGGTGTACGCTTCTTCCGGAACATGGCCGACGGATGCATCCAATTGATCCATCCATCCTAGTCCTTGCAATGTCTTATGGAACATAAAGACAACTGGATTATCATCCCGGATGGCGGAAATCATCATTCCTTTTAAATCATACGGAGTGGATGGCGCTACCACTTTCATTCCCGGAAGGTGCGCAAAAGTGGCATATAATGTTTGCGAATGCTGGGCAGCGTCGCTGTATCCTCCACCAACGGCTGTCATCAACACCATTGGCAGCTTAACCCGGCCTCCTGACATGTACGGGATTTTTGCCATATGGTTATAAATTTGGTCCATACAGACGCCGAAGAAATCAACGAACATTAATTCAACAATCGGCCGCATTCCTTCTGCAGCGGCTCCAATGGCAGCACCGATAAATGCCGTTTCAGAAATCGGTGTATCGATCACCCTTTCAGGACCGAACTGTTGAAATAATCCTTCTGTTGCCCCGAATATGCCTCCATATACACCGACATCCTCTCCCATGACAAACACATTTGGATCTCTTTCCATTTCTAATCTAATCGCTTCTGCAATCGCTTTATTTCCTGTTAATAAGCGTTGCTTTGTTTTTTGCATTTTGATGACCCCTTTCTATAGTGATTTAGACAAACAGATCTTTTAAAGCATCTTCCGGTTCAGGATAATCGCTTTCGCGCGCGAATTGATAAGCAGCTTCGACTTCTTGCTTCGCCTTATTTTCCAATTCGATCAGCTGTTGTTCTTCTATTCCGTATTCTTTAATTAAAATTTGGCGCATGCGAACAATTGGGTCTTTTTCTCTTAGTAAAGTAACTTCATTTTTATCTCTGTAAACTTCCGGATCTCCTTGGAAATGCCCTAAATAACGGTAAGTTTCAATTTCAATAATCGACGGCCCTTCTCCCTTTCTCGCTCGTTCCACTGCTTCTTTTGAAACATGGTACATTTCGAACGGATCATTATCTTTCACATAATATCCTTTAATTCCATAAGCGACAGCTCTTATATCATTGGATGGAACCGATGTAGATGCGGATTTAGGGACCGAAATTCCGTATTGATTGTTTTCAATCACGACAATAAGAGGCAAATTCCATAGTGCCGCCATATTTAAAGATTCATGGAAAGCCCCTTGATTGGCCGCTCCTTCCCCAATAAAAGCAACCGCTACCCAATCCGTTCCTTTTTTCTTTGCGGCAAGCGCTGCCCCAAGTGCATGCGGAATGCCCGCTCCGACAATTCCCCCGCAGGAAAATTTGACATCCGGATCAAATAAGTGCATATGGCCGCCTTTGCCTTTTCCGAGTCCGGTCACTTTGCCAAAGATTTCAGCGGTCATTCTATTTAAATCTACTCCTTTGGCGATCGCGTGATGGTGCGGACGGTGCGGAGACGTTACCGTATCTTCTTTCTTTAGATGAACACATATACCGACAGCAGCCGGTTCTTGTCCCGTTGCCAGATGCATTTCGCCCGGTACAGGCCCTGCACCGATATTAAAGACAGGGTTCTTTCCTTCGGCATAAGCTTCTGCCATTTTATCCTCGTAATAACGAATTTTGTACATTGTTTCGTACATCCAAGTAAGATGATCCAAAGAAATCGTCGTCAACTTGCTCTCCTCCTTCATTAAAAATAAAACGTTTTCATCTATATTAAGGTGCAAAAAACGTGCCAACATAGGCGGATGAGAGGAAGAAAATCTATAAAATTGATCAGTTTCATCGTTCTATCAAAAAAATCTAGAAGTTTTCTATGAGATGTAGATTCTGCTAATAGTTTTTTAGTAAAAAAATAAAGTGTCCCATTTTGGAACACTTTGTTGCGACATGCTGATACAATTTGATACAAAATGAAACAATTATTTACTTAATAGGAAATATTAAATTTTTTCATTTGCCGATAAAAAGTGCTTCTGGAAATCCCTAAATGTTTGGCTGCTTTCGTGATATTCCCGTTACATAAACGTAATGCCTGGATAATAGATTGTTTTTTGATCTCATCCCTATGTAACGACATCTCCTCCCTTTTTTGCCCTGGAAACATTTGAAACACTTCTTCTGGTAAATCTTTTGCAGATAAAATTGGTTTTGTATTTCGGTTTAACGTTCTTTCTAGTATATTTTGCAATTCCCGAATATTCCCTGGCCAGTCGTACTGAATGAGAGCTTCTAAAAAGTCTGGTCTGATTTCTGGAAACGGCTTGTTTAATTTTTTGCAAAGTTTACCGACAAAGTGATGGACAAGAAGCGGTATATCTTCTTTTCTTTCCCGCAAAGGAGGCAGAGTGATCGGCATGACATTGAGACGAAAGAACAAATCTTCCCTGAAACTTCCCTTTTGGACTTCCTCGCGGAGATTTTTATTTGTGGCTGCAATAATTCGGACATCCACTGGTATCACTTTATGGCCGCCGATCCGCATCACTTCTTTTTCCTGGATGACTCGTAAAAGAAGGACCTGCATTTCCAGAGACATTTCACCAATTTCATCTAAAAAGAGCGTGCCGCCGTCAGCAAGTTCAAATTTTCCAGCGCTTCCTCCTTTTTTGGCTCCCGTAAAAGCCCCTTCCACATAGCCGAACAGTTCACTGCCGAGAAGATCGCGAGGAATTCCGCCGCAATTGATGGCAATAAACGGTTTGTTTTTTCTCTTGCTCGCGTTATGGATGGCTTGTGCGAACATTTCTTTTCCCGTTCCGCTTTCCCCTAATATTAAAACGTTGGAATCGGTTGCTGCGGCAAGTTTGGCTTCATTTAGTTTTTGAATGAAATGCGGATGCTGTCCGATAATATCATCAAACGTTATTTTTGCCTGATTTCCGGATAAACAATTGACAAATTGGCGCACTTTTTCGATTTCTTTCAGCATGATCATCGAACCAATCCAACGTTTGTCTTTATAAATGGGGATTTTATCGATCATTACATGATGGATATTTCCTGATGGCTTCACTTTTAAATGGAGTTCCTTGTTTTGCAGATAGACAGGCTTATTCGAAACAATAGATTTATTTGTAAAAATTTCGTTGATCTTTTTCCCTTCTAGATGCGATTGATCGAGACAAAGAAGTTTCTTCAGCTGATCATTGGCTTTTATAATTTTTCCTTCTGTATCAATAATTAAGATACCCTCTTTCATATTATTGGTTGTCGCTTCAAGAAACCTTTGCATCATGATATTTTTTTCCGTATTTTCATTTAATTTCAACTGATACTCAATAGCTTTGACTGCTGAAACCACCATGCCCAACGTATGAGGATGCACCTTTTCATATGGGCCGGAGACATTTAATACTCCGATAATGTTGCCTTTGGAATCATGAATCGGGGCTGCGGAACAAGTCCATGATTGACATATTTGCGAATAATGTTCCTCAGCAAATATTTGTACAGGCTGATCGATAACAATGGATGTTCCAATTGCATTGGTGCCCATGGTTTGTTCGCTCCAATCAGCTCCCTCGACAAAGCCGATTTTAGCAGCCATTTCTAGTGTATCGGGATCACCAATTGATTTTAATAGCTGTCCTTCTTCGTTGCAAAGGATGACTAAAAATCCGGATCCCTTTACGATGGAATAGAGTCCTTCCATTAATGGCATGGACCAATCAATAAGATTTCTATACCGTTCTATTTCGATTTTTTTTATATGGCCATATGGCTGAAAAGGATCTACCTTCCATTTTTTTGATCGAATCCATGAGTCTTTGACAATGGGGGAAAGCTTTTCATCTAGTTCATTTTCAAAAATAAAGCGCTTCCACATTTCTTTGACATCCTCCCGCCGACTATTCACGCCAAAACACCTCCGCCACATATCAAGGGGTTGGTGGTTTATCCGTGAACTAGTTTGCTATTTTTCACCATCAGAATGAAGCGACTATAGACTTAGGATGTTGTCGGTGTTTAAAGCATGCGACCTAGTCCATTCCGGCTGTTTTTCTATATTGTAGCATTGAAAATTGGTATGATGCCAAAAAAACGGATTGAGTTGGACAATCAGTTTTGATAGATTTAAATTCATTTTCTATGCTTTCTTCTTTTGTTTGGCAGACAATACTCCCCCATAACATCTAGACGACCATCATCATATGATATACGGAAAATGAATGAAGGGGAAAAACGATGGAGATACCTGTTAGCGGATATTTAGTTCATTCCGATGATTCGGACACACATCACTCCCATAACCTGTATATTACTACTTGGGATGGCAGACCTGTGCATGTCCACCAATTCTCCGGGGTTACTTCTTATGACGCGGGCCATAGACATCAATATGTTGGCGTGACAGAACCCGCGCCAAGCGGTGTTCCACATACACACCGTTATTTTACATTTACATCCTTCGATGATGGGCATAGGCATGAGATAAGAGGCGTTACCGGACCGGCTATTCCACTTCCAGGCGGGGGACATTATCACGAATTCTCCGGCGTTACAACAATCAGCGGACGAATTCCTCACTCGCACCGATACAGAGGAAGAACAAGCGGATGAATAAACTCGATGTGAACCACACAATCAGCACTTGCCTCAAGATAACGTGTATATGGCATCGCCAGTGAGCACCTGTATCTCTGATTCTACAATTCTTCTATAATCAAAGTGTTGCAAAGCAAAAACTCAAAATTTACCCATAATGGCGCGTGCAATAAACAGCGATGAAATCCATATCTACGAGGCTACTCTAACCCATGCTCTTTCACTGGTTAAATGCATGTTCAATCGAATAGCAAAAACCAAACAGCCGCTCTCCTCCTTTTCAACAATATCAGAGCAGATGACTGCAGTATATCAGAAATAAGAATTCTTGCAGCTTACTGTAGTATAATGTTGTTGGAAATCAGCATGGAAGGAGACGAAATGAACTTTGAATGCAATGAATGAACTATTTTCCATAGAAGAAATCGAGCAGTTCGTAAGCAACCATCATTTAGCATTTTTATACATCTCGAAAACAAATTGCGGTGTTTGTCATGCGTTGCTGCCAAAAGTGAAAAAAGTCATGGCGGAATTTCCAAAAATTCAGATGGCCTTTGTCAACGCCGATGATGTCCCAAACATAGCAGGACACCTTTCCATATTTACCGCACCTGTTTTGATTTTATATGTCGATGGAAAAGAAGTTTTACGAGAGGCAAGATTTGTTCATGTTGAACAGTTTAAAGAGAAAGTGAAAAAGATTTATTTTTTAGCGGAGCAATCATGACTTGTTTACGTGGTGAAGCCACCATTTTGGCTGTGGTTCGATCATCTCACAAGCGGAAACGCTAACGAATGTATTCATGCGTTGAGTCTTCGATATATGATAAGCCGATCGAATCATCGATCGGCTTGAAGTCATAAAAGGTATTCTCGTTCTACGAAGAGAATGAGGCTGCTTAAGCAGCCGGACTGCATAATCAAACGAAAACAAATAGCAGCGCTTGACCTTTACTAGCTAACTCCTCAAGCAAAATCTTCCAATAATTAGAATGAGGTCTGGAATAAACGGAAACGCTTGGCCATTTCATTCATCGTTAAAGCTTTATGTTCTGCCAACTGTAATGATATCTTGGCGGTGCTTGAAATAACGGAATACACGCTCGAAACATTTCGTTGCTTTTCTTTTTTGATGTTTAATTTGAAACTCTAATAAAGGAAGTTTTCAATTAAGAAAAACACCTGAAATGACTTCACCATTACACATAATCCTCCCGGACCAAAGACTACGGCTTGGTATTAAAAATTGGAACAATTTCAACAACAAAACTTCAAATTTCAAATTATATAAAACATATTACTTATTGTTTGTTATTTCGTTGCTTCTAACAATAGATCAACAATATGAACAGCTTTTACATCTTTTAGTCCTTCTCTTTCAATTCCAAGCTTCATTTGCATTAAACACCCTGGATTTGCTGTTACTACTGTCGTTGCTTTTGTTTCCTTCATTTTTTCCATTTTATGATCTAAAATTTTCATGGATGTTTTCGGTTCGACAATGTTATATATACCTGCAGATCCGCAACAACTATCAGCATTTTCCATTTCTATGAATGTTACTCCTTTAATTGAACGAAGTAATTCTCTGGGAGCTTTCGAAGTTTTCATGACGTTTCTTAAATGACAAGAATCTTGATATGTTACGATTTGATCAGGGAGAGAAAGACGATATTTTTTGTGAAAATTAAGCTCAAATAAAATTGCAGTAATGTCTTTTATTTTTGCAACAAATTTTTTAGCACGCTCTGACCATTGTGGATCATCTTTTAATAAATGGTCATATTCAATCAAGAAAGCACCGCATCCACCTGCGTTTGTAATAATAAATTCGACATTGCTTTTTTCAAATGCTTCAATATTTTGTTTCGCTAGTTCTTTCGCTAGTTCTTTTTCTCCACTATGACCATGTAAAGCACCGCAACATGCTTGTGTTTTGGGAATAACTATTTCACACCCAGCTTTTTGTAATAATTGAATCGTGGCGTTATTAGTTTCGAGAAACAACGTATCCATTAAACATCCGGAAAAGAAAGCAACAGTTGCTTTTTTCGTCACTTTCGGCGGTATATATTCAGATCGCTGTTTCAATGTTTTTCTCTTAGGAACATCAGGCAATATTTTTTCCATCTCCCTGAGATGATCATGAAATAGTTTCATGAATCCTATTTTACGTGCCACTTTTTGAAGTCCAGATCTTTGATAAAATCCAACTAAGCTAGTTATGTTTATTAAATTACTTTTCTTAAGAAATAGTTGTTTAAAAACCGCATTTCGAACTGCTCGCACAGGTAAAGAATGTTTTTTATTTTGGTTTATTATGTCTCTTGCTTCTTCTAATAAATGTCCATAATTCACACCTGATGGACATACTATCTCACACGCACGACATCCTAAACATAAGTTTAAAGACTTCTCAAATTCATCATCTGGTTGAATGACCCCATCATATACTGCCTTCATTAAAGAAATTCTTCCTCTTGGTGATTGGCTTTCTTTATACCCAGATACAATGTATGTTGGACAAGATGGTAAACAAAAACCGCATTTCATACAATTTAATAGCTCATCTTCGTCCATACGTTCCTTGAATGCTTTTTGAATATTTTGTTTTTCTGATTCCGTCATCATTTTGATATCACCACACGTTTTCGTGTATCTTTTGCGAATAATTTCCCAGGATTCATAATATTGTTGGGATCTAATGCATCTTTTATCGATTTCATCACACTGATTCCAGATTTTCCTAATTTCCATTCTAAATAAGGCGCTTTCATGGCTCCTACTCCATGTTCTCCAGTAATTGTTCCTCCAAGTTCAATGGCCTTTTCAAATATTTCAGCAAAAGCTTTTTCCACTCGTTCCATCTCATCTTTATTACGAATATCTGTCGTACATGTAGGATGAAGGTTTCCGTCTCCCGCATGACCAAACGTGCATATTTTTACATTATATTTTTTGGCTATTTCATTAATGGCTTTGACCATTTTTGCAATTTCTGATCTTGGAACAGTAGCATCTTCTAAAATGGTTGTTGGTGCCAGTCTGGCTAAAGCGGACAAAGCGGTACGTCTCGCTGTTCGTAAAGCTTCGGCTTCTTCTTCAGACTGGGCAATTTGTACAGATACAGCATTTTCACTTCTGCATATTTCTTCTATGATCTTCATATCTTTATTCACATTTTCAGGGGTTCCATCTTGTTCAATAAGTAATACAGCTTGCACATCTGTTGGGAGACCGATTTGTGAATATTCCTCCACTACTTTTAACGTAGGCTGATCTAAAAACTCTAAGGTTGCCGGGATTACTTTATTCGCAATAATTTTCGATACGGAACGCGCAGCAGCTTCTAAATTTTGAAATAAAGCGAGCATTGTCTTTTTTGACTCAGGTAGTGGGATAAGCTTCAATGTTGCTTCTGTAATCACTCCTAAAGTGCCTTCAGAACCTACAAATAATCGCGTTAAATCATACCCTGCTACATCTTTAGCTAGTTTTCCTCCTGTTCGAACAATTTCTCCATTAGGAAGAACTACCTCTAAAGCCAATACATAATCACGAGTTACTCCATATTTAAGTCCTCTTAACCCACCAGAATTTTCGCTTATATTACCTCCAATTGTTGATATTTTCATTGAGCTTGGGTCTGGAGGGTAAAACAAGCCTTTTTGTTCCACCGCTTTGATTAAATCAAGTGTGATGACTCCTGGTTGACAAGTGACGGTTAAGTTTTCCTCATCGATCTCTAAAATTTTGTTCATATGTTTAAATAGAAGAACAATTCCCCCTTCAACAGGACAAGTACCAGCGCTTAAGTTAGTACCCGAGCCTCGCGGAACAATTGGTATTTTATATTCATTACACAATTGAAGTATTTTAGATACTTCTTCTGTATTTCTAGGTGAAATTACCGCGTCCGGAATCGATTGAAAATTAGGAGTAGCATCATATGAATATACTAACCTTTCTACTTCAGAATCTTCAAAATTTTCTTCCCCCACAATATTTATTAATCGATTCTTCACATCAGGAGTAATCATTAAAACCCCTCACTTTTATCATTTTCGTTTTATTATAAAGAATGAAGGTCATATTATCTATGTATGATGATATAATTAAAATACAAAAAATACCTTTTTTATTGTTTTTTAGACCAAAAAGGTGGTGATACGAAATGCATTTGTCCCCAAAGCTAGCTTCTAAAATTATTTCAGAGGTTCAGGAAGTAGTCAAAGAGGATATCATATTAGTTGATATTAATGGGACCATTATATCCTCTACTGACGAAAGTAGAATTGGTTCTTTTCATGAAGGAGCTATGATTGTTATTAAGTCCAAACAAAAGCTTTACATTGATCAAGTCAAAGCACGAGTGCTTAAAGGCGTCAAAGCAGGAATCAATATGCCCATTATGTTTAATAAGAAAGTAATAGGGGTTATAGGAATAACTGGCGAACCGAAACAAGTGGAGCCTTATGCAGACTTAATTAGAAGAATGACAGAACTCATTATACAAGAAGCGTATTATACCGAAAGAAACGAATGGGAAATAAGAGGAATAGAATCGTATCTTTATGAATGGATCAACGCTTCATCTGTAGATAAAGATTTTTTAGAGCGCGGGTTTATGTTAGGAATTCCTGTGTATGACGCTCATATTTGTACACTCATGGAATTAGAGATACAAACATTAAATGATTACGACATTCATCGAATTCAAAAAGAAATCATAGAGTTGTTTTATGCTATTTTCGGGAAAGAAAAACATTTTATTGTCCGATGGGGGCAAGAGCGCTTTTTAACATTAAAAAAGATGGATGCTTCTTATAAACAAAATTATTTTTACAGTCAGTTAAATGATTTTAAAAAAAGATTCGAAAGCAGATACAAAAGCGCTTTAGCTATTGGTGTAGGAAAAACAGTTTGCAAACACATGATCAATAAATCTTTTAAAGAAGCACAAAAAGCATTAAAGGTAGCTCGAAAAAATAAAGGCATTGTATTTTATGAGGATCTCATATTAGAAATCATCTTGGAAGATATTCCAACAGAGATACAAAAGGATTTTTTAAAACGAACGATTCATACGATTGAAAAAGACCAAATTCTAGTCGAAACTTTACAACACTATATTAACAATAATCAATCGATCAAAAGAACTGCAGAGGAAATGAATATCCATATTAATACACTGCACTACCGTTTAAATAAAATCAAAGAGCTAACAGGAATTAACCCTAAAACAACAGAAGGAATTGTAATATTTTATATATCATTAATGTTATTGAATTCTTTGAATAATTAAGTCCGCATAATTGTGTAATATCAAGGCCGATTATTTTTTCCCCAAAATCCCCGGTTTAAAACTCCCCAGAAGGACCTCATTGATCCTTCTGTTTTTCTTCTTGGAGCCTCTTTTCCCGTAATCGATAGCTTTCCTCCTTTAGGTTGAAAATGATGGAATGATGTAGTAATCGATCTAACATCGCCGTCGCAAGAACTGAATCTCCCACGATTTCTCCATTCTCCAAAGCTTTTGTTGGAGATTAGGATAATCAGGACATATTCGTACCGACGGGCGATCACCTGAAATAAGTAATGTGCGCTGTTCGGGGCCAGTTTTAAGCATCCCATTTCATCCATAATGAGAACGATTGGCTTCACAAACATCAGAGTGAAGGATCATCTAAACTGTTGGAACAATTCCCGAATCAAATTCTCAAGACGCAAGTTGAAGAATAGCTGAAGCACGCCGTTATAAGCGTACGGAAGGACAAAAAGACGATTCGAAACGGGTGCTGACGCCACCGGGTAGCGGTTGACCTTGCGCATTCCATGAGAGGTGGGGAGTTCTCCATCGAACTGTTTAGACGATATCAACGGAGTGAACAAGCTCTAGTACTGACACGAATGGAAATGGTGGTAACGGGTGGTTACGCGAAAGGTGACGCAAATCACCAAGGAGTTGTGCGGGACTTCGTTTTCCAAGTTCATGGTCTCCTAGCTGTACAAGGAGCTAGATCCGATTATCCAGGACTGGAATTTCCATTCCTTGCATGAACACGTATATCCGTTTGTACTGGTGGATACCATTTATGCAAATTATACAAATGTCCAGGAGAATGGACGAGTGCACTCCAGAGCTGTTTTGATCGCCACGGGAGTGAATGAGGAGGACATCGGCAAATGTTGTTCGGTGAGGTAGCCGGTAGGGAGACTTGCCGGACTTACCTATTAATAGGTCAAGCCATCGATTCCGCGGTGTCTATCAAAGGGGAATTTACACAATAATATTTGGACTTGTAGATGATAAGGCAATCGAACATTCGGACACATGTTCGACATTCTGATTATTCTCTCAAATTGCCTCATTAAACAAACTTCATTAAAAATAATCCTTGCTCATTTGATCTCCTCCGCTCACACCTTTGATTCGATTGTAAACGTATTTTTTTCATAATGAAACAAAAATCCCGAATATCGGACCTTTTTAAAGTATCTGATATTCGGGGTACATTTCGGATACATCAGCCTTTTTATTATTTAAACAGAAGCTTTTTCTCTTATATTCAACAATTTAAAGAATTCTCTCATGAATCCCGGTAAATCCGGCCAAGCATGCCCTGATACAATGTTTCCATCAACATGAAGCATTTTTTCCACATAAATAGCGCCTGCTGCTTCCACTTCTGGTCTACAAGCAGTGTAAGCCGTCATCTCTCTTCCTTTAATATATTCTCTTACAGTTGTTAAGACTAATTGTCCATGACAGATAACCCCAAGAGGTTTATTTTCTTTTAAAAAGTGAGCAGCAATTTCCTGAACTTTTGGATTCATACGAATATATTCAGGCGCACGCCCTCCTGGAATAATTAATCCATCATAGTCGGCAGGATTAATCTCATCTACTGATGCATGAGATTCGATTTTATATGCCCATTTTTCTGTAAAAGTCTCCATTTCAGGAAGAAAATCATGAACAACTGTCTGAAGCTTCTTTTTAACAGGAGAGGCAATTGTACAATTAATATTTTCTTCAATACAACGATAATAAGGATAAAACACTTCTAATGCTTCAGCAGCATCACCAGTAATAATAAGAACATTTTTACTCATCTTACATCACCTTTCCTTTTATATTATTAATTAAATTATTTGCAGACTGTTAAAATAATGAATCATTTTACCAAACCGCCTTCATGGGCATTAGGCAAATTATATCGTGTCTCTAATAATCCCCGGCAATAATGGGCATTAAACTCCATACTCAACCGTGTCAGCTTGGCGCCTTGCAAGTAATCCGAAAACTCTTCTTCAGACAATGGTTTATCTTCTGGAGTTGTTATGGCCAATATACTTGAGTGATTTAATACTTTTTTCTTCTCCAAATACTTTTCTCTTAACAACTTCCCTTCTTCGGGCAGGGGCAGTTCATTTAATTCTTGAAGAGATAAGGACGTGATCTCTTTCTTTGTCATACCCCTATTTAGAAGATACTTAATAAGTTTCTCTTGCCTTGCATAGTAAGCTTTTATATCAAATATTTTACGCAATTCTTCGAGGTCTCCGTCAGATAAAGCGCCGAAGACTTCGCTAAATGATTTTCCTGCTGATGCTCCGTGATTAATTTCATCGGATGCACAATGATCCAGTAAATGAACTTGAACCGTTTTTACCCATTCTAACTCAGACACATATTTCCTTATATCTTCAGCCATGATGTATGCAAAGTTAGGAGAACACCAATAAGTTGGAAGACGAATGACTACTTCAACATGATTGTCTTTAATTACAACATGGTCGATAAATCCCAACTCTGTTAACGGCTGGTCCAGTTCAGGATCATACACTTTTTCAAGCATGCTATACACTTGCTTTTCTTCATCCATTAACTTCGATGCACCCCCCATTCAATGGATTATCAGTTATGCTGTTTGTCTAGATAGTTTGCAATTTTTTAACTTTTGTTTTTGCTCTTCGATATCAATGTTATACAATCTCGCTACATTTCCTGCTAAAATCTTTTTCTTAACTTCCAAATCAAATGTAACTCCAGTTTCTTCTTGTATATCTTCTGGAAGTTCAAATTCAAGAAACTTTTCAATGATCCACTTCGGTTCCCATATAGCATAATCACTTCCAAAAATGATTCGGTCTTCATCAAGCCAGTACAACAATTCACTAATAATTTGAGCAAAATAACGAGGTCGAGTATGAATTAAAGCAATGGCAACTGCCAAACCTGCATAGACATTTTTCTCTTGTGTAGCAATCCAACAAAAATCTTCTAATCTTGGAAGCCCTACGTGTTCTACAATAAAGTTAAGTTCAGGGAAACAACTTGCTGCATCATCAACATCTGCTACGTCAAATGCATCCCGATTTAAAGGAGTGATCGTTGGACCCTTATGAATATGAATATTTCTTATCCCCAGCTCTTGGCATTTTTCAAGATATCTTTTTGACCAGTCATCAGATAGTTTATAGCCCTTTGAATTACCGTACCAATCAGCTGTATATAACTTGACACCTTGCCAGTTGTATTTTTCTTTATTTTCTTCTAATTTTTCTAAACCTCGTTCACCATGTCGGGGATCGAATGTTCCATTGCAAATAAAACGATTAGGGTACTTTTTTGAAAGTTCCTCATTTGCATCAAAATTACCAAAACCATTTTTATAAAACTCTTTTAGAAGAACTGGTTGGAAAATCGCCATATCCACATATCCTTCAATAAACACATCATTCACAAGTTTTTCTGGAGAATACTTTACGAACTCATCTTTAGGCCACCAATATTCTTTCGGACTTAGATTTTTGTGATAATCATAAAAGCAACTAATAAATTGTTCTCCGTGGATATTTAATTGATTCTCCTTACTTCCATCCCATAAGGCAATGTGTGCATCAATAATAAAAATTTCTTCACCATTAGATGTTTTGATCAATTCCATTCCCCCCTCACATTAGATTAATTTTCAATTGAAAGCGGTATCATTTTTTCGGATGTCCATAGAAAAGTATTTTTGTAGGTAAGAATATTTTTAGTTTTCATTTTATTTAGAAAATTCTAATCAAATTATACTTGGTTAATCCACTATTTGAAATATATACTTAAACAAAAAACAGCAAATTTTGCCATCAATTTTTTGGGTGATGAAACAAAACTTTTTATAATCTAAAATTAAAGCACATACCCCTGTCAAGTAGACAATGAAAAAGAGTATATTATGATGCCATGGACTTTTCTCGATATTCCATCAGGGAAAGGCCGTTCAGCAATACGCATTTTCCAAATCTAATATTGTGACAGGAAGGTTGGAACAACATAAAAAAATGGGTAATTCACCATTTACTCAATCCTAGAAACATGTTAGCTGGATGAAACAGGTTCATCCGATGGGCTCCTTCTTCCGCATACGGACCACCAAGTTGGTAGAATGGAAACAGTCAAGTGCTTTCCTTGACAGGTTCCATTCTACCAACTATCATACCGATAGCGGAAGAAGTGAGAGCTTAGGCAGCCTGACTGCCTGTAGTGTTCCCTGTACACTCCAGAAATACACGCAAACGAAACCGTTCTCGATTTCGATAGCCAATGCCCGGCGTTTGATGTTTTTGATCTTGTGATTCGTTCCCTCCATTCGAGTAGCCTTTTATATAGAAGGAATCTAGCCTTTTTCAATGAGGAGAATTCCTTCTCGCTTGATCCAGGGCTTGTGTCACCTTTTGAACCACATGGTACTTATCGATCACAATCGAAGCAGATGGAAACAGAGCACGAACCGCCTTGTGATAGGGTTCCCACATGTCAAGAATCACGGTTTGCACCATTTCTTTCGACAGGACGTTTTGATTCAACAAGTTGATGGCGGAGTCACATTGGCGGTCGGCATGCAATCCCATGACCGATCCTGCTTTGGCATCCATCAATACGGTTTCATACTGATGTCCCTTTTTTACCGCGGTTTCATCTAAGCTAAGCACCATCCCTTCTGGAGAAGAGGCCTCCATCGCTGCTTGGCGCTCTTTTGCTTTTTTCGATGCGATGGAGTAATAAATGCGTTCCAATGTCGTATATGGGATACGGTGCTTTCAGCCTTCACAAAGTTCATACAAGTACTCGCAACATGATTGGTGTAATGTTGGTTTGGTGGAATCGATTCGAAAGAGGCAGAAAACACTTGGAAACAATTCCAGCATCGATAACGCTTCACCTCTACGAACAAGTACACCGGTTGACGGAAAATCGCTAAATCCCGTACTTTTCGTGTCCGTCTGTCATGGACAGTGGAAGTAAGAAACCCACAATGTGGACAACGTTCTTGTGTCTCTGTTTTCTCCACATGAATCGCATAACCATAGGAAAGAAGTTCTTGTTTAACAATTTGAATTCTGGCAATCCTAGTGATATAGAAAGCACTTGCGAAGCCTCCTTATGTTTGTTTCATCGCTGACATTATTGCCAGGATTTCGTTAATGCTTTCTCTTTTTTATCACTAAATCACAAAATTTGGTGATGAACCTATTTTTTATTACTCTCTTCTCTTAATTTATTTTTGTGAAATATTCATAAATTATATTAGAAATGTTTAATGTTGAACAAGTCAACCAGCTTATTAAAGAAAGATTTCAACTTTGCAAAATTATTCACTAATATACTCTTTTTTCGATCATAAAAAATAGAATCGCTCCATTTGGTGAAAATGAAAGCTGACTCAACATCGCTCCAAGGGATGCTTTGAGTCAGCCCCTTTCCTTTATACCGCTTTATTCGCTTGTAAGTCTGCCTTTACTTCTTTTTGTGTTTTTAATTTTGGAAAGTCAAACACAATCGCGATCATGCCACAAACTCCAATTAAGAATGGGTAGAACGAATACTGCAAAATACTTAATGGTGAAATGGAAGCAACACCTGCTGCCACAAGCATTTGCGCACCATATGGGATGAGCCCCTGGAAACAGCATGAGAAAATATCCAATATGCTGGCAGATTTACGCGGATCAATGTCATATTGATCAGCAATGTTTTTTGCAAGTGGACCAGCAATTAAAATGGAGATCGTATTGTTTGCTGTTGAAAGATTTGTTAAGCTCACTAATCCCGCGATGCCGAATTGTGCCCCTTTTTTTGACTTTACATTTCTTGTTACTAATTGAAGTAAATAATCGATTCCACCGTTATGTTTAATGACTTCCACCATACCGGAAATTAAGATCGCAAGCAATGACAATTCCTGCATTCCGGCGACCCCGTCACCGATGGCTTGAATGAGGCCCATTGCACTGTAGCTTCCATCAAGAAGACCGATGATTCCTGCTAATAAAATACCGCCTGCTAACACGACTAGTACATTAACGCCCATTAATGCTGTTATTAATACACCAAGGTAAGGTAAAATTTTCATCCAATTAAAAGATTGATTCGTAATTTCCGCTTGCTCTCCAGCAGTAATGGCCCAGAAAAGAACGATGGTGATGATTGCCGCTGGTAAAACAATGAAAAAGTTCACCTTAAACTTTTCTTTCATTCTTGTATTTTGTGTACGAACTGCCGCAATCGTTGTATCAGAGATAAAAGATAGGTTATCTCCAAACATAGCACCGCCAATGACAGCTGCCATAGATAATGCCAAAGAAATATCGGTTTGTTCACTAATTCCGACTCCAATCGGCGCTAACGCTACAATCGTTCCCATGGACGTTCCCATCGAAATGGAGATAAAACATCCAATGACAAATAAACCGGCTATTAATAAATTTTGCGGAACAACGGAAAGAGCCAAATTAACCGTTGATTCAACAGCCCCCATTTTTTTAGTTACTTCCGAAAATGCTCCTGCTAATAAGAAAATGATGACCATTAACATGACATCGGCATTTCCAGCCCCTTTTGTGAACACTTCCACTTTCTTCGTTAAAGACTCTTTCCGATTCATCATCAACGAAATACTTGCCGCAATCAAAATTGCTACAATGACTGGAAATTTATAAAAATCGCCTGTAACCACGCCTGCACCAATGAACAACACTAAAAAGATCACAAACGGAAATAACGCAAATAGATTGCCTTTTCTTAACTCCACTCTTTCCACCTCATTTTATGTTTTTTTGAAGGAGCTTTCCACTTAGAGAAAAGGCCTCTTCTTATCTGAACATAAGAAGAGGCCTTATACGTATCTATATAAGAAACCCTTCTTATCTTTCAAGCACAATGCTTGCTGGATTTGGCACAGCACTCGAAAACGAGTCCGCTGCCGAGACTTCTTCGGGCCAGTCCCTCCGCCTCTCTAGATAAGAAGATGAGCGGTTGTATTTCGTTATATAAAACAAATAAAAGATTACAACATATTCATCTATTGTGCAATACACTTTGATAATGTCTTATTTTTAAATAATTTTAAATAAATCTTAAAATTATACTTGTGTAACATTAATAATATGCAAAAATCCCGTAGCAAAACGCCACGGGAAAAGAAATCAAAAACTCTATTCTGGTTTATAGATTCCATATTTAATAATCTTAAGATATTCATTCAGTTCCCTTATCAAAGACTCCACACCACTCATGACATCCATTTGCTTATTTTTGTATATAGCCATATACTTATTAGACAGCTGTTCGGCAATCAACATGGTCATGCGGATCACGGTATCCACGGAAATATCCTCTCTAAGTTTTTCCGTTTGGATCAGATCTTTAATATAGACATGCTTCAGCAAAAAATCTTCCTGATAAGCTTCGTAATGTTTCTTAATAATTTCTTCCATTTCCTTCTTTACTGCCACTGGAGGATTAGTAAAGGCATCCGTAATAAACTGAGTTTCTTGGAGATACTGAACCGTTAGTTTTTGTTTCAACAGGACGATTTCTTTGATCCTTTCAAAGAAATCATCAGATTGGATTTTTTCCATTTCTTCCATTGCTAGTTCCGTCAGAAAGTCCTTCACATAATTCACTAAATAAAGGTATAAGTTTTTCTTGCTCTTAAAATAATGAAAAAGTATTCCCTTGGAAATTCCCGCCCGTCTCGTAATAACATCTGTAGAGGTCTTTTCATAACCATTCTTCACAAATTCCTCGATGGCCACTTTGATGATCAAGTCTTTTTTCTCTTTAGGCTGCTTTTCAAATGCTGAATACAATTTTAACACCTCTAATTTCATTAGACTGCAATATCTTTCTTTTTATATACCATATATGAAGCGAAGATACTAATCAAAATAACCGCAGCCATAATAAAGATATACAAAGGCTCAATCTCGTTATCATTAATAATGGAGGCGGCGTCCACATATTTAAACGGGCTTATATATTTTAGGAACTCTAAGTCTTCCGATATCCCTGCCATCACATTCATAAAGTAGGCAGCTAGGACAATCCCCAGTGAGATCGAAAGGATGTTTCTTGTTTTTTTCATCATCGACGACAACATAAACGCAATTGCACCGAACGTCAAATGAAGCAATATCGTTGCGGCGATTAATAAACTAAATGTGTCTGTCGGAACATCCGGGTCTTTTGCAAATTGAAATCCAATGATGCTTGCTACGGCTGAAACTACGTTAAAAATCAAAATATTTACCAAAACGGCCAGAAGTTTTTCTGTTACGATTCGGCTTCTTGTGACAGGCTTTGACAACAAAAATTCAATCGTTTTTTCATTTTCTTCTTTGGCCAGAATATTGGATGCAAAGATTGCCGAGTATATGCTTCCTAACAGGGTGGTCATCATATAAATTTCTACCCCGTAAAAACCCATCAAATCTCCCATGTTTAACTCATTCATTCCGAACGCTTTTTTAATCGATTCCGGATAGGCCTCAAGGAGTTTGGTCATTTCTTTTTGCTGCTCGGCAAACTGAGGATAAATACTTAACGTCAATAAAATAAGCCCGCTGAGCACGATGCTCCAAATGATCAATGATTTTAAATTTCGCTTAAACTCTCTCTTAAAAATCATTTTCGATCCTTCCCTCACTTTTCATAGTAATGCATAAATACTTCTTCAAGAGTCGGTTCTCCGATTAATAGATCCTTAACCGGCAGAGTATTTAATTTATGCAGAAGCGCCTTCATATCCCCGCTGTAAAGCAGTGTCATTTCATTGCCGTTTACCTCTTTCTTAACTACTCCTTCCAGATTGAAGTCGATTGGTCCCGATTGGTCAAAAGTAATCGTGATATTTTTCAAATTGTTCTTTGTGAGATTTTCAATCGTTTCTACTTTAATAAGCTCCCCTTCCTTAATAATAGCGACCCGATCACACATTTTTTGCACTTCAGAAAGAATATGGGAGGAGAAAATGATCGTTGCCCCCTTCTCTCTTTCCTCCGCAAGAAGTTCAAAAAAGGTGTTTTGCATTAGCGGGTCGAGTCCACCTGTCGGTTCATCTAAAATTAGAAGTTTTGGCTCATGCAAAAGCGCCTGGACAATCCCAACCTTTTTTCGGTTTCCAAATGAAAGATCCTCAATTTTTCTATTAAGATCCAAGTCAAGTCTTTCTGCCAGTTCTTTCATTCTCTTTGAATCAAATTTTTTGTAAAAGCCAGCGGAGTATTTTAATAAATCGATCACCTTCATATCATCATAATAATGGACTTCAGACGGCAGATAACCGACGTTTTGTCTTATTTCTTTTGAGTGTTTGATGATATCCTTTCCGAAAATAGTCGCACTTCCGCTAGTCGGATATATGAAATTTAAAAGTGTTCGAATGGTTGTGCTCTTGCCTGCTCCGTTCGGGCCGATAAAACCAAAAATTTCCCCTTCTTCAATGGAAAATGTAAGGTTTTTTATTCCCCTGTTTTTTTTATACGTCTTGGTCAAATTCTTGACGTCTACAATTTTCATACTTCCCACTCCTTCGGGCGGCTTTGTGTTAATTGACTTACCAGTCAATCCAATTATAAAAAATATTGACTCACAAGTCAATTGATTTCAAAAAAGGGTTGCATGGTGCTTGCGAAGTGTTGCAAGGGTCCACCAATACCATTTGATGAACGTTCAATCGCCTCCTCCCCCTCCACTATCTCCACCGCCATCGCCGCTGAAATCGCAGTAATCGTTGTGATCATTGCTGGATGAAGTATCATGATAAAACGGCGGAAGCACTTCGCTGCCTCTTCTTTTATTTTCTCTATGTGTTTTCGTTGTATTTGACAGAAAGCCGAAGAAAAAAAGAGCAGCGAATACTCCTAGAACAAAAAGCAGAAAAAATTTCATTCTTCTCACCTCGTTTTCTTCAAACGCTCGTCTCTAAAAAACGATGGCCAGACACGTTAACAGAAATCACAGATTCATAAGTTTAACGATTTTGTTGAATCTCTAGGTTAGATTGGCAGTAGTACGGAAGCGGCTTCTTCTTAATTATTTTCTCAGCATATATCATAAAAAAAACGATTCTGTCGTTTGACAAAATCGTTGAAACGCCGCGCTTTTGGCGGCGTTTGTATTTCTTACTTTAACATATGAAACACTTGCTCAACGTCTTTATCGCCACGCCCTGAAAGATTAACGATTATAATTTGATCTTTATCCAATGTTGGTGCCAATTTTATTGCATAAGCAACCGCATGGGCGCTCTCAAGCGCTGGAATAATCCCTTCCGTTTTCGACAAAAGCTGGAATGCTTCAAGAACTTCCTCATTTGTCACCGTATAATATTCGGCACGTCCGGATACTTTCAGATGGCTATGCTCAGGACCAATTCCCGGATAGTCAAGACCGGCGGCAATCGAATAAGTCGGCTGAGGATTTCCTTCTTCATCCAACAATACTAAGCATTTAAACCCATGAAGCACGGCCGGGACACCTTTGGTAAGTGTCGCCGCTTTTTCCGGCTCGACGCCAATCAGGCGCACGCTTGGTTCATCGATATAATGAGCAAACGCGCCAATCGCGTTGCTTCCACCGCCAACGCAAGCGATGACGACATCAGGCAAACGTCCTTCTTTTTCTAAAATTTGCCGTTTGCTTTCTTCGCTTATAACAGACTGAAAATGTTTAACGATACTTGGATACGGATGAGGTCCAACCGCTGAACCAAGCAAATAGAACGTATCCTTATAGTTTTGAACAAAGTCATTCAACGCTTCATCGACGGCATCCTTTAATCTTCTCTGTCCTTTTGATACCGAAACGACTTTTGCGCCTAAAAGCTCCATGCGAAACACGTTTAATGCCTGGCGTCTTGTATCTTCCTCGCCCATATAAATGGTGCAATCAATGCCAAACATCGCGCAAGCCGTCGCGGTGGCGACACCATGTTGTCCCGCCCCGGTTTCGGCAATTATGCGTTTCGCCCCCATTCGTTTTGCAAGCAAAATCTGTCCGATGACGTTATTAATTTTATGCGAACCTGTATGGTTCAAATCTTCGCGCTTTAGATAGATTTTCGCCCCGCCTAAACGTTCAGTGAGCCGAGCCGCAAATGTAAGCGGATTTTCACGGCCGACATACTCCTTTAAATAAAACTTAAATTCATCGTTAAACGCTGGATCGTCTTTGTACTTGAGAAATTGCTCCTCCAAATAATCAAGCGCTTCCTGCAACTCTGGCGGCACGAAGCTTCCGCCAAATTCTCCGAAATAACCTCTTCTTTGCTGAACTAAACTCATCACTCATCTCTCCTCTGCTTTTCAAACTTTATAATTAGGATATTTTCTTTGCCCATAAAAGTCAATGAATTTTCTGTATTTTCTTACCTATTATTTGTTTTTTGTTTCCTCCAAGCCAGCAGGACGAACACGAAAAGAAAAGCTAGGATTCCAGTCAATACAAAATCCTGCGATGAATGGAGTATCTCGATTGGCATTAGCTTTTCATGGGAAATAAGTTTTTCAACAAATTCTTCTATTAAACTAGTTTTGTAATACGTCCCTTCTTGCCTGCTTCGTTCAAAAATTTCGTCATGTTTATCACTCATAAAGGATTGATAAAAATCAAGATTTTCCCAAAACGCCAATATACACGCTTCTTGCGGCTTTGCAATATTCCAGCCGCCAATTTGCCCGAGAAAACCAGGGCATCCTTTCAAATCGCGCCATTTTTCTTGCGCGGCGGAAAACAAAGCTTTCTTCTCTTCCTCTACTTCACATCGAATCCATTTCAAAAGCATTGCTTTCCCCTCTTACTCTGCGTTGATCATTTCATTTTGTCGTAAACCTCATCATATTTTTTCGCCAGTTCGAAATCGAGCTTCGTGAGTCCTTTCGCTCGCCAAGACGAAATCTTTACCGTGATTAACTTATAATCAATGGAAATGAACGGATGATGGTTTGCTTCTTCAGGTAATATTAATGGACGAACCGTTTGCCGCACTGGACACTTTTAACCGTTATTATTTACAAGACGAACTCTTGCGTCTTCAAGATAAAGAAAAGACAACCATCATTCTTGTGACCCATGATATTGACGAAGCAGTATATTTATCAGATCGGGTGTTGATCATGAGCGCAAATCCCGGCCGAATCCATAGAGAATTAAAAATTGACACCCCAAGGCCTAGAGATCGAAGTCACAGCGACTTCCAATATTACCGAAAGATTATTCTTGAAGAATTTCATTTTCATCGTCCGACCCCTCCCATCGATTATAATATTTAACTAATCTTAACCAAGGTTGTACATAAACTCTTATACACACAAAATTGACCGAATCTTTAGATAGTGTAGTTATACAGCGCAATAATAATAAAGGAGGCATATTTTCATGAAGAAAAAATTAAGGAAACTTATGATTTCTTTATTCATCATGACAGTAGCTTTTAGCCTAACCGCTTGTAATTCCAATAGTGCTCATTCCAACACAAACGGAAAGCGGACCATTAAAATAGGATACTTGCCGATTACCCACGCCCTACCCCTATATATAGAAAAAGAACTAGAAAAAGGCCAGTCCCGGCATTTTAATCTCGAACTCATTAAATTCGGCTCATGGCCTGAACTGATGGATGCACTGAATACAGGACGGATTGATGGAGCAAGCGTGCTTGTGGAATTGGCGATGAAAGCAAAAGAACAAGGCGTTGATTTAAAAGCAGTGGCGTTAGGACACAGAGATGGAAATGTCGTTGTGACTTCCCATAATATTCACAGCGTAAAAGATTTAAAAGGGAAAAACTTTGCGATTCCTCATAAGTTTTCTACACATAATCTATTGCTCTATCGAATCCGTTTAAACGTTACTTATCTCACTTTAAAAGCGGTCCATGGTTCAATGTTACATCATGGAGGAGCCGGCTACTTACAACAAAGCGATCCATCCCGCAGATTAAGAGAATCTTACTTCCTTGCCAATTTAACACCTACGGTTAAACATTTGGAAAAAGTATTAAATAGATAATTGGACTATCCACCCATCATAGAAATTTGGAAAAGGCGAGAAAAGAAAAGGAATCAGGGTTAAACGGCTCTGATTCCTCCTGCTTAACCAATTTTATACTGTCTACTTTTCAGATCACAATGCGGCTGCTTCAACATCGCTGTCTCTCATTTTTCAATAAAGCACCAAACTGCACATCAAGCGAAGTTTGCAACCAGTCGTGTATGCCAGCATTCTGTGATTCTTATCATGAAGGTTAGTCCGTGTAGTAGTTCGTGCCAGCCGAGAACTCAATGAATACGCATGCCTCGTCGTCAACCGCCCATGCATCGTGACCTGGAGGGCAACATCATGATGTCTCCTGAACAGAACTCCTCCTCAGATCCGTCATCCATGACGACCTTTAGACGGTCCGACTGCACGTAGGCGACGTGAGGGAGTAGACAACTCTCCGTCGCAGCATACGGCTTCAGACCTTTGGACCATTTCGCCTCCTTTTCAAAAGTGACACGATGGACCTCGACACCATCAAGATAAACATTTTCCTTCTTGATCAAGCCGTATACCTCCACCTTATCGTGAGTGTTTAAATTCTTCTTCTGCATATGCATAACTATCTTTGCCATATAGTATATCCCCTCTTTCGTATAGAGATATTGGCTTTGACGCAGATTCCCACTTTCCTTTATCGAAAACTTTAAACAAGGTAGAAGTCTTAGCCATGCCCCCTTTAGTCAAGTAAATCTATCAGAATTAATCAAATTATAAAAAAATAAAAGTTGAGTGTAATGAAAAATGCTTTCTAGTATGAATAATTTTATTATTTATAAAATTATTAGTTTTTCATAGACACATGATATTTATAAGCAGGAATATTCCTGTGCCCACACGAAGATCAAGGATCTTTCTTTACAAAAAGAGCATAAACTCTAAAAATATTGACATTTCAGTTTTTCTCTGCTAAATTATCTTCAAATAATAAAAATCAATGACGAGAAGAGTAAGATAGGAGTCCTGATCTACAGAGAGTCGGCGTTTGGTGAAAGCCGATGTTCAGGCCTTATCCGAAGATCATCTCTGAGATGCAAAGCTGAAACAATAGTAAGCTTTGACGGGTTGTCCACCGTTACAATGGAATGCGTATGATTGTACGTGATTGAGAGCCGCATACTTTTTACATATGCGGAATAAGGGTGGTAACGCGGGCGCAAACCCGTCCCTATATGTAGGGACGGGTTTTTATATATTCTAAACAATAAAGGAGAGATTACTTTGAAAAAATTAGACACCTTATCGATTGGATTGATGTTGTTTTCGATGTTTTTTGGCGCAGGAAACCTAATCTTCCCGCCATTCTTAGGTGCTGAATCCGGTACTTCCTACTGGCTGGCCATGTCAGGATTTATTATTACCGGCGTTGGCCTGCCATTTATAGTGCTGTTTGCTGTTTCTCTCGTAAAGGGCGGTGTTCAAACCATCGGGGATCGTGTTCATCCGGTATTCAGCATAGCCTTTATGGTTATTATTTATCTATGTATCGGACCATTTCTGGCCATTCCGAGAAATGCAACTGTTGCGTATGAAATGAGCGTTACACCTTTCCTTAGCGAATCGTGGAAGAACTCATCTTTGTCCTTATTTTTATATACGGTTATTTTCTTTTCCCTTGTCTATGTGATAAGCTTAAACCCTTCCAAAATGGAAAAATACATGGGACGTTGGATCACTCCGATCTTGCTTTTATCGATGGTTATCTTGTGTGCAGTTGGGTTTGTTAAGCTGGATGCACCGCTTCAATCGCCATCAGAAGCCTATCAAACCGGAGCATTTTTTAAAGGGTTCATTGAAGGATATAACACAATGGATGCCTTAGCCGCATTGGCCTTTGGAATTGTCATTCTCACCTCCATTCAACAAAGAGGAGTGCAAGACAGTAAGAAATTAACAGAATATACTTTGAAAGCCGGTATGATTGCAGGGGTATTGCTCGCGCTAGTATACGTCAGTCTTGGATTGATTGGAGGAAAAATGGCTGCAAACGGGCCGTTTGAAAACGGCGCGGATATCCTGTCCTCTGCTTCAACGCTTTTATTGGGACAAAGCGGCACAGCTTTGCTTGGGTTCATTTTTACGTTAGCTTGTTTCACAACAGTGGTGGGATTAACAGCAGCCTGCGGCCAATATTTTTCAAATCTCATTCCAAAAGCAAGTTATAAATCAGTAGTATTCGCCGTTACTCTAGTAGGCTTCACTCTTTCAAACTTAGGATTAAACCAAATACTTAAAGTATCAGTGCCGTTCCTTGTCACGGCGTATCCATTGACAATGGTATTAATCACCCTTACCTTTTTTAACCGTTTCTTTAAGAATTCGAAAAAAGTATACAGAAGCGCCATGTTATTTACTGGCGTATTTGCCGTGATTGGCGGATTAAACGCATTTGGTTTGGACTTGGGTCCACTTCAAACCATAAGAGATATTCTTCCTCTTTCATCCGTTGGGTTAGAATGGATCGTGCCGTCACTTGTCGGTACAGGTTTAGGAATCGTTTTAAGCAAATTCAGCAAGAAACAGGATGCACCAGAACAGGTTGATGTAAAAGTTTCGTAGTTTATTAGAAAAACATAAGCGCCTTGTTTACACCCAACAAACATAAGACGGATTCTGTGGGAAATCCTTGAAAAACCGCTCTTTCCTTCATGCAAGGAGCTGCTTCTGAAGCACTCCTTGTCCTGATTTCCGCAAGGAGCCGTCTTATAACATAAAAAATAAAAAAGAAAAGGAACCTTTGCATCATTCCGATGACGAGCGTAATTTTACTGATACCTGACGACTTCTGATGCCGCCGAAACACATATTGGAACGCCGAAAAAGCAACTGTTCATCATCCACAAGCGATTGTTGTCCCCATGTGGCAGCCTATCATGAGGCATGGGCCTCCTTGTGGGAATGGTTTGGCGGCAAATATCCAGCCAAGGTGTCTGGTTTATGTCTCGCTTTTTTGTTTATTTGTATCAAGTACAGTTATATAAACAAAGATAAATTGACCTAGGGAGTAGAACATGAAGCATTTTTTGCTCCTATTTTTTGTAACACGGTTCACCGCAGCTTCTCTAACTGCGAATTCGAAAAAAAGAACCTTTAATCCAAAGATGGATCAAAGGTTCTATGTTTTATTTTCAATCATATTCTATTATTCTGTAATTTTTATATATTACCTCTGTTTTATAATCATTGACTTTTCAATCTCTTTATCATAAAAATAATTGTCCATTGATGAAAAGTGTTGTTTAAACTTTTTCATTCAATATCTTTGTTTCTGCATCCAAAGAATTAACTATAAACCAGTTCTTTTTCGCTTACATCAGAGACCGGTTCTTTTTCGTTTAGACCGAGCGTCTCTGCTGTTGAAGCATGAAGTTCTTGGAAAAGATCTGGGTTTTCCACTAGTGACACACCATAAGAAGGAATCATTTCTTTAATTTTCGGTTCCCACTCTTTCATATGCTGTGGGAAGCATTTTTTAATCACCTCAAGCATTACGTGTACGGCAGTAGAAGCACCAGGAGAAGCGCCGAGCAATGCAGCGATCGAGCCGTCTGCGGCACTAACAACTTCCGTGCCAAATTGAATCGTTCCTTTACCGCCAGCTTCAGTATCTTTGATAATTTGCACACGTTGGCCCGCGACGACTATATCCCAATCCTCTGATTTAGCCGTCGGGACAAACTCGCGCAACTCTTCCATGCGCTTTTCTTTCGTTAACATAAGCTGCTGGATCAAGTATTTTTCCAAAGAAAAGTTTTTAAAAGCTGACGCCAACAAAGTTCCGAGATTGTGCAGTTTTACGGAAGCAAACAAATCCATATTTGAACCATTTTTTAAGAATTTAGGCGAGAAACCTGCAAACGGTCCAAAGAGCAACATTTTTTTGTTGTCGATATACCGTGTATCAAGGTGCGGAACAGACATTGGAGGAGCACCGATTTTAGCTTTACCGTAAACTTTTGCATGATGTTTCTCCACAACTTTTGGATTATTACATACCATAAATAATCCGCTTACAGGGAATCCACCAATATGTTTGCCTTCTGGAATACCAGATTTTTGAAGCAAATGCAGACTTCCCCCGCCAGCTCCAATAAATACGAATTTAGCCTTATGGATTTCAACAGAACCGCTATTGAGATCCTTCACTTTCAATTCCCACAGGCCGTCGCTGGTACGTTGAATATCCTTAACACTATGATTGTAGTTTATTTCGACATCTTTCCTCTTTAAGTGGTCAAACAACATGCGCGTTAAAGCGCCAAAGTTAACATCCGTACCTGAGTCGATCTTGGTTGCCGCGATCGGTTCATTCGATGTACGGCCTTCCATTATAAGCGGCATCCATTCTTTCAGTTTTTCCGGATCATCAGAAAATTCCATTCCCTGGAATAATGGGTTATTTGATAGCGCTTCAAAACGTTTCTTTAAAAATCTCACATTATTTTCCCCTTGAACTAAACTTATGTGGGGCAACGGTCTAATGAATTCCTGCGGATTTTGTAACAGATTGTTTTTTACAAGGTAAGCCCAAAACTGTCTGGAAATTTGGAACTGTTCATTAATTCTTATAGCTTTGCTAATATCAATAGATCCATCCGGTTTCTCAGGTGTGTAGTTAAGCTCGCATAGTGCGGCATGCCCCGTTCCCGCATTATTCCATTCATTAGAGCTTTCTTCTCCTGGTTTGTCGAGCTTCTCAAACACTTTAATTTCCCATTCCGGTGCTAATTCTTTCAACAGTGTCCCTAAAGTCGCACTCATGATTCCTGCACCAATTAAGATAACGTCTGTACTAGTTTGTCTGTTACTCATTTTTCTCATCCTTACCCCCAATATTTTACAGAAAAGATGCAGGCGCACCTGCCTAAGTCAAAGCTATCCGGGGTCCTCGCCACACATCTTTTCTGCACAATCATATCTATAGTATATCACTATCTGATTATAAGTATATCATTATTTAATTAATAGTATATCATTATTGTTTACAGATTTATATATACTATAATCAACTTTTTTGTACAACTAACATACTAATTGGCCATGTTACATTTATATTCCTTCTAAAAACGAAATATCAAATTAATTATAAATATTCTGATAAATAACAATATTTTTGTTATTTATCCTTAACATTGGTTATTGTTGTTAACAAGTTAACAACCTCACTTACTTATGTTACGGTTCACCGTAACATTAGATAACCTGTCTCCTTGTACTTAGGTTGAATTAGATCTCTAGTTCATTAATTGGTTGAACTGGAGATCTTTTAAGTTTGACAATCTCGAGGTTTGGTTTCTTTTGAATTAACTGATGTTAGTGTAGATTATAGACACAATTACGGGAAAACAAATCCATGATCAAAGCTAAATACAGCCATCCTTCTTTCGTCCAAATACACGTGATATCCGCCGCCCACACTTGATTCGGCTCATTAGCAAGGACAAAAGCCGCAATGCATCTCTCCACAAGTCACGATATAAGGGGCATCTTTCCTCTTGAGAAGGGAAGGGTTTACCAAACCGTTCTCCTTCTCAAGAGGCCACCAAAAGAAATGTGGTAGTAGGATTTTTAAATTTTCCTCGATTTCACGTGTCTATTTTCTTGACATAATACCATTCGATGGTTGAACGTATTTGTGGGCGATCCACTTGAGATAAAACAAACCTTTTAAGTTAACGTCCTCTCTCCCCTATGCCCCGCAGCATTTCTTATATTTCTTCCCGCTCCCGCACGGGCACGGATCATTGCGTCCGATTTTATTTACGTTGCGATAAGGGACTTTCAGGGGGAGTTGATGTTGCAGTTGTTCATATCTCTTTTCTTTTTCGAGAGCTATTTGTCCCCATTTCTCGAGATTCGGGTGCTCGATCCCCATCACCCGATAAAAACCGTATGCTATAAGCTCTGTATCAATCATAGCAGCATTCCGTCTTTTTCCCATATATTCGTTAATTTCCGGCAGCGCTTCTTCGGAAAGCTGTTGGCAAAGCGCTTCAAACAGCAATGACTTTATATCGTCATCCATTTCCCGTCTGTAGGCGTTTTTCAGCACGTCAACGGCAAGCGTGGATTTGGTATTGGCAAGCACAGAAATCGCAAAAATAACGGATTCTTGTTTCTCTACATACGGCGCAACCGCCTTGACAACGGCATCCGACTGAAACCCAATTAACGCCGGAACAACTTCTTCCAAAAGAATATCATCATCCTTGACTAACAAACTAGCCAGCAGCGGAATGTGCTTTTCTAGCTTCAATCGTCCGGCGGCGTACACGGCAAAAACGCCAGCAAACGAAAACCATTCTTCTTTTTCTGCTTGCAAAATATCATCAATCTCCGCCTCGGTCATCCAGCCATTCCGGACAAGCGCGGCAGCAATTTTTTTCGTTCTTCGAAACTGCAAATCGTTATAGGAAACATTCTCCTCCAACAAAGCCAGCATGCGCTCATATTCGCGCCATACCTCTTCCTTTGTTCCATGCAACAGAAGCTCATACAGTTCCCATGTCCCATTAGAAATATATGGCTTTAATTCTGCTTTATATTTGACCGCCAATGCGGGCTCGACATTGTCCAACAAGTTGAAATACGAACGGGCTTCCCAGGCCTTTTCCCCCTTCAATCCTTCGATCAGCAGCAGCAAAGCCCTTTCGCTTAACGAATGATTCCGCAAATCCCATAATATTGCTCTATGTTTCCCATGCGAACGCACCGCCTTTTCGATTAGCCGCTCCGTCCACTCGTTCGGAACGTGTGGATATTCCTCGAGCGCTTGCAAAACGAATTGCTGAACGATCGGATCGCCACTGACGACATACGGTTCTATCTTTTGCAAAAATGCCATGTTTTCATTCTCCTTTTGTTCATCACTATTTTCATGTTCGTTAACCGAGAATAACCGTTTAGTGGTAAATCATCAAAGGGTTCGACTTCTACTCATGTTTCTCTCCTATTTATTTTTATTCGACCCTTGTAGAAGAGTCCCTCTATTAAAATAAAACTTGCTTCCCTCGAGCGTGAAAAAAAGATTTCCATTTATCGACAAATCGAAACGCCACCCTTTTGGCACGTTTGTATTTCTTTGTATTATAGCATATGAATTACTTGCAAACAGCACCAGACACTGTTCTTTCATAATTTCTTTATCTAAATCTTGAACCCACTCCAACACCTCCATCAAAGCGGGAATGCGTTCGCGGGCAAAGCGTTCATGAAACCAGCTTCTTGCATCAAGCACACGAAGCTGTTTACAAAAATAGTTTAATTAAATATCCCAACAAAATCTCAAAATCCGAATCTCCGAACGTCGTCCCTTCAAACCCAAACGAGCCAAGGACTGGGAGCAAGAGCGCTGGTAAGAAAGAGATTAAAATTCCGTTGGCAAATGCCCAAAAAACGGGCGCCTCGTCTGCCGCCTGTGGCGTTGCTGAATACTCCTGCTGCTTCGGTGAAAAAGTGCAGAATTAACCCGGGAACGATCCCCTTAGAAATGAACTCTTACTTCTTTTCGCAAACGCTTCATCATGTGCTATTCTAATGATGGAAAAAGAAAAAATAGAAAAGGTGTTTTTTATGAAATCATACATCGTCGTTGGAGGAGGAATTTTAGGAGCGTCTACCGCTTATCACTTGGCCAAAGAAGGAGCAAAGGTAACATTAATAGATAGAGGTGACAAAGGCCAAGCAACAGATGCTGCGGCTGGAATTGTTTGTCCATGGGTTTCCCAGCGTCGAAATAAGCGTTGGTATCGTTTAGCGAAAGGCGGAGCGAGATTTTATCCTGCTTTAATCGAAGAACTGAAATTCTATGGTGAAACGGAAACGGGATATGAGCGTGTAGGAGCAATCTGTCTTCATACAGATGAAGAGAAGCTTCAAAAGATCAAGGAAAGAGTATTACAACGTCGTGAGGACGCACCAGAAATCGGCGAAATTACGAGATTGTCTCCGGAGGAAACAAAAGCACTATTTCCACCATTAGCAGAGGAGTATAGCTCCATTCATGTCAGTGGCGCCGCTCGCGTCAATGGAAGAGCACTTCGCAACTCCTTAGTTCGGGCAGCGCAAAAACTTGGGGCTGCTTATATCAGAGGAAACGCAAAACTTATCCATAAAGGTGCACAAGTAATCGGTGTCGAAGTAGAAGGAAGACAATATGTAGGAGATGCCGTCATCGCAACGGCTGGTGCGTGGTCAAAAGAGCTGCTTCTACCGTTAGGCATTGAATTTTTAGTAGTGCCGCAAAAAGCACAAATCGTTCACCTTGAAAGACCAGAACAGGATACAGACAATTGGCCCGTTGTCATGCCACCAAATAATCAATATCTCCTTGCCTTTGAAGATGGCCGTATTGTCATCGGAGCCACTCATGAAGATGACGTCGGCTTCGATTGCAGAATAACGGCTGGTGGATTGCACGAAGTATTAGACAAAGCTTTAACCGTAGCTCCAGGGCTGGCAAATTGTACTCATCTTGAAACAAGAGTTGGTTTTCGTCCATACACTCCTGGGTTTCTTCCGGTCTTTGGTGCGCTTCCAGGTTTTAAAGGCATCTATGTGGCCAACGGATTAGGCGCATCCGGGCTGACAGCTGGTCCTTACTTAGGTTCTGAACTGGCAAAGCTCGTGCTCGGAAAACCAACAGAATTAGACCCTTTGGACTATGATGTCGCTGGCGCCATTAAGAAAATAGAATAAAACATCCGGAGTCAATAAGAAGAACACCATCGTAATTCGCTTTCTGTTTGGGCGACCGAACGGCTACTCAGGCATAAAATCCAATAGAGAATTGACTAGGGGAGTAAAACATGAAACATAATACAAAAGATAAAGATAAGGTATTGAAATGGATTAATGAACAATTCAGCTTTTTCCAGTTTGACTCAGATCCAGTTTATAAGACAATCCTTTATTTCAAACTCGACAATCCTGAATATGCCCCAGAAATCGAAGTTTATGTGCGTAAAACAACAGAGGAAATGGAATTCGGGTTTGAAGCGACTCAATGGGATGGGTACATGCCCGCTCCTTATCCTTCTATTTATCCAAAATACTCCACTCCGCTCGATAGTTTAAGAAGTCTTGAGGAAGAAGAAATGAAAGAGAAAATACTTGAGTTATTGATGAAGACCATCAACTCTAGAAAAAGGCAATATCGAAAATGCCAGTTTTGCGGAAAAAGGGTAGCAAAGCAACATCGATTTGATAAAAGCACTTGTCATCGTTGTGCTTCGAAACACTTTGGTATAGTATACTAATTTCATTTGACACTTGGGTTGTAGAATTCAAATCCAAATAGAGATAAATTGGATTTATTTATGAATATTGAAATGATTTTTAATAACCCTACCTATGTCTAAAATTGAATTCAGAGAAACCCTACCCCATTACATTACACAAAATTCTTGACGGTACCAAAAATTCTGTCGAATTATGTCATAAAAACACCAAAAAAAATAGAATCTCAAACACTTCTGTCGTAAGTTAAGCGATGACAGATAGAAACTCCTCCGTTACATTCTTAAATGATTCAAGCAAACTCGAGACTGACGAACCCTATTTTTGTCCGAGCGTGTTGGCTCCGTTCGCATCAAAATATGTAACATCCGCCGCTTTTGAAACTAAAGGAATTCTCGTTTCAAGCACTCTTGGAAAATCTCCTTGATTCTCTTGGAGCTTTAATATAGTTTTTCACGGACACATCATAGTTAATAAGCAGGAATATTCCTGTGCCCACACGAAGATCAGAGATCTTTTTTTGCAAAAAGAGCATAAACTCTAAAAATATTGACATTTCAGTTTTCCTCTACTAAATTATCCTCAAATAATAAAAATCAATGACGAGAAGAGTAAGATAGGAGTCCTGTTCTACAGAGAGTCGGCGTTTGGTGAAAGCCGATGTCCAGGCCTTATCCGAAGATCATCTCTGAGATGCAAAGCTGAAACATAGTAAGCTTTGACGGGTTGTCCACCGTTATAATGGAATGCGTATGATTGTACGTGATGGAGAGCCGCATGATTTTTACATATGCGGAATAAGGGTGGTAGCGCGGGCACAAACCCGTCCCTATATGTAGGGACGGGTTTTTATATATTAAAGGAGGAAAAACAAAAATTTTAAGCAGAATTTTCCGAATATAAATCAAAAGAAAGCCGGATGATTTTGTCAAAGGCTCTCTTTACTGATATCTACCGCACTTCGACGTATTTCGGGTAATGCACAGTGGCACGGATTCCTTTCGGATCACAACGCACGGACACTATTCTTTATTTTTGACCGGAACGATACATTTCTAATTTGGCTAGGTCTAGGACAAGTCCAGCGTCTAGCAATATATCTAATCCTAACAAACCATTAATCCCTTCATAATCCATCCCACTAAAATCAACCTCATACTCTCTGAGTTGAAAAGAACCTAATTTAATAGAGTCCAATTTCTTCGTAAATGCGTGCTCTTTTCCACCGATTCCATAATAAGTAACAATATGATCGCCCATCTCTACTCGCAAATCAATATCCTCTACTGCATTTTGAGAAATCAGTGTTTTGGCAGCACCAGTATCAATGACCATATTATCAATCAACTTGGACCTTCCTCGACAAACAATTTCTATCGACGTAAACAATAACCCATCGCGATATTCAATCTGCATAACAAAATTTCCCTCTCAGGCCAATCGTTCCACGAACTTTTAAGACAATCTCCTTGTGACTAGTGTGATAAACAAGCTGATCCCCTTTTGATTGCAGTAACTCACGAGTTGCGTCCTCATCCGAAACCGTTCCAATGACAGCCACCTCTTCAATGATCTCCTGATCCCCCTGTAAACGAGACTTCAATACTTGTAATTTCACAAATTGGTTCGGATACAGTGAACGCACTTCCTGCCATTCCATCTCCATCACCTCAACTTGTTCTTTCAATTTGATTATATCACTACCAAAAAACCGAAAAAAGAATAGGTACCTATGATTCAATATGCATCACTAGCGGAAAGATAAAACTTCATTTCGCCGAATGTTTTACATTTATGCATTTAACGATTCAAGTGTTTTCAAAGCATGAACATACATTTATTCACAAATTCAGGAAGTAGTAATTCGAATGTTAGCAGCGCACCAATCCCAAAAGTATAACTGTTCTCCAATTAGTTAGGTTATACAGAATTTATCGAATGGCACCACTTTGAGTAGATCGAAAGAGAATCGAAATAGGTTCTTGAGTTAGCTGATTATGAACTACCCTTTAGCTGTAAATTATCATTTTATTTCCGCACAAAAAAGACTCTTTTTTGCACATTCCTTCGGAATATCCCTCTCCCCCTTTCCGAAAGAATGTGCTAAATTTTTTGTGAATTATTTCGGAATGGGACATGGGTGATTTCCAGAGGGGGGACGAGGACGTGATTCGGTTTCATGACTTTCAGGTCGATGTCCAGACATATGCCCAGCGGGGAAAACAAAACGACTTTCCCCTTCTTAAGCGGTGCCCTCATTGCCAGGCAAAACGACCTCTTTATCGCCATGGGTACTACGAACGAAATGCCGTGACGTCGCATCAGTCTTATCGCATTTGGATCGCTCGGTATCGCTGCCCGGAGTGCAGGAGGACGGTGGCCGTGTTGCCTTCATTTCTTCTCCCCTATTTTCAGTATACGTTGCCCACCATATGGAGAGTGGTGAAAGAACGGTTGGGCCTGACTCCGAAACGGGGGATGGAGGAGGCTCCACTCCTTCCCATACCCGTCAAGTTAGCGGTATAAAATTTTTTAGGATGATACGCATGTTCGAAAAATCAATCAAAGGATGAAGAGAAAACCAAATGCTGGGCATGCCAAATAACCCTCAAGAAGAGGGTTATTTGGCATTTATATCCATAACCCACACTACCATATCCCCAATTTCTTTAAAAGATCCGATACCGTTTCCTCTCCTTTCCTTCGGTCTTTCCTCGCGTGTTTCCTTAACAGAGACAGGAGAGATGGAAGGACGGTTTCCATCGCTTGGGGATGCAAAAGAAACCAATGCCAATACGATTGGAGGATATTAAGCGCTTTCCATTCACTGATCTCGATTCCCTCCCGTTGATGCCAATACCTTCGGGCTTGGAACAGAAGAGTCTGCGTGACTAAAATGGCAATCAATGTCCCATATAAGTGGCATTCGAATCGTTCCTTCTTCATCTTTTTGACACGGTCAAGGTCAAATAAGGATTTCCAGCCCTTAAATAACAGCTCCATTTGCCAGCGCAGCGAATACAGCTCATAAACTTGTTGCGCATCAAACGATTCTTGTGGTAAATTGGTCAGTAAGATGTGATATTTCTTTTGTTCAAGGGTTTGGCGTGACAGCGCCTTCTCTTTCTTTTTTTCCTTTTTCCGCACGTACGCCAGCCGTTTTTCCCATTCTTCCGCTGTGAGACGGCGAAAAATCAGACGCGGAACATACAGGCGTTGGTGTCCGATATACACGTGTTCCACTTCCACGGCTTCCCCCTCGCCCAATCGATTTCCTATCGATTCCCAATCCCATTCGTGCCACTCCCCGTCCTGTTTAATATAGACTTTGATATCGGAACGCAACCGGGTAATATAATAAGCACCTCGAGCATCGATCTTCGCCAGCGTGGCGAGTGAAAAAAACCCCAGATCCCGAATGCAAAGGTCATTCGGTAAAATCGTGTGCTGGGTATGATAAGCAAAGCGGGCATCGGAATCATTGGCCTGTTGGACGCACAGCTGAAGACAGGTGCCCGATAACAGCTCATACTCAAATTGGATTTTGGCGCCAGATGAAACCGAACCTTGATAGTCCTCACCATAGTCGGCCGGAAGTAAAAAACTGGTAGAGTCTAAGATCCGCAGACGGGTGAAACAAGCGCGATACGTCTCGGTGATGGAAGAGAGTGCCGGACGTTGATGCATCAGGAGAGTAAAAAAGACCTCTTTTAAAAACGCCACGGCACAAGGCGTAAACCGCTGATTCAGTCCTTCATTCGAGAGAGAGCAATCATGCCAGAGCGCCAAATCGGCACACAACCGCTGAAGCGACTGACAGGCGAGCGATCCGTCTCCCCAAGCACATAGCGTCAGAAAGGCTTCCGCTGTTAATGAACGCTGCCGCTGAATGAATCCGACTTTCCGTGCCAGACGGGTCAGTTCTTCAGAGGAGAAGAGTTGACGAATCGTTTTTATCCATGCCTTCATCTTTTTTGCCATCAAAAAATAATCCTTTCCAACGATGATTTTCGTTAGAAAGGATACCATGTTTTTGGCGCTGAAAAAAGATCAAATTCTTAACTTGATGGCTATGGACAGATACCCCCTCTCTGTCAAGCCATCCACCGAAATGCATTGCGATATAAGCAATTTCATCATCGCTTACGGATTGACCGACGACGTTCTCCACATGATGAACAACTTTTTTCGTTAGAGTAAAGATATCATGATAATTTGCTTTGACAGATTAGGTTAATTCATTTTGCAAATGAAGACCATATTTTAAGCGGTAATAAGCTGGTTTCATATGAATCAATAAATTTTTTTCCAACTCTTCACGATGTTTGAATTGCACACAAGCGTACGTTTGAAAATCATCGACCATGTTTTTTGACCATTTGTTTTAAAATGGCGATTTCATTGCTTTGATCGATTTGCTTATCGTCTGTGACTCTTAAACCTAAAAGGTAGGTTGTGAGATAACAAATTTCATCTTTAGGAATATTGAGTTGGAAAGCGTTTTCAATTTGAACAATTATATAATTAGTCGTTTTGTATTCCCGAGTCGACCGCAGCACTTCTTTTTCCTGCTCATCCATTTGAATGTATTTAGCACGAATCCATCGTTTTATAAAAATAGAAAGATAGATGGTTAATGTGTGAATAACGTCATTCGTATAACGAATGGAAGAAAAAGCTTCCGATTGGCGAATAATGTCGCTGATCGATGACGTGTGCCCTCTAAACAGTTCAGAATATAGTCGTTCATAGCCAACCGTTGCCAAAAGCTGTGCGACATGATAGACGATGGCTTTCCGTTTTTGCGTTTCTTCGCCTTTGATGAAGTATCCCTGTTTGCGATGAAATGCTAATTGCAATTGAAACGGTTGCCATTCTGATTTAAGTTCCTTGATATCGTTTAATAAGGTACTTCGGCTCACTTGAAGCTTTTCTAAAAAGTCACGCAAAAAGATCGAGTGATTACGACTAAAAATCAATAATCCAATCCATGCTTTTCTTTCTTCTGAGGAATACTCGTAATGTCGAATCGGTTGTAGCGTTTGCAATTTTTTCGTCATTTGCTTTTTGATCTGATCGTCCAAATAAAAACCGAGATCGCGCACATTTTTTAGCGGCGAAAAACCTTGGCTTCGCAGCCAGTCATTTATTTTTTGGATATCGTAGTAAACCGTTCGCTTTGAAACTTGCAAGGACTGAGCCAGCTTGTCTGCAGTGACATGTGTGGAAGAACTAAGCAACATATTCAAAATTTGGACACAACGGGCATTGAGTATCATGTTGGAGCGCTCCTTCACTTCCATTGTGCAAACAATCATACTCATTAAGATGGAATCTAGACTCCTCTTACTGTTCATTATATTGAATTTTCGACAAAAGATAAGCCCAAATGTTGTGAGCAGATTTGTGCAAAACATGGACTGATGAACAATAAAAGAGGCTGTCTCAAAAGGTCGTTAAACCGACCTTTTGGGGACAGCCTCTGTTTCTTTTCTTTACTATTTGGTTATTTATTCCTTTTTTGAAACGAGAATTTCTCCTTATTTCTGAATTTTATGCTTTTTTTCTTTGTTGGATCGGTGGTTGCCGCCCACTTTCTCAAATTGTGGGCAGCACAAATAAGCCTCCATTCTACGGTAATTTTTGGGAGCCCTCTTAACAAAAAGCGCTGGAATTGCTGGTTGTGCTTGATTTGCCCAAACACCGGCTCGTTTTCGGTACGTCGCTGCCCCTTCCTCCGTGGACAGCCGTTTACGGATCTCTTGCCGTTGTTGTTGATTTTTCAAGGAAACGTGGATGGTTTTCGTGTCTTTGCCTTTGGCGCATGCCGCTTGAAACAGGCATTAGGCACAAGCCGTACAACGATACGTCCGTTTTGACGGTAACGTACCCGTTGTCGGTCGTTTCCTTCCGTTCATACACAAACACCAACCGTTCCCCTTTGGCGCAAATCCACTCATCCAGTTCCTCATCATACGTCATGTTCTCGATTCGGCCGATCTCCTTCGCCCACGCTTTCGTTTGTTCCCGGTCCAACGTGTTGTACTTGATCAGTGCGACCATCTTCTTTTTCTCGCAGTACGTGTAGTTCTCCTCACTCCCATAGGAGGAATCCGCAATGGCTCGTTTGGGCATTGGGCGTCCATAGGCGGACAATTGCTCCAAATGCGGAATGAAACATCTGGCATCCCCCGCCCGTTGATGCCCGCTAAATCCAACGATAAATTGATTTTCCGTTCCCATTTGTACATTGTATCCTAGTTTTAGCTGGTCGTTTTTCATGTGGTCATCCTTTATCTGCATAAAGGTCGCATCCCTATCCGTTTTCGAAAAACTTTTTCAACTGCTTGGCGATTTGGCGAGAGGAGTAGATCCGATTGGCATAGGCATACAGGATGACTTTCAACATCATTTTCGGGTGATAGGCAGGAGGCCCGCCGCCGGGATAAAGGGAAGCAAACAGAGCCGGATCGATTTTTTTCCACGGCCAGATCCACGATCCGGCAAAGATGAGGTTTGGGAATAAAAATTTCAAGATTCATTGGCAAAATGAGTTGATCTCGGTTATGTAATAAACGTACATAAGAAAACCGTTCTTTCTTGGTAGGGTTGTGGTGACTCTATGATACCCAAAGAGGAACGGTTTTCTTCTTTTTTGCTCAAAAAAGTGTTCCAAAGGCGAACGCTATGCGAACACTTTTGGGACATCCTTCGCTGTTGATGCAATGCGAAACGGTTTGTGCGCGGCAATGGGTAAACGCCCCTGCACGAACGCAGGGGCGCCTTGCCAATTCGGAAGCGTGCCCGCTCAATCGATCGCCTGGTGGGCGCGGTCTTGAAGCATTTTCACGCCGGCCAGCGAAATCAACCCCATGACGACGATATAGAACGAAATCGAGGTCGCGCTGCCGTACGTATGCAAGAGCCACGTGCTGATGAGCGGCGCCGGCCCGCCGGCGATAATGGACGCCAGCTGATAGCCGAGCGAGGCACCGCTGTAGCGGAGGCGCGTCGGGAAGTTTTCCGCGATCATCGCCGCCTGCGGGCCGTACAGCATGCCGTGGAACAGCATGGCAACGATCGTCGCCAAGAAAATGAGCGCAACGCTTTTCGTATTCACGAGCCAGTAATACGGGAACGCCCACAGCATGAGCAAAATGATGCCTGTCATGTAAATGCGGCGGCGCCCCCACCGGTCGGACAAATGGCCGAAATATACAATGGAAAGCGCATTGATGATCGCCGCAATAATTGTCGTGTTAACGAAAATGCTTTTTTCCATCTGCAAAAATGTCGTGCCGTAGCTGACAATAAACGTGACAAAAATATAGAATGATCCGTTTTCGATCACCCGCGCGAGCGCTGACCATACAATTTCGCGCGGATGTTTGGCGAGCACTTCGCCGACCGGCATCTTGCTTGTTCCTTCTTTCGCCAATGCTTCTTGGAACAGTGGCGACTCAAATACTTTCAGCCGGATATACAATCCGACAGCGACCAGAAGAAAACTAATCAGAAACGGAACGCGCCATCCCCACGCATGAAAGCTGTCGCCACCAACCGCCAGCATGAGCGTCGTCACGAGCGAAGAAGACAACAGCCCGAACGGCACGCCCATTTGCGGCAGCGAAGCCATAAAACCGCGCCGTTTCCCTTCTTCCCACTCCATCGAAATTAAAATGGCGCCGCCCCACTCTCCTCCGACCCCAATGCCTTGAATGAGGCGGAGCACCGTCACCAGCGCCGGCGCCCATAGGCCGATTTGCTCGTATGTCGGCATAAAGCCGATGAACGCCGTCGCCAATCCCATTAAAAGCAGCGTGGCGACCAATGTCGCCTTGCGGCCGATCCGGTCGCCGAAATGGCCGAAAATGGCCGCGCCGACCGGTCTAGCGATAAACCCTAACGCAAACGTCGTAAACGACTGCATGAGCGCCACATACGGATCGCTTTGCGGGAAAAATAATTGCGGAAAAATGAGAGCGGCCATCGTCCCATAAAGAAAGAAATCATACCATTCAATCGTCGTGCCGACCACACTGGATATCGCAGCCCGCCTTTTTTGGCGCTTTAATTCGGCCGGATCGAGCATCGATATCGCCATGAGCACTCCTCCTTCTCTTTTTGACCATCATCACTAAGCGGAAAAATGAATGATAATGCTTTGTTTTTCATCGGGAGCGGCTCTGCTGCCCGCTTCTAATGAAAACGCTCTCAAAAAAAGTGCGGCTTCCTCCTGAAAAAACTGCCGTCCGCTATGGATCACATCCTTGACGACAATTCCCATTATGGCGGAATCCGTTCATCCATTGCCTTCACGGGCGACAAGCACGTGCACAATCGCGTTGACGACCGTTTCCCCATGTTGATTGACAATGCGTTGATGCACCGTGACCAGCCCTGCCGTTTCGCCCCGTTCCGTCAGCTGCTTCACTTCTGATTCGACGTAAATCGTATCGCCGATTTTCACCGGGCGGACAAAACGGAGCGAGTCAATGCCGTAAAAAGCGAGAATCATGCCTGGCTCCATCACCCACAGCCCGGTCGCCGCCGACAGCGTCAGCATCCCGTGGGCGATGCGTTCGCCAAACTGCGTCCGCTGCGCGTATTCCCGGTCCATATGCAACGGATAAAAATCACCCGAAACGCCGGCAAACTGCACAATGTCCGTCTCGGTGATCGTCCGCCCGCGCGAACGATGGCGCTCACCTACGGCATACTCTTCAAAAGGACGGTCAAAACGCAACTTGGGTCACCTCCTCACTTGGCGTCAATAAAATCAATCCACTCCCACCCCCTTTGAAGTACGCAGTGAAATTAATTTTAACAATTTTCTGTATATTTAGGATAAACCTTTTCCTTGAAAACACTCTCTTTTCCGACGCCTGTCATTAGCATATGAACAATGAGCCGCCGATAGAACAGTACGTTCGCCGTTTTGTGTTTCGAATCAATGCCCCCACGCCTAATCAAAAAAGGATGCACGCACAACGGCATCCTTTTTGCTTTTCCATTATTCTTTCACCGAACCAGACGTCAGCCCGGACACAATGCGGCGCTGGAACAGGAGCACCATGATGACAAGCGGAATCGTAACGGCAACCGTCGCCTCTGAAATTTCACCCCAAGGAATCGTATACTGTCCTCGGAACATGGCAATGCTGACCGGGACGGTTTTATAGTTTTCCGCCGTATTGATCGTCAAGACAAATAAAAATTCATTCCACCCCGCAATGAAGACGAGAATGGACGTTGTAAACACCCCGGCACAGCGAGCGGCAAAATGACTTTAAAATACGTTTGCATTTGCGTCGCCCTGTCGTCTATCTTCGCCGCCTCTTCCAAATCAAACGGGATTTTGCGGAAAAAGATCACTAACAGCCAGATCGACAGCGGCAGCGCAAACGTCGTATAAGGAATAATCAATATCTTTTTGATTAACTATTTCTTTCTCTCGTGCCGCAAATTGATCAAATAGTTTTGGAATCTCATATCCTTGCGAATATGGTCCTGTCCAACCCATTCCAATTATTTTTAAAGATGACATTGTCACAATTTGAATATCCATGCAAAGTATCCACCAAAGATTTTTTCTACTATTATTTATTCGACCCTTGGAGCAGAATCCCTCTATATTAAAATTGTTGAACAGTGCCAGGTACTGTTCGCCTTATGCCCACATCAAATTTTTGTTGCGTGAATGATAATTTAAAATGATAATTTAAAAAGAGAAAAAGGACTGATCCTTTCACTCAGTCCTCCTGCTTTGAGGAAATCGGAAAAATCAAACACACGGTCGTTCCTTTTCCTTCTTCGCTATGGATCTTCATTTTGCCACCATGCGCTTCCACGATTTTAAAACTCACCATTAACCCTAATCCTGTCCCTTTTTCTTTGGTACTGTAGAACGGTTCACCAAGCTTGGCCATTCGCTCTTTCGGAATGCCGCAGCCTTCGTCTGTGATGCAAATGAGAATCGAATCTAGTCGTTGTTTCGCTTCGATCCGTAATATTCCGCCATTTGGCATCGCTTCAATGGCGTTTTTGATGATGTTGATGAACACTTGTTTCAATTGATTTTCGTCACAATAAAGCAGCGGAAGTTGTTCATCAACGAAATATTGAACCGTCACATGATGCAATAGCGCTTGTCCTTCGAGAAGCTTCATCACATGTTGTAACATTTCCGATACGCGGCTGTATACTTTTTTTGTTGGATGCGGCTTGCCAAGCAATAAAAACTCATCGACAATTTCGTTTAATCGCTCTAATTCCGCTTCAATTATATCGAAATACGTCTGATTGCGTTCTCCCTCTTTTAAAAGCTGAATAAACCCTTTCAGTGATGTTAATGGATTGCGGATTTCATGGGCAACCCCCGCCGCCAATTCACCGACAACCGCTAGTTTTTCCGATTTTCGCAACAGTTCTTCCGACTGTTGAATAGAATCAATCATGTAATTGAAGCGCTTTGCGAGTATACCAATTTCCGTTCGATCAGTTTCGTCTGCGCGAACATGTTTTTTTCCTTTTGCGACTGCTTCTGCCACATCACACAACCGGCGAATCGGATGAACAATTTGATGGGCATAGAGCGCTGTTAAAAGCGATAAAATGAAAAATGCAGCAATAGAAGCAAACCAAAGTGCCTTTTCAAACAACGCATAAGGTTTATAAATCTCCGAAACAGGCACTTGCGCAACAACACCCCATTGTAAAATCGGAATATACGCATAGGAAGCAAGCATCGCCACTCCCTCTGTATTGACGACTTCTTCATAGCCTGATTGTCCTCGAAGCAATTTTTGTACAACGGCATTTTCAGCAACATTATCGCCGATTCTCTTTTTCGATGGATGAGAAATAATGTTCCCATTGCGATCGACGATGAACGTATAGCCATGTTCACCAATTTGAAAACTTCGAACAATGGATCGAAATAGATTATTTTGTTCAATTCGCATCGATAAGTTGACGACTCTCTCCACTTCATTCTGTTCATTTAAAACAGGAACAGAAATGACGAGTAAATAACGTCCTGTATCAGCGGAGACGACATCGCTGAAGTAAGCTTTTTTCGTTCGCAGCGCTTGTTGGAAGTATTCACGCTTACTTAAGTTATAGTTTAATAGATGCCTCAAGTCCTTAGGATAAAACCCTTTCACATATCCGTTCGAATCTAATATTGTAGCACTATCAATGTAAGGAGAAATTTTAATAATATGTTCAAGCCCTTTTGACCATTGCTTGGCATCATTAACCCGAAAATGCGGATCGTCTTGCACGTATTGCTCAAACTTATTTAAATCCTCAGCAATTTGAACAATTTGTTCTTTCATTCGCAAAACGGTTTTATCCGTCATGTGGCGATATTGCTCTTTTGTGATTTGAGGCAAAGACATCCGAGCAATCATAAACATTAAAGCTAGCAAAGCAAAAATAACGACTAAATTAATGATATAAATTTTCCAAAAAATACGTGACCGTATCCAATTCATTTCCCTGCGACTCCCTACATCATTCGTTGTAAATTTTTCCTATACTTATACCATGAAAATTATGACATGTTTCATCGTGTACAAAAAACTCGTTCATGTCAAGATGTCAAGAAATGAAATTAATTCTCTATAATATTTAAATTTTCAAAAAATAATAATTTACTTACTCTTATGCTATAATGTTCCTGTACTTATAGAAAAAACATTTGTCTTTTTGAGGTGAACAAAATGGAGCAGGCTGAATTAAGAAAAAGCATTGGCTTTATCGTTGCAACATCTTTAGTCATCGGCACGGTCATCGGTTCCGGCATTTTTATGAAACCAGGCGTTGTCATCGCCGCCGCTGGTGATTCGACAATGGCCCTATGGGCATGGGTCATCGGTGGCATCATTACATTAGCGAGCGGGTTAACGATCGCAGAAGTGAGCGTAAAAATTCCGAAAACCGGAGGGCTATATACTTATGTAGAAGAGGTGTACGGAAAGTTTTGGGGCTTTTTATGCGGATGGGTGCAAACGATCATCTATGGCCCAGCGGTGATCGGAGCGCTCGGATTATACTTCGGTTCGTTATTTGCAGGGGTGTTTGGTTTTTCGAAACAGACGGAAACATGGATCGGAATTTTAGCGGTTCTTTTTCTTGCGCTTATTAACATACTAGGAACACAATATGGCGGAGCTGTTCAAAGCTTGTTAACATTAGCAAAACTGCTTCCGATCTTCCTTATTATCGTGTTTGGAATGATTCAAGGAGATGTGCCTGTGTTCGGAATGGAAAGCGAAAGCAGCCAAGCAATCAGCATGGGCGCTGCCGTATTAGCGACGCTTTGGGCGTACGACGGCTGGATGAACGTCGGGTTTGTGGCGGGCGAAATGAAAAATCCAGCGAAAACATTGCCAAAAGCCATTATTACTGGAATTGTCATTGTCATGCTCTGCTACTTAGGCGTTAATATCGCGATCCTTCACGTACTTCCTGCTAGTAAAATTGTCGAGCTTGGCCCGAACGCCGCAAAAGAAGCCGCAACGTTACTATTTGGCGATGTAGGCGGAAAAATAATTGCGATCGGCATTTTAATTTCCATTTTCGGTTGTTTAAATGGAAAAATTTTGACATTCCCACGCATGCCGTTTGCGATGGCAGAAAACGGACTGTTTCCTGGCGCTCGTTTCTTATCACGCGTTCACCCAACGTTTCACACTCCTGTTCAAGCAACCGTTTTGCAAGTAGCGATCGCTGTGGCGATGATGTTAATGACCAGCCCTGATCGCTTGACCGATATCGCCATTTTTAGTGTTTTCACATTTTACAGCTTAGCGTTTTACGCCGTATTTTTGTTGCGGAAAAATCAAAAGTCCGATCATTCGTTATATAAAGTGCCTTTATATCCTGTAACGCCTATTGTTGCGATTATAGGAGCGATTTACATTATTGGAAGCACCGTCATCCATCAACCGCTTGATGCTTTTCTTTCTGTGTTAATCACATTATCCGGAATTCCTATTTATTGGAATCTTACAACCAAACAAAAAGATAAAGTGGCGAAAAAAGCAGGTTGATGTGAACACCTACATCCTCAAAACGCGTTGTTCACCGAAACAGTATTGACAACGATCAAAAAATGCAAACCCGCTAAACGGCATCCGTTTAGCGGGTTTCTTTTTTCAAACAAATGTAAATACCCCCCGATCACCATGTGAATTTGAAGCAGCATATTACGATAATCAGAGAAAAGCAGCTGCTTAGCTCAGCTATTTCTCTCTGTTTAACGTGTCCATTTTCTTGACATAACACCAACTTGTCATTTGCACGATAAAATGCACGAGTGTCATGTTGAAATTCCTCGATCGCTTTCTTGCCCTGCACCTGATAGGATTTCAGGCAATCGATCATCGCCTCATAGGCGCTTCGTTTCACTTCTTTTTCGATCGATTCCAATAAAGACGACACTTGATTTCCTCTCCCTCCATTTATACGTTATTTAAATGGTAGCACAAGGAAAATAAGGATAAATCATGATATATTCCTGTTTTTTCAGATGACGATAGGGACTTTTTTCTTATCTATCATTCTTCCATGATAAACGTGTCAAGTTCCTTCGAAATAAGTAACCACTCAGTCATTACTAGCTAATGGATGAGAAGCAACACAAAGAAGACGGTTCCCCCTTGAAAATATTTTTCTCACATGGTTGAAGCGAACAACCATCAGTTTCTTGCGGTCAGTTTGTGAAAAAATGAGAGAAAGCATGTATTTACGTTTCAAAATACACTGGTTTTATAAAAAATGGGTTTCAGACAAATGTCTGAAACCCATTTCATTTCGTCAACATCCTGAAATAAAGCCGTCCAAACGACAGCCTTATTTCTGTTCTCCCGTATATCCCCCTAAAGGAATGTTATCTTTCCGCGCCACGCCAGTGCGATATGCCGCTTCAATAACGGCTTGTCTCACTCGTTCTACCACTTTGTTATTAAACACGCTCGGAATAATATATGTTTCGCTTAACTCGTCGTCGGTTACGACGGAAGCGATCGCTTTCGCCGCGGCGAGTTTCATTTCTTCGTTAATTTCTTTTGCGCGGCAATCGAGCGCACCGCGGAACATGCCTGGGAAGCAAAGAACGTTGTTAATTTGGTTCGGATAATCGGAACGGCCTGTCGCCATCACGCGAACGTATGGCTCCGCCAGTTCTGGATCGATTTCTGGCACTGGGTTGGCCATCGCAAAGACGATTGGATCTTTCGCCATTTTTTTCACATCATCGACTTTTAAAATGCCTGGAGCGGAAACGCCGATAAATACGTCCGCACCCGCGATAACCTCGGATAAACTGCCTTTTTCGTTATCTGGATTGGTGATTTGCGCATATTCTTGCCAATACGGGTTATCGTACTTCTCGTCGCGATGAATGGCACCATGACGGTCTACACCGATAATATTGCGCACACCGGCTGCCAGCAAAATTTTCGTACAAGCAATTCCAGCGGCGCCGATTCCCGTTACGACAACTTTAATGTCCTCTAGTTTTTTGCCGACAATTTTTAATGCATTTAATAGCCCCGCAAGCAGCACCACTGCTGTTCCGTGTTGGTCATCATGAAATACAGGGATGTCCAGCTCTTCTTTTAACCGTCTTTCTATTTCAAAGCAATGCGGCGCCGAAATATCTTCCAAGTTAATGCCGCCAAACGCTGGCGCAATCGCTTTCACAATTTGAATAATTTCTTCTGTATCTTTTGTATCTAAGCAGATTGGGAAGGCATCGACGCCCGCAAATTGCTTAAACAACATCGCTTTTCCTTCCATCACTGGCATCGCCGCGTAAGGTCCGATATCGCCAAGCCCAAGCACCGCTGTACCATCGGAAATGACCGCCACCGTATTGCGCTTAATCGTTAAGGAATATGCTTTTTTTGGGTCTTCCGCAATGGCTTTACATACTCGCGCTACCCCTGGCGTATAAACCCGTGATAAGTCATCACGCGTCTTTATCGGAATTTTCGAGTTCGTTTCGATTTTTCCACCGATATGCATCCAAAACGTACGATCTGATACGTGAATAATTTTAACGCCCTGAATTTTTTTCAGCGCTGCAATAATTAAATCGCATTGTTTTGTATCTAACGCACTGACGGTGATATCACGCACGGTATGTACTTTGCTAGATGAAATAACATCAATCCCGACGATATCTCCCCCTGCTTTTCCGATCGCAGCGGCGATATCGCTGAATGAGACATGATCTTTTTCATATTGAAGACGAATCGTGATGTTCATCGTTGCGCCACTTGGTAATGCCATTACACTCTACCTTTCTTTTACATTTTTATCCATATAAAAAAATTCCCACGGTTCACATGTTATATCAATATAGGGAAAAAGACAACCCTTATCTTATCGAAAAAAAAAAACGATACACATCCATCATTGACATTAACATCCGTCTATTCCACAAGCCATTCCTTCTCCAAAATCACGAAATGATTGTTTTTTCATTTCTTCTTCAATAATTTTTTCTAACGTTTCTTTCGAACAGACACCGGTAAGAACCGTATCCCCAATGACAAACGTCGGAACAGCGGTGATGTTCGCTTCTTCATACGCATGCTTGAGTGCGCGTTGGTGCGCTTCTTTGTATTTGCGCGTCTCAAGAGCTTGGCGAAACTCTTTTTCATCGAGTCCTACTTCTCCTGCCAGCTTTGTTAACACATCGATATCGCCAATGTCCTGCTCTTCTTGGAAAAAGGCGGTAAACATACGGTGATTGTATTCATTTGCTTTTCCCTTTTCTTTTGCATGCTGATATCCTTCGAAAGCAAGGTGAGTGTACGGCTGTGGAGATACTCTCGGAAGTACGATCGGAATTCCCATCTGTTTCGCCATAGGATATACATACTGTTTCCATGTTTTTTGTAGATAGTCTCCTTCCGGACGAAGCGTTTCATTTGGGTATGGACGCAATTCGAACGGCATCCACTCAATTTGCACGTCTTTTCCCGCAGCTGCTTCTTGTAGCGGTTTTTCCGCTAAAAAACAGAATGGACATACATAATCTGAATATACTTTTATCGTTAATGTCACCGTTATCACTTCCTTTACTAATACTAAGGTGCTAATGGTATTTATCATATTATCACATTGCATAAAAAATCTCATATTACACACATCATACCGAGAAAACTCCCATTCACTAAATGCAGAAAAGATAAAACAACATTCAAAAAAGAAGCAACATGCAGGATATCAAACACGTCATGAAGTAAATGTAGTAAAATAAGGAATATCAAAAGACGAGACAGGAGAGAAATGAATGAGAGAGAAAATCTTTTTAGTGTTAGCCAACTTATTTTGGGCAGGTAATTATCTATTTGGAAAATATGTCATCGCAGAAATTAGCCCTCTATGGCTTACATTCATCCGCTGGAGCGTTGCGTTTTTATTTCTTCTTCCCATCTCCTATTTTTTGGAACGACCGCGCTATGGAGAAATCATGAAGCAATTTTGGCTGCCATTAAGCATCGCCGGTATTCTTGGCATTATTGGCTATAACCTGCTTCTTTACGGAGCATTGGAATATACCTCACCGATGAATGCGGCGATTGTCAACGCATTGAACCCGGCCATTATCGTGATTATGTCGTATTTTCTTTTAAAAGAACGTATGACATTTATCAATGTGATCGGTTTTGTCATTTCGCTAGTCGGCGTATTGTTTATTTTAACAAACGGACATCTGCAGTGGATTTTCCAAACGAGCTATAACCGAGGCGATTTGATGATGCTCATCGCTGGTGTAGTGTGGGCGCTTTATTCGATTATCGGAAAAAAATTAGCCGTTCCCCCGATTACTGCGACTACTTGTTCCGTATTTTTCAGCATTATTTTGTTGTTTCCGTTTCTTTTCTTGCAGCCGATTCCGCTCGCTGAGTTAAGCGGGAAAGGATGGATTGGCATCAGCTATATTTGTTTGTTTCCATCCGTTTTTTCGTTCTTATTTTGGAACATGGCTGTCAAAAAGGTTGGACCAAGCTACGCAGGCATTTATTTGAACTTAATCGCCGTATTTACAGCGTTGTTCACATTTTTATTAGGGGGAAAAATTTCCGCGTCACAACTGATTGGCGGTGCATTTGTGTTGATTGGGGTATACTTGGCAACAAACGTCCGAAAAGCAGAAGCAGCCCAGGCGAAAGACGCGGCCATATAAACATTAATCCCCTCAAGCTGCCTTGAGGGGATTTGATCATTATTTTTGAAGCAAACGAATAAATTCACGCATGAAGACAGGCAAGTCCGGCCAAGCATGTGCAGAAACGAGGTTTTGGTCGACATGTGTTGTGCTGTCAGATACATACGTTGCCCCAAGTGCTTCCACACCTGGTTTGCAAGCGATGTATGCAGTTAAGCTGCGTCCTTTCAACAAATCTGGCATCGTTTCGAAAATAAGGGACGCATGGCAAATCGCAGCGATCGGTTTATTCGCTTCAAAGAAATGTCTAACAATGCGTTGAAGATCGGCGTCAAGACGAATATATTCTGGCGCGCGTCCACCTGGAATAACGATTCCGTCATATTGCGTTGGGTCGATATCGGCAAATGCCGCGTGCGCCTCAATAAGGTATGCTTGTTTTTCTTCATATGTATCCCAGCCAGTAAAGTCATGCACAACCGTCTGTAATTTCTTTTTCTTCGGCGCGGCAATCGTTACATCATATCCTTCTTCTAATAAACGATAATATGGGTAATATACTTCTAGCGCTTCTACCGCATCTCCGGTTACAATCAATACTTTTTTGCTCATGATCATGCCTCCTTATCTATTTTTTACTTACACTTTTATCATACCGTAAGATGGAAAAAATCAAAAGAAAAATGCTTGTCAAATAGGATAATAGGGAAAATCGGCCTCATCATGTAAAATAGAAATAACGAGTTTTCTGTAAAGGAGAGGAATAACATGATTGCTTCATGGTTATCGTCATCCCGTTACGCCGTAGTCTTGACAGGAGCGGGCATGTCTACGGAAAGCGGACTCCCTGACTTCCGTTCGGCTAAGACGGGTTTATGGAATCGCTTTAATCCGCAACAATTAGCAAGCACCTACGCTCTTGAACATCATCGCGAAGCATTTATCGAATTTTACCAATACCGCATCCGCACCCTCCGATCGTGCAAACCGCACGAAGGGCACGCCATTTTAGCCGACTGGGAACGGAGTGGGCTGATTAAACAAATCATTACGCAAAATGTAGATGGCTTTCACCAGCAAGCAGGAAGCCAGCGCGTCATTGAACTGCACGGCTCGCTTCGGACGGTCCACTGTCAGCGATGTGGAAACACATTAGACAGCGAAGTATATTTGCATAACCAATTCGAGTGCGACTGCGGCGGTTTTTTGCGTCCTTCCGTTGTCCTATTTGGAGAAATGCTTCCGGAAGACGCCATTGAACAAGCATGGCAGGCAGCGCAAAAAGCCGATTTATTGATCGTCCTCGGTTCTTCGCTTCAAGTATCGCCCGCTAATCAGCTGCCGCTTGTTGCCAAACGAAACGGTGCGAAAGTCGTTATTGTAAACTGGGAGCCGACGGAATTCGATGATATTGCGGATATCGTCATTCATGAGCGGAAAATCGGCGACGTCCTTCGCGACATTGACCGTGAGTGGAAAGTGGGGAATGATTCATGAAAACGGAAACGATCATCGCAGAAGCGCTTCAACACATCGGCGATTCATCGGCCATCTTGCAATACAAACGGGTATACGGCGGCGATATTAACGAGGCGTTTTTCGTCCAAAGCGAGCGGCAGCCGTACTTTGTGAAAATCCGCCATTCCCTTCCGCCTCGCTTTTTCCAATGCGAAGCGACGGGGCTTGAGACGCTTCGCAAGGCGAATGCCATCAACGTTCCTTCTGTTTATGGCGTCAAAGAAACAAATGACTATGGCTTTCTTATTCTTGAATGGGTTGAAGGAGAAGAAACAAGCAAGACCGCGGAACAACTCGGCTATGCCGTCGCACGTCTTCATCAATGTTACGGTCCTTCGTTTGGGTTTGTGGAAGACAACTATATTGGGCTATTGCCCCAAAAAAACGGATGGTATGAAAACTGGGTCGACTATTACCGGGAATGCCGCCTGCTTCCGCAAATCGAACTTGCCGAACAAAAGGGGCGAATGCCAGCGCGCAGAAGAAACAAGCTGGAGAAGCTCCTTGCTTCTCTTGAACGATGGCTTCCTGAAACGTGCTCCCCATCTTTACTGCACGGCGATCTTTGGGGCGGAAACTGGATCGTTGGCGCAAACGGCGTTCCGTATTTGATTGATCCCGCTGTATTTTACGGACACTATGAATTTGAAATCGCCTTTACCGAACTATTCGGCGGATTCCCTAGCCGCTTTTATGAGGCATATAACGAACTCATGCCGCTTTCTTCCGATTATCACGAACGAAAACAATTATATCAGCTTTTCTATTTGCTTGTGCATTTGAACTTATTCGGAGAAACGTATGGCAGTGCGGTTGACCGTGTTTTGCGGCGGTATGTTGGTGATAACTAATTGTTCTTTCTAGCAAAACATAAACATCCTTTCCCTATCAAAATCAGGAATGGATGTTTATGCGAAATAGATTAGACACGCAGTCCAAAACATATTGATTATCCTATTTTTTGGTTTTAAGAACAGCGTATCCCTGTCTATGATACGTTCCGTTCACTATCGCTGATGCCGATGACAAACCGCCATAATTTTGACCATTGCCTTTGTTTATAAAGGCCGCCGCTTGCACCGTCACTTGACTGCCGCCTACAGGAATCGGCTTTTCCTGCTTAGCGGAGATGAACCTGATATTGGAGGGGCGAAATACAGTTGGATCGTCCCCATTGCTATAAACAGCTTATTGAAAATCAATGATACATAGAGTAACATACTATAAGACATAAAAAAGACCGTCCCTCCATAAGGGAAGACATGTTTTTAAAGGAGGACAAAAATGAGGAAAATTTCCCTTTTATTGCTATGTTTAATGTTCATCGGCATTTTCCCATTTGAATCATTTGCAGCTTCACCATTTGATGAAAAAAAATTGCTAGAAAAGCTCAACAAACTAAAAAAGAATGAACAAGTAATCATCGTCACAACAGATTACGCAAAAGCACGAAACGGAAAGCTTGTTTTCTATCAAAAAGAAAATGGAAAATGGAAAAAAGTATTTTCCAATATCGATGTGATTGTCGGAAAAAACGGCATTACAGAGAACAAGAAAGAAGGAGACGGCAAAACTCCAGTTGGCATCTATCCTCTTGGCACCGCGTTTGGCAGTGCAAAAAAACCATCTGGCATCAAAATCCCATACCGGCAAACAACAAAGTACGATTATTGGATTGATGATCCATCATCAAAAGATTATAATAAATGGATTCATTACCTAGGAAATCCAAAAACACGTTGGAAATCGTTTGAACGATTAAATCATCCACTTTATAAATATGCCGTTGTCATACGATATAATGACAACCCTATTGTTAAAGGAAAAGGAAGCGCCATCTTCTTACATATTTGGTCGCGTCCTTCTGGATATACACTTGGATGTGTCGCCATGTCCGAAAAAAATTTGCTAAAAATCATCCAAACACTTGATTCAAAAAAGAATCCTGTTATTGTCATTAATGAGAAAAGAAAACTATTAGAAACATTCCGATAAATCATTGCTTTTCCGCTTTGAAACAGACGAGGGCGAGTCTATTGATTCGCCCTCGTTCCATTATTTATTCGCTGGTTTTGAAGTCTTCTCGCTTTGTTCCCAAGAGGCCATTCTACTATAAAAAAATTGATAAACGGAAATACAAGCGGAGAGATAAGCAATTCCCAACAAAAACCCTGCCAAAACGTCAGACGGGTAGTGAACTTGAAGGCTTAAGCGGCTAAGCCCTATCAATAACGCAAGAAGACCAAAAATGAAAAAAATCATCCACCGCTGGGATGCTTTCTTTACTTCTTTGCTTAGAAAATACGCGATTAACAACAAATAAATGCTGCCGACCACGGCGTGGCCGCTCGGAAAGCTAAACCCGTGCACCCCTTGCGCAAATGGCGGCCGCGCCCGCCCGACAAGGTCCTTAATGAACGTGTTCATCCCGTAACCGCCGCCGACAGCGACCAACACAAGCACCATGCCGTAATAATCGCGCTTGCAAAACCATAAAAACAACACTAGCAGGATGCTCGCAATGCCGATGAAATAGCCATAGCCTAATATCGTAAAGCCATCCAACCAGTCCCATGAATCAAACATTTGCAGCAGCCGCTCATCCATCGCATTGGTCGCTCCCGACGCCACCGCGGCCCATATGGCAAGAAACAGGAAAAAAACAAGTGCAGATACGGATAGAAGACGTTTGTTCATATTCGTGCTCCTTGCTTTTATTTTTTATCTAAATTATAACTCAACTTTGGTCATTTGTTAGATAAAATCTTGTAATCATATAAGACAGCTTAAAAACCTTTTATGATACAACGTCCTTAGGCTGCTCCTGGCCGTCTCACACCACCGTACGTACCGTTCTATGGTGTCTCTCAAACCGGAAGTTTGCGCCCGCTTCCTCCCGATTCCGCGTTGCCACGGACACTCTTGCACCATATTAACAGCTGCTTCCTTCTTTACAACTCAGGACCATCCTCCTACAGACTGCACTTATACCGGGCACACGAACTCATTTAGAAGCGTTTCTTTTTCAAACACAGGATGATTGAATAACTTTTTCAAAAATCAAATGGGTATTTTTTATCATATTTTTATGAAGAAAATGATTCCAAATCCTTAATTTCCCTGTTTCGTATTTCTTGGAAAACAAACGCTGTGTAAAATATATAATGGGATTCCATATTTTCTATAAACAGTATTTATTTTGAAGGAAGATGAATGAATATGGAGGAAAAAGAATACATCATTCACCAATTGTATAATGATATTTCTAATCTTGAAAACCAATTGCGACATAATCACGAAAAAATTGCACGGTTAAAAAAAGCCGAAAGCGGCATATCCAATGAACTTAATGAATTGGTTGATCACAAAACACTTGTATTTGACCCCGAACTCACTCCCTATACATGGCAGGGCAAATATGCCGAAATGTTTTTAGATATAAGAAATGGCATCAATTACGCGTACACAGGCATTATTCAGCAAACCGAAGACCTTCTAAATGATATTTCCAAAAAGATATCGGAACTAGAAGCGATGAATACAAGCATTTCCAACTCTATTTCTTCAAAACGAAGCCAGCTCATTCATTTAAAGACTCTTCATTTAAAGACTCAGTAAGCAGGTGGGATCACAATGACAGAAATTAAAGTCCATTTAAAGGAAGTAGAAGCGTCATTAGACGAGTTAAAACGTAAAATCGGCGAATTAAACACCAACCATTCACATCCGTCATTTCCGGTTTCCTCTCTTGATTTCATCACAAAAATAAAAGCAATTGAAGACCTCTACTATCAAATCGTCACCGATTATAAAAATACGCTTTTACACATTGAGAGCGATGTTCGGAGACATATTGAGAACCTTGCGGAGACAGACCGAAATATTGCCAAAAAGATGACCATATAACGGGGAGTCAAGATGATGAAGGTATTAAAAGTATCGGAAGTTTTACATGAAACCAATCAATTGATCCGTCAAAAACAGCAAGAAAAAGAACAAATTCTTGCTGTTCGCGATGCTGTGAACAAAATCATCCATTTAGACGATGCTTTAAAGGGGGAAGGCGGTGAAGCGATTAAAGAACACTTTGCTACTTTGCATATCCCTGCCATTCTCCTGCTGCATCAATTTCTTTATCAGTATTTAGAAATACTAAAAAATATTTTAGTTATCATCGAACATTTTGAAACAAATAGTGGTTTTATAAGCGAAGAATTTATCGAAACAGAAGTAAAAACAAGCCTTAATCAGTTAGAAAACTTCACTGAAGAAACAGTCAATAGCATCAATCAATATTTTTTAGACGTGGCAGATTTGGTTCATGGCATTCCCGTTCAAATTTTGTCTTTTCAGAACTCAATCATATCAGCAAAAAACCATACTCATATAACCGTCCATGAGCTAGCACAACTTGATGAAAACATCTCTCACAGTCTAACATCGATGCAAGAGCAGCTCGCTCAAATTCGTCAATTCACCCAGAAACTGCACGAATGGACAAAAGGCGGCGTTTTCTTAAGTAAAGAACAAATAAAAGAAATCGAAAATTACATTTCCGAAACAGATACGTTCAAAAAAATGATTGATGAGGCGATTGAACTGTCTGTACAAGAGGGAGATTCCACTTTTGTGGGCGCCGTCGCTGACTGACTGGATTCCCTTGGCAAATTCAACGGCGGGCTTAGTGTTGCAAAAGGATTACTTGCAGTTCACGTTCTCCGTACCGGTTTATTAACTTTATCAAAAGATGGAAAAGGAAATTTTATTATTAAAGCATCACCAACTTGGGTAAAAGGAGCAAATAAAAAATACGAATCAAAGCTTGCAGAAAGAATCTACCAATTATTAGAAAAAGGAGATAAAAACTCTAACAATATCATTAAAAGAGCTTTAGCAAAATATCACAATACTCCAAGCGGTGTTTTACGTGAGCTTATCGGTTTGCATTCAAAAACAAATAAAATCAGTTTTGGGAAAATTGTAGAACAACATCATAAAATACTGGCCTTTGATAAAAATTTAATAAAGCAATATAAAGTTCAAATAGACGTTAGCAAAACAGCCACACAATTTAAAATTCCGTATATAGCTGTCTTTTTCTCAGTTATTACAAACAGTGGCGAATTTTTTAGTGACACGAATCAAAACAAGTCTATGTTCGAAAAGACTGGAAGGTTTATAGCAGGATTAGGGCTTGACGCAGGTGTCGCAGCATTAACGTCTACTGGGGCACTGATAGGATCAATGGTCGCTCCTGGTGTAGGAACTTTTATCAGCGGTGCTATCGGCGCAACGGTCGGCTTTGTTGGCTCGTTGTTTGTTGAAGATACTGTAAAAGACTGGGGAGAAACAGCTGGTCGATGGGTTGAAGAGCGTGTTGAAGATATTGAAGAGTTTTGGGATAGTGCAAACAAAGCAATATCTAATTCATTTTCAAATGCAAAAAAATTTATTGTAGACTTTTTCAATTAAGGACAGAAAGCTAGTCATAACTGTCAAATAGATGATAATTGATAACAAAAAGGAGATATATACCATGAGAAATGGACTTCCACATTCTCAAGCCAAACAACAATCAAACTCACCAGTAAATAAAGAAACGGAAATATTTTCGTTGAAAAGAGGCATTCGCTTCTTTTTGCAAAGTCACCTTTTTCTCTTATTCATTATATTTCTATTTCTAATCAACAAAAATCAGTGGACAAATAATGCATTTGTAACCTTTTCCACGTTTTTCTCTGGTTTTGAACTTTTCTTTATTTTACTGTTTCTTCCCTCTTGCTTTGTCCCTAACCTACCAACACTGAGCATACATCGCATCATTCAGGCTATAACAAAAAAACGGGAAAGAAATGAATGGGTGGGGATGGCTATTGCATTTATCATTTTTACCCTAGTTTCTTTAATTTTTCTCCCAGCCAACATTCCTTACCCTAGTACTTATGTACAATTTTGGCTAGCATCTAATATAATGTTCGCATTAATATCTGTCCCTTTCCAACGTCTTGTCTTTTTTTATTATGATGCAGCTGTCAAAGCTAAACCAAAAAGTGTATTAGATTATTTTTATAAGTATTGTGGATTATTTATGCTTGGTTTTTGTTATTATATTCAACAAATTTTATCTCGTATGTCATTATTGCTGAACAAGCTGTTTGCTATTTTATTTCTTCTCATCGTAGTATGGCAATTTTTTATGGTTGTTGGTATCTTTAACTGAAATATATCCAATTAGTTTTACCCCATAATCGTTGTATTTCGACAATGAGCCTCTTTAGGAAAGGAAAAACGAACACAAAAGAAACGATCCGCTTATCTACGAATGAATTTCATTTAGCGCTTTATTATAAAACTCGAGTTGTTCGCCGATTTTCATGCCTTGCAACGGTATCCGGCATCTTATTCCTTGACTTTCAAGCATTGGAATGAGATAATGCCGATATTTTTTGCCGGCGAAAAAATCGACTTCTGTTGGATGGATCGCTTTTAGTTGTTGAAATACTTTCTCTGACCACGCTATTATTTCTGGCGCTTTCATTTGATTGAGCGTCACATTATACGGATCAATGACCATGTCTTTTGGAAGCAATCCATATTTAGCGGAAAGAATAAACCAATCGTCATATCCTTTTTTCTCGACAAATGCTACCGCTTTGGTAAATAAAGAAGATGGTTCATACATTTCCTTTGCCGCACAAGGATAACTTCTCTTTTTTTTCGTACAACTAATTAGTGCGATTTTCATTTTTACTTCATCCCCCCTTCTCTTTTTAATACATGGATAACCGCATTACTGCGGACTTTCTTTCCATATCGCTCAAGCAATTTTTCCAGCTCGCTCATCAATTCTTGGCTGCGAATAGATTCTTTTGGAAGCTTCACAAACCATTGCTTCAACACTTTTTCCGTATCTATTCCTGTTTTTCCTTTTCCTCTTGCATATTTGACGGTATTCATATCTTTATATCCTATATATTTGCTTGGACCGAAAGCTTGCAAATCAGAAATGTAATACCAATGTTTGAATTGTGTTAGTTGTTGAACAATATCTGTTTCATTTTGCAAATCTTTATTAAACTGTTTTACATTTTCTAATACCTCTTCTAATGATGAAACTAATACGGCTTCCATAGATTTCAATCCTTTCTTCATGTATTATTCTATCAACATTTTCTATTTAAATATTGTTGAATCATGTCACAAAGATGAAAAATTCCATATTTAGATTTCTTCCGAACTGTTAATTGCTTCATTGAATCCACGCTAGAGAACGCGCGTGAGTAGAACCAGCAATTAATAAGAAACTGTACTAAAGCAGATTCTCTACAGACAAATAAAAAAGAGACACGAACCTAATTCCTTGGTTAGAATAGATGTGTCACCATGCCATTCCACAAGGAGGTTCATTCCTCACGAATAGACTACCACTTCACCAAAAATTACAGTTGCGAAAGTAAGATTATACCCATTTTACACTATCTTTCTTCTCTTCATTCACTAAAAGCTGAAATACATCTGGCCTGGAGTAATGCCCTACTACATCAAAATCAAATTGACTGTAGGCGATGTCACGCAAATCCAAATCGGCTATAAGAATGTCTTCTTTGCCATAGACAGGCTCCTTAATATAGTTTCCTAATGGACCTACAATGGCGCTTCCTCCAACGCACATCTCGTGAGGAGATGAGGCCAATTCTTCATAGCAGGCTAAATCAGTCGGGTACATATCCTTTGTGACATACTGATTGCAGGACAGTACAAAACATCTTCCTTCCGCTGCAATATGACGAATCGTAGACTGCCAGAGCTCTCTAGCATCTGCCGTTGGAGCAATATAAATTTGAACCCCTTTGGCGTACATCGCTACTCTCGCTAATGGCATATAGTTCTCCCAACAAATCAACGCCCCTATCCTTCCGTATGGGGTATCGAAAACAGGCAACGTGCTTCCATCCCCCTCCCCCCAAATGATTCGTTCAGAGGCTGTAGGTTTTAGCTTTCGATGTTTTCCAAGCAAAGTGCCGTCTGGTCCAAAAAATAAAACACTGCAGTAAAGAGTGCCTCTACTAAACTCATTGTCTCTTTCCACTACACCGATAACGAGATAGGCTCCCGCCTTACGGGCTGCTTCTCCTAATAGTTCTGTTGTTTCGCTTGGTACGGCTACCGAGTTTTCCCAGTAACGAAGCCAGTCTTTTCGTCCTTCTGGTGAACGACTTCCGACAGTCGTTCCAAAAGTAAGCCCTCTTGGATAAGCTGGAATAAAAGCTTCTGGAAATACGATGATATTTGCGCCTTTTTCTGCAGCTTGTTGCGTTAGCGAAATCGCTTTTTCTGTACTTGCTTCTCGATCCATAATCACGGAAGCGGCTTGCACAACAGCTACACGCACGTTAGATGGTTGGTTGGTCATTTGAAACTCCCCTTTATTTCCTAGTTTTTAATTATAAAATTTTCTTGTTAACTATTGACTTATGTATGGGTCAAAGCGCTTGCAAGCGCTATGCTTCCAACTATATCCAATAGAAATAGAAACCGGACTCCTTCCTCGTACTTTTTTTCTGAACACTAGCCAATTCATATTTATGCTTTGACAAAAATAATTTTTATTTTTTTGAATATTTATATAATTATTTTAGCTAATTTTGAAAGAAAATACTACCAAATAGCGTATGAAAAACAGTAGAAAAGAAAATACTTCTGCCTTGTTTTTCTCCACCTTTGTAATAACGTGCCTTCAGTCTAGGTTTAGACATCCATACCAAATGTCCATCCGAATCCACAATGTAAAAAAGCAAAAACGCCGCTTCTCCTTGTTAAGAGAGCACGGCGTTTTTGCGTGAAAGAAGTTATCTCCTAAGCCATTAATTTTGTATCCTCAACCTCCCCCTATGCAGATAACGAACAAAATGATCTGTTCGATTTTCGCGGCTCGTCAGCTTTCAACGATATTCACGCTCTCATCGTAACGCGAGTTGACTGTTTTTGTTGCATCAGGTACAAACACGCTTAGTACCAAGGAGAGAGCAAGCCCAGCCATCATGAACCCGCCAAATATCCACGGCGATGGACCGAATTTTTTCGCCATTGAAGTCCAAATCGTAGGTCCAAAACCAACAATGGCCGCGGCAAACTGATAACCAACCGATAACCCAGTATAACGGACTTTGGTTGGAAACAGCTCAGAAAATAATGTCCCTTGTGTGGAAAAAACAGCCGCCCAGATGATTCCTAGCATGACCGCCTGCATGAAATACAGCCAGCCTGTCCCTTTTCCGATCAGTGCAAAATAAGGAACGGCAAGAAGGAACAGAAGAGCCAAGCCTCCGATATAGATAGTTTTCCGACCGATAAAATCGGAAAGGTAACCAACAATCGGTATGGTAACGAGCATCGTAGCACAGCCAATCGTCAAGGCAGTTAAGGCTGTATCGCGGGAGTAGCCCAAATAAACAGTGGCAAAGGCAAGCACATAAGACATGGCAAAGACGTTGAAGAACCCGTCTCCAATTTTCAGCCCGATTGCGCGCAACACGTTTCTCCCATCGTTGCGAAGCGTTTCGACGATGGGCACCCTCGCAAGATTTCCACTTTCCTTCTGCTTTTGGAAGACTGGGGTTTCCTCTATACCGCTCCGGACCCAGATCGCCAAACCGATAAGCACTGCACTTAAGAGGAAAGGAATCCGCCATCCCCAGCTCATAAACTGGTCATTAGTAGTTAAGTAGCTGATGAGCGTAAAACTGAAGGTACCGGCAACCAAGCCGAGAGGAACCCCTAATTGAGGAATCGAACCGTAAAGCCCACGAACTCCTTTTGGGGCATATTCTGTTGCCAACAGAATGGCTCCGCCCCACTCACCACCCAAGGAAATTCCTTGAATGAGCCGAAGTATTACCAATAGAATCGGAGCTAGAAGGCCGACTTGTTCATAAGTAGGGAGAAGACCGATAAGCATTGAACTGCCTCCCATACCAATAAGAGTATAGATGAGCGTCGCCTTCCGTCCTAGTCGATCACCTATGTGGCCGAACAAGATACTGCCGATCGGCCGGGCAGCATAACCAGCACCAAAGGTGACAAATGCGAGAAGAAGCGAAACGGCAGGATCGTGGGCTGGAAAAAAGAGAGTTGAAAAAACCAAGCCGGTGGCCGTGCCATATAAATAGAAATCATACCATTCGATAACTGAACCAGCAAGGCTGGCAAAGAGAATGCGGCTCTTTTTCATAGAATTTCCTCCTTTCCATATCTACTGGCAATATAAAACCAAAATTATTTCTATACCGTGCGCGTATACCCTTCCCAGTACTTGGCGCGGAGTTCACGCTTGAGCACTTTTCCGTAAGCATTCTTTGGCAGTTCTTCGACGAAATCGACCGATCGCGGCTTCTTATAACTGGCTAGATGATTCCGGCAAAAGGCAATCAACTCCTCTTCGGCAGCTGCATGCCCCTGCCTCAACACCACAACAGCCTTTACCGCCTCTCCCCATTCCCGATCCGGAACACCGAAAACGCAAGCCTCTTGCACAGCCGGATGACGTAACAATACCTCCTCCACCTCGCGAGGGTAGATGTTGTTTCCACCGCTGATGATCATGTCCTTTGTTCGGTCCAAGATATAGAGATACCCCTCTTCATCCATGTATCCGACATCTCCTGTACGCATCCACCCGTTCACGATCGTATCGTTGGTTGCCTCCGGATTGCGCCAATACCCTTTCATTACAAGATCGCTTTGAACGGCAATCTCGCCGACAGCCCCACGAGGTAACTCATTGCCATCCGCATCCTGAATGCGCACCTGAACCCCCAAACGAGCAGTGCCGGCAGAAGCGAGGCGTTCAGGGCGATTTAGATCGTGTCCTTCCCGGCTGAGACCGGTAATCGTCATAGGGCATTCCCCCTGTCCGTAAATCTGCGCAAACACCGGTCCGAAGGCCTTAAGCCCCGCGATTAGATCCTCTACATACATAGGAGCACCGCCGTAAATGATGCACCGCAGACTTCGCAAGTCATACTTGGTGCGCGCTTCCGATTCGATCAGGCGCTTCACCATGGTTGGTGCCATGAACGGAAGCACGGTGACCTGATGTTTCTCAATCGAAGCGAACACTGCTTCCGGATCAAAGCGGGGTGCGGATAGAATCACATTCGTGCCCCCCTTGGCGATTAGAGGGAGAGCATACAGACCGGAACCATGAGTGAGCGGTGCTGCATGCAATCCGATGTCATCGTGCCCAAAGGGATAAATATCCGCACAGGCGTTCAAAGTCATCATCAAAAGAATACGGTGCGTCAACATGGCTCCTTTGGGGCGCCCCGTGGTCCCCGAAGTGTAAAAGAGCCACGCCAAATCGTCTCCATCAACCGGATCCACCCATTCGGCATCGTCTCCATGTTCCAAAAGATCGCGATAGTCGAGAACGGTTTGGAAAGATTGCTGTCCCTTCTCTTTCAGACCATCTAGACATACCGCAATGCGGGTGGCGGATAGGTCCCCAGCAATGCGATCGATTGCATCCTGAAAAACGCCTGCGTATACAAGAACCTTGGCTTCGCTATGGTTCAAAATATAGCGCACCTCGTCATGGTGAAGGCGAAAGTTCATCGGTACAGCTACCAATCCAGCCTTCCACGTCGCAAAAAGCACCTCCAGGATTTCTGCACGGTTGGGTGAAAAGATGGCCACTCTGTCTCCTTGCTCCAAACCAAACTGGCGAAGCGAGCTCGCAACCCGGTTGGCACGCTCGTTAAACTCCCGGTACGTCAACGCCAAGTCACCATGAATAACGGCCAAATGATCAGCATAGGCTGCTGCTGAACGGCTTAACATATATCCGAGATTCATTGCCGCCATGTCTATCACCCCTGTCATCAATCTCCGAATTTTGACACTGCATATTCATCGATTTAAGGAAAAAGCATCAATCATAACTTCGAAGGCACGTTCTACACTTATCTATTAATATCCGTCCCGAAATATCTTTCTATTCATTATTTTATGATTATTTTTAATTTTATGATAATTTACCTCCTTCGAAAAATCAATATTTTGCTTTCAAGCTATCATTGGAAATAACTAAAAAAAACAAACTTAGAATCAAGCTTCCAATGACAAGTGAAATATCATCGCCGACACAGCGGCTGATTCCCTGAAAACCTTCTTCCTCCACACTTCTCCATTCGTTGTGTCTATGATAACATCAAAATACCCGTGGAGAATGAACCTCTCCCACCTTCATTCCATGAAGAGGTAGAGTTTCTTACCATCTCCACCAAAGAAGCTTCTGCGCAGAAGAAGGCGGTCTCCTTCTACTCGATGAATGCATCGGAAGTCTTCTTGATGGGTCCAGTAAGCAACATCGGCATCACACCGATGGGGCGGTCCAACCCTTCTACTACTTCTTGCTTACGCAATCCGTAGATACGTCAGCTTTGTTTGTACGTTCCAGCGTTTGAAGGCGCCGTGCAGCGCTTTGCTTAAGATATTTTTCGCGCCGTGAACGTCACGATGTTCCTCATACCCACACCGGCACACAAACAGGCGGGAAGATGTTTTTTTCTCTTTTGGCAGACAGGAGAAGACTAGCTCGTATACGACTTGCAAGCGAATGCCATGTGGAGCCAGCTTATAAGCGAGATGCCACTTCACTTTCCCGAATGGCCAATTCGAGAGCTTTTGCGCTTGTTTGCGGCTTGCCCGCTTTTTCTTTCTTGTGTTTCGCTACACTCCTTCAACGTTTCCAATATACACATCGGAGGCGGATGGCTTCAAGCACCAGCCGACAAACTGTTTAACCGTTCGATGGAGCGCATCCCGCAGCTGTCTTTCGGATTTGGATAACACGTATTGTTTCGCCCGCTCATACTTTTTCCATCGGCGGGATCCTTTTCGACATTTCGATTGACGACGCTGGATCTCCGCTAGTTTTTTATTCCGCAGCCGGTGAAGGGAGCGTATTTTTCTTCCGGTGATGAGGAGGGCTTGCCCGTTTTCGCAAAACGCGCCGATGGGGGGAATTCTCCAGGATCGATTCCGACGAAGGAGCCCGGCTTATACGCTTTGGCCTTTTGTCCATCTTCATACTTCATGGCCAAATAAAGACCTTGATCCAAGCAGCATTCAATTTCTTTGATCGTTCCTTTTGGCAGATGCGACACATACACGACGATTGGCTTTTCCCGTTTTCCATGATGAATGCCCATGGAGAGTTCGATTTTTCCGTTTTCATACACTTTGAAGCCGCCTTTCGCCCATTTTGTTGGGAAATGCTTCTTTTTCTTGTAGGGATAGCAGGCAGAATGTCCTTGTTGGATGCTTGGTGTGCAGCTTGTCTTGCGAAGGAGTATTGGTGACTGACGGCTTGTATTGATTGGCTGTGAAGATGGAAGTTTCTTTTCGTTTGTTTTTGCAGCTCGCTTTTAGTGATCCAACGTCCATGCTGGAGGAAGTGTTCTTTGGCTAAACGGTGGCATTCATTCCAAACACGGGCGAATTCGCGATTGCAGGCATACAATCGGTCCAAATCCGCTTTGGATGCACGGAAGAACACTTTTTGGCCGCGAAGCATGAGCATCTTTCTTTGTTTGATAGTTTGATTATAGAACATATGTTCGTTTTTTGAAGGTCAAAAAACTCCCGATTCATCTCCCTCCTTCACTTTGTTTAGAGGAAGTGAGACTTCTCGGGAAAAATGTTAAATTTTTGTTTTTAATTTGTCATTCCAAACAGGAGTTCTTTTTTCAAAGAATGCTCGAATTCCTTCTACAGCATCAGGATGTTTGCTGTTCAAAGCAATGACTTCTGTTGCATAATTTAAGGCCTGGAAATCTTCCATATTAAGTTGTTGATAGAACATTCTTTTACCTAACTCGATAATATTCAAACTTTGTTTAGCAACATCTTTGGCCAACTTTTCTGTTTCCTCGTCTAACATGCTTGAAGGGACTACCTTATTTACCAAACCGTACTCCAAAGCTTCTCTAGCAGAAATTAAATTCCCTGTAAACAACAATTCGGCTGCTTTTTTTCTACCTATATTCCTGCTTAGAAATACTGCAGGTGTACTGCAAAATAAACCGCTGTTAATGCCAGGCGTGCCAAATCTAGCGTTTTCACTTGCGACAGCCATATCACTTATAGCCACCAATTGACATCCGGCTGCAACAGCTACCCCTTCAACCTTAGAAATAACAATTTGCGGTATTTCTCTAATTCTTCTCATTAGGAGCTGGCAAGTCTGGAAGAGTTTTAGTACTTCGTGTACATTCATATTTTCTATTTCACGCAAACTATGACCAGAACAAAATGCTTTTGTAGATCCTTCAATAACAACAACCTTTACTTCTCTTTTTTCAGCAACCTCTTGAAGAAAAGAATCCAATTCTTGGAGCAATTTTAATGATAAAGCGTTAAACTCTTTTGGATTTTGTAATGTTACATAGGCAATATCCTCGTTTTTTCGAACAGACAAAAATTCCATGTTTTCCCCTCCATTTACTTGTTGTTATGCTTATAAATAACATAATAATTTTTTATTTGTCAATAAATAGTTAGAATATAAATAATATTATTTATTTTACGTTAATTTTTCTGAAAAATACAGGTTTTTAACATTTAAAAAAATTGCTTAATCAAGCAAAACGGCAGGTTATTTCCTTTTTATATACAAAAACTAGATAATCATTCCCAGTTATTATTTATATTTTAGTTCCTTTCCTTTTATCCATTCTCGAAAAACATACAAGCTATTATAATGATAATCATTATCAAAGGAGTTTTTTGTGGTAATTAAATTCTTACGGAAAAATGTTTATGCTTCTTTCTTGGGTGGTCATGGCTACAAGCTGGCTGGGGAAAAATTGTTGGCGGCAATTTTGATGCTACTGGATTTCTAAAAGGAGTAATTTTATTTAATTTTTTATGCTTTTGCCCCTCATCATTCACTGAATCACATCATACATTAAAGATGTGTGGATAGTTGCTAAAAATTTTGTCCACAATGATGAATGTTTTATGAAAATGAGTAGCATAAAATAGTAGCTTATGTTAATATTCTTAAAAAGAATATAAATAAAAAAAAGCTACTCTGTTATCGAGTAGCTACAAACCGAATTTCACAGGTTTCAACAGTTTCAGAGAACAAATGCATTACAGTTGTACCAATGTGTACATCCAACAATCAGGCTAATAATAATACACCCTTTCAGCACTCTTGCTTGTGGCAGAGCAAGAGCATCATTAATGGGTGTACGGGGATGCTGGACCAAGTATTTAATCATCTCATACAAGGCATTTCCAGCTACCCCCATTATTAGCCCAAAAAGTAGTGTAACGAGTGTAGTATCACTCATAATTTTCCCCCCTTTTATTTATTATTATATGATTAATTTTTTGAAAAAAATAAAAAATTACCCAAAATGCTTCTTTGTTACTATGAATTCTGTCCTCTTTTTGACTATGAGAAGATTTTTTATCCATTAAGACGTTGCCATATCATCTATAAAAAACCATACGTAGTATAATTTTTGTAAATAAACATACAGATTTTATTCGTTTTTTTACCGCGATGTTGTGGCAAGATTGCTATGACCGGCAAACCTCTGTACTTTCGCAATGCCGTTGTTTGTGACTTTACACATCTACCTCATTTACTGAAACATATGTGGAGTTAATATTCGGCAGGCTGTCACTTCCGATCATTCGCCGAATGCTCTGCAAGCTGAATGCCTCGCAAAAAGTAAAAGATGGCAATGGCTTTGGGAACGTTTGTTATTTTTTTGATCATTTAATGAATAATTGCTAGAAAAGTAGCATAAAATAATAGTTTATGTTAATATGTATTTTGTATACACTAATATTGATCATGTATAATATATATGGAAAGCACATATAACATAAATAAGACCGAAGGTGCGGCAACACCCTCGGTCATGCAATAGACCGTTCCTCTCAAAGGGGATCGACAGTTGGAAAAAATAATCCACCCATTCGCCGTCAACCCAAGGGTGGATTATTTTTTTTGATTATATGACAGTATCGAAACGACCAGACTTGCGAAAGTTATCGCAAACATCAATGATTCGAATACTGTCATCGACATCCCCCCTTTCCGTAGGGGTAAAATGCCGAACACCCTTGAGTTTTCGGTGCTATTGCGCTCTTATTATATCACAATTTAGAAAATTTTTCGATGTGAAACGAACGTTTGTTTTTGTTTTGTTACATTGTTCATTTAAAAAATTGTTTAACAGCAAACCAAAAAAGATAATAAGTGTTTTTTATGGAAAGTCATCGAGAAACAGAAGATAATTCGGATCGTGATAAGATTTTTCTCAGTTACTGTCAAAGAGAAGGGAGCTTGTTGAAAAACATGTTGAAAGAAGCAGAACCAATGAAATACAAAGTTGTTGAAAGTCTGTTTTACATGCTTGAGACTTGCGGTTTTTTATAATGTCTGCTTAAAAGATTCGGTGCCGTTAAGTAAACGAGCCCGTTTCCTTCCAATGCTTTCGGAAAGCCCAGCGGCATTGTACGTTTAATTAATTGAGCATAGAGTTCAGGTTCTGTAAGTTTTCGTCCAAATTCTTTTTCAGATAATTGCTTGATTAAAGCCAAAGCCCCCGAAACATGAGGAGTTGCCATCGATGTACCACTAAAAACAGCGAATTTTCCGCCTGGAATGGTGGAAAGAATTTTTTCCCCTGGTGCAACAACATCAATTTCCTTATTGGAATTGGTAAATCGAGATATTTGGCCATCGAGGCTGACGGCTCCAACTGAAATAACTTCATTGTAGGCTGCCGGATAAGAAAGTTCTTCCGTTCTTTCGTTTCCATCTCCTTCATTTCCTGCTGCGCATACAACTAAAATATTGTTTTCAACAGCCCTTTTCACTGCTTGATGTAATTCCGGCACATCGGAAGGGCCACCTAATGACATGGAGATAATATCTACTTTTTGATCTACAGCGTAGTTAATCGCATTTACAATCCATTCATATTTACCAGTTGCTGACCCCGGATTGTTTGGATCATTTGCCAACACTTTTAAAATTAATAGTTTTGCTTCAGGTGCAACGCCGACTACACCTTGACCATTTTCTGTTGCTGCGATCGTTCCAGCCACATGTGTTCCGTGACCGTTATAATCTGAATAATTATCAACATCACCGTTATCATCTGTGGTAAAGTTTCTGCCTCCAATAATTCTATCTTTTAAATCAGGATGGTTTCTATCACATCCAGTATCAATAACAGCAATCACAATGTCTTTACCTTTTATACCTTCTTTCCAAACCTCAGGTGCTTGTACCATATTGACGCCTTCAGGGATTTCCTTTACATTCTCAAGCTTTTCTTCCATCTTAAACGGGATCAAACGAATAGTATTTTCCATACTAATCCCTCCTAAAAATTAAATGGCCAAAAACAGGTACAACTCCACCAACAATTGGAATAAAAATCTTAATTTTCTGTAAATTTTACCATAAACATGTCCCCCAAAACAGATTCTTTAGTTTGATTTTTTGATGATTCAATTTATAAGCCAAAGGTTGTATAAATTTACATATTTTACTAAAAATCTGCAATCTACAAAATGGAAATCCCCCCTGGATCCATCATTAACTAAATGCATCACCAATGCTTCAGTCTATCGGTTATCTATCATGTCCATTAGGCATTCTCTCAAGCATTTTAACTCTGTCATTTTCATTTTATTGCACAATCTAACAGTAATTCATTTAAAACGGGTGATACTTTTATATAATTTGTATAAATGTTTTGACTGTCTTTTTTTAGGCTCATCGGAATTCGTTTTAATATAAACACCCCCTATATTTTACAACAAATTCCTCTATATTTGATAACGAATTTCATTTACAATAAGATTGAGATTACAAAGGAGGGCTTCCTTATGGGTATTCAAATTAATGGTTTAAGAGATATAAATGCGATTTTAACTAATCAAAGAAAATTGGGTGGAACAATTGAAGCTTCCTTTCTTCGTCTCCGCTCAGGGGAAGAATATCCAAATGCCTGCATCGTTCATCTTGACCATTTAGGTTCAAACTATTATTCCATTGGCTTTGTAACGAATGAAGGTAAAAAAATGATCGTAAATGTAAATGAGGTGAGCGTCATCTCCTCCCCGGAACATAAAAAAATAGCAGAATTAAAGAATGAAGTCTATAAAGATTTCATGATTAAAGAAAAATTCAAATACTTAAAACGTCTTTTTGATATCCACCAAGACAGTTATACAATTCACTTTTTAAAAGAAGTAAAAATGATCATTGATGATATTGGCTTTGATATTGCGGACCAAGAGTTGTCCTCAAAGATTTCAAAAATAAAGGAACAATTCAAATCGATCGCTTAACGATCAATATAAACAGCAAGCGCTGTTTATATTGATCGCAAAATAAAACAATAACTGCTGTTTACTTACCTTCCGGGTCTTCCAAAGTACAGATGGCGCTTGGGCGTTTTATTCTTGGCACAACAGACTCATAAACACGAAAAAGATAGTTCATATTCTCCTCATCTAAAAATACGGTTTGGAAATCCACCGCAATGGTTAAGTCTATATTCTGCCTTCCTGCATCAATTACTGCCCCTCTTCTGCCTTTAATCATCGGTGTCTGATAAATGCCTGCAGACATTAACTCTCTAATATGTTCAACTTCCAGTACATGAGTACCCTCATGAACCCGATGGATAAGGGCATATAATTCCGGTGAAAGCACCAGAGCATATGGACCTGTATGTCCTAGTTGCAACAGTTTATTTCGGGCTTCCACCACATCAGCGAAAGCATTTCCTGATTTCATCCAATCACCGCGTATATGGGCAATCCTGCCTTTTACGTTCATAATTCCAGGAAGATTAAATTGAATAGAACCATTAAAAATCAAATCATCCTCTAGTAATGCACACTGTTGCGCAGCATTGGCAGCTGCTGAAAAATCAATGGGACTGCCAAGTTGTTTCGCTTGTTTAATATCACGCCAGTATAAAATAAAATCCTTATGTATAAGCGGAATGGTTAAATGCACTCGGCGTGTTGGCTCGGAAAGATTTAGTCCCGCCCCATGAAAGCTAATTCCTCCACTTTCAGGATTTTCATATATATCATTTGCAACAGACTGAACTCCTTCACCTAGTGGCCCATATATTTCAATAAACCTCCTGCCTACAAGCTGCCTCCGGGCATTTTCGATCACTGTTTGTTCTAATTCTCTCCATTCCTCGCCATTCAACGGAGAATCAGCATACATTAACGATTTATCCATGATCTTTCTCCACCTTCCATATTTTTCAAACTACCTACAGTTAAAGATAGTTTCTTTACCATAGCAGGTTGAATGGTGTTTTGTTGTATATACTCTTTTATTTTCAAATGTTCTAATTGGTTTTCTTTTTCATCCGTAGGTATGGATGATTCAAGGTGAATAGGAGCATCCAACTCCTTGTTCAATGCTTCAAATGTATACTTTATTTTTTGATAATCCTCCGCAGTCCTATTTCTTAACTGTTCAATAATCCCCTGATATTCTGTATCCTTGTAGTGGAAAAGGGATAAATCAAGATGCTCTAAAAAATTATGTAAACCAAACTTCTCCAAGCTAATGTCTTGTAATAAACGTAAAAAATCCCCATTCTCTTTCGAAAGAGAAGACTCGTTTTGCACTTGCGCTTGCAGTTTCGGCAATAGCGCCTTCAAACGGTCCAAACGATGCTCTTCCTCTTCGTAAATATGGTGCCAATAAAGACGTTCATGGGCATCTTTTGCTTGTTCAATAGTAGGTTCTAAAATGTTCTTAAACTTAATGAGCGCATCCTTTGATCGAAGTAAAATTTCTAGAATCTCCTTTAAATTTTCAATCAACAAAATCCCTCCGAGCTTTCGTATTTAAAGGTGATTATCTTCTTTAACATTTTTTACAGATTAATCTGAATGTAAACCTTATGATATTTCATTTTTACGGCAACAAATACTTCAACAATACAGTTTTTTCCTAATTAAAGGTGTTTTGCATTCACTAACACCCTGCAAAACGAGAAAAACCCCTTATATATCAAGGGGTTTTGTTGTGGTAAGTTTCTTTAAGTAAACGTGAATATGGTATTTAGTTTTCATTAGGCAAAAACCATTTGCACCCAATAGAATAGTAAAAACAATGTGACAACGGTTGTGAATGGTATGACAATCAACGAGACGCTTAAATAATCTTTCCATGTTACTTTTATCTTATTTTGTTTTAGGATGTGCATCCAAATGAGGGAGGCAAGCGTTCCAATCGGCAATAACAACGATCCCATGTCACTGCCAATAATGTTGGCGAGATAGATCGTCTTTAATGTAATAGGATCCAATCCCATTTCCGTCAAGGTGATGGTTCCGATCATTAAAGCGGGGTGATTATTAAAGAAGTTGGATAGAACGGACACTAATCCCCCCATGATAAAGCTCGCGTAGAACAATCCCTGGTTTACAATCGGTTCGCATATTTTCACCAGCATCGCTGTCAGCCCCGCGTTATGGAGCCCGTAAATAATGACATACATAGAGAAGGCAAAAATAAGAATGTGCCAAGGAGTCTTTTTCAAGATGTCAACGGGATTGGTGCGCAAATGATACCATCTCCACACCAGCAGGATGAATGATCCAAGCACCGCAACGATTTCAATGGGAATAGAGAAATAAGAAGCGACAAAGAGCAGGCAGCGAACCACAAAGACAAACAGCAAGACCTTCAACATAAATTGGGTGCGTTTGCGTTTCGTTTCCACGGAAATGGTGTTCTTCAATGGATGGAAATGTTTAGTAAAAAAGATTCCCTCTATATCATCGAAGAAATTTGGCAATGTTTTTGGCAATTTATTCTTTACCACTACGTACATCAGCCAGGACATAAACAACAGCCCTAACGTTGCCGGCACAAATATCATGGCCGTGTGCATATAAAGCGTCATATCCACAATATTCAATGCGATTAGATTGACGATATTGCTTACCCCAATCGGCGCGCTGGAAGCTGTTGCGATCAACGCTCCACTTAAGAGATACGGAATCTGCTCACGCGGTTTCAGCCGGAGGTTTTTTAGGAGTAAAATTAAAATCGGGGTCGTAATCAGGATGCTGCCATCGTTATTGAATAAAAGGGTCATCAAAAAACATAGAAGTTGAATGTACCAATATAGACGATAGCCCGAACCCTTGGCCAAACTGGCAAGCCGTGCGGCTGCCCAGTGGAAAAAACCGAAACTTTCCAAGATGACGGCCATGACAATCGTTGCGATAATGGTAATCGAGGCGCCGGCGATTTTATGGATAATATCCAAAATATCACTGCGGGATACAATGCCTGTTAGTAGAATAATCCCCGCGCCAATCGACGCCGGCCATGCTTCGTTTAAGCCTCTTGGCCTCCAAAAGATGACGAGCATCGTCATGATGAACACGAAAATTGTCGTTTTAATTTCAAAACTCATGATTCTTCCTCCCTGTTTTTTTAGGGTCTGAGCCATTTAACCCTATCAATCGGATTTACCACATTTATATTCATCCCTATCAGAAAGGGCTTGGATGATAGACCTAATTTCGCTAATATGTACTCTTGTCTCTCTAGTAAAAATGTACGGTAGAGATTAATGACTATAGATAAATGTATAGTAGAGACTAATGACTATAAATGATTTGTTATGTTTAGGAATTGGGATGGCAGAGGATCAGAAAACTTACTTGCTGGAGAATTGGCTAAACGTAGACGAATGCAACATAATAAGAATTATCTTTTGTTTTTTATGGAATTTCATAAAAAAAACAGAATATAATTCGGAGCGTGGTAAGATTTTTCTCACTTACTTTTAAAGGAAAAAAGAGCCTGATGAAAAAAAACATCCTTAAAGGAGCAGAACCAATGAAATACAAAGTTATTGAAAGAGATAGTTTTCAAGTAGTAGGAATCAAGCGAGAATTTTCATTAGTTAATGGGGAGAATCTTGTAGGTATTCCAAAACTGTGGGATGAAGTTAATGAGGATGGAACAGTCGATTTATTATTGAAGTTGAACAATGGTCAAATTAAAGGTGTGCTGGGGGTATGTGTCACTAATAGCGGTACACAGTCGAAGCAAGTAATGGATTATTGGGTAGCCACAGAATATGATGGTGACACCCCCGACGGATTATTGAAATTTGAAGTGCCCGCATCTAAATGGGTTGTATTTGAAGTTCATGGGCCAATGCCAGATGCTATGCAGAAGGCATGGAACCAAATTTTTTCAGAATGGCTTCTATCCAGTGGTTATGAGCATGCAGGCACACCAGCATTAGAAGTATATACAGACGAAAATCCCTTGAGCCCTGATTTTTATTCCGAAATCTGGATACCAGTAAAATAAACAGGAACATATGAAAAGTTGTTTAATAACAAATGCCCTTATATTTTTAAGGGTATTTGTTTGCCTAAAACTAAATAGGATGCCTACTAAACGTATTATGACAAAAAATCACGGTAATCACCTATTATATCCCCTTCCTTAATATTTTTTGGTATTATCTCCTAAAAGTAGACAGCGAAAAAAGACAAACTCCTAAGAGCTAAAACAGGAAGTCGTTTGTTTGAAATTGGAAGAGAGCTCGTCTTATTCGGCAGCTCCGTGAACATTTTGGAATCAAGAGCGATGCCCTGATTGCACAATGGGTCAAGGATTAAGGAAGCCATTCCCGAAGAAGAAATTGCCATGATCATGCATGTGTTGAGTGTTTCTTCTCCCATTCAAAAACAGAAAAGTTGTATTTAGTGTGTCTAAAAACGATCGAACAGTCTTATCAGGCGATTGAAGAGTATATTTATTTTTACAATCACAGTCGTTTCCAAGAAAAACTCAACGGCCTTTTCCCGGTTGAATATCGAGAAAAGGCCGCAGTTTAATATACTACCATCTTTCCATGCTGAAAAAGTTGATAAAATCAAAACGAATGCAAGTAAGCCTAACTATGCAGTCAAGCATTATACAGATAAAATACTTGAAGCAAGCGATTTACAATTTACTATTATTCGTCTAAGGAATTCATTTGAATGAAACTGGAACTAGAAACATTTCCGCTGCTAAAGATCTTACTAGAGAAGAAGGTGGATAACTGCCCCCAGCCTCTCGCATCGCCTGACATGCTGGTCCGCACTAGGCGGTTCGCCAAATTTCATTGCGATTGACAAAAAACGATTGGTTGCTATACAAATCTAATTTTGGTGCAAGTATTTGACAAAGGCAGTGTCGGAGCTTTTTGACCTTACAAAGTTCTGTGCCGCTACCTGAAAACGTTATCATTCTATTGCAAATTTGGAAAGGTAAATCTGTTGTCTAAACTTATTGGAGTAATTCATTTAACTGATTACTTAAAATTTCCTTTTGTTTCCGGAATGATGAAGCTTCCCAACAAATACAAGAGGAAGAGAGCAATCGAGAAATACGTCAAGGATAATGGAATATCCGAGGTTTGGTTGCTGGCCATTGTTACGAAAGTCGGCATCATTCCACCTACGGCAAAACCCATATTCCAGGACAGTCCGGTACCTGTCGAACGAATAGCCGTTGGGAAACGTTCATTCAAAAAGATCAGTACGGGAGCATATGATCCATTACCTAAAAACGCCAGTCCCATTGCATAGAGTGTAATCAGTGTCAGATCTTGAGCGGCTGCCAATTCTGTATACAAGTACGGGAGAACAATCAGATTCACGATACCTAGTAAAATGAACGTTTTCTTTCTACCAATAATGGTGCTCAAATGACCAAGAGCAACAGAAGCGATCATGGCAGAAATACTGCTTACCATAAGAATCATAGAGGATACCGTCTGCGGGATATTATTAATTACTTTTAAAAAGGTAGGCAAATACCCACAGGTTAGGTAATATGCTGATCCACCGCCGATCACAATCATTAAATTAATCAATAAAACCGATAAGTATTTAGTGAATACCATTTTCACCGGAGACTGCTGGTTTTCCGGTTTCGTTTCTTGCTCCTTCTTGTGCTGCATCCATAAAGGAGACTCTTCAAGCTTTTTGAATACGAACAGTCCGAGAACAGAGCTCAATATGCCGGTAAAGAACATAAAACGCCAGCCCCACTCGCTGAATTCCGGTCCGGAAAAAATGTTGGATAAGACGAAATATACAATAGAAGCCAGCAATGCACCAAGAGCAGCACCGCCCCCACCGACAAGACCGGACATCAAGCCGCGCCATTTCTCCGGTACGGATTCCGTACCAATCGTATGAGAGGAGGCGACGACTCCTCCGACAAATACACCTTGGATTAAACGAAGAACAATAAATATAATCGCAGCAGCAGCACCGATTTGAGCTACCGTTGGCAATGCTCCAAACAGTGCGGTAGAAATCCCTACACCCGACACGGCCACAACCATTGCCCGTTTCCTTCCGTTGCGATCGGCATAGGTACCAAAAAGCGCTGAGCCGAGCGGGCGCATAAACAGTGTAACGGCAAAGGAAGCATACACAGCAGCCAATGAGAGCGTGGGCTTATCTGTCGGGAAAAAAAGCTTCCCTAATTCAGGCGCAACATAGAGCAGAATAAAGAGATCATACAAATCCAATGACCATCCCAGCAGGGACGCCATAACGGCTATCATCATTTGCTTTCTACTAATCGATACTGTCAATGAAGCAGCTTGCTGAACAGTTGTCTCCGTATTTACACTCATACAGACCCACCTTTCTTGTATATAAAATTAACAATTTTCAGTAAATTTTAATTTCAACTTTAGGAAGCGGAATGATTTCCGCTCCCTGAAGTTTTTGGTTTATTTACCTTTAAAGTTCGGTTTTCTTTTTTCCACGAACGCCGCAACACCTTCTCTGAAATCCTCCGTTGTACGGAGCAAACCATATGCTTTTCCTTCAATTTCAAGACCTGCGCTGAGAGGTGTTTCATAGGCTGCATTCAGTACTTGTTTACATACTTTTAGCGCAAGTGGTGAAAATTTCATAAGTTCATCTGCAAGCGCATTGACTTCATTTTCAAGATCTGCTTTTGGAACCACTTTTGTGATAAGCCCCCATTGATATGCTTCATCAGCTGGTATTCTTCTTGCTCTCATAATCATGTCTTTCGCGCGGGTTAATCCAGCAATTTTTGCTACCCTCTGTGTTCCGCCACTTCCAGGAATCATACCAAGATTCATCTCTGGCAGCGCTAATAGTGTATCATCAGCAGCGATACGGAAATCACAAGCCATTGCAATTTCAAGACCAACTCCAAATGTATAACCTTGTAGTTGGGCAATAACCGGCTTTGGAGAACGCTCCGGCGCTGCAACATTTACAGCAAGATGTGAAAGTTCTTCCGGATGTACTTCCATAAATTCTGGAATATTTCCTCCTGCACTAAATGCCTGAGTGCCTTCTCCTTTAATGATGATGACACGAACATCGTCGTCTTTGTTTAACTCATCAAAAATTTGAGAAAATTGAGAGCGTGCAAGCATACTGATATAGTTCATTTTTTCTGGACGGTCGAAAACAATAGTAGCCGTCTTTTTCTCCGGATTTTTTTCCACGCGAATGTGATCGTATTGTTTTACTGCTTCCATCATAGTTTCCCCTTTCTGAAATTTAGTATTTTTTAATAAACTACTTTCTCATTTATATAAAGTTCAAATTCTCCATTTCTTATATTGCGACGGAGAATTTTCCCAACAGGGCTTTTTGGTATTTCTTTAATAAATACATATTTTCTCGGACGTTTAAAATTGGAAAGTGTTGTATTGTTCTTGCAATAATGGTCTAGTTCCTGGTATGTGAGAGATGGATCTTTTGGCACGACATAAGCGGCTACAATTTGCCCCCAGCGCTCATCTTCTTCACCGATGACCGCCACTTCATGTACTTTTGGATGCTTTGACAAAACATCTTCCACTTCAATAGGATGAATATTTTCTCCGCCGGAAATGATCATATCGTCTACTCGCCCAACAACATATAAATCTCCATCCTCATCTAACATGCCGAGGTCTCCTGTAAAATACCAGCCATCCCTAATCGCTTTTTTTGTAGCATCTGGTCTATTCCAATAACCTCTGAAGCTTTCAGGAGATTCAATATTGACAATGATTTCACCGATTTCCCCTTTTTCAACAATATCTTCTGGTGTTGAATTACCATTAGGGTCGGCTTTAACGATGCGGATATTTTGATGTAATCCCGGTTTGCCTGCACATCCTGGTTTTTCCGCAACATTAGGATTGATCGTAAACGTGTAAATTTCTGTGCTTCCATAATGGTTAACAAAAACTTCCGGCTTCAGCATCTTAACACACTTCTCCGCTAAGGCGGTTGTCATTGGCGCACCAGCATAGCCGATTTTCTTCAACTTGGACAAATCATAGTTATGAAATTCCTCATGATTTAAAATGTCATGGTATAATGTAGGCACTAAATAAAGCGATGTGATTCCTTCACGTTCCAATAATTCAAGCGCTTCTTTAGCATCGAAATCAGGTAAAATAACGTATTTACCGTTTAAAAACATGATGGATAAAAGGGAGCGCATTCCCATCGTATGATAGAGTGGCATCGTGCCCAACGTGCTTTCCCCATCTTGATATTGGTTTTGAATGATATGGGCAAGAGCTGCACTGTATTCGTTTTTATGGGTCCGCGGAACGCCCTTTGGCTTTCCTGTTGTGCCAGATGTATAAAGCATTATAGCCACATCATCGTCATTGATCACCGGTTTTTCAAAACTTTCAGGGCTTCTGTCGACGAGCTCATTATAATAAATGTCAGCCCCTTCCACTTCTCCAACACCAATCAGGATTGGTTTTTGCTGAAAATTCGCTTTCAAAACGGATTCTTGGCTAACACTTTCGTATACAACGGCAGTCGCCTCCGCATCATTTACACAGTACTCGACTTCTTTCACGGCCAGCCGGAAATTGATCGGCGTGTACACGGCTCCAATTTTTTGAAGCGCCCAGTAAATGACCGTATTTTCGAAACGGTTTTTCAACAGAATCATTACGCGATCATGTTGCTTAATGCCGATTCTTTGAAGCGATGCTGCTACTTTCGTTACTTCCTTATGAAACTGTCTATACGTATACCTTCTGTCGCCTTCTACAACAGCGACTCGGTTTGGAAAACGTTCGACAGCGAAATCAAACATCGTGACAAGATTCATTCCATCATCTCCTTTCGGCTTCATAATTGTGATTGTTTTCATCAATTGTTTTTTGAATAGCTTTTATAATCCCTTCATAGCCTGTGCAACGGCACAAATGTCCAGATAGCATTTCTTTAATTTCTTGAAGGGTTGGATTCGGATTTTTTTGCAGATAATCGGTTGTTGACATTAAGATACCCGGTGTACAGAAACCACACTGAAGACCGTGACATTCAATGAAATTTCTTTGCAGCGGCGTCAGTTCGCCATCTTTTGTCAATCCTTCTACGGTTGTTATTTCCTGTCCATCTACCTGTACCGCAAAGATAAGACAGCTCCTGACAGCCGAACCGTTTAGGTGGATAGTACAAGCACCGCACACACCATGTTCACAGCCTACATGTGTGCCAGTGAGACCACACTTTTCTCGCAAAAAATCGCTTAGTAACATTCTAGATTCGACTTGTTCTTGATATTTTTTTCCGTTTATTGTAACTTCAATTTCATGAACACTCATCGTTTTCACCCCTTGCTCGCTCGTAGGCTGTTTTTACTGTACGCATTGCCAATTTTTTCGCAAGGTGTCTTCTGTAATCAGCGGTTGCGTGCAGATCTGATTCAGGATTTACGACCCCGTCAACAATATCAGCAATTTTATTTAGAAGCGAGTCAGACAAATACTCCCCTTCCATCAACTCGTTTGCTTCTGCAATCAACAATGGAACTGCATCAACGCCCCCCAAAACCAATCTAACTTTTGAAATGCGATCCTGACTATCGATGGACAATTGACAGGCAGCGGCAACGAGAGCAAAGTCACCGTGGCGCCGTGAAATTTCATGAAATGAATATCCCACTCTTCCTTCTGGCACTGGAATGTGAATTTCCGTCAGCAACTCATTCGGCATAATATCGGTCGTTAAATAAGTGACAAAAAAGTCCTCAACATTTACTTCCCGCACTTCATCCTTAGAAACAATATGAAGTGTTCCACCAAGCGCCATTAATGATAGAGGAATTTCAGCTGATGGATCAGCATGAACAAGACTTCCTCCAAATGTTCCACGATTTCTCGTCTGAACATGACCTATATAAGGAACAGCTTCGCTCAGAAGACCAAGATGTTTACGAACTGCATCTGACATTTCAATTTCAGCCTGCCTCGTTAATGCGCCGATTTTCATTTCGCTACCATTCAACTCAATGAATTGCAAATCTTTCAACTGGTTAATGTCAATTAAGCACTCAGGTGTTGCCAGTCTCATGTTCATAATCGGCACGAGGCTTTGACCGCCAGCAATTATTTTGCCATCAAATCCTATTTCTTCTAAAAGCGAAAGTGCTTCATCTACTGTTTTGGGGCAATAATAATCAAATTTTGCTGGTTTCATGCCCTCCCTCCTTTCTGCCACATTCTACTTAAACGGATTGTTCGCTTTTATCTAGTTCTTTATTAAATTTTTTAAAGAAATCCTGAATGATCAATTTAGCAACGCCGTTTAACATTCTTTGACCGACCATCGCCACTTTTCCACCAACTTCAGCGTCGTACGTATATTGCAACTCCGTTGTATTTTCGTCAATCGGAATGAGGTCCACTGATCCAGTTGCTTTCACACTTCCAGGACCTCCTTCCCCTTTTACAATGAGCTTATAATGGTTTGGTTTTTGAATATCAGCAATTTCAATGGTTGATTCATATTTTCCTTTAACAGCAGCGATTCCAATAGACAATACTGCTTGATATTTGTTCTCTCCAACAGGCTCCAGCTTCGTACAACCCATAATGCAGTTTTTTAGCGCCTGTGGATCAAGTAATACATCCCATGCTTTTTCAATTCCTGCGTTCAATGCCACTTTTCCGCTTCCGTTCATAATAATTCCCCCTGTTTTGTTGACTGATTAATAAGATTCCATACTTTATTAGGTGTTATAGGTAACGAATCAATGATCACGCCGTAAGGTTTCAATGCATCGTTTACTGCGTTGGCAATGACAACAGGCGCACTCATTGTGTTTCCTTCTCCAAGCCCTTTCGCACCAAGTGGGGTAATCGGCGAAGGCGTTTCAATATGTTTGATAGTCACTCTTGGTATTTCTGTTGCTGTAGGGCATAAGTAATCCATAAATGATCCAGTTAAAAACTGACCCTTATCATCGTAGACGAGCTCTTCATACATGGCACCACCAAGCCCGTGCACAAGACCTCCTAAAATTTGTCCGTTGGCAATGAGCGGATTTAGCAATTTACCGGCATCATGGACAGTGTAATAATCAAGAATATGAATTTCACCCGTTTCTGGATCGATTTCCACCGTGACCAAATCGGCTACAAAACCATACGTAACCGACGAGTTAATAAGATCATTATCATCCGGCGGCTCTGCCTGAGCTGTGTAATAGGCTGTTTCATAAATACCTGGCTCCATTCCTTTCGGCAAAGAAAGCGGATTCCAATGTGCTGATCCAGCCACTCGCTTAATGGATATGGATTTGGATGGATCAGTTTTTGAAATAATCTGACCATTTTCAATCGTTAAATCATCTTCGTCAATCTGTAAAAAGTGAGCTGCAATTTTAATGAGCTTGCGCTTTACTTTTTGCGCTGCGTAGTAAACGGCACTTGATCCGAGTGCTGCAAAGCGGCTTGAGTAACTCCCAGATGCGATGGACCAAGCACTTGTGGCCGTATCGAGTTCAGCTACAACGTTAATTTTGTCATGCGGAATGCCTAGTATCTCTGAAACGATTTGGCTTGCGACAGTTTCATGTCCTTGGCCGGTAGGAGTTGTACTGATGCGGACATTTACATTTCCCATCGGATCGATCGAAATCGTCGCTGCTTCCGTACAACCTGATTTTGGTAATCCCGCTTTCCTTTCTTCCGGCGTCAGTGCAATCGTAATGTATCCCATATTGGAACCGGATGGTTCAACGATGACCGCTAAACCAACGCCAAGCAGTTTTCCTTTCTTTCTCGCTTCCATTTGTTTTTTTCGAAACTCTTCGTATTTCCCAGTTTTCAACAACAGATCAAACGCTTTTTCATAATCGCCGCTATCATACACTCCGCCAGATGCAGTTTTGTAAGGGAACTGATCTTTTTTAATTAAATTCCGCCTAATAACATCGGCTGGATCCATTTCTAATTCATCAGCAATTATTTGCATAATCCGTTCAAGAGGAAAATACGTTTCCTGTCCGCCGTATCCTCGGATAAGACCAGTCGGCAATTTATTCGTCATTACCGCATAGGCGTCGATCATTAAATTTGGAATGTCATAGGCGCCTGTTGTATTTGCGTGGTTCCGATATAGACAAGCAGGTTCTGGCGCACGGATATAGGCACCGACGTTGTCCATGATTTTCATTTTTAAACCGAGCACTTTTCCATCATCTTTCACTGCTGCTTCAATGTACGTCACGCGATCTGTGCAACTTGAACTGGCTGCCAAATGTTCCTGCCGATCTTCTATCCATTTTACCGGACATCCTACAAGACGACTGACTACAGAACAAAGTACGATGTAAGGGAATACACCTGCTTTAATTCCATAGCTGCCGCCGATATCTTTTGGAATGATGATCCGCAACCGGTTACTTGGTACTTTTAACGCACCGGCCATAATCGAATGAAGAACAAACGGACCGTGGAAATTCGCATGAACCGTGTAACTATCCGTACTTTCCTCATATTGCGCAATAACACCGTATGTTTCAACTGGTGTTGCGGAATATTTCGGAAAATGAAAGCGGTGTTTTATGATTCTGTCCGCTTGCTGAAATGCCTTATCGACATCTCCATAGTGAAACGTTCGATGATTGGCTATGTTCGAACCGACATTTTCATGTAAAATAGGCGCTCCATCTTCGAGTGCACGCTCAATGTCTACAATCGGTTCGAGCGTTTCGTATTTCACCTTAATTTTTTCTAGAGCATCTTCCGCAATATAACGGTTTTTTGCCACCACAACCGCTACCGGCTCTCCGACGTAGCGCACTTTATCAATAGCAATTGGATAGTATTTGACAGGCGCGCTTACTCCAACACTGAAAGGATTTAACAATGGTTGAACATCCTTGCCTGTCACTACCCCTTTTACTCCCGGAATTTCCAATGCTTCAGAATAATCGATGGAAATGATCTTTGCATGAGGATGAGGACTTCTTAAAATAGCCGCATGAGCTGTATTAGGCGGTGTTCCGATATCATCGATATATTTTCCCTGCCCTGTCAGTAGTCTTTTATCTTCTATACGTGTTACCATTTTACCAATCACTTTACTCATTTCACTTACCTCCTTCCTAAGAAGCTGCTCATAGACTTCTGGTGTATCAATATCGCCCAGGAATGGTTTAGCAAAACAGATTGTTTAAGAACAATTTTAAAACATATCTCGCGTCTTCATCGTCTAAAAGCCTAGTGAGCTTCCGGTCTTCTGAAATAAAACATTTTGCTCCCGTTTTTTGATAAGTAGAACCTTCTGTCGAAATGATCGTTCCAAGTACACCTGAAAGTCCTTCCTTTCTGCAACTCTACAACGTTCTAATTCTTTTTTTATAGCAATCACGACTTCACCCCCCTTTCCTGAAAATAGAATTGATCCCGATACTCACTCGGTGTTTTTCCTACAATTTTTTTGAAGGTGGTCGCAAAGTAGCTAGGATTAGAAAATCCCGTATTATGAGCTATGATTTCAATCGGCAGACTGGAAAACCGAAGTAAACTTTTCGCTTTCTGTACTCTAACAAACGTCAAATATTCCACAAATGTCATACCGACTTCTTCTTTAAATAATCGGCTGAAATAGGATGGACTTAAGTATACCTGATCCGCCACCTCTTTTAATGTAAGAGAGTATCCATAGTTCATCTGAATGAACTGAATAGCACTTTCAATCGGATTTTTTAAATCCGAAGAGAATTTACTATTTCCATTGATAGTTTGATTGATCTCTCGATTGAGTCCCATAGGCAAAACCCGATCAAGCGTTTCATACAATTCATTTTTGGAAAGCGGTTTCAATAAATATGCAGAAAAACCTGAATTAATCGCCTTCTGCACAAACTCAAACATTTTTAACTGTGTCACAACAATAACTGGCAAGTCCGAATACAATTGCAACGCTGATCTTCCAAATTTAATCCCGTCCATATCCGGTAATGTGATATCCAAAATTAGTATGCTCGGACGATTTTGCTTCAGAAGGATCATACCTCTTTGAGCTGTATTTGCCTCATAAATGGTAAGAAAACGAAATTTACTTTCCTCGATGAATGCTCTAATTTCCTTTCTTGCATATTTATCATCATCAACAATTAATATTTCTGCCATTATTCCCCTCCTTGGTTATATGATAGATAATAACACCTTTCAGTTGTTTTAAAATTTCATTTTTTTATTTTTAAATTTTTTTCTTTTTTTGAATTTTCGGTTTTAATTAATAAAAAGAACCGGCATTTGAGTACAGACAACAAATGACGGATAGTCACCTCTATATAACATTCGATTTTATTTTTCATCATACTAGGATTTCATTGTGTTTATTGCATTTGTTATGTTGCATCCATATAAATAACTTCGATTTTTTACACTAGTTTTGCAACACCATCATGCGTTACAATGTGAGTAACGTCGCAACATTATCTATATATTTTTTATAGTAAACAGGAAAATGTCATAGTTTTGTTGAAAGAGATTTTTAACATGATTGAATTTCGGTCACTGGTTGGGTTATCGATTGTTTCATGCGTCGATCATGTACGGCGGTCATCGCATCCATCATCGTCTCTTTTCCGCTTATGTACCAATCGGCAAAAGCGGGATTTGAGGAAGTGGATAAAATGATTGAAAGGGCAGCCCGTGTCGATAGAGCGAATAAAATATTAAGTTTTTTGGCATATATCGGTCCCACTTGCGAAGAAAGCTATTATTCGGGAGCAATTTTGTCATTTGCCCGCAGTCATTGATATTTGCGAGAAATATTCTAGGAAAGACACAAACGATTTCGACAGCCATTTTGTGTCAATAGAATTGAGAGAAATGAATTTAGCGCAGGCATGGGTGGCCATGATGATGATGTCGTTGTTTTTCTTATATGTGCGAGAATCTTTAAGTCCAATTGAATGAAAGGAGGAGGCGGTATGGGAAAATGTCAATCGGTGATTGTCGACCAATGGAACCGTCCGCTTCGCGATTTGCGCATTTCAGTAACAGACCAGTGCAATTTCCGATGCGTATATTGCATGCCGGCAGAAATATTCGGCCCGAATTTCCGCTTTTTGCGTGAAGACGAATTATTAACAATCAAGGAAATGGTGCTGCTTGCGGAAAGTTTTGCGGAACTTGGGGTGGAAAAAATTCGCATCACCGGGGGAGAACCACTGTTAAGACGCGACTTAGACTTATTAGTAGAACGGCTGGCGCACATTTCCGGCATTCGCGATATCGCTCTTACTACGAATGGGATTCATTTAGTGAAATGGGCAAAACGTTTGAAAGAAGCGGGGCTAAAGCGCGTCAATGTCAGCCTGGACGCGTTAGATGACGAAGTATTTAAAAAGATGAACGGGGTTGGCGTCGGGGTCAAACCGGTGTTAAAAGGGATTGAAGCAGCTCGGGAAGCCGGGCTGGGCGTCAAAGTGAACATGGTCGTCAAAAAGGGAATGAACGACTCGCAAATCATTCCGATGGCGAACTATTTTAAAGAACGAGACATTACCCTCCGCTTTATTGAATATATGGACGTTGGCACGACAAACGGATGGGATTTTTCCCATGTGGTAACGAAAAAAGAAATGTATGAACGCCTGCAGCAAATGCATCCGCTTGAGCCGGTGGAAAAAGCCTACTTCGGCGAGGTGGCAAGCCGCTACCGATATGTTGGCACGAACGTGGAAGTCGGCTTTATCGCTTCGGTGACCGAATCGTTTTGCCGCAGCTGCACCCGAGCGCGCATTTCCGCCGATGGCACGCTGTATACGTGCTTGTTTGCTGCAAGCGGCGTTTCGTTAAAAGAAAAACTGCGTTCCGGGGCCGATAAAGAAGAAATAAAGAAAATGATTGCATCGACATGGAACATGCGGACAGACCGCTACTCGGATGAACGGACGGAGCAAACAGCAAAAACGCGGAAAAAAATTGAAATGTCTTATATTGGCGGATAAACAAACCGGACTTGCTCGTTATGTGGAGCAGTCCAGTTGTTGTTTATTGAGATGCTTCTGTTTCATGAGAACACGCGGAAATAAATATGTTAGGAGAATTAGTTGAAAAGTTGACGGAAAAGTTTGATAATATCACATAGTCGGAACAAGCATGCAATAAACAAAAAAAAAACAGCAGCCAATATTAATATGAACTTTTGCCGCTTGATTTCGTGTTTGTCGAGGGTTGCAAACATGAATCATATAAAGTTATAATGCTGTGAAACGAAGATGATTGGGATTCGCTGGCACAGTTATCTAATATTATTACGTAGGAATCTTCTTCGAAGCTATCTTTCCGATTAATGATGAAGAAAGTTATTTGGTTGATGAGGTGAGAAAAACAATGAATGAACGTCTTTTTATGATTACGGACAAGCCGATTTCCATTGAGAATGTGGTAAAAAAAGTGATGCGCCCCGAAGCCGGAGCAGTGACAACGTTCTTGGGAACAGTGCGCGAATGGACAAACGGAAAGCGGACCTTATTTTTACAATACGAAGCATATGTATCGATGGCGGAAAAAATGCTAGAGCAAATTGGGGCAGAAATTCGCGAAAAATGGCCGGAAACGAAAGTGGCGATTACGCACCGAATCGGCAGGCTGGATATCGGCGATATCGCTGTCGCCATCGCCGTTTCGTCGCCGCACCGTAGCGACGCGTATGAGGCAAACCGATACGCGATTGAGCGCATTAAACAAATCGTTCCGATTTGGAAAAAAGAACATTGGGAAGATGGAACGGAATGGGTTGGCAATCAATTAGGAACGAAAGCGTATCCAACAGGAAAGCCGGAAGGAGAGGATTTACGATGATCACCCTGCTCTTTTTTGCGCATTTACAGGAAGCAATTGGAGAGGAGCGCGTTGTGCTGCCTAACGTTCCTCAAACGGTAAATGCATTAAAGCAGGAAGTAGAAAAGCGTTATCACATTGACCTGAAACAAGTGATGGTCGCGGTGAATGAGGAATATGCCCGAGATGATCAAACACTTCAGCCTGGCGATATCGTTGCCTTTATCCCACCGGTAAGCGGAGGGTGAGAGATTGTTCCAAAATCCTTGGAATCACTTTTTATGTAAAAACAATGGATAAGCGGTTATCATGGAGATATCATGGAATAATAATGATCGCGCTCGTTGCCATTGGATGCCCGATATTTGTTGTAACGAGCGGCGCTATTTAAATGAAGTTAAAACTACTTAAGAAAGGCAATGAATCGGGGCTCTTTTTCCAAAGAGCTCCATTTTCTTTGCCCTGTGGCCGAAACTTTGAAAATAATTTGCATCCCTATTGTTGTGCCTATATCTCGACTAACATCAATCCCCTACCTTAGCTGAGCGCACGAAAAAATAAAGGGATGGCACACATCCACCCCTTTTTTAGATCTTATTATTTCTTGCTCCATTTTGTATCCACTTGAATCCCGGCATCCAGCAAAAGATTCAATACAGGACATCTTCTCTCCACTTCATTTTTCAGCTGCTCAATTCTTTCTTCACTTTCTTCGGTTTGTATATTCACTTGGAAACGAACTTTTTGGAAATGCGTGCGAACGCCTTCTTCCCCCATTAGTCCCCGGGTATCGATGATGCCTGTCGCTTCAAAATCAATTCCCGAGAAAGTAAATCCTAATTCTTTCGCAACTAATGGAATCATCACTCCATTACAACCGTTCAAAGCTGCAACTACATATTCCAGTGGAGTTGGCGCTGCATCCACTCCTCCTAATTCTGCTGGTTCATCCATAGAAAAAGTAGGAAAATTTCGTATAGAAATATTGGTTTTGACGCCTGATTCCCATTTACCTTTAGCGGACACTTTAAACAATGTAGAAGCTTTAGCCATGCCCTTTCCTCCTTTAGTTAAGTAAATTTATCGGAATTAATTAAATTATAAAAAATTAATGTTCGGGTGTAAAGAAAAATTTCAAGTCATATTTTTATTTTCTGAATCAAACAATGAAGATCGTTTTATAATGGAAAAGCCATTTAATCGATAAGGATGATATGATTGTCAAAAGAATAGCGTATACCATTGCAATATGAGACACTTACTTTAAACATGCACCTTTTCTTCCTACCTAAACTAAGCATCTATCATCAGAAAAAAAGAAAGCAATCCGAATTGGACTGCTTTCTTTCCCGAACGCCGTGATAAAAACATTTCCAGCTAAATAATACATGCTACAATAACATTTTATATGGCTTTTCCAGATAATTTTTAATGGTAGTAAGAAATTGACTAGCCGGTGCACCGTCTATCACTTGATGATCAAACGTTAAACTCAATGGTAAAATCTTTCTCTTCTGAATAGCATCTCCTACAAAAACCGGAGTATCTGTGACCGTTCCTACCCCAAGAATTCCTACCTCCGGCGGATTCAATACTGGTGTAAAAAATTCAACACCATATGCACCGAGACTTGTAATCGTAAAAGTAGAACCTTTCATTTCCTCACTGCTTAATTTTCCTTCCCTTGCCCGTACGCTCAATTCCTTAATTTTTTTCGAAATTTCTTTTAAAGAAAGTTTCTCTGCATAAGGGATGACCGGAACGACTAGACCGTTCTCCAATGCGACTGCAATTCCTAAATGCACGGAATCATACGTATGAATATTCCCATTTTGATAAAGACTGTTCATTTGTTTATGGGCACATAATGCTAAAACTGTTGCCCGTGCGATAAAATCGGTGATTGTAAGTTTTATATCCGGTTCGTCTTGCAGCTCTTCCCTTAGTTTTTTCTGTAATTCAAGCAATTCTGTCACATCTGCTTTCATATGAATCGTTAGCTGAGCCGTTTGCTGCAGGCTTGCAAACATTCTTGTGGCAATTACTTTTCGCATGCCGGTTACCGGTTTTACGGTGACGCCTTTTTGTTCCGTTGTGATCTGGCTTGTTTCTGCGATCGTTATCTGGCCTGTTTCTTCGATCGTTTGCTTCTCGCTCACTGGCTGTAAGGATGCTTGTTTTAGTTGAATGGCTTTTTCTACATCTGCTTTTGTTATTCGTCCCTTTGGACCCGAACCTTTAATATTGCTTAAATCGATTCCCGCTTCGCGAGCTAATTTTCTAGCGGCAGGAGAAACGCGCAACATATGTCTAGATGTTTGTCTTAATATTGCTTTTGGTTCGATGGTTCCAACAGACACGGCTACTTCTTGCATTGCTTGTTGTGGTGTTTCTTGCGGTGCTTCATTGGACTGATCACCCGCTTCTTCTCCTTCCTGGCCAATGTAGCCAATTACTTTCCCTACTTCCACCGTTTCATCTTGTTCGACAAGGATCTCTAATAACACCCCATCTTGCGGTGCTTCAATATCTGTCTCAATCTTATCAGAGCTAATAACAACGACCGATTCCCCTTTTTTCACCTTATCTCCTTTTTTCTTTAACCACTCTACAACCGTACCTTCTTTCATACTCATTCCTAGCTTTGGCATGAAGATTTCAACCGCCATTCCTATCTCTCCCCTTTTTCGATTGATACAAGGAATGCGTGTTGCTCAAAATTGCTTTTAGCAACACGCTTGAATTTATTAAACTGCTACAATTGTTTCATCTCCTATCATTTCAGCTACTGCCTGAAGCACCTTTTCTGGAGTTGGCAAGTAAAGATCTTCTAATGTTGGTGAAAACGGAACAGGACAATGCGGAGCAGTAATCATCTTAATCGGAGCATCTAAATAATCAAATCCTTTATCTGCTACAAGAGCAGAAATATCTGTCGCTGCACTGCATCTCGGATTTGCTTCATCAATGATAATCAATCGTCCTGTCTTAGCTACAGAAGATAAAATTGTTTCCTCATCCAGCGGGGACAACGTTCTTGGATCAATGACTTCTGTTTCCAGTCCTCTTGTTTTCAACATATCTGCTGCCTTTAAGGCCGTATGCACTTGTTTTCCGATCGCCACAATGGTCAAATCACTGCCTTCTCTTTTAATATCTGCTTTTCCAAGAGGAATGGTATAAAATCCTTCTTCCACTTCTCCTTTCATGTTATAAAGTGTTTTATCTTCAAAAAAGATGACCGGATCATCATCAAAAATAGAGGCAAGTAAAAGGCCTTTTGCATCAGACGGGGTAGAAGGAACAACGACTTTTAACCCTGGTATATGGGTAAAAAGCGCATATAAACTTTGTGAATGTTGTGCGGCCGCGCGAAATCCAGCACCGTGCATCGTTCGTATGGTTAAAGGCACTTTCGCTTTTCCGCCAAACATATAGCGAAGTTTCGCTGCTTGGTTCATTACTTCATCTAAACAACTTCCGATAAAATCATTAAACATCAATTCTGCAATCGGTCTTAACCCCGTTGCCGCCGCTGTAACCGCTGCACCAATATACCCAGCTTCCGCAATCGGCGTATCTAATACTCTTTCTCTTCCAAACTCTTGAACGAGACCTTTTGTTACACCCATTACTCCTCCCCAAGCTTCTTCATCTTGCAAATGATCAACGGCTGCACCGCCAGCAACATCTTCTCCCATCAAAATAACATTTTCATCTTTGCGCATCGCAAGCTTCATAGCTTCATTAATTGCTTGTGAGAAAGAAATTGTTCTTGTCATAATGGTTTTTACCTCCTAACTTTTATGATTAATAGGATACATAGACATCTTTTAAAAGATCTTCTTCCGATGGGAATGGGCTTTTTTCCGCAAAATCTACCGCTCTCTCAATCGCTTCTGCTACATTCTGTTCTATTTCCAATAGTTCTTGTTCTGATAACAGCTGATTGGAAAGAATATAGTTGCGAAATCTTACGATGGCATCTAACTCTTTTAAATGTTTTTCTTTTTCTTCCGCTGGTTTATACGTTTGTGCATCCCCTTCAAAATGGCCATAATTTCGATATGTTTTACATTCAATTAAAGTTGGTCCTTCCCCATTGCGAGCTCGTGTTATTGCTCTTTCTGCCGCCTCATATACGGCAATGACGTCTTTGCCATCGACTATCTCTCCCGGAATGTTATAAGCGGCCGCCCGGTCTGCAATGTTTTTGCAACTCGATGCGTATTCAAAAGGAGTTGCTTCAGCATAACCATTGTTTTCCGCGACAAAAACAACCGGCAGTTTCCAAATAGCCGCAAGATTGATTCCTTCATGAAATGTGCCGTGGTTATTCGCTCCATCGCCAAAGAAACAAATGGTCACAGCACCTGTTTTCTTCAATTTCGCCGTCAAACCAGCTCCGACCGCCAATGGAAAACCGCCGCCGACTATTCCGTTAGCACCAAGCATTCCCTTTTCTACATCCGCAATATGCATGGATCCTCCTTTTCCTTTGCATAATCCTGTTGCTTTTCCGTAAATCTCCGCCATCATTCCATTCAAGTCGCAACCTTTTGCAATACAGTGGCCGTGCCCGCGGTGTGTACTCGTAATATAGTCTTTTTCATTCAAATGAGCACAAACTCCTACAGCTACTGCTTCCTCGCCGGCATATAAATGAACAAATCCTGGCAAAATACCTTTGCTGAAGATTTCGTGAACTTTGTCCTCAAACTGACGAATTTCACACATTTTCTGATACATCCACTTTGCTTTTTCTTTCGTAATACTCTTGGATTCTGGTTTTGTCACTGTCATGCTTCCATCCTCCTTAATTAAAGTGAATTCTTCTCATTTTCTAACCATGCAAGTAATGTGCCAACAAAAAAACGCTTACAACAATATTGTTGTAAGCGTTTTTAAAAAATTAAATTTTAACTAATCTCATTTTTTCTCATTCTTTCTCATTTTGTCTCATATCAAATGATACTTCTTTAATTTTCGGTAAAATGTACTGCGAGGAATATTCAACTCAGCTGCCGCTCTAGCAATATCGCCTTTTGTTTTCTGCAGCATATCCATAATATGATTTTTTTCAATCTGTTCCCGATAGGATAAAGTTTCTTGATCTGACTTCATATTTTCTCCCTGACTTTCCCATCCAATGAACATCGATTTGAGCTCCGGAATAGATGGAATATGATCTCCATATTCAATTCGAACTCGCTCTAACACGTTAAATAATTCTCGAATATTTCCTGGCCAATGATAGGTCATAAATAGTTGCATCACTTCATCAGGAAAGGAAACAGACCAATTGTTTTTTTGGCAATAGTACTGAATCAAAAACGGTATATCCTCTTTTCGTTCTCTTAACGCCGGAACTTTAATCGGATATACATAAATGCGATAAAATAAATCTTCCCTTAACTTTCCTTCTCTTACTAATTGATATAAATCGCAGTGTGTCGCTGTTATTACTCTCACGTCAATAGGAATTGGTTTCGTTCCGCCAATAGGAATGACTTCCCTTTCCTGCAAAACCCTTAAAAGCGCGATTTGCATTTCCAAAGGTATTTCGCCAATTTCATCGAGAAAAATGGTTCCACCGTTTGCTTGGACAAATTTTCCTTTATGTCCCGTACGTTTCGCTCCCGTAAATGCCCCTTCCACATAACCAAACAGTTCGCTGCCAATTAGTTCCTTTGGTATCGCACCGCAATTAATCGCAACAAACGGGCCGTTTTTTCTGGCACTGTTTTGATGAATAGCGCGAGCAATCAATTCTTTCCCTGTTCCAGTTTCTCCGGTGATATAAACAGTGGCATCTGTTTTTGCTACCTTTTCACAACTTTTTATTACATTTGCAAATGATTTGCTCCTACCGGTTACTCCTTCAAAATGAAATGTCGTAGAAACAAATTTAAAATCATTATTTTTTGCCTTTTGAAGAGTAACTTGATAACCAATAATATCATGATGAATAGAAGAATAAATGGGAGTTTGGGATTTGATAATCCAATGATCGCCACAAACATCTTCCAGCGATCGATCAAGCATGTTTGAAAAGGAAGAGCGCAAACAATGATTCACCCAGACAATACGCCCTTTATGATTGCATATCACTACAGGGGAATTTGTATTTTCCATATTACGACTATACTTAAACAACTCCAATTCATCTTCTTTTGCTTGAATGTGGAATCGTTGCTCGATGGTATATGCCGCGGCAACCACAGTGGCTAAAACATGGTCGTGAAACGGATAATGATTGATGGGGTAAGAAACATCGATAATTCCGACAAGTTCTCTCTTTTCGTCATAAATGGGTGTTGCGGAACAAACCCATTGATGGGAAGCAACGGAATAATGTTCTAAGCCAACAATCGCAATAGGCTCATGGATTCGCAAAGATGTGCCAATGGCATTTGTCCCGACTTCATCTTCTGTCCACTTTACACCTTCCACAAATTTTATTCCTTCAGCCATTTTCATTGTTTGTTTATGTCCCTTTGCATATAAAACATATCCTTCTCGATCGACAAGAAGAAAAATAGACTTGGTTTCTTGAAAATATTTTTGCAGCTTTTCTAAAATAGGTACGGCAATATGAAGCAATCGTTGATTCCTCTTTTTTCTTTCTGCCAGCACATGCGGCTCTAAAATCATCTTTCCTTTTCCGTCATAAGGGTTCACATTTTTCTGGCGACAGAGATGCCATGATTCCGCAATTCTTTTATTCATCCTTGCATGGTCCAAAATTCCTTCACGAACAAAGCGCTGCCAAATTTCGCGTCTAGATGGATCTATGATATTCATATCCATCCCCTCCAACACTGAATATCAGATAATGTTTACATTCGTTTTTTACATGAAAAAATCCTCTCGAAAACCAGTTGTTTTCAAGAGGATTTTCCACATCACGGCAAATTCGTTGTTCCCATTAAGAAACGATCGACTTCTCTTGCTGCTTCCCGGCCTTCGTGAATCGCCCAAACGATTAAGCTTTGGCCTCTGCGGGCGTCTCCGGCCGCAAATACTCCTTCGACATTGGTTGTGTATTTACCGTACGGCGCTTTGACTTTATTGTTGACAGTCTCGACACCAAACTGTTGCAAAATCGGCTGCTCCGGACCTTCAAAGCCGATGGCGATAAATACTAAATCACATGGCCAAACTTGTTCGGTGCCCGGAATCTCTTTAAATATCGCTTTGCCGTTTTCATCGATGATTTTTTCCATTTGAATCGTATGAAGCTCTTTGACTCGCCCGTGCTCATCGCCAACAATTTTTTTCGTCTGAATGCAATATTGCCGCGGGTCAGCACCGAATTTCGCTTTCGCTTCTTCATAGGCGTAATCCAGTGTAAATACAAGCGGATATTGCGGCCATGGATTATTTTCCGATCGTTGTTCCGGCAATGCCGGGTGCTTGCCAAACTGCACAACGCTTTTGCACCCTTGCCTTAATGCAGTCGCAACACAGTCCGCCCCTGTATCGCCGCCGCCGATGACAATGACACGCTTGTCTTTGGCGTCGATAAAGTTGCCGTCGGCAAAGTCGGAATCAAGCAGGCTTTTTGTGACCCCGGTTAAATAATCCATGGCAAAATGAACGCCCTCAAGCTCTCTTCCTTCAATCGCAAGGTCACGATGTTTTTGCGCGCCGATGCATAATACGACGGCGTCATATTGAGAACGCAGCTCTTCGGCGGTGATGTCTTTTCCAACTTCCGTATTGGTTATGAACGTAATCCCTTCTTGTTCTAAAAGCCGAACTCTCCGCTCGACAATTTCTTTTTCTAGTTTCATATTTGGAATGCCATACATTAATAACCCGCCGACTCGGTCAGCCCGCTCGTACACCGTTACCGAATGGCCCGCTTGATTGAGTTGGTCGGCGCAAGCAAGACCGGCAGGCCCAGAACCGACAATCGCCACTTTTTTTCCTGTTCGTTTTTGCGGAATCCGTGGCTGAATCCATCCTTCGGCAAACCCTTTATCAATAATCGCCCTCTCGATTCCTTTGATGGCGACAGCCGAGTCGGAAATCGCTACCGTACAGGAACCTTCACAAGGCGCCGGACAAACCCTTCCGGTAAATTCTGGGAAGTTGTTCGTTTTCAACAACCGCTCGAGCGCCTCTTTCCATCTGCCTCGATAGACTAAATCGTTCCACTCTGGGATCAAATTATGAATCGGGCAGCCCGATGTCAACCCGTTCAATTCCATTCCCATATGACAAAACGGAGTCCCGCAATCCATACAGCGGGCGCCTTGTCTTGCGAGCGTTTCATCGGAAAACGGAAACGTATATTCTTTCCAATCCTCCAGGCGAGAAAGCGGATCACGTTTTGTTTCTGCTTCGCGTGTATATTCCATAAATCCGGTTATTTTCCCCATTTTTCATCTCACCCTCCTTTTTACGAAAAAACGAACGAGGAAGCGATCGCTTATTTAGCGACCGCTTGCAATGCGAATGATTCGTTTCCCGCAACTTTTTTTCGTTTGGCTACCGCTTCAAAAGCAGCCATCATCGCCTCATCTTGAGAAAGCCCGGATTGTTCCATCGCTTTAATGGTTTCGATCATCAATTTGTAGTTTCTCGGAATGACTTTCACAAATTTTCCGACATACTCATTCCAATGCGCCAAAATGTGAGAAGCTTTTATGCTTCCGGTATATTGATAATGTTTTGCAATCATTTGACGCACTTCATTGATCTCTTCTTCCTCTTCGAGACGTTCGAACAACACTAATTCTTTATTCGCAGTTCTTTGCCATTCGTTTTCATCATCGGATAGAACATAAGCGATTCCCCCGGACATTCCTGCGGCAAAGTTTTTCCCGACGGAACCAAGGATCACGACACGTCCTCCTGTCATATACTCACAGCCGTGATCGCCGACGCCTTCAACGACAGCGTTCACGCCGCTGTTCCGCACGCAGAACCGTTCGCCGGCGCGTCCGCGAATATATGCTTCTCCGCTCGTCGCCCCATAGAAAGCGACGTTGCCGATAATGACGTTATCCGCAGAAGCAAACTCCGCTTCTTCTGGCGGACGGACGATCACTTTTCCGCCGGAAAGGCCTTTTCCGACATAGTCGTTCGCATCGCCAACAAGCGTCATCGTCATTCCTTTTGGAACGAAAGCGGCAAAGCTTTGTCCGGCAGAGCCTGTGAAATGCAGTCGAATCGTATCTTCCGGAAGCCCTTCTTCTCCATATCGTTTCGATATTTCGCTTCCCGTAATCGCTCCGACGGTGCGATGAACATTTCGAATAGGAAGATGAAGCTCGACTTGTTCTTTTTTCTCTAACGCAGGTACTGCCGCTGGCAAAATTTCGTTATAATCCATCGTTTGTTCGATTTTATGCTGTTGCGGACGAGCAAATGTCCGTGGACCGTCTACTTGATAAAGTAAACGCGACAAATCCAAATGCTTCGCTTTCCAATGTTTTTTCGCACGCTCGCTCACTTTTAAGACATCGACTCTTCCGACCATTTCATCGATGGTGCGGAAACCGAGCTGTGCCATTATTTCACGCACTTCTTGGGCAACGAAATACATGAAGTTGATCACGTGTTCCGGTTTTCCCATAAACTTTTTGCGAAGCTCTGGATTTTGCGTTGCCACGCCAACCGGACATGTATCAAGATGGCATGCCCGCATCATCACACAGCCTAAAACAACAAGCGGGGCTGTCGCAAAACCAAATTCTTCAGCGCCGAACAATGCGGCCATCACAACATCGCGGCCAGTCATTAATTTTCCGTCTGTTTCAAGCACAACACGGTCACGCAAGCCATTTAACATTAACGTTTGGTGCGTTTCCGCAAGACCGAGCTCCCACGGAAGCCCAGCATGCTTAATGCTCGTTTTTGGCGACGCTCCTGTACCGCCGTCGTAACCGCTGATGACAATAACATCCGCATTTCCTTTCGCAACGCCGGCCGCAATCGTACCGACACCTGCTTTGGAAACAAGTTTCACGCTGATCCGTGCATCTCTATTGGCATTTTTCAAATCGTAAATAAGCTGCGCCAAATCTTCAATCGAATAAATATCGTGATGCGGAGGAGGAGAAATCAATTCTACTCCAGGCGTAGAGCCGCGCACTTTTCCGATCCACGGATACACTTTATTGGCAGGCAGCTGTCCGCCTTCGCCAGGTTTTGCCCCTTGCGCCATTTTGATTTGCAATTCATCGGCGTTGACTAAATAATGGCTTTTGACGCCAAAACGGCCGGAAGCGATTTGCTTAATCGCGCTTCTGCGCAAATCTCCATTTTCATCTGGCACATAACGGCTCGGATCTTCTCCACCCTCGCCGCTATTGCTTTTTCCTCCGATGCGGTTCATTGCGATAGCGAGAGCTTCATGCGCTTCTTTGCTTAATGAACCATAAGACATCGCACCTGTTTTAAAGCGGCGCACGATCGATTCAACCGGCTCGACTTCCTCAATCGGAATCGGCGTTCTCGTTTCATCAAATTCAAACAAATTTCGCAAAAAGGTCATGCGCTCTTCATTTGCCAATTTGGAATACTCTTTATAAAGCTGATAATCATTTTTCCGGCACGCCCATTGAAGCAGATGAATCGTTTTCGGATTGAACGCGTGATGTTCCCCGTTTCGTCTCCATTGCAGCTCGCTGCCTGGGTCTAATGTATCGTCTTTGTATGTCGTTTGGAATGCGGCTTCATGGCGCATTTTCGCTTCTTTAGCAATTTCCGCTAAACCGATGCCGCCGATTTGGGATGCCGTGCCTGTGAAATATTGTTCGATCACTTCTTCACCGATGCCGACCGCTTCAAAAATTTGCGCACCGCGGTAGCTTTGCACCGTCGAAATTCCCATTTTCGACATGACTTTGACAACGCCATCGGTAACCGCCTTTTTATATTTGTTCACAGCTTCATGATAGGAAAGCGAAATGACTCCGTTTTCCACAGCGCTGCGAATCGTCTCCAGCGCCAAATACGGATTTACCGCATCCGCGCCGTATCCGATTAAAGCGGCAAAATGATGCACTTCCCGCGCTTCGCCGCATTCGACAATAATGCTTACATTCGTGCGCGTTCCTTTTCGTACAAGATATTGATGAAGCGCACTTGCGGCAAGAAGCGTCGGAATGGCGACATGACGTTCGTCAACGCCTCGGTCAGACAATACAAGAAGCACCGCGCCGTTTTCCATCGCCTTTTCCGCTTTTTCAAACATTTCATCAAGCGCTTTTTGCAAGTCGTCGGTAAATAATGTCGGAATCGTCACACATTTAAACTCAGGATATGGGTTCGACTTTAACGCAGCAAGTTCTTCGTTCGAAAGAATCGGTGTATCCAAGCGAATACGGCGGGCGGCCGATGCATCCGGATGAAGAATATTTCCTTCTTTTCCAAGAAGCGTCATCGTCGATGTCACAATATATTCGCGAATCGCATCAATCGGCGGGTTGGTGACTTGCGCAAACAGCTGTTTAAAATAGTTAAACAAGCTTTGCGGACGGTCTGACAACACCGCAAGCGGCGCATCCATTCCCATCGCGCCTGTCGGGTCTTTTCCTTCTTTCACCATCGCGATGATCGTTTTTTCTACATCTTCATACGTATAGCCAAACGCTTTTTGCAATGTGACAAGATTTTTGACCGGCTCCGTATCTTCTGGAATATCCAAATCGTTTAACGTCATCATTTTTTCGTTCAACCATTTGCGGTACGGCTTTTCTTTAGCGATTTCTTCTTTAATTTCCTCATCAGAAATAATCCGGCCTTGCTCTAAATCGACTAAAAGCATTTTCCCTGGGCTTAAGCGATCCTTATATAGCACGTTATTTGGATCTACATCAATGACACCGACTTCCGATGAGAAAATAATATAGTCATCTTTTGTCACATAATAACGCGCTGGTCTTAAGCCGTTACGGTCTAAAATCGCGCCGATTTGTCTACCGTCCGTAAACGAAATCGCTGTTGGGCCGTCCCACGGTTCCATTAAGCAGCTATGGTATTCGTAAAACGCCTTTTTGTCATCATCCATTTCGTTGTCCCAGAACCATGGTTCCGGAATGAGCATCATCGCCGCATGAGCCAATTTTTTCCCGGCTAAGACGAAAAACTCAAACGCATTATCTAAAATGGATGAGTCACTGCCGTTCATATCTAAAATCGGCGTAATTTTTTGCAAATCCTCACCGAAAAGTTCAGATACAAATTGCTTTTCCCGCGCCATCATCCAATTGACGTTTCCTCTTAGCGTATTGATTTCGCCGTTATGAATTAAATAGCGGTTTGGATGCGCTCTTTCCCAGCTAGGGAATGTGTTTGTACTAAAGCGGGAGTGAACGAGGGCAAACGCCGATTGAAACCGTTCGTCCTGCAAATCGACGTAAAATTCATCTAATTGTTCCGGTGTAAGCAATCCTTTATATACAATCGTCCGGCTTGAGAGGCTGGCGAAATAACATTCATTATTTTGAACAAGCTTTTCCGCCTGTTTGCGAATGACATACAATTTTCGTTCAAATGCAAGCTCATCTTGAATATCGTCGCTTGCTGCGATAAACACTTGGCGGATAAACGGCTTGCTTTGTTTTGCGAGTTTTCCGAGTTTTTCGATATTTACAGGCACAGTGCGCCAGCCTAACAGCGTCTGTCCTTCTTTTTTGATGATTTTATTGATTTCTCTTTCATAATACAATCGTTTTTCCTCATCTTCCGGCAAAAAGACCATGCCGACGCCATAACGCCCTTTTGGCGGAAGCTTCATTTTTCCGCACGCCACTTGGAAATATTCGTGCGGAATTTGTACCATAATACCCGCGCCATCGCCTGTTTCTGGATCACTTCCTTGCCCGCCGCGATGTTCAAGCTGACGAAGCATATGAAGACCTTTTTTTATAATATCGTGGGACGGCTTTCCTTTTAAATGGGCGTAAAAGCCGATACCGCACGCATCATGCTCAAATTCAGGACGATAAAGCCCTTGCGCTTTCGGCAATCCGTAATGTTTCATCTTGCTTCCCTCCCGTTCCATTTGCTCTGTGTATATAATTGTAGTTTTCAAAAATAATATAAACAATATATAATTTAGATTAAATTAATCACATTTTGAGATTAATAGCAGGGAGGTGAGGAAAATGGAGCTAAGACAACTTCAATATTTTTTAGAAGTGGCCAAACGGGAGCACGTTTCCGAAGCGGCGGAAGCTCTTCATGTCGCACAATCCGCCATCAGCCGGCAAATTGCTAATTTAGAGGCCGAACTTGGCGTACAGTTATTTGAACGGGAAGGACGAAACGTAAAACTCACCCCGGTCGGCCGCCACTTTTTACCTCATGTGGAGACAGCGTTGAAAGCAATTGAATACGCCAAGCAGCAAATCGAAGAATACTTAGACCCAGAACGCGGAACGATCAGAATCGGCTTCCCAACGAGTCTAGCAAGCCATACGATGCCGATGGTCATCTCCGCTTTTAAAGAAGAGCATCCAAACGTGTCGTTTCATTTGCGGCAAGGAGCTTACAAATATTTAATCGAAGCGGTGAAAAAAAGAGAAATCGATTTGGCGTTTCTCGGACCTGTTCCAACTGGTGAACCAGGCATTAAAGGGGAGATTTTGTTTTCGGAAATGTTTGCCGCCCTTCTTCCAAGCAACCATCCGCTTGCCAAACGAGACAGCTTAGTACTAAATGAACTGCGCAACGAACCGTTTGTGACATTTCCTGAAGGGTACATTTTGCATCAAATTGTTCTCGATGCCTGCCAGCAAGCAGGATTTTCCCCGATCATCTCATCGGAAGGCGAAGATTTAGACGCAATTAAAGGTCTCGTCTCCGCGGGGATTGGCGTCACTCTTCTTCCGGAAAGCGCCTTTTATGAAACGGTGCCCCGCTTTGCGGTAAAAGTGCCAATCGAAATACCGCAAGTCAAACGAAACGTTGGCATTATCATCTCTGACCATCACGAACTGGCGCCGTCGGTCAAAGTGTTTTATCGGTTTGTGAAAGACTTTTTCGCCCAGTTGGAGCGGTATCAATAAAAAACATTGTCCAGCTTTTTTATAATAAAAGAAGGTGAACTTGATGACGAATGTTTACTTTTACCCAGATAATTATAGTAAGGAAGATTAGAGGAATATGGCTCGATAGTAAATATTGCAAAACAACTTCAAAATTACAAAGTAGTAGTTAAAGAATAGATATTTGAATACACATTAACTTATTTGAGTAACAAGTGTGCAAGTTTAATAAGAGAGAGAAAACCCTTCTAGATTGGGTTCCCCTTAATTTTATCCAATTTATCAACATTAACATTTAACAGAACCATCTGAAAAAGAAAATGTACCAACATCGGCAGCAGCAAAATTTTTTCGCGGTCAAGCAAATAAAATCCCCGGAAATCATTGTGATTCCGGGGATTTTCTATCAATATTTCCTCATGTTTTCGCTTTCCATTATTGCCATAGTTTGCTCATTCAGCCTATGAACGCGCCACTTTCACCATCTGTTTCGCCTGTTCGCACGCCCGGACGATTTCATCGAGCGATTTTCCCAATCCCGCTTCCACCGCGGCGATATACGCTCCTTCCACCAACGGAGCATCAGCAATGGCGATATGATCTGTTTTCTCGAGCATCTCGATCGCCAATTCCGCGTTCATCAAAGCGCTGCCAAGGTCAAACAGAATGACAACCCCTTTTTCCGAATAGACGGATTCAATCGCTTCTTTGATGCGGAAAGCGTTCGTCCCGATCTCCCCATCGTTTCCACCGGCAACTGCGATGTTGACATCAGGCTGGACTTGATTTAATAGTTTCTTTAAACCGCTTACAATTTCCTCGCTGTGCGAAATTAATACAAGGCTGACATACTTCATGAATGATCTCTCCTTTATCCCTCGAGCACTTCCGCTAAAGCGGCAAACAATAAATACGAAGAAGCGGAACCTGGATCGATGTGGCCAACCGACCGCTTTCCTAAATAAGCGGCACGACCTTTTTTCGCCTCGAGTTCTTTTGTATGTTCCATTTTTTCTTTCGCGAGAAGTGCTGCTTCTTTCGCTTGCATGCTTCCTTTCTCCCGCAAAAATTCCATGACCGGCTCCCATACGTCCACCATCGTTTTCTCGCTGACGTTTGCTTTTCCGCGCGCTTTGATTCCGTCTAACGCCGCCTCTAACGCTGCGATCAGCTCTTTATCATCCGCTTCCTTTTTTCCCGCGAGCGCAAGCGACATTTTCAAAAAAGCAGTGCCGTATAACGGTCCTGACGCTCCTCCGACTTTCGCGATTAGCGTCATGCTTACATCTTTGAAAAGCGAACCGAGGTCTTCGTAATTGGTAGAAGTAATTTTTTTAACTACTTCTTGAAATCCCCGCGCCATATTTAACCCATGGTCGCCGTCGCCGATCGCTTGATCGAGCTCCGTTAAATATTGTTTTTGTTGTTGAATGTGATCGTTTGCGATGCTCATCCATCGTTTTACCTGTGCTACGCCAAACGCCATGACAATTTCTCCTCTCACTCTTATTTTTTCAACGCAATCGTATCCGCAGGCGCATCTAGCAATTCGATCAAGGAATCATCCAATTTAAATAGCGATATGGAACAGCCGGCCATTTCCAGCGAGGTCATATATTCTCCAACAAATGTTTCATGGACGTGAATTTGTTTTTCCTTTAACATTTCTGATACTTTTTTATTCACAATATATAGCTCCATTAACGGTGTTGCGCCAAGTCCGTTAATCATCACTGCGACGCGATCGCCTTTTTCTAGTTTCATGTCATCGAAAATTTTGTCTAGCAGCGTTTCCGCAATTTCGTCCGCTGTTTTGATCGTTGTTTTTTCAATTCCCGGTTCGCCGTGAATGCCGATGCCGACTTCGATTTCATTTTCACTAAGTTCAAATCCAGGTTTTCCCGCTGCCGGCACGGTGCACGGAGTAAGCGCCATCCCCATGGAGCGAACATTTTGCACCACCTTTTTTGCCACCGCTTCGACTTCTTCAAGCGATGCGCCGCGTTCTGATAGTGCCCCTGCGATTTTATGAACGAACACCGTTCCCGCGATGCCGCGCCGTCCTGTCGTAAACGTGCTGTCTTCCACCGCTACGTCGTCATTTACAATGACTTTCGCAACACGAATTCCTTCTGCTTCCGCCAACTCCGCGGCCATTTCAAAATTCATCACGTCCCCCGTATAATTTTTGATAATAAGCAATACGCCTTTTCCGCTATCGACCGCTTTGATGGCCTCTAGCACTTGGTCAGGAGTCGGAGAGGTAAACACTTCCCCGCATACTGCCGCATCTAACATTCCTTTTCCGACATAGCCTGCATGCGCCGGCTCATGTCCGCTGCCGCCGCCGCTTACGATTCCGACTTTTCCTTTTACTGGAGCGTCATTTCTTACCATCACATTCGTACCCGGCAATCGTCTCACCCGATTTGGATAAGCCGCGACCATTCCTTCTAGCATATCGTTAACGACTTGGTTCGGATCGTTAATTAGTTTTTTCATCATTCTCTCCCCCTCATTAGTTTGGGTATTATCAAAGGTTGATATAGAATGATAATTCCAGTTTCTAAAATAAAAAACTTGTCACCCCATCGATCTTTAATGGAGGCAGCTCAGAGGGATGACAAGCTTGTTACCTCTATTAATAGCTTATTTTCTCAAAAATATCAAGATATTCCCATTTATCCACCTACTGGCTCATCGCCAAAAGATGCACTCGATTTTTACGTAAAAAAGTGCAGGAAATTTCGTTTTTTTTACCCTTATGCACAAATAAATGAAGTTGCTAAGTACATTTGTGGTGAAGAGCATAATTTTCATCTTTTTTACCACAACTTGTGATTAAGTGTTTGTTTTGTTTGCGATGTTTCAGATCCCTTTTTATAACCTCATAGCTATTTTCAACATACAATGTTACACGCTTTTTGTTACGGTCAAGCATATTTTACCTAAAAATCCATTGACATCCTTTTTTTTGCTCCAGTAAGTTAAAAATAAATTAAATATGCAGGATGGAGATGTTGTGAAACTGTTTATCTTTCGCTCGCTTATGTTTGCGGTTTTATGGATAGGGTACTTATATGAACATAGCCAACATTCAAATCAACCTACTCTTCTATGGTTGATTAGCTCACTTGCGATTTTAAGTTATTTTTTACTTTCTATTGTGAAAGAGCCGCTTGTCTTATATATAATCATTCATTTTTTGATTATAGCAGCTGAATTTTGTTATCCGCTTCCTAAAAATATGTATAGTCTTTTGTTATTTTTATACATTTATTTAGAAGCAATTTTTCAACTATCGATAAAAAAATTCCGCTTATTGACCATCATTACATTTCTGTGTTCAGCAGTGATCGTTATTGGCTTAAAAAGCGGAGAAATGGAATGGCTCATCGCTTTCATTCTTTTTTCGATTATCTCTGCTCTGTTAAACGAATATGTGTTGGAAAGAAAAGAGCAACGAGAGATTTATGAACAGTTATTAGGAGAATACCGGCGTTTAAAGCGTTTACATTATGAAACAGAACGGTCTACAAGACTCGAGGAACGAACAAGAATTGCCCGCGAAATTCACGATTCCGTAGGACATAAATTAACCGCCCTTCTTATGCAGCTAGAAATGTTGTCCATCAAAGAACCGAAACAAGAATATGAGCAATTAAAACGTTTAGTCCGCGATAGTTTGGAGGAAACAAGACAAGCCGTAAAAGCGTTAAAAACAGAAGAAAATGAAGGGATCGCCTCTGTGATTCAATTGATTCGAAAATTAGAATCGGAAAGCCATATTATGGTTCACTTTACGACGAAACAAGGGGTGCTATCTACGAAGATTTCCAATCAACTTAGTGTTGTGTTATATCGCGTCATTCAAGAAGCATTGACCAATGCAATGAGGCACGCCCATTCAAGAGAAGTATTTGTCGTATTAGGAAAATCAGCAGTAGGCGATGTTCATTTTTCTATTAAAAACCGTATTTTTGAGCCGAAACCTTTTCAAATGGGATTTGGTTTAACGAGCATGAAAGAACGTGTAGAGGAAGTCGGAGGAACTTTGCACATTTTCCAAACGAATGAGGAATTTATTGTCCAAGGAACGATTCCGGTAAAGGGGGATCATCGTGTTTAACATTTTGCTTGTAGAAGATCAAGCGCTTGTCAGACAAGGATTAAAAATGATGATTGAACAGGATCCGCAACTAAAAGTCGTTGCAGAAGCGGAAAATGGATTGGAAGCATTGCACGAAATGGAACAACATATTATCGATATCGTTATTATGGACATCCGCATGCCTGTGATGAACGGCTTGGAGGCAACAAGGAAAATGAAAGAACGATGGCCGAATGTCAAAATTTTAATTTTAACCACTTTCAATGATGATGAATATGCTGTCCAGGCATTGAAAGATGGGGCCAATGGCTTTTTATTGAAAACGGCTGAACAGCAAAAACTGATTCAAGCGATATATAGCTGTATGAAAGGTGGAATGACCATTCATGAGGATGTCGCGGCAAAAATGGTGCCAAAGCTATTGCAAAAATCGAAACAAGCCCATGTTGACATCCCTTTATCCCCTCGTGAACTCATGATTGCAAAATTAGTAGGAGAAGGAAAAACGAACAAAGAAATTGCAGCAGAGCTTCATTTATCCATCGGAACGGTAAAAAATCATATTACACAAATCCTCCAAAAACTTCAGCTGCGCGATCGCACCCAGCTTGCCATTTATGCCATTAAACATGATATCACCTAGTAAATATCGACCGAAACATACGGTCATTTTTTTATGGGCTTATGAACGCAAGAGCGGAATGAAAAATGACTAAAGTCATGTTTTTTATTTGAAGTAATGACTTGCGATAGTATGATTTTCCCAAGCAATGGCGTAACATGAAAATCAAAAAAGAAGAAGGAGAGAGAGAATGATATTAGAAGCGGTAGAATTAACGAAACAGTTTAAACAAACGAAAGCGGTGAATGGCGTTAACTTATTTTTAGAAAAAGGTGAAATCGTAGGATTATTAGGTCCAAACGGAGCTGGGAAATCCACAACGATTTCCATGATCTCTACTTTAATTCCACCTACAAGCGGAGATGTCCGCTTTAACAACGAGAGCGTCCTCAAAAACCCAACGAAATTAAGAAAGGTATTGGGAGTGGTTCCGCAGGAAATTGCTTTATACACTGAATTGTCCGCAAAAGAAAATTTATATTTTTTCGGAAGAATGTATCGCCTATCCGGAGCGAGCTTACAAAAGAAAGTCGATGAAATATTGGAACAAATCGGTTTGACTGAACGGCAAAACGATTTAGTGAAACATTTTTCTGGCGGAATGAAAAGAAGATTGAATATCGGAGTCGCGCTTTTACATGAACCGGAATTTATTATTATGGACGAACCGACTGTCGGCATTGACCCTCAGTCAAGAAATTATATTTTGGAAACGGTCAAACGATTAAATCAAGAAAAACAAATGACCGTTTTATATACGAGCCATTACATGGAAGAAGTCGAATTCTTATGTGACCGGATTTACATTATGGATAAAGGCAGCATTATCGCATCGGGTACGAAAGAAGAAATCAAAAATATTTTATCATCGGAAAATACCGTTCAAATAAAAGTAGAAAGGGTTCACGAGCCATTTATTGACGCGTTGCGCGCGGAACCAATCATTAACCGTGTAACCGTCCAAGATCGATCGATTACCATTTTAACTCCTAAAGAAGCAAATGTGTTCAATATGTTATTTAAGTTAGCAGAAAAGACTGACACCGTTTTAACTTCGGTGGAAATCCAAACCCCTACATTGGAAGATGTGTTCTTGCATCTAACCGGCCGAGCACTACGGGATTAAAGGAGGATCGCGATGATTGGACAATTTATAAAGAAGCAGCTCCTATTGTTTATTCGAAACCGGCATGAATTGCTTGTTCTTCTTGGAATGCCGTTTCTTTTAATTACGATATTAGGCTTAGCGCTCGGAAACATAATGAAGAATGACGCTCCTGCCTTTCGCGCAAAAGTCGCTCTCATTGAGAGAGGAAACGAACAAGCAGATTTACAAAAATTTGTTCATGATTTAGAAAATCTAGGCATACCACCTGAACAGAAGCAAATGATGACGAACGCAGCAAAACAAATGCTTCCCGTTGCTGCATTAAAAAACGATGTATTAGGTTCTAAAGAATTAAAACCATATATCACGCTAGTGACGGCAAAGCCATCTGAACTCGAAAAAATTAGGAAAGATAAAAGCTACACAGCGATGATCGAGATTCCTCAACAATTTACGTATTCGGTTCTACAAAGCGTCTTTCTAGGAAAAAAGCAACAACCAACGCTTTCCTTCTACACAAATGAGCAAAAGGAAGTCTCATCGAAAATAGTAGAAGATATAGTCACAACATTTCAAGAGCGCTACTCCACTTTTTCTGCTCTCGGAAAATCAGGCTTGCTAAACAGTTCATTTAGCATGCCCGCCGTCCATGTCCAAGGCAAAGTCGAAACGGTCACAAAGAGAGAACCTATTAATGCCGTTACTTATTATATGGTGGGAATGAGTGTCATGTTTGTCTTATATATTGCATCAAATATCGGTTCTTATGCATTTCAAGAAAAACAACTTCATGTGTTTAACCGAATATTGCTTGCCAATGTATCGAAATGGTCTTACATGATAGGGATTTTTATCTCATCTGTACTTCTTGCGTTTTTACAGCTAAGTTTGCTGTATGGGGTCACTTCGATCATCTATCACATTAGATGGCCTCATATTACTGCCTTTTTTGCAGTAACTCTTGCCCTATGTTTTGCTGTTGGAGGATTATCCGTTTTGTTAACATCCTTAAATTACCGATTGAATTCAGAACATATGTCAAACTTTTTTGCAAGTATCGTTGTTACCGTTTTTTCGCTTCTCGGAGGAAGTTTTTTTCCTTCGAACCAACTATCAGGCTGGATTCATACACTTGGAAATCTTACCCCTAACGGTTCAGGGATGACAGCGTATTTAAAAATACTTCAGGGGTATGGTTTGGCAGAAGTCACCGGTTCGATTTTGTATTTATGCTTATTTAGCATGACGATGATAATAGCAGCCGTATTCACCTTCCCAAAAAAGGGGGAATTATCATGAGTAGCATTTTAATAGCAAAACTTCGCCTTTTTCTTCGCAAACCATGGATGTTTATTATTATGACCGCCATTTGCGTTTTAATGGCTTTTATCATAGGAACAGCAAATCAAAGCAAAGTAAAAGTTCCTGTCTACAGCCATCTTCCTAAAAAGGAAACGAACGAAATATTTCGTGCTCTCCAACATTCTGATTTGTTTGACTTTGAACTGACGGATCAAAACGAAGTTCGCAAGCTTGTGAGTGAAGGAAAAGTCGAAGCGGGAGTAGAGCTAGAAAAAAATGATTTTCGTTTAATCATTTCATCAGAGACGGCAAATGTAAACTTTATTCGTCAATATGTTCAAAAAGTATATGTAGATCATATGCAAACGAAAGCCATCATCGAACATGCCTCTACGCATTCGAATATGCGCGCGGAAGAGGTCAAAAAGATACTAAACGAAGCAAAGGAACAGCCCCTTTTTACTTTTGAAAAGAAAAGTTTCCACGGAGAAAAACCGGTTATGATTGATAGTCAATTGCAGCCAATATTTGGATTCTCTTTATATTTTGTCATTTACACGATTGCTTTTAACGTTCTCCAAATCCTCGTCGAAAAAAGAGAACGAATATGGGATCGCATGATTCTTTCGCCGTTAAAAAAATGGGAAATATATACAAGTAATTTATTATATAGTTTTGTAGTCGGATATATTCAAGTGGCGCTCATATTCTCTGTCTTTCATTTTGGAATCGGCGTCGATTTTCATGGAAAATTCGCAGAAACACTTTTGTTATTAGTCCCTTATGTTTTCGCGCTTGTTGCGTTATCTATTTTTCTAACAGGACTTGTGAACAACGAGCAACAGTTTAGAGCGATTATTTCGATTGTATCGGTTAGCATGGCGATGATCGGCGGAGCGTACTGGCCTTTGGAAATCGTCTCCTCTAAAATTTTATTGGCTCTCTCTAAATTCGTCCCTGTTACTTACGGCATGGAACTCTTAAAAGGAGCAGCGGTTTATGGAAATTCCATCGGCGATTTATTATATCCAATCAGCATTTTATTTTTTATGGGAATCGTATTGATGGGGCTTGGCATTAATTTGGTAGAAAGAAGAAATGCGTAATTTACGCTTGAAAATTTAATAAAAACGAAAGAAGAGTGGTACAATGGCCGATTAAGTTCCGGAAATTGTGTAAAAAGAAAACAGCAAAAAGCGATTTTATTTTCCGGTGACCCAAGTTCACTAAACTGAGAGTGGAATTTTACACGATAATTAGGACTTGACCAACTTATAAAACAATTGTCGCTTACCATTTCTCATACTCCGCGTTATGGAGCATAGAACTTTTTAGGTTTTTGGGGGAGATAAGCAATGAGTAGCGAGTCGCGTCGTATGGCAGGTCTTTTACTAATTATTTTACCAACCGTTCTATATGGTGGAGTTAGCTTACTGCTGCTGTTAACAGACCCTGGATCCGGATATGTGGAGAATCCCCTCCGACAGGATTTATTTCGAGCCGGCCATGCCCATGCAGGTGTTTTATTGGTTTTATCATTAATTACCTTGAGGTATGTTGATGAAACGGGCTTATCTGATGGTTGGAAACGATTTATTCGCTCCAGTATACCGACGTCAGCTATATTCCTTCCAGCCGCATTTTTCTTTTCAGTGATTTCACCAAATGCGACAAAACCAAATGCTTTTATTTATTTGGCTTATGTCGGAGCGGTGTTACTGGCGACCGGTTTAATTGCGCTGGGGATCGGATTGTTAAAAAAGAAAAAATAATGCCTTTTCTTCCATGCTTATTACTGTAAGTGAGGAGCACTTTTCAGGGGAGCGTGTATCAGATGCAATGGATAAAGAAAGGGATACAACAACCGGTTGTTACACTCCTTTTGTTTATCGCTTTGAGTCTTGCCGGGGTTTTTTCTTATTTTGAACAGGTACGATGGTATTTCCCACATTCTAACAGGCCGATCACACGTTCAATCCAAAATAAAAAACCCTATGTCCGAATCCTCGGAATAGGGTTTTATAATTCGAATGGTTAACCATTATGATAGTTTTACCACCGTTCTTCCGCGTAGTTTGCCTTTTAAAATATTCGATAACGCCTCAGGAAGCTGTTCGAGAGTAACTTCCTGCGCAATCGATTCTAATAGTTTATCCGGTTTTAAATCGCTGGCCATTCGTTCCCAAATTTGCTTTCTTAACTCCATTGGGCAATAGACCGAATCAATGCCTAATAAACTTACACCGCGAAGAATAAATGGGAAAACGGTTGTTGGAACGTCCGTGCCGCCTGTCAGCCCGCTGACTGCCACGGCGCCATTATATTGGATGCGGCTTAAAACAGTCGCAAGTGTTCTCCCGCCGACAGGGTCCACCGCCGCTGCCCATTGTTGTTTATCTAACGGGCGGATCTTCTCGGCACATACATCTTCTCGGGAAAGAATTTCTTTCGCGCCAAGCTCGCGCAAATATTCATGCTCTGTTTCTTTGCCAGTGCTTGCGACCACTTCATAGCCCCGTTTTGCCAGCATCGAAACCGCCAAACTGCCGACACCGCCGGTTGCCCCGGTTACAAGCACTTTCCCTTTTTCCGGGGACAGGCCGTTTTCCTCCAAGCGGTGAATCGATAGTGCCGCCGTAAAGCCAGCTGTTCCTAAAGCCATTGCCTCTTTTAATGTCAATCCTTTTGGAAGCGGGACGAGCCAATCTCCAGGAATACGGGCGTATTCGCTGTATCCTCCGTAATGCGACACCCCAATTTCATAGCCAGTCGCAATGACTTCGTCTCCTTCTTTAAAACGTGGATCGCTCGAAGAAACGACAATACCAGCCAAATCAATCCCCGGGATAAACGGATACGTTTTCACAATTTTGCCATCGGGGATGCACGCCAATCCGTCTTTATAGTTGACGCTGGAATATTGGACCTTGATCAAGACATCCCCTTCTGGAAGGTCATCCATGGAAACAGTTTGTACATTGACGGTAAAATCTGTTTCGGTTTTATTTACTACTAACGCTTTGAATTCGCTCACAAGACATCCCCCTCAAAATTTTTCCATATTCTTGTCTTAACGATAACAAAATTATTCCTGCTGGTCAAAATATTTTTGTTGTCCAAGTCGTGTTGCATTACCCCTGCTTCACGTTATTCGGGGATATCCATCCATACATAAAAACCTCCCCTCTCCCATCGGAAAGGGAAGGCCGTTTTCTTACTGTTTAAGAGCAATCGGGTTTTGTTTTAACTCTGGATGCAGCTTTTCAAACACGTCGGCAATGTTTAATATTTTTCCTTCTTGGAAGGCCGGGCCGACTATTTGCATGCCTATAGGAAGACCTTGTGCAAAACCGCACGGTACCGTTACAGCTGGCAAGCCCGTCAAATTGAACGGACCAGTAAAACGAATAATATGGTCAAGAAAATTCACTTCTTTTCCATTTCCCCCCTTCTAAAATCGAATTATACAATATTATACGTAAAATTACCAATATTCATAATATTATATTTTTTATGATAATTACTGATTAGTCAATCTATTGAGTTATTTTTGGAATTATCAAGCTGTTTGTTTGAAATCGCTTTCTATTATCTCTTATAATTTGCATAGAAAATATTTATCATGAAGGGAATGGAAAGCGATGGAAGCGAAACAAACCGTATTTGTCAACGAGTTCACGAACGGAATTTTAGATCCTAACGGTGAAATGCTAGGTCCTGTGCAAGATGGCGGATATATTGTGGCCAATACGGCCCCTGGATGCTGGGGACCGATGATCACTCCTTGTATTCGCGGCGGCCATGAAGTCACAAAGCCTGTTTTCGTAGAAGGCGCAGAAGTGGGAGACGCGATCGCGATCAAAATTAAATCGATCCGCGTCACTTCCATTGCTACGTCCTCCGGAAATGATAAGCCGATGGAAGGAAGATTTGTAGGAGACCCATTTGTCGCCGTGAAATGTCCTGAATGCGGAACGATGTATCCAGAGACAAAAATAGAAGGAATAGGCCAAGAAGCAATTCGTTGCGCCAATTGCGGCGCGGACGTCACTCCATTTGTGTTTGCGAACGGTTATACGATGGCGTTTGATTCCAATAAAAAAGTCGGCATCACGCTGCATAAAGAAGCGGCAGAACATATCGCCCAACAAGGGCGCTATTACATGGCGACCCCTGACAACTCGGTGCAAAACCCGATCGTCACTTTTGCACCTCACGATTTAGTCGGAACTGTCGCCAGACTTCGACCTTTCCTTGGACAACTTGGCACAACGCCGGCACGGCCGTTTCCAGACTCGCACAACGCAGGGGACTTCGGGCAGTTTCTCGTTGATGCCCCGCATGAATACGGGATCACCAAAGAACAGCTTGAAGACCGCACAGACGGACATATGGATATTAATCGCGTGCGGGAAGGCGCCGTCTTGATCTGCCCTGTGAAAGTGCCGGGCGGCGGCGTTTATCTCGGTGACATGCACGCCATGCAAGGAGATGGGGAAATCGCGGGACATACAACAGATGTAGCTGGTATCGTCACGCTTCAAGTAAAAGTGATTAAAGGTTTAACGATTGAAGGTCCGATCCTTCTTCCTGTCGAAGAAGATCTTCCGTATTTAGCAAAGCCAATAACGAAAAAAGAAAAAGAAATTGCGCTTGACCTCGCGCAAACATGGGGCGTGAAAAAGCTAGAAGAATCCCTTCCGATTTCCTTTATCGGAACAGGCGCAAACTTGAATGAAGCGACGGAAAACGGATTACAAAGAGCGGCGAATGTGTTAGGCATTTCCGTCCCTGAAGTGATGAACCGCGCAACGATCACCGGCGCGATCGAAATCGGCAGACACCCAGGAGTCGTCACTGTCACATTCCTATGTCCTGTCCGTTATTTAGACAATATTGGCCTTACGACATTAATCCGAGATCAATATCGCGATAGTTTGGAATAACAATTTAAAACACGCACTCCCTATCAATCTCACATGAAAAGAGAGCCGCTCCATTCCAATTGCATCGACGGCTCTCTATTGATTGGAAAAAGACGGACAGTGCCTATCACTGTCCGTCAACCAACTAAGCAATCTTTTCTATTCTTGAAGCAAACTCCATTTTCAACTCAAATACTGCCCCGCCTCTTTTGGGAACACCCGTGACACATAGATGAATTTCCAACGGCCAGAATTTGCCGTTTTGACAATGTTTCCGCGAATGATCATCCCTGCTTTCGCATAAGAACGAACAAATGAAGTGACGGATATCGTATATTGCTTTCCGCTTTCTGCATGTTTACATCTCATCGTCGCAGCGGAAACATCGGTAATTTGAAACAGACCGCTTACTTGATGGTTCGCTAATGCGTTTTCAACTACATCTCTTTCTATTTCCTGTAACCAATAATGGTATTTTCTCGTTGTATACGGAACGTATAAATCAAGCAAACGAATCGCGTCATATATCTCTTCTTCCACCGTCTGGATGATGGATCGAACCGTTTTATCATGATTCGTTCCATATCGCGCGTCAATCCACTTTGCCAACGCTTTTACCGTGCTGAAAAACGACTTCGCTTGATTGATGCTCGCATCACCGTTCATTTCTAAATAATGATAAACGATGCATTGCTGCCAATGGTCTTTTGTGATGCTTGTCCATGACGAAAGACGAGACTGTAACAAATATTGGGCGACAATGGATAGCCCTGTTCCATATTTCGATACCGTTGCTTCTGATTTTCCTCTCGTTTTTTCGATAAAAAACTCCGCTATATCCTTTCCAAAGAAAGAATCCATCCATTCAAGCGGCATGTCATATTGATCATATTGTTCCATTTCGTCTGTTCGCTGCTTCTCCAGCAATCGCGTCATTCGTTTTTCCCCTAATGTGACAAATGGAGATAAAGGAAGATCAAACTCCCGGCGAATTGTATTAAAATCAACCGTAACCGGACATTCCAGCCGCTCGGCGTTCATAAAACTAATATACTCGCGTTCTTGCAGCCATCGCTCGACTTCTTCTTTTTTCCCTTGTTCTGCCATTTGCATCACGGTTTTCCCGTCCCATTCCTCTTGCGGAGTGTGCAATGACTGATAAATATCTAGCGTCTGATTCGCCAGTGCGCCAAAATAAAGCGGTACATTTTCTCCTAACTGCATCGCATAAGAGCGAAATTCGACGTTTTTCGGCGCGTCCAATTTGCGTACCGTTTTTTTGATAAAACGGGCAACAGATCCCGCTTTCTCCATCACTTTTATAAACGATTCCACCGCATCTGGCAAAAAAGTCACAAACTTTAGGTGGTGTTTATTGATTTCTATAAATCCTAACACTTCGCGCATATACACCGGACTTGAAGCTAGATTGTCCTCATATATATACTGTTTGCCTGCAAAACTTAACTTTGTTATTTTTCCTTTCTGTTCATCCACGATAACGACGTCTTGTTTTTCTAAAGAATGAACCAGCTTTTTTCCATCATCCACTTCATAATGCAATGTCACTTCATCAATTTTTGTCATTTCGCGATGCCGAAAATCATACGGATCCATTAATTCATTCACAATTTCTAAAAAGCAGGTCATCGCGATTTGTTCATATGATTGTCTCGTTTCTGACATCAATTCGTTGATCTTTGCATATGCGCGCTTGACTCCACGTGGTCCTTCAATAATTGCCACACCATGAACATAATAACCTTCGCCGAATGGCTCAAGCAGACAAAACGTTCCTCCCCACGGAATAGGCTTACTCATCGTTTCACAAAACGGCATATGAAACCGTTCGTGCGTAAACGCATCTTCCACCGTTATTCCATTGTCATCCATATCTACAATTTGAATAAGGCGTGGGACAAGTGATACCCATGTTTCAAGCAATCGCGCTTTCTCCGCCTTTAAACCAGTTTTTTTCTCTTGATAAAACCATTCGACTCCGCGCAATCCGTTGTCAAATCGATGGAAAAATAAATACCAAAGACGAAACAAAGGTCCAAACATATCACCATTTTGTGTTGAGTTTATTTTTTGATCGAACACTGTTTCCGCGCGCAGTTTTTCCGAAAAAGGCAACGACCGCTCTAAAAATTGGTAAATTTCTTCCGATAACTCATTTTTTAATTGAAAAAAGCGCTCCTCCCTCACTTTTCGGATTTCTACAACAGCATCCTTTTTCATACAACACTTTTTATACTTTTTCCCGCTTCCACAAGAGCAAGGATCGTTTCTTCCTACTTTCATTTCTTTTCTCCTTATCATCATTTTTAAAAAATAAGAAGCATCCATTAGTAAATAAGCAACAATCATATTATAACTGTTGAGACGTGTCTTTTAGACAAATAAAAAAATTTGAACTTTTCTTCTCCATAAAAGCAGACGCTCAAGAACATCATATCCAATGTCTTTTTTGCTGTCTACTTATAGGGGATAGTAACAAAAAGACAGATGCATTAGGCTTCTGCCCTACACCTTTTTGTCTTTTCTTGTCTATATGATCGGGTTATACTGTTTAGTGAGGAGGTGAATGACGTGGAACAACAAACGATGTTAAAAGAAATTTTAAAGGCGCTCGATCTGCATGCATCTGATTTTCGCTCGCAAATCGCTGCATTAGACAAAAAAGTCGAAGCATTAGACAAAAAGGTTGAAGCAATAGATAAAAAAGTCGAAGCGATGAATGGTGAATTTAGAAGAAAGTTTGTGGAAATAGACAAGCGGATACAAGAGATGGACGACCGGTTGGAAGGCAGAATCGATCGGCTGGAAAATGAAATGAACGAACGATTTAACATTTTTCCCGAGAAGTCTCCCTTCCTCTAAACGGAGTGAAGGAGGGAGAGGAATCGGGAAGTTTTTGATTCCCAAAAAACGAACATATGTGCTATAATAGAACCATCAAACAATGAAAGAAGGGAATGCTCATGCTTCGGGGCCAAAAAGTGTTCTTCCGTGCATCCAAAGCGGATTTGGACCGATTGTATGCCTGCAATCGCGAATCCGCCCGTGTTTGGAATGAATGCCTCCGCTTAGCCAAAGAACATTTTCTCCAACATGGGTGCTGGATTACCAAAAGCGAGCTGCAAAAACAAACGAAAAGAAAGTTCCATCTTCACAGCCAATCGATTCAAGCCGTCTGCCACAAATACCTCTTCGCAAGACAATCTGCTCACCACACAATCCAACAAGGACATCCTGCACGTTATCCCTATAAGAAAAAGAAGTACTTCCCAACGAAATGGGCGAAAGACGGTTTCAAGGTTTACGAAAACGGAAAAATCAAACTGTCGATGGGCATTCATCATGGAAAACGAGAAAAGCCAATTGTCGTGTATGCGTCGCGTCTGCCCAAGGGAACCATCAAAGAAATCGAATGCTGCTTCGATCATGGTCTTTATTTGGCTGTGACGTATGAAGATGGGCAAGAAACCAAAGATTATGAACCAGGGAAAGCCGTCGGAGTCGATCTTGGGGAAGTGCATACGATCGGAGCGTTTTGCGAAAACGGTCAAGCCCTCCTCATCACCGGAAGAAAAATACGCTCCCTTCACCGGCTGCGGAATAAAAAACTGGCGGAGATCCAGCGGCGCCAATCGAAATGCCAAAAAGGATCACGCCGTTGGAAAAAGTATGAGCGGGCGAAGCAATATGTGTTGTCGAAATCCGAAAGACAGCTGCGGGATGCGCTGCATAAAACAACGAAACAGTTTGTCGATTGGTGCTTAAAGCAGCCCGCCTCCGATGTGTATATCGGAAACGTCGACGGGGTTCAGCGGAACACGAGAAAGAAAAAGCGGACAAGCCGCAAACAAGCGCAAAAGCTCTCGAATTGGTCATTCGGGAAAGTAAAGCGGTATCTCGCTTATAAGCTGGCCCAACATGGCATTCGCTTGCATGAAATCGAGGAGTCGTATACGAGCCAGACATGTCCTGTCTGCCAAAAGAGAAAAAAAGCATCTTCCCGCCTGTTTGTGTGCCGGTGTGGTTATGAGGAGCATCGTGACGTTCACGGCGCGAGAAATATCTTAAGCAAGGCGCTGCATAACACCTTTGTGCATTGGAACGTACAAACGAAGCTGACGTATCTACGGATTGCGTAAGCAAGAAGTAGTAGAAGGGTTGGACCGCCCCATCGGTGTGATGCCGATGTTGCTTACTGGACCCATGAAGAAGGCTTCCGATGCATTCATCGAGTAGAAGGAGACCGCCTTCTTCTGCGCAGAAGCTTCTTTGGTGGAGATGGTAAGAAACTTCCACCTCTCTATGAAATGTAGGTGGGAGAGGTTCATCCGATTAGAAACAAAATCGACAACTTGCGCATCGAAATTATTGAAACACAAGAAACCGTCGATTTCCACTCAGCCAAAATCGCCCAACATGACCGAAAAATCCGCAAGCTCTCCCAGCAACAATAACCCCTCCAGCTATGTGGCTTCCGTATTCTTTCCACGTGAATTTGCCCCCATCACCGAACAGATGGGGGTGTTTGTTTCCATAATTCGCCTAAACATGTGCGCTTATACGTGTTTATTATAACCGTTGAAACACATCTTTTAGGCAAATCTTTAAGTCTGGATGCAGAAAAGAAACTAGCACATCTTGTTCTCCAAATACTTCCCTTTTTTCATATACTCCGTTATGCCATCCGTACACCTCGATAGTTCGATGCAGCGGGTCAACCATCCAGTATTCTTTTACTTCAAACCGTTGATATAATTTGTATTTTTCATTTCGGTCTTTTAACGCCGTACTCGGAGACAACACCTCTACGATTAAGTCAGGTGCGCCTACGCATCCCTTTTCTGTGATTTTCTCTCGATCACAAATAACGGAAATATCGGGCTGCACCACATTTTTCACAGATTTGTCATCAAGATTTGAAGCGAATATGACATCAAACGGTGCCATGACCACTATGCATCCTTGTTGTTGAAAATAATCCCGCAACGCCGCATAAAGCTCACCGATGATATATTGATGGGTAAACGAAGGAGAAGGAGCCATACTATATGGCACACCGTCAATCAATTCCCATTGTCCGTCCCATTTCAGATAATCTTCATACGTGTAGTTGTGATTTGGAAACTCTGGAGTTTTCACCGCGCCTTCACTCCATTTGCTTTTTGTTTCCATTATATCATGCCGCCAAATATTATTCTTGTTTCGTTTATAATCGGTGCATGCATGTATGATGACAATCGAAAAAAATCGCCTCCCAAGCAGACTCTCAAGAACATCACAATGTCTTTTTGACCGTCTACTTGTAGGAGATCGCAGCATAATTGCCTATGGTAATTTATTATTGTGTAAATTTACTTTTGACTTTTTCCGTAACTAATTAAGTTAGTAAATATTCGATAACCTCCCGGTACTTGGTTTTGAATTTGTCTATAAAATACTAAGCTAGTATAAGCATACGTTCCTTCCCCGTATCTTGCTATTAAAATTCCACTTTCAAATGGATTTTCATTTGGATCAGCCATACTTACGTATGTTTCAAATCTTGAATCCCATTCCATTGGAAAATACAATCCTCGTTCTTGTACCCAATTATTCCAATCACTATCTTTAATTTCGTTAGGATAATGGAACAAAGGGGAATCTGGTTGTGTTATCGTTACCTTTGCATTTTCATCAGTAACCCTCCAACGAATAGAAGGATCTCCAATTACCAGTTTGTACGGTGCTGTTTTTAAAGGATCCCAGCGGTCGCTAGGTTTATGATATTGAACGACTAAATGCCCACCATTCTTTACATATTCGAGAAGTCTGTCGTTATATTTATATAAATCATCACGTGATAAGTATGCCCGTATCCCTGTAATAATGGTATCATATTGACTTAAATCTCCTGTGGCTAAATCTTCTGATGTCAGTTTGGTAATATTAAATCCTACATTGATGAGATAATCAGCAACTTTGTCAAATCCACTTTCAATATATCCTATTTTTAGATCATCTGGCTTTAAAAGCTCAAAGGCAACTCCGTAAATGTTTGACGGATATTGATAATAAAAAGTCCCTATATGATCGTAGCTAATTTCTTGAATAGTAGAATTGTATAATTTTCCTTTTACGCTAGCTATTACTTCAATATCAAACTTCCCATCTTGTATATCCCGTGGTGGTACGAGAGTAAATGTAACTTCCTTTTCATCCAGCTTTTTATCTAATGTAACATTTGCTTGACGAGGACTAACTGTCCACCCTTTTGGTATTTTTAAAGAGACAGATGCATTTAATTTTCCTTCATAATAATTTTTTGCTTTAACAGTAACTGGTATCTCATCTTGAATATCAGCTGTATTAACGACTATATTTTCAGGGTCTAATGTCAAGCTAATATCTGGTAATACAGCAACGGTCCCTTCTAACTCCTGAATTTGCTCTGTTTTTGTTCCATTTTCTTCAAATTGAATCTTTGTTCGAATAACAGGATCTTTGTAGGCATGATAGTACTCCGCATTTTCTGGTACAATCACAGTAAACTCTTTATTTATAGTTTTTCCAGGAAATAATGTTAAATGTTTGCTATGCGAACTAACTTTCCATCCGTCAGGAACAATTAAGGAAACATCTAGATGATTTATCTTTTCTTTTCCATTATTTTTAATTTCAACAGACACTGTAGTTTGTTGACCTTTTGTTAAGATATTCGAAGCAGCAGTAGCTTTTACCTTAATACTAGAAGATACAAAACTGACAACTTGTAACTGTTCTTCCTTAATCCTTAGTTTATGGAGTAAATCATTCTTTATATTTTCCTTCAGTTTCGAGTTTTGGATTTTTCTTTGTATATTCCGAACATCTTTCAAAGCTTTTTGGGATTTGTTAAATACAGTATGTCGATCGGGATATGCTGCAACGATAGAATCTAGCTCTTGTTGGAGGTGTGTGAGGCGAACTTTTAAATCATTTGCTGTTTTCGGGAGAAGTTCAGACCATTCTTTAAAGTTATAAGGAATTCCTGCAAAAAGATCGTTTTTCCCTTTATCATCCACTGATGAATGGACTAACTCCAAATAAATTTGTCTAGGTTCAGCTGGAATATCTCTTCCCATCCCCTGACTCTTATGCATATAGCGTGACTGTTCCCCCAATTGCGGATAGGTCATACCATAAATCGGATCATATATACCAATTTCGATAGACGTAGTCGCATCTTCTTTTGAATAGGCAGGTAAATAAAATTTCTTAATTTGCCATGGTTTTAGTCCTTCTTTTAATTGTTCTGGAAAAACGCTAGGATCAGCTGCATCTTTAAATGCCCTCTCACTAAGGATTGTCATCGTTCGATGATGTCCGTGCTCGCTATTTACATCGCGAAAAGATGGCATTACAATGTCGGGCTGGTAAGTACGAATAAATTTAATCAAACGCTCGTACGTTAACTGTTCACCCCATTTTTTCAAAGTTTCTTCAGGTGTCTTTTCAAATCCATAATCGTAAATGGGATCTGACGTTGTCTCACTAAGATGGTATGCCTTTACCCCCGTAATTTTAGCTGCTTCTATCATTTCTCGTGTTCTAATTATTCCCAATGCATTTCCTAGTTCATTTCCAATTTCGTTTTGCCCCCCTTCGCCACGATTTGCAATCAAACTAGCTGTTTTCACACCAAGTCCTCTGGACAAATACGCAAGGAAGTCGCTTCTCTCATCATCTGGATGTGCTCCAACATTTAAGAACGTAACAGTTGTTTTCAAAGGTGTTACAGCATTCCATAATTCAACATCTGGTTGTTCCAATTGTTCCGCATTAATATCCAGTGGTATAAAAGGAACAAACAATAAAACTGTGAGAAGAATACATATAAATTTTTTCATATTTTCCTCTCCCCCAAATGATTTATGCTTTCCTTGCTAATAAACCGCTATTACATCGCAACATATAAGTTATAAAACGATTTCTACAATACGTAGAGATGTTTATTGAATTACCAAAAAATACACCCCCTTTCAAATATTAAGAAGCACTTTTTACTTTTAACAATCATAGTAGACAGTAAAGACACATTTTATCGTAACTTGTTTAAAACTCCCAGCAATCTTCATCTTGCAAACCCCATTGAATAATATTATAGATTGGTTCCCTGTGGGTACTGAGAAGATTAAAATTCGGATACCTTCTTTTTAAACTTTTCAATATCTTATTACGAATATAGGAATTATTTTGTAAAACACCCCCTTGTAAAATTAATGAAAAGTTATTGTCTGTTTCTTCTATAACATGAGATATAGCAACTAATAGGAGCTTTTCTAGTTCATAAGAAGCTTGATCTAATATTTTTTGACTTACTTCATCTCCTTGATTCAATCCCTGTTCCACTACCATTGTCAAAGCAGCTACATCGTCTACTGAGTAATGTTCGCTATACACCCAATTGTATAAATCCTCTAAGGAATTAAATTGGAAATGTTGAAGCAGTAATCGAGCAAGAATGGTGTTCTTTTCACGACCATCATACATTTTTAGAACTGAACGAATGGCTTCTTTCCCTATCCAATATCCACTTCCTTCATCCCCTACCCGATGCCCCCAACCGCCTACACGGACAATTTTTCCCTTACCATTATGCGCATAAACAATTGATCCTGTACCGGAAATAAGTAACGCTCCAGGGTTTTTTGGTGTAACCCCCAACAAAGCTGCAAGGCAGTCATTTTCAACTACCATATGATTAACCTCTATTGACAAACTGCTTATAGCTTCCTGTACAATATCATTTACAATAATCTTGTCTTTTTTTGTATCTATACCGGCTAAGGCGAATACTGCCTTTTTAAAATATAAGGGACATGAAAGTAAAGATTGATTAATCGATTTGAGTGCTTCTTGCACTGCCATTTGAATAGATTGAAGAGCTATATCTTGACCTACTACTTGATAATTTGATGCTGCTCCATTTCCCTTTCCTAAAATTTCACCTTCATAATTAGTAATCACAGCTATTGTTTTTGTACCGCCACCATCAACAGCTAGCAAGGGATAAACTTGTTTATTCATTATCTTCCATCCATTTCTTGATAATTGTTTCTATCTCTTTGTTTGCGTTATAAAGTAAAGTTTTCTTTTCTTCTATCCACTCTCGCAAACTTTCTTGTTCTTTCCATCTTTGTTCAATAGCTATTTTCATTCTTTCAGGGCTTGGTCCTCCCTCTAAAGCGCGAACATGAACAAAATAAATTGGATTAATAGATTTATTTAGTTGGTCTTGAGTTAATTTTAATTTTCTTCCAACAACTTCAATTGCATGCTTATTCAATAAATCTAATGTAAGTGAAGATATTGGTTGTTCATTTTGAACGAGTTCTTTTACAACCAAACTCACAACTTGATGAGCCTGACGGAATGACAACTTATCATTTCTGACAATAGAATCTGCTAATTCCGTTACGTTGGCAAAACTTTCTTTTGCTCGATTGAACAGCTTTTCTTTATTTACTTCCATAGTTATTAAAACACTGGACAATAAATGGTATATGCCTTGTAGCTTATGAATGGCTCTCCATATATATGGCTGCATATCATCTTCTGTATCAACAATATCTCCAAACGGAGTATTATGTAGCATTAATAGGACTGTTTGTGAGTCTCCTGCCACACTAGATAACAGCGATCTCATGTGCTCAATGGATACAGGATTTCGCTTCTGAGGCATAATGGAACTAATTTGAACATAAGGAGCAGCTAATGTGAAAACATCAAATTCTTGAGTTGCCCAAAGCAGAAAATCTTGAATCGACCTTCCTAAATTTAATGCCGATAGTTGTACAGCTGTGGCGGTCTCTGCAATATAATCAGCCCCAGCTACTGCATCCCATGCATTATCAATTATCTCTTCAAAACCTAATAAACGTTGAACTTGTTTTCTATTAATTTTAAAACCTGACGTAGTTAAAGCTGCAGATCCCATACTACTTCTGTTTACTGTTTTAAAAGCAGATTGTAATCTCTGAATATCTCTTGTAAGCATATCGGTCATTGCATTAAAATAATGAGCTAATGTAGTTGGCTGAGCTTGTTGCGTATGAGTATAACCAATCATTATTGTGTCTATATGTTCTTTTGTCAATTGTATTAAAACTTCTCTAAGTAGAAGACTACTTTCTAAAAGCTCTAAAATTTTTTTCCTTAGTGTCATACGATATATTGCAATTCCCATATCATTTCTACTTCTGGCTATGTGTAGGTTACCAGCTATATCTCCTACTGATTCAATAAGCAGTTTCTCAATTTTAAAAAACAAATCTTCAAATTTTGGCTCATACTTACTTTTTTTTATTTCATCTATCTTTAGGTTATTAATCCCTTTAATAATTTTTATTGCATCCGATTTAGTAACTAATCCAACATCTACAAGCATAATTAGATGTGCCAGATGAATTTGAATCATTGGTTCTAAAAAATGCACTTTTGCTTCGTTATAAGCAGGCTCTAAAACTAACTCCATATATGTTTTAGATGGAAAAGTTTCTCCTTCTTTTGCAATTAACTGCTCACGAAGTGATGTCTTCATGATTCCATTCCTTTCTTATTCTTTACTTGTATTAACCAATTTTTTATTAGTGATTTCATATTGTTTATTGCCTCTTCAACTATTTTATTTCCCGATTCTAATGACGTTTGTTGAATCATCCCTGTATATCCGTCCCAAGAATTTGGAGATCCTTCAACTAAAACATACGGTAATTTAGATAATAAAGAATTTTCTTTAAATTCACGATCCTCATTCTTTATATGAACAAGATCCGGTCGGAAAGCTTTAGTTGCTGACATTTCATAAGGTCCTCCGTGTCCTCTGCCCTTCGTATTAATGAACCCTAGCTCCTCCGCTTTATCAATTTCAACCATCTGCCACCAATTTATTAACAGAATACTAGCATCCTTATAATTGGCAGTCACATACTCAGCAACAGTCCGTGAAATTCCTATATTCCCATCGTGAGCATTTAACAAAATAATATTGAAAATTCCCTGTTTTAAAATTCCCTCTAACACATCAATCAAGTATTCTTGAATAACAGAAGGGCGAATGGAAATAGTGCCAGGATATTTCGCTGTTTTTCCAGGACATGCCGTGAAAGGAATTGTCGGATAAATGACAGCATTAAAACTAGAATCGATTTTATTTGCAAAGCCATCAGCTAAAATAATGTCTGTTCCATATGGAGAATGTGGACCGTGGTACTCAAAACTTCCTAGCGGAACAACCGCAAAGTCAGCTTGAATTAGTTTATTAAAGTCTCTACCGTGTATATCAGTAGCTCTCACTTTCTATCCCCCGTTTCATATAACGGATCCAGCTTTGCCGCCAGTTAATTTTTGTGATATGAATAGTACAATCATAATGAGCAATATTTGTAGTACACCATAAGCGCATGCTGTTCCGAATTGAAACGCATACATTTTTTGAAATATAGCTACAGATAAAGGCATCGTCGAAGTACTATAAATTAGAATAGATGCAACAAATTCACCAATTCCCTCGACGAACGCCAATAAAGTACCCGCTAAAATTCCTCCCATCATTAAAGGTAAAACAATCCGTCGAAATGTATACCACCAACTTGCGCCTAAACTCCTTGCTGCTTCTTCAATGGATTGATCCATTTGCATTAAGCTTGCAGAAGTTGAACGGAATACCAAAGGTAAATGTCTCACAAAATATGCAAGCGGCAATATCCAAAAAGTCCCTATTAATACTTGATTAAAGCTAAAAATACTTGGTTCGCTAAAAGCAGCGATTAAATTAACCGCAACCACTGTACCAGGTAATGCCCAAGGCACCATAATTAAAATATCCAACAATGTTTTTCCTTTAAATTGAAACCGAACTATTGCATAAGCAGCAGCAACACCAAAAATAATATTTCCTACAGTCGCGATAAAACTCATCTGAATACTATTCCATATAGGTCTCCACGTTTTCTCATCAGTAAATAATGCGATATAATGGTCAAAAGTGTATGCAGTAGGTATAATTTGTGTTCTCCATTCTCCATCTACAGAAAATGAGATTAATACAATTACAAGAATAGGTAACATTAAAATAATAACGCCAGTCATTGACAGTATCAGAGAAATGTATTTCATCCATGATGTGCGCACTTCTCTCCGATGTACTCCTACACCTTTACTTTGATTTTGGTAATTTCTCCTATTTTGATACCATTTCATTGTAATTAAAAATAAAATGGATACAATAGACAAAATGGTCGATTGTGTTGCCGCCATATCTAAATTTCCATTTGTCCTCGAAAGATAAATTTGCATAGTCATTGTTCTTTCTACGCCAAACATTAATGGAGCAGTATATGACGCCATCGATATCATAAATACAAGCAGAGATGCCGCCACCATAGCAGGAGTTAGCATTGGCAAAATTACTTTTCGCCATATATGAATTCTTTTAGCTCCTAGGCTAGTAGCAGCCTCCTCTAAAGAGGGATCTAAATCTCTAATAGCAGCAGAAGCTGTTAAATAGAAATAAGTATACATTGTAAATGTATGGACAACAATAACACCAAAAATTCCTTTCAAAGCAAAAGGAACTTTATCCAAATGAAATAGAGCCTGTAGCGCCCTTGGTATAATACCGCTTTCGCCGTATAAAAACCAAAAAGACAATACACCGATTAATGGAGGCAATGCCATCGGTACAAGAACTAAAACAGATAATATTTTTCTTCCTGGGAAATCATATCTTTCAAGTAGAAAAGCCATACTAACCCCAACAATTGCACATGTTATTACGCTAATAATAGAAATATAAACGCTTGTCCATAAAGCTTCTAAGTTTGCTTTGCTCTCTATGCTAAAAAATTTCTTATAATTTTCTAAACTAAATGTATTATCAACTCCTGAAATACTTTGTAAGAAAGTTTGGTAAAACGGATATATAACATAAGCTAATAAAACTAAAAATAACGGTGAGATTAATACGTAAATAAAGTACTTTGATTGTGTTAATCTATCCCATTTGCTATTTTTCAATTTGTTGATTTTTTGAGAGCTCATTTTCTCACCTCTCTTATTCTCCGATAATGTATACACTTTGTGGAGGGATATGTATCGAAATAGAGTCTCCTCTTTCTAAAATTTTCTCACCTTTATTAATAACCATTACCTTTAATATATGATTATTTATTTTTACAATATAATTAATACTTACTCCTGTAAATTCAACAAATTCCACTGTTCCATTTAAAGAATTAGGTCCATCCTCTACTAAAATGGCTTCTGGTCGAATAGAAAGGTTTACATAACTTCTTTTTGTTAATTTTGCTTTTGGAGATATATTATTTGTTTTTCCTTTAACAATCGTTCCATCTTCTATTTTTATAACAACATATTCTCCTTCAATATCTAAAATTTCCCCATTTAAAATATTCGATTCTCCGATAAAAGAAGCAACGAAATGATTTACAGGTCTATTATAAATGTCTTGAGGAGTGCCTATTTGTTGCACTTTGCCATCTTTCATAACCATAATTCTGTCAGACATTGCCATCGCTTCTGATTGGTCATGGGTTACATATATAGTAGTAACACCTAATTCAACTTGCAGACGTTTAATTTCTAATCTTGTTTCTTCACGCAATTTTGCGTCTAAGTTCGATAGAGGTTCATCAAGAAGTAAAATACTCGGTTCAATGACTAATGCTCTAGCTAGAGCAACTCGTTGTTGCTGCCCTCCAGAAAGCTCTGTAATTTTTCTATCTCCATATCCGTCTAAATGAACAAGTTTTTGAGCACGTATCACTTTTTCTTTAATAACTGATTTAGGAACTTTTCTTACTTCAAGTCCGAAAGCAATATTTTCAAAAACAGTCATATGAGGAAACAATGCGTAGTTTTGAAAAACCATCCCTATATTTCTTTTGTCCGGATTAACATATGTAACATCTTCATTATCGAAATAAATTCTCCCTTCTGTAGGGAAATAAAACCCTGCTATCATTCGAAGAGTAGTGGTTTTACCACAACCGCTGGGTCCAAGGAGCGTGAAAAATTCTCCTGGCGCTATATTAATATTGATATTTTCTACTCCTTTTTTTGTTCTAAATAATTTACTAACATTTTCCAACTTCACACTTTTCAACTTCCACACCCCTCTTGTATACAGAGCAGGGCAAAATTTCACCCTGCTCCATAAACTTATGAAAAAATTAGTTTTTACCTTTAATATTTTCGTCCCAGTATTGCATCCATTCCGCTTCTTTTTCTGCTAGTACATTCCAATCAATTTCAAAAGTTTTTAAATCTAATTTTTTATACCAATCTGGCATTTCTTCCTTAGAAATGTCAGTTCTTGTTGGGATTTGGTATAAGTCTTTAGCTAAAACAGATCTTACTTCTGGATCAAAAAGGAATTCGTAAAATAATTTTGCATTTTCTTTATTTTTCGCTCCTTTTACAATCCCAACTCCATCAACAAGAATTGGAGCCCCACTTTTTGGATAAACATAATCGAAAGGTTGATTATGTTCGTATTTTTGAATTAAAATATCTTGGAGATTCCACAAAGAAATGATCCCTTCTTGACGGGCCAATTTTAGATATAGATTAGTCGGGTCTTGAGTATATTCTTTTGTATTTGCGTCTAATTTTTTCAGCCATTCATATCCTTTTTTTGGATCATTAGGATCTTGGCGATAAATCATGGAAGCATAGATAGTTCTCATTGTTCCAGAAGCGAGAACACCTCGAATAAGAATTTTATCTTTCCATTTTGAATCTAAAAGGTCATCCCAATCTTGGGGAGCAGTTTCCGGAGTTAAAACATCGCTATTAATCATAATTACCTCCGGCAACAGCATTTCACCATACCATCGATGTTTTGGATCTTTATGTTCCGGTTTTATATATTTATCAAAACTTGGTTTATATGGCTCTAATAAATCTTCTTTAGCAGCTACTGAAAGTGCAGATTGTGTACCGCCCCACCAAAAATCTGCTTGTGGATTTGCTTTTTCTGCACGCACTCGTTCTAAAATTTGCTGTGCCCCCATCGTCAATACTTCAACGTCAATATTCGGATATTTCTTTTTAAACATCTCCATTACTTTATCTACTACTGTTTGATCACGTGCAGTATAAATTACTAGCTTTCCCTCTCCACCTTTTTGTTTATCTTCACTCCCTTCATTCGTACTACTTGTGTTTCCACTACAAGCAGTCATTAATAGCATAAACAAAGCAATAAAAACTGCTGCAAATTTCCTTACTCTCAACATTTTTACCCCCTTGCATTTTTAATAATAAATTTTATTTAAAAGCTGACTTGATTATGGCTATAATTGTCCAAAGCTAAATGAACAGCTCCATACAAGCCAGCTTTAGAACCAAGAGAAGTAATTTTAATTTCCGGCGACTTTGGCAAGTATTTATTTACTATACTTACAAGATAGGATAACGATTTTTGATTTAACTTTTCCATTTCTCCAGCAACGATTACTAACTGAGGATCGAGGACACTAGATAAATTGATAATGGCTACAGCCCAGTAATATAAAACTTCTTCTAATAGTTGCTTTGCCTTTTCATTAGTTAACTCGTTTTCTTGCAAAAACTGTATAGGAGACTGATAATCAGGTAACTTAAAGCCTTCATTCTCTAATTTTCTTCTCATTCCTAACAAACCGTAGTTTGTCTCGAATACTCCCATGTTAGGTTTAGTTACTATTTGATTACCTATCATCATGTAGCCTATTTCTCCCGCAGCAGAATGAAATCCTTTGTAAAATTTCCCATCTATAACAATACCACTCCCTATTCCATTGCCTACAAACAAATAAACGAGATTCTTTATATATTTCTCATTCCCTTGATAAAACTCCCCAATCGTCATTACATTCACGTCATTATCAACGATAATTGGAAACCCTAACCGAGATTCTATTTCTTCTTTTAGATGAATATCTGACCAATCAACTTCAGGTGAAAACCCAAACTTTTTATCTGACCCTAGGGAAATGCCTGAAATACCAATAACCATTCCTAATATATCTTCTTCACATACTTGCTGTTGTTTTAGTAAAGTCTTAACACTTTTTTCAATTAAATTAATTATATAATATCCATTTGTAGGAATTTGGAAATATTCAATTGTTGTATCTACCCAGTCACCATTCATATCAGCTAGAATAATAGACAGGCTGTTACCTTCTATTACAGATCCTATAACAAAGTTCGATTTGGCATTATACTCCAACAAAATAGGGCGTTTACCACCTGTTGATGTGCCTATTCCTACCTCAACAACCAATCCCTCTTCAATCAGCTCTTTTACAAGTTCTGAAACACAAGGGCGACTAAGTTTTGTTTTTTTAGCAATATCTGCTCTTGATTGACGGGGATTCCTTTTTAATTCGTCTATTATCAATTTCCTGTTCATAGCCTTTACAAGTTTCGGACTAGCTTTTCTCGAAGTAAGACTCATCAGATTCCCCCTATTTTGTTTTGTATTTAGTTAGTTAGTCTAACTAAGTTGAGGAGATTATATAATAAAAAATCTTTCAAGTCAATATATTCAGAATGTTTTGTTTTTTATTCCTAATAATTATATTTATCCCATTAAGCTTAGTTGATTCATGTTGGAGCGTTTCGGAAGATGATGTATAAAATTTTGTGTAAAGCATTTTGCTAGAACAAAAGAAAAAAGGTAGGGTATTCTCTGATTTGGACCACAACACATTCCAGAGAAAGGAGTACCCTACCTATGTCTAAAAGAAGTATACCGAATGTCGACTGGGCAAATCAACTGGAAAATGCCATTCGTCAGTTTGTAAAAGAAAAATTAGAACTGATTATGCGGGAAGAAATCAAAAATTTCCTCGAAATCGAACAGGCTGGAACGCCGAATATGAGAAACGGCTACTATCAGCGAAATCTAGATACGCAATATGGCCGGATTGAGGGTCTTTTGGTTCCAAGAGACCGAAACGGGGAATTTCAAACACAGTTGTTTGCCCCTTACCAACGGCACACGGGCTGGCTGGAGGAAGCAATCATTAGGATGTACCAAAGTGGCATGAGCACGCGTGAAATTGGCAAGTTTATCGAACGAATTCTAGGAAGCACCTATTCTCCTGCGACGATCAGCCGGATTACCGATGTCGTGAAGGAAGACATCGAGAAATGGCACGCTCGTCCACTACACCAGCGTTATTCGGTCTTATATTTGGACGGCTTGTACGTGAAACTTCGCCGGGATACGGTAGAGAAAGAAGTTATTTATGTGGTATTGGGGGTGAACGAAGAAGGGTATCGTGAAATTCTTGATTTCTTCGTAGGAGGACAAGAAAGCGCCTATGTATGGCAGGAGATTCTCCAACAGCTCTACAAAAGAGGCGTCAAGGAAGTGCTTCTTGGCGTCTTCGATGGCCTTCCGGGGCTGGAGGAAGCCTTTAAGGCGGTGTATCCGAAAGCCGATGTGCAGCGCTGTGTCGTGCACAAAGTCCGCAACACCCTCAGCCGTGTTCGGAAAAAAGATCAATTCGAAATGGCGGAGGACCTGAAACTCATTTATCGTTCTCCGAATAAAGAAATCGCATTGGAGATGTTTCAACAGTTTCAATCCAAATGGTCTCACAAATACCCAAGGGAAGTCCAATCGTGGGCCAATGAGTTGGATGTCCTTCTCACCTTTATGGACTATCCAAGCAGTATTCGAAGTGTGATTTATACGACCAATGCCATCGAACGAACGATCAAGGAGATTCGGAAACGCCTAAAACCGATGAACAGTTTGAGCAGTTTAGAAGCCGCTGAAAAAGTCGTATATTTGACGATACAGGACTTTAACGAGAAATGGGCAGGGCGAAAGTTGCGAGGATTTGCCGAAGCGCAAGAAGCCCTTCAACGAATGTTTGAAGAACGTTATTGTTAACCAAGTATTGTAAATAAACAAAATAAGGGGATTCTCCCTTTCCACACAAGAGACTGAATATTCAGTCTCCTGTGTGAAGGAAACCGGTTCCCTATCCATTCCAAATCCATTTCAGAGATACCCTATCTATCTTACATTACACAAAATTCTTGACGGTACCTTTCGGAAACACATATAAAGTGAATATACAATGAACAACTTGAATGAAAACGGAACAAAAATGGATGCTATTATCAGATTGAAAAAAGATTTTTTCGTCTAATTAAGAATGCTGTTAGCAACATTTCAGCTTGTCGACAAAGTTAACAAGCAGTCAGAATCATGACAACCCGATTGTCCGGATATTGAGACAGAACATACTCTAAAAATTGTTGAAACGACTGTGCATTACACTTTACTGCTTCCATGCACAAAAATTTGCCATCTTGACATTGAGTATGTCAGCCAAAGAAACGATGGCATGATGACCATAAGTAGGGACTTGTTTTTTTACGTTCCAATTGGCATAGAAAGAGTCTGGTAATCACGAATATGACTCTCATCTTCGTAAATTCGTATCATGTCTTCAACATGTTGAGAAGTCAAATTGGATTTATATAAATTTTAACTCATCATCCAAATTTTATATGCTAAAATAATGATATATTTCGCCATAGGGGGGACATACGTGCATTTAACAGTACGAATGGCATGGCATGATAATAATTGGAATGGAAAAGTTTGCTTAAATCCGGAAGGGAATACGTATTGTGTCGGTACTCATTCCCTTTTATCAGACCGTATTGCTACTCAACGTAACACAGCATTGGAACAAGACTACCACAATGAACTGGTTCAAAATCTTCCAGAAGCATATACCGTTCCTTGTTATTGGTCTATTAATGCTTTCGGTAAAAATGAATTTACAATTACACACTCTCACGCTTTTAAAAGGATCAAACATACTATTCAAGAAAAAGTGAAACCATATTCTGTATTTACCTGGCCATTTAAACTATCATTTGTTCATAGCAAAGAAAAACAAAATATGTATGGAAATTATCCGCCTGATTTAGAAAAAAGAATACAACATTTCATTCAAAAATTCACACCTAAACAATCCATTATTTTCTTTTATGCCAACTATGATAATCCCGTTTCCGGAGATGACATGCAATATTTATTACTAGGCTGCTCTGTTATTGCGGAAACGCCGGTACCTACTTATTTTCCTTTTTCAGACGAGGAACTGCAACGATGGCGGTCAAAAAGCCATAAAATGAAATTTTTCCCACGCATCAATTGGGCACTGCAATTTACCCATCTGTTTGAGGAATACGGCGTGTTACTTCCTTATAAAGAATATTTGCAATATGTTGAACAAAACCCAGATGATGAAGAAAAACTTCACGAAATGAAAGTAACGATTAGCGAACCTTCCCTTATACCATCTTTTAAATATGTTGCGATGGATATAGATGATGATAAGTGCTTATACTTGTTATACAAATTGAGAAAATCATTATTAACGATTCAAGAGCACGGCTTTATTGCCGACCAAACAAAAGTGGAAGAGCAACTTGAAAAAATCAATACATTAATTAACATGACATGGAAAAAACGCGGTTTATACCCATCATTGCCAAAAATTTTAGAGTATTTTGGGCTGGAAAAAGACACCGCACTTGCCATTTCGAAATGGACTGAAGAAAATAAAGGACTTTATCCTTTATTAGAGCATTTAAAAACGAAACAAATTCCAAACGAATTAGAAGAATATGAAGATGAACTGTTTGAAGTGTGCGAACAACGTTTGTTTCAAAGAAATATCGATTTAATTAAAACATTATCTATCTTGCAGTTAACCGACTTTCAAATTCGTAAAATATTAGATAACGTTTCCAACTATCAAGGATTGGCCGACAACCCTTACTTATTATACGAAACATATGTCGCTGAAAATATCGAAGATTATTTAGACGAACCCGATTTGCAAGACGAACCTATTGATATTTTCAAAATTGACATTGCCTGCATCCCTGACAAAAAATTCGTCAAGCGCGACCGCAAAGTGCAAAACGGAAGCTTTGACTGCCCTGAACGTTTGCGGGCAGTGATTATACAGCATTTACGTAATATCGGCGAATCGAAAGGAGACTGCTATGACAGCGTTACAAACATTCTAAAAGCTATTAAACAAAACCCTCTATTTTATAAAAATGATATAAAGATCGATGAAAATGCTATTCTTGAGCTTGATACAGAATATCGTGACCACTTTATTGAACGATTACATATAGAACGCGTTGGCTCGACATACTATTACTATTTACAGGAAGCAAAAAAAGCAGAAATGTTATTAAAAGACGTTTTTCTCAATTTATCACATCGGCCTGATCATCCAATGATACTTCATTTTGATGACTATATTCAACAAAGTATTCAAAAACTAAAAAATATTGATGCAGCTCTTTTTGAGCAAGAGAGAAAAACGTTATATGAACATGTTTTTAAAAAATCCATTTATTTGTTAACTGGAAAAGCTGGTTCAGGAAAAACTCAGGAAACAACCAAAATTATCCATACACTTACAACACAATTACAACAACAAGTCTGTGTGCTAGCTCCAACTGGAAAAGCAGCACTTCGCTTGGATGAAAAAATAAAAGAACTGTATCCGTCTCTGAAAGTCCGTCCTCAAACGATTGACCGCTTTATTTTTCAACATGGCTTTGGGGATATCATCATAAACGAAGATTATCATAAAATGTTTGAAATTCCTTTGGAACAAAAAGTTTATGTAGAAAATCTTTTGATTGATGAGTGCTCGATGATAGACTTGTTTAAAATGGCTCTTTTGTTTTCCATTATCCGGATTGACAAAGTAAAAAGAATCATTTTAATCGGAGATCCTTACCAACTGCCGCCTATTGGATTTGGAAAGCCGTTTCGGGATTTTATTGATTTTGTAACGGAATCGCCGCAATTTAAACATCAACATTATATCCGATTAGAAAGCAATTGCCGAATGGCCAACAGACAAGAATCAGACCAAACGAATAAAACGCTTGAGCTCGCCGAAATTTTTACGGCCTCAGGCAAATTTCATGAAGAAATTTTGCACGAAATCCATCGCGACGGGTATCAATCTGAAACATTGGAAGTATATCATTGGAGAACAAAAGACGATTTACATACAACATTAAACAACGTCCTTGGAAATATCCTCCATACACATGATCAAGATAACATAAAAGCGATGAATCTCGAACTAGGATTATATGAAAGTGGCTATGTCAAAGGACATGATCCAAAATCTATCGTACTTGATCGCTTACAAATTATTAGTCCTTATCGAACCGGACATTACGGAACCATTGCTTTAAATAAAAACATTCAAGCGTCTTGGAGAAAGCCGAATCCTCCTCATTGGCCTGCATCCGTGTTTGTGAACGGCGACAAAATCATTCGTTTGAATAACTGGTATAAGCGGCGTGAGTTGTTATTGTCAAACGGCTCCATAGGCTTAGTGACATTTCATAACAATGGAAAAGAGAAAAAATTTTTCTTTCGAGAGTTAGACCGATACCTTCCTTACATTGATGAGGAAGAAAATTTTGAATTAGCTTATGCAATATCGGTTCATAAATCGCAAGGCAGCGATTTCGATTATGTCTTTTTTATCTTACCTCGCAAATACAGCCTTTTGTCCAAAGAACTTGTTTACACTGGTTTGACAAGAGCAAGAAAAAAGCTGTTCCTGTTTGTGCAAGGGAATGAGGGAATTAGTCTTTTAGAAATGGCAAAAAACCGTTCTGCTATTGACTGTCGCAATACATCTATTTTTAAAAATCCTGAAGATAAGAAAGCGATGCTTCAGCCAAAAAAAGGGGTTTTCGTCAAGTCAAAAGTCGAATATATCATTTACAAAGCTCTAGAAAAAAGCGGTTTATCATTTCAATACGAAGAGCCATTATCACTTCCACATCGTTCGTATAATATAAAACCAGATTTTACGATTACTCTCTCAGACGGAAGCAAGTATTACTGGGAGCACCTTGGCATGTTGAACGACCGAAGCTATTACAACAAATGGCTGCAAAGAAGAAAAGATTATGAATACCTAGGTTTGATCGATCGACTAATTACAACCGATGATACAAACGGCATTCATGAAGACAAATTAAATCGCATTATACAAGATCTCAAAGAGCGAAACTTAGTCAATACAAACAATAGCAAATTATCCTTACATCACTACGAGCTAAGTTAACAACATTGTGGTTAACACATGACAACGTTTTCCATGCGCAAATAATCTTCAAGTTTGGTAATCACCGACCAAACAAATCGCCCATCATCATGTATCACGAGATGATGGGCGATAAAACATTATTTAAACGAAATTTATGCACTGAGATTGTTTACTGGAGATCTAGCATCAATATATAGACCTATTTGCTTGCCCCGAGATGAAAGCTAGCATCTATCAACGGCTCTCTTTTTCTTTTTATGGATCTCTTTTTTTGCAACTCGTTCCTTATCAATAGACAATATTGCTAACGTACCTATCATTGTTGTAATGTATCAAGTTGTATACAGAAAACATTTTTTAAAACTCCCATACAAACGAGCGGTCTGGTACATCCTTTCCTTCTTCCGCGACGTAGAAAATTTCTGCCTCACAATCATATAGTAATTTTAACAACGCCAATCCTCTTATTTGTGCTTCGTTTAAACGATCGTTCGTATCCATTCGCTTCACTTCCGCGAACCGCACTTCGGAAAAATCGGGGCGATAAATTAACAAATCGGGTTCCTGAACGTGGATGTAAGGCGAAAAAAACTGCCTTCCCTGTTCATATCGCTCATCCCCAAAATATTTCCGCAACACTTCTTCAGCGGCAGGATATTTACCGAGCCGGTTGCCACCAAATACATTGTAATCATGATGAATCCATCGGTATCCCAATGATTCGAAATAACGGCCTACTACAAACTCGCCAAATCCCTTCGTACCAGGCAGTTTTCTGCAATACGAATCCTGGCAATCTGCCCTTTCCCCGCTTCTCACTTATCTAATTCCTCGGGACGAAACGTTACGATTTGGACGGGTATATTGATTTTTACTCCCACGTGACTTTCCTCCGCATCATATTCTGTTACAAATCCACTAACCGATTTCTTTCAATCTTAATCGTGTTATCTTTCCCATCCAACATATCAGCACGTTTGCTGCCGTAAATGCGCAGCCATGGAGAGCCTTTGACTGCTTTCACGGACAGCCGCGCCGTTCCGCGAACTTGTTCTTTTTCGATATCCACGCATTCGAGAAATTCGTCCCAGTAGACGATGGCAATGACTTGATTGTAGTCGCTTAATTGCTTCTGGCTACAAATAAAGGCAAAGATTAATGTTTTTTCTTTATTTCCTTGATGAATCTTGGCAATTTCCTCGATCTCATTGTCGCTAAATGAAAAAGACCAGGTAAAATCTTTGGAGCCTGATGGAGTGGTATTGTACTTCGTATAAATGATATAACTCGCTTTATTCGTCGTGACTTCGTATATTTGCCGATTGTCGTTTTCTTTTTCAAACAGTGCAGGCGCTAGCCCTCCATTAACCAGCGCGGAAAGCAACGCTCCGTAATAGTAGTCAGCTTTGCAAATCGTTGTCATAACATTACCCTTCCTTTGTCATAGATAGAAAGACTTAGTTAATTTGATTGTATCAACATTTGCCAAAAAATGCTGTCGAATGTTGTCAAATGAAATAAAAAAGAAGCCAAAACGGCTTCTGTCGTAATGAAAGAATTAGCAGCTGATTGCTCAAAGCATAAATGCGTTCACATCGTTTTCTGGACCGATCAATTAAATATCTGTGCTAGTTGGTGCAAAATATCGGCAAGCAAATTCAATTTTTTCCTTCTTTTCAGGGAGAAAAAATTCTCGATTTCTGAACCTTGTATTCCTTGTACTCTTGTACCAAACATAATCACATATGTTCATACTTTTCTTTAATCGAGTTACCATCTTTATCAAAATCTGATAACGTGTACTTTGTCGGTAAAGAAGAGACTCAATACTTTAATGTCGCACGGACGCATCTGCACTTCTTTGTTTAAAGTACTCTTAGATTGTTTTAGATCGGTGTAGAATTACAGAATCGCTACCATAAAAAAGAGCCTTGCTAGCCCTCCAAATATCCATTAACCTCCCTACATGATGTAACAACGATAAAATATCGAGAAGAATAGAAAAGATGGATAGTTTTGTCTTAAATAGATATATCCAATAGGGTTATGAATCCATGCTATTACGAAGCAACTGAGAGTGAATTAGCGATCACAAAAAGAGCCACCACACTTGGAATCCGGAAATAAAAAATGTGTAACATTATATCTATTTTTTCTAGATTATAAGAAGTTGTTTTGTGAGATAGATAATCTCAACTTGGTGCCCTTTTCCCTCTTTTTGATAATTTTCACATTCAAACCCTTCTCTTTTATATCCATTCATGCTGTGGGAGTCGCTTTATTGGCAGGTAACGAAAAGCACCATTCTAACTCAATATATTGCAAGTGAATTTAATTTTGGTTCGTTCTTTTCGTTTCAACTTTGATTTCTTCTGACTAACGGAAGTAGTCCTCTCAACTTTTCTTGCTACTATGCACAGACACTTGATCTAAAAATAATCCATTTCTTTCATGGAGTTGAATAACATATAAATAAATTTCTGTGAAAAGATGCCTTAAATAGACAGTATATCTCCAAAGCTCATTATCAACAGGTGGAATAAAGTTGTGCATAGTTTTAAATAATGGAATTAAAATACCGATTAAATAAAATAATATCCAGTTTAAGTTGTTCAAAGTATCAAGAGACCAAACTGTTTCTTTTCCAAATAAAGCAAAATCAAGATGCTCTTCATTTTCAAAAGACTGGGCATAACTTTGGATCATAATATTGGAATAACAGTTATGTAAATATTTCGAATAAAATTTGTATGCTTTTTCTCGATTCTCTTTTAAAATTTTTAATAATTCTTGGTCAACATCTAAGCCTAATTTTTTTTCAATGTCACTTAAATTTTTGTTAAGATTCTTCAATCTAAAATGTTTATACCACACATTTTCTTCTTCTCCATCTTGAAATGCTTTGTGGTATAAAACAATTTTATCCCTATCAGCTGACAAAATAATCGTTAACCAAGATAATTCATTCAAAACTCTAAGAAGTACCCTAGCTGAAGGATCTAGCCCATTACATACCAATTTTAATATTGCTAAAGAATGATTTGTTACGTGAACCAATAGATTAGAAATTATATAATTTGGATCTGGCTGCTGCTCTGACTTTATCCAAGAACTAGGTAAAGGCCTACTACTGTCCTCCTTTTGGTTTATTGCCAAGCTGAAATGTGCAATACAAACTATTCCTAAAAATGACAAACTAATTTCACTTTTCATATACTGATTTATTTTCTTTTTACTATTATTATGCCTCTCAATAACCAATTTTCCAATATCATCTAAATCTCTTAGGGTTAGTTTTATTTCTTTATCAGTAATATCTTTCATGTACTTTTGTATTTGTTTTAATGTAATTGCAATCTGTTTTCTTATAACTTTATCAATGATCATAATTATCACCATATAATTTCCATACTTTTGTGACAATTATTGCATAATTTTTATTCTCAATTTACATTTCTATTCTCATTAAAAGGTCTTTAGCAAAAGATATATAAGCTTCTTTAGTAGCTTCATAATTTGCCCGGTTTCCTTTTATTGTTCTAGCATCCTCTTTAGAAAGAGATTCCATTGAAGGGATTTTCCATATTGGAGCTTTATATTTTTGCGCCATACTCGGAAGAGTGTTATGAGAATACATAACTTCTGTTAATCCTATAGGATTGTTAAGCATATCCTCTGTTAAATGTTCTCTAATATCTGGCTTTATATATTCCTTTATGGTATCTGGGATTTGCTTTACATAGTTATAATGAGCTTGAGCTAAATCCCATCTTCCAACTGCATTTTTACCAGAATACTTTTTAGCATTATAAATAGTAAAACCTAGAAACCTAACAAACTTTTCTGGAAACATCTCCCGTTTATTTTCAGAAATTAAACTACGTATAATATCAAAACTTTTTTTCCATTGTGTCAGTGCATTACCAATATTTCTTATTCCATATAAAGAAAACATATCTGGCATACAAGGAATAAGAAAACCATCAGCTGTTGAAATTATTGTTTTATTTAATGCTCCTAGACTCGGAGAGGTATCCACAATGATAAGATCAAAATTTTCTCTTTTGGCATATTGTATAGCCAATAATCTTATTTTTGTTACTGTTCTTAATGCAAGTGGATCTCCTTTGTATGCATCGCTCCATCGACTTGCAATTTTATCTTCATACATATGCAATGTTAGCCTACCTGGAATTAAAGATAAATTACTTGCTAGCTTTACAGGTGGAGGCAAAATTTCCAGTTCACCTGTCCCTTCCTCCGTTGGCTTTAAGAGATAATGTATCGTTCTTGGTTCATTATTTAAAGCTATAAACTCTTCTCTTGAAATCGTTTGTTTTGCATAATCAAAATCTTCAATAAAAATATCTTCTTTTTTCCAGATATCATGTAGTTTTTCAATTTCCATACCATATATAGTTAAATTACATTGTGGATCCAGGTCCATTAACAGAACATTTTTTCCCATCTCTGCAAGCGCGTAACCCAAATGATATGTTAAATTGGTTTTCCCGACGCCACCCTTATTGTTAAAGATAGATATAATTTTCAATCTACTCCCCCCAAATTATAGTAAGAATCACAGAATACACTTATTGCCTCTTAATTAATATCAATCAAAAAGAAATTTCCACTACTGTTTTATGTGTCATAGAATTTCTTTATTTGACTACATAATTTATCTTAATATAAGGCTCCAAACCAGCTCTTATAACCTCTTTTTTCCATTCAACAAGTTTCATATGGAAAATTAATGATTCAATTTCAGAAATTTTGCATTGACCATTAGGCAACAAACTAAGCCTACGTGTTCTATCCAAAACCAGCCATAAGCAAAATCTTTTTGGATTGATTATTTCACCGTCAACTTTCATAAATTCTTTTTCGTTTTTTAGTATTTCAAGTGCAGCAAGTGATTGATTAATTACATAGCTTAGCTTTTGTGGAGTTCCGATTTTTACAAAAAATAAAGTACCGTCCTTATACAAATCCATCTTTTCAACACTATATTTATTTTTAAACTTTTCAATCTCCCTATCTAAAAGTCGATATCCTTTTTGTTCTTGCATCATATTGAAATATTTTTCTTTATACATTTTTTTACTATCTTGTCCCGTTCTTGCGAGGTATTCATTATACTCATCTATTATCAAATCATCCTTTGGATCATACTCATTCAAAATTCCATTTACTTCCTTTTCTAAATAAGCTACATAGTCCTGATTAAACTTGTACCATTTCCCATCCATTAAGCAATGTTTTTCTGCATCAACAAAGTCAATATAATGTTTTAGGCTTTCTGTATAAGGTTTTTGATTTTCATTTATTGCTTTTATTTTAATGTTTTCCAGTTCTTCGTATAAATTAATGTTGTACTTCTTTAAAAATGCATGTAAAACTGGCATTGTTAGTTCTTCTGTTTCTAATTTGCATTCTTGTTTTCCCTTTAAGTAAATCGTATAGCTGCTTTTATCACTAAATATAAAATCCACACCGCTCATTGTTACCTCATCTATTTGAATATTTGGTTCTTTTTTTTTCAATAGCCAAAGCTAATTTGCGATCTAGCGCTTTTATAGACTCTTTGTCTTTAATCATTTCAATTCTCGGCAATGTCAGTATCTTTGGCTTCTTTAAAGTCTCTTCAATTAAGGAAATTAGCTGCGCAAGCTGATCTGGTTTTATATTTAGATTAAAACAAACTGAATGCCCAAAGCTTACAGTTCTCCCCCATTTTTTTTCGTCTATTGTCTTAGCTTTAATATAGTGAAACGATTCACCGCTATCATAATCAATCCGGCTAGGACCTCTATATGTTGTGATTGTTTTGCTCTTATTAATACTAAAATATTTAGCGTTTTTAATTGTTAACTTTGTTTCATCTATAATCCGTTCGGCTAGATTTAAACCAAAATCTAAATCACAATAATTTTTTAAATAAAAATGTGATTTTCCCATACTAACGGCATAACAAACATCATTATTATATATTAGTAAGGAAGAAAAATAGGCCAAATTTTTTGGAGTTTCTTCCTTAGGTATAAAGTCGTTATATACCTTTACCCACCAAATTGATATTTCAGGTGGTTCCTTAGAAAAGTAAAAGTCAAAACAGTAGTTATCAATCTTTCTGGAACTCACCTTTTTTAAACCTACACTTTCAAACTTGAAAATCAACTCGTCTAACTTAGAACGAATGATCTTATATATGTTATATTTCGGCAAAATCCTCTTACTCCTTTCGCCTTAAAATTGATACTTTTCTACTACACCAAAAAGCTTCCTACTGTTTATCCTAACTATACTTAACTAAAAATTTTGTCAAATTGTGTCGCAAAACAAAAAAAGACAGAAACCTGAGTGGCTTCTGTCTTAATATAAGCTTATTATATTATAAACTGAGCGCCCGCAGCATAAACGCATCGACGTCATTTTCCGGACCGACAAATTCAATATCCGTGCCGATTGCTTCAAAGTGCTTGCGGGCAAACTCGATTTTTGCCGATTCACCCGGGCGCAATTCTCCTTCCCATTCCTGTCCTTTCGTCTCAAGGACGAAGTACAGCTTTTCTTCCCCATCTTTCTCAATGACAAGCGCCCAGTCAGGGTTGTAGGAGCCAATTGGCGTGTCAATTTTAAACCAGCTTGGCAGTTTGACATATACTTTTACTTTTTCGTCGTTTTCAAAGCGTTTGGCAAAACGCTCTTCCACATCTGAATCATAGACGACATGGTCAAACAACGATTTTTCACTCGGAATTGCGTTGTCATTCAAGTAGGCAAGCAGTTCTTCGTTTTGGAATAGTTCCACCGCATAATACGCATCGTCGCCGATTTTATAATATTTCACCCCGTCTTTTAACAGTTGCTTCATTTCACGCTGGATGATCTTTGTCACTTCTTCGATAAATTTTTGCGGATTGTTTTTGAAATCCTCAAGCCGCTTGCAGCCGGTTAAGATGCGGACAATCGTCTTGCGTGTTAAATTCGTGCGGTTTTGCAGCTCGGTAATGACGTCTGGAAGCGTATGGTGCAAGCTGACGTAATCTTCGACGCTTTCGCTTACCGTTTGCGCCTGTACTCCTGTCACGCGGTCGATTTCAACTTTTCCCTTGCGGCTTAAAATGCGAATTTTCTCAATGCGCGGCATCGTTTGAATGCTTTCAATGCACTTTTGAATCAATTGTTCGCTGTCGAAATCGACGGAATAGACCGTTTTATATTTGATTTTATCCCATAACTGTCTGAATTCTTCCTGATTGAATACAGACATATTTAATTTCACTTTTTGCTTTTTGGTTGCGTCTTTGATCGGCAATGCTTGCAAATGGCGTTTTATTTCTTTGACGATCGCCGGAAGCCATGGCTGAAACTCCGCGCTTAAGCGCAAATCATAGTTTTCTATCGCTTTCTTTAATTCAGAGGTAACCATGCTATGCTTGTCAATATAACCGTTTTGTTTTAATTCTTCATATAATTTTACCGATAAGTCATAGCCCATTTGCACCGGCTCTTCCGTCTTCTCATCGACATAGACGAGTTTAGCAAATATATGTTTTTCGATTTTGCCGAATTTGACTCCTGTTTCTTCTTCTATTTCTTTTTGCAGCGTCGCAACAAACTCTTCGTACGATTCGTTCGCCATGACCGTTAGCGTGTTGATATGATAGTCCTGCACACGCTCCCCGTTTTGGTTGACAGCCAGACGCAATCCGCGTCCGATTTCTTGGCGTCTCGATACGTACGTTCCCGCGGAGTCTTTCAACGTGCAAATTTGAAAGACGTTCGGGTTGTCCCATCCTTCGCGAAGCGCCGAATGGGAGAAAATGAAGCGAAGCGGCTCATTGAGGCTAAGCAGCCGTTCTTTGTCTTTCATAATAAGGTTGTACACATCGGTGTCCGCTTCCGTATTTCCTTTCGTATCTTTCAACCGTCCTTTTTTGTCTTGCGCGAAATACCCGTTGTGCGCTTTTTCCACATCCTTATCAATGCCTGGGTCATCCCAGAGCGGGCGGTATTTCGGTTTTTGGATCAAATCCTTATATTCTTCCTCAAACATCACCGCATATTTTCCTTTAATCGGATTGCCATCTTTATCATAATCACGGTAATGGGCGACTTTGTCGATAAAGAAAAGGCTTAACACTTTAATTCCGCGCGGGCGAAGCTGCAGCTCTTTGTTCAAATGCTCTTCGATCGTTTTGCGGATTTGATACCGCTTTATCGCATCATCGTCAATATCGCCGATCGCATCACCGACCCGCAGACGATAGCCATTTACTTCAATCGCTTCGTTTCCTTCCGTCCAATCAATCTGCTCGACGATATAGCCACGATACAATTCTCGTTCCCCGGAAATATCGTACAAATCGTCTCCGTATTTCACCGTTTTCGTCGTCCGCTTCACCTTTCCGCGCGATTCGACGTCCAGTTCGATCTTCGCTTTTCTTTCCTTTACCTCGATTAGTTTTATGTACGGCACATTAAAAGACGGTTCAGAACGAACAGACATCACTTCGATTTTTTTGACGAGTTTTTGATTATACGCGTCGACTGCATCGAGGCGATACACCATATTATATTTTTCCACATGCGTCGCCGAGTAGCGTAGCGTGCAAAGCGGATTGAGCGAAGCGATCGCTTCTTTTGATTTCGGCGTCGTATCGACGCTTTGCGGCTCGTCAATAATAACAATCGGGTTCGTCTGTTGAATAAATTCGATCGGGCGATAGCCATTCAAACGGTCGTTCGGACGGTGGATAACGTTCGCTTTATCTTCTTTATCAGGGTCTTCAAAGCTTTTTCGGAACGCGTCAATATTAATGATCATGATTTGGATTGTTGTCGCTGTCGCAAAGTTACGGACTTGATCGAGTTTTTGCGAATCGTAAATAAAGTATTCTACTGGCGTATGGTCATACAGTTCATTGAAATGGTCTCTCGTAATTTGCAGCGACTTGTACACCCCTTCGCGAATCGCCACGGACGGAACGACAATGACAAATTTCGTAAATCCGTAATGTTTATGCAATTCGTAAATCGTCCGTAAATAGACATATGTCTTCCCCGTACCTGTCTCCATTTCAACGGTAAAATGCATGCCATCAAGCCGCTCGCTGCGCGGCAGGCCGTTTTTCATTTGAATGTCCTGCACGTTTTTTAAAATTTCTTCCGGCGTAAGGTCTAAACGATTCCCTACGCCTAAATCCGTTTGAATCATCCCCGCGTTTGGTCCATACGAAACGGTGAAGTTGGACTGGCTCATTTCTTGCCCTTTAAAAATTTGCACAACGGAATCAATCGCCCGCTTTTGATAATCCAAGTCCGCGATAAACTTCAGCTTCATCGGTTACACACTCCTAACATCCGTGATTCCGTGCTTTTTCAATGTTTGAATCGCGTTCGTTTTCACGGCGTCGCTAATAAAGCCAGACTCTTTGAAAATGACTTTCGGCGGCATATGCTCGGATTGATATTTCAACATCTCCTGAACGATATCCAAATCGATGTCATCTTCTAAACATACTAACACGGAACCATAGGCAACGTTATAAATCGTTTTGCCGTTATAATCAATTTCTTCAATCGGTGTGGTGAGCGGCAGGCCGATTTTCAGTAAAATCTCATACAACAAATCTTCTTTCGTGCGGTCTTCTTTAATGTTATCCTGCAAATCGAAAAGGGTTTGCTCCAAGTTATCAAAATCAGGCTCCCATGTCTTCACATTCGAAGAATCGAGCTTAAACACTTTAAAGCCAATATCTAAATCCGTTTTTCCCGTTTCCTGAACGATTTTCTCGCCCGCGCGGCGGATGCGTTCTTTACCGATTTCGCAAATATTTTTATATCCCGCTTTATACGCTTCTGACTTTTCATCTGTCTTCTCAGGAAGCTGCACCATAATAAACTTACGATTGCCGCCGTCTTCCGCATTTAATTGCATTACTGCGTGAGCTGTTGTAGCTGAGCCTGAAAAGAAATCGAGTATAATATCTTTTTCTTTACCAGTAAATAACAAGAGAAGATGATTAATCAGTTTGATAGGTTTAGGATAATCAAAAAATTTGTCGTTAAATAAACTCTTAACTTCTTGCGTTGCCGATTGCGTATGTCCCACATCTTTATGAAATAAAATTGTTTCAGGAACTCTTCCTTGTTGAGTTTCTTTTAAAAATCTTTTTAAACGAGGAGTATTATTACCATCCTCACCAAACCAAATACGATTATCAGCTATTAACTCTTGCATTTTCTCTTTTGAAAATCTCCAACTATATCCAGCTGGAGGTAATACCTTTTTGCCTGAAGGAGTTTCAATCTCATATATATCTTTTGGTGTGTAGCGTCCAACAGACAAATCACCTGAAGTCCATGGACCACGAGGATCATTGTCTGGATTTTTATAGCGCTCTAACTGTTCAGGAGTCATTGGTAACAAATTTCGTTGAACTTTTTCAATATTCTTAGCAAACACAAGAATATATTCGTGTCTATAAGAAACCGTTTTAGCGTCATTCCTTGGCGCAAAAGTTTTCTCCCATATAAACGTTGCAAAATGATTTATCTCACCGAAAATTTCATCTAATATAGATTTTAAATTTTTAAATTCATTATCATCAATCGAAACGCAGATTACCCCTTCTTCAGCTAAAAGGTTTCTGGCTAATTTTAAACGTGGATACATCATATTCAGCCAATCTGTATGGAATCTACCATTCGTCTCCGTATTAGCCTTTGCCGTTTGTTGAGTTATTTCTTTATAATTTTTAATGTTATCGTGAAAATCATCTTTATACACAAAATCCTTCCCTGTATTATACGGCGGGTCGATATAGATCATTTTAATCTTTCCGAAATACGATTTTTGCAACAGCTTCAATACTTCGAGGTTGTCGCCTTCAATATAAAGGTTTTCGGTCGTATCCCAATTTTTGCTTGATGCTTTGTCTGGCCGCAACGTGCCGGTGGATGGCGTTTGCGCGAGTTTCATCGCCTGTGTTTTGCCGTGCCATGTGAATTCATATTTTTCATTGCGCGTTTCGATCTCTTCGCCAAGAATCAGTTTTAGTTTTTCAAAATCAATTTTTCCTTCGGTAACCACTTCCGGAAATAGTTGCTTTAACGCCTCGATGTTCGCTTTTACAATATCCATTGATTTTCCATCTAGTTTTTCCATCGTGCTTCCCCTTTCATCGCAATTGTTGTTTCCACTGCTCGATTTGCGTCGTTAATTGCTGAATTTTCATGTTGTACTCTACTTTTCGGTTAAACTGCGTTTCTTTTTTAATTTTGTTTTTCCATTTCGCAATTTCCGCTTCCGCTTGTTCAATTTGCGCAATCAGTTGACGCGATTCTATATCGGTAGCGATGTAAAAAGCACCGATCGCTTTCGCATGCTGAAACGCCTGTACCGCGATATGAATGTCTTGATAAAACCGGAAGAAGTGAGAAAAAGATAACGCTGTTATGTGAACCGCATCAATAAATTGCCGAACCGTTTCATCGTCACTGTCGGATGAAAACCACGGAGTATACGCAAATTCCTCCAAAACAACTTGCGTTTTATCGATTTTGTTTAATCGCTTTAAACACGTACCAACCTGAACGTTTCCTTCTTTTTCAAATACGATGACGACAGGGTTTGGCAACGATCCTTGAATAATCTCTCCAATGACAGGAAGGCAAGCGTCTTTTGTTTCGTTTCTTAATCGAATCGTGATAAACATAACTCCTTCATAATGATAATCTTCATTAATAAATGGCTGGATATTAATCACACTTGGAGTTAATAAATACGTTAGCTCGATCCGATCGACGTATTTCGTAATATAGTCTTTTTCCTTTTTCGTTAAATCAGCGAAATCGTAAAACATTTTTTTATCCAACTTCTTATGTAAAGGGCGGACTTTATCGTCCAGCCCTATTCTAGCATAAAATGTGAATCCAGCCACCGCTCTCACCCTTTAATGATAAGATAAGAGATAATTTCAAAGTCTTGCAAACTCGTATTCGCGTTCGTCACTAAGCTGTCCAAGTTTCCGAGGCTAAATATGTTCAGCGTTATTTGCTGATCGATTTTGCCAACGATATCTTCTACCGCTTTCTCCAGCAGCGCCTTATATTGCCCCATGTCTTTTCCGTTTTTCGTCTCTTGGTAAAACGTTTCGTATAAATCCCACTCCACTTCTTTTTTTCCGTTGCATAGCGAACGGTATAAATCCAAAATTTTCTTTACGTGGACATGGTTATACAACACCGTGCCGTCTTCCCGCACATACACTAAGTAATATGGATGGAGCGCGTTTTGTTCGTTCGATGATGTGACGTGATCGATTTGTTTTAGACAGAAAATAACCCCAGGCTTAATTTCGTCTTTTAGTTTTTCATTTTTGTTCACGGTAATGCTAAAAAGCCCTAGCGGCGCTTTTTCCACCGCTTCTTTATGTTCCTTCATAAAATTTAATAAATCCATGCGGAAGTCGTCTAACGTAAAATCGGTTAAAGAAATATTTCCGGAAATGTCCTCTAAATCAATGACTTCGTTTTGCAGTTTTTCGAGTTGTTTGCGGCGGTATTCCAAATCTTTCATTTCATTGCTGTTGTCGGCAATAACATTTTCTTCCCCGGTGGAAGAAATATCGAGAATCGTCATTCGGTCTTTTACCCTGTTGACGAGATTAATATATTCATCAAGTTCTATCGATGGCCAGAAGTTAACGAGTTGAATTCGTTCATTTTTGCTGCCAATCCGATCGATACGACCAAAACGTTGAATAATACGGACCGGATTCCAATGGATATCATAGTTAACGAGATAATCACAGTCTTGCAAGTTTTGCCCTTCGGAAATACAGTCGGTAGCGATCAGTATGTCAATTTCCTCTTTCATCTCGGGCATTACTTTTGCCCGCTCTTTCGAAATAGGTGAAAAGTTCATTAAGACATTATTGAAGTCGACTTTTTTCATTTTTAATGTAGTTTTTGGATGATCCGAGCCAGTTACTACGGCAGAGTGCAAACCAAAATGGCGATAAATCCACTTGTGCAAGTTTTCATATAAATATTTCGCCGTATCCGCAAACGCAGTAAAAATGAGCAATTTCTTGTTTTGGCCGTTAATCGGATTCTCGATTTTGTTTTGAATGACTTTTTTCAATGCCAATAATTTTTTATCGCGATCTGGCGTTATCCTTCTCGCTTGCGCAAGCAACTTCGCTAAAATCTCGCGGTCATATAATAAATCTTGCTTCCATCGGATTAGATCCATATCTTTGATGAAAATTTTCACTTTCGAGCCGATTAACGCGTCTTCTAAGTCAGGATCTTCCATATCTATATCATTAATATCTCCGATCGTTTCGTTTTTCGGATCATATTGATCTATTTTTTGAATGTGCGAATCGATCTGATGAATAATGTTTTCCAATGTTAAAGAAAAGGAATGAATGCTGCTTTCTAATCGTTTCAACAAGTTGGATTTCATTAAATAGACAAGGTTATTTTCCCGGTCGGTTTGTTTAAAAATTCTTCCGTTTGCTACTTTCGTATCGTACTTTTCGTTATAAATAGCCCTTTTATGAGGCAAAATATATTGCATCGGCGAATATACCGCCAACCGCAACCGCAATATTTCATTATTAATCTTCTCCAGCGGCGGAAATTCGTCTTTAGCGTCAATTGTTTCTTTAATATTGATTGGCTTCAGGCGGGTCGGAAACGAGCCGATCGCGTTCACATTGTAATATTTTTCAATATGGCGGCGCGAACGGGCGATTGTTAATGAGTCAAGCAAGGTGAAATAATCCCAGTTTAGCATATCTAACAACCGCTCAGTAGTCCGCTCTTCTTCAGGAAGATTGCTCCATTTTTTGAACTGCGACTGCGCGCGGCGGATCGTTTGGCTGATGCTTTTGATGTTCGCCGTTTCCGCTAGCGCTTTGTCATTTCCTTCCGTAATGAAAGCTATCTGGTTTTTTAAGTCATCGAGCTTGTTATTGACAGGGGTGGCAGAAAGCATTAACACTTTCGTTTTCACTCCCGCTTTAATAATGTCGTTCATCAAGCGGGAATATCTCGTCACCCGATCGTTGCGCGGATCATTATTGCGAAAGTTGTGTGATTCATCGATGACGACTAGGTCATAATTTCCCCAGTTCACATGCTCCAAATTAATATCGCCGCTATATCCGCGCTCACGCGATAAATCGGTATGGTTGAGCAAGTCATAGGAAAAGCGGTCTTCCGCCAAAATGTTGCGCTTATCGTTTAAACGGTAAATAGCCCAGTTTTCCCTCAATTTTTTTGGTGCCAGCACGAGAACGCGATGATTGCGCAGTTCGTAATATTTAATGACCGCTAACGCCTCAAACGTTTTTCCGAGCCCGACGCTGTCGGCGATAATGCATCCTCCATACGTTTCGATTTTATTGATGGCGCCAATTACCCCATCGCGCTGAAAATCGTAAAGTTTGTTCCAAATGACCGTATTTTCAAATCCCGTTCTTGTTTGTAGCGATTCGTAGTTTTTCGCATCTTGCAAGAAGCCTTTAAATAGATTGTAGAGCGTCACGAAGTAAATGAACTCTGGCGAATTTTCTTTATACATCACTTCTAAGCGCCGCAATATTTCGTCTTTCACATCTTGCAGTGCTTGTTCATCTTGCCAAATGGCGTCAAACTGACGAAGCAGTTGGGTATTTGAATGCTCATCGTCGACAATATGGTTAATATAAATATTGGAAGAGTTGCTGTAGCCTAGACCTGGGCTGGAAAACGGCGCACCGCCGATTAAGCCGATTTGCGTTCCATCGTTGTTTTTGACATGATACAAACCGCCTTGAATGCGCTGATTGGTGACTGATTTAATTTGTGCTTTTCGTTTCAGCCATTTCGCTAATTCTTTGGCTATGTATGCTTGATTTAACTCTACTTTATATTTTCGCTCTTCTTCCACTCCATACAGTGCCGATTCGTTTTTCTCCATTAGTCCTTTTAACGAACGGTCTCCGCGCACAAAAGCAGGCTCTGTAAAAATGAAACGAAATTCATCGAGTTGTGACAGCTCTTTTTTCAGCTCCACAAAAGCGTATAATGTCAAATGTGCCGCGGCAATCGACAGTTTACTTCCTTTGGTTATATATTCTTTTAAGACATCTCCCACTAAACCACTCTGCTTATTGTCAATCATTCCTTTAGATCCCATGCGATCCATGCTCCTTCAATCGTTAATGACATAATGCTATTTTACTAAAACAAGAAGAAAAAATGTTGTCGAATTTTGTCGTAATATAATCAAATCTTCCTAACTCGTCCAATAATTAAAAAACAAGCCGACTCCCGTTCAGTGAACAGGAGTCAACTTTTCTAGGCAAAACGAATTTTACGATGCCCCTTTTAGTTGATTAACCAAAGGCTTTTTATTATTTTTGAATGGTTTAACTATTTTTCTCTATCATGATCTATTTTTATACCTTTGTTTCCTCCTAGGACGTGCTGTAAAACACATAACGAATGCATAACCACCCACCTTGGAAGTCATATACAGTGTGACCAAAAAACAACTCTCCAAGGGGTGGACATGATCATGATTTCCAATCGGAACCGCGAACATGCATCTAACAAATCACCAATACTTATTTCAATTTTATAATTCAGTATATTTCTTTTTTGACCCAAACGATTTCTCAATTGGATACTTTTGTTCATTTTTCTTTATTTTATCGATAACAGCTTTTTCTAGGTCAATTCCTAATTCATGTGAAAGCAGGAGTGCATAAATGACTACATCGGCAATTTCGTCTTTTATATTTTCCAAGTTTGTTTTTACAGCTTCTTCGCTGCTTTTCCATTGGAAATTTTCCAGCAACTCTCCTGCTTCTAGAGATAATGAAATCGCTAAGTCTTTTGGAGTATGGAACTGTTTCCAATTGCGCGCATCGCGAAATTCAATGATTTTTTGTTGTAAATGTTTCATAATCATTACCTCCGTTAGTGCTATTTTTCTTTAACATTTTTCCCGAGAAGTCTCCCTTCCTCTAAACGGAGTGAAGGAGGGAGATGAATCGGGAGTTTTTTGATTCCCAAAAACGAACATATGTGCTATAATCAAACTATCAAACAAAGAAAGAAGGGAATGCTCATGCTTCGTGGCCAAAAAGTGTTCTTCCGGGCATCGAAAGCGGATTTGGATCGCTTGTACGCTTGTAATAGGGAATCCGCCCGTGTTTGGAATGAATGCCTCCGCTTAGCCAAAGAACACTTCCTCCAGCATGGGTGCTGGATCACCAAAAGCGAGTTGCAAAAGCAAACGAAAAGAAAGTTCCATCTTCACAGCCAATCGATTCAAGCAGTTTGCCACAAATACCTCTTCGCAAGACAATCTGCTCAACACGCGATCCAACAAGGACATGTTGCCCGCTACCCCTACAAGAAAAAGAAATACTTCCCAACGAAATGGGTGAAAGACGGTTTCAAGGTTTACGAAAACGGAAAAATCGAACTGTCGATGGGCATTCATCACGGAAAACGGGAAAAGCCAATTGTCGTGTATGCGTCGCATCTGCCAAAAGGAACGATCAAAGAAATTGAATGCTGCTTTGATCATGGTCTTTATTTGGCCGTGACGTATGAAGATGGGCAAAAGGCAACAGCGTACAAACCGGGTTCCTCCGTCGGAGTCGATCTTGGAGAAGTACACACCATAGGTGCTTTTTGCGAAAATGGGCAAGCCCTCCTCATCACGGGAAGAAAAATCCGCTCCCTTCACCGATTGCGGAATAAAAAACTGACAGAGATCCAGCGACGTCAATCGAAATGTCAAAAAGGATCCCGCCGATGGAAAAAGTATGAGCGGGCGAAACAATACGTGTTGTCGAAATCCGAAAGACAGCTGCGGGATGCGCTCCATAAAACGACCAAACAGTTTGTCGACTGGTGTTTGAAGCAATCTGCCTCCGATGTGTATATCGGAAACGTCGAAGGAGTGCAGCGCAACACGAGAAAGAAAAAGCGGGCAAGCCGCAAACAAGCGCAAAAGCTCTCGAATTGGTCATTCGGGAAAGTGAAACGGTATCTCACTTATAAGCTGGCTCCACATGGCATTCGCTTGCATGAAATCGAGGAGTCGTATACGAGTCAGATATGTCCTGTCTGCCAAAAGAGAAAAAAAGCATCTTCCCGCCTGTTTGTGTGCCGGTGTGGGTATGAGGAGCATCGTGACGTTCACGGTGCAAGAAATATCTTAAGCAAGGCGCTGCATGGCGCCTTCAAACACTGGAACGTACAAACGAAGCTGACGTATCTACGGATTGCGTAAGCAAGAAGTAGTAGAAGGGTTGGACCGCCCCATCGGTGTGATGCCGATGTTGCTTACTGGACCCATCAGGGAGGCTTCCGATGAATTCATCGAGTGGAAGGAGACCACCTTCTTCCGCGCAGAAGCTTCTTTGGTGGAGATGGTAAGAAACTCCCACCTCTTCATGGAATGAAGGTGGGAGAGGTTCATATGTTATCGCTATCCATCAATCTCACCATCTCCTTAAACACCATCGATGGCTGTTTAAGCAAAGCCTCTACCGGAAGTGTTTTGCGTTCGGTTCCTCGTGTGATGGCTAGCTGCTCTCCTTCGAGTTTTATGACAATATCTTTGATTCGATACGCTGTAATTTTAGACGCTTTATCTAAGTATCGGTCATCTAGGTCAAAGCGAATGCGGTCGGACAGTCTCCGCAGCATTCTCCATAAAGTGATTTCTTCTTTTGATTTCATGAACAATTCAGGAAGTTCTTTCGCTTCTTTTAATGTGTTTAAAGTCGACATCGTATAGACCGATATTCCATAGCCGACCGGTCGGATAATGTCCTTTAAAAAATGCCAGCTTTCGATCTCGAATCTCACGTACTCCTCTGAACTGTTTTTTGGCATTTCGTTGATTTCGTATCGTTTTACAAACTTTACATCAGTGATCTTTCCAAAGCAAGTAACTCCATTGACCGGTGCCGCTCCTTGTTTTGGATAAAGAGCGATGTATTTCGCTTCCTGCCATCCTTTTTTCAGCCGTTTGACCGGAATATGATAAAACCGGTGCTTCAGATAGGCGTGATAGTTTTGCGCGCTTGGGACCATCCCAACAAGCACTTTTTCATCGAAAGAAGACCGCCATTCCTCCATAATTCCTTGCGGCAAAATTCCTTCTTTTTGCAGTTCCTCCGGGCTTTTTTCGATCAGCCGCTCGATCAATTGTTCGACTAACCGGGTCGCGTTTGGCAAAAACGGCAGCCCGCCGATATTGACTTCATTAATGCTTTTGTACAGCTTGTGCTCTTGATAGCTATCCTCATCGTACCAAGGAAATAACACATAAGCGCCAAAGGCGGTTCTTTCATAAGGGCCGTTGTGGCGGACAACAAGCGAATCGCGGTAACGATGCATCGTATTGATGTCATCTTCCATCGGGCCAGGAATGTGATAGCGTTTTTGATAGCTGCTTCCTTCCACCGCGAAATCAATCCGATATTTCGCGTCGAAAATGTAATTAAACGTATAATCTTTCCCTTTCTTTTCAATCGACAGCATCGTATCCGGAATTTGCGGAATGGTTGGCAGCCTTCCTTCGTATTTTTGATACGTCAAAATAATTTTTTCGCCCGTGTACGGATGTTCGTATACCCGCTTGGCGGAGCGGTTTTTTTCCAAGTTAACGAATAATCCCGTTCGATTCACTTGAATAATGTCCTGGCTGATCAATTTATATTTTTTGCCTAACAGTTGTCCCAGCTTTAGAAACGTCCAATACTCGTACAATGTCGCGACGTCTTTGACGGACATGTGATACAGCTTCCCCTGCAGCGCAAGCCCCCGCGTTACGATTAAAAATATTTGATACGCATCACGATATCCCGGCGCCATTTGCAAGACAAGGCTCATGATCGAACGGTCGAGTTTCCCGATCGTCCGCCAAAACGCATTGTTTGTTTTCGCTTCGAGCACGCGTTTCATATCCATGATTTTCGCTAGCAAGTCCGGATCCGCTTCTACTTCGTATCGTTTGTTTTTCGATTGCACTTTTTCCCATAAATCGTGCAATTTATCGATTAAACGTGTCATCATCCATTTTACAAACCGGTTTTCTAGCGTATCATACGTCAATTCTTTTTTCGCTTTTAAGCCGGATACCGGCATCAGTGAACGGTGTTGAATCCTTATTTCGTTATGGACTTCACAAAATAATTGCGGTCTTTTCCGTAAATAGTTTCTTCCTTTTTGGTCCAAGCGGCCAAGCTGATCTCCCCTCGCTTTTACATGGGTCGTCACAAGCTGATGGTGCGGCTGCCGCTCGATTTGCCGAATGGCTTGGAGGAAGTCGTAAAAATGCGCCTCCATCAGCCGGAAAAATTCGCTTCGGGAAGGAGTGCCGTCTAGTTTTGCTTTCGCCCGCTGATACGTTTTCTTAATAAAATGAAAGGCGAGATTATAAATTTCATCGCTTACTTCTTGGAGAAGCTTTTGATAGTCTTCTTTATAATTTAATTTTGTCGGAAAGATTTCGATCGTCACTTCTAACAGGACTTTATCCCCATTTCGGATTTCAAATGTCGATAATCCCACTTCATTTTGAAAATAGAGGTTTCCCATTAGTACGTATTGACTGCCGATGTTGACTCGGTCGACCGCTCTTCTTAACGATGGATATTCATGATAAAACGTTAATTCAACATCGTTTTTCGGAGAAACGATGATTTGATAAATGCCATTTTCAAAAAAGATTGGCCGGTGGCCCGCAGACCATTCTACAAGTCTTTGTTGATCAATATCAAATATTTTTACTTCGAAAATGTCTTCTCCTTTGACAAAAAACTCCATCGATTCGTGAAAGTCGAGTTTGCGGTATTGCTGGAGTCCTTTGTATTGCTCGTGATATGGCTTTCCTTTGATTACGAGTGTTAAATGTTTCGTTTCAATATGGACCAGCTCTACATCCTCACGAGCCAATCCAGAAGGAGGTAAAGCCATCGTCCGCTAACCTCCTTAACATGTGTAAAATTTTATCCGCGCTTTTCGGATATTTAGCGTATGTAAAATCAAGCAAGGCATCGTATTCCCCATTTAATTCAATGCCAGTGCAGAACGTAAATAGTTGCTCCAGGGCGCGTTGCACTCTCGCATCACTTCCAGAGACGCGCGGTAAAATTTTTTGCAAGAGGCAATGATCAAACGCGTTTTCAAATTCCATCAGCTTTCCTTCTTCGTTGCAAGCGAGATAAAAGCAAATTTCATCGCGGACGCGATAACCGATGTGCGCTCCTAAAGGCTGTAAATAGGTATTGACTTTCACCAGCTCGCTCGTTGCTCTTTCAACAACATGTGGATACCGTTGATACACGTCTTTTAAATGCAAATATTTAGCGGCAAATGCTTCTTGACTCAGCTTCATCGGTTCCACTTGCTTTAACTCTTTTAAAAAATCAAGATGGTCAAGCTGAACACGGTTGAATTCAATCGTATTGGCGCGATCCAATACTTTTTTGCTGAAAGGATGCGTCGTTTCATCCATATTGACCGTACCAATAATATACACATTGGCAGGAAGATAAATATCCCGCCCTGCTATTTCTTTCGGAAGCAGTTTAGAAGAAACGATTTTCCCGTTTTCCCAACGCCGGCTTTCCATCACGCTAAGGACGTCGCTGAAATAATGCTCCACCCTCGCCAGGTTCATTTCATCAAGCAAGACGAAATACGGCTCTTCTTGATTTTGTTCCGCTTCTAACACCACTTTCGTCAGCGGCCCCGCCTTAAATTCTCCTTTAATATCTACATATCCAAGCAAATCCGATCCGTCGTTCCAATCAGGGCGGACAGGAATTAACGTAAACCGTCCGTTTTCTTCCGTCGCGCCAACGCTCTCGGCAAGCCATTGAACGATTTTTGTTTTCCCGGTTCCGGAAATCCCCGATAAAATGACAAACGGTTTCGTTTTTAAAGACAAAAAGAGATTCATCACTTCTTCTTTCGTATAATAAAAACCTTTACTAGATATGTAAGAATGAACATGATTAACAATCGTTTCATACGAATGCGATTCAGATACTGGTTTCATGCCCATTTTAGTCTCCACATATTTTTCGTAGTATTCGATCATTCGCCGCAAATCATGCCGCAATTGCTCGTCCGAAGGCATATCGTCGATCGAATAGGCGATATAGGCGGCGACAGAGGCTTTATACTCTTTTGCCTTTTTGCTTTCCCCAAGATCGATTTCATCATCTTTTTTCACATTGCCGCTCATCGGAATCGTTTGCCGGATTTCTTGATTAATGCGTATCATTTCTTCTTTTGGCGTTTCGGTAACGCCTTGGGCGAACGTCAGATACAATTTGCTCATATCGTCGCTAAATAGATAAACAATATAATATCCGCGTTGCGTGGAAGTAGTGACTTCTTTATTCATAATGGCGACCCAAGGGACATCCGTCCATACCCCTTGGCCAACCGATCCTTTAATCACGTAGCAATCTTTCGTGATAAAAGGCAACTTTTCGATTGCTTACGGAATCGCTTTCATCACTAATTGGAACACTGGCTGCTCTTTGGAAAACTTTTCCCGTTTTTCTTGCAAGTACGCTTTCATCACTTGTAAAAAAAGATCGCGCAGCGACATTTGGAATGCTCTTTTGCAAACCGTTTTACTGATGTACTAAAATTCTAACATTTACCTTATATTTTACAAAAACAATAATAGACCTTCCAATATTGAATATAATAAGAAACTGGCTTCCCCATCGCTAATGTGCGATGAAGAGAAGCCAGTTTTTTCTTCGCCAAACAGTATAATCAAAACGATCCTGAACTTTGAATCCACAAATGAACAGTTCTCCCATTATACTATTTCTAACTGCAAATCATGGAGCACATCTAAGTGAGCATCTTTTAATGAAGGGGTGATCGTCCCCCATACATTAATATTCACTTTTAAATGTGGATGCGCTTCCATATGAACAGCGTGAATCGTTGCTTGATAGTGATGGCGATTTTCAATAGTGTGGAACATAAAGTCGCTATAAAAGGCCGGAATATAGCCTAACTTATGTCCCTGTTTGGTGAGCACCATTACCGCTTTTGAATCTTGTTTATTCTCGGGCTCTAGCCGAAATCGCACTTCTTCCCCGACTTGCAACTGGTTTATGACTTTCTCCCCTTCATAATATCTCCAGCCAGCAATATAAAACTGAAAATCAAAGTGATCCCCATCCACATAAATCGGCGCAACAAACTCATAGGGATCGGTTGCCAATCTTCCGCCAGTTGCCCGCAATAAATCCATTTCTGTATAATCCATTGACAACCCATGAGCGCGCAAAATTTCTGGAAAATCCGGACGACGACGATCAGGCAAACGACGTGCAAACGGACCAAACAGCTTGTCAGATACATATACCTTATTTAAATCACGAAATGCTAAATGGAGTTGATATCCATTTTCCAATGCTTCCCTTACACCACGTCTTTGTCTCGTTTTTTCATAATAAAATACATATTGACCTTCGTGATGAACTAAATTTCCGACATGATATCGCTGACGAGTTCGTTCATTTTGCCAAATGAGCCAAAGCACAAAAGGGCGAGTCATTCATCTCACCTCCATATACCATTGAATTAGCCACTCTTTTCGATACTGTAATAATTTTAATACCCATTCTTTTTGAACTATACACATTGCTTCGTCTGGAATTTGGTTTAAAACGTCTAATATTTTCTCCTTATTTATTTCATTTATTCGCTCTAATATTTCTTTTACCTCCTGAGGATATAACTCATAAATATAGCCTAATAATTGTCTGTATTTAGGCTTCTTTGTATTTGGCAACCCAATTAAAGAAAAACTCCTATTTGTAAAAGCTTCAAACATCCTTTGATCTTGAAACATTTTTAGAATACGTTCCTTCTGCAACTGATATCCTAAGGATGCTCCATTATCATATATAGGCGCAAGATCATAATTGCGGAATGAAGAAACGATAACTCCCCAATTGTCACAGTGTCGATCTTGATTCGCAATAAAAGCATCGAATACAGGAATTGGAATGAACTCTCGATTGAGGTTAAATTCCGATAGTACTTTTATTATATTATCAAAGTTATAATATACTTTAAGCTATATCTATCAAAATCTTCTGCAATGGTAAAAAATAAATCGCCACCCTCATAAAATTCCTCATCTTCCTGAATAAAGTTTTCAGATAAAATTCCTAATATTCCATTATATATGGCTAATTCAGCTTTCATCATGTTTAAACCCAATTTTTGTCCAACCTTCGATGCGACTACTTCTGCCCAAGCTTCTCCTGTGTTTTCTTTAGGAATCTTAAATAAATATCGACGGTTATCTTCTGGATGAATTAGCCAAAATTTTTGTCTAGTACCAGATGCTTGCCTTTTCTCATCCTTCTCCCATTGACTAACATCGAATAGTCTCATAGTAATCCTCTTTCTTCACATCGTCATTTTCGTCTTAACCAGTAGGAGAAAGTTGTAGGTTTTATCATTATTTTTTAAATTTTAGCACACATGTTCTGATTATGCTATACAAACAATTAATTTTCTTCATTCATCTAGGAAACAGATCGAAAACCGCAAAAGCTGATTTAAAAAAGAGAAAGCGCCCTCGCGCTTTCTCTTTTCCGTCCTTTTTCAGTTTTTATACGCACAATACGGACGCAGTTTGACGCCGATGATGCTGCCGAGAAAGGCGAAGACAAACCAAATCCAGCCGTGGACGCTGAAAGAGGCGATGCCGCTGAAGTAAGCGCCGATGTTGCAGCCGAACGCAAGACGAGTGCCGTAACCCATCATCAATCCGCCGATAAGGGCGCCGATAGTCATGCGCGATGGGCGCTTCCATTGAATCGGTTTTGCGTATCGTCCCGCAAAGGCCGCGGCTAATAGCGCGCCGAACATCAAGCTAATATCCATTACTGTTGTTGTGTCTTGATATAACGGGCTTTTTAGCGCCTTTAATTTCGCTGGATCCTGCCAATATGCCCACTCGGTTGGATCGACGCCAAACAATTGCACGAATTTCGCTCCCCAAAGAGCGAACGCGGAGGTAATGCCCCACGGTTTGCCGTTGATCATTAATACAAGAGCATTCATAACGGCGAGTAAAAGCGCGCCGACAAGAAGCGACCATGGTCCTTTATAAATTGCTTTCCAGCCGTTTTTGTTTTCGGTTTTCGCTGAAATCAGCTTTCCGTGACGGCGTTTTTCGATAACGGTCACGACGTAATAAACGAACGCCAATAGCACAAGTTGAAGGAGAAAGCCTCCGACAGCGCCAAGTTGATGAATGAGTGAAATTGGCGCAAAATGCGGTGTATTCATCCAAAAATCAAAATGAGTCGTCGCAATAACAGAACCGGCAATAAATCCGATTAATGTGACGATTCCGTTTACGTCCCCTCCGCCAATATGGTAAAGCGTCCCTGAAGCACATCCGTCGCCAAGCTGCATGCCGATTCCGAAAATAAACGCGCCGACAATGACAGAAATGCCGACATCATGAACGTTTCCCGCAACCGGATGACCAAATATCGACCCTTTCAACAATAGCGGCATGAAGAAAATGCTTGCTACTAACATCATAATCATTTGTGCGCGAATGCCTTCACCTTCACGATACAAAATGAATTTGCGCCAAGCGGTCGTAAAGCCAAAACGAGCTTGATATAACACGAAACCTCCAAAAGCTCCTAACACATATAAAAGCGCTTGTTGCCAAGAAACGCGGCTATATAAAAACAAAGCACCACCGATTAATGCGACTAACGCTACGGCGATAATAAACGAAGTCGGATTTTTCGGGGCATTCGCTTCTTGTTTTACTTGTATATTCGTTTGTTTTTTCACAACAATATCCAACTTATCTTCCCCCTTTACTTTGATAAATTAATAATACAATAAATTTGATGGATTTTCTAGGGCTTTTGTTTGTAAGTTTCAACGGTCAATAATGCTATACAAATTAATTTGTTATTTTATTCCAATAAATCAAAATGACTAGAATCTGATCAAACTAATATGTTATATTTCTTTGTACGTGAAATTCAAATACAGGGTGATTTTATGTGGAAAGAATTTAAAGAGTTTGCGATGCGAGGAAATGTCGTGGACTTAGCCGTCGGGGTCATCATCGGCGGAGCGTTTGGCAAAATCGTTTCCTCCCTTGTCAATGACATTCTTATGCCGCTTATCGGACTATTGCTTGGCGGCATCGATTTTAGCGGTTTATCTTTAAAAATCGGTGACGCAGTGATCAAATATGGCATGTTTATTCAAACCGTTGTCGACTTTCTCATTATCTCGTTTTCGATTTTCTTGTTTGTGAAAGTATTGAACAAATTGTACCGGCTCAAAAAAGAAGAAGAAGCTTCGCCAACGTTGACAAAAGAAGAAGAACTATTGACAGAAATACGCGATTTGTTAAAAAAACAACAATTAGAAAGAGAATAATGCATAGAAAACAGCGTTTTCCTCACACTAAGAGGACAAGCGCCGTTTCCTCCGTCATGATTAGGACAAAACGATAACACAAAAACGCCCGTTCCCTCATGGTGGAGTGGGCGTTTTTTTTAAAATGTACACGCTTACATTTTACTTTTGTAAAAATGTTTTTGGCATCACAACGGCCACTACTTCTCCGCGCGCGCAAAGTTCTCCATCGGCGAATACTTCCGTCTTTACTTTCCACTTTTTCGGATGAATTTCTTCGACCGTACCGATTGCCTTTAACGGAACTCCATGCGGCGTCGGTTTCAAGAACTCTACGTTCAAAGAAGCAGTTACAAACCGCGGTGGCACTTCTCCATCTCCTGGTTCGTGTCCGTTTTTGCGATGCAGCGCCAGTGCGGCGGAACCAGTTCCGTGGCAGTCGATTAATGACGCGATCAACCCGCCATAAACAAAGCCGGGAATAGCGATATGCTCGGGACGTGGCGTATAAATCGTGACCGTTTTCTCCCCTTGCCATCCGGTGCGGAAATGGTGGCCGTGCTCATTCATCCGCCCGCATCCGTAGCACCAGGCAAATTCCTCTGGGTATTCGTCTTGAATGGCATGTTTTACTTGTTCTTCCATCATTTCTCCCTCCCCTTTCCTTTTCAGTATATCACAATGAGCACATTACTTCCTTTTTCTTTTATTTTTCTTTACAATAGTGATAGGTTTACAGAGAATGGAAAGGACTACAGCAATGAAAGTGTTAGAAACATATATCGTCGCAGGACTGACCGGTTTGCTGTTTTATCATCTCCATTCCCCAATTCCATGGATGCTCGGAGCCATTACTGGAATGCTTGTTTGGAAAACGGTCATCAAGCGCCCAGTAGCGGCGCCGAAAGCGTTGTCGAATAGTGGATTGATTGTGTTAGGCACTTATTTTGGACTGTCGTTTACAAAAGAAACGCTATTAACGATTGCGCCATATATTGTTCCGTTTCTCGTTGCCACCGCATTGCTAATTGCTATTAACATTATAAACAGCATCGCGGTGACGAAATGGACACATATTGATAAAGTGACAAGTGTGTTTGCATCTGTTCCTGGCGGGCTGTCGGAAATGGTTGCCGCAAGTGAGTCGTTGAACGCGAATACTGCTTTAGTAACCATTTTCCAAACGATTCGTTTATTAACGGTCGTTTTTCTTGTGCCAACAGTCGTTGTCCATTGGTTGAACGGACACGCGTCGCCAGGAAACGCAACCGCTCAGGCGGCAGCTGTCTCTTCCGATGGTCATTACACTTGGTTTTTGTTAAGTATTTTCGGTGCGCTTCTTTTACGAAACATCATTCCGGCAGCATACGTCGTCGGGCCGCTTGCCGTAACGGCAGTTATGCATGCGGCTGGTGTGAACCTGCCGTTACTGCCTGTATGGTTGATTATTTTGGCGCAAATTAGTGTCGGAATAAACATGGGAGAACGCATTACCTTAGAAGATATTAAGCTTGGCGGAAAATTTAGCTGGGTATATTTCTTGCTTGCGTTAGTATTAATTGCTCTATCGTTCGGATGTGGCTACGTATTTGCGGAATTAACCGATCTTCCGCTGTCGACCGCGCTGTTGAGTCTTGCGCCAGGAGGACTTGTGGAAATGGTATTAACGGCGCAAACGGTCGGAGGAGATCCAGCGATTGTCAGCTCCTTGCAATTTGTACGTCTTCTTCTTGTCATTATCGTCGTACCGAACGTGCTGAAATGGGTATTTCGAAAATTTCCATATATCACCGAAACATCATGAAAAAACCGCTCTGTTTAAAGCTGAACAGAGCGGTTTTAGTTGTTAAGAGTCCAACAAGCATCTCCGCTTTTCTTACTTAGCCGGTTCATAAAATTCGATCCATTCACCATCCGGTCCAAGAAAGAACAAATATTTCGCCCCGTTTGGCAGCGTCGTAATCTCTTCCCATACAAGCGGAACGCCGAGCGATTGAATCCGTTCTTTTTCTTGTTCAATTCCTTCAACGGTAAAGGCGACGTGATGCACTTTTCCTTCCGTCGGCAAATTCGGATTATACCCTTCGATCAATTCGACAATGACTGAGCCATCCAACCCTAAAAACGCCAATTTCATTGTACCGTTCGTATGCGTCATCTCGCTAAGTAGTTCCAATCCGACTACCTCTTGATAAAACTTTTTCGATGTTTCGATGTCTTTTACTTGAATGCCGACGTGTTCAAATTTTTTTACTGCCATTATGTTTCTCCCCTTTTTCCATTATTTTCAAGATTGTGAAAATACCGATCGCAAATATGGAGTCATATGTACGATCGAAATTCCTTTTTCCTCTAATTCGCAAAAAATGTAGCGGTCAAGCGCATAAGGGCCAGCGGCTTTCCATTCTTCCACTTCCGCAAATGTCAGAAGAAGCGAAAACATCTTCCCTTGCGTATATCCGTATAGATGGAAAACATTTTGGCTGCTATCAAAATGAATCGCTGCCTGTCGGTCAAATTGCAAAAGCTGTTTTTGGACACAACGGGCGACATGGGAAGCAAACGATGCTACCGTTAAGTGTGCCGCCATATAGCTGCGAATCAAATCATTTTCGCGCAATCGACATTCCCACCTCCTTCTTTGCACATACATAAAAACCCCTTTCGCCATGAATGATGCGAAAGGGGGTAACCGTTCTTATCATCCAAAGCGAAAGACGCTTTGCGGGTTGGAGCACCTTGCGTAATACGCAGGTTGCTGTGGAGTCATAGAGCCCGATCTCTCGTCCACTCTTGATAAGACTGTATGCAGTTTGTTTTTATCTTATCATGGTGCCATTGTGATGACAATCATTTTTTGATTTTCACAAACGAGGAAGGGAGAGCAAAGGCGCTCTCCCCTCTTTTTATTATTGCGCTACTTCTGGTTTTTCGGAAGTGACACCAACATCTTTCCATGTTAATTTTGAGCTAGGGTCGACGGTAAAGTTTTTCACACGATTGTTTACCGCATAAATAATCGAGCGGTACAGAGTCGGGATGACAGGTACTTCTTCATTCATCAGCGCTTGCCATTCGTTGTAAATTTTCTTGCGGTATTCTTTATCGAATGCTTGCTCGGAATGTCCTTTTTCTAACAATTCATCATTTTTCTCGTTCACCCATCGAGAATAGTTAAACATCACATCGCGTCCATATAATCCATACGGGTCCACATCGGTTCCAGTGTACCACGCCGCGGCGAACACATCGACTTTCGGGTTATCTTTTTCAACCATGTCATAGAACGAGTTGAATTCCGCCAAGCGGCCATCAACCAGTTGCACATTCAAACCGACGTCTTTCCAGCATTGCATGTAAAATTTCGCCAGCGGTTCGGCAATATCCCCGCCGCTCATTGACAGGAAGTTAATCGTAAACTTCTTGCCGTTTGGATCTTCACGGAAGCCGTCGCCATCGACATCTTTATATCCTGCTTCATCCAGCAATTTTTTCGCCTTTTCTGGATCATACGTATATCCTTTTGCGTTTTTATCATGGTATCCTGGGAAGGATGGCGGAATTAACGTCGTTGCCGGGAAGCGTAAACCGTGATAAAGTCTGTCTGCGACTTCCTTGTTATTAATCGCGTATGCCATCGCTTGGCGAAGCTTTTTGTTTTGGAATTTTGGATTATCCATCACGTTTTCTTGCTTCTTCGCATCCCAGTGGCCGAGTTTAAAACCGATGTAGTTGTAAGCTAAATCAATTTTGCCGACAAATTGAATGTTTTTTGTCCCTTTCGCGTTGACATATTGATCTGTCGGGAATTCCGCAATGTCAATCTCGCCTTTTTTAAGAGCTTGCAATACGACTTGCGGGCTGACGACTTTTAAAATAACGCCTTTTAAGTTCGGCTTTCCGGCCCAATAATCGTCGTTGCGGACGAATTCGACCGATTCGCCTGGAACGATCTTTTTCACTTTAAATGGACCAAAACCAATTGGGTTTTTGCGGATTTTATCCGATTTCGCCAAATCTTTAATCGGAACATCTTTTAAATAATGTTTTGGAAGCGGATATGCCCAAATGCCTGTCAGCACAGATGGATTGGCATGTTTCCATGTAATGGTTAATGTTTTGTCATCAATGACTTTAATTCCGGAAATTTTGTCCGCTTTTCCGCTGTGGTATTCCTCCATGCCGACAATATCTTGAATGAGCGCGTCTCCGTAGCGGACGCCCGTATAATCTTTATGGCCGATGACTAAGTAAGCGTATTCTAAATCTTCCGCTTTCACAGGCTCACCGTCATGCCATTTGACATTATCTTTAATTTTGATCGTTATCGTTTTTTTATCATCGGAAAGTTCGTATGTCGCCGCGCCATCGTTCGTAATTTCATAGTCTCCGTTTGTACGGAAAAGTGATTCATCGAAAAACTGCAAAATTTCTGCATCCGGTTGCCCTGTGTAAAACGCATAGCTAAGCGTTCCTTCAAATGGTGTATCGGATACTAATCCATATTTTAATACACCATCATCTACGATTTTTCCGTCATTTTTGACGGTCATTGGGAATTTGCTGATGTCTTCCTTTTGCGCCGTTTGATTTTTGTTGTCTTTGTTGTTTGTGGAGTTGCTGCTGCACGCCGTTAATCCTAATAAAAGGACAACGAGCACCACAAAAAACTTCCACTGCCATTTTTTTCTCACTGTTTTTCTCCCCCTTTATCCTAATCGTTGTCTTGCATCCGCCGCGCGTTTTAACGCTTGGCCGATAAAATTTATACACAACATCATTACTAAAATAAGCAATGATGCTGGCAGCCAAACCCACCATTTATTTTGCAAAACATCCGGATTCATTGCATAGCTGACCAGCGTCCCTAGACTTGGCGTGCTTTCCGGCAATCCAAAGCCTAAATAGCTTAAGCCTGATTCAATTCCAATATTCCCGGCAAGGTTTAATGTTAAGTTTACGATGATGATCGAACTTAAATTAGGTAGAATTTGAAAAATAATAATTTTCCAATCTGGCGTACCGAGCGTTTTCGATGCACTTACGTAGTCCAATTCCCTCTCCGCCAGCGTTTTCGCTCGAATAAGCCGCGCCTTTCCTGTCCATAAAAAGGCACTCATAATCAGAATAAACGTAAAAACATTATATTTAGGCACAATCGCCACAAATACGATCACAATCATTAAAAATGGCAGCACAAGGATAAAATCGATAATACGCATGATAATATTATCAATAACTCCCCCATAATATCCGGCAATAAGGCCAACCGTAAGCCCGATCAAACCAGTGATCAGCGTGATTGCTAAACCAATGGTAAATGAATTTCTTGCACCGATAATAAGCTGCCCGAAAATATCCCTTCCCCCATAATCCGTGCCGAGCCAATGCTCTGCGGACGGCGGGGAGTAGATAGCCAGCAGGTCCACTTTGACAATTTCGTCTTGGTCTAATAATAATGAAGCTCCATATACAACGATCAAAATCAAGGAAAGAAGAATGAGAGAACCAAAAGCTAACTTATCCTTCACCAATTCACGCCACATAATAGAGAGACTTGAAGGACTTTTTTCATTTTTTGCATGGATATCGCCTAGTTCCGCTTTCATCATTGTGTCCCCCATTCCATTACTCAATGCGAATACGTGGATCAACAGCGCTTAAGATAATATCGGATAAAAGCGTCCCGATTAAGGTAGCAAGGCCGGAAATCATCACGAGTGCGGTAACAACGCTGTAATCCCGCTGCAGAATCGATTGCAAAAACAATTGTCCAATCCCTGGATAACTAAAAATAGATTCGAGAAAGATCGATCCGCCAATTAATCCTGTAATCTCATATCCTAAGAAAGCAGCAATCGGCAAAAACGAATTTCGTAAAATATGACGCCAATAAATGCTTGATTCCGGCACTCCTTTTGCGCGCGCGGTTTTAACAAAATCTTTCAGCTTTGTATCGATAATTTCACTGCGCAAATATTGAATCGTCCCGACCGTATTGATCAGCGCTCCAGACAGAGCCGGAAGCAAAAGATGGTTCAGCTTGCTTACATAATAGTCAAACGTTCCTTTTTCCACTTGAATATCGACGCTTCCTCCCGTCGGAAACCATCCTAGTTTGAACCCAAAAATAAACAACATAATTAACGCAAAAATAAACAACGGTGTTGCAAAGCTAACGTAGCTGTATCCAACGATTAACTTATCCGCCCAAGAGTCGGTCCATCTTCCCGAAATAATTCCTAAAGGAATCGCGATTATATACGTTAGTATTAAAATCGCGGCAGATAACAAAATCGTATTCCACATTCGCCCAGCTAGCAAATCGTTGACAGGCTGCTGATGAGTATAGGACATGCCAAGATCTCCATGCAGCAAGTTTTTAATCCAACGTACATATTGAATATGTATCGGATCATTAAGTCCGAGCTTTTCTTTCATTTCCTCTAATGTTTGCGCATCCATTTTTGGATTGCCTGCCAATTGTCCTGTCAATGCATCCCCTGGCATAGCCTTTGCCAGCAAAAATACGAGAACACTTAAAAGAAATAGTTGCGGAATCATCATTATGATTCGTCGCAATATAAATTTCAGCATCGTGTCGTCTTCCCCTCTTTACGGAATCGCAACGGAATGCGTCTTGGAGATTTTCTTTAACGGATACGCCTTGCCTTCATCATCAAAGTAGCGATGGTACGACTGCTTGTATTCCCTTTCGACTTCTTCGCGAAGCTGAAACTGCTTTTTTCTCTGCCGCGGATCCGCGTTTGGAATTGCCGAAAGGAGACGCTTTGTATAAATGTGCTGCGGATTATTAAAAATTTCTTCGCTCGTTCCTTCTTCGACAAATCTGCCGCGATACATAATACCGATGCGGTCACACATATGACGGATAATGCCTAAGTCATGGCTAATAAATAAATATGTAAGCTGAAATTCTTTTTGAATCTCTTTCATAAAATTTAACACTTGCGCCTGCACCGATACATCCAATGCGGACACTGGCTCATCGGCAATAATGAGCTTTGGATTGAGCGTAAGCGCCCGTGCAATGCCAATCCGCTGCCGCTGTCCTCCGGAAAACTCATGCGGATATTTATAAATCGACTCTGGATTCAATCCTACTCTTTCGATAAAATATTGCACTTTCCGTTTTTCTTCTTGCGGCGATAGCTTTTCAAAATTGCGGATCGGTTCGGCGATAATATCAAGCACACGTTTGCGCGGATTAAGCGAAGAATACGGGTCTTGAAAAATCATTTGAATGTCTTTTCGATACGGATAAAACTGCCTGCGGCTTAGTTTTGTTAAATCGGTGCCTTCTAATAAAATTTCACCTGCTGTCGCTTTAATGAGCCCGATAATCGCACGCCCCGTCGTCGTTTTTCCGCATCCTGACTCTCCGACAAGCCCATACGTTTCTCCTTGCCTCAGCTCAAAGCTAACATCGTCTACCGCCTTCACATAATCGACGATGCGGCGAAAAAATCCTCCGCGTACTGGATAATACACTTTTAAATGATTGACTTTAAGAAATGCCATGGCCCACGTCCCCTATATGATCATGTGGAAAATAGAAATGCTGATAACATGTACAGCGAACCCAATGTCCTGGTTCGACTTCTCGCAAAATTGGATTTGGTTCATGTTTTGACTCATCAATCCAGCTAATTCGCGATTTGAATCGACAGCCCGTCCGCGGCATTTTTTGCAAGGAAGGAACAATTCCTTGAATGACGTGAAGTTTTTCTTTACGAGTTTGCGCGGAAGGAATCGACTGCAATAATGAGCGTGTATATGGATGAAGCGGATGGTGGAACAATGTTTCCACATCTGCCAGTTCAACAATTTCCCCAGCGTACATGACCGCTACGCGATCGGCCATTTCCGCAACTACCCCTAAATCATGGGTAATCAAAATAATGCCGGTTTTCATTTGTTGCTGCAGTTCTTTCAATAGTCCCATAATTTGCGCTTGAATCGTCACATCCAAGGCAGTTGTCGGCTCATCTGCAATGATAAGCGATGGTTCGCAAGCAATGGCGATCGCAATCACAACCCGCTGTCTCATTCCCCCTGAAAGTTCATGAGGGTAACGATGATATGTTTTTTCCGGATTCGGAATGCCGACACGTTTTAACAGTTCTAACGTGCGCTGCCGTTTTTCCGCCGAAGATAATTTCGTATGATAGTCCATGCTCTCTTCAATTTGTCGTCCTATCGTCATCAATGGGTTCAATGCCGTTAATGGATCTTGGAAAATCATTCCGATGTCTTTACCGCGAATTTTGTTCAACTGTGAAGTAGATAAAGATAATAAATTCGTTCCTTTAAATGTAATGCTTCCTTCTAATTTTGTCTTTTGTGGCGGATGCAATCCCATCACCGCAAGTGCCAGAGCGCTTTTTCCGCACCCCGACTCTCCAACGATCGCCACTACTTCGTTTTCATTCACCGTAAGGGAAACATCATCAACCGCTGCATAATACTGATCTTGAATTCGAAACGAAACGCGTAAATGATCTATTTCTAAGATTGGTTTTCCGGTCAATATATTCTCCCCTTTATAAAATTTATCGAATTTTACGAATATTTTATTACATGTTTTTTACAAATTCAATTGCTTTTTGCTATTTATGCATAATTTTTCTTATTTCTAATTGATTATTTAGCACATAGTTTGGTTTAATAAGAAAATGGATGCATGACTTTTTTATCATAAAATAATAACATAATATTTTCAATAGAATATATTATTTGCCACTTGTCGTCATTATTCTATTTTTTCGACTTTTTTAGACAAAATTTTTGAAGCGTGATATATAAGTAGAGCGTACTATTTCTTAAGATTGGAGCTGCTTTTGCATGCAGAAAAACAAAGAAAAAGGGGGCTCTTTTTCATCGGAGAGCCCCTTCTGTTTACTTAAACGCCATCGCGGCTTTCACTGCTTTTTTCCATCCTGCATAAAGCGCTTCTTGTTTCTCTTTTGCCATTTGCGGTTCGAATTGGCGTTCTAATTGCCATTGAGATGCGATTTCTTTCCGGTCTTTCCAATAGCCGACGGCAAGCCCAGCTAAGTATGCCGCGCCTAGGGCTGTTGTTTCATTGATGACTGGACGCTCTACTGGCACGCCGAGCATATCGCTTTGGAATTGCATTAAGAAGTTGTTTTTCACCGCTCCGCCGTCGACGCGCAACGTTTTCAAGCCAATGCCTGAATCCGCTTCCATCGCTGTTAATACATCTTTTGTTTGATATGCAAGCGACTCTAGTGTTGCGCGAATGAAATGTTCTTTTGTCGTACCGCGCGTCAAACCAAATACCGCACCGCGTACATCGCTATCCCAATACGGTGTTCCGAGGCCGACAAATGCCGGTACAACATAAACGCCATCCGTTGAATCGACTTTTTCCGCATATGCTTCACTGTCTGACGCTTGCTTAATCATTCGAAGCCCATCACGAAGCCACTGAATCGCTGAGCCGGCGACGAAAATGCTTCCTTCTAACGCATATTCGACTTTTCCGTCGATTCCCCATGCGATCGTTGTTAACAAACCATGTTTCGATTGTACTGCTTTTTCCCCTGTATTCATCAACATAAAGCAGCCAGTGCCATATGTGTTTTTCGCCATTCCTTCCTCAAAGCACGCTTGGCCAAACAACGCTGCTTGCTGGTCGCCGGCCGCTCCAGCGATTGGCACTTCGACACCAAAGAAATGATGTGGTATCGTTTTAGCGTACACTTCCGAGGATGGGCGCACTTTTGGAAGCATTGATTTTGGAATGCCTAAAATGTTTAAAATCTCATCATCCCATTGTAATGTATGAATATTAAATAAAAGCGTCCGTGAAGCGTTTGAATAATCCGTCACATGTGCGCGTCCGCCGGAAAGTTTCCAAATGAGCCATGTGTCGATCGTACCGAACAATAAATCTCCTTTTTCCGCTTTCTCTCTCGCTCCATCGACGTTGTCTAAAATCCATTTTACTTTTGTTCCGGAAAAATAAGGGTCAATTAATAACCCTGTTTTCTTGCGGAATAAGTCATCATATCCTTGTTGTTTGAGTTGTTCGCAAATATCGGCCGTTTGTCGAGATTGCCAAACAATGGCATTATAAATTGGCAGCCCCGTATGTTTATCCCATACGACTGTCGTTTCCCGCTGGTTCGTAATGCCGATGGCTGCTACTTGCTCCGGCTGCACCGATGCTTCTGACAAGACGGTAGCAATTACCGCCAAAATCGAGCCCCAAATCTCATTAGCGCTATGTTCGACCCATCCTGGCTTTGGAAAATATTGTTTAAATTCCCGTTGCGCGATATGAACAATTTCGCCATTTTTGTTAAACAAAATCGCCCGTGAGCTTGTTGTTCCTTGATCCAGTGACAAAATGTATCGTTCCATCACCAATTCCTCCCCTAATTACATGAATGCATTTTTTGGTTTATTATAGCTATTCGATGTTTTTCCTTGGCTGATGAATGTCAATGTGAGTACTACTATTATAGCAATAAGCACATACCAAAATGCCGCTGTCATTTTTCCTAGAAAGACAGCTTTGTAAAATAAACCGCCAAACGAACCGCCAAGAATCGGTCCGACAACCGGAACCCATGCGTAAGACCAATTGGATGATCCTTTTTTTGGTATCGGAAGCAAAAAGTGAATGATACGCGGTCCTAAATCACGCGCCGGGTTAATGGCATATCCTGTCGTTCCGCCAAGGGAAAGACCAATGGCGACAATAAGAAACCCGACGATAAACGGATTTAGCCCATCGGCAAATTTATTGGCGCCAATGGCTAAAATGCCAAGCACTAATACAAACGTGCCAATTATTTCGCTGATCAAGTTTGCGAAATAATTTGGAACAGCAGGACTTGTTGCAAATACGCCAAGTTTTGCGCCAGGGTCGTCCGTTTCTTTCCAATGAGGCAAATAATGAAGATATACAATGACAGCGCCAATCATTGCACCAAGCAGTTGTGCAACAATGTATTTTGGCACATCTGTCCATGGAAAATCCCCGTTAAACGCTAATGCAAGCGTTAACGCTGGATTTAAATGAGCGCCGCTAAATCGGCCAACCGCATATGCCGCTACCGCTACAGCCAGCCCCCATCCCATTGTAATAACGATCCAGCCGGAGTTTTGCGCAAATGATTTTTTTAAGTTTACTCCTGCGCAGACCCCGCCGCCAAAAATAATAAGTAAGGCAGTTCCAACAAGTTCAGCAACAAACGCGGTCATTCTTCTTCCCCCTTATCACATAACTTTTGTAACTGCTTCCCTGCTTTATCCCTCCGTAGGCAAAACATCATCTTTTTTAAAAGCAGTTACATTTTTCAGCGGAAAACACAAAAACCCACACATTTTCCCTACGAAAAAAGGGAATATGTGTGGGTCTCCAACATCTCCGCCACCATTATTAACTTACTTATAAAGTTAATAGAAAATGTAAGCGTTGTCAATAGATTTTTTACAATTTTTATTTATCTCGGCAAAATTTGAATATAGTCAAAATCTAGCGTATCCACTCCATCCTCAATATCCAAGCGGGTGATAAACCGATACGAAATTCCAGGCTGTGAAGGAGGAAGCGAATCTGGTATCTGGTACGTAAACGGTATCTGCTTCCTTTGTCCTGCCTCGATCTGAAACGCTCCTGCAACCGGAATCGTCGCGATGACATTATCGATTTCTTTCCCATCGCGAAGCGTTTTTTGGATAAATTCTACATCCAGTTTTTCAATTTTTTGTTCCACCGTGCCGCCGAGAATATGAAGAACCCCCTCAATGCACTCTCCCGGCTGAAATGTGGTTTTATTTAAAATCAAATCGACATACGCCGATCCGACTCCGATTCTTGACATCATTTTACGCAATAACATATGCTACACCTCTTATCTCTTGTTCTTGTTGTTCATCCTATAGTACGATGCAGGTTCGAATGTTGTTTCATCATTTGCCTATTATAAAGATAAACAGACCTATGCCTTATGGAAGCAAAGGTCTGCTACACCTATCCCTGAACCTCTGCACGGCTAAAGTCGGCAGGTTCTGACGTACTAAAGAGTTTTTCCAACACCTGCGTGCAGATACTCACTCTTGTTCCGTTAAGCATCCTAGTACCTTATTCGTGTTTAACGCCCTGTCGGCTCGGTTCAACACCGTATCTGGACTTTCATGACTATATGCTTTTGCAGAGAAACCCTATTTTGATACCGCTTACAATTAAGTTATAGCATCGTGTTCTGTTTGTCAACTATTATTCATATACATTTTCGTTTTCAATGATATAGTCGACACGAATGACTGGAATATCGTTTCTTTCCACTTCTGCGACAATCAAGCCAATGCGGTCATTATAAATGCAAAACGTTTCTTGCCCTTTTCTAAACGCCGTTTCACCATAAGAAAGAATCATGTTGTAAATTTTGTTATCGGAAAAATAACGCCGACTGACCCGATTTCCTAAACGAACGATCACTTCTTTACCAGCGATTTTTCCGCGGTACATCCCATTCATCCCCCTTTATGCTCCTACTATTCCAATGTATGGTATATTTCTTCCATTCATTCTTACTTTTTTGCTTTCTAACCAAACTATTTCGAGATGCGAGCAGAAAATCCCTGTTTTTTTAACATTTTGTAATTTTTTTCTGAATTTCGCCTTCTTTTTCTTGACGATGCCCTTACATTAGTGTATAGTAAAGTCATCATATAACAGAATATATTTCAAGCATTCATCATGTTTGCTCACCTTAGATTGCTGTGAAGTATATTCCGTTATTTGATAAAAAATCTTTAAGTTAGCCTGAGGGCTAAAGGTATTAGGAGGAATTCAGTATTATGCAACGCGGTAAAGTTAAATGGTTTAACAATGAGAAAGGTTACGGTTTTATCGAAGTAGAAGGTGGTTCTGACGTATTCGTTCACTTCACAGCGATCCAAGGTGAAGGGTTCAAAACTTTGGAAGAAGGTCAAGAAGTTTCTTTCGAAATCGTTCAAGGAAACCGTGGACCTCAAGCTGCTAACGTTGTGAAATTATAAGGCGTTCGTTGACATAAACGAAAGAACGTAAGTGAAACAAAAAAGGCCGGCAACACGCTGGTCTTTTTTGTTTTTTATGCGCATATTCCTTCCTTTTTGACAAACACTATCCGCTAGGAGGTGTTTGCAAATGGAACGTGACATTCATTCTGGCTATAACGATTTAAAACAAGTAGAAATGTTTGTGGAAACAGCGGAAAAAATGGTAGGTCAAGCAACGATGAGCTTGGATAGAGACATGCTCGAAGGCGCCAAACAAGCGATTGCCAACGCCCACGATCAGCTTTCGCGCGCACGCCGGCAAGCAACTGGCGTTGATGAAGAATTTTTATCACATTATGAACAAAAACTTGCTAAGGCGGAACATCAATTAAATGAGGCATTGCGATAAGGAGAAAAAAGGGCTTCCTGCTGTGTGAAGCCCTTTGTTATTTTGATGAACGAGGAGAAGTTGCCATCAACATGGCACCGTACTGCCGCATTTTCTCGCCGACCGTGCATTGGTTAATGCAAAATGATTGTGCATATGTTTTGCCGTATTCTTTTCGAAATGTGCTTTTTAAAAAACAGCCGTCACAATACATTTGCTGTAATTCATTTAGTTTATCTAATATTTCCTTTCGTTTGTTCACTTTTTTCTCCCTCATTTCATTGCCTACCCTTTCTCTGTAAGTTCCATCATGCTAGTAATCGTTTGGCCTTCCATCGCTTGACGGGCAAGCTGGTCGGCCTCTTTATTTTGCTTGCGTGAAATCGGCTCGTAAATTGGCTGAATTCCTAATTCGTTGATCTTTTCTTCAATACGGTCCAGCCATGCGTTATGGTCATCTTCAAAACACGGCCAATCGCCGGACAATTGCTTCAAGACGACGTGTGAATCGCCCCGGAAAATAACCGGCAAATGATGAACACCGAGCTCCTCGAGCATTTGCATTAAAAACCAAAACGCGGCGTATTCCGCTTCGTTATTCGACTTCAGTTCATCAAGCTGGCGGTTGGCACGAAGGCGATATTGTTCATTGTTTTGCTTATAATAAATCACTGCTCCGGCTCCGCCCTGCAATGTTTCGTTATCAAAGCCGCCGTCAAAGTAAGCGATGACATCATGCGGTTCCGTTTCTATTTCTTTTAATAGCTTGTTCAGTTCTTTTTTCGACCATGTAACATGATTTTGGTCAATAAAGCATAATTCCTTTACACGACCTGTTTTTTCAAAATCCTCGGCTAATCGGAGCGCTTCCTCAGCAGGCAAAAAATCGGAAGTAAGCACCACTTCCTGTTTTTTCGGCGTAATATATGTCCATTGGATCATAACGTCCAAGCCCTCGTCACCCTTCCGTAATCGATTCCGTGTACAGTCCATATTTTTATTATACAATATAGCAAAAAAAACATGTGAAGCGATAACTTTTCTTATTACCTATTATTATGCAACTTTTGTTATCACATCAACGTTTTCTGTACATGTTTCATTATCTTTTTATGCTGTTGTATATTTTTTCAAAAAAATGTGTCTTTTTTCATTGATTTATGATACACTACCGTTCGACTATAATTTATTAAAAGTGAAGCGGAAATGATGCAACAAAATGAACAAAACGGGGGGATTGGATTGAAAAAACAGTGGATAGCGGATTTTAGCCTTCTTGCCGTCACGTTCGTCTGGGGGGCAACATTTGTCATCGTGCAAAACGCGATTTCTTTTCTTGAGCCTCTTTCTTTTAACGCGATTCGCTTTATTTTGGCGGGATTATTTTTATTTTTATGGCTCATCATTTTTCATCGTTCGCTTTTTCGTCATTATACCTTGCCGCTTGCCCGCGCCGGTATATGGATGGGGTTTTGGCTGTTTAGCGGCTATGCTTTTCAAACGATCGGCTTACTATACACAACCTCGTCAAAAGCGGGATTTATTACCGGACTTAGCGTCGTGCTCGTGCCGTTATTTTCTTTTCTCTTTCTAAAACAAAAACCATCCGTCAATGCGGCCATTGGTGCGGTGATGGCGGCAGTCGGCCTTTATTTTTTAACCATCGGCGATGGCAAATGGATGTTAAACCGCGGAGACGTATTTGTCTTTTTTTGCGCGATTTCGTTTGCGATGCACATTATTACTACAGGAAAATATTCGGCGCGTTATTCCACCATGTTATTAACAATGACGCAAATTTTCACCGTTGCGGTGTTGTGTACGATTTTTGCCTTTCTTTTTGAAGACGAAACGCAAATGTGGAATGTAGCGATTTTACAAAAACGTGAAGTATGGACAGCCCTTCTCATTACGTCATTGCTTGCAACAACGGCAGCGTTTTTAATTCAAACCAAATTTCAAAAATATACGACAGCTACCCGCGTCGCTCTTATTTTTGCGATGGAGCCTGTATTTGCCGCGCTGACCGCATACATATGGGCGAAAGAACAGCTAACGGCTTCCGCAATCATCGGCTGCATCGGCATTTTGTGCGGAATGATTTTCGCGGAGCTTCCCATTACTGCTCGTAAAATGGCGGCGTGCAAAACGGAGGTTAACTCACTAAGACAAACGAAGTGATTTTCTTTTTTGTTTCATATTTTTGTGCAATAAAGGTGAAACTATGGCCACGGAGGTGAGCGCGATGGCAAAGAATGGCGGAAAAAACCGCGGGACAAAAGCTCCTGGCGTGAATCCACAAGGGTTCGGTCAAGATGCGGCATTTACTCCGGATCCAAAAAGCCAATTAGAAAATGCAGCAAAAAAATCGAATACAAAATAAAAAAAGCAGGCTCTTGGCAAGTAAGAGCCTGCTTCGTTATTTTATTTTACTTTTTTTGTTTTTGCGAGTTTTTCACGCAACACCATAGGTAAAATTCCGCCATGGCGATAGTAGTCGATTTCGACTTCGCTATCAAAACGAACGATTACTTCGAATTCTTTTGTTTCTCCTGTATCTGGATTTGTTGCCGTTACTTTGACTAAATCACGCGGTTTGACGTTTTCGTCAATATGCACTTCGAACACTTCTTTGCCTGTTAAACCTAGCGTTTCTGCGTTTTCCCCTTCTTTGAATTGAAGCGGCAATACGCCCATTAATACAAGGTTCGAACGGTGAATGCGCTCGAAGCTTTCCGCGATGACTGTCTTAATGCCAAGCAAGAATGTTCCTTTTGCCGCCCAGTCACGGGAGCTTCCCATTCCGTAATCTTTGCCGGCAATAACGACAAGCCCTGTGCCGTCTTGTTTGTATTTCATGCACGCATCATAAATCGTCATGACTTCGCCTGTCGGCCAGTAAGTCGTATAACCGCCTTCTGTGCCAGGGGCAATTTGGTTGCGAATGCGAATGTTCGCAAACGTACCGCGCATCATGACTTCATGGTTGCCACGGCGTGATCCGTAAGAGTTGAAATCTTTTGGTTCCACACCTTTAGAGATGAGATATTGGCCAGCTGGCGTGTTTTTACCGATCGCTCCGGCTGGCGAAATATGGTCGGTTGTGACAGAATCGCCGAATTTTCCGATGACGCGCAAGCCTTTAAGCGGTTCGACTTTGCGAACATCTGGAGATAATCCTTCAAAGAACGGCGGATTTTGAATGTAAGTCGAGTTTTCGTCCCATTGATAAAGCGGCTCGTCTGTCGTTTCGATTTCGTTCCAACGCGGATTTCCGTCGAACACGCGCTCATATTCTTTGCGGAACAATTCCGGTACCACCGTTTGCTTAACGACTTCTTTGACTTCGTCCGTTGAAGGCCAAATGTCGTTAAAGTAAACATCGTTGCCGTCTTTATCTTTGCCGATCGGATCTTTTAACAAGTCAATGTCTACCGTACCTGCTAGCGCATATGCGACAACAAGCGGCGGCGATGCCAAGTAGTTGCCTTTGACTAGCGGATGAATGCGGCCTTCAAAGTTACGGTTACCGGAAAGTACGCTTGTCACAAGCAAGTCGTTTTCCGCAATCGCTTTTTCAAGCTCTGGCGCAAGCGGTCCGGAGTTGCCAATACATGTCGTGCATCCGTAACCGACGATATTAAAGCCGATTTTTTCAAGGTATGGAAGCAATCCGGAATCCCGCAAGTAACCAGTTACGACTTTCGAACCTGGCGCAAGCGATGTTTTCACATATTTCGGAACTTGCAATCCTTTTTCCACCGCTTTTTTCGCTACTAAACCAGCGGCGATTAATACGTACGGGTTCGACGTATTCGTACAGCTTGTAATCGCTGCAATCACAACGGCGCCTGTTTTCATTTTTACTTCTTCGCCGTTTAACGTCACCGTAATTTCTTTATTGAGATCCGCTTCTGTTAAACCGAAGCCTTGGTTTCCTTGCGGAGCTTTTACCGCTTCACGGAACGCTTCTTTCATTTTCGAAAGAGGAATCAAGTCTTGCGGACGTTTCGGTCCAGAAAGATTTGCTTCGATTTCGGATAGGTTAATTTCTACAACATCCGTAAATATTGGCTCTGGAGCATCCGGTGTGTAGAATAAACCGTTTGCTTTACAGTATGCTTCAACCACTTGTACATGGTGCTCATCGCGGCCAGTTAAGCGCAAATAATCAAGCGCTTCCGCATCGACTGGGAAGAAACCGCATGTTGCACCGTATTCTGGAGCCATGTTTGCAATGGTTGCACGGTCTGCAAGCGGCAATGTTGCCACACCTGGTCCGAAGAATTCAACAAATTTGCCGACAACACCTTTTTTACGAAGCACTTGCGTTACTTTTAAAGCAAGGTCTGTTGCTGTTGTGCCATTTGGCAATTTTCCAGTCAAACGGACACCGATTACTTCTGGTACAGGGAAGTATGAAGGCTGTCCGAGCATGCCAGCTTCTGCTTCAATTCCGCCGACACCCCAACCGAGAACGCCAAGGCCGTTAATCATCGTTGTATGGGAGTCCGTACCGACTAGAGTGTCTGGAAACGCTACGTATTCTCCATTTTCCTCTTCCACAGTATGAACGACATTTGCTAAATATTCTAAGTTTACTTGATGGACAATTCCAGTTGCTGGCGGAACAGCCCGATAATTGTCAAATGCTTTCTGCGCCCATTTTAAAAATTTATAACGCTCTGCGTTGCGCTTGAACTCTAAGTTCATGTTGTATTCAAGCGCATCGTCCGTTCCAGCTTTGTCAACTTGCACAGAGTGGTCAATAACGAGATCAACCGGAATTTCCGGATTAATTTCATATGGATCCCCGCCCATATCCGCCATCGCTTTACGCATCGATGCTAAGTCAACGACTGCTGGTACACCCGTAAAGTCTTGCAAAATAACGCGCGACGGCTTAAATGGGACATCGATGTCTTTCATCTCCGGTGTTCCCCATTTTGCAAGGTTTTCGACGTGCTCTTTTGTGATCACACGTCCGTCTACTTGTCGAAGTACCGATTCTAGCAATACTTTAATTGAATACGGTAAACGGGAGATGTTACCGATCCCAGCTTCTTCAAGTGCTTGTAAACGGTAATAATTATATTTTTTACCGTTCACTTCAAATGAAGAACGTGCGTTGAAAACGTCTTGTTTTGCCATATGTATTACCCCCTCAATTCAATACTATACTATTTTTTCGAAGCAAAGTCGAAAAAATAGCATGAATTCTCCCAACTCCCGTAAAATTGGTACGCTTTTATCTTATTATAAGGTAGAAAAGTTGTAAATAGAATTTCGAAGGTTTTGTCATATTTATCAATTTCTCGCATGGAAAAAAAGAATAAACTTCTTGATCAGTTGCAAACTAGTAGCGGAGGTGAACAAAATGGCAAAGCGGAAAGCGAACCATGTTATCCCTGGAATGAACGCGGCAAGCGCTCAAGGAAAAGGTGCCGGCTACAACGAAGAATTTTCTAATGAACCGCTGACAGAAGCACAACGCCAAAACAACAAAAAAAGAAAAAAGAATCAATAACAGAAAAAAGAATCAATAACGATACGTCCGTTTCGTCATCCTGGACTACCGTAAATTTTTGTACAAATAAAAAAGGGAATGTCCTGTCGCGACATTCCCTTTATTGAATTTCATTCACTTCATCGACAATCGCTTGCAAATCGTTGCGAAACTTTTCCAATTGAACGCGCTGTTTTTCTGAAGCCACTTCCATCGCATTATTAATTTGTTCAAACGCTTCGTTTACTTCTTTCTTTAAATGACTTAATTGATGGCCATAATCGGCTTGGTCGCGCACTAAATGATCATACCATTCCTTCGCTTCCATCGTTCCTTTTTGTGCCGCTTGAAATGCTTCCTGTTTATTTTTATGGTAAGCCATCGTTACTTCCTCCTTTTATAAATACGGCCACACATTTATTATCTTTTCAAAGATGCCATAAATTATACCGCGAATAAATGAAAGACAATGATGCCATACTAATGAACAAAAGGAGGATAACCAAACATGACAAATAAAAATACAAGCACAGATATGCGAAAAAACGCTCCAAAAGGAGACAATCCGGGGCAGCCGGAGCCGCTAAGCGGATCCAAAAAGGTTAAAAACCGCAACCATACGCGGCAAAAACATAATTCCAGCCATGATATGTAATTAACTATTTTCCGCTCCCACCGCGAACATTTCCCGCGATCATGCATACGATAAACAACAGCGATACTACGAATGCGGGGGAGCTATCCAAGTGCACAAAAATCAAAAGGAAGAGCAAAGCGAACTGCGGCAATGGCTGGAATTGTTATGCAACGACCCTTATGCATCCATATTAGATGAAACAATTTTTCACGTCGATGTGTTGGAGACGGCAGAAGACTATATTGTTGAGGCCGAGCTTTCGCATTGTCAAAAAGAAAACATTGTCGTACTATGCGAAAACCATTCGCTGACGATTCAAATACAGAAAAATGGGGTAACGGAAAAACAGCGGAATATTTTACTGCCATTCTCGCTTCTGGACAAAAATATTTCCGCCCATTTTTCACCGCCAATTTTAGAAGTTCGGATTAGTAAAGTTGCTCTACAAAACCATTCACCTCAAAATCATATCACAGTAATAGATATAAGTGAGTAAGCTCTTACAAAAAGGGCTTTTTTGTTTACATAATATTTTTATTGAATTGTCCATTCTTTTAATTTTCATAGATAAAATCGAGCCGTTCCGTTCCACACTCTCCTCTATGAAAGAGATAAGCTCGTTGTTGCAAAAAAATGAGGATATTCCCAATCTAGGGAATATCCTCATTTATTTTGCAAATACATGATTCCCGATACGAATCGTTACCGGTCTTGATAACATCCATTTATCTTTCGTAATTTTAGGGTTATAGAAGTACAGCGAACCGCGGCGGTCGTTCGGGAATAGCGATAGTGCTTGATCGACCGCAGCATAATCTTGTTTCGTCGGCTGAATGCGCGTTAGTTTTCCTGTTTTTACAGGAACAAACGCATAACCCGATTTTGTTTTTTGGTAAATGACACCTTTAATGCTCTTTGGAAAAGCAGGATGTTTCACGCGATTTAAAATAACGAGCGCAACTTCCACTTTCCCGGCAAATGGCTCGCTAAAACCGGTTTCCGCATGGACAAGCTGTGCCATTAGTTTTCGTTCTTCTGCACAAATAGAAAATTTCGGCTTTTGGGAAGCAGGTTTCTCTGCTTGCTTCGCCGCTTGAGTTTTTACAAGCTGCGGCACTTTGATTGTTTCGCCGACAATAAGAACATCGCTTTTTCGATGATTTAATGATTTTAACGCAGAAGTGGTTGTTTTATATGTTTTCGCAATCTTGTAAAGCGAGTCGCCTTTCTTCACCTTATAGTATGTATAAGTTGTTGCCGCATCTGTTGAATAAGAGGTAAAGCCGACGACCATACAGCAAACTACCGCGAGTGTTGCAAGAGTTTTCTTCATCATTCTATCCTCCTCATAGTTGCCTTTTGGTTTGTCGTCTGCTTGTAATAGATTAGCATGTTTATAGATACATATCACTGGTTTCTATTTCCATTTGACTGCTATAGCAATAGTCCAGCTATTGACACATAAAGGATTGCGGCATTTCTTTACATTTGCATTACATTTTCGTAACAATGTGATAAAAACATGCTTATCTTGCCAAAAACCGCTTTTTTCGCAATAATGGTTGATAGATTGGAATTCGTTGAGGTGGGAATGATGCTAAAAGGTTGGTTTCTTTGGTTTATATTGTTTTGGAGCGTTTTTTTGCTTGTCACCATGTCGATCGGTGGTTTTTTTATGTTTCGCAAATTTTTAAAACGGCTGCCAAAAGAAGATGGGAAATCGGAACTAGATTGGCAGGAATATTATATTGAGCAGACACGGCATTTATGGGGAGAAGAAGAAAAGGCGCTTTTAGAGGAATTAGTAAAACCGGTTCCTGAATTGTTTCGCGATGTCGCTCGGCAAAAAATTGCTGGAAAAATCGGGGAACTCGCGCTTCAAGAAAACGCTTCTCGAATTACAAAAGATTTAATTATTCGCGGTTACATTATAGCAACCCCAAAACGCGACCATAAATTTTTAATAAAAACATTAAAAGAAAAACAAATTAATATCGCTCCTTATGAACATTTGCTGCAAAGCAAGTAAGCTGATTGCAAGAAAAAAGCGGGACGCATCTCCCGCTTTTTTCTCTTATTATGTTATTAAAATGGGCGGTTGGTGTTTTAAACGCCGTTCTAATTTTTTATACGTAATATACATTGCAACACGCCACGGCACAATCATTGAAAAAGCAAGCAAATAAAACATCCCGCTTAATTGGCGATAGTCAATGGTTCTTCCTAAGTATGTTTTTAAGCCAAGACGAATGACAATCAAACCGACTAAAATGAAGATAAACGCTTTCGAGCGCTTTAAGTAAATTTTTCCATTTATGATTTCAAATTTCGACGTTTTAATTAAGAAGATGGAAAAAAATGCTCCTAAAACGACCGCCTCAATCAGTTCTCCTTTCGTTACGCGAAATACTGGGTCGATAAACATCAAAGCCCCTGTGCTCATAAATATTGGAGGTAAAATAATTTTTTTGGCGTTTGTCGGTTTATTCGATGCTTTCATCCTCACAAACAAAACGAGCAATGCCATGAATACTGCAACGATTGAACTTACGATAGCCAAACACATCATCCTCTTCATTCAAGTGTATGATAATGTATTATAACAAAAAGCAACAAATCTTGCATATACATATTGCTTATAATAAACGCTCCACCGCTTCGATCACGCGGCTTTCTTCAAACGGCTTCACAATAAAATCAGCCGCTCCTGCTTCGATCGCCTCTACAACCATGCGCCGCTGCCCCATTGCTGAACACATAATAATTTTCGCATTTGCATCTTCTTGTTTGATCGCACGCACAGCTTCGATCCCATTCATCACAGGCATCGTAATATCCATCATGACGATATCCGGTTTTAATCTCTGATACAGTTCCACCGCCTCTTTCCCGTTTTCCGCTTCTCCAATAATTTCATGGTTCGCTTTTTTCAAAATGGTGGATAACGTCATTCTCATAAATTTTGCATCATCAACAATGAGAATTTTTGCCATGACTCCTTTACTCCCCTTAATAACAAACTAATTTAAAAGCCGGTGAATCCTCCAAAAATACTTGTCGTATACGTAATAATTTTTGTCATCCAGTCAAAAAAGAGAACAACACCCATTGCAATCATCACATAACCGCCGATTTTCATCATTTTTTCACTGTGGCGACGGATCCATTGCAGCTTTCCGATAAAAAACGAAAGAATAAAAAACGGAACGGCAAACCCCAACGAATAAGCAAGCATATATAGCATTCCAGAACTTGGGTTTGTCGCCGCCAGCGCAATGACCGACACTAAAATCGGGCCAGTGCACGGAGTCCAACCGGCCGCAAAAGCCATGCCAATGATGATCGAGCCAATGTAGCCAGAAGGCCGCTCTTGAAACGAAAGACGACGATCTTTCATTAAAAAAGCCGGGTTCCATATTCCGACAATCACAAGGCCAAAAATAATAATGAGAAGCGCACCGATTTGTCGTATAAAATCTTGGTATTCACTAAACCATTTGCCAATAAGCGACGTTCCGAATCCAATCGAAATGAATATAAGAGAAAAACCGAGCAAGAAAAATAATGTATGCAATAAACTTCGCCGCTGCATCAACGCGTTCTCCGTCTTCAGCTCACTCACCGATATGCCGGTAATATACGATAAAAACGCCGGGTATAAAGGCAGACAACACGGAGAAATAAACGATAAAAAGCCGGCACCAAATGCTAAAAATAGATTAACATCGGCCATCTTATTTCAACTCCTGCTTGATTTTTTATTTTTATTGTAGCAAAAATATCATTATTAGTAACCTATGAACGACCATGCTTTTTTCTTTTTCAATTTTGCTCTTTTGAATTTATTGGTAAAATAGTATACAATACACCTGTAAAAATTTTAAAAGAAAGGACTTGTTCCTCTGTGCCGAACAAAGAAATTTTAATTTTAATTGAAAAAAAGCGGATGGAATTGATTGAAGCAGTCGCAAAAAACGGATTGAACTCAACCGTGACGATTCAAGTGAGCCGGGAGCTTGATTCACTTTTAAACACGTATAACAAACAAAACTATAAGCAAAAAAGCGCTCCTCGTCCATAGCGTGAGAAGCGCTTTTTTACGCATATTCTTCGACATCTATTAGTCCGTTTTGCAATAAATACATTTTATAATATAACCCTTTTTGTGCTAGCAACTCTTGATGTGTTCCCCTCTCCACAATTTCCCCGCGATGAAGGACGAGAATTTGGTCAGCATCTTGAATCGTGGAAAGACGGTGGGCAATCGCAATCGTCGTTCGACCTTTCCGCATTTTTGCGAGCGCTTCTTGGATCGCTTCTTCTGTTTCTGTATCGATATTGGCAGTCGCTTCATCCAACACGAGTATTTTTGGATTTACCGCAATGGTTCGGGCAAACGAAATTAACTGCCGCTGCCCACTAGAAAAAGTAGATCCTCTTTCTACTACTTGGTGATCGTATTTGTCCGGAAGTTTTTCAATAAATGAGTCCGCCTGCACGAAACGAGCAGCGCTTTTCACCTGTTCATCCGTTAAAGATTGGTTGTACATGCGAATGTTGTCTTTAATGGTTCCATAAAACAAAAATGGATCTTGTAGAACGAGGCCGATATTTTTACGGAGCTCTTCCTTCGTGTAATCGCGAATCGATACACCATCAATGAGAATATCACCGCGGTCAAATTCGTAAAACCGCATTAACAAATTAATAATCGAGCTTTTTCCGCTGCCGGTATGACCAACAAGCGCAACGGTCTCACCTGGTTTGGCGGCAAACGAAATATGCTTGAGCACATCCCGTTTTCCGTCATACGAAAAACTAACATCGCGAAACTCAATCTTACCTTCTGTAATCGATGCTTTCGATTTTTCCGCGTTCTTCGGCGCCAACTCTTCATGATCAAGAAGCGCAAATACGCGTGAAGCGGAAACGATTGCCTGCTGATATAGGGAAAGACGCATCATCATTTGCGTCACTGGTTCAAAAAAACGCTCCAAATAGTTGACAAACGCATACAACACCCCGATCTCCACCGGGCTTTCCATCGCGGAAATTCCAAAAAAGCTAAGAACAACCATAATCGATACGATGTAAACGAAATCGATCGCAGGACGCAATAACAAACCGTCGATTTTAATATTTTTCATGCCTGCGGCGTAATGTTTGTCGTTAATTTGCGAAAATTCTTCGCGAAGCCGTTTTTGCTGGCGAAACACTTGAATAACTGCCATCCCTTGCAACGATTCGTTTAGTTTCGCATTTAATTCGCTGAGACGTTCACGCATGTCTTTATAAAAAATCGAGCTGTAATGACGATACAATTTCATAATCCAAATAATAACCGGCAAGATAAATAAACAATATACGGCTAGTTGTACGTTTAACGCAAACATCGCAATAAATACGCCAATCACAAATACGCCATTTTGAATAAAAGCGGCAAGTACACTAACAAACATGTCTTTGATCGCTTCCGTATCGTTCGTCACGCGCGACACAATGCTTCCGCCTGGCGTCTGATCAAAATAGCGCATCCCGAGCTGGTGCACTTTCGTAAACACGTCCATCCTTAGCGCCTGGATGACCTTTAACGCCAGTTCTTGAAATTTAACGAGTTGAAAGTAGGAAATGATCGTTTTAAGGAGCAAAACACCGATATATGCTGCCGAAAGCCAAAATAGTGGCGCAAAATCAAGGCGCCGCGGTGTTAAATAATCGTCGATAAATATTTTTACTAAATACGGTCCGATGAGTTCTCCGGCCGTTGCCAGCACAAGCAATATAAAGGCAAGCATGGTATCTTGTTTGTATAATTTCATGTACGATAACAATCTCCATAAAACTTGCCGTTGTTCTTTTGGTGTTAACGATTTATTTTCCATACTTCCCCTCCCTGTTCCACTAATGACTCAAGCTGTTGCCGTTCATACATATTGCGGTACCAGCCGCCTTCTCTCATTAGTTCTTCGTGTGTTCCCATTTGCGCGATGCACCCTTCTTCTAACACAAGAATTAAATCAGCGTGCTGAATCGCGCTAAGCCGATGTGCGGTAATAATCGTCGTTTTTCCAGCGCGATTTTCTTTTAAAGCTGTCAAAATCCGCTCTTCCGTTTTAGCATCCACCGCTGATAACGAATCATCTAAAATAAGCACTTCCGGATTTAAAAGTAAAGCACGAGCGATCGAAATGCGCTGCTTTTGTCCGCCGGAAAGCGAAACTCCTCTTTCCCCAACAATCGTTTCATAGCCGTCGGCAAACTGTTCGATATCCTCGTGAATATTCGCTAATTTTGCCGCTTTTATCACATCTTCTTCACTCGCTTCCGGGCAGGCAAATGCAATATTTTCCCGCACCGTAGCAGAAAACAAAAAATGGTCTTGCGGTACATAGCCAATCGACGAACGAAGCGCATGTAATGTATATTCGCTAATTTCGTGATCTCCGAAACGAATTTCCCCATCGTATTGATCAAACTCGCGAATCAATAGCTTAAGCAGCGTCGTCTTTCCCGCCCCTGTCTTTCCGACGATGCCAAGCGTCTGACCCCGCCGTAAGTGAAAGCGAATATTCCGTAAAACAGGTTTTTCTTCATTCGGATACGTAAATTGTTGAATATCGTAAACAATATCCCCTGTTGGAGGGGTAGCAATCGCATTTTCCGCCTCTTGAATTTCCTCTTTCTCGTCAAGCAGCGCTCGGACACGGTCATACGATGCCCGCCCGCGCTCGACAATGTTAAACAGCCAACCAAACGCCAACATCGGCCAAATTAACAAACCGAGATACGTCGTAAACGATACGAGCTTGCCGATGGTTAATTCACCGGCAAGGACCATCTTTGCGCCGAACATAACGGCTAAGAAAAACGAAATGCCAACGATCAATGAAATCGTCGGGTCAAACAGAGCATCGATTCTCGCAACCGCCATGTTTTTCGAAACGACATCTTCCGACTGCTTGCGAAATGAATCAATGTCGTCTTGCTCATAGCCAAACGCTTTGATTACACGAATTCCACTTATGCTTTCTTGTACTTTATCGTTTAAGGAAGAAAATGCTTCCTGCGCCTTTAAAAACCGCTGATGCAGAAGCGTGCCATAGCGGCTTGTCGCAATCGCCATAATCGGCATCGGCAATAAACTAATGATCGTTAATTTCCAACTTATCGTAAATGCCATCGTCGCCAGCACGAAACTGCCTAACGCCAATGAATCGACAAGCGTCAATATCCCGATTCCAGCTGTTTGTTGAATTGCTTGTAAATCGTTTGTCGCATGTGCCATTAAATCACCGATACGTTTCCGTTGGTAAAAAGACGGCGACATTTTCGTAAAATGGGCATACAGCTCATTGCGAAGCTGCCGCGATAACTTCACAGCCGAACCAAAAATTAAAATGCGCCACCAATAACGCAATACATATAGGACGATGGCAACAACAAGCAAAGTAACCATCCAGCGAATGAGAATTGCTTTTGTAATCGTTCCTTCTTTTATATGATCAATCATAATTCCGATGACTTTCGGCGGAATCGTTTCGAAAAAAGCAACGATCAAAAGTACAATAATTCCTGTTATATATGCTTTTTTCTCCTGACGAAAAAACCAAAATAAATCACGAAATACCGTCATCGAACCTCTCCCATCGTCACGTAAAATGCGCTATATTATTGTAGCAAAAATAAAAAAATTTTGAAAGTTTATTTAAAATAAAAAGACACTCCGTTCCGAGTGCCTGTCCGTGTTTATTTTAGCTGATTGTTCATCATTTTCATCATTTGATTGATTTTTTTCTGGGATGGTGTCATCCCCATTTGCATCATCATCATCCGAATCATTTGTTCATTAATTGGCGGGTTTTTCTTTAAGTAGTTCATCATCGTTTTACGGGCAATGAAAAATCCTAGCGCTGTTCCTGCAATAAGCGCTAGAACACCAACGAGAATCGTTGTCCACATACTATTACTTCCTCCTTCGTGTTGTCTATCTAACAGTGTACTAAACCATGTGGTATTATACAATATTTCCTTACAAAAATCTTTTATTTACGCAAATTTTCTTCCGCCCATCAACGGAGTCAGCCAACCATAGTCGTCAAAATCAGCGCCGACCGCTAAAAAAGAAGGGGAAATTTGCGCAAGCGCGCGAAAAATGTCGTCAGCGATCGATGAACTGTCGGTGACGAGAAGTAGGCGGCGCTTTTGCACGATAAGCAGCGCTTCATCCTCGATTTCATTTTTCAATATAAACATATTGCGCTCTAAATTTTTGCCGACGTTGCCGGAAAAATATTGTTTCAATCCTAATTCCAATCGGGAAAACGATAACCGTTCGGTAATAAATTCGACTTGTTTTCGACAAATGCTTTTCAACGGCGCTTTCGCGCATTGATGCTCACGCAATAGTCCGACAATCTTTTCCGTACGATCGCGATAATAGCTTGCCACTTCTTCATTTAGCAAATAAATCCAATAGCGTACCATTTCCCATCCCCCGTTCCTTCTATTCGTTTATTTCTATTATAAGAAAACAAAAGGGAAAAATATGTCTATTAACGGAAAATTTTTTTGCTAACATTGTCGATTTTTCACATAACAAAAGCTGTCTCCACCGAAAAGGCGAAGACAGCTTTTTCTTGTTATTTGTCAAGCAATGCTTTTACTCGTTTAACCACATTTTCTACTGTAAATCCGTATTCTTCCATGATTTTTTCTCCTGGTGCGGAAGCTCCGAAGCGGTCGATGGCTAAAATATCGCCTTCATCACCGACATAACGCTCCCAACCGAGCGAAGCTGCCATTTCAATAGCTAAACGTTTTTTCACTGCACGCGGAAGCACTTGTTGTTTATACTCATCCGGTTGTTTTTCAAAACGATCCCATGATGGCATGCTGATGACGGAAACGTGAATGCCTTCTTCCGCTAATGCTTGTTGTGCTTTCACCGCAAGGCTTACCTCAGATCCAGACGCAAGCAATAATGCTTCTGGATTGCCGTTTTTCGCCTCAGATAGGACATAAGCACCTTTTTTCACGCCCTCGTATGCCCGTTCTGCCGTATTTGGCAATGTCGGGACATTTTGCCGCGTTAACACTAATGCGGTCGGTTGATCGGTTGACTCTACGGCTAAACGCCATGCAGCCGCCGTTTCATTCGCATCAGCCGGGCGAATGACTGATAAATTCGGCATCGCGCGCAACGATGGCAAATGCTCAATTGGCTCATGCGTCGGCCCGTCTTCGCCAACAGCGATGCTGTCATGCGTAAGAACGTACGTCACTGGCAAGCCCATTAATGCAGCGAGACGGATGGCAGGGCGCAAATAATCAGAGAAAACAAAGAACGTACCGCCGAATACTTTTAGACCGCCATGTAATGCCATTCCGTTCATTGCTGCGCCCATCGCAAATTCACGCACGCCAAACCAAATGTTTCGCCCTTCATAGCTTTCTGGAGTAAAGTTTCCGGCGCCTTTAATTAATGTTTTATTGGAACTTGCAAGGTCGGCTGAACCGCCGATCAATTGCGGAACCGTTTTAGCAATTGCGTTTAGCACTTCTCCAGAAGATGCGCGTGTTGCCAGGCTTTTTCCTTCTTCATATACCGGAAGAGCTTTTTCCCATCCTTCTGGAAGTTCTCCGTTCATCGCTAATTTCAATTGTTTCGCCAAATCCGGATACGCTTTTTCGTACTGGGCAAATAGTTCATTCCATTCCGCTTCTTTTTTCTCTCCCGCTTCTTTTACTACTTGACGGAAGTGATCATATACTTCTTGCGGAACGTAAAAATCTTCTTCAAATGTCCATTTATACGCTTCTTTCGTAAGTTTTAACTCTTCCGCCCCAAGCGGAGCGCCGTGTACGTTAGATGTTCCGGCTTTATTTGGCGAACCGTAGCCAATGGTCGTTTTCACTTCAATCAATGTCGGACGAGTCGTGTCCGCTTTCGCTTCTTCAATGGCTTTAGCGATTTCCTCAATATTATTTCCATCTTCTACGCGCAAATATTGCCAGCCGTACGCTTTAAAGCGCTGTTCTACATTTTCAGAAAAGGAAAGGTTTAATTCTCCGTCAAGCGAAATATCGTTCGAGTCATAAAGAACGATAAGGCGGCCGAGTTTTAAATGTCCAGCTAATGATGCAGCTTCAGATGCAACCCCTTCCATTAAGTCGCCATCGCCGCAAATCGCATACGTATAGTGGTTTATAATTTCAAAATTTTCCCGGTTATATGTAGCTGCTAAATGGCGCTCTGCCATTGCCATACCAACGGCCATTGCAATCCCCTGGCCGAGCGGACCAGTCGTTGCTTCTACCCCTGGTGTATGACCATATTCTGGATGTCCTGGCGTTTTGCTGCCCCATTGACGGAATTGTTTAATATCTTCCATGGAAACATCGTAACCGCTTAAATGAAGCAGGCTGTATAACAGCATCGATCCATGCCCTGCGGATAACACGAATCTGTCGCGGTTAAACCATTTCGGATTGCTTGGATTGTGATTCATAAATTTCGTCCAAAGTGTATATGCCATCGGTGCCGCTCCCATCGGCATTCCTGGATGACCGGATTTCGCTTTCTCGATGGCATCGATCGACAATGTTCGAATCGTCGTAATCGCTAATTCTTCGATTGTATGCGTCATGTTTTTCATCCTTTCATCAACGTAGTGTCAATTCTATCATATAGAAAATGAAAGGAAATGTACAACTTATTTCTTTAGTTTATAAAAGAAAGCATCTTTATGTTTTAAGATGCTTTCTTTTGCCTTTTAATGAAACCGGCTTTTTTGACTTTCTTTTAATTTTTTTGGTGTCACATCATTGCCATTGGGATCGATAACCGTTACGGAATGCAACATATCCTCCATCGCTTTGCGAAACACTTGGATGTATTCGCGGCGAAGCTGCTGCTGTTCAAGCGCTTCTTCCTTTGTTAAACCAGATGATTTCGCCTTTTTGGCCAACTCGTTAATTCGTGCCATTTTTTGCTTTGATAACATGTTTGCCTCCACCTATTATTGTATTGTTACGCTCTCATCTTATAGGACATAAATAGAAATCGCAACTATCTTGCTTCATCACACGCTTGGGCATATTGCGACAAGACGTTTAAAATCCATGAATGCAAAAAGATCCGCCGCAAACGAAGAACGGATGCATCTTTATATAAAAAAGCAACGGAAAAGATTGTTTATTAACGATACTTTCATATGGACGATGAATGAGAATCCACATATTCTCGATAGCGGCGGTGAACGGTCGCTTTCGAAACATCGTAACCAAACCCGCGCAATGTCGCAGCAATTTCCGCAAACGTCAAACCGTTATGGCGAAGGCGGACGATTTCTTCGACAGGGAGATCGATTCGCTCCCTCCCAGCATTTTCGCCAATGTGCTTTAAATTTCGCTCAGGCCGGTACCCCTGCTCAATCGCCCGCCTCATTCCGCGCTTAATTTTTAAATTATGTATTTTCCGCTGATACTCTTCGACAATGCTAAGAATGTTTAATACCATCGAATCCGCCTCTGATAGCTGCATTTCGCCGTTATGGGTGATCGTATATATTTTTACTCCCTCTTTTTGAATGCAGTGGAGAAGTGCGATTCTTGCATGGCCGCGTCCCAATCTTGTTTCATCTTGGATAAGAAGCGCATCAATCCGCTGCTCTTTCAACGTGGAAAGCAAGTCAAACACACCGTCTCTGTCTACTTCATAGCCGCTTGCTTGTTCCATAATGACTTTCACTACTTCAAAGCCGTGCTTTTCCGCAAGAAGCTCCAGCTCTTCTCTCTGGCGTTCCAGCGATGTCTCCTGCTCTCCCTTATCTGTGCTGACACGACAGTAAATAACCGCTTTCACTTTAACCACTCCATGATTTTATTTGCTGACGACTAACGATTTGTCTTCTTTTGATTTTAACACAGGAATAACAATTTTTTCACCGGCGACAATTCGTTGGCTCGACAAATGATTGACATCGATCACCCAGTTAATAAATTCCGTTGTCGAAAGTTGATGTTGTCCTTCATATTCCTTTGCCAGCTTCCATAGCGTGTCTCCCGATGCGACCGTAATTTCCATATATTTGTCTTTTTCTATCGGTTTATTCGCGTATAAAAATGCCCCAATTACCATCAATAAAAGCGCCGAAAAAATAATATAATGCACAAACATGCGTTTCATGTTATCCCACCTCTTAAGAATGTTTGTTCGGTTTTATCCTCATTATAATGAGGAACATTTGTTTGTGTCAATATAAATTTCGAACTTATGTTTGTTTTTTTTATGCCTGCATGCTATAATGTAAACAAATGATGTGGTAAGAGGTGTGTAGGATGACGAAACTATCAAAGCGGCAACAGCAAATTTTGGATTTTATTAAAAAAGAAGTAAAAACAAAGGGCTACCCTCCTTCTGTCCGCGAAATCGGCGAAGCAGTCGGACTTGCTTCCAGCTCCACCGTACACGGGCATTTAGCACGTCTCGAAAGCAAAGGATATATTCGCCGCGATCCAACAAAGCCGCGAGCCATTGAAATTTTGGATGCAGATTTTTCTACTTCCAATCAAACAGACGATGTCATCTCAGTGCCGATCATCGGCAAAGTGACGGCCGGTCAGCCGATTACAGCCATTGAAAACATTGAAGATTATTTTCCGCTGCCGAAACGGCTCGTTTCATCGGGAGATCACGTTTTTATGCTTGAAGTGATGGGAGACAGCATGATTGAAGCAGGTATTTTAGATGGAGATTATGTGATTGTGCGCCAACAGCAATCCGCGGATAACGGAGATATCGTTGTAGCAATGACGGAAGACAATGAGGCAACGGTAAAGCGGTTTTTTAAAGAGAAAGATCATATTCGCCTGCAGCCGGAAAACTCTAATTTAGAACCAATTATCGTCCGCGATTGCACGATTCTCGGCAAAGTAATCGGCGTCTATCGCGTCATTCACTAAGCATTTATACAAACAAAGGCTATCTCGCATGAAGCGAGATAGCCTTTTGCCTTTTAATAGAGTTCCATATATTGATCGCGTTCCCATTGATGAACAGCAGTTCGGAACATATCCCATTCGATTTCTTTCGCTTCGACGAAATGTTCGAATAGATGTTTTCCGAGGGCTTGAACGATTACTTCGTCCGATTTTAAGTTTTCGAGCGCTTCCGCCAATGTCGCTGGCAAGTCAACAATTCCTTCTTCTAGGCGTTCTTCTTTTGTCATCACGTAAATGTTGCGGTCCACTGGAGCCGGAGGAGTTAATTTGTTTTTAATTCCGTCTAGTCCAGCTGCTAACAATACCGCCATTGCTAAATAAGGGTTTGCCGATGGATCCACGCTGCGCACCTCAATGCGCGTGCTCATTCCCCGTGAAGCTGGAATACGGATCAGCGGGCTGCGGTTGCGAGCGGACCATGCAACATAACATGGCGCTTCATATCCAGGAACAAGACGTTTGTATGAGTTCACCGTTGGGTTTGTCACTGCCGTAAAGTTTGGCGCATGTTTCAGCACACCGGCAATAAATTGAAGCGCCGTATCGCTTAATTGCAAGTCGCCATTTGGATCGAAAAACGCGTTTTCATTATTTCTAAATAAAGATAAATTGCAGTGCATTCCAGAACCGTTAATGCCGAAGATTGGTTTCGGCATAAATGTCGCGTGAAGACCGTGTTTGCGTGCAATGGTTTTGACAACAAGCTTAAATGTTTGAATGTCGTCGCACGCTTTTACCGCATCGGCGTATTTAAAGTCAATTTCGTGCTGGCCAGGCGCCACTTCATGGTGTGAAGCTTCAATTTCAAATCCCATTTCTTCTAATTCGAGAACGATATCACGACGACAGTTTTCTCCTAAATCGGTTGGCGCCAAGTCAAAATAACCGCCTTGGTCGTTCAATTCAAGGGTAGGACGCCCATTTTCATCGAGTTTAAATAGGAAGAATTCTGGTTCTGCACCTAGATTGAAAGCGGTAAATCCGAGCGCTTCCATCTCTTTTAACATCCGCTTTAAGTTATAGCGCGGACACCCTTCAAACGGAGTACCATCTGCATTATAGATGTCACAAATAAAGCGGGCTACTTTTCCTTTTTCCGCCGTCCATGGGAAAATAACGAACGTATCTAAATCAGGATATAAGTACATATCCGATTCTTCGATACGGACAAATCCTTCGATCGATGAACCGTCGAACATCATTTTGTTGTCTAGCGCTTTTTCTAGCTGGCTGATTGGAATTTCTACGTTTTTGACAGTGCCAAGAATATCGGTAAATTGCAGACGGATATACTTGACGTTTTCTTCTTTGACGATGCGCATAATGTCTTCTCTTGTGTACTTTGCCATTTCTAAACTCCTCCCCGGCTCCCAATTTTATGACGAACGATTATTAATGAAAGAAGCGAGCGAGATCTCCTTGGCGTAGTGATGCACGATGAAATCGGCCCGCTTGCATGAGTTCCGTTCGCAAAATTTCGCGCAATTCCTCATCGGATAATCTTTGGTTCACCACTTTTTCCACTTTTTCCGTTTGTTCTTTATTCTTATCCGATTGTCGCGCTGCAAAAATTTGCTTGATGCCGGCCAAGTTTACTCCCTGATCAATCAAGTCCTTAATTTCAAGAAGACGATCGATATCGTTTAGTGAAAATAAACGGCGATTCCCTTCTGTGCGTGCTGGAGAAACAAGGCCATGCTCCTCGTAATAACGGATTTGACGGGCAGACAATTCTGTTAATTGCATCACTATCCCAATCGGAAACAATGGCATGGAACGACGAATATTGCTATTCATGCCAATTCCTCCTCGCTTATGATATTTAATTTTACATCACGTTAGAATATATGTCAATGAAATGTTAGATTTCCTTACAAAGAAATTAATCGTTTTTCCATTAGCTGATCAATCGCCGTACAAATAGCGATTTTCACATGAGAATATGTTAATCCTCCTTGTACATAAGCAACATATGGAGGCCGAATCGGACCGTCCGCAGTTAATTCAATGCTCGCTCCTTGAATAAACGTTCCTGCCGCCATAATGACGTCGTCTTCATAGCCGGGCATATAGCTTGGGTACGGAGTAAAATGTGCGTTTACCGGAGAGGAAAATTGTATCGCTTGGCAAAACGCGATCATTTGTTCTGGATCCTCAAATTGTACTGACTGAACTAAATCAGTCCGCTTCGCATCCCAAGACGGCTGCGTGTTTAAACCAATTCGTTCAAGCATCGCCGCTGTAAAAACCGCTCCTTTTAACGCTTGGCCAACGATATGAGGGGCTAAGAAAAACCCTTGATACATTTCATGTAAGCTATATAAAGTAGGGCCCGCTTCGGCGCCGATGCCCGGAGAAGTCATGCGATACGAGCATGCCTGCACATATTGTTTTTTTCCAACGATATATCCTCCCGTTTTCGCAAGTCCTCCGCCGGGATTTTTAATCAGCGATCCCGCCATTAAGTCTGCACCAACGTGGCATGGTTCTTTTTCTTCGACAAATTCGCCATAACAATTGTCGACGAAGACAACGACATCCGGCTTGATCGCTTTTACAAACGAGATCATTTCGCTTATTTCTTCAATCGTAAATGATGGCCGCGTAGCATATCCTCTCGAACGCTGAATGCCGATCATTTTTGTCCGCTCATTAATCGCGTTTTTGACAGCATCAAAGTCAACTCGGCCTTCTGTTGTCAGCGGCACACTTTGATAATGAATATGAAATTCTTTTAATGAGCCGACACCGCTGCCGCGAATGCCAACAATTTCTTCTAACGTATCATATGGGTTTCCGGTAATATAAAGCAGCTCATCGCCCGGTCTGAGAATGCCGAATAAAGCAATGGAAATCGCATGTGTTCCTGAAATAATTTGCGGGCGGACAATTCCCGCTTCGGCGCCGAATACGTCCGCATATATTTGTTCGAGCGTATCTCGGCCGATGTCATCATATCCATACCCTGTTGATGGAATGAAATGACTGTCACTCACTTTATGACGCCGAAAACTTTCTAATACCCGATATTGATTAATATCGATCCGTTCATCAATTTCTTTGTGGATTGGTGCAATTTGTGCTTCGATTTCTTTCACCAGTGCAGAGATTTTTTCTCCATGTCGTAACTGTGTGAACATATGATGACCCTTTCTATTATTGATATTGTCGCAATTGTCCATATAACGGATGTTTTGGCATCATATAGCCTTTACATTCATACATACCGCTTTCTTCATTATAATGCAACTCACGTAAAATCGTTTCCGCTTTTAACTGAGCAAGCAGTCTCCCCTCATTGCTCGGAATCGATACATGATAATAAACCATTTGCTTCATCATCGTCTCTTCGATAAATTGCCGCAGTCTGTGTAAATCGTGCTCGTTAAAAGCGCTGATGATAATTGCATCTGTTTTTGTACTTGGCACAAAGTTGCGATGAGCAATATCCCGTTTGTTGTAGATGGTAACGATCGGAATGGAGGAGACGCCCAGCTCATCGAGCAATTCGTAAACCGTCTGTTCATGATTGTAATAATCTGGATTCGATGAATCGACAACGTGCAAAATTAAGTCTGCTTCTTTTACCTCCTCGAGCGTGGAACGAAACGCCGCTACTAACGTTGTCGGCAAATCTTGAATAAAACCGACCGTATCCGTTAAGAGCGCGGTATAGCCGCTTGGAAGTGTTATTTTTCTCGTCAGCGGGTCAAGGGTGGCAAACAATAAATTTTCTTCGAATGAATCCGCATCAGTCAAGCGATTAAACAGCGTCGATTTTCCCGCGTTCGTATAACCGACAAGAGAAATTTGAAAAACGTGATTTTTTTTGCGGCGTTCCCGGTATCGCTCGCGATGTTCGGCAACCAATTTCAATTGTGTTTTAATTTCATCGATGCGCCGATAAATATGCCGGCGGTCCGTTTCTAACTTTGTTTCCCCCGGTCCTCTTGTTCCGATCCCGCCGCCAAGGCGAGACAACTCCGCTCCTTGTCCGCTTAAACGCGGCAATAAATATTGCAATTGAGCAAGCTCTACTTGCAGTTTTCCCTCTTTGGAACGTGCGCGTTGCGCGAATATATCTAAAATAAGCTGTGTCCGGTCAATAATGCGTACGGATAGCTGCCTTGACAAGTTACGGTTTTGACTCGGTGATAATTCATCATTAAAAATAACGACATCTGGCTCTAATTGTTCGACAAGGTGAGCAAGTTCTTCTACTTTTCCTTTTCCGATATATGTCGCTGGATGGATCGCTTCCCGCTTTTGCGTAACGGTCATGATGACTTCGCCGTTAGCGGTATGCACTAGCGACGCTAATTCTTCCATGGAATAAAAAAACCGTTCATCATCGATATGGGGAAGTTGACACCCGACTAAAATCACTTTTTCGCGTTCGTTCAATGCAGCACCTTCTTTCCATCAGCGTAACTCAACCTGCATCCATCATAACAAATCTTGCCGCAAATCGCTATTATAACGAGCATACACTTGTCATCATATCGATGTAGTTTGAAGGATTGATTTTCCGTTTATATCACCGTACAATGTTACCGTACAACGAGAATGAAAGGAATGCACTTATGACATGGGAAGTGTTAAGCATCATTGGCACGATTGCCTTTGCGATTAGCGGTGCGATTGTCGCTATGGAAGAAGAGTATGATTTACTTGGCGTTTACATTCTTGGCATCGTCACCGCGTTTGGCGGCGGCGCCATTCGCAATTTGTTAATCGGCGTGCCAGTATCAGCGTTATGGGAGCAAGGAACGTTGTTTCTTATCGCGTTATTGGCAATGACCATCGTTTATTTATTTCCACAAAAAACATTGGTACATTGGAAACGGTGGGGAAATTTTTTTGATGCGCTCGGTCTTTCGGCGTTTGCCATCCAAGGAGCGCTTTATGCTGTAAAAATGAACCATCCGTTAAGCGCGGTGATTGTTGCCGCGGTGCTCACGGGAAGCGGCGGCGGGATTATCCGTGACATCCTTGCCGGCAGAAAACCGCTAGTGCTCCGCTCGGAGATTTACGCGGCATGGGCGATTGTCGCCGGCGCAGCGGTCGGAACAAAACTTGCCTCCACCCCCGTCGAGCTTTATATATTGTTTGTTGTTGTCACGATTTTAAGAATTTTATCGTACACGTATAATTGGAAACTTCCGCATCGTTCATTGCGGAATCAATCCATGGATCAGTACTAAAAAGAACCGGCGCATTGATAGCGCCGGTTTTTGTTACAGCCGTTCGATGATGGTTGCGGTAGCCATCCCGTGACCGATACAAATCGTCAGCAATCCGTATTTGGCATTTCGCCGTTTGAGTTCGTAAACGAGCGATGTCATTAATTTCGCACCGGTCGCTCCTAACGGGTGGCCGAGCGCAATGGCGCCGCCGTTTACGTTCACTTTGGAAAACGGAGCGCCGATTTCCTTTTGCCACGCTAATACAACAGGAGCAAATGCTTCGTTAATTTCGATTAAATCGATATCATCAATCGTTAACCCCGCTTTTTGAAGCACCTTTTTTGTTGCCGGAATCACACCGTCAAGCATATATGTCGGATCGGAGCCGACGACCGTTTGCGCGATGATCTTCGCTTTTGGCGTTACGCCAAGCTTCCACGCTGTTTCTTTTTCCATTAATAGCACCGCAGCCGCCCCATCGCTCATTTGACTCGCATTGCCGGCTGTAATTTTTCCATTTTTACGAAAGACAGGCTGCAGTGAAGCGAGCGCTTCTGGCGATGTATCCCGACGCGGCCCTTCATCTTTTGTTACCATTATGGCGTTCCCTTCTTTATCCAAACCTTCCACAGGCACGATTTCTTGATCAAATATTCCTTGTTCTTGCGCCCGAATCGCGCGCTGATGGCTTTCGTATGCATATGCGTCCAGCTGCTCGCGCGTCAGCCCGTACTTTTCGGCGATTAATTCCGCGGAAATTCCTTGATGAACAAATTCATATTTTTCATGCAGCGACGGCGGAATCGTTTTTTCGTTTCCATCGCTTAAAATCGGCACCTTCGTCATGCTTTCGACGCCGGCAGCAATCGTAATATCCATATCGCCAGAGCGAATTTCTTGGGCAGCAAAATGAATCGCCTGCTGTCCTGACCCGCACATCCGATTGATTTGCACGGCTGGCACTTCGATCGGAAATCCCGCCTCCAGCGCAGCAAGCCGCCCAATATTGTATCCTTGCTCTGCAATGGGCGTGACACATCCCATCACAATATCTTCGACAAGCCGTTTTTCGATTCCCGCTCTTCTTACGACTTCATCGAGCACAATCGCCGCTAAATGAACGGGATGTACGTTGCGGAACACGCCGTTTCGCTTGCCGACTGGCGTGCGCACCGCTTCGACAATGACAACTTCTCTCATCAGTGTTCCTCCTTGCGTCTATTCGTTGTACGTATAAAATCCTTTTCCTGTTTTTCTTCCTAAATGTCCTGCTTCGACAAGCTTGCGCAAAATTTGCGGCGCCCGGAAACGGTCTCCGTAAGCTTCGGTTAAATTTTCGCTAACAAACAGCATTGTGTCTAACCCGACCATATCGGCTAGCTCCAGCGGCCCCATCGGATAGTTCAACCCAAGGCGAACCGCTTTATCAATATCCTCGGCGGATGCGACCCCTTCTTCATACATGCGGATGCACTCGATCATATGTGCGGCAATCGCTCTTGTCGTGACAAACCCTTGTCGGTCTTTGACAACGACCGTTTCTTTGCCGATTTCTTCGGACAACTGTTGAATAGCAGCTACCGTTTCATCCGATGTCGTCTCTCCTTTAACGATTTCAATCAGCTTCATAACAGGGGCCGGATTAAACCAATGCATGCCGATCACTTTATCCGGTCTTGCCGTCGCCGCGGCAATCGCTGTCACGCTTAATTCTGATGTGTTCGTCGCTAAGATGGCCTCCCGCTTCGTATAACGGTCTAACTTCTGAAATACGTCTTTCTTTAACGATAAATCTTCCGGCACCGCTTCAATGACGACATCCGCCTCCTCCACCACTTCTTGCAAATCAGTGCCAGTGCGAATGCGCTGCAACGTTTGCTGCGCATCTTGTTCGGATAATTTTCCCGCTTTCACAAACCGGGACAAGCTTTTTTGAATCGAAGCAAGCCCTTTCTCAAGGGCCTCTTCGGAAATATCGTATAAACGGACGCTTTTTTTCGCCATCGCTACCGACTGGGCAATGCCGCTTCCCATTAATCCAGCACCAACCACTGCAATCGTTTTTGCCATAACGTCCCCTCCATTCAAAGTCGAGTTGATCCGCATCATTTTTGTTAGTAAAACGTTTTCATTATTGAGCATTCGTACTAGAATAATAGTTTTGCAGTTCTTCACGCAGCTTCCGTTTTAAAAATTTCCCGACGCTCGTTTTCGGTATTTCTTTCATAAAGACAATGTCATCCGGCAGCCACCATTTTGTAAACTGCGGCCGCAAAAAGTCATAAAGTTCTTCTTTCGTCACTGTTTTCCCTTCTTTTAAAACGACACATGCAATCGGGCGTTCTTGCCATTTCGGATGCGGCACGGCGACAACCGCCGCTTCAAACACCGCTTCATGCGCCATTAACGCATTTTCTAAATCAACGGAAGAAATCCACTCTCCACCGCTTTTAATCACATCTTTCGTGCGGTCCACAATTTTGACAAACCCTTCTTCATCGACATTGACGACATCCCCTGTATGCAGCCATCCGTCACGGAACGCCTCTTTTGTCCGGTCGTCATTATAATATTCAGCGGCAATCCACGGGCCGCGCAAACATAGCTCACCCATTTCTTTTCCGTCCCAGCGCACCTCCCCGTCCTTGCCAATCACTTTCATTTCCACACCTGGGACAAGAATGCCCTGTTTTGCACGGAATTCTAATTGTTCCTCATAAGGCAAGTTTTGCTGATAGCTTTTTGGACGCGATACTAGAACGAGCGGGCTTGTTTCTGTCATGCCATAGGCGTGAATAAACGGAACTTTATATTTTTCTTCAAACGCGCGGATCACTCCTTTTGGCGCCGCCGAACCGCCGCATACGATCCGCGTTAAACTGCTTACATCATAGTTTCCTTTTTCTAATTCTTGCAACAAACCGAGCCAAATAGTCGGCACTCCCGCAGTCACGGTCACTTTTTCTGTTTCAATTAATTCTGCCAATACTTTCGGCGTAAATGCCGGTCCAGGCATGACTAATGTTGCACCAAACCATGTCGCTGCAAATGGAATGCCCCATGCATTGACATGGAACATCGGTACAACCGGCATCGCTACGTCTTTTTCCGATAATCCTTTTGTATCTGCTAATCCAAGCGCCATGCTGTGCAGTACCGTGCTGCGATGCGTATATACAACCCCTTTTGGATTTCCAGTTGTTGCTGATGTATAACACATTCCGGCCGGCTGGTATTCATCTAGATCTTTTTTAAACGGAAATTTCGGATCTCCTTGTTCCAATAGTTTTTCGTAATGGTAAACCGGAGAAAGAGTCGTTTCTGGAAGCTCTTTGTCATCTGTCATGATGATAAACGCACGAACGTTTGGAATATCCTCTTTCACCGCTTCAATGGACGGAAGCAAATCATCATCAATCAGCAGCACGCGGTCATCAGCATGGTTAATAATATAGGCGATATGCTGCGGCGACAGACGGATATTAATCGTATGCAGCACCGCACCGATTCCTGGTATCGCAAAATACGCTTCCAAATGACGATGATGATTCCAGGCAAACGTCCCGACGCGGTCGCCGACGGAAACGCCCAAGTTTGCCAGTGCGCTGGCAAGCCTTCTTGTCCGCTCACCGATTTCTTTATATGTATGGCGGACAATGCCACGTTTCATACGGGAAACGACTTGTTTAGCCGGAAAGAACATTTCCGCTCTTTCTAACATCATCGAAATGTTTAATGGCACATTCATCATCATGCATCACTCCCTCTTTCGTAATTGGTCTCCATGTTCATTCAGTGACGGCGCCTTTTTTCGTTTTTGTAATAATGTTTCGTCATAACGGATCGCCACTTCTATGCGCCGGCCGGCAATATGAATCATCTTCCGGTAGCTGTCGCTTGCAAATAACGATTTCGCTTCATCTGTTTCCAACACAGGAGCAAGGCAGCAATCGACCGTTTGGCTAAATTCGATCCATTCTTGAAGCGTTTTTGTTTGAAATAGATGAACAATCTCACGAAAAATTGGATTTTCTTCGCTTGCGGGCGAATAATGGTAGGAGATCCATTCTGGCTTTTCGACAGCATGGCAAAAGTTTTCCCAAAATTTTTTCTCAAGCGCCGCAAGGCTCACATATCGTCCATCTTTCGTTTCATACAAGTGGTAACAAACGATCGTGCCGGCAAGCACATCGATGCCGTTTTTTCTCCCTGTATCATGCTCGATGACAAAATGATTCGTCATTATCGAAAGCAATCCATCGACTAACGAAAGATCAATATACGTTCCCTTTCCGGTTCGTTCACGGTGATATAACGCGGCGACGATTTGTTCGACAGCATGGATGCTCCCGATCAAATCGGCAAGCGTAATCGCCGGATGAACAGGGCGCCCGTCTTTGTCTTTTAGCTGCGCCAACACGCCGGTAATCGCCATATAATTTAAATCGTGGCTTCCAAGTAAACTATACTTGCTCTGTTGACCGAAGCCGCTAATCGAACAGTAAATGATCGTTTCGTTGATTGCAGAGACATCTTCGTAACTTAAACCAAGCCGTTTCATCACTCCCGGACGGAAGCTTTCAATGATGACATCGGCCTTGCGGATAAGCTGTTTTGCCATCTGTAAATCTTTTTCGTTTTTTAAGTCAAGGGCAATGCTTTTTTTGCCTGCATTGTTTGCGCGAAACACACACTCCTCCGAAAGTGAACGCATCATATCTCCCGTTTTCGGTTCAATTTTGATGACTTCTGCTCCTAAATCAGCCAAACGCAGGCTGGCGAATGGACCGGGAAGGTAGTGGGAAAAATCGATGACCGTTACTCCGTCTAACACATCGTCACCTTCTTTCTATAAATCTAAGGTTCTTGCAATAATCGTTTTCATCATTTCATTCGTCCCAGCGTAAATCGCGCTGACCGGAATATCTCGGTAGCGTCTAGCAATCTCGTATTCTTCCATATACCCATAGCCGCCATGCAACTGCATGCTTTCCGCAGCGATTCGTTTCGCCATTTCCGTAATCCACCATTTCGCCATCGAAACATGTGTCACCACATTCTTCCCTTGCATATGCTCTTCAATGACACGGTCGACAAACGTTCGGCCAATGGCAATTTCCGTTGCCATTTCGGCAAGTCGGAATTGGACGGTTTGAAACTCGCTAATTCGTTTTCCAAATGCGGACCGCTGCTTTACGTACTGCTTTGTCAATTCAAACATTACTTCCGCTGCCGTTTGCGCGGCAATCGCCACAACAAGCCGTTCTTGCTGCAGCTTTTCCATTAAGTAATAGAATCCTTTTCCTTCTTCTCCAAGCAAGTTTTCTTTTGGCACTTTTGCGTCATTAAAAAACAATTCTGCCGTATCTTGTGCGTGCAGCCCGACTTTGTCAAGCTTTCGTCCGCGCGTAAATCCTGGGGTATCGCGCTCAACAACAAGAAGGCTGATGCCTTTATGCGGTGGTTTAGCATTTGGATTCGTTTTGCAGGCAACGACCACTAAGTCCGCATGAATGCCGTTTGTAATAAACGTTTTTTGCCCGTTGACGATATAGTAATCGCCGTCTTTAATTGCCGTTGTGGAAATCCCCGCCAAATCCGACCCTGCTCCCGGCTCGGTCATCGCGATCGCGGTAATGATTTCACCGGATACACATTTTGGAAGCCACTTTCGCTTTTGTTCTTCCGTACCGTAAGAAGCGAGATACGGAACGACAATATCGTTATGCAAGCCGATGCCGACCATGCTCGCCCCAACTTTTTCTAATTCCTCGTTGATCACTACCGAATACGCAAAATCAGCGTTGAAACCGCCGTACTCCTCATCAACCCACGGACAGAGAAAGCCGTTTTCCCCCATTTTCGTCCAAAACGAACGGGGAATGATTCCTTTCTTTTCCCATTCGTCATAGTATGGGTATGCTTCTTTTTCTAAAAATTTGCGAAAGGCATCACGGAAAATATGATGTTCTTCGCGTAAATATGAGGCTGTCATCACATCCCCTCGCTTTCAGCTTTTGGCAGCGTTTTTCATTTGCTCGCGAAGCAAAAACTTTTGGATTTTCCCGCTTGCGTTTCGCGGCAAGGCATCGACAAAATAATATGCGCGCGGCCGTTTGTAAGGGGCAAGACGATCGCTATTTTTGCAAAATTGCTCCAAGTCCTCCTCCGTTACATTCGGATCTTTCTTCACAACAAACGCAACGACTTTTTCTCCCCATATTTCATCCGGCTCGCCGACAACAGCGACATCGAGCACGCCAGGATGTTCGTGTAACACATCTTCGACTTCACGCGGGTAAACGTTTTCCCCGCCGCTGATAACCATGTCATCGACGCGGTCCGCGACATACAAATATCCCTCTTCATCCATATAGCCTAAATCTCCGGAATGATACCAGCCTTTATACATCGCCTTTGCGGTCGCTTCCTCCCGATTGTAATAGCCGACCATCATACACGGTCCTCTCATAATAATTTCGCCGACTTCTCCCGGCGGAAGCACGTCATCCGGGTCGGATGGGCCATCTTCCCGCGGCTTGACGATACGAACTTCATGATTTAGGCAGGCGCGCCCGGCAGAACCGGCTTTTGTCAACTGTTCATCTTCCAGCAAAAACGTCACCGCCGGCCCCATTTCCGTCATGCCGTACGCTTGAATAAGGTCAATGCCTAACCGTTCTTTACATTCTTTGACAAGAACAGGAGCCATTGGGGCGGCGCCGTACAATCCGAGGCGAAGCGATGATAAATCGTAATCGTTAAGATTCTCTTGCAAAAGCATATTCCACATCGTCGGTGCGGCGAACAACAACGTAATTTTTTCTTGTTCAATCGTTTTTAATACCAGCTTCGGATCAAAATGATGAAGAATGATATTCGCGGCACCCGCGTGAACGCGCGGCAAAAAGCAGCAATGCAACTCCGCACAATGAAACATTGGGGCGCTGACAAGCCCGCGGTCCGCATCGCGAATGCGCATGACCGCATTGCAAATCATGCTTTGTTCAATCATATCACGATGGCGGTGCAGCACTCCTTTTGGTCTGCCGGTTGTTCCGCTCGTATACATCATCGCGTAAATGTCACTTTCGAACACTTCAATCGATGGAGCTGTTGTTTGCGCATTGCTGACCAGAGCGTGGTAGTTGGCGGCATAAGATGGCGTATCATCGTCGATGTACCAAAACAAAATGTGCGGGAACTCATGATGAATGCTTGCAATTTGCGGTTCGACCGCTTTTTCAAACAACACGACTTTCGGTGTCGCATCTTCTAAAATGTAAGCGATTTCTTTTGATTTCAAACGAAAATTAACCGGATTGAAAATCGCGCCAATTTTTGCGCAAGCAAAAAATGCCGTGCCAAGTTCCAATGTGTTGAACAAAACGGTCGATACACGATCGCCTTTTTGAACACCAGCTTCTAAAAGCGCGTTCGCAAGGCGATGCACTTCTTTTTCCCACTGTTCGTACGTATAGCGTCGTCCCTTCGCCATATCGACAACCGCTTCTTTTTTCGGAAATTTCCGCACCGTCTGGGCAAACACTTCTCCAATCGTCATGTACAAGCGCCATACCCCCTTTATCGTTCTAAAGTATCTTTATTATCTTACTGGATTAATAGAAAGAATATACATAATGGAATAAATATACTAACTATTCTGAAAATTAATAATCCACTTTCTTTACTTATTTTATTCTACATATTATAAAAAACTCCTTCATTTTGCATAAAAAAAGAAAGGGGAGATACTCCCCTTCTTGCTTACGAACCAACTATAAGATCCCGATCGCGGATCAACATTAGTTCCTTTTTATCATATCGCCCTTCACGCAACAGGCGCACTGCCTGTTTGCGAATTGCTTTTTCAATCAAGTTGCGCACGTAGCGCCCGTTGCTAAATTTTCCGCGATGTTTATCCTCCAACACTTCTTCGATATGATAATATAGTTTTCGTTCCGCTTCCGGTGTAAATTCGTATTCCCGTTCACGCAACATCTGTTTTGCGATTTTCACTAGTTCGTCGACCGTATAATCAGGGAATTCGATGGTCAATGGAAAGCGGGAAGGCAAACCTGGATTTAATGATAAAAAATAGTCCATCTCTTTCGGATACCCCGCTAAAATGACCACTAAATCATCACAATAATCTTCCATTCCCTTTACAAGAGTGTCGATTGCCTCTTTTCCGAAGTCTTTTTCTCCGCCGCGGGCAAGCGAGTACGCTTCATCGATAAACAAAATGCCGCCGCGCGCCTTTTTAATTAAATCTCTCGTCTTGTTTGCTGTATGTCCGATATATTCTCCGACTAAATCGGCCCGTTCTGCCTCAATAAAATGCCCTTTTGAAAGAACGTTCATTTCAAAAAACAGTTTTCCCAATAAACGTGCTACCGTCGTTTTTCCTGTGCCGGGATTTCCTTTAAAAATCATATGAAGTGCTTGTTTATTCGATTTTAACCCATTTTCTTTGCGAACTTTGTTAATATATAGCCACGCATAAATTTCTTTAATGATTTTTTTTACATGATCAAGGCCGATAAGTTGATCAAGTTCTTTTTGAATATCCTTTAATATGTGATGTTCTTCATAATTAATAAAATCATTCCGATCTTCTTTGACTAGATGATTAATATTTTTCGAATTGAGCACAATATTAATTTGACCTTTTGCCTTGTTCATTGTTAATTCAGACAATGGAGCGTCACCTCACCTCACCATTTTCATGGCTACCTTTTTTGTCGCCTCGTTCTTTATCAGTATACGTTCATCATCACCAATTCGTGACAATCGCCCAAATGAAAGAAACCAAACGACAACATCTACTAACGATTGTCTATTTTTGCGATTTCCGAAGAAATAAAAGTTTGTATATTTTATTCAGCACGGTCGATTTTTACGCGTAAAAAAGTGCCCGTCTAAAAAGGCGGGCACTTCGCTGTTCGCGTTGTTGTCCAAAAATTTTAGACACGCCGATTATTCTGTTTCAAACTGAACGTTTTTTTCCGGCGCGAACGTAGAAATCGCATGCTTATAAATAAGCTGCTGCTTTCCTTGGACTTCCAACAAAACGGTAAAATTGTCAAACCCTTTGATGTAACCCTTTAGCTGATAGCCATTTAGCAAAAATACGGTGACTTGTGTTCCATCTTTGCGCAACTGATTTAAAAACTGGTCTTGAATGTTAATGGAATTTTTCATGAGACGTCCTCCTCTTTTTCTCTCTACCTAATTTTTATATATTCGCTTCTAATTGAAGCTTTCCTGCTATGTACTGAAAAATTTCCTCCGCTTTCTCATCAAACTTTGCTGCATCAGTCATATCGAACCATTGAACAGGCATTTGATTGCGAAACCATGTCAGCTGACGTTTCGCATAGCGGCGTGAATTTTGTTTTAGCCGCTCAATCGCTTCTTCTAAGGAAACTCGCCCATCAAAATAGTCATACAGCTCTTTATAACCAATCGCTTGGACGGATTGGCAATCGCGAATGCCACGGTCGTATAATGCTTTCGCTTCTTCCAGAAGCCCTTCGGCAATCATTTGATCTACCCGTTCATTAATACGACGATATAACTGCTCGCGTTTCATCGTTAGCCCAATAATTGCCACATCATAAAGAAGTTTTTTCGTTTGCCCGCGCTGCCATTCCGTCATCGTCTTGCCTGTGCAATGATATATTTCTAATGCGCGGATGACGCGGCGAATGTTGCGCGGATGAATTCGCGCTGCGCTTTCCGGATCAATAGCACTAAGCATCTCATAAAGAACCATTTCTCCTTTGTCCTCGGCGATCTGTCGCAAACGACGACGATACGCTTCATCGGAAGGGGCGTCCGAAAAACGGTAATCATAAATGACGGATTGAATGTAAAGCCCTGTACCACCAACAATCATCGGCAGACGCCCACGCCCGGAAATTTCGTGAATAAGCGAGCGGGCAATTTGTTGAAATTCGACGACGGAAAACGATTCCCACGGTTCTTTAATGTCAAGCAAATGATGCGGAATCCCTTCCATTTCCTCCGGTTTAATTTTTGCTGTTCCGATATCCATTCCTTTATAAATTTGCATCGAATCCCCGCTGATGATTTCCCCATTTAACCGCTTGGCTAAAGCGATGCTTAGTTTTGTTTTTCCTACAGCGGTCGGTCCAATGATGACGACAAGCTTCTCTCCCATTTGCAATTCCACTACTTTCTTCCATCAGTAATATGTACATTTATTTATTATATCCAAATGGACAAAAGATTTACATATAGAAAAAAATTTAATGTGTTAGTCGGTCCGGTAAAACGTTTCAAAAATAAAACGAACGTCGTTATGGACGTTCGTTACATGTTGAATCGTTTTAAAAGTGATTTTACGTCTTCCGCCATTTTCGATAAGGAAGCGGCAGAAGCAGAAATTTCCTCCATGGAAGCGAGTTGTTCTTCTGTTGCGGCGGATACTTCTTGGGTTCCAGACGCGGCAGATTCAGCAATTTGCGTCACTAGCTGCATCGATTGCACTACTTGTTCCGCAGCGGCTGACATTTGTTGAACAGAAGCGGAAACGTCTTGAATGTGTGCCGCGACTTCGTGGACAGCTGTTTGAATTTGTTGAAATGCTTCACCAGAAGTGCGGATGGCTCCAGTACCAGTTTCTACTTCTTTCAGTACTGTCTCCATCGAGCGAACCGCCTCATTTGTTTCCTCTTGAATCGTCGCAATTAATGAAGCAATTTGTTGCGCCGACTGTGCGGATTGTTCCGCCAATTTCCGAACTTCATCAGCCACCACAGCAAATCCTCGTCCATGTTCGCCCGCCCGTGCCGCTTCAATTGCCGCATTCAACGCCAAAAGGTTCGTCTGCTCGGCAATTCCACTGATCACTTCGATAATTTTTCCGATTTGTTCGGATCGGTTTCCTAATCCTTTCACAATCCCGGCAAGGCGTTCAACGGTGTCATTTACTGTATTCATTTGCGCAACAGCTGTTTGAATCGTTTTTCCGCCTTCCGATGCTTTTTCCGACGTTTGCATCGCAATTTTCGACACGTTTTGGGCACGCTCGGAAATTTGCTGAATTCCTTCAGACATTTGATCGATCGTTTCCGATGTTTCTTCTACGCTCTGCACTTGCTTTTCCACACCTGCAGCAACATTTTGAATCGTTAATGCAATTTGTTCTGTCGCCTTGCTCGTCTGTTCCGCACTTGCCGTCAATTGTTCGGAAGACGCCGCAACTTGTTCGGCATTCATCGCTACTTGCTCTAATACATCACGTAAATTTTTCGTCATTTGGTTAAAAGATGCCGCCAGTTCCCCGATTTCATCGCGGTTGCGAATTATAACTTTCTCCCCAGTCAAATCACCATCGGCGATTCGTTTTGCCGCTTTAGAAAGGGTGAGGAGCGGACGAGAAAGATTGCGGCTCATGTAAATGGTAAGGAGGTTGCCAATAGCGAGCGCAATGACTCCGATAATAATCATCCATACTTTAATAGATGCCACTTTTGACGTTGCATCCTTGTCAGCCTGATTCATATCTTTTTGCTGGATTTCCACTAGTTGTCGTGCCGCTTCATCAAATTGTGTAGTAATATCCCTTCCTGTTGTTGTAATTAACTGTGTATAAGCCTCCACATTATTTTCCCGTTTTAATTGAAACGTTTTTTGCCCTAGTTCGTAAAACTGTTGTTCCAGCTCATTCAATCGTGCTAGCAACTCTTTTGTTTCCGTCTTTGTCAACATTTTTTCCAGTTCATCGCTTAGTTTTTCATATTCATCGTGCGCTTTCGTAAAATTTGTCAATGACGTTTGATCGCCGGTAAGCAGATAACCGCGCATGCTCCCTTGCTCACGCCGGATCAGAACTTCTAGCTGTTTAACATTGATAAGATCTGAAACTTTATCATTTAAAAGACGCGTATAACTAGCATTAATAGTAGAAATCTGATAATAAGCTATACCAACGAGCGCGATTAACAGCATATATACGGCGGCAAATACTGCATACAATTTTTTTCGGACTGTCATCTTCATCATCTGATCCCCCCGTTTATTCACATCTAACAACCCATCTACAAAAAAAGAAGGAAATGACCCTCCCTTCTTTATTATCGGTATATCATGTTAAATATTTAGGCCATTTCCCCGGAACGAAGCAAATTATTTTTTTTCTGTTCCGACTCATCACGAATGAAAAACGATGTGAATAAAGCCACAATGCTGCCGATAAATCCAAATAAAAACAGATGATGGATGCCAGTCATAAAATCAGCCGCTTTCGTTAAAAAGGCGCCCATAATCGTTACACCAATGGCTGTGCCGATGTTGCGGCAAAACATGAAGAACGAAGTCGCAATTCCCTTTTCATGTGCATCAGCAAGCTGCTGCGAGCCGATGACACCGACGGTAGATGTTAATCCAAACGACAGCCCTTGAATGAACATGACAAAAAAGACATACAAAAATCCGTGGTTTTCATTTAAAAGTGCAAGCAACAGTCCAGAAAGCACAAGAAGAACGTTTCCGATAATCAATAAAATGCGATACCCATAGCGCAAAATCCATTTTCCCGCCGGCACCGCCGCAATCATCCAACCAATCGACATGCCTAAAAGGGCGACACCGCTCACAAACACCGATTGATGGGCGATATTTTGCAAAAATAGCGGAATGTAGCTAGACGTGCCAAATAAAGCGACACAGCTGACAAATCCGTTCATGTTCATCCATTTTAACGTTTTATGCTGCACGAGCGTCAATGGAACAAGCGGAGACGTTTGCTTTTTTTCATATAAGTAAAAAATAACTAATAACACAGCGCCAATGCCGCCATACATCCAATGGTTGCTTTCGACTACCGTCGTCAATAGAAAAAGGCTGATCGCGGTCGCAAATAATACCGCTCCAATATAGTCAATCACCGCCCGTTTTGGTTCGTACACTTCTTTATATGGCAATAGTGTGAGCAAGGAAAGCAAGCAAAGCGGGATATTCACATAAAAAATCCAGCGCCATGATGCGTATTCGACAAACAAGGTTCCTAACATTGGCGCGAGAACTGCGGAAATCCCCCACATTGCCGTAAAAAACGCTTGAATTTTTCCGCGCTTTTCAATTGGAAATAAATCCCCGGCAATGATGGCAGGAAAAGGCATCATAAAACCGGCGCCAATCCCTTGCAGCGCGCGGAATACAACAAGCTGGACCATATTTTGCGACATCCCGCAAAGAAGAGAACCGATTAGAAATAAAATAATGCCGAAGCTAAATACTTTCTTTCTCCCAAATATGTCGGAAAGTCTCCCGGCGATTGGAGAAAGAACGGTCGTCGTGATCATGTAGGAAGCAAACGACCACGCGTAAAGAGAAAATCCTCCAAGTTCTTTGGCAATAATCGGCATCGTCGTATTCATGATTGTTGTATCCATCGATGCCACGAGCATCGCGAGCACAATGCTTACCATTACGGATATTCTGTTATTCACTATTGTCTATCCTCCTTTTTATCTGCCATGAATATTTTATTTTACATGACATAACCGTTTCCCTACAAAAAAAATGCTTGTCTCCTGTTAATAAAAGCAAATCCATTGCCATTTCTGTATTTTTTCGTTACCATAGAAATGGAAAACTTTTTTCTTTCCCTCTCCGGTACCCGAAAACGCTAACACGATCCTCATCGGCATATACTAATACTAAAGGAGGAATTGAATGAAAAAAACAACAAGCGTGTTTTATTTTTCAATAGCGATTGCTATTTTATTTATTTTTTGGGGAGTGATTCCTGCCAATAAACTGCCCGATTATAACTTAGGTGCTGTTAGTACAGCAATGCATTCCTTTTTAATTGATAAATTCGGCTGGTTTTATTTATTGGCAGCAACGATATTTCTTGCCTTTGGTTTGTTCTTAATTTTCTCTAAATACGGAAATATTCGTCTTGGCGGAGACAATGAAAAGCCAGAGTATAGCAACATCACATGGTTTGCGATGTTGTTTAGTGCCGGTATGGGAATCGGGTTAGTGTTTTGGGGGGTGGCTGAACCAGTTTCCCACTATTATGCGCCACCTGCCGGAGGAGGGGAAACGCCGGAAGCAGCCCGCATGGCGATGCGATATGCCTTTTTTCATTGGGGGCTTCATCCGTGGGCGATTTATTGTGTAATTGCTCTAGCGCTTGCGTATTTCCAATTCCGCAAAAAAGAACCTGGGATTATTAGCCGTGTATTGCGGCCAATATTTGGCGATAAAATAAATGGCGCTGTCGGCGTCGCGATTGATACGCTCTCTGTATACGCAACGATCTTTGGTGTTGCAACTTCGTTAGGGCTTGGAGCAATTCAAATTGGCGGAGGATTATCACATTTATTTCCATCCATACCAAACAACTTTACAACTCAATTGTTGATCATTATCGTTGTTACGTTTTTATTTATGCTTTCCGCTCAAACAGGATTGAATAAAGGAATTAAAATATTGAGTGACATAAACATCATTCTTGCCGTCCTGTTGATGTTTTTTTTGCTTTTTGTTGGCCCGACGAATTTTATTATGGATGTGTTTACAACTACGATTGGTTCCTATTTGCAAAACTTGCCGTCCATGAGTTTCTGGCTGTCGCCGTTTGAACAAAGCGACTGGCCCAAATCGTGGACAATATTTTATTGGGCATGGTGGATCGCGTGGGCGCCGTTTGTTGGAACGTTCATCGCCCGCATCTCAAAAGGTCGTACCATACGTGAATTTATGATCGGTGTGTTAGCCGTTCCGACCGTATTTAGTGCCTTATGGTTTTCTGTCTTTGGCGGTTCGGCGTTATATCTAGAACGGTTTCAACATATCAGCATCATCGATGTCATTAACGAAAAAGGGATGGAAACAGCACTGTTTTTCACACTGCAGCAATTCCCATTTGGCACTATTTTGTCGGGATTAGCTATTTTATTAATTTGTACATTTTTCGTCACATCAGCCGATTCCGCTACGTTCGTTCTCGGTATGCAAACAACAAAAGGAATGTTGAATCCGCCAAATTCGGTAAAATTTATTTGGGGAATCGTTCAATCAGCAGCAGCTGCTATCTTGCTTTGGACAGGCGGCTTAGAAGCACTGCAAACCGCCTCAATCATCGCTGCGTTTCCGTTTGCGATCATTATGATTTTGATCGTCATCTCATTAATTCATTCGTTTCAAAAAGAATCGATTGCCAAAAAAAGAGTATAAATAAAAAGCGGATGCCGTGTATTGCCGGCATTCGCTTTTTCATTACGCGAAATTTATTCCTTCCCGACCAGCACCTTGCCGCTTTGGGCGACATGCATCGATGCAAGCCGATCGTTTGTCATGAAAAAGACAAACAGAAGCGTCAGTGCAGCTGGAATTAAACTCCATAAGAACGTATGCGCGATGGAAGAAGCTAACTCGGCCGTTATTTTTTCGAGTATAGGCGCCGGAATGTGCGCGCGTGCTTCCGGCGAAAGAATCGCACGAGGGTCATGAACGCTCATGGCCGGAGCCCTGTTTGCCATTCCGTGAAACGCCTCTTTTAATCGATCCGTAAACAAATTGCGTTGAATGATGCCGAAGATCGTAATGCCGATCGTCATGCCGAGCGACCGTAAAAACGAGTTCGTCGAACTTGCCGCTCCTCTTTCTGTTTCTGAGAAATGGTGGATAGCCGCCATTCCTAACACGGAAAATGAGGCTCCAACTCCTAATCCTACGATAATCATATAACAAGTTACAGTGAAGCGGGACGTGTCCTCCGTAATCGTGCTAAGCAAAAACATGCCAATCACAAACACCGACATGAAAAGAATCATGACGTTCCGATAGCTCGTTTTTCCCGCTAAAAACCCGCCTAATTGCGCAGAGACGGTAGTCGCCAACATCATCGGAAGCAAAATTAATCCGGAGTTCGTCGCCGAGCCGCCCGTTACCCCTTGAATAAAAATCGGAATGTAAACGGTGGCAACGATAAAGGTTGCTCCCGAGAAAAAGCCAATGAGGTTGCTTGCGGCATATAAACGCTTACGGAACATATGATACGACACAATCGGTTCTTGCGCTTTTGTCTCGACATAAAGAAACAACAAAAATAGCACGGCAAAAGCAGAAAATAAACTAATGATCACCGAAGAGTCCCATTCGTATTGATTGCCGCCGAGTTCAAGCGCAAACATCAAGCATACAATCGCCGGAACGAGCGTGATCACGCCAAGCCAGTCGATTTTTTGCTTCGCATGCTTTGGCGACTCCCGGTAAAAGAAAGCGATAAGCAAGAAAGCAACAATGCCGAGCGGAATGTTAATATAAAACACCCAACGCCACGTCAAGTAGTCAGTAATATACGCTCCCAAGAGCGGACCGAAAATGCTCGACAGCCCAAACACCGCTCCGAAAAGACCGCCCATTTTCCCACGCTGCTGTGGCGGAAAAATGTCAAACATAATCGTAAACGCAATCGGCACTAAGGCGCCGCCGCCAATCCCTTGAATCGCCCGAAAAACGCTGAGCTGCACAATATTTTGTGCGATTCCGCACAGCATCGAGCCAACTAGAAAGACGACCAATCCGAAGATAAAAAACCGTTTCCGTCCGTACATGTCGGAAAGTTTCCCGAAAATCGGCATCCCTGCCATTTCCGTCACCATATACGCGGACGTCACCCAAACAAACTTATCAAGTCCTCCTAAATCCGCGATAATCGTCGCCATCGCCGTCGCAACGATCGTATTGTCCATCGACGCGACAAAAATGCCAATGAGCAGCCCGAGCACTGCCCATTTTATGCTTGTTTCGTTCCCCGCCATCTTTCTCTTCCTCTCTTATGATCGTTTTCTTTTTTCTTTCACGGTCGCTTTTTCGTCTTGCTGAAAGCTTGTGTGATATTCCACAAGATCAATGTTACAGCCTGGGCCAATGATGATGCGGTCGCCTCTGACAATTTTGGCGTCGGTATGCTCTAAATAAATATCATCCCCTTCAATCATTTCCGCTTTTAACTTTGCCGAATCGGGAGCAAATCGTTTTAAAAAGTGAAGCATATTCAACGCTTTACTCCGTTTGACTTGAATCGTTTTCCCGCCAATTTCGGCGATGCGGCTATCCGCAAAATGGAGATACAATTCGACCTGCTCGGCGTTTAGGGTGCTGCCAATCTCCACCGCGCCTTTGACAGAAAAAACGTCCGCCTCACAATCGCGGGACACTTTCATTTCTCCGTAACCGTGAATCGTTCCCCCTGTTACATCGCCATCCACATGGGCGGCGCCGCGGAGATGAAAATCGGATGCCATAGCATTTCCGCGCAGATTTATTTCCCCAAATAGCTTGATCGTTTCACCTTGAACATTTCCCCGTATGTTCGCTTGGCCAAAAATCTTGAACAACTTCGTCTTGATGTTGCCACTCACATCGGCATTGCCAAACACCTTGCAGCGATCACACCATAAATCACCGTTAATCGTTGCGTCCCCGCGAATCGTCACTTTATGAAACGTTCCTCCCGAAGTAAGAGCAGATCCGTTTATGGTTAAATGGCGCACATTATTTCCCACATTTCCTCCTCCTTCACACTTTTTTATAAGCACCGACTTTCGCTCCCGGATCGCACTGAAACTCATCTTGATACTCCACGACTTCAATGTCGCATCCAGGCCCGATCGTCACTCGATTGCCTCTGACTGCTTTCGCGCTCGTATGCTCTAAATAAATTTCATCTCCTTCAATGCTTTCAGCGGTCAAGCCAACAGGAAAGATCAGTTTCTTCAGCCATGTCCTTCCCGGCTGCTTGACTTCGATGCGCTCCCCGCCGATTTCTTTTGCTTGGCAATGTCCGAAAAGCTTTATTTGAATGGTCCCCGCATTTAATAAGCCGCCGATGAAAAACTCCCCTCTCGCTTGAAATTGTTCCGCATCACAGTCTCCTTTAATGACTGCTTCTCCATGAATATGCACTTCGTCTGCCGATAAATTCCCGTCTACATTTGCGCTCCCATGACAATCAAATTGTCTGCATTGTACACCCGCGCCGATTTGTGCCCTTCCATGAATTTTTGCATGTTCCGTTTTTAATGATCCCGTAATGCGGGCTTTCCCGGATATATGCGCCGCCTTTGCTTCTACGTTCCCTTCCATTTTTGCCGTACCATGAATCGCCATATCGTTGCAGTCGATATCTCCATGCACCTTACCGGTTCCAGAAATTTTAACCAAATTGTATAGACCACCCGAAGCACTTCCAGCGCCAGAGATAACTAAATCCTTCCTTTCCATCTGTTTATCCCTCCGATATCATCAGTTTTAATTGCTCTACGCAAGTAGGCACATGAAGGCGAACAATGATTTTCGCCCTTTCTTCGACATAGACGTCATTTCCGCTTGCTACTAATAGACATATGGCTACTCCCATTTTCCGCAGGAAAAGCAATTCACAACTTCGTCCTTGAAGCGCGGAATAATGTTTCTCAAATACGTCGAATACACTTTTTCCTTCTTCCAAACTAATTTCTCCGGTTTGCAGCAATTGATCAAGAATATAAAGCTGCAGCAGTTCAGTAAAGGAAAAAGTGTGCTGTTCTCCTTTTTGTTCCATATACAATTGCAGCGCCATTTCCGAAACAATGTTACGTTTTATAATTTCGTCTCTATGGAGAGTAATCGCAGCAGGGTTCGGCGAAAACATATTTGCTAGTTCATCGAGCGACAGATCATCTTTCATCTGTTTAATTTTTTCGATTCTCGCTAGTATTTTTTCTTTTGGAAAAAACGTTTCTTGACCCGTGAATGTCGATTTGCGAATAAACCATTCTTCGGGAATTAATTTTTTCCGTTTCCACCGATAAAGCTGGCCATAAGAGATTCCTGTCCGCTCGAGCAATTCTTTTTTCGAGATTAATTCCTCCATCACACGCACCTCCTTGCAATATAATGTAACATAACAATGTTACGTTGTAAATCAAAAATTCGATTTGCCTTTTGATCATGATGTTTTTGACGCTACCAACAGGAGTTAGCTTGTTTGACTTTTTCCAAATGACGATTGCCGCAAAATACTAGCAAATAAAATCGCTCACTGGGATTCAAAGACAAGCAGAAAATGGCTGGTCAGGTAGCTTTGAATATTTTCTTAAAGTTAAAGCAAGAATCCTTATTGTGCTTACTGGCAGGATATTGCAATAAGAAAATCGAAAAATGATAAATGCAGGAAATGGGAGGGAGTAAAATGGAAGCGTGCATTTTCTGCCAGATTGTATCTAAAAAATCAGAGGCTTATATCATTTATGAAAACGACTGGGTGTGTTGTTTTTTAGACAAATTCCCAATCAATAAAGGGCATGTTTTAGTTGTCCCCAAAAAACATTACCAAGAATTTAGCGAAGTCGATGAAAAAAGTTTGATTGAAGTTATTCTTGCAGCTCAGAAAGCAGCTATAGCAATTGGGGCTTTACTCGAAACTGACGGAATAACCATTATGCAAAACAATGGTATTTTTAAAGATGTAGAACATTACCATATGCATGTTATACCTCGATATAAAGATGATGGTTTCTCATGGGTCGAGCCCAAAATTACTGTCAATAAAGATGATTTTGCAGATTTGAAAACAAGTTTGCAGGACTATCTTAAGCATAAAGTTTATTTCACCAGCGGACAGGGGGAGCGCAAGAAAACCGACTAAGATGTCGGCCTTTTTTATCTGTTTACTTGCCGCATTCGTGATTGAGATAACATCACATTCGTGTGAGAACTTTATGGAACGAACGAGGGCGCTTGTTGAATAAGACTGACAAAAAAGAGGCTGACTCAAAAGTCGCTGAATCGACTTTTTGAAGTCAGCCTCTTTTTCATAGATTAATTGATTACACGTACTGCTTTCACAAATCGTTCTTGCCAATAAGAAGAATTAATCGATGTATAAGAAACGCCTTTAGAAGTTGAAGCATTTAACATTTGGCCGTTACCCGCATAAATTCCAACGTGATTGATCGCTCCATCGAAGTCTGTATCAAAGAAGACTAAATCTCCTTTTTGAAGCTGATTGAAAGAAACCGCCGTGCCTGCTTGTGATTGTGCTGTCGAAGTGCGTGGCAAAGAAATTCCAGCTTCACCAAACACCCGCATAGTAAAAGATGAGCAATCAAATGCATCTGTGCGAGATGGGCTGGCACCATATAAATATTTAGCGCCTAAATATTTTTCACCAATTTGAATGACTCGATCAGCCAAAGAAGAATTCACAGCTTTTGTGCTATTGGAAGGAGTGGTAGACATCGAACCCGGGGAAGTTTTTTGATTGGAAGATTGAGCAGGAGCTTTTTCTCCAGTAACTTTAATAGATTGTCCCGCTCGAATAAAATTAGGATCCGTAATTTCCGGGTTTAAAGCGAGCAATGAACTAACTGTTGTATGAAACATTTTAGCGATGCCAGAAAGAGTATCTCTTTCTTTAACGATGTAATAACCGCTAGCACCTGATTCCTTAGTAGAAGGAACTGAAGCTGATCCTGACAAACGAATAGTTTGGCCTGCCTTAATAAAATTTGGATTAGAAATTTCGGGATTCATCTTTAATAACGCAGCAACAGTCGTATTAAATTGCTTTGCAATTTTACTTAAGGTGTCGCCAGCCTTCACTACATATGTATCTTCTTTTTCGTTAACTTTTAATATTTGGCCAGGGAAAATAAAATCAGAAGTTAAATGATTCATTTGTTTTAATGTTTCTACAGTAGTATTGTATTTTTTCGATATTCCCCAAAGCGTATCGCCTTTTTGGACGGTATAATTACTAGCGAAAGCAGTTTGGCCTGCTAATAAAGAACTTATGATTGTACCTGTAAGAATAAATGATTTTTTCATTTTGTGCTCCCCCACAGATGTATTTTTGGTATTCGTTTCTATTGACGTCAATCATTATATTTAAAAAAAGTTGCTAATCTATAACAAAAAGAATAAGAAGTGGTTACAAATCTATTACAGTTACATTACAGGTTAAAAATATCATTTTGTTTTCAGTATCTTTTTCCTAGTAATTATTATTTTTGGATTAAATAGAAGTTTTATCATTTTAACCAAGAATACTTCCGTCTCTGAACGAAGCCATTAATAAAAACGGGGATGATCATTCAGTAATCATCCCCGCTTACAATCGAATATGAACTTCTACTTATGAAGTCGATAAGGAACGGTTGAGACAATCACATTTTTCTTATATAGAAGGTACAATCTCAACAAAACGCTGGATTGGTTATGCAAAAAGTTATGCCATCCCTTTTTCGGTATAAATTGAGGAATCAGAACCGTTACTGTATAGTTTCTTTTCTCCGCCTTGCTTTCAATCATATCTACTAGCTTGGAAATTGGTGCTATAAGATCGCGATAATAAGAAATTAGTGTAACAAGGCGAACATCCGGCCTCCATTTCTTCCATTTCTCTTCCATTCGAAGCATGCTTTCCCGGTCAAATGCCACGTATACAGCCAATACATAATCTCCAATGGCTTGGGCGTAATTTAAGGATTGCTCCACTACCTTTGTGATTCCCGCAACAGGTACAATGACGACATTTCCTTCTATTTTATCCGGAATCTCATTTGGATTGACCCTCAGCTGTTCTGCCACAGCATCATAGTGCTTATGGATTTGATGAAAAACAAATACGATTATCGGAAGAAATACAAGCACAGACCATACTTGAGTAAATTTTGTAATAAAGAAAATGCACAGTACAGTTAGTGTAATAATCGCTCCCAGCAAGTTTGTAAGCAGCTTCGGTATCCACCCCGCTGGTTTTTCGCGCACCCATTTTACAATCATTCCTGTTTGTGACAAAGTGAAAGGAATGAATACACCAACCGCATACAAAGGAATTAACTGTTCCGTTTGCCCTTTAAAAGCTATAATCAGCAAAATAGAAGCAAGACCAAGCGTGATGATTCCATTTGAATATCCTAAGCGGTCACCGCGGATAAGATACATTCTTGGCATGTATTTATCGGATGCCAGATTATATGCCAGCAGAGGAAAGGCAGAAAACCCCGTATTTGCAGCCAAGACTAAGATAAGGGCAGTTGTGCCTTGGATAAAGTAATACATAAAGCCTCTTCCAAACACCTCGGAAGCGAGCTGGGAAACAACGGTCTCTTCTGCTTTTGGAGCAATTCCATACCAGTATGCTAAAAAAGTGACTCCTACAAATAGAAAAGCGAGAATGAACCCCATCATCACTAACGTTTTAGCAGCGTTTTTTGCCGCCGGTTCCTTGAAATTTGGAACGGCGTTGGAGATCGCTTCTACCCCTGTCAACGCAGAGCAACCAGATGCAAACGCCCGAAGCAACAAGAATAATGTAATTCCAGGCACCGCAGTACCGATAGGTGTATGCAAGGTAGACGGTACTTCTCCATTTACGATACGAAAAATCCCAACAATAATGAGAATTACGAGCGCCAACACAAACAAATAAACGGGATATGCCAAAACAGTAGCGGATTCGGTTACGCCTCTCAGATTAAGAATTGTGATAAACACAACCATTGTGATAGCAATTCCTACTGTGTATTGATGCAAAACTGGAAACGCGGATGTAATGGCATCCGTTCCCGCGGACACACTTACTGCCACGGTTAGAATATAGTCGACCAATAAAGAACCTCCGGCAATGAGCCCCGGATTTATGCCTAAGTTCGTTTTGGAAACGACGTAAGCCCCTCCTCCATGCGGATAAGAGTAAATGATTTGGCGATACGATAAAATAAGCGCCACCAATAGAATAAGAACTCCAATCGCAATAGGAATGGAATACCAAAATGCAATCGCTCCAATCGTTGCGAGAACAAGCAAAATCTGTTCCGTACCGTACGCAACCGAAGATAGAGCATCAGAAGATAAGACAGCCAATGCTTTTAATTTGTTTAACTTTTGCTCTCCCAGTTCGGTTGATTTCAACGGTCTGCCAATTAAAAATCGTTTTAACGACGAAAACATATATGCACCACCAGTATGTAGAATTTCCATAAGAATATTATCATTTTTCTCAGAAAATGAATAGCCTTGGCTTCATTATTTTCGATCATCTATAGTTCTATGCATTCATCTATAGTCATTAATCTCTACCGTACATTTTTACTAGAGAGACAAGAGTACATATTAGCGAAATTAGGTCTATCATCCAAGTCCTTTCTGATAGGGATGAATATAAATGTGGTAAATCCGATTGATAGGGTCAAATAGCTCAGACCCTTAAAAAAACAAGGAGGAAGAATCATGAGTTTCGAAATTCCAATGACAATTTTCGTGTTCATCATGACGATGCTCGTCATCTTTTGGAGGCCAAGAGGCTTAAACGAAGCATGGCCGGCGTCGATTGGCGCGGGGATTATTCTACTAACAGGCATTGTATCCCGCAGTGATATTTTGGATATTATCCATAAAATCGCTGGCGCCTCGATTACCATTATCGCAACGATTGTCATGGCCGTCATCTTGGAAAGTTTCGGTTTTTTCCACTGGGCAGCCGCGCGGCTTGCCAGTTTGGCCAAGGGTTCGGGCTATCGTCTATATTGGTACATTCAACTTCTATGTTTTTTGATGACCCTTTTATTCAATAACGATGGCAGCATCTTGATTACGACCCCGATTTTAATTTTACTCCTAAAAAACCTCCGGCTAAAACCGCGTGAGCAGATCCCGTATCTCTTAAGCGGAGCGTTGATCGCAACAGCTTCCAGCGCGCCGATTGGGGTAAGCAATATCGTTAATCTAATCGCATTGAATATTGTGGATATGACGCTTTATATGCACACGGCCATGATGTTTGTGCCGGCAACGTTAGGGTTGTTGTTTATGTCTTGTCTGATGTACGTAGTGGTAAAGAATAAATTGCCAAAAACATTGCCAAATTTCTCCGATGATATAGAGGGAATCTTTTTTACTAAACATTTTCATCCATTGAAGAACACCATTTCCGTGGAAACGAAACGCAAACGCACCCAATTTATGTTGAAGGTCTTGCTGTTTGTCTTTGTGGTTCGCTGCCTGCTCTTTGTCGCTTCTTATTTCTCTATTCCCATTGAAATCGTTGCGGTGCTTGGATCATTCATCCTGCTTGTATGGAGATGGTATCATTTGCGCACCAATTCCGTTGACATCTTGAAAAAGACTCCTTGGCACATTCTTATTTTTGCCTTCTCTATGTATGTCATTATTTACGGGCTCCATAATGCGGGGCTGACAGCGATGCTGGTGAAAATATGCGAACCGATTGTAAACCAGGGATTGTTCTACGCGAGCTTTATCATGGGGGGATTAGTGTCCGTTCTATCCAACTTCTTTAATAATCATCCCGCTTTAATGATCGGAACCATCACCTTGACGGAAATGGGATTGGATCCTATTACATTAAAAACGATCTATCTCGCCAATATTATTGGCAGTGACATGGGATCGTTGTTATTGCCTATTGGGACGCTTGCCTCCCTCATTTGGATGCATATCCTAAAACAAAATAAGATAAAAGTAACATGGAAAGATTATTTAAGCGTCTCGTTGATTGTCATACCATTCACAACCGTTGTCACATTGTTTTTACTATTCTATTGGGTGCAAATGGTTTTTGCCTAATGAAAACTCCATTTAGTATTCATCATGACTGTGTAAAAACGATGATGACGACAGCTGGTAATTATCCCTCTTGTGTGAAGGCCATACAGCTTTACACAGGAGGGATATTTTGATGGCAAGAAAAAAGTTTGATGTGTAAATGTATTATCCTCCCCTTTTTTAGCAATAGCCTTGTTACATTTCAGTGTTGGTTCCAAACCAATGAAAAAAGACCGAAATAAATCGGTCTCTTTTATCCGTCTTGCTCAACTATCGCTATCCGTTAGTGAAATTAAGATTTTCCTAATCATTTCTACAAAATGGTTAGCACCAACCGTTTTTCGTTTTCTTATCATGAATCCTTAGATTCTTTATTGGATTCAGGGATGATAAGGTTTAGATTGCCTATTTCTTCGTTTTCTACAAAATGTTGAAGCATTGAAATCTTATTGTCCCAAAATTTCTCGAAAAAGGAAAGCCAGTCTTTTAGTTCGAGCAGCGCCTCCGGCTGAAGCTTGTACAGCTTCTCCCTTCCCACTTTCTCCACACTTACAAGTTTCGATTCCGATAGAATGCGTAAATGTTTAGAAACAGCTGTACGACTTATAGGAAAGTGCTTGCTTATCACAGTGACAGGCAATTTCTTATCAGCGAGAAGTCTAAGTATTTTACGCCGAGTAGGATCAGCGATGGCTTGAAAAATATCATGTTTTTGCGCAGCCGACATTAAGCCTCAACTACCTTGCGAAGTTTCTCTTTAACGAGAGACTCCCAACCATTGTCCATTCGATCTCTTATTACTGAATGTGTTTCTCCCGGCCCTGGAATAATTTCGTCTGGGTCTCCCCAGCCGGAATGAATGAGTATAAATTCCGTTTTTCCATCTAGTTCCTTTAATTCAATAGAAACACGCCAACCGAATGTATCCCACGAAAAGGAAAGTCGATTCGGCGGGTCGAGTTCAAGAACTTTGCAAGGCGATGGCCCAAAAGGTGACTGCAAAATGAATTCATGCCCAACCTTCGGCTCAAAATTATTTGGCATAAACCATGCAGCGATGCCTTCTGAAGTTGCTACTGCTTCCCACACTTTCTGAATCGGTGCATTAAATACGGCAGTTTTTCGGATTTCTGGAACTTTGCCTTGATGATTTACTTGCATATAATATACCCCCATGTTAAATTAATAAGAAACCTTTTGGTTTCCTATTTTAATATAAGAAACCTTTTGGTTGCATGTCAATCTTTTTTCAACTGTTCTGCCTGTTACTTGAACAAGAAATTGAGCAATATCTTCGAAAGATCCTCCAATAAAAAAAGAAACCTCGAAAGGCATGAAACCAATCAAGGTTAATTATAATTACAAATCCATAATGCCAGACATTCATCTGGTCTATCTTTCCAATCAACTTTAGAAGCATCTTTAAATTCACATCCCCTGAGTCGCACTTTTAGATGTTTTGTTTTAAGTTCTTTCTTATGCTTGTCCGCTCGATGCCAACTTTACCCCAGCAACTATCCTCTGAATCCGCACCTAACAATATCCCCCGCATAAATCTCTGTTCTCGTCTTTTAAACCTGTATACATCCTAAAAATTACTTAAATCAGCAAGTTCAGATAAACTGGAAGGCTCTTCCCAGTAAATATTCGGATCATTTTCGTCCTGCATATATTGATGAATTCTAAATATTCTCTTGGGGAAGAGCCTTTAGCAATTTCTTGAAACTTAATTTTTCTCATCCTGTTCCCTCCTCGGAAACAAAACGGTCGTTTTGTTTCCTTATCCATATCAACTGACTAATTTACAATGATTTTTATCTACCCATCCATATGGCCAACGAGCTTGCACCTGTGTAGTTCTTCCAACAAATTTTTATCGTGGCTTTCGCTTTGAATGACAAATTTGTGCCTAATGAAATCAACCTACTTTGCCGCTTTTTTGCCCTTTCAACTGTTCGAGCAACTGTTTACACCATTCAAAATCTTTGGTCGCCAGCGCCAAATCCATCAATGTATCAAAATCCTCTTTCGTCATCGGTGACTTACTTTTGGCCGGGATTAATTCCCCTATCGAGCAACTTTTTCGCCTTTTTAATCGTTTCCCTTTGCGGTCTTGTATAAATTCGACAACACAATAAGAATCAACAACTCGATCAACATAACCCAATGCACCCTCTAATTGATATTCATCCCCTGCATAATAAACCCAATCGCCGATTTTTAATTTTTCCATACTTATCACCCTTAATTAACAAAAAATTGCTATTGTGTTTGCTCTTGTATATATTTGCCAACAGCATTTGATAAAACACGAAATGACTGAATAATATCCAGTGATGGATCACTTGCTTCTCCATTTTTTATCCATACAAATATTTTTTCCTTTTCAAGTTTGCCATAATACTCTTCACTAAGTTTGGACTTATTCTTTTTTAGCCAGTTTATTCAGAAAACTCCATTTCGTTCGCTTCTTTATAAAACTCCATGCTTTATCCTAAAAATAAAAGCGCCACCCCGATCGGAGTGACGCCCTGCTTCAAACAAAATATCCACTAAAAGTCTGCCGCTTTTCTGCCAATTAACAAGAAGCTTTATATAGCCTTTTATTTACTTAATGACTCGCTTAGCACCTATATATCGGTCTTTCCAATATTTATCACTCATTTTAACAACTTTTACACCTTTTGATGTTGCACCAATAAACGTACCGTTTCCATAATAAATTCCCACAAAGGATACTTTTCCTTTTGCCCCTGTTGCATAAAACACTAAATCGCCTTGTTGCAACTCATTTTGTTTAACAAATTTGCCGATTTTATACTGTTCGGCACTCGTTCGCGGAATAGACATTTTTGTTGCTGCATTTTTATACACATACTGAGTAAAACCACTCGCATCAAATCCTTTTGGTGTTGTACCCCCATATTTATAAGGGCTTCCTACATAATCCTTTGCTACTGCCGCGACTTCCTCCCCATAGTTAATCGTTGCTGATGCATTGGAAACCGTACCAAAGATAAATGCCGCCGCTAAAGATAAAATTGATAAAACTGTCAATAACCATTTTGAAACCGATAAACTTATGCTCATCTCTGCCCCCCTTAGATTAGAAAATGAACTTCAATTTCAAATATATGGAGATTAATCATTTTGATTCCTTAAGGTAAAAAAATTTTTGAGGCTATGCAGAAGGAATGCTCCTAACAAAATCATATTTTCTTTAGATAATATGGATTGATTGAAATATAATTATGCAAAGAAAAAAGGAGTTTTCAAAAAATTTATTGTGTTATTAGAAAAACAGTGTGTTTTGTACGAAAACTTCTGAATGATTTTAGCACAACGATAAACAGGTCGATTAATACCCACCCTTTAACTCTTTTAATTCGCGCTTTGTTAGTCGTACTTTTAGACGTTTTGTTTTGGGCTCTTTCTTATACTTATCCGCTCGGTGCATAACCTTATTTGTCTTTAAGCCATTTTTGCAATTGCTGCTGAATGTTCTCATGGCACATTCCTTCCATCTTTAAAAAGAAAAGAGGACACCAACCATACAGAGATAGCCATGCTACTCTGCACAATCAGTGTCCTCACGCTCTCGTTTTTGGACATATTAAATTTTTTTCCATTATAATTTAGAAAAAGACACCTTAATGAATATCTCTTTTCTTAAAACGTCCACCGCGTACTTCAGCCATATCTGCTATAGCTAAAAAAGCATTTGGGTCATTTTCTTCGACGATTTCTTTAAGTTTGGCCTCCTCAAGACGAGTAATCACACAAAATATCACTTTTTTACCGTCACCAGAGAATGCTCCTTCTCCGCTCAAATATGTAACACCGCGCCCTAATCGGTTCATGATAGCATTCCCAATGGCTACAGGATTATCACTAATAATCCATGCCGACTTCGATTCATCTAATCCTTTAATGACAACATCAATCGTTTTAAAAGCAATCGCATAGGCTAAAATTGAATACATTGCTCTATCCCAAGTGTAAACAAACCCAGCAGTACCAAGAATAAAAATATTAAAAAACATGATGATCTCGCCAACAGAGAAAGGGAGTTTTTTGTTCATGAGTATAGCGAGTATTTCTGTACCATCCAAAGCGCCGCCATAACGAATGACAAGACCTACGCCCGTACCTAGAATCATTCCGCCAAAAATGGTAGCTAATAAGAGGTCGTCTGTGAAGGCTGGAATAGGATGAAACAGAGAGGTAAAAATGGATAAAACGATAATCCCAAACAATGTGGAGATAGCAAAAGTTTTTCCAATTTGTTTATAACCCATAAAAAAGAACGGAAGGTTTAAAAGAAAAATAAAAATTCCAAGACGAAAACCCGTAATATGAGAAAGCATAATTGAAATGCCTGTTATGCCCCCATCGATAACGTTATTAGGGACTAAAAAGATTTCAAGTCCTACTGCCATTAAAACAGCCCCGATGAAAATAGCAGTTGCTCTTTTAATGATTTTAGCTCTAGATAACCGTTGATGTTGAATCTGCACCTTGCTCAATTCAGTCATGTTTTTCCTCCTTTTTCTATAAAATGACTCTGTACATTTTTTTATTATAACAAAAGCAGATGCTTCGTTAAATTCATGATTGTGCATATTATGTTTCCTCTCCCCTAACGCAACAAATTTTACTAAACTGTTTAATAACTATATAGTATAATTATCCAAACACTGGCGGCCTTCCTGTCACATACGGTGTTTCTGGCAACGACAGAGAGTCAATATATCGAAATAAGGATGCTAAAAGTGGATCCATTTCGTAAGACCATGCATGTTCGTTGTTTAAATGGGAAATCATGATAGTGTCCACCCCTTGGAGAGTTGTTTTTTGGTCACTGTATATGATTTCCAAGGTGGTGGATTTTTTATGTGCATTTATGCATTCGTTATGCGTTTTGCAACACGTTCTATATTGAAAAATGGAAAGGCAAAAGCTATTAGATTCTCAACTTTAGAAGCTATTTGTAAGGCACTAGATTGTCAACCTGGGGATATTTTAGAATACAAAAGTGACGAAGACACTCAAGGATAATAAAATGGGGATATTTTATAGGATGTTATTGTTGACATTTTTTATAAGTAATAATCCTTTCAAAAATGGTGGTAGTAGGAGGGGTAACATTTGGCAATCTCCTATTCCACCATAATATTTTGAGTTTCTATCATCGCTGTAATAATATCCATTATCAAATGAATCAAATTTATAAAAGCATTCTCATTCATTTAGTTCCTCACCTACAGTATTTAAGTGAGGAAGTTGACCTAGGCTTGATTATTTTACCATTAAATGAACAAATAGTGAAATATGAAAAATAAAAATTTTTTTGAATCACTCAATTAAGCAGACGCCAGCGATTTGACTATCTTTAACTGGAGTAAGTGCTGGCTAATGGGATAAGAAAACGCCAAAGACCATAGCAATCTTCGAAGAAAGATTCAAAGATGCCATGGCCGTACTGGACCAATTGTTAGACCAATTGTTATCGGTACACCTATGCACAACCAACTTTGTTAAAATTTCAGCAACGCCTCCACCGCATCCGCCAAATCACTATAGCTGTCTTTTAAGTATCGAGATGTCGTGGCGATATTGCTATGTCGGCAAGCCGCCGTACTTTTTCAATGTCGTTGTTCCGTGACCTTCAGCATTCACTGCCAAAACGTATAGAGCGTAAGTTTTTTATTCGGCAGGCTGTAGCTTTCAATTATTCGCTGGATGCCCCTGACCGAAAACTTACTAGTTTTTAATTGAATTTATTGCTCAAAATCTATCAGAGTTACAAAGAGCTAAAAAGCGAACTGACGTTGAACGAGTAAATGTAAAAAATTTGATCCTATGAATTCGGAACGTTTACGCTGTGAAAAAAATTAACTCTGATTGTTAAAAATTAAGGTCGGTTGGGGAAAAAGCGGCAACTCAGTCCGTAACATTTAAGGTAGTAGAGGATAAAGATGGCTAAGATTCCGACTAGAATCTCCCACATATGCACATTCAAGATGATCATCTTACGGGCAATGGCAAAAATGATTATATCGATGACGAGTGTCATATCGTGCTTGATGAGCATAAGTGCAACCTCTAATCCAATAATATACAAGAGTGCATGAGCTAAAAAATCCTGAAATTTCTCCATGATTTCCCCTTCCATGATGTAGCTGAATAGATCATGGACGAGCATTGTTCCTTCTGCAATTACCGCTACAATAATGATTCCCGCTAGCAGCCATTCGAAAAATTTTACTGTCTGGGTAAATACTTGTTCGAGGGATTTTACATTCATCTCCATTACCTCGCTTTCTTTAAAGAATATATCAACGAATTCAAAAAGTGAGAAATGAGGATTATAACTCACCTTTGACAGTTAAGGACCATTTTTGGTGTTACAAACCTCATCTCTAAAAAATTAAAAGAGCACTATACTGAATGTCTCATCAAACCTGGTAAACGGGGAAGAAAACTCGATCCGAAAAATACCATCGTAAAGGTCGCGGAAATCCTGACCCGAAAGAACATGCAAGCCTATTCGAGGTCGATTATGATGGACAAACCTTAACGTTTCATCGCAATGTAGCAACATAGCCAAGGAGGTGTTACGGAATGGGAAGTTCCTGATTAAGACGAATACCGACTTATCCTCAGCCGACGTGGTAACCGGATACAAGACGCTCATTCAAGTCGAACGAACCTTCAAAAAATTTTCCGAATATTTATTTTTTGTTAGTATTGTATTATAACAGATGACTAAATGCAACTACTGTTATATAAAAATATATGTTATATTTTTGCCATCACTCTCATATTGATGGTTATTTTCTTAATGGTATTGTGGAAGCATGGAGGGGATCGCGTGTTAAACCAGCCTCTGAAGCCTATGTTGCTTCATAAATCAGATGCAGTACCAGAAGGGATACCTTCATCAACTCAAGCGTCCGATTGTTGAAGATTGCTGCAGAATGTATCGGTCCTTATGGAAGTATGGAAAGCCTTGAAAGCAACCAACCAGCTAGGAGTTACCCGGAGGCAGTTGTTCCACTGAAACGGAATAAGCCGGAACGACGTGTGCAGCTGCTACACTTGCGCTCCGGCTTATGTCATGTTGCTCAACCTTTATTCTGTAATGGCATGGACCTCTTTCTTCTTATCACGTTGAATTCGACCGCCGCCGACAAAATTTAATTACAGTGATACATTTAAGACTCCAGACCAGTCACGTGTTAACTCTGGATCAAAAGTAAACTCCCCGGCTCAACGTTGCGCAAAAAGGGGCTCGGTTCGCCTACACTGTAAAGCTGCAGGTAATGCATAGCCCGGGTGCAGGCGGTGTAGAACAATCTGCGCAGGCTCTCATCGCCATATACTTGCGCCGATGCGTTATAAATGATGACGGCGTCGAATTCGATGCCCTTGGCCAAGTACGCCGGTATGACGACAACACCTTGTTCATATTCAGTAGATCCACTCTTCACAAGCTTAATTTCTTCAACATTGCTCAGTGCTTCGTATGCAGCTGTACTTTCCGCAGCGGATTTGCATATAATCGCAATCGTATTATACCCCCGATTCCGCAATTCTGAGATTTTGGAAGCAATGCCGCGGTGCAGTTCGGCTTGATCGGACACTCTCGTCAGCACAGGTCTATCGCCGTCGCGTTCAAAAGCAGTAATCCGTTCGCCGCCGGGCACAAGCCCGCGCGTAAATTCGACGATCGGTCTTGTGGATCTGTAGCTGCGGGTCAAGGTGATCGCATCCGTTTCATCCGGTCCGTATAATCTGGTAAGTGTGTGAAAATCGGTCATTTCGCTGGCATGGGCGAAGATCGCCTGGTTAAAGTCGCCGAGCACGGTCATCCTTGCCGAAGGGAACAAACATTTCAAATACTCGAATTGAAACGGAGAATAATCTTGCGCTTCGTCTACAAGCACGTGTTTGATCGAGATGTTCGTCTGAAAGCCTTGAATCAGATCTTTCAAAAATAAAAACGGAGTTGCATCTTCGTAAAACAGTTTGCCTTCGTCTAGCATTTTCACAGTCAATCGGCAAATATCCTCCCACTCCTCGGGTGTTTCCCCCTCCATCCACAGTTTGATCCGCGTTGGATCGGCGAAAAGCTGTTTGTATATTCCCTTAAAGTCAATGAAACGGAGCGTCCGGATCCGTTTGCGCAACGGCTTCAATTTTTGGCGGACGATCAATTCGCCTAGCGCTTCGATCTCGTTCTCATAATTGTTTAACGATTCTCCTTTGAAGCGGCGTTTTTTCCGTAAATGGGTATAAGCCTTATGGTAATCCTCGTTGCTAAGCAGCTCGATTTCTTCCTGCACCCATGGCTTGGTCCGCTCAAGCTTCTCAGCTTCATCTATTTGCTTGTTTAGCCAATCTTTCAACTTCTCAAGTCTGTTGTGAAAGCGGAGCGAGGTGTCGCTGCTATAAAACCTTTCCTCGATTTGTTTGGCGGTGACGATCGGCTTACCTCTGAAAATAATATCTTTGAATAGCATGCCGGAGTGTTCCAGCAACTTCCAGTATGTTTTGATCGCCTCGAAAAAACGTGTCGATGCCTTGAATCGAATGCTCTCAATCCTAGTCCGGTATGAAGGGTCATCCGATGCAGTCAGTACATATTCCAATTGCTCGTAAGGACTCTCTACTTGAAATTCGTTGCTCAGCCGATGGTTCAAGTACTCCTGGAATGTGACCTGCTGCATATTCTCTTCGCCAAGTTCAGGCAACACATTGGATACGTAGCTGTTGAATATCGAATTAGGTGAAAATAGAATGATTTGATCGGCTTTCAGCCTGTCCCGATACTTGTAGAGCAAATAAGCGATCCGCTGCAGGGCGGCAGACGTCTTGCCGCTGCCAGCGGGGCCTTGCACAATGAGCATCCGCCCACGATCATGCCGGATGATCCGGTTTTGTTCCCGTTGAATGGTGGCCACGATGTTATGCATATATTTGTCTGCGCCTTTGCTAAGCACCTGCTGTAAAATCTCGTCTCCAATGGTGAGACTGGTATCAAACATCGATTTGATAACACCGCCGCGGATGATATATTGCCGCTTTTTCTCCAGCATGCCGCGGATTACGCCTTCGGGCGTAGCATATTCGGCCGGACCGGGAGGGTAATCGTAGTAGATACTCGAGATCGGCGCCCGCCAGTCGTAGATAAGAATGTTCTCTCCGCTTGTATCCGTGAGCGTGGAGATGCCGATATAGATTCGTTCAGCAGTTGAAGTCCCTTCTTCAGTGAAATCGATTCGGCCGAAATAAGGCACCTCCTGCATGCGGCGCAGTGTGAACAACCTCTTGAAGGCTTGTCTATGGGTGCTTTGGCTTACGGACAGGGCCTGAGCTTGTTGTCTCAAGCTGATGATCGTCTCAAGAAAATCGTCGAAGGTATCTATATTAACCTTGACGTCATCCCAAAAGTGTTTGCGGATATCAATCACTTCTTTCCGGCGCCGGAGGGTTTCGTCTTCGAGCATGCCGATTTGCTTCGCAATAATCTCCATTATGCTGTTCAATCGTTCTTGCTCCCGCCGAAGTTCTGTCATTTCAATCACTCCTTCAAAAAATAAAAAATTGGGATTGACTGAAGGGAAATTATGTTTTATAATTATAATAGGGGTATTATTTTTATATTTATGAATAAAATGTGTTTCTACACTAATTTATCATAGTTTCTCTATTTTATCAATATATTTAACACTACAGCCGCTATGATTGGATCGTACTTGTTGCAATTTAAAAGGAAGAAAACCCCTATTTAACAAGACAAATGACTCACAAAAAATGATATCCAAATATACGATCAGTTAAACTAAGGCTAGATAAATCATATTTATTGAAAAATCCTTCAGAGAACATATCAATTAAGAGCTTTTTTAGCATCTCTACTTCCGCCTCAAGGCGTTTGATTTTTGTTTCAGGATCTTCCGGACGAGTTCTCGTTCTTCCTTTATTTGGTCCTTTCGATTTCATAGCGTTTCACCCATCGACGTACCATGGACTCATCAATCCCTAATTCTTTCACCGCCATTTTATGTTTATGGCTCATGCCCTCTTTCAAATATAAATCCACAGCTTTCTTTTTAAACTTTGCATCATATGTTTTTCGTATTTTCCCATAGAAAAATCCCCTCCATAGTAGACAGATTAATTGGCTTTCTTTTTTCTGTCTACTATAAGGGGATCATATCATCGGAGTGACGCCCTGCTTCAACATATTCCACGATACAATCATAGCATGTCCGAAACAAAATAATCTGTCATCTTTCTATCATCTTTCTGTCATTTTTCTTTCATTTTTCTATCAGAAAAATTAATTATTGGTTCTAATCTCTTCTGTCATTTCTTCCTCTCAACCCTAACAGTCCTGCTAAACCAACTAAACCAATCCAACCCCAATCTGTATCGTCATCATTATCACCATCGTTATCAGCAACGTCCGTATTTTGAGCCATGTGAGTTATTTTGTTTGTATTGTTATCGATGTCAATGTTGTTATTTAGAGCATAAGCTATCCCACAAAGCATTAATGTAACTGATAGAGCACAAAATAAATGTAGAATTTTTTTAAACGCGGTTTTAACCTCAACCGTCAACATATACATGCGATATTTTTCAAGTGCTGCCTCGACTGCTTCTTTTGTTTTTTCTCCGTCCGTGTCATGCAAAAAAGAAAGTTGATAAAACCGTTTGCCCACTCGGACCTCTCCCGTGTGTTATAATGTAATTGACCCCTCTTTTCTAAGCTGGGAGAAGTCCTGGCTTTTTTTATTTTTTGTATCAGACACTTCAATAGCGGAAATAATTTTAATGGAACAAGGCCAATCTGCCCGCTTAAAGAATCGTATTTCTATAGAATGACCTTGTTCCTTTTTTGATTATTTCTCCTCAATGATAACCGTCGCGTTATAAGGACTCTTTAAACGAGTACTTGAAGCTTAATTTCTCTCATCTCCCCCCTTCTTGGAAAACATAACTACCATTCTGAATATTTTTTGTTTAATAGATCAATAGTACTATTTAATAACTTTCAACATCAAAAAATAATCGATTTTTCCTATGTAAATTTAACTATAAAACTTGTTAATATTTCTTTAGATTATTAGACAAGTTTCGACAAATATATACAAAAATTTAATATTGCATCACCAAACTACTCGAAAGGGTAAAACGCAAAGCGAAAGGAGCTAAATCTATTTTCAATAGACATGCCAGCCAGTTGTCTTTCCCATGAAAAATCATTGTAATTTTTTAAAAGGTTCCTTATTAGGCGCACTGTCTTATGCACATTTTTAAGGATATATATTTACTTTTTTAGTCAAAGGTGGTTTAAATGTATAAAACTGTATTAGTTGCTGATGATTCAATGTTTATGAGAAACTTATTAAAGAATCTCTTAACCGCTAATGGCTACCAAGTTATCGCTGAAGCTTCTGATGGTAGTAATGCTGTATCTCTTTACAAAGAAAAAATACCTGACATTGTTATACTTGACTTAATGATGCCTATTATGAACGGATTAGATGCTTTAAAAAATATTTTAAAATTTGATCCAAAAGCAAAAGTAATAATTTGTTCATCGATGGGGCAAAAAAGTTTCATTATTGATGCTCTTCAAATAGGCGCTAAGGATTTCATAATCAAGCCTTATTTTAACAAATTAATTCCGGCTTTAAATAATTTATTTAGGTAATTATGCGCTTCTTTATAGAAGTTCTTTTTTGAAACTCACCTTGCTATTTTGTTTACTTCAGATTACTTCTTTTATTGACGGCTTAAAAAATTTCGAAAGCAACATGTCCTGTCTTATGCAATATTTGCATACATTTTCCGCGTTATAGTCGTACAGCCATACTTGATAGACGTTCGTTGTGCAGCCGCATCTTTGACACATGTTCGCTGGATAAAAACGTTCTTTAGTTGAAAAGCAATGCGCACAAACAGAATCATAATGACCTTGTTCTTTGTTCCAACGGGGGAATCAAAATTCCCCCGCATTGCATCGATGATCCCTTTTCGTTATCAAAGGTATATCTCGATTCATTCTCGACAACTTCTTCAAGAAAATCAAAAATCATGAGTTGCTGCACGTTCTCACCACTCGCTATTTTGTTTCTAAAAGCTACTCGCATACTCTCTAGTTGCTCCTTAAAGAAAAACCCACGGAAACGCTCGATAAACCCTTTTCGTAAAGTCCTTAATTTTTCTATCTACCTCAATCCGTTTTGCTTTGATTACCTCAACAGAGCCAAAGAAATTTTTGAATTCTCTTTTTAATTGCTCGTTGTTGGTCTAATAATCTTCAGATATCACAGCTTTCTTCGCTTGTTCAATGAGCCAATCTTTCTCCTTTTCATCCATCGCGATAACACCGATGTCGTTATAAAATTCAAACGGTTTAACAGTCTTGTAGCGAATTATAATTTCATTCAACCGCTCTTTATCGTTCATTCGTTATCACCTCTTTGGAAACATAATTACTCTTTTGTTTCGTTACCTAATCTACTGTTCGCCCTTCCGGAACAACAAATTACTGTATTTTTGCTTGCATACACAATTCCCCAGAAAGCAATCCGTAAAGTAATTTGTGCTTACAAACAGGGCAAACGGAAAAATAAAGCACAACACCTTGATGGAACAAGGCGTTGCGCTTTTATGTTTACATTACCCGCTTAAACATTTTCTCCAGCTCATACGTGGAAAAATGGATGATGATTGGGCGGCCGTGCGGGCAGGTGAATGGATCGGTAGTTTTGCGCAATGATTCCAAGAGTGCGAAGATTTCATCATCGCGCAAATACTCGTTCGCTTTAATCGAACGTTTGCAGCTCATTAAAATTGCTGCTTTTTCGCGAAGCTGCTTAATATCGACTTTTTTCATATCGATCACTTGCTGGATCATTTCTTCAATAATCTCCGCTTCTTCCCCTTTTGGAAACCACGATGGGTGGGAGCGGACGATGAACGTATTGTGCCCGAACGGTTCTAAAAAGACGCCGCATTTCGCCAATTCTTCACGATGTGCGTCAATTAACACATATTCATCTGTCGGATAATGAAACGTAAGCGGAACAAGCAATTCCTGCACTTCGTTTATTACTTCGCCAACTTTTTCGCGAAAATATTCATACTTAATGCGCTCTTGGGCAGCATGCTGGTCAATGATGTAAAGCCCTCTCTCATTTTGCGCCAAAATGTACGTTCCGTGCATTTGCCCGATTGGATAAAGCGGCGGAAGCCGGTCATTCACATGCTCTTGTTCGTCTGATGATTCCGTTTGTTCGTCTATTTCGACTAATTCATCATCGACATCATTTTGTTTTGATTCCACTGCCGGCAAAAACGAAGGGATTTCCTCCTTCTGTTCTTCCACTGGACTTGATTGTTTTGGCTCATCTACTTGTTTTGGTTCATCTACATGAACAAGTGGAGAAACAAATGGTTCTTTAACGACATGTTCAAACGTCCAAGCCGTTTGTTCTGCTTTTGGTTTTGGAGTTTCTTTTTGCTTGATCGTCATCTCAGGAATAAGCGTCCGCGCTTGAAGAGCCTGGCGAATCGCTTGGGTGACGAGTTCGTTTAATTCCGCTTCTTTGCTGAAACGTACTTCTAATTTCGCCGGGTGGACATTGACATCGACTAAAATCGGATCCATCGAAATCGATAAAAATACAACCGGATAGCGGCCGATCGGCAACAGTGTATGATATCCCGCTTCGATCGCTTTTGCGAGCGGAATGTTGCGCACATATCGCCCGTTGACGATCGTGGAAATGTAATTTCGCGAAGCGCGCGTCACTTCAGGAAGCGAAATGTAGCCTTGAACGGTAAAATCGAGCGATTCCGCTTGAATTGGAATCATTTTTTTCGCGACATCCATGCCGTAAATCGCGGCAAGCACATGGCGCACATCGCCGTTGCCGCTCGTGTAAAGCAGCTGCTTCCCGTGATGGCGCAGGCGAAACGAAATATCAGGATGCGCCATGGCAAGGCGGTTGACAACATCGGTGACATGGCCAAGCTCGGTATGAATCGTTTTCATATATTTTAAACGGGCCGGGGTGTTGAAAAACAAGTTAGATACGGTAATATCGGTTCCCTTGCGGCTTGTTGTCCGTTCGTGTACAACGAGTTTTCCGCCTTTTAGAACCACTTTCGTCCCTGGACCATCTCCCGTGCTTGTTTTCATCTCAACTTCCGAGACGGAGGCGATGCTCGGCAGCGCTTCGCCGCGAAAGCCAAGCGTGCGGATGCGAAACAAATCGTGCTCATCTTTAATTTTGCTTGTCGCATGCCTTTCAAAAGCAACGAGGCAATCATCTTCTTCCATTCCGTCCCCATTATCGATGACGCGAATTTTCGTTAGTCCTGCTTCTTCTAATTCAATTTCAATAATGGTGCTATTGGCGTCAATCGCGTTTTCAACGAGCTCTTTAACGACGGAGGCAGGACGCTCGACGACTTCCCCCGCGGCGATTTTATTGGACAATTGGTCATCGAGCTTACGAATTTTTCCCATCGCTATGCCTCCTTTACTTTAATAGTTTTTGAATTTCGTATAATTTGTTTAACGCTTCAAGCGGCGTTGTTTCCAACAAATTGACCGATTTTAATGCCTCAACCGCCTTTTTCTCTTTTTTCGATAGATGGGATTCTTCTTTTGAAGGCTGCTCTTCGGCAAACATGCTGAGTTGTTCGAAGACCGCCTCGTTCTTGCCGCTTGGCTGTTCTTTTCGCTGTTCTTGCTGCTCAAGCTCGTCTAAAATTTCTTTGGCGCGCTGTATGAGAGAAGCCGGAAGCTCAGCAAGCTCAGCAACATGAATGCCGTAACTTTGGTCGGCTGGTCCTTCTTCAATTTTATGAAGAAACACGACTTTTCCATTTTCCTCAACGGCTCTCACATGAACGTTTTTCAGCTTGGCAAGCGATTGCTCCAGATCCGTTAATTCATGATAGTGCGTGCTAAATAACGTTTTCGCGCCAATATGATCATGAATGTATTCGATGATCGCTTGTGCCAATGCCATCCCATCGTACGTGGACGTGCCGCGTCCGATTTCATCAAACAAAATTAAGCTGTTTTGTGTCGCGTGAACGATCGCATTGCGCGCTTCGAGCATTTCGACCATAAACGTACTTTGCCCAGATACTAAATCATCCGCCGCACCAATTCTCGTAAACACTTGATCAAAAATTGGGAGCACTGCTTTATCTGCCGGTACAAAGCAGCCAATTTGCGCCATAATGGCAGTAAGGGCAATTTGCCTCATGTACGTGCTTTTTCCGGACATATTCGGTCCCGTAATTAACAACAGTTCCCGCTCTTTATTCATATAACAATCGTTCGGTACATACGTTTGCGCCCCAAGCACTTTTTCCACTACTGGATGGCGGCCCGCTTGAATGATCAGCTCACGATTATCGGAAAACTGCGGTTTTACGTAATGACGCTCTTCGCTTACGGTTGCAAACGACTGCAAGACATCAAGTTCGCTAATCGTTTTCGCTAATGATTGCAAACGCGGAATATATTGTTTTACGCGTTCGCGAATGTCCACAAACAATTCGTATTCTAGTTCGATGCTTTTTTCTTCCGCTTCTAAAATGAGCGCTTCTTTTTCTTTTAATTCCTGGGTAATAAAACGTTCAGCGTTTGCTAGTGTTTGTTTTCGCTCATAACGCCCTTTTGGCAACAAATGAAGATTCGGCTTCGTCACTTCAATGTAATAACCGAACACGCGGTTATAGCCGATTTTTAGCGATTTAATCCCGGTTAATTCCCGTTCTTTGCTTTCTAGCTGGGCAATCCATGCTTTTCCATTGCGGCTTGCATCGCGATAACGATCAAGCGTTTCGTTATACCCGTCTTTAATGATGTTTCCTTCTTTGACAGACAACGGCGGATTTTCTTGAATCGACCGCTCTAACAGATCGACAAGTTCCGAACATGGATCGAGTTTGTCGGCAAGCTGCTTCGCTTCATCATCCGAGAGGTTTTCAACAATATCTTTTAACGCCGGGATTTGCTGAAGCGATTTTTTCAGTTGAATTAAATCGCGCGCGTTTACATTTCCGTAGGCAACGCGGCCAGCGAGGCGCTCGACGTCGTACACTTCGCGAAGACGTTCGCGCAGCTCCTGCCGTTCAAAATAATGATGGATCAGTGTTTCGACCATGTGCAAGCGCCGTTCGATTTGTTTGCGATCCAAAAGCGGGCGATCAAGCCATTGTTTCAGCAACCGTCCGCCCATTGCCGTCACTGTTTCATCAAGAAGCCACAACAGCGAGCCTTTCCGCCCTTTGGAACGGATTGTCTCAGTTAATTCCAAATTTCGCTTCGAATACAAATCGATTTTCATATAATGATCGACTTGATACACTTGAACAGACTGCATATGATCGAGGCGTCGTTTTTGTGTGCGAATAATGTAATGAAGCAGACGGCCGAACGTCGTTTTTAGCTTATCTTGCTGAAGCGCTTCGACGATCGACGTAAATCCTTCAGGAATCACTGTCTCATCCTCGTATGAAATCGTCACATCATAGCGTTCCTTTAATAGCTGCTGATACTGTTCTGGAAATTGAGAAGAAATGACAATTTCTTTCGTACCGATCGCATACAGCTCATTCATCACATCATCCAATGAAGCAAGAAGAGTTATGCGATTTTCCCCTGTTGATAAATCCGTATAAGCAAAACCATACGTACCATCATCAAACATGGTCACCGTCGCCAAGTAGTTGTTTTCTTTATCTAACAGCCCTTTCCCTTCCATCACTGTTCCAGGGGTAATGAGCTGAACGACTTCGCGGCGGACGACCCCTTTTGCCGTTTTTGGGTCTTCGACTTGTTCGCAAATCGCGACTTTATATCCTTTTGAAATCAACTGTTCAATATATCCTTGCGCCGAATGATACGGAACGCCGCACATCGGCACCCGCTCTTCGCCACCGCCATCGCGGCTTGTCAGCGTAATTTCCAGTTCCTGCGCCGCTTTGATCGCGTCGTCAAAAAACATTTCGTAAAAATCGCCAAGGCGAAAAAATAAAAAGGCATCCGGATATTGTGCCTTAATGTCCAAGTATTGCTGAATCATCGGCGTATATGTAGCCATCGTTCTCCTCCAACCTTGCAAATTTACGTTTTATCAATAAAATTAGCGGCCACCCTGTCATTTTGGCGTTTCAATCCGTGTATCGCCATCAACATAAAGCCGCTAAATTTCGCAAAATCTTGTTTTCATCTATGTATCTAGTTTCGAACCAATATGGAGATTTTTTGAATACATTAATGCATCTGCGTTTCAACACGTTTCATTATAACATATTTTAAAGAAGAAAAAGAGAAAGTTCAAATTCTGGCATCGCTAAAGCGTTAAGCAGTCCGGCGGCTCCTATGTCCACCTTTCCAATAATGAGCTTCTCTCTTGCATTCCATTTCAGAAAATGCAATGCATAAAAACAGACGGCAGCTTTTCGCCGCCGTCTGTTTTTATTTTTATTTCGCCTGCGGAAGCGGGCGCTTTAACCATTCTTTATAGAATGTATCGATATCAGGCTCGAAGTCTTTGATGACCGGATACCACGGTGTCACCGCTTCTACCTCAAGCTGTGTTGCGCAGCCAGGGCAATAGTACTCGCGAAGCACCTGCCATTCCGGATCTGGCGCCATCAATTTCGGATACAGTTCCGCCATTTTTTCTACTGTATCACGAACATAGATGAGCGCATGAAGCTTCCAGTTGTCGCTTGCCTCGCAAAATTCATATCCACAATCGCATTTTACGATGCGCCGGCCATCCGGCTTTTGAACAATATAGAGATGAAGGCCGGCCGGAAGCAAAATCGGATCATCCCACGGCACCCTTTCTTGAAGGATGCTAATATATTTGTCAAATCGGTCAGTGTCTTTATAATTGGAGAGCATTTCTTTTAATTTGACAAAATCTATCGTACCGTCGATTAATTCCTCTATCGTCTTGCGATCGTATTTATCGTATTTTTCCATATTTTCACCTCATTTCAACTTATTAATTTTTCTTCCGAATACCGGGATGCTCAATTCTTCTTCTGTTAATTTCCAATCTTCCGGCAAATTCCAGAATGACTTAAACTCGTTATAAAACTTTTCACTTAACGCGAAGGTGCTCGCATACATGTGACGCACTTGTATCGCTGCTTCTTTGTTGATAATTTTCTTTCTTTCCTCTTGCATCCATTGTTTTGTCGGCACTCCTCGTTTCAGCCGCTCTTTTCTCATTTCCTCACGGCGTTTCTTCGTTGCTTCTTCATCAACGATATATCGACCTTTTTCATCTTGAGTGAAGACCGCTCCATAAACACTTTCAGCGAAACGAGGAAGAATATGGCCTTCGTTTAAATCATTTTCAATCATTTTTGGTTTCCGCTCTAGCGGATCGCCGAATCCTGGACCCCCACGCAAATAGTTTAAATATAGATCATAGTTTTCAAAAATCGTTTCCGTTGTAATCGCCTGCTTGTCACGGATAATTTCTTTTGCTTCCATCAGTTTTTCATATTGTGGGTTATCCGGATCAGGATCACCGCCAGTCGGAATCGGCAGTCTCTTTTCGATCCGTTCTTTTAAGTTCGTGCCATGGGCCTCAAAACGGTATCCTGATGCGGCCGGATAACCTCCCATCAATCCACAGTCACTCGAGATGTAACCGTTGCCCATGAAGAACATCGTCCAGTCTTTTGCCCCATACACCATTCTCAACGATTCATAGCCGTTTCCACCACGGTATTTTCCGTGGCCGCCTGTATTCGGCTTAATGCTTCTTCCAAGATAAATGAGCGGTTCTGCCAGCTCCCAGATTTCCATGTCGCCCATATCGCCTTCCGGGTTCCAGATCGCCGCGGCGTGGCTGATCCCATCTCTTACCGCGCTCGCGCCAACCCCTTCAGCGGCTGACTCGAAGCTGTTGACAGCATGGTTTTCATTGAACTGGTTGTAGCCTCCGCCTTGCAGCCAGTTGGATGTATTGGCGTTACCTGCGTTGACTTCTTCGAGATAACCGCGGGCGAAATAGTTGCGGCTGAGTCCTCGCCATAACGGGCTCCACGCGGATACAAGGAAATGCCATGCATAGCTGTGCGCGGTGCGAATATCATCTGGGTTTAGCCATGAACCGTACGGCAAGTCAAACTTGCTCGCATAATACGCTCCATCGTTGACCCGGTCGTTCGGGATAAGCGTTTGCGACATCATAACCCATATTCCACTTGTAATTGAAACCGGTGTCGCGTTGTAGCTATGCCAGCCCCAACGATTAGCCCCTTCAAAGTCGATTTCAAACTTGCCATCCTTATGAACGATGATCTCCGTCGGCGCGTGCATGATTGTGTTCACACGGGCATATGGAGGTACATCAAGATTTTTGTACGGTACGTCTACAAAGGAAACTTGACGATATTTGCCTGGAATAAGCAGCGTTTTTACTTGGTTGACAAAGCCGCGGCGTCCTTCTTCGATCACTTCGCGGATAAATTGTTTGTACGTATCGATTCCTTCCTCTCTTACAATATCAAGAACAAGATCGCGAATCATATGGCATCCGGCTATGCGCGTCCGTTCGTCAAGCAGCCAGTACTTTGTCGTACGGACCGAACGCTGGCTTTCAATTAACCAGTCTTTTAGCAGTGTATCGTTTTTCCCGATTTTGCGGCAGGCCACTTGATAGCCGTCATCGTAACGAGTGACCGGACCGACAGTCATGCTTCCAGGAGCTGTCGCTCCAACATCGATAACGTGAGTAACTCCGCCAACCCAGCCAATCAGTTCTCCATCGTAGAAAATTGGCACGATCGTATGAACGTCACATGGATGGACGTTTCCGATCTGGCAGTCATTGTTGCAGAAAATATCGCCATCTTCAATGCCAGGGTTCTCTTCATAATCATTTTTAATCATAAATTTGATGGCGGCGCCCATCGTGCCAACGTGAATGATGATTCCAGTGGAAGTAACAACGCAATCACCTTCAGGAGTGTAAAGTGTAAAGCATAATTCGCCTTCCTGCTCGACAATCGGCGATGCGGCAACCCTTTTCGCCGTTTCCCGCGCGTGCACCACACCCCCGCGCAGTTTGGAAAAGATCTTTTCATAACGGATCGGATCGCTTTCTTTCAGCGGAAGTTCTTTCAATCCTGCGTAATGTCCAGTCAACTGGCTAAGCCGATCGATTTCCTCCCGCATTTCTTTGAGTGTTTTTCCATTCCACCCGATAGTTTTGCGTTGTTTTACCTCTTTTACGTTCATCGCCATGATCGATCAACCTCCTTTTAAATTTTTTTAAACTTCTTTCAAATGGAAAATGCGATGTTGGTCAAGATATGTTTCAAATCCCGGCGGAATGACAAATGTCGTAGCCGGAGATTCAATGATCGAGAACGCTTTAATTTTGTTGCCCGGTTTCAGTTTTTCCATTTCCCAAATATCCGCTTCGATCCATTGGCCTTTCCAATACACTCTGCGCTTGCCAAGGTACGCTTCTTTCGGTGGTGTTTCACCCGCAAACGGTTCTACCGGGATTTTCGGTTTCGGCACTTCGACGATTCCCCGAACGATTGCACCTGTGATGCTGTAACCGAGCTCTGGCGATTTCGCCGCCTTGGCGTAAACCCTCGCATACGTGTCTTCGAACGCGTTCACAAGTTCATACCAGTCATTCACGTTCTTGAATGCTTCAATCGGCGCTTCAATTTCCAAATCGTTTAATTGTCCTTGGTATTGCATGCGGAAATAGAGGCGGAAATCAACTTCTTCTTTGCTGAACTGGTTCTTCTCAAATTCGGCTGCCACTTTCTCCTTCAGTTCATCCCACGCAGCCTGCAGTTCTTTTCCAGCTTTTAGTTTTTCATCATCACTGGCGCCGTCATTGACGTTAATATCAAGCGTTTTATCATAACGATATTCGAAATCCGCAGCACCACAGCCGAACGCGGAAAATCCTGCCGCCCACGCCGGTACGAGCACATCTTCAAAACCTAGTCCTTTCGTATAACCGGCGGTATGTAGCGGACCTCCTCCTCCGTATGAGAAGCATACATACTGAGATGGCGAATACCCTTTTCCTAAAATCATGGATTCCAGGTAGTTGCGAAGCTGTGATTCAAGCAGGTCAATCACGCCGTACGCCGCGTCTTCGACGGATAATCCGAGCGGATCAGCGATCTGTTTCTTAACCGCTTCGTACGCGCGCTCTGGATAGAGCTTGACTTCCCCGCCAAGGAAGTTATCCGGGTTGATCAGCCCGAGAACAACGTGGCAGTCCGTTACCGTTACCGTGTCCACGCCGCCTTCCGGATAGCACACACCGACTCTCGATCCGGCACTGTCCGGACCAAGTGTCAACGTTTTATAGTTCGGATCGATTCGGACATAGCTTCCGGCTCCCGCTCCGACGGTATCCATTGCGACAAGCGGCAGTGAGAGCACAAGACGAGCCATATCCGGACTTGTGTTGATGCTCAAATCCCCTTGGGTGATGAGCGCTATATCAAAGCTCGTTCCACCAATATCCGAGCAGGCAATATTGCGAATGCCAAGCTTCTCTCCAAGGTATTTTGCGCCAATGACGCCGCCGATCGGACCAGAGACAAGCGTTCTTGCCAATTCGTTTGCCCGTGTGCTGATCGTCCCTCCATGGCTTGCCATCACACGCAAATCAAAGTTAGCTCCATGTTCTTTTAGCATATTATTAATTTTTGTTAACGTTTCGCGCGAAGGATCGGCCGCATACGCCTCAATGATTGTCGTGTTTGTCCGGTGCGACTCTTTTCTAACCGGATAATAGTCGACGGACGCAAATACAGGAACTTCTTTACCGACTTTCTTCATGACTTCTTTGGCTATATCCCTCACTCTTCTCTCATGATGAGGATACTTGTAAGAATGAAGCAAGCTGATAACAATGGCTTCTACATCTAGTTCAAGAAGTTCCCTAACAGCCGGTTCCACTTCATGCTCATAAAGCGGAATGACAACGTTTCCAAATAAGTCAACTCTTTCAGTTACACCTCTCGTTAACTCTCTCGGCACAAGCGGCGGATCATAACGGTGAGTATTGATGTGCAAACGGTCCGAGTAAGAATAACCAAGATATGATTGGATCGCTCGGCCCATTCGATGAAAATCTTCCATACCCTTGTTAACGATCAGTCCGACCCGGCGTCCTTTCCTTGAAACGAGTCGGTTCAGCATCGCTGTTCCCGAATAGACTCCGGCAAGCAGCTGCGGAAATTGCTCATCAACGGTCGTTTCCCAGTAAGAAAGCGCATCCTTCGCCGAATTTAAGAGACCTACCGATTCGTCTTCCGGTGTAGATTGCGCTTTCCCGACGACAAACTCTCCGTTTTCATCGATGATAAATGTGTCTGTCATCGTTCCCCCAGCATCAATCGCAAGAATTTGCGCTTTTCTTTTTACCGCTGTTTTCATTTCTTCATCCCCTTCCTACATGTTTAATTTGATAGTATTGTGATATTTTATAGTAGTTATAAATGATAGATCTAAAATCTAGACTAGAAAGCATAATGGCAGAATATTTTACTTACACGCAAAACCTTTTCGTGTCACCCCCGCATCTTCCTTTGTCACAGAGCAATCTGTGCAAAATGGTTCGCCTATGATCTCACCCTGCAACTAAATTTCATCACCTCCTTTAATGGATATTTAGAAATAAGGATGACCGTGTATCTGAAGATAAAATGGGAAAATATCATTTTTTAGTATTTTTTCTTTATTTATGTTAAAAAATGGTTAAAGGGCCGGAAAGACCATCAAGGAAAGGCCATGCACGTTCCGAAAGAAACAAACAGTGAAAAGTCTGAACCTCTGCACGACTAATCACTGGTATTTGGTGCCTGTCTGCACGGTTCAAACAAAACTGTTTTCTACTTCACCGATGGCTCCAATCGCGGGCTTTCATAGCTATATACTTTTGTAATTATAGTGAACGAATAACCGAAAATCGCTGTTTGGACTGGAACATATTCAGTGTGCAGGACCGTTGCTTCGTGTAGGCAGAGAATAGGAGAATCATTATGTCTGATGTTAAATCATGAAGAGATGGTTGAGGTATTTCAATGAGTGGAAACGTTGCTTCAACGACTAAAACAACTGAAGAACATCAACGCATGCTCCATCAAAAGCGTTTTTTGCCTCATCAATTTCTAGCTTTTGATAGAAAACAGAGGATAAATTTAACACGTTTTAAAATCTCTAAATATATTAATTCACAATTAGTATGGTTTATTTGTTAAATAGAATAGCACATATAAAATCACATGTCTACAAAAAAATTTTAATTTTTTATAATTTTTTTATTGTTTTGAATAGTGAATATATATAAAAAAGTGATGAATATGATGTAAATATTGATACGAAACAGATAAATAAAAAAGTTAAGCTCCATTCCATCCCTTTTCAACCAAAAAAAACTAGGAAGATCTTCCTTCCTAGTTTTACTCTTCATCGCCAAGAAGCAAATCTGGGCTTAAATCTTCTAGTTCTTCATCTAGGTCACCGTAATCAAAATCATCGTCATCATTGCCGCAGCCGTCTGGATGGATCGCGACACATATTTTCGTTTCCCCAATGACTTCGGAAATAAATTCGCGTTCTACATCTACCACAATTTTATTTCCGTTTGGCGAAATGGTGCATTCTAGGCAGTTCGGCTGCTGAATGACACGAACGATAATGTCTGTATCATCGCTAATAATGTCATCATCGTCACGGTATTTTAATTTCACTACATCCGCATATGTTACTGTTTCTGTGACAACTTCTGTTTTTGTATTGTTGTCATATGAATACCAAACGTTAACGTCATATTTCCCATGGATTTCTACTGTCTTGTCACATTTTTTCGCATCGTAACGATGGTTAATAATCCAGCATCCTAAAATGCTTGATGGACGATTCGGAGCAGTAATCGTATGAGTAGATTGCGTAAATTTACGACCTTTCCCGACGACCGCCTTTGTAATAATTTCTCTGTATTCAGACATATAAAGAAACCCTCCTCAAATGAATCTTCATTTCATCCTATGCATGATTTCGCCTAATGTGCACATAAGTTTATAAATTATTCCTTATAGTTCATTGTATGCGGGGTTCCTGTATGATGTGCCTACTTTTTCCGCAATAAAAAAAAACGCCCTTGAAAACCAAGGACGTCAGTCAAATTTTAATGGCAGCCGCAGCCGCCGTTTCCACTACAGCGTATTTGTGCACCTGTCTCCCCGCGCAACACGTTGCCGCCTGTTGATGCGATAATCTCATCGGTCACCGTATTGGAGATGGTAGAAGCGACTAATTGAAGCAGATCGTTCACTTCCGTTTGCGATTGCTGGAATTCGCTAACGATCGGAATTTGCGAAAGCTCTTCGTAAATCGCATCAATTTGTGCTTCTACTTTTTTCAGCGCTTCATATTTCCCGTAATGTTTTAAGTTGACTGCCTGTTTTTGCAATGATTTAATTTGATCGATCATCGCGCGCACTTTTTCGTTTTGGTGTATTTTTTCTTCCGCGCGTTTAAAAAAATCAACTTCTTCTGTCTCGGCAATCATTTTGGCGAGCTCTTTCGCCTGTGCTAAAATCTCGTCACGTGTATATTTTGCCATCTCATTTCACCTCGATCGCTTCTTCTACCATTTCCCCGTTTAATGTCCATGTTTTCGCTTCGGTAATCCGCACTTTGACAAGTTTGCCAATCGCCGATTTCGGACCGATGAAGTTGACAAGCTTGTTTTTCCGCGTGTATCCAGCAAGGACATCCGGGTTGTTTTTGCTCTCACCTTCAACTAATACTTCGACAACTTTCCCTTCATATTCCTTCATTTTTCGCGCTGAAATTTCATTGACAAGCGCGTTTAGCCGCTGCAAGCGTTCTTTTTTCACTTCCATCGGTACATTATCAACCATTTTTGCTGCCGGTGTGCCTTCACGTGGTGAATAAATGAACGTGTATGCAGAATCAAATTCGACTTCGCGGTAGAGCGACAGCGTTTCTTCAAACTGCTCTTCCGTCTCGTTCGGGAAGCCGACAATAATATCCGTTGTTAACGCAACGTCTGGAATCGCTGCTTTAATTTTGCGAACAAGCTCTAAATATTCCTCACGCGTATATTTCCGGCCCATCAATTTCAATATTTCCGTGCTGCCGGATTGCACTGGCAGGTGAATATGCTCGACTAGATTGCCGCGTTTGGCGAGCACTTCGATTAAACGATCGTCAAAATCGCGCGGATGGCTAGTCGTAAAGCGAATGCGCGGAATATCAATTTTGCGAAGTTCGTCCATCAAGTCGCCAAGACCGTATTTCATATCGGTGAAATCTTTCCCGTAGGCGTTGACGTTTTGGCCAAGAAGCGTAATTTCTTTATATCCTTGGGCGGCGAGATGGCGCACTTCTTGAATAATGTCTTCCGGACGACGGCTTCGTTCTTTCCCGCGCGTATACGGAACGATACAGTACGTACAGAACTTATCGCAGCCGTACATAATGTTTACCCATGCTTTAATGTTGCCTCTGCGCGCTTTTGGAAGATTTTCGATCACATCGCCTTCTTTTGACCAAACTTCCACAACCATTTCTTTTGACATGTATGCTTCATGTAAAATGTATGGAAGGCGATGAATGTTATGCGTACCGAAAATCATGTCAACGTATTGATATTGTTTCAAAATTTTATTGACGACCGATTCTTCTTGCGACATACAGCCGCATACCCCAAGAAGCAAATCCGGATTGTTTTGCTTCAGCGGCTTTAAGTGGCCGAGCTCGCCGAACACTTTGTTTTCCGCGTTTTCGCGGATCGCGCACGTATTCAATAAAATGACATTCGCATCTTCTGGGCGGTCAGTCGGCTCATATCCGAGCGCCATAAAAATTCCCGCCATTACTTCAGTGTCATGTTCGTTCATTTGACAGCCATACGTGCGAATATAAAACTTGCGGCCTTCGCCCATGCCGCGGAATTGCTCCGGTATAGTGAAGTCTTTAACATATTTTACTTCTTCTTTTCCGCGTTTTTTCGCTTCTTTTAAATTTGGCGGAATAAATACGCTAGTAAAATATTTTTCGTAATCTTTGCTCGTTTTTTTCTTTAACGCATCCAAAGCGGATTTTTTGTCCGTTGGATGATCAGCTGTTTGAATTTGTCCTGTTTGCTCTAAACGTTGTTTTTCGTTCATAATAATCTCCTTTCTATAGCTATAGAAAACAATTGTTTTCTTTTCATCATACACATTATCATAGTATATAATTGATCACAAATTTAAACAATACTTTTCTTATTCAGTTTAACGCTGAACAAGTCATCATAACAAAATCACTCCCAACTAGGCAATACCTAATTGGGAGTGAATCATTTCCAAATTACATAAATTCAGAAATTAATTCATCGAATTTTTCTTTGCTTAGTTGAAGATCTGCCTCCGTAAGCGGTGTTTCGCTATAACCGTGAAGCAGTTCTTGGTACGATTTTTGTTCTTTATTTTGATAAATCAGCCCTGTTACTAATCCTTTATATTTCATTACCGTTTGCATTGCCATGGTGCGGTCCGATGGATCATATCCCTCAATCTCGCTTACTTTCACAAGATTTTCTTTAAACCAGTCGTATGTGTTTACCTTATTATATGTAACACATGGACTGAATACGTTAATAAGCGAGAACCCTTTATGTTTAATCCCCTCTTCAATTAAGCTCGTTAATTCTTTTAAATCGCTCGAGAAGCTTTGCGCTACGAACGTTGCGCCAGCACTTAGCGCGATTTCCATAATCGAAAGAGCCGGTTCGACCGAACCTTGCGGAGTGCTTTTCGTTTTAAAGCCAACATCGCTGCGCGGCGATGTTTGCCCTTTTGTTAAGCCGTAAATTTGGTTGTCCATGACAATGTACGTAATATCGATGTTGCGGCGAATCGCATGAATGGTATGACCCATGCCGATCGCAAATCCGTCTCCGTCACCGCCTGCGGCAATGACCGTTAAATCACGATTCGCCATTTTCACTCCTTGGGCAAGCGGCAACGCGCGGCCATGGGTGCCGTGAAAGCCGTACGAATGAATATAACCGGAAATACGTCCCGAGCAGCCGATTCCAGAAATAACCGCTAATTGATGAGGTTCAAGCCCGACGTTTGCCGCAGCGCGCTGAATGGCAGCTTGAACGGAGAAATCGCCACACCCTGGACACCAGTTCGGTTTTACATCGTTACGAAAATCTTTAAAAGTCGCCATATTTATAACAACTCCTTGCATTTTGTATAAACTTCGTTCGGCAAGAACGGATTACCGTCATATTTCAATACACTAGAAATTTTTTCAGCATGTCCAACATTCATTTTAAGAATGTTTGCAAGTTGGCCTGTTGCATTTTGCTCAACGACGACGACTTTTTTCGCTGATTCGACAAGCGGCAACACTTCCTCCGTTGGGAACGGATGAAGAAGACGGATGTGCGCGTGATTGACTTTCACGCCGTCTTGCTCAAGACGGTCGATCGCTTCTTCGATCGCACCGCGCGTAGAAATAAAACCAATAATTAACAAATCTGCTTCATCGTGTTTAACATTTTTATGAACTGGTGTGTTGAAGCGAATATGTTTTAATTTGCGCAGACGTTTATCCATCTGTGCATTCCGATTTGCCGCAACTTCAGACGGTCTTCCTGTTTCTGCGTGTTCTACTCCTGTTACATGGTGGATGCCGTTTGGTGTTCCTGGAATTACGCGTGGAGAAATGCCATCTTCGGTAACTTCGTAACGTTTAAAATTATCTTTTTTCTCCAACGGCGGGAGTTCGTCTGTTACCAGTTTACCACGGCGAATTTCTATTTTATCGTACTCTAACGGTTCAACCGTTTGTTTGCCAAGGGAAAGTTGCAAATCAGATAAAACGATCACCGGACATTGATATTCTTCGGCAAGGTTGAACGCTTCCACCATATCGTAAAACGCTTCTTGCACTGTGCTTGGCGCCATGACGATTTTTGGAATTTCACCGTGCGTTCCGTAAATCATGGCCATTAAGTCAGATTGTTCTTGTTTTGTCGGCAATCCTGTACTTGGGCCGCCACGTTGTGTATCAACGATAACAAGCGGTGTTTCTGTCATTCCAGCAAGCCCGATCGACTCCATCATAAGGGAAAGGCCCGGACCTGCTGATGCGGTGAATGCCCGCACCCCAGCATAGTTGGCACCAATCGCCATCGTACATGCGGCTATTTCATCTTCCGTTTGTATAACAGCTCCTCCTAGTTCCGGAAGTTTTTTAATTAAATATTCCATAATTTCCGAAGCCGGAGTAATCGGATATGCCGCCATAAAACGCGCACCGCCGGCTAATGCGCCCAATGCAAGCGCGTCGTTGCCGATCATGAACATCCGCTTTTTCCCATCCGCTTTTTCTAGTTTCATTGTTTGAACATGATCGCCAAGCTGTTCTTTCATATACTGAGCGCCTGCTCGGATCGCTTCCATGTTTTTTTCGACAACTTGCTGGCCTTTTCTTCCGAAAATTTCTTGTACCACTTCTTGATATACGTTAATATCAAGGCCAAGAACTGCGCTTGACGCTCCAACAGCGACCATGTTTTTCATAAGCGATGTTCCTAAATTTGTCGCTATATCTGTAAACGGAACTGCATATAACGTTACATTTTGACCTTCCGGAATCGTTGGATTAAACTTCGCATCAGCGATCACGATGCCGCCATCACGAAGTTCATGAAAATTAAAATCAATCGATTCTTGGTCAAACGCCACTAATATATCAAGATCATCGGCAATCGAACGAATTGGTGTTGTACTTACACGAATTTTGTTATTCGTATGACCGCCTTTAATCCGTGAAGAAAAATGACGGTACCCATATAAATAATAGCCTAGACGATTTAACGCAATGGAGAAGATTTCACCGGTACTTTCAATTCCTTCTCCCTGCTGCCCTCCAACTTTCCATGAAAGTTGACTAATCATTTCTTACACCCCTTTAAGTTCGGTCAAAAATTACAATTATAAGTGTAGCACTTTTCCAATAAAATCACTAGACTTGCAGGCAATGATTTTCACAAAAATTTAAACATATAAAAATATATCAAACGATTTCATTCTAGACCTATATGAAAAAAAATGCAACCTTACTTATAAAAAAACTCTTTTCTATTGCCATCAATCTCTTATTTTACTGCGGCAAATGGTCATAAAAATTGCGAAATAAAAACCGTTCTACCTCATCTTCTGAGTAGTGTTTTTGCAGCTCGTTGACTAAATTTGTATAGCACCGCACATTTTCGAGTCCTTTTGCCGTTTCTTCCATCCCGTCAAAATCAGAGCCAAACCCAACGTGCCTTGCTCCCCCGAGTGAACAAATGTGTTCCAAATGGCGGAGAACGTCAGAAATCGCCGCTTTTTCTTTTTCTTTCGTTAAAAAGTACGGAACGAACGTAATTCCAATCATCCCATTTTTCTCAACCAACGCGCGAATTTGCTCATCTCGCAAATTACGCGGATGTGGGCAAAAGCGATATGTATTAGAATGAGAAGCAATCGGAAATTGCGCGATTTCCATCACGTCCCAAAATGCTTTTTCCGATGAGTGGGAAACATCGACCCAACGTTTTGCCTCGTTAAGATGCCGCACCACTTGTTTTCCGAATTCCGTTAATCCGGCACCGCGCACTTCCCAAGCACCATCTGCCACAGCATTGGACCAATTCCATGTCAGTCCAACAGACGAGACGCCAAGGCGAAGCAATGTTTTTAATTTTACAAGGCTTGTCCCAATCGCGTCGCATCCTTCAAGCGTTAACATCGCCCCAATTTCATTTTCTCCCAATGCGTCAATATCGCGTTTCGAACGAACAAATTTCATCATTGGAAATCGCTCAATCATTTGTTCAAAAAAAATGTCTATCATTTCTAGCGCAACCGTAAAACGAGCTTCTTCCGGAACAGTTTCCGGTATGTAAATGGCAAAACATTGAACTTTTATTTTCGCCTCTAGAAGTGATGGAAAGGTGACATGAAGGCTTTTGCCATCTTGGAACGATAAAGACCGATCCATCCATAATTTCATCAGCGCGTCACAATGCGCATCAAAAATCATACATATCCCCCTTTATAAAGTAAAATAACCTGCCTGCCTTCCAATGGAAGGCACAAACAGGTTATGTTTCTATCATAAAAGCGTTACTACTATTAACGAGGTTCTACAATTAATTTAATCGCCGTACGTTCTTCCCCGTCAATAATAATATCCGTAAATGCAGGAATACAAATAAGGTCCATGCCGCTCGGTGCCACAAATCCTCGTGCAATAGCTACTGCCTTAACGGCTTGGTTTAATGCACCTGCGCCGATTGCTTGAATTTCTGCTGATCCGCGTTCACGCAATACCCCGGCAAGTGCACCAGCTACAGAGTTAGGATTCGACTTTGCTGAAACTTTTAATATTTCCATTTCTAGCTCCTCCCTCATTTCCTCAAAAATAGTTCTACTGTTACTATATTCACTGTTTTAGCGAGTATTCCTGCTAAGTTTATAAATATTTTTTAAAAATTCCTAAAACAACGACTATTCAAAATAAGGATTGTCATCATTTATCACAATTCTTTCGATCTTATTTGCTCGTCCCGTTTTCTCATCAACATCAATGAGCACAGCGTTTAATTGGCTTCTCCCTTCTTTTACCTCAAAACGAACGGGTAATGATGTTAAAAATTTCCGCAACACCGCCTCACGATCCACTCCTAAAACTCCATCATACGGACCAGTCATCCCAACATCAGTAATATACGCCGTTCCTTTCGGCAAAATACGAGCATCGGCAGTTTGAACGTGCGTATGTGTACCAACAACTGCAGAAACACGTCCATCCAAATACCAACCCATCGCCTGCTTTTCACTTGTTGCCTCCGCGTGAAAATCAATCAAAATCATCGGCGTGCGCCTGGTTGCTTCTTCAATTAGCTCATCTGCTTTTTTAAATGGACAATCGATGGCGGGCAGAAACGTTCTCCCTTGCAAATTAATAACCGCAACTTCCATTTGCTCTACTTGTACATATACAATCCCTTTTCCTGGGACACCTTCCGGAAAATTAGCCGGCCGTATCAATGACTTTGCATCATCGATAAATTCAAATATATCGCGTTGATCCCATGCGTGATTGCCAAGCGTGACGACATGGGCGCCTTGCTCAAGAAACGTACGATAAATTTTTTCCGTAATTCCTTTTCCGCCTGCGGCATTTTCCCCATTAATGACAATGATGTTCGGTTTATATTTTTCTTTTAACTTGGGCAAATATTGTTCTATCATTTTTCTTCCCGGTGAACCGACAACGTCGCCAATAAACAAAAATTTCATTGTATATCCCTTTCTAAGCTGAAATCTAACTAGTTCAAGTTTGGCATAAAATATAAAAAAAATAAAGTGGCAATATCGCCACTTTATTTTGCATATTCTACCGCTCTTGTTTCACGAATAACGGTAACCTTAATGTGCCCCGGATAATCGAGTTCCTCCTCGATCCGTCTACGAATTTCCCGCGCCAATCGATGCGCTTCTAAATCATCAATCATATCCGGCTTCACCATAATACGCACTTCTCGGCCTGCTTGAATCGCATATGATTTCTCCACACCTTCATATGATTCAGCGATTTCCTCCAATTTTTCGAGGCGGCGAATATAGTTTTCCAATGTTTCGCTGCGCGCTCCCGGTCTTGCCGCAGAAAGTGCATCAGCCGCTGCAACGAGCACGGCAATGACGGAAGTTGGCTCCGTATCACCATGATGGGAAGCGATGCTGTTAATGACAACCGGGTGTTCTTTATATTTTGTCGCCAATTCTACACCGATTTCAACATGGCTTCCTTCCACTTCATGGTCAATGGCCTTGCCAATATCATGCAGGAGGCCAGCACGTCTTGCTAACATTTCATCTTCGCCAAGTTCCGCCGCCATCAACCCGGCCAAAAACGCCACTTCAATTGAATGCTTCAAGACGTTTTGCCCGTAGCTTGTCCGGAATTTGAGGCGTCCTAAAATTTTTATTAAATCCGGATGTAACCCGTGAACGCCAACTTCAAAGGTGGTTTGTTCGCCGACTTCACGAATATGCTCATCCACTTCACGTCTTGCTTTTTCGACCATTTCCTCAATTCTTGCCGGGTGAATGCGTCCATCTTGAACAAGTTTGTCTAAGGCAATTCTAGCCGTTTCACGGCGGATTGGATCAAATCCCGATAAAATAACTGCCTCCGGCGTATCATCGATAATTAAATCAATACCGGTGAGCGTTTCAAGCGTACGAATATTCCGTCCTTCACGGCCAATGATCCGGCCTTTCATTTCATCGTTTGGCAAATTAACGACAGATACGGTCGTTTCGGCGACATGGTCAGCCGCACAGCGCTGAATCGCCAGCGATAAAATTGCTTTTGCTCTTTTATCCGCCTCTTCTTTCGCGCGGGTCTCGGCTTCTTTCACCATCATTGCAATTTCATGAGATAGCTCTTTTTCGACACGTTCCAAAATAACTTGGCGTGCTTCTTCGCGTGTTAGACCAGAAATTCGTTCCAATTCCATTTGTTCCTTTTGAACGAGCTCTTCCACTTTGCTTTCCATCTGTTCAATATGTTGTTGTCTTTGATTCAGTGCTTCCTCTTTCGATTCTAAGAGCGCTTCTCGTTTATTCAGCGCCTCATCTTTTCGATCAAGATTTTCTTCTTTTTGCAGCAATCGGTTTTCTTGTTTTTGCAACTCGCTTCTTCGATCGCGAATTTCACGTTCAACCTCTGTACGAAGTTTATGAATTTCATCCTTTGCTTCAAGAAGCGCTTCCTTTTTCAGCGCATCAGCTTCTCGTTTCGCATCTTCTATGATTTGGTTTGCAGCTGCTTGTGCACCGCCAATTTTCGCTTCTGCAATGGATTTTCGAATAAAAAAGCCGACAACGGCACCGACAACTAAGGCAAGCAAAGCGGAGATGATGATTGATCCCATTTTTTTCACCTCCTCTTGCTATAAAATTATTTCGAAATAACTGTCGGCATGTACGTTGTTACAAACGTTTCAACATACAGTACCATACTTACTGACATCGAAATCAGCAACACATATATCCGCCCATTAGCCGAACGTATGCGCCGCTAAAGCCGATCAAGCGAGAACTTTCTTTCCATTTTTCATGCGGACGCGCTCCAGTTTCTGCTAAATGTTTACAGACAATAAAAAAACATCATTGGTGTTTTTATAAAGTTGGCTCAATCCAAAATACATTTGCATGAGCCACTTTCATTTAGCCGGAGTCACGGACTTTCGTGGCTGATTCTTTGTATAAAATATACATGTTAATTTTAAAGGTGGCAAAATTTATTGTCAAGATATAGAAGTTTCTCCCTGTCGCAAAAGAAGAAATAAAAAAGAGAGGAAACAGCATTTCCTCCCTAGTTTAGTCTTCTAAAAATCCAAGCTCCTCTTGTTGCGTCTCGTTTGCGTTGTTCAAAACAGAAGGCGATTCAATTCCGTAATGTCTACGGATTTCTTGTGCAATTTCTTCAGCGATATGCGGATTTTCTTTTAAAAACTGTTTTGCATTTTCGCGTCCTTGACCTAGACGCTCGTCTTTATACGAATACCAAGAACCGCTTTTTTGCACGATATCCAGCTCTGATGCCATATCGATAATTTCGCCTTCTCGGGAAATTCCCTCTCCGTACATAATATCTACATCAGCCGTTTTAAATGGAGGGGCAACTTTATTTTTTACTACTTTAATTTTTGTTTTATTTCCAACCATGTCATTGCCCTGTTTAATTTGTTCGGCACGGCGCACTTCTAAACGGACCGAAGCGTAAAATTTTAGAGCGCGTCCGCCTGGTGTCGTCTCCGGATTTCCAAACATCACTCCGACTTTTTCGCGAATTTGGTTGATGAAAATAGCGATTGCCTTTGATTTATTAATCGCTCCGGATAATTTGCGCAATGCTTGTGACATAAGACGCGCTTGCAAACCAACGTGGGCATCGCCCATTTCTCCTTCAATTTCCGCTTTCGGTACAAGCGCCGCGACAGAGTCAATAACGATAATATCAACCGCGCCGCTTCTTACTAATGCCTCGGCAATCTCCAATGCCTGTTCTCCTGTATCCGGCTGGGAAAGCAACAACTCATCGATGTTTACGCCTAGCTTTTGTGCATAAACTGGATCAAGCGCGTGCTCCGCATCAATAAACGCAGCTTGTCCCCCCTGTTTTTGCACTTCGGCAATCGCATGAAGCGCAACTGTTGTCTTCCCGGAAGATTCAGGCCCATATATTTCAACAATGCGTCCACGCGGATATCCGCCGACTCCTAAAGCGATATCCAGTGCAAGCGATCCGCTTGATACAGTGGAAATTTTCCGGTCTGTTTGTTCTCCAAGTCTCATGATCGAGCCTTTTCCAAATTGCTTTTCGATCTGTTTTAACGCCTGTTCTAAGGCGGCTTGACGGTCTTGATTCACTAACAAACTCCTCCTTTTTCTCAACTACTTATACTATACCGTTTTTCAGGGCAGTTGCCAAGAAAAAAATCGAACGTTCATTCGTTTTTCTTGTGGCGAAAATAGAAACATTCTCCATTTGTGATGAAATAAAAAGAGGGGGAACATCAAAGAGGAAAGGCAGCTACCCTTCATATGCAGCCGCCAATTTTTTTAATATAATGGAGCAACCATATTTCGCGGTACGAATTCGAATCGCATCACGCTGACCGGGTAATGTAAGGGCATAGACTTCTGTCTCGTTTTCAGAGGTGGAAATGCCAATATATACAGTGCCGACTGGCTTTCCTTCAAGCGGGTCTGGTCCTGCTACGCCTGTAAAACTGATGCCAATATCAGCATGACAAAGTGTGCGGACATTTTCCGCTAATAGCTGCGCACAACGTTCGCTTACTGCTCCATCTGTTGTCAAAACAGAAGCAGGAACGTGAAGAACTTTCTCTTTTACTTCATTGGCATAGCAGACAACTCCGCCTCGGACAACTTGAGAAGCGCCGGGAATGGCCGTTAATTCGGTTAAGAAAAGTCCGCCTGTGAGGCTTTCTGCCGCCGCGATCGTTTTCTTTTTTTCCTTCAACATCTTCACGGTCTTTTTAAACAACGTTTCGTCATTATAGCCATAAAAATAGCGGCCGACTCGCTCTAAAATCGCTTGTTCCGTTTTATCTAAAAGTTTTTTTGCTTCGATTTCGGAATGGTGTTTCGCGGTCAAGCGCAACGTTACTTCTCCGTCACCAGCAAGAGGGGCAATCGTCGGGTTTGATTGTTGATCAATAAGATCTTCAATGTCTGTTTCCAGCTGCGACTCACCGATTCCGAAAAAGCGTAATACACGCGATTCAATGCGCTCATGACGGCCAAGCTGTTCCATCAAAAATGGGCGGCCATATTTGAGAAACATCGGCTGCATTTCTTTTGGAGGGCCAGGAAGAAGCATATACGTAATTGAATTCAGCGTAATTGCCATTCCAGGTGCCATTCCGTGTTCGTTTTTCAATATAGTAGATCCTTGTAATACAAGTGCCTGTTTTTTATTATTTTCTGTCATGGTCCGGTTTGTGCGGGCAAAATATGCTTCAATGGAACGAAGCGCTTCCTCATCGATCACAAGCTCGCGCCCTAACAGGCGGGCGATCGTTTCTTTCGTTAAATCATCTTTCGTCGGCCCAAGCCCGCCAGTAAAAATAATGAGATCGGCACGCGCCTGCGCCACTCTTACCGCCTGTTCGAGCCGGCTGGCATTGTCGCCTACAACGGTATGAAAATAGACATTGATTCCAAGTTCAGCAAGCTTTTCAGATAAAAACTGTGCATTCGTGTTGGCAATCTGCCCAAGCAATAACTCAGAGCCGACAGCAATAATCTCCGCATTCAATGAAAATGCCCCCTTTGTTTGACTGCGTACATCTTTCTACTTTGAATGCGAAAAAGCATGTTTATTTTTCGCAAAGTAATCCCATCCGGACCAAATCGTAAAAATGACTGCAACCCAAAGCGCTAAATCGGCAAACGGAAACGAAATAAGAGAAAAAGGGAAATTATGTAAAAGAAGAGCAGAAATGGCGACAATCTGCGTCCATGTTTTAATTTTACCAAGCATGTTGGCAGCCATTACTTCCCCTTCTCCTGCAAGCACAAGCCGAAGCCCCGTAACCGCAAATTCACGGCTAATGATGATGATCACCATCCATGAAGGAGCGGCCTTTAGTTCGACAAGCACAATGAGCGCTGCCGATACAAGAAGTTTATCCGCAAGCGGATCTAAAAACTTTCCTAAATTAGTTACTAGCCGATATTTACGGGCATAATATCCGTCAATCCAGTCAGTCGTTGAGGCAATAATGAAAATAAGCGCACCGATCAGATGGGCAATTGGCAGCGTTTCTGTTCCTATTTTCACGCTGCCCCATCCAAACGGAACTAACATGACAATCAAAAATAACGGTATTAGCATAATTCTTGCTACTGTTATTTTATTAGGTAAATTCACTCTGAATACCTCCGCTAGTAAACATGTGAAAAGAGCCATCTACAGGAAAGATGACTTTATGATTTTTTAAAGATAAATTTCATTTTTTGATATACTTCGTCTTTTGGGTTCATTGGATAGGTGAAAGGTTGTCCATTTACTTTTATGTCAACATCGAGCGTTCTCCCGATTTTTACAAACACTTCCGTCTCTGCTGATAAGTCAAACGTTTGCGTTTGCCCGTTTGTTAAATTTCCTTTGAAAAAGGAGTGGCCTTTTGTATTATATACCTCTACCCAAGAGTTTCCTTTTGACGTCAATTCAATAACAAATTCGTTTGTATTTGTTAATTCGATTGTCGATAAATTACCGCGTGTTTCGACAACAGTAAGCGTCGAAGCTGAAGAAGGTGATTTTTCCGTTTCTTTTTCCGCTTTTGGTTGTTTGTCCTCAGTTTCTTGTTTTTTCTCTTTTTCTTCTTTTTTCGCTTTTTCAAGCGGTGAATTTTTCGGGCGTTCTACCTCCGTCGTCTCCCCGGCAATTTGATTTTGCTGTTTGTCCCCTGCGTTATTATGTTGCAAAAACAGCCAAATCACAACAGCAATGCCGACAATCCCTGCAGCAATAAGCAATTTTGGAAGTAAATCTAACCATTTCGTGCTGTTCGGTGAAATTTGTTGCCGCGTTTTTACCCGCGATAATTGCTGAGGGATTTCTTCATCATATGATTGTGGAATATCTTGTTTGTACTCTTCAAATATTTCATCCGGGTCAAGCCCAACTGCTTCGGCGTATTGCCTAATAAACGCCCGAACATAAAAATTCCCCGGCATAATCGCATAATTTCCTTCTTCAATACCGATTAAATAGCGCTTTTGAATTTTCGTCATCTCTTGCAACTCATCCAAACTAATGTTTTTCGCTTCTCTTGCTTCCTTCAAACGTTTACCTAATTCCGTCAACGACAAACACCTTCCATTTTTTGATTAAAAATCAAATTCTGAAAAACCATCGTTTCCAAACAGTGGCGGCTGATCAATGACATCGTACGTAATCTCTTCATTTGGATCATGGCGCAACTCAATAATATAGTCAAAATCGTCAAGAGTGTATTCGGTATGGCGGACAAAAATATCTGGGTGCTCTACCACTTTTGTCGCCTCAAGGCGCATCAGTTCGCGAATCAGTTGCCAATGTCTCTCATTTGCCCGGCGAGTAGACACGATGGCGTCAATAATAAAAATATTATCTTCGCTATATTCGCCTTCGATCAGCTGGCTGCGCACCGTCTGCTTAATCAGCGTTGAGGATATGAAAAGCCATCGTTTATTCGCACAAACACTTGCCGCAACGATCGACTCGGTTTTGCCGACGCGCGGCATTCCGCGGATGCCAATAAGTTTATGGCCTTTCTCTTTAAAAATTTCCGCCATAAAATCGACAAGCAGCCCGAGCTCGTCACGGACAAAGCGGAACGTTTTTTTGTCATCGGCATCCCGCTGAATGTAACGGCCGTGGCGGACGGCAAGGCGATCAAGCAGTTTTGGCTGGCGCAGCTTCGTCACTGTAATATTATCCATCGTTTGCAAAATGGTAGACAATCGCTCGATTTGTTCGTTATTATCACAAAGAAGAAGCATGCCGCGCCGCGAATCGCGGACACCGTTAATCGTAACGATGTTAATAGACAGCATTCCTAATAATGAAGCAACATCGCCTAACAAACCCGGTCGGTTAATATGTATCTCATATTCCAAATACCACTCTTGCTTCCCCATCCCATCTTTCCTCCCTCATCCTTAATGCCCGCACAAACTCCCTATGATAAATTCATACTACTATAATATCGAATGGAAAAGCAACAGAAAAGGGACTGGAATGAAAAAAGAGAGGGAACCCCTCTCTACACGTTATTGTTGTTGCACTAATTTTACCATCATGTTGGCGATAGCGTGCTGCTCTTGTTCGTCTGCAACCTTCCAAAGGTCCGCAAGCAACCGTTCTTCCGGGTTTTTTGGATCTACTTGTTTTGCTAGGTAATCACCGATTTGATAAGCAACGTCTGAAATCACTTGTTGGCTTAATCCTTGTTGCTGCGCTTGTTCAAGACGATTTGCCAGGAAGTCTTTCCATTGTTCAAAGTTATCTAATACAGACATATGTTTAACCTCCTTCATTTTCTTTCAAGGATAGTTTGCCTGCTTTTTGATAAAATATACTTAACAGTACCAACCGCCATTGACGGAAATAATTTGTCCCGTTATGTATGAAGCAGCATCCGAAAGCAAAAATGACACTGTTTTCGCAACCTCATCGGGTGTGCCGATACGCCCGATCGGAATATCGTCCGCAATGGATTGCAATTCCTCATCACTGAACCGGCGCAGCATATCTGTATCAATGGCCCCTGGAGCGACGGCATTCACACGAATTCCGCTGGGCGCCAGTTCTTTTGCGAGCGCTTTTACAAACGCATTTTGTCCGCCTTTGACCATGGAATAGACGACTTCGCAAGAAGCGCCTGTGAGTCCCCAAATCGAAGAAATAACAACGATGTTTCCCCGCTTGTTCGCAATCATCCGCGGCAGTAGTTTTTTCGTCAATAAAATCGGACTTGTCACATGAAGCTGAACCATTTTCCTAACAAGCTCATCGCTCATATCCGTAATGAGGCCGTAATAGCTGTTTCCGCTATTATGAATAATGACATCGATAGGACGATTGATTTGAGAAAGAAGCATGCTTACTCCATTTTCATCCGAAAGATCCGCTTGGACAGGAATGACATGGACATTTGCTAACTCGTTTTTCAGTTTTTCTACTCGTTCATACCGGCGATGATAATGCAAAAAAAGCCCGTAACCATCAGAAGCAAGTTGGCGGGCAATGCTTGTCCCAATTCCTCCGCTTGCTCCAGTAATAAGCGCGTATTTCATGATAATCCCCCTAAAAAAGCACCCTCCATAATGAAGGATGCTACTTTCTTTCTTTTGGAACAACTTGGCATACCGCAATTTGGGATTCGCGGAAACATTGTTTTGCAATTTGATCCATCTGTTCGATCGTTAATGATTGTAATACTGGAATAACATCAAACAGGCTTACTTCGTTAAATGCGTATCGCGTAAACTGGTTGGCGATATATTCTGGAGAGTTAAGCGAGCGTAAAAACGCACCAATTTTTTTCTTTTTCACCCTCTCTAATTCTGCATCTGTCATGGAATCACCGGAAAAGGACAACAATATTTGTTTCACTTCTTCGCTAAGCCGATCTGGATCGCTCGTATCCCCGCCGACCATGGCAAAGCCAAACTCCCGCTCTTCTGTATAATCGTACATAAATGTTTCATCAATAAGCCCAAGCTGATACAACCGTTCATAATGCGGAGAACTTTTTCCGAATAAATAATCTAACAAAACATTGAACGCTAACTCATGAATTAATTTTTCTTTGCCGGCTGGGTGAACAGTTGGCGCCTTAATTCCGACAAGACATTTACTCGTTTGCACGTGCATCGGAATGACTTTCTTTTCTTCCGCTCTCTCTTTCGGTTCATCGTATACAAAGCGCTGAATCTCACTAGCTTGCGGAAACGATTTTTTTGCTTGGTTATCGCGAATTTGCTGCATTATTTTTTGTTCATCAACCGGTCCAACGATAAAAAGCAACATATTGCTCGGATGGTAAAACGTTTCGTAACATTCATATAACAATTCTTTCGTAATATGAGAAATGGATTCAACCGTACCGGCAATATCAATTTTCACCGGATGGTTTTGATACAAGCTTTCAATGACACCGAAATAAACGCGCCAATCCGGATTGTCATCATACATGCGAATTTCTTGGCCGATAATTCCTTTTTCTTTTTCTACCGTTTGATCGGAAAAATATGGGCTTTGCACAAAATCGATGAGCGTTTCTAAATTTTTTTCCACATTTGCTGTACTGGAAAACAAGTAGGCCGTACGCGTAAACGTGGTGAAGGCGTTTGCGGATGCTCCTTGTTTACTGAACTGCTGGAACACATCGCCATCTTCTTTTTCAAACAGTTTATGCTCTAAAAAGTGAGCGATTCCATCCGGCACCTGCTTCATCTCGGTCTTTCCGAGCGGAACGAATTGATTGTCGACCGATCCATATTTGGTCGTAAACGTTGCATACGTTTTATGAAACCCCTTTTTTGGCAAAATGTACACATCTAAACCGTTTTCCATTTTTTCATAAAACAGTTGTTCTTGCAGCTGTTCGTATACAATTTTCTCCATAATTATTCCGCTCCCTCCATTCCGGTCAGGAAGTAAATCGTGTCGAGCTCGACCTTGCCCGCAACGCGCACGATTTCCTCCCGCGATACGCGATCTGCACCTGATAGCCATTCTTCAATCGGCCGTTTCCGCTTTGAGACAACGTTATGGTAAAGCACTTCCACCAATCCGCGCGGCGTATCGATCGTTTCTAACAATTGATTGCGAATAACCGCTTTCGTTTGCGTGATTTCTTCATCGGTAAAATCACCGTTTTTCATCGCTTCCATTTGTTTTTCAATAATTTGCAACGCTTTTTGATAATTGGACGGTTCGATGCCGGACATCACCATTAATAACCCTTTATGGCTTTCTAAACGCGAAGCGGCGTAATACGCTAAGCTTGCTTTTTCACGAACATTGATAAACAATTTCGAATGAGAAAAACCGCCAAAAATGCCATTAAACATTTGGAGAGCGTAATAGTCATCGTCTTCATACGTGACGTTCGTCCGATAACCGATGTTCAATTTTCCTTGTTTGACATCTTGTTTTTCGATCACTTCATTTACTTTATCGCGCGTTTTAGTTGAAACTGTTTCTTTCACAGATGTGCGAACCGTGCGGTTTGGCAGTAAAAAATGCGATGCAACTGCTTCCAATACTGTCTCTTCTTGTACATCACCAATGACGTATAAATCGATTTCATCTTCTTCCAGCGTTTTTTTATAATATTGAAACAGCTGCTCTGCAGTAATGCGATCCACATCGTCTAGCTCGCCATTTGCGTGCAAGGCATACGGTTCTCCTTTGCACATTTCCTGAATAAGCCGCAAGTTGGCATACCGCATTTTATCGTCGTACACGGCTTGAATACGTTGCTTAAGCGCTCGCTTTTCTTGCGCGACAATATGATCGACAAACCGGCCGTCTTGTAAAGCAGGACGAAGAACAACATCGCTTAACAGCTTGAGCGCTTTGCGAAGAAGCGGAATTTTCTCTTGTAAAAACACTTCATTTGCCACATCGATTCGAATCGTAATAATATGACTTTCACCTTTTTTCGATAAATCCACATTTAATGTTGCGCCATATAGTTCATCTAAATATGTGCGCAATTGTTTTACACTTGGGTACTCCGCCGTGCCGCTTTGAAGCACATACGGCAAAAGCGCGCGTAACGTAACCGTTTCTTTTGTAAGCGGTGCTTTCATTTTCCATACAAGTGTATTTGTTTTATATTTATCGGTCGGAATTGTATGGACGTTCATGTTTTGGATTGTCGTTATTTTTTCATTGATCAATCGAACTCCTCCTTTGTAAACTTATCGATATTTTATTGTTGTGTTCATCATATCAACAATATACCTTTCACAAAACATAAAATGCAAATAAAAGCAAAAAAGAACTCGAACTTTACGATCGAGTTCTTTTTTCACGATTTTCACTACGTCTTTTACCGTTTTCCTTTAATATAAGGCGTACCTAAAGCTTTTGGTGCTTCCGCGCGCCCGATAAAGCCGGCAAGCGCTAAAATCGTTAGCACATATGGAGCAATCAGCAAATAAACCGTCGGTACATCTTTTAGAAATGGAAGCGTTTTTCCAACTATACTTAAACTTTGCGCCAAACCAAAGAACAACGCCGCTCCCATCGCCCCAATCGGATGCCATTTTCCGAAAATCATCGCCGCAAGCGCCATAAAGCCGTGTCCGGAAATCGTTGCGTGGCTGAAATCGCGAGAAATAATCGTCGCGTACACCGCACCGCCAAGCCCGCCTAACGCCCCGCTGATCATAACGGCAATATAACGCATTTTCGTCACATTAATTCCCATCGTATCCGCCGCCATCGGATGCTCACCGACTGCACGAAGACGAAGGCCAAATGGCGTTTTGTAAATGACATACCATACGACAAACGCCAAAATAATCGCCAAATACGATGGAATGTACATATTGGAGAAAAAGAGCGGCCCGATCACTGGAATATCACTTAATACCGGAACGTCTATTTTATCAAATCCAACTTGAATCTGATCGGTTTGCCCTTTTCCGTATATTTTTTTGACTAAAAAGAGCGATAATCCAAGAGCTAAAAAGTTAATCGCCACACCGCTAACCACTTGATCAGCGCGAAACGAAATAGATGCAACGGCATGAAACAGCGAAAAAATGATGCCGACAACCATGGCAACGAGTAAAGCGAGCCATGGGGTAAGCGCTCCAAATTTGTCAGCAAACGTTAAATTGAAAACAATACCAACAAATGCTCCAATGGTCATTAACCCTTCTAAACCAATATTCACAACGCCGGATCGTTCGCTAAATACGCCACCAAGCGCTGTAAAAATAAGGGGAGCAGCAAAGAAAATGGCAGAAGGAATAATTACTTGCAATACTTCATAGACGCTCACTTATTCCGCCCCCTTTTTCAAACGAGATAGTAATAAACGAATGACATAACTTGACGCGACAAAGAAAATAATGAGTGCAATAATAATATCCACTAGTTCTGTTGGCACACCAGCGCTTGACGGCATTTCAAGCGCCCCAACTTTCAACGCGCCAAATAATAATGCCGATAGCAATATTCCAAATGCGTTGTTTCCGCCAATCAGCGCAACAGCAATTCCATCAAATCCTACACCGGTAAAACCGGCTTTCACGGAAATATTTCCGAAAGTACCGAGACCTTCCATCGCCCCAGCGATTCCAGCGAATGCTCCAGAAATAATCATCGATAAAATAATATTTGCTTTTACGTTCATTCCTGCATATTGAGAAGCATGCTGGTTAAACCCAACAGCACGCAGTTCAAATCCTTTTGTCGTTTTTTCAAGAAGAAACCACATAACGATCGCACCGATAATCGCGATAAGGATGCCATAATGTACGGAAGAGTGATACGTAATGGATTCTAAAAACTCCGAACGAAGCGATGCGCTTTCATGCACAGGCTTTGATTTAAACCCTTCATCCGATAAAACAGAGCGAATAATAGCGTTTGTCACATGAAGGGCAATATAGTTCATCATAATGGTAATAATCACTTCATGGACTCTTAAATACGCCTTTAAAATCCCTGGAATAAGCGCCCATATCGCTCCTGCCAGCGCTGCCGCTAAAATCGCCATCGGCAGGTGAATGACTTTCGGAAGTTCAAACGACACGCCGACCCATACCGCCGCAAGCCAGCCAACAATGAGCTGACCTTCTACACCGATGTTAAACAAACCGGTACGAAATGCAAAAGCAACTGCAAGACCTGCTAAAATATAAGGTGTCGTTTGTCGAATCGTTTCTCCAATGTAATATGGATCGCCAAATGCACCGTATAGAAGAGACGAATATCCGGCGAGCGGATTATAACCGCTTGCGATCATTACAATCGCACCGGCAATCATCCCTAACAATACGGCCAATACAGGAACAACAAAGGCAGACGATGCGGAAACAAAAAATTTTTTAAGTTCACTCAACTTCATGAAGACACACCTGCTTCCTTCCGTTTACTTCCCGCCATTAATAATCCGAGTTCTTGCTCTGTCGTCTCTTTCGGATCAACGATGGCAACAATTTTTCCTTCGTAAATAACAGCAATACGGTCACTTACATTCATGACTTCATCTAGCTCAAATGAAACAAGAAGCACCGCTTTTCCTTGATCACGCTGTTCAATTAAACGTTTATGAATAAATTCAATTGCCCCAACATCCAGACCGCGTGTTGGCTGTGCGGCAATAAGCAAGTCCGGATTTCGGTCTACTTCCCGGCCGATAATCGCTTTTTGTTGGTTCCCGCCAGACAGGGCGCGCGCTTTCGTAAATTCATCCGGCGTGCGCACATCGAATTCGGCAATAAGCTGACGCGCTTTATCGTAAATCGCTTTAAAATTTAAAATTCCGCGTTTCGAATATGGGGATTTGTAATATGTTTGCAGCACCATATTTTCCCCAATTGGAAAGTCCAGAACAAGGCCATGTTTATGGCGATCCTGCGGGATATGGCCGACGCCTGCTTCGGTAATTTTTCGCGGCGGAAGGTTCGTAATATCGCGGCCGTTCAACAAAATCGATCCCGATTCCACCTTAACAAGCCCTGTAAGCGCCTCAATCAGTTCTGTCTGCCCGTTGCCGTCTACCCCTGCAATACCCACAATTTCTCCAGCATGCACCGTTAAGTCTAAATGATTGACGGTAGCCACGCCGCGCGCGTCTTTTACGACTAAATCTTTAATTTCCAGCACTGGTTTGCCTGGCTGTGCCGGTTTCTTTTCTGTTTTAAACTGCACTTCGCGGCCGACCATAAGAGAGGCAAGCTCATTTGGATTTGTTTCTGAAACATTTAAAGTAGCGATTCCTTTTCCGCGGCGAATAACGGTGACACGGTCGCACACTTCCATTATTTCCTTTAACTTATGGGTAATTAAAATAATCGATTTTCCTTCTTTCACTAATTTTTTCATAATTTGAATCAGTTCATGAATTTCCTGCGGAGTCAACACTGCCGTTGGTTCGTCAAAAATTAAAATGTCCGCCCCGCGATATAGCGTTTTTAAAATCTCGACGCGCTGCTGCATTCCAACCGAAATATCAGCGATTTTTGCCGTCGGGTCTACCGCAAGACCGTACCGTTCCGACAGTTCGCGTACTTCTTGTTCCGCTCGCTTTATATCAATGATTCCGCCTTTTTTCGGTTCACTGCCTAAAATAATGTTTTCCGTGACTGTAAACGTATCAACAAGCATAAAATGTTGATGCACCATGCCAATCCCAAGTTCATTCGCAACGTTTGGGTTAGTAATTTTCACCTTTTTACCCTTCACACGAATCTCGCCGCCATCCGGTTGATAAAGGCCAAACAGCACGTTCATGAGCGTCGATTTTCCTGCTCCGTTTTCCCCTAAGAGCGCATGAATTTCCCCCTTTTTTAACTGCAATGTAATGTTGTCGTTTGCGACAAAATTGCCAAACACCTTTCGAATGTTCAACATTTCAATAACATATTCCAAATAAATTCACTCCTTACTTAAGCAAGGTAAAATCATAAAATGGAAGGATGCAATATCCGATTGCAGCCTTTCATTTTATGATTTTTTGCGAATAAAAAGGCTAGCGTAACCACTAGCCTTTTTATTCAATTATTTTAAGGATGCTTCAAACTGTTTGTATTCTTTGCGAGTCATTGGAACTTTTACTTCGCCTTTGATGATTTTTTGCTTCCATTCATCGACTGCTTTTAACACTTCCGGCTTAATGTTGTCTTGTGTAGGCGCAATGCCAACCCCGTCTTCTTGAAGACCATATTCAAGCGTTTTTCCGCCAGGGAAATCGCCATCTTTTGCTCGTTTTGCCAAGTCATATACAGCCACATCGACACGTTTTACCATCGATGTTAATGTAACGTTATACGTTTTGCCGCCAACTTTCACAACACCTTCAGGCGATTGGTCTTTATCCACACCGATTACCCAAATTTCACGGTTCGGATCTTTCTTTTTCAAGTCTTTTGCTTCAGAGAACAAACCATTTCCTGTTCCGCCAGCGGCATGATAAATGACATCGACTCCGGAAGCATACATGCTTGATGCAATCGCTTTTCCTTTATCCGCTTGGTCAAACGCACCGGCATATTGCACTTCGACTTTCGCTTTCGGATTAACAGCTTTTACTCCTGCAAGGAATCCGCTTTCAAACTTTTCAATTAATGGAATTTCCATGCCGCCGATAAATCCGATTTTATTCGTTTTTGTTGTTAAGCCGGCAACGACACCAACAAGGAATGAACCTTCATGCTCTTTGAACGTAATGCTAGCAACATTTGGTTCTTTAACAACCGTGTCGACGATCGCAAAATGCTTTTTCGGGTTTTGTTTTGCAACTTCTTTTACTGCATCTCCCATTAAATATCCAATTCCATAAATCAAATCAAAGTCGCTGCGCACAAGCTTATTTAAGTTTGTCGGATAGTCAGCATCGCTTGACGATTGTAAATAATCATAACCTCCTCGGCCTTTTTTCAAGCCATTATCTTTTCCAAATTTTTGCAAACCTTCCCAAGCAGATTGGTTGAAAGATTTGTCATCAATACCGCCAACGTCTGTTACCATCGCAACACTAAACGTGTCTTTGCCGCCAGCATTATTTTCCCCTTGTCCACCGCATGCGCTTAATAGTGTACCTGCCGCTAAAACAAGGGAAAGGGCGAGTCCAAATCGTTTTTTCATTACAAATACCCCCTAATCCATAAAAAAATTGTTTTGCCTTCTTACTTATTATAAAATCATCCCTATATTTCTATGTATGGATGTCACCTCCTTAAAAACTAAGGCGTTTTCGAAGTACATGAAAGCTGATTTTGTCAGAACGGAAATAGTTGATGGAATAAAAAATCGGCTCATCATTTTTATCAAAATGCATTTGCTTTAACACAAGAAGCGCAGTTTCTGGCTCACATTGCAAAATCGGCGACACTTTCTCATGGTAACCGAGCGGTTCAATGCGAGCTACAGCATAAGCAATATCGCGATTCGCCTGATTGTGTAAGTTTTCAAAAAGGGATTCTTGCTCATAGGAAATTCCTTTTGGCAAATATTTACATAAAATTTTGTCTATACAATATACAACAGGCTCCCCGTCAGCTGTACGGACACGTTCAATCAAAAGAATGTCATCGTCCGCCGAACATTGAAATCTCCGGATGTCATCTTCCGTCGGCTGTTGAATGGAAGAAGATAAAAAAATCGTTCCAGGTTTTCGACCTGCCTGCCGAATCATATCAGTAACGCTGCTTAACTGCTCGATCCCCGATGTAAACAGCGGTCTTGCACTGACGAACGTTCCAACACCATGCCGGCGAATAATCACGTTTTCTTCCTCTAAAACACGCAATGCCTCACGCAATGTTGCACGGCTGACACCTAGTTGTTTCGCTAATTCAAATTCCGATGGGAGCTTTTGTTTTTCTTTATACACGCCTGTTTCAATATCACGCTTAATTCGATCAATCACTTGTAAATATAGGTGACGGTTGTCTGACTTGATGGACATGAAAAAATCCCCCATTTTTCATTTCAACAGATATCAGACCTCTGACGTTAGACATGTAGACTCTTCGAGATTACTATACCATTTTTTTTGGGATAAATAAATAGTAAATAAAAATTTTGTCGAAAAAAGCAAAAAAACGATTGATAACGTTTTCAATGTGATATATTTTTTAAAAGAGCAGGCAACAAGTTTGCCTGCTCCCCTATGATGTTTTTACATTTTCTTTTGGAATAAGTACAGCGCGAGGTTTACTTCCTTCATAGGGTCCAACAACTCCACGTGCCTCCATCGCATCTATGAGACGAGCCGCACGATTATAACCGATGCGAAAGCGCCGTTGCAGCATGGAAACCGAAGCACTTTGCATCTCTACAACAAGCCGAACCGCTTCATCATACAATTCATCGTCAAATTCCTCGCTCTCACCATTCTCTTCGCTGACCATCATCTCTTCATAGTATTGTGCTTTTTGCTGGGAAATAACAAAATTGACAACCTCTTCGACTTCTTCATCGGAAACAAACGCTCCTTGGACACGAATCGGTTTGGAAGCACCCATCGGCAAAAACAGCATATCGCCACGGCCCAGCAGTTTTTCCGCTCCCCCCATATCCAAAATAGTCCGCGAATCGGTTTGGGAAGAAACGCTAAAAGCGATCCGTGACGGAATGTTTGCTTTAATGACACCTGTAATGACGTCAACCGAAGGCCGCTGCGTCGCAATAATTAAATGAATTCCTGCCGCGCGCGCCATTTGCGCCAAGCGCGTAATCGAATCCTCCACATCGGAAGAAGCAACCATCATTAAATCTGCCAGCTCATCAATAATAACGACAATATAAGGAAGCAGCGGCTGTTTTCCTTCCGATTCTTGATTATGGCGCTGCACGTATTCATTATATCCTTCGATATTTCGTGTGCCTGTGTGTGAAAATAATTCATATCTTCTTTCCATTTCTTGAACAACCTTTTTTAACGCTTGTGACGCTTTTTTCGGATTCGTAACAACCGGGGCCAACAAATGCGGTATCCCGTTATATACACTTAATTCTACCATTTTCGGGTCAATCATCATTAATTTTACTTCATGCGGCTTTGTACGCATAAGCAAGCTTACGATAATTCCATTAATGCACACACTTTTCCCGCTCCCAGTTGCCCCGGCAATTAATAAATGCGGCATTTTGTTAAGTTCAGCGACAACGACCTCGCCGGAAATGTCACGGCCTAACGGAATTAATAGTTTCGCTTCTTGTTTGTAATGATCAATCGCTTCTAACACTTCTCTTAAAGAAACAGTCGCAATTTCTTCATTTGGAACTTCAATGCCGATCGCGGATTTTCCGGGAATCGGCGCTTCAATACGAATGTCTTTTGCAGCTAGCGCAAGGGCAAGGTCGTCGCTCAAACTAACAATTTTACTTACCTTCACCCCTACGTCCGGGTATACTTCATATTTCGTTACTGCAGGACCAAGATGAACTTGAGTTACTTTCGCCTTTACGCCAAAGCTTTGAAATGTTTTTTCCAGCTTGCGCGCATTTGCATAAATATTTGCGTGATCTTTCGCTTGGTTTGATTGTTTCGGAAGATGGAGCAGCTCAAGAGGCGGAAGCTGATAATCAATATTTTCCATTTCCGAAAACGCTAACGGCCCAGATGTTTCTTCCTCGGTGTCTTCTATATTTTCTTGCTCTCGTTCTTGTTCTATCTCATTCGAACGCGCGGCAGTAAAATCGGAAATAATCGGCGGAGGAGAGAGCGGTTCCCCTTCTTGTATGATCGGTTCCTCTTCTGTGCTGTCATGCTGCTTGTCGGGTTGTGTAGTTCTTGTTTTTTGCCGTTTTCGTCCCTGCTTTTTACCGCCCCACTGTTTTATATCCGCAACAAACGCCAGCCATTGCTCCTTGAGAAAAGAAGCGATTATGATCACCACTTTTCCCACTGTTTCACTCAATGATTTTCCGGTAATGAAAACGGCCCCGATGATAAAAAGAAAAAAACAAATCCATTTTGTTCCAAGTTCATCAAATAATTGATAGCTTGCCGCGAAGAAAAACGCCCCGACCATCCCGCCGCCTAAGTCAGTATTCGCCGATTCTCCCCGCACTTCGTTCCAAAACAACTCCCATGTCGTTCGAATGATGCTAGGGTCAAATTGCCCGCGTCGGGACAACAAATCGAATAACGTTTCGTGACTTAGTAATAAAAGCGCGGAAACGATAATATATAAACCGAGAAGAATGCGATGAGTAAACGAAGGCCATGCACGCTTCCAAATGATATAAAACGACAATATAAATAAGGCTACAAACAGCAGCATATACCATTCTCCAAAGAAAAAACGCGCAATAAATACGAGCGTCTTTCCAACTAGCCCAAGGCGCGCCATCGCAATGACGGAAATCGCTAACATCGTAAGACCAAGCAATTCAAATTGAAATGTCTCTTTCCAATGTTGCTTTGACCGTCTTGATTTTTTCTGTCGTTTCCGTTTTGCCACAACTATTCACTCCAATAAACAAACTGAAAGATTGGAAAAAAGCAGCCATACTTGGCTGCTTTTTTCCGTTTGTTTATTATTATATCACGAATGGACATGGAATTCATTACGATGTTGCGGAAGAAATCGGAAATCTCGTTCCTGGTGCATATTTTTGTTCTAAAAAATGAAGCGGATTCGTACTTAAATTTTGAACAATTTCATATTCATTGGTTTCCGTTTTTTGTACAAGAAATGGAATTCCATCATAGTATACCATTGTTCGTTTTTCGTATTCTTCCTTAGCAGTTTGGAAGATAAGATGTTCCGGCATGATCGTATATAAAATCATTGGACAATCTTCCTTTCCCCTGATTTGTTCAGTTCAATTAATTCGCGCAATTTGTTCATCGCTTGAGCAACGCCGCCGACTTCATCAATAAGTCCATATTTTACCGCATCAGGACCGACAACATTGGTGCCGATATCACGCGTTAAATTCCCTTTGGAAAACATAAGTTCCTTAAATTTTTCTTCCGTGATTTTGGAATGTTTTGTAACAAAGCGAACAACTCTCTCTTGCATTTTATCCAAATATTCAAATGTCTGCGGAACGCCAATGACTAGCCCAGTCAATCGAACAGGGTGAATCGTCATCGTTGCCGTTTCGGTAATAAATGAATAATCACAAGAAACCGCAATCGGCACACCAATCGAATGACCGCCTCCTAATACGATAGAAACGGTCGGTTTCGATAAGGACGCAAGCATTTCCGCAATCGCTAATCCTGCTTCTACATCTCCGCCTACCGTATTTAAAATAACGAGCAGGCCTTCAATATTTTGATTTTGTTCAATGGCGACAATTTGTGGAATAACATGTTCGTATTTCGTCGCTTTATTCTGCGGTGGAAGTTGAATATGTCCCTCAATTTGCCCGACAATCGTTAAACAATGAATGTTTGTATCCGGCGTCATTTGTGGAATGTTTGTTTGGCCTAGCTGTTGAATCGCCGCTGTTACTTGTTCCTCTTTCGTTTCTTGGTTTTCTTCTGATTCCGATTGTATGTAACGCTCTTTTTCCATGCATATTCTCCTTTCTTTCCGTCATACATATAGTATGCTCGAGTTGGAAAAGAAAAATGCCGATAGGAATTTCCTATCGGCATGTTCGTTGACTTTGAGCATGATTGTATTATACTTCCATAATAATTGGTAAAATCATCGGTTTTCGTTTTGTTTTTTCAAATAAAAACTGGCTCAATGCTTCGCGAATGTTTGATTTTAATGACGACCATTCGATCATATAGGTTTGCAAGCATTTATTCACAATATTTGCAACGATTTTTGTTGCTTCATCAAGCAATGATTCTGATTCTCTGACATAGACAAAACCACGCGAAATAATTTCCGGTCCAGCGATAATTTTTTTTGACTCTTTGCTCAATGTAACGACAACAATTAAAATCCCATCTTGCGAAAGAAGACGCCGGTCTCTTAAAACAATGTTGCCAACATCGCCTATGCCAAGACCATCAATCAAAATGTTGCCGTACGGAACTTTTCCTCCAGGGCGAGCCACTCCATTGCGAAATTCAATGACATCACCTTTGTCAATCAAAAACGTCCTATCTTCGGAGATGCCAACCGCTTTTGCAAGATTAGCGTGTGCTTTTTGCATACGATATTCGCCATGAACAGGAATAAAATATTTCGGTTTCATTAAATTAAGCATTAGCTTCAATTCTTCTTGGCATGCGTGTCCAGACACGTGCACTTTTCTCTCGCGGTAAATGACGTTCGCTCCGGCACGATACAGTGCATCAATGGTTTTTGAAAATACTAATTCATATCCAGGCATCACCGATGCCGCAACAATGACAGTATCCCCTTCTTTTATGTTGACCTGCTTGTGTACTTGTTTAGCCATACGGGCCAATGCGCTCATCGGTTGGCCATGCCCGCCTGTTGTTAAAATAATAAGTTCCTTGTCATCATAGCGGCCAATGTCATGAATGGAAATAGTCACTTTTTCCGGAAGATGTAAATATCCAAGCCGAACAGCAATATCCATCACTTTATGCAACGTTTTCCCTACAACCGCTACCTTCCGTCCGTACATTTTTGCCGCATGTAATACTTGCTGAATTCTTGTGATGTTCGACGCATAGCAAGCAACAAAAACCCGACCATTCGCGTTATAAATAACATCGGCAATTTCCTGGGCTACAAGCGTGTCCGATCCCGTATAACCTGGTCTTTCCGCATTCGTACTATCGGATAATAGGCAAAGCACTCCTTGTTCGCCAATCTGCGCCATTTTCCCTAAATCCGCTCGATTTTTGCCATATGGAGTCTGGTCAAATTTAAAGTCGCTCGTATAGACAATGGCGCCCTGGGATGTATGAATGCTAATCCCAACCGAATCAGGGATGCTATGAATCGTTCGGAAAAACGTCACTTTTGCTTTATCAAACAAAATTTCCGAATCGGAGCGAATTTCGATTAGTTTTGCGTTTGTAATCCCCTGTTCCTTCAAAATCGATTCTGCCAATCCCAATGTAAGCTTTGTTCCGTACACCGGCACCGCCGTAATCTTTTTCAACACGTAAGCAATGGCTCCAATATGTTCCTCATGCCCGTGGGTTAAAAAAATTGCTTTAATGCGATCTTGGCGTTCAACGAGATAGCTAATGTCAGGAATCACTTTGTCAATCCCAAGCATCTCGTCCTCAGGAAACATGACGCCGGCGTCGATCACAAAAATGTCGTCATCCAGCTCGACCACATACATGTTTTTACCGATTTCCCCGACTCCCCCAAGGGAAAAAATCCTTATTTTCTCTACTTGTTTCGTTCTCAATGTCACGTCCTCCTATGATGATACTAACCCGCTCAAAGTCACTTGATTTTATTATAACTGATGGGAGATTTTGAATACAAGATGATTTATGAAGCGCTTTATAACAGCAAAAAACCAATCCGCCTATGCGGATTGGTTTTCCTTTTGGCTTTTATAATGTATTTAATAAATTCATTAGCTCGATGCGCTCTTGTTCGGTGAGCGGGACAAGCGGCAGACGGACAGAACCGACGTCTAATCCTTTTAACTGCAGCGCCGTTTTTACCGGTACAGGATTTGGCGCTGCAAATAACCCTTTCATAATTGGCAACAGCTTTTGATGCAGTTTTGCCGCTTTGGCAAGTTCCCCTGCTTCGAAGGCAGCAATCATTTGCTGCATTTCATTGCCAATAATATGAGAGGCAACAGACACAACGCCGGCACCGCCAATCGCCAATACCGGAAGGGTGATGTTATCGTCACCGCTGTAAAGCAGAAAATCCTCTCTCGTCCGGGCGATTATTTCCGTCATCGTATCTAAATTGCCGCTCGCATCTTTTATAGCAACGATGTTTGGAATTTCCGATAAACGAACAACCGTGTCAACAGACATGTTCACAACAGAACGTCCAGGAATATTATAGAGCATCACCGGAAGCGACGTGCTTTCGGCAATCGCTTTGAAGTGTTGATATAACCCTTCTTGATTCGGTTTATTATAATACGGCGCTACTAACATTACCGCGTCGACGCCAGCTTCTTCCGCTTTCTTCGTCAACTCAATCGATGCGTGTGTATTGTTGCTTCCAGTCCCAGCAATAACTGGAACTCTCCCGTTCACAACCGAAACAACGTGACGGAATAAAGCAACTTTTTCTTCCGTCGTTAATGTTGGCGATTCGCCTGTCGTTCCGGCAACAACGAGCGAATCTGTTCCGTTTTCGAGCAAATAATCGACAAGCTTGGTCGTTTTTGCAAAATCGATATTCCCTTTGTGGTCAAACGGCGTTACCATCGCTGTCACGATTTTGCCAAATTGGATCAATACCCTCACTCCTCACTCCAATTTTAAATCGTACTCTTCCGCCGATTCCTCGGAAAGATGGAATGCATCATGCAACGCGTTCACCGCTTTTTTCATATCTTCCTCTTTCACTAATACCCAAATGGTCGTATGGCTATCGGCTGATTGTAAAATTTGAATTCCTTGCTCAGAAAGAGCCGTAACGATTTTTGCCGTCACTCCAGGGACTCCAGCAATCCCTGCTCCGACTGTAGATACTTTCGCACATCCTGGTGTAACGATCGGTTCATAACCAATACGGCGAAGGGCAGCGACCGCTCGCTCTGTCATTTCACCAGAAACCGTATAAACAACACCGTTTGGCGAGATGTTAATGAAGTCGACGCTAATTCCTTCATTCGCCATCGCCTTAAAAACATCGGACTGCAATTCATAATGTCCCTCTTTCGCCTGTACTTTAATTTGCGTAATATTGGAAACATAAGTAATGCCAGTGACTAACCGCTCTTTTACATCGCTTCCTTTTTTCGAACGAATAGCAGATGTAACAAGCGTTCCTAAAGAATCGGAATACGTTGAACGAACGCGCAACGGCACTTTTGCCTGCATCGCAATTTCAACAGCGCGTGGATGAATCACTTTTGCCCCTTGATAGGCCATATTGCAAATTTCCGTATACGTGACGACATCGAGCGGACGGGCGTTTTCGACAATGCGCGGGTCTGCAGTCATCACCCCTTCGACATCGGTAAAAATATCGACCCATTCGGCGTTTAACGCCGCACCAAGCGCCGCCGCAGACGTATCGCTTCCGCCGCGCCCAAGCGTTGTAATATCGCCATTTTCTGTCGCGCCTTGAAAGCCAGCAACGACAACGACATCGTATTCGTTCAATGCTTCAAGCAGGCGTTCGCACCGCATTTCGATAATTTTCGCATTCGTATAATCATCGTTCGTTCGGAAACCTGCTTGCGCGCCAGTAAACGCAGTTGCTTTTATTCCATGCTTATTTAATAGATTCGTAAAAACAACGCTAGAAATAATTTCACCGCACGCCATTAGCATATCTTGTTCGCGCTTCGTGACATAATTGTTAGCCCCGCCGATGAGGCTAAGGAGCGTATCCGTCGCATACGGTTCTCCTTTTCGCCCCATCGCCGAGACGACAACAACTACTTTATAGCCGTCTTCAAGCGCTTTTTCAATATGCTTGCGTGCAAAATCACGCCCGCGTTCGTCACGGACGGATGTGCCGCCAAACTTCTGAACAATGATTTTCATGTTAACACCTCGATGTAATTCGCTTCTCTTTTTATTTTACAAGCCCTAGTTTAATTAAACTTTCCGCAATTTGCACGGAATTCCATGCCGCGCCTTTTAGTAAATTATCAGATACGACCCATAAATGGAACGCCCGGTCATGATCTAAATCCTTGCGAATTCGTCCGACAAACACATCGTATTTGCCAACACAATCAACTGGCATTGGATATACTTGTTCGCTTGGGTCATCTTGTAAAATGACACCCGGAGCATCTTTTAATACCGCTTTAATGTCGTCTGCGCTGACTCCATCTTTTTCAATTTCAATATATACGGATTCCGAATGGCCGCTGACGACCGGGATGCGCACACATGTTGCTGCCACTTGCAGCTCCGGCATATGCATAATTTTTTTCGTTTCATTGATCATTTTCATTTCTTCAAATGTAAAGCCGTTTTCTTGGAATTTATCAATCTGCGGGATGGCATTAAAAGCAATTTGATAATGTTTACGGTCCGATTTTACTGGCAGAATTTCTGGTGTCACCGGCTCACCGTTTAACACTGCTTTCGATTGCGCCTTTAATTCCTCAATCGCCTGCGCCCCGGCACCGGATACAGCTTGATACGTGGAAACGATCACTTTTTTTAGGCCGAACGCTTGGCGAATCGGTTCAAGCGCAACGACCATTTGGATCGTTGAACAGTTCGGATTGGCGATAATGCCATTATGCCATGTTAAATCATTTTCGTTCACTTCCGGGACAACGAGCGGGACGTTTTCTTCCATACGAAACGCGCTCGTGTTATCGATCACGATTGCCCCGCGTTTGACCGCTTCCGGTGCCAATGCTTTTGAGACAGATCCACCTGCGCTAAATAGGGCGATATCCACCCCGGCAAAACTTTCTGGTGTCGCCGCTTGCACTTCGATTTCTTCACCGCGAAAGCGCATTTTTTTTCCTGCTGAACGTTCTGATGATAATAATGTCAGCTTTCCGACTGGGAAATTTCTATTTTCGAGCGTTTGCACCATTTGTTGACCAACTGCGCCAGTTGCTCCTACGACTGCAACATGAAAACGTCTTTGTTCCATGAACCATTCTCCTTCCGCATAGTCACTCAATATCACATTGGTAAATTTATAGTTTTTATTTTATCATATTCCACTTTAAAGGAGTGAAAATTTTTATGCATAGGAGTGAATTTTCTATCGATTGCTTATTGATCCCGAAATTTTTCAATAATGACCGGCTGAAGCTGTCTTCCTTCTAATGCGGCAAGGACGGTATCACGCAACAGCGACATTTTTGCCACCATCGAATTCGGTTTTGTATGCGGGGCGTCTTGGCCAAACGGAATAAAATAAATATTTTTCGCCGCCATTAGGCGCATTAAGTTTATCCCATTTAATCCTAACGCATCATTCGTGGAAATGCCAAGAACAACCGGGCGGTGATTACGCATCGTTGCCTTTGCTGCCATTAATACAGGCGAATCTGTCATCGCGTTAGCAAGTTTGCTCATCGAGTTTCCTGTCAGTGGAGCAATAACCATACAATCAAGCGGAATTTTCGGACCGAGCGGCTCTGCTTTGACGATCGTATCAATCACTTCGTTTCCTGTTATTTCTTCTAGCTTCTTCACCCATTCTTCTCCTTCGCCAAAGCGAGTGTTTGTCGTTTTTACTGTATACGTAACAATTGGCAACACTTCCGCTCCTTCGTTTACTAATTTTTCAATTTCCGGCATGACCGCATCATACGTGCAATGAGAACCTGTCAGCCCAAATCCGATTCGCTTTCCTTTTAAACTCATTTACACATTCCCCTTTCTTTTTTCTAAATCTGTATATAATAGTTGTGAAAGAACATTTGCGATAATTTGCCCTGCTGTTTTTGGAGCAACAACTCCCGGCAGCCCTGGTGCGAGGATCGCTTTTACTCCACGCTTTTCGGCGTAACGAAAATCGGTGCCGCCAGGCTTTGAAGCTAAATCAACGATAAGCGTATGCACCGGCATTTTCGCGATGACACTTGCCGTTACGATTAAATGCGGAACGGTATTAATGCAAATATCGATATCCTGCACTTCTTTTTCTAAATCATTGAGATGAAACGGGGTAAGACCCATTTCTGTAATGCGGGCCAGATGCTCCGAGCGGCGTGCTCCTACTTTCACTTTTGCGCCAAGTGCAGCAAATGTACGTGCAACCGTCATGCCGACGCGCCCAAACCCAAGGACCGCTACGCGAGAGCCATGAATCGTAAAATCGGTATGCTGAATGACAATCATGATCGTTCCCTCTGCGGTTGGAATCGAGTTATAAATCGCTACATCGTCGCGTTCAAATAATTGAACATATTTGCGGTCGACGGTTTTCATTAAATTGTCCAAGTAGCTATTACTAATCCCGGAATAGACCGTGCAATGCTTCGGTGTTTTTAACATCATTTCTTCTGTAAAGGGAATTGGTTCATGCGAAAACACGGTATTTACTTTTCCTTCCGGAGTTGTTCCGTGAACCGGCAAAATAATCGCATCTAAATCGGCGAAATCGACTTCATCTATTCTCAACTTTGTCGCTCCCGCAAAATGATGCGCTAATTGATCAAAGCCAACTAAAGACAATTTCGCATCTAGCTCAATTAATTTGCGTATGACTTCTAATTGCCTTGCGTCCCCACCTATAATGGCAATATGCATGCCTGTTAGCATCATCGTGTATGCTCACCTTCCTTTATACGAAACTTATATTTTAGCTTTATTTCTTTTCACATCTTATGTAAAAAAGGAATTGTAGGTGAATATCTCCAGTTTAAAAGAAAAAAGTGACCGCCTTTGGCGATCACATGCACTCTTGATCATTCATCCGGAAAATCGATAATAATCATATCCGTACCAACTTTTTTTATATATTTCCACGGAACGCGAATTTCGCTTCCCTCTTTCCGAAATCCAAACCATTTTCCTGTCGGAATGAGCAATGCTTGAATTTGCCCTGTTTGCTCATTGATTTCCAAATCCGTCTGTCCTAGCACCCCGAGCCGTTCGGCGCGTCTTGCATCCACAATTTCTTTGCCGCTTAACTCGCTTAACCTCACCGCGTCCTCCTCCTTTCTTTTCTTTCTATTATTGTAAGATGGGGAAAATAAAAAAATGCCTGCATTTTGGCAGGCATTTTCTCAGAACGATGTTGTTATCAACTGCTTACGAACTGATTCGGTTCGGTAATTGACCGCTTGGACTAATTAAGGCAAGCGCATAATCTTCATTAAAAATACAACGTGCAAGTTCATTCACTTTTTCCACGGTTACGCTATTGATTTCCTCAATAATTTCATCAAGAGAACGATGTCGCCCAAGCAACAATTCGTTTTTGCCGTTGCGGCTCATCCGGCTATTTGTGCTTTCTAAACCTAACATTAAACTTCCTTTCATCTGTTCTTTACTGTTTTTTAGTTCTTTTTCAGTAATTCCATCTTCTTTTAATGCATCGATCGTTTCTTGTATCGTTTCAAATAACAAATCAAGCTGATTGTTGCCCGTTCCGGCATAAATCGCTAGTAATCCACTATCTTGGTAAGAAGAGTGATAAGAAAAGACCGAATATGCTAAACCGCGCTGTTCACGGACCTCTTGGAAAAGACGACTGCTCATGCTACCGCCTAAAATATTATTTAAAATAATTAATGTGTAAATATCCGGATGGCCGACAGGAAGCCCGTTGAATCCGATACATAAATGCGCCTGTTCCGTATCTTTTTGCCGCACTAATTTTCGCGGCTGAAATAACGGCGCTGGTGATTCGCTAGCTTTTTGTTTTGCCGTGAAAGAACCAAAATAGCTTTCCACTTGCTGAACAAAACTTTCGTCAACATTACCGGCAATGGAAATAACGACACGATCCGGAGTATAATAATCAGCCATATATCCGCGCAACGAATCGCTCGTAAACGTGCGCAGCGTTTCTTCCGTTCCTAAAATTGGATAACCAAGCGGATGGTTCGCATAGCAAGCTTTGCTTAATAAATCATGAACAATATCATCCGGTGTATCTTCATACATTCTAATTTCTTCTAGTACGACATTTCTCTCCTTTTGTAATTCCTCATCAACAAAAGTAGAATGGAAAAACATATCCGCTAACATTTCGAGAGCAAATGATGCATGCTCATCTAATACTTTGGCATAATAGCAAGTATATTCTTTAGAAGTAAACGCATTTACTTGACCGCCAATACTGTCAAACGCTTCGGCAATCTCTCTTGCCGTGCGCGTTTTTGTCCCTTTAAAGAACATATGTTCCAAAAAATGTGAAATTCCATTATTTTGCTCCGTCTCATTGCGTGAACCTGTTCCAATCCATATCCCGATCGCGACAGAACGCACTGTCGGAATTTGTTCTAGCACGATTCGTACTCCGTTTTTGCAAGTATATTTATTAATCAACATCGCGTTCCTCCTATTTTTGTACAATTCTCTTTTCGTCTAATAATGTAGACACATTACCAATTTCATATTCTTTTTGCTGAATCGAAATAATAAGCGGCTCAAGCGCCTCGGCCGTTGATAGCGTTGGATGCATCAAAATCATTGCACCGGGATGAACTTTGGACATTACCCGTCTCACTATAACAGATGGAGACGGTTTTTGCCAATCAATTGTATCGACGCTCCACATAATTGTTTTCATATCTAAATCAGCGGCGATTTTCACGACATCATCACGATAGCTCCCGCTTGGAGGAGCAAACCATTTGCATTTCACCCCGGTTGTCGCTTCGATGATTTCGTTCGTTTTGACTAGTTCCTTGCGGATTTTTTCATTATCTAGTGACTTAAAGTCAGGATGGCTATATGAATGATTTCCTATTTCGTGGCCAGCATCTACAATCATTTTTGCCATATTAGGATGATTTTTTACCCAACGCCCTTCTAAAAAAAACGTTGCCTTCACGTTATGCTTTTTTAAAATATCGAGCATTTTCGGAATATACTCATTTCCCCATGCTACATTGATGAGAAATGCGACCATCGGTTTATCCGGATGTCCCCGATAAATCGGCGATGGCGGCAAATCTCCTAAATGAACACGTGGAGGAACTTGTTTGTACACAAGCTTCCGTTCATCAAACTTTCCTTCCTTTTTCATATTTTCATACGAAGCTTGCACATCGATTTTTAATCCGTTATAACCAGGCGTTGCTTTCCATACTCGATCGATGACCGCATCTTGTGGGGGAATTTCATACTGTTTTGCTTTTTCTACAATTTCTGCATACAGCTTATCGGTTTCTTTCATAGCCATAATATTCCCTTTGTGTAAAAAAACGGCAATATATTGGCTCACTGGCGGCTGATTGATGATGACCCAAACAAAGAAAAACATAACCGCCACCAATAAATAGCGGGTATAATTTCTGTTCACACCTGTCCCTCCTTTTATACTACAAATATGTGAAGAAGGGACAAGATAGAACTTTCCCCCACAACAAAGAAGCCTTAAGGAGCGAAATCCTAAGGCTTCATTCTACGCCGTTCCGGCCGTTTACCTCTTTTTTCCTTTTGCTCGCGCAATACTGCTTTTCGCGATAAATTAACGCGCCCTTGTTTATCAATTTCCATTACTTTTACTAAAATTTCATCGCCGATCGAAACGACATCTTCCACTCTTCCGATACGCTCTTCTGCTAATTCGGAAATATGAACGAGACCGTCTTTGCCGTTGAACAATTCAACAAATGCCCCAAATTTCTCAATGCGCTTCACTTTACCCAAATAAATTTGCCCGACTTCGACTTCGCGAACGATATCTTCGATAATCTGCTTCGCCTTTTGGTTCATCGCTTCGTTGACAGACGAGATGAAAATTGTTCCATCTTGTTCGATATCAATTTTTACGCCGGTTTCATCAATAATTTTATTAATTTGTTTTCCGCTTGGGCCGATGACTTCGCGAATTTTTTCTGGATTAATTTGCATCGTTAAAATTTTCGGAGCGTATTTCGACAACTCTTTGCGCGGCTCGCGAATCGTTTGCATCATATGTTCTAAAATTTCCATACGGCCTTTCTTCGCTTGCTGAAGCGCTTCTTCTAATATTTCACGAGATAAGCCTTTAATTTTAATATCCATCTGCAAAGCGGTGACGCCTTTTGCCGTACCCGCTACTTTAAAATCCATATCTCCGAGATGGTCTTCAATGCCTTGAATATCTGTCAAGATCGTATAATTGTCATCGTTTTTCACAAGTCCCATCGCGATTCCCGCTACCGGTGCTTTAATCGGGACGCCTGCATCCATCATCGCGAGCGTGCTTGCACAAATGCTAGCTTGAGATGTCGAACCGTTCGATTCTAGCACTTCGGAAACAAGGCGAATGGTATATGGAAATTCTTTTTCAGATGGAACAACCGGTTCTAACGCTCGTTCTCCAAGCGCTCCGTGCCCAATTTCACGGCGGCCTGGCCCGCGCATCGGCCCTGTTTCACCAACCGAAAATGGCGGGAAGTTATAGTGGTGCATAAACCGTTTCGTTTCTTCAATACCAAGCCCGTCCAATATTTGTACATCGCCAAGCGCTCCTAACGTACAAACGCTAAGCACCTGCGTCTGTCCGCGCGTAAACAGCCCTGAACCGTGCGTGCGCGGCAATACGCCGACTTCAGAGGAGAGAGGCCGAATTTCGTCAATCTTACGGCCGTCCGGACGTATTTTTTCTTCGGTAATAAGCCGCCGCACTTCTTCTTTAACAAGTTTATGCAAAATTTCATTTACTTGTTTTAATGTTTCTTCATCCGCTTCTTGTTCTTCGTATTTTGCGATGACACTAGCTTTTACTTCCTCAATCGCTGCATCACGCGCCAATTTTTCTGGCACTTGAACAGCTCGTTTAATATCCTCTTCCGCCAGTTGGCGAATTTCTGCTTCTAGTTGAGGATCAAGCTCATAAAGAACTACTTCCATTTTTTCTTTGCCTACTTGGGCGGCGATTTCCTCTTGGAAAGCGATCAGCCGTTTTACTTCTTCATGTCCGAACATAATCGCTTCTAAAATCACTTCTTCCGGCACTTCGTCCGCTCCAGCTTCGACCATATTAATCGCGTCTTTCGTGCCGGCAACAACAAGATGAATATCGCTTTTTTCCGATTGTTCGACAGTCGGATTAATCACAAACTCTCCATCCACACGGCCGACTGTAACACCGGCAATCGGTCCCTCAAACGGAATATCGGAAATCGTTAAGGCAAGTGACGCACCGAATAACGCCGCCATTTCCGGAGAACAGTCTTGATCTACACTCATGACCATCGAAACGATTTGCACTTCATTGCGGAATCCTTCCGCAAACAATGGACGAATAGGCCGGTCAATTAAACGGCTTGCTAAAATCGCTTTTTCACTAGGACGTCCTTCCCGCTTAATAAATCCTCCCGGAATTTTACCAACCGCATAAAGACGCTCCTCATAGTTGACCGTTAGTGGAAAAAAGTCGACGTTTTTTGCTTCTTTCGATGCCGTTGCTGTGTTTAATACTACTGTGTCGCCATAACGGACTAATACCGCTCCATTCGCTTGTTTCGCTAATTGGCCAATTTCCACGACAAGCGGCCGTCCAGCCCAGTCTATGGAAAAAACGTGTTTTTCCTGCTCCATATAAACGAGTACTCCTCTCTATGTACAAGTCGAAATTAAACGAATGTATATACTGTTAGTATGGACGAATCATTGGCAATGTATCAGTTCCTATTTATTAATCATAGCGAAAAATCTCTTATATAACTAGCAAAAAAGCGGGAATGCTCCCGCTTTTTTTATCGACGTAATCCAAGTTTGTTAATTAATTCACGATAGCGCGTAATGTCTTTATTGCGTAAATAAGTCAATAAATTGCGACGTTTACCGACCATTTTAAGCAATCCGCGACGTGAATGATGGTCTTTCTTATGAACACGTAAATGTTCATTTAAATTGTTGATTTGCTCTGTAAGGATAGCAATTTGCACTTCCGGAGAACCTGTATCGTTCTCATGAATTTTAAACTGCTCGATAATTTCTCTTTTACGCTCTTGTGATAATGCCATCCTTATTCACCTCCTCGTTTATAAACCCCAATTACCTAGCAAGCGTCGGTGACTCGACATGCCAAGCAATGGTTATTTTACATACATTCATTAGAATACCTCTTTTTGCGATAAAATGCAAGTGTTTTCGGTGAAATTGCGAAAGTATGCTTGCGCTTTTTCTTTATCCAGCTTGATTTGCTCAATCAATTCATCCACGCTCGCAAATTTTTGCTCACTTCTTAAGCGCAAATGCCACTCAATTGTCATCGTTTCCCCATAAATGTCTTTCGCAAAATCGAAAATATGCACCTCGATATTCGGCATGCCTTCACGGTTGGTGTGAAAAGTCGGTTTATATCCAACATTGCACACTCCTTCAAATACGTCCGTCCCGATTTTTACTTTCACGGCATATACACCAAGCGCCGGCAATAAATAATCATCATTTAACGCAATATTTGCCGTTGGAAATCCAATTGTTCTTCCGCGGCGTTCGCCGTTAACAACCGTTCCTTCCACTTCATAAAAGCGGCCGAGCAAACGTGGCAGTTGATCTACGTCTCCGTTTTTCAGCAACTTTCGAACATAAGTGGAGCTTATTTTCTCTCCGGCAATGCTCAATTTTGGAACCACCGTCTGCGTAAACTGGTCACGCGAATGGAATGGCAATGTCTCCATCGTTCCTTTTCCAAGACGCCCGTAAGTAAAATCAAAGCCGGCAACAACGTGTTTCACGTGTAAACCGATAATATACTGATCCACAAATTGTTGCGGAAACAGTTGTGCAAACTCAGGAGTAAACTCAACAATATATAAATAATCAACGCCAAGTTGGGCAATTAGCTGTTCTTTTTTCTTTAGCGGCGTAATCAAATGAACGTGTTTTTCTTTTTTCCCAAGCACGACAGAAGGATGGGGATGAAACGTCATTACCGCGCTTTTATATCCTTTCTCCGCCGCGATTTTCACCGCTGTGCGAATTACTTCTTGGTGTCCAAGATGAATGCCGTCAAAATAGCCAAGCGCCATAACAGTAGGAGGCAGCTTTTCTTTTTTTATATGATGGGGGTGCGAAATAAACAATGTTTTCATTTTCCATAATCACCTTCTGTTTTTTTACACTTTCTTTATCATCGAAGTACTTTTAACGGTTTCATTAAGTGAGGTTTGGTAGGATGTTTTATATAAAGGGCAAGTGCCTCTCTTTGCTTGCTTATCATTAGTACTGGTCCCTCGAGCGACTGCAAAAAAGCTGGAAGCGGCAATATTGCTCCGTTTTTTACTTTCTCTGCTACTTTATCATTTATTTCATATTTCGGCAAATGAAAAAGTGCTTTGCCAATCGGCAGTAAAATCGACTGCAGTTGACCGCGCTCTATGTACTGCTCTAATTGTTCAAATGTGACGCAATCTTGCAAGGAAAATGGGCCGGATGCGGTACGAACAAGATCGGACATATGGGCTGGGTAGCCAAGACGTTCGCCAATCATCACTGCTAATGTGCGAATATATGTACCTTTGCTACAAGTGACACGAAAGCGAAACGAAACGATGTCTCCTGCAAATGCGTCTCTTTCATCGAGCAATGTCAGTTCATGGATCGTCACAATGCGAGTCGGCCGCTCAACTTCAATGCCCGCACGCGCATATTCATATAGTTTCTTTCCTTTCACTTTTACCGCGGAATACATTGGCGGCGTTTGCGCAACTTCTCCCGTCAATTGACGAAACACCGCTTCGATTTCACCACGCGAAATGACGCGGTCTACCTTTTGTTTTGCGATAACTTCACCTGTGCTGTCTTCCGTTGTTGTAGCAATCCCTAATGTAACCTCCCCCTCATATGTTTTCGTGGCCCCTGTTAAAAACTCAGCGATGCGCGTCGCTTTGCCAATGCAAATCGGCAATACTCCTGATACGTTTGGATCAAGCGTCCCTGTATGCCCTACCTTTTTTATTTGCAGCATGCGGCGAATGCGTGCAACACAGTCATGTGATGTCATTCCAGGCGGTTTATACAATAATAATACTCCGTCCATTTGCGCACCCTTTCTTAGTAAAGTAATAAACAAATAGCTTATATATTATGTACATAATGGAAATGGATAGACAAATTGTCTATCCATTATTCCTCTTTGTTTCTCTCTTCTTTTTTCTCGCCTTCGTGCTCAGCGGAAATTTGGCGGATTAATTGCTCAATGCGATTGCCGTATTCGATCGATTCATCAATTTCGAAAAATATTTCTGGAGTTTTCCGCAAGCGAATGCGCTGTCCAATTTCGGAGCGGATAAATCCTTTTGCTTTTTCCAGCCCTTTTAAAGTGTTTTGGCGTTGTTCTTCATCACCTAACACGCTTATATACACTTTTGCTTGTTGTAAGTCGCCTGTGACGCGCACATCAGTAACAGTGACAAAACCGATACGTGGATCTTTTAATTTGCGACCAATAATATCGCTTAATTCTTTTTTCATTTGTTCACCGACACGTGTAGCCCGTAAATTCATTGACAATCACCTCGATTAAAACCACTCAAATGTCGTAACCGTTCTTTCCAATTCTGGAAAGGAATCGATCAAAGCAAGCGCTCGCTGCAGCTCCCGCTCGGTTGTCACCCGATTGGACGTAATCGCGACAATCCCGAGCGTAGTCCGCTGCCATACGTTTTGGTGATCGATTTCGGCTATAGATATATTATATTTTTGTTTTAACCGTGTCATTATTCGTTGTAACACAGCACGTTTTTCTTTTAATGATTGCGCATCATAAATTACACATTCACAGGCGACAAAGCCGATCATTTTCTTTCCACTTCCTGCATAATGTACGCTTCAATAACGTCTCCTTCTTTAATATCGTTGAAGTTTTTAATCGTCAAACCGCATTCATATCCTTGCATTACTTCTTTGACATCGTCTTTAAAGCGCTTCAAGGAATCGATTTCTCCTTCGTAAACGACAATGCCTTGACGGATCAGGCGCACTTTGCTGTCACGCGTAATTTTTCCATCTGTCACATAGCATCCGGCAATCGTTCCAACTTTCGATACTTTAAACGTTTGACGAACTTCCGCTTGACCGATGACTTTTTCTTCATATTCCGGATCAAGCATTCCTTTCATCGCTGCTTCAATTTCTTCAATAACCTTATAGATGATGCGGTGCAGACGAATGTCGACTTTTTCGGATTCGGCAACGCGTTTTGCATTGGCGTCCGGACGGACATTAAAGCCGATGACAATGGCATTTGAGGTCGTTGCTAAAAGAATGTCCGATTCGGTAATCGCCCCGACAGCGGCATGGATAATTTTGACGCGCACTCCCTCGACTTCGATTTTTTGCAGAGCGGCAACCAGCGCTTCAACCGATCCTTGAACATCCGCTTTGACAATAATATTTAATTCTTTCATTTCACCTTGTTTAATTTGTTCAAAGAGGTCATCCAGGCTAACGCGAGCTTTCATGCTGCGTTGTTCCATTAATTGTTTTTGTGCGCGCGCTTCTCCGATTTGCCGCGCTTTCTTTTCATCTTCAAACACCATGAAACGGTCTCCGGCTTGCGGTACTTCATGAAGACCAGTGATTTCCACCGGTGTCGAAGGACCTGCTTCTTTCACACGACGCCCTGTATCGTTTACCATCGCCCGCACGCGGCCGTATGTGCAGCCAACAACAATCGGATCGCCGACATGCAACGTTCCTGCTTGAACAAGCAACGTTGCCACTGGTCCACGGCCTTTATCCAGTTTTGCCTCGATAACAGTTCCAGTTGCGCGACGATTTGGATTTGCTTTTAATTCTTCCATTTCGCTAACAAGCAAAATCATTTCCAATAAATTGTCAATACCTTCTCCTGTTTTTGCTGACAGTTTACAGAAGATCGTATCTCCGCCCCATTCTTCTGGAACGAGATTATACTCCATTAATTCTTGCATCACGCGATCTGGATTGGCATCCGGCTTATCTATTTTGTTGATGGCAACAATAATTGGGACATTCGCCGCTTTCGCATGGTTAATTGCTTCTACTGTTTGCGGCATCACCCCATCATCCGCAGCGACAACGAGGACAACAATATCGGTTACTTGCGCTCCTCTTGCACGCATTGTCGTAAACGCCTCATGTCCTGGCGTATCAAGGAACGTAATTTTTTTATCGTTAACTGTCACTTGATATGCGCCAATATGTTGCGTAATACCCCCTGCTTCTTGCTCCGTCACTTTGGAGTGACGAATCGAATCCAATAGCGTCGTTTTCCCATGGTCAACGTGCCCCATAATCGTGACGACCGGCGGCCGTTCTACTAAATCTTCAGGATCATCGACAATTTCGATCGATTCAAAATTTGTTTCATCAATAACTACTTTTTCCTCGACTTCTACTCCGTAATCGGAACAAATAAGTTCGATCGCATCTTTATCTAACTCTTGATTGATCGTTGCCATAACGCCGAGCATAAACAGCTTTTTAATAATTTCTGACGGCTCGCGCCCAAGTTTTTTCGCTAGTTCTGCAACCGTTAATGTTCCTTCAAACGTAATCTTCTTAGGAAGCTCTTTTTCTTTCTTCACGGGCTGCTCTTGTTGTACAGGTTGCTGTTCTTTCGCTTTTGCTTTTCCTTTATTTTTCTTTTTATGTTGATGGAAAATTTTCTTTTCTTGCTGCTGTAATTGCAAATCGTGTTTTTTTCCTTCTTTCTTTTTGTTTGCCCCTTTTTTCTTCGGAACTTTTGTTTTCACTACTTCTTCATCTTCGTCATCAAAATCATCGACATAATTTTTCGGTTTTACTGGCGCCTTTTGTTTTTCCTTTGGAGCAGAAGCTTGTGGCCGCTCATTTTTTTTGTTGTACGTATGATCAAGCTTTTCGACAACTTCTGGTTCTAACGTTGCCATATGATTGGTAACTTCAATATTCATTTCTTTCAATTTATGAATGACGTCTTTACTCGGTACATTGTTTTTTTTCGCGTACTCATATACACGCATTTTAGACATAGATTCACCCCCATAAAGATCAATCGAGCATCGTCAGTAGTTTGTTGGCAAACCCTTCATCTATAATCGCAACAACGACGCGGGCATCTTTTCCAATCGCATGCCCGAGCGTATAACGGTCAGACACTTTACGGAGCGGAACGCCATAGGAAGAGCATTTATCTTTGATTTTTTTCATTGTGTTTTCTGACGCATCCTCCGCTAAAAGTACGAGTTTTGCTTTGCCGCTGCGAATTTCTTTGACCGTTAGCTCTTCACCCGAAATTACTTTCCGTGCTCGATTCGCTAATCCTAATAATGATGCCCATCGGTTATTGCTCATTTCCAGCAGCAGTCTCCTTTTCTGCCAACTGAAGCAACTCATCATACAGCGCATCAGGAATTTCCGTTTTTAAATGATGGGCTAAAATATTTTTCTTTTTTGCTAGTAAAATGCATTCTTTATCTAGTGTAATGTACGCGCCACGACCAGCCTTTTTTCCTGTCGGATCAATGGAAACTTCACCATCTTTTGAGCGGACGATGCGCATCATTTCTTTTTTTGGCTTCATTTCACCAGTCACGACGCATTTTCGCAACGGAACTTTCTTTTGACCAGCCATCTCGCTCCCCCCTCACTCGATTTTCTCTTCTTGTAAATCGAATGATTGGTTGCTGTCATTTTCATTATTGACCGATGTCTCTTCTGAATCAAGAAAAGTGGATTGCGCATATGGATCGATTCCTAATTCTCTCGCTTCCGATTCGCTTTTAATATCAATTTTCCAGTTTGTCAGCTTTGCTGCTAGCCGAGCGTTTTGCCCGCGTTTGCCGATTGCTAATGACAGCTGATAATCCGGCACGATTACGGTCGTTGCTTTTTGTTCTTCATTGACGATTACACGCAACACTTTTGCCGGACTTAATGCGTTTGCGACAAACTCAACAGGATCTGCAGACCAGCGGACAATATCAATTTTTTCCCCGTTTAATTCCTCCACAACCGCTTGAACCCGTTGCCCTTTTGGACCGACGCACGCGCCGACCGGATCCACTTCCGGATTGTCGGAATGCACCGAAATTTTCGAGCGGTCTCCCGCTTCACGGGCAATCGATTTAATTTCTACTGTTCCATCATAAATTTCTGGGACTTCCAGTTCAAAAAGACGCTTAAGCAACCCCGGATGGGTGCGTGAAACAAAAATTTGTGGTCCTTTTGTTGTTTTTTCCACTTTTGTAATGTACACTTTAATGCGGTCGTGCGGTTTGTATGTTTCGTTCGGCATTTGTTCGCTAGCCGGCAGCAGCGCTTCTGTTTTACCGAGACTGACATAAACAAAGCGAGAATCTACACGTTGTACGATCCCTGTCATAATATCTTCTTCACGGTCGACAAACTCAGCGTAAATAACGCTTCTCTCTGCTTCGCGCACCCGTTGTGTAACAACTTGTTTCGCTGTTTGCGCAGCAATGCGGCCAAAATCTTTCGGCGTTACTTCTAACTCAAGAACATCGCCGATTTGATAATTCGGATTGATTCGTTGTGCTTCTTCTAAAGAAATTTCGAGGCGCGGATCATTTACTTCATCAACCACTTCTTTACGAGCAAATACACGGATCGTTCCTGTTTCTGTATTTAAATCAACCCGTACGTTTTGCGCCTGGCCGAAATTGCGTTTATACGCGGAAATGATCGCCGCTTCAATCGCTTCCATCACAACTTCTTTGCTAATGCCTTTTTCACGGATAATATCCGCTAGGGCATCGAGTAATTGTGTATTCATGAAACGAAAATCCCCCTTTTACCATTAAAAAAAGATAACAGCAAGTCTTGCGCTCGCCACTTTTTCATACGGAATATCGATTGTTTTTTTGCGAGTTTTGTCTTTAACAGTGACAGACACTGTTGTTCCATCAAAACCGATAAGTTCGCCTTCAAACTCCTTTTCTCCTTCAATTGGTTCATATGTTTTTATATATACATTTTTCCCAATCGCTTTTGTAAAGTCCTTCGGCTTTTTTAACGGTCGTTCCGCCCCAGGTGAAGAAACTTCAAGAAAATAGTTGTGTGGAATTGGATCGACTTCATCTAGTTTTTCACTTAACTTTTCGCTCACCATACCACATTGTTCAATATCAACACCATTATCGGAATCAATAAAGACACGCAAAAACCAATTTTTTCCCTCTTTTACATACTCGATATCCACAAGTTCTAAATCCATGTCGGCAAGAATTGGAGTGACTAGTTCTTCTACTATATTCGTCACTTTTTTGCTCATTCTTTTCCTCCTAACATAGAGAAACTGCAATCCGTTCGTTATAACGAGAAAATCCCCTGCAAATCTGCGGGGAATGAAAAGCAATTGGCATCCATTCAAGACGAAAGAGTGGGTTTCCCCACTCTTTCCTTACCCATTATCTTTACCATTTCCACTAAAACTATAACATATTGGAAAATATATTGCAATGGGAAAACGAAACGAGATCCTATTTGTCATGGATTTTTTAAGGTCCGGCTGAAAATGGGACATCGGTTTTGCACTATATGCCGTTACAAACGAAAAGCCTATTTGCTAATCTGTTTAGCGCTGACAACGCGATCAGATGACTTTAAAATAAGGAAAGCTGGTTATGGTCTGGCAACGAATCAAGACAACCGCGGCTCTCTAAATATTCGATGAGCGTCTTTGAAAGTTTTCCGCGCTGCTGTAAATCTTCTTTTGATAAAAATTCTCCTTCTTCGCGAGCACGGACGATGTTGAGCGCCACGTTTGTCCCAAGACCCGGAATGGCGTTAAATGGCGGAATAAGCGAATTGCCGTCAATGACGAATTCGGTCGCCTGTGAACGGTAAAGGTCGATGTTTTTAAACGAGAATCCGCGTTCACACATTTCTAAAGCGACCTCTAATACCGTCAACAAGCTTTTTTCTTTTGCCGTCGCGTTCAATCCTTTCGCATTAATTTCTTCGATGCGTTTGCGAATCGCCGCAGAACCTTTAATCATCGCGTCCAAATCAAAGTCTTCCGCACGCACTGTAAAATAAGAAGCATAGTACAAAAGCGGATGATGCACTTTAAAGTAAGCAATGCGAACCGCCATTAATACGTACGCGGCAGCGTGCGCTTTCGGGAACATATATTTAATCTTTTTACATGATTCAATATACCATTCCGGCACATCATGTTTGCGCATTTCTTCTTCGAATTCCGGCGTTAGCCCTTTTCCTTTCCGCACCGATTCCATAATTTTAAAGGCAAGCGACGGCTCAAGCCCGCGATAAATTAAATAAACCATAATGTCGTCGCGGCAGCCAATTACTTCAGAAAGGGTGCAAGTGCCGTTTTGAATTAACTCTTGAGCGTTTCCAAGCCAGACGTCCGTTCCATGGGAAAGGCCGGAAATTTGCACCAGCTCGGAAAATGTCTTTGGCTTCGTTTCTTCAAGCATCTGCCGGACAAAGCGCGTTCCGAATTCTGGAATACCGAGCGTGCCGACATTGCACATAATTTGTTCCGGCGTGACGCCGAGTGATTCAGTACTGCTGAAAATTTTCATCACTTCTGGATCGTCCGTCGGAATCGTTTTTGGATCAATGCCGCTTAAATCTTGGAGCATACGAATTACCGTCGGATCGTCGTGCCCAAGAATATCTAGCTTCAGAAGATTGTCATGGATCGAATGGAAATCAAAATGCGTCGTGCGCCATTCGGAACTCGTATCGTCAGCTGGATATTGAATTGGCGTAAAATCGTAAATGTCCATATAATCCGGAACGACGATAATGCCTCCTGGATGCTGCCCGGTTGTCCGTTTTACCCCGGTACATCCCGCGGCAAGACGGTCGATTTCCGCACTGCGCAGCTGCAAATTCAAATCGCTCGCATACCCTTTGACAAAACCGTAAGCCGTTTTATCAGCCACCGTACCGATCGTTCCTGCGCGATATACGTTATCTTCTCCGAACAATACTTTCGTATAGTTATGGGCGCGCGGCTGATATTCCCCCGAGAAGTTCAAGTCGATATCCGGAACTTTATCCCCTTTAAAGCCAAGGAATGTTTCAAACGGAATATCATGCCCATCTTTTTTATATTTTGTGCCGCATTTTGGACAATTTTTATCCGGCAAGTCAAATCCTGAACCGACCGAACCGTCATTGAAAAATTCCGAGTGCTTGCAATTCGGACAAACATAGTGCGGCGGCAGCGGATTTACTTCCGTAATTTCCGTCATCGTCGCGACAAAAGAGGACCCGACAGATCCGCGCGAACCGACAAGGTAGCCGTCATCAAGCGATTTTTTTACGAGTTTATGGGAAATTAAATAAATGACGGCAAAGCCGTGTCCGATAATGCTTTTTAACTCTTTCTCCAAGCGCTGCTCAACAATTTCCGGCAGCGGATCACCGTAAATTTCTTTGGCGCGCCGATAACTCATTTCGCGAATTTCCTCTTCCGCCCCTTCAATGCGCGGCGTATACAGCTTATCTTTAATCGGCTTTACCTCGCCAATAAGATCAGCGATTTTTTGCGTATTCATAACGACGATTTCTTTCGCTTTTTCTTCTCCTAAAAAGGAGAAACACTTGAGCATTTCGTCCGTCGTCCGAAAATATACATCCGGCAGCTCATAACGGTTGAGCGGATTTGCTCCGCCTTGGGAGTGAATCAAAATTTTTCGGTAAATTTTATCTTCTGGATTTAAATAATGAACGTTTCCAGTTGCGACGACAGGAATGTTTAATTTTTCCCCGAGCATCACGATCTTGCGGATAATTTCCTTAATCATATTTTCATCTTTTACGTAATCCATTTCAATCAGCGGTTTGTACACTTCCGGCGGATGCACTTCGAGAAAATCGTAAAACTTCGCGATTTCTTCGACTTCTTCCGGCGCTTTTTGAATCATATTGTCAAATACTTCCCCTTTATCGCAGCCGGAACCGACTAAAATTCCTTCACGATGCTGCTGAAGCACTGAGCGAGGAATACGCGGGACCCGGTAAAAATATTTCACATGTGATAAAGAAACAAGTTTAAATAAATTTTTTAATCCAATGTCATTTTGCGCAAGCAATGTCACATGGAACGGACGGGATCGTTGATACGACACTTCTTCCTTCGAACGTTCATTTAATTCGTCATGATATAAAATTCCTCGTTCTTGCGCGTCCTTTAATAGGCGCATAAGCAAATATCCAGTCGCTTCTGCATCGTAAATCGCCCGGTGATGCTGGGTTAGCTCGATATCAAATTTTTTACATAGCGTGTTTAAACGGTGGTTTTTCAATTCTGGATATAAAAACCGCGCTAATTCAAGCGTATCAATAACCGGATTCGTCACTTTACCAAGACCGAGTTTCGTAAAGCCGACATTTAAAAATCCAATGTCAAAGCTAGCGTTATGTGCGACAAGGATGCTATCGCCCATCCAGTCGTAAAACTGGCGCAGCACTTCTTCGACATCTGGGGCATCTTTCAACATGTCATCGGTAATGCCTGTCAGCTCGATCGTTGTAATCGATAACGGATGATGCGGGTTGGCAAATGAAGTAAAGCGGTCGATAATTTCTCCGTCCTTCACTTTCACAGCGGCAAGTTCAATAATCGTATTATACACCGCCGATAGACCGGTCGTTTCCACGTCAAAGACGACGTACGTGTCCTCGGAAAGCAAGCGATGCGCTTCGTTATAGGCGATCGGCACACCGTCATCGACAATGTTTGCTTCGACGCCGTACAATACTTTCATATCGTATTTTTTTGCCGCACTGTACGCTTCCGGAAATGACTGCACAACGGCATGGTCCGTAACAGCGATCGCTGGGTGGCCCCATTTTTTCGCCTGTTCAATGAGCTTCGTAACGGAAGTGACCGCATCCATTTGGCTCATCGGCGTGTGCAAATGAAGTTCCACCCGTTTTTCTCCTTCCGGAGCGGTATCTTGGCGTTCTTTCGCCTTTACTTCGTTTATATCGTTGGCGATTAACACAAGATCCCGGACGAACGTATCATTTTGCACACTTCCTCTTACTTTTACCCACATTCCTTTTTTTACATCCGCCATCAGTGCGGCATCTTCTTTATCGCGTGAAAACATTTTTACTAAAATCGAGTTTGTATAATCGGTAATTTTTAGTGTTAATAACGTCCGTCCGCTTTTTAACTCATTGATCTCCGCGTCAAACACATATCCTTGTACGACGACGCGGCGTTCTTCTTCGACGATGCTGTCTAGCGTGCGAATTTCCTCTTCTTCTCTAATTGGATAACCGATAATAAGCGGCCCTGCCGGCGCATTGCCCGCTGTTTCTGATTTCGTTTCTTTCGTCATCTCCGTTAACGCCGCTAAAGCACGTTCCGCATCTTCTTGTTGTTTTTGCGCTAAAAATTGCTCAAAATCTTTTTCAGACTGTTTGACTTCTATTTCCAGCTGCAAAAGCGGAAAACCAAACGTTTGATATACTTCAGCTATTTTTTTGGCAAAGCGGCGCTTCACCGCCATTGCTTCTGCATCATTGCGAGCAGTAACGTATAGTTTATTTCCTTTCACAGTCGGAACTTGCTCATGAAGCAATGATAAAAGCGGCGAGGCCCCTTCTTGCAACTCTTGCAAACAGAGCGTCCAATAGTCACGCACATCCGATTCCGTAAAATGCGCATCGATCGTTTGTATTGTATATTTCACGTTTGCGATATGATGAAACGCATGAACAAGCTTTTGTGTAAACAGTTGATAAACCCGATAAGGCAAAATTTTCGGCAGCAAAAAATAGAAATGCCAGCATTTTTTCTCCTTTTCAATGACAAGCTTTTGAATGCCTGCCTCAGAGAAATACGGAACAAATTCGTCAGACGTCAATTCAAGCTGCTGCAACAACACTTGAAATCGCTCTTTTTGCTCGTTCGTTAACATGACGTCGATCCTTTCCCCTCTCAAAATGATTACACATCTCTTCTAATATAATAACAGAAGGGCTGTCTGAAAAGTAATGTTTCTACTTTCCACCAGCACAGCCCTTCAAAATCTATATTTATTGCTGTAAAAGACGTCGAATCGTGTCGATCAGTTCGTCTACAGACACTTCTATTGATTCGCCTGTTTGGCGCACTTTTACTTCCACAATTCCTTCATTAGCGCGCTTTCCAACTGTCACCCGAATCGGAATTCCGATTAAATCGCTGTCGGCAAATTTAACGCCAGCGCGCTCCGGACGGTCATCATATAATACTTCAAAGCCGGCTTGTCCAAGCTTTTCATACCATTCGTCAGCAAGCTGACGCTGCTCCTCATTTTTTGCATTCACCGAAATAAGATGGACGTGGAAAGGAGCAACCGATGCCGGCCACACAAGACCGTTTTCGTCGGCAAATTGCTCGGCAATCGCAGCAACTAACCGGGAAACGCCGATGCCGTAGCAGCCCATAATCATCGTTTGCGAACGTCCATTTTCATCTAAATAAGTCGCGTTCATCGCTTTGCTGTAACGCGTGCCCAATTTAAACACGTGGCCAACTTCAATGCCGCGGGCAAAGCGAATCGTGCCTTTTCCATCTGGAGACGGATCTCCTTCTTGAATAAAACGTAAATCTGCATATTCAGAAACAGTAAAATCACGCTCTGGATTTACGCCAATATAATGATATCCTTCCTCATTCGCCCCACATACACCATTGACAATTGCTTTTACCGCGTGATCGGCAACGACGGTAACGGATTCGCTAACACCGATTGGACCGAGCGAACCGACCTCACAGTTCATTACTTGCTTCGTTTCTTCCGGTGTTGCCAGCTCTACGACCGATGCGTCAAATAAGTTTTTCACTTTTACATCGTTTGCTTCATGGTCGCCGCGGACAAGTACAAGTACGTAACGGTCGTCCACTTTAAAGAGCAATGACTTAATGCATTTTTCTGGCGTCACCTGTAAATAGGAAGCTACCTCTTCTATTGTTTTTTGCCCCGGTGTATGCACTTTTTCCAATTTGCGAAGCGGCTCATCGCTTTTTTCATATGTAGTAATAACAGGGGCCATTTCGATATTTGCCGCGTAATCAGAGGCATCGGAATAGGCGATCGTATCTTCACCGATTTCCGATAATACCATAAATTCATGCGTATCTTTTCCGCCAATCGCTCCGGAATCAGCAATGACGGCACGGAAATTTAAACCGCAGCGGCGGAAGATGTTCGAATACGCTTCATACATTTTATTGTATGTTTCATCCAAACTTTCTTGTGACGTATGGAACGAATAGGCGTCTTTCATAATAAATTCGCGGCCGCGTAATAAACCGAAGCGCGGGCGTTTTTCATCACGGAATTTCACTTGAATTTGATAAAGCGTAAGCGGCAGGCGCTTATATGTTTTCACTTCGTCACGCACAAGCGCAGTAATTATTTCCTCATGCGTCGGTCCAAGCGCAAAATCGCGTTCATGACGGTCTTTCAGGCGCATAAGCTCCGGACCGTACGAATACCAGCGGCCGGATTGCTGCCATAATTCCGCTGGCTGCAGCGCCGGCATGAGCAATTCGATCGCTCCGGCACGATTCATTTCCTCACGAATGATCGCCTCTACTTTTTGCAATACGCGTTGGCCAAGCGGTAAAAACGTATATACACCGCTTGCGCTTTGTCGAATAAATCCAGCGCGCAACAACAGCTGATGGCTTTTCACTTCTGCGTCTGCAGGCACTTCACGCAATGTCGGAATAAATGACTGACTTTGTCTCATCTTCTTGCACCTCTTTTTCTCTATCTCTTTTGTTCAAGGAAAGAAGGAAGAAGACTTCCCATCTTTCCTTCACTTTTCATAGGAAAAACTTTTGAATGTCATTCCATGTAACAACAAGCATTAATAGCATTAAAAGGGCAAAACCGATAAAATGAACCATTCCTTCTTTTTGGCGGTCAATCGGTTTGCCGCGCAGCGCTTCGATGGCGAAAAAGAGCAATCGCCCACCATCAAGCGCAGGAAGCGGCAATAAGTTGACAATACCAAGGTTAATGCTTAAAATCGCCCCCCATTTCATTAAATAGTAAATTCCCGATTCTGCCACTTTTCCAGTTGAAACGGCAATGCCAACCGGCCCCGATAGCATATCGAGCTTAAATTGACCAGTGACTAACTGTCCGAGGCCTACAAGAATTTCTTTCGTCCAATAATACGTTTCAATGACTCCTTGTTTTAATGAGCCGAAAACCGATTTTTCCATCGGCCCGTACACACCAATAAGACCAATCGTTTCTCCTTGTATTGTTTTCGCGTCAGGCGTTACCGTAATATCCATAATTTTTCCATTCCGTTGTATTTTAAAAAGCAATTCCTCTTCTGGATGGGCACGAATAATATCAACGACTTGCGTCCACGTCTTGACCGGTTCGTCATCGATCGAAAGAACGATGTCACCTTGCCTGAGCCCCGCTTCTTTTGCCGCACCGTCTTTTGTCAGTTCGCCGATTATCGGTTTGTCAACCGGATATCCTTGAAGCAATCCGATTAGCAAAAATACAACAAATGCCAACACAAAATTCATAAGCGGCCCTGCCAAAATCGCCATCGTCCGTTGCCCTAACGTTTTCGCGGCAAATTGACGATGGTACGGAGCAATTTGAATTTCTTGATGGTCGACGACGAAAAAGGCTGGCTCGTTCACGGAAAATCGTTCGAGGCGATCTTCATTTTGATCCACATAGCCGGTAATGTACATCTGATGTTCTAAATCTGCTTGTTCTACTTCAATTATTTTCGCATTTGGATAGTCGTCTTTATGGTTGACAATAATTTTGTCGACGTTGCCGTTGCGATCTAGTTCTAATCCGACGACTTGCCCGGGTTTAATTTCGATCATTTCCGGGTCTTCACCGGCCATGCGGACAAAACCGCCTAATGGGAGCAAACGAATCGTGTATACGGTTTCGTTTTTCTTAAATGAAAATACTTTTGGACCGAAGCCGATGGCAAACTCCCGGCATAAAATTCCCGCGCGCTTAGCGAAAATCAAATGGCCAAGTTCGTGGAAAAACACAAGCGCACCGAAAATCACAATAAACGCAATGATCGTTTCCAATGTTTCAACCACCTTTTTTTATAGTAGTGACCGAACGTACCGGCGGGTTTCCGCATCAATTTCACGAATCTCCTCCAGCGATGGTTCTTTTACAAATTCATGCCGCTCTAGTGCACGTTCAATATATTCCTCAATAGTTAAAAATGCGATACGGCCTTGCAAAAAGGCGGAAACTGCCTCTTCATTCGCGGCGTTCAACACCGTTGGCAACGACCCGCCCGCTTTTCCTGCTTCATATGCTAATTGTAAACAACGAAAACGCTCAAAGTCTACCCGCTCAAAGTGTAATGTGCTAATTTCTGCTAAGTCAAGCGGTTTCGCATTGGCTAGCGGCAAGCGTTCAGGGTATGTTAAAGCGTATTGAATCGGTACGTGCATATCTGGCGTTCCGAGCTGGGCGATCACACTCGTATCACGGAATTGAACGAGCGAATGAATGATGCTTTCACGATGTAATAGCACATCAATTTGCTCATATGGCAACTCGAAAAGCCAATGCGCCTCAATAACTTCTAACCCTTTGTTCATCATTGTCGCCGAGTCAATCGTAATTTTTGCTCCCATTGACCAGTTCGGATGGCGCAACGCTTCTTCCACTGTTACGTTTTTTAATTCTTCCCTTGTTTTATCACGGAAGCTGCCGCCGGAGGCTGTTAAAATAATTTTTTCCACACGGTTTCGTTTTTCTCCTTGTAAACATTGAAAAATTGCCGAGTGTTCGCTGTCAACTGGCAATAAAGAAACGCCGTGTTTTTTAGCGGCTGCTGTTACAATATGCCCTGCTGTTACGAGTGTTTCTTTGTTCGCTAATGCAATCGTTTTGCCTGCTTCAATAGCTCTTAGTGTCGGAACAAGACCTACGCTTCCAACAACGGCTGTCACAACGATATCCGTTTCTGGGAAAGCCGCTGCTTCAATTAATCCCTCCTCGCCAAAAACGATTTTCACTTTTCCTGCGTATTCGCTGCGAAGCTTCTCATAAGCGTCCGCTTCAGCAACAGCGACAAGCCGAGGAGCAAACTCTTCAATAATCGCTCGCGCCATGTCCACATTTTTTCCAATCGATATTGCTGTTAATTGAAATTCATCTGGATAGGAACGAATAATATCCAACGTCTGGGTGCCGATGGAACCACTCGCCCCTAATATACTAATATATTTCAATTCCTTCACTCCTAACTCCCTTATAACGCTGCATTGATGAAAAAGTGCAAAATCGGCAAAATGAATAATAAACTATCAAAGCGGTCCAAAATACCGCCATGACCCGGCAAAATATTTCCTGAATCTTTTACGCCATAATGCCGTTTAAATGCGGATTCGACTAAATCCCCTAATTGGCCGAATATGGAAAGAACAATCGTCATCACAATTAAAAGGGCAAAACTGTCAAAAAGGTTTGTACATAGTTGATATATAATAGCAATAACAACCGCACAAACAATTCCGCCAATCGAGCCTTCTACGGTTTTATTCGGGCTAATTTCCGGCCAAAGCTTGCGTTTTCCCCATGCCCGACCGATAAAATACGCTCCCGTATCTGTCGCCCATATGGTAAATAAAGCATAAACCATATAAGCTAAACCAATAAAGCGGGTTTCCATGAAATAATAAAACCCAAAGCCAACATAAAGAATGGATAAACATATAAATCCCGCTTCTTCAAATGTAAATGTGTTTTTTGTCACCACCGTATATATAAGCAACAATAATACGGCAACTACTAATAATTCGATTTTCGTTATATTGAAGGACTCGAGCCAATTGGTGTAGGCTTTCGGAATAAGAAGCCCCCATAAAAGCAGAAAACCAATGATTCCTTCTATAGAAAACACGCGAAGACGTTTCATGCGCAATAATTCAAACAGCCCAATCGTTGCCAATATATATGTTACTATTATAAACGGAAATCCGCCAAAAATAACAATCGGTAAAAACAGTGCGGCGGCAATGACTCCAGTAATGATCCGTTGCTTCATCTTGTTTAAACTCCTCCAAACCGGCGATTACGCTTTTGAAAAGCAGCAATCGCTTCTAATAAATGTTGCTCTGTAAAATCTGGCCATAACACATCGGTAAACCAAAATTCAGTGTAAGCGAGCTGCCATAACATAAAATTGCTTAAACGTATTTCTCCGCTTGTACGGATGAGTAAATCCGGATCTGTTAAATCCTTTGTCATTAAATATGAAGACACTAATTCTTCCGTAATTTCCTCTGGAGATAACCAGCCTTTTTGCACTTCTTTGGCAATCTGTTGCATCGCATATGTAATTTCCGCACGACTTCCGTAGTTTAAAGCAAAATTAAGAATTAATCCTGTATTTTCCTTTGTTTCGTCAATGGCTCTTTCTACCGCTCGCCGTGTATGCTCTGGAAGCTGCTCGATATTGCCAATCACGCGAACGTTGACATTCTCCTCCACCAATTCAGGAAGAAATGTCGTTAAAAATTGCTCTGGAAGCTTCATTAAATAATCTACTTCGCTTTTCGGACGCTTCCAATTTTCTGTTGAAAATGCATATAATGATAATATTTTAATGCCAAGTTCGTTGGCAAAACGAGTAATTTTGCGAACGACTTGCATGCCTTCATAATGGCCTGCCGCCCGCGGCAATGCGCGTTTTTTCGCCCATCGCCCGTTTCCATCCATAATGATGGCGACATGTTTCGGGATCGGATTTTGCATTATTTCTTCCTTTGTGTAAACAAGAGAAGAGGACGACACATCCTCTTTATTTTTCCAAATTTTATTAAACATACTAGTCCTCCATATGAAGATATTTTATTATTAATGTACCATGCGACTAGTGAGTTTCGAAACAGCTATTTTAACTCTCTGTCTCATTTGCTTTTTCATTATAACAAAAAAACCCTCCATGAAAATAGAGGGTCTTTCCTATTTCATTACACTTCCATAACTTCTTTTTCTTTCTCTTTCGTAATCGTATCAATTTTTGCGATATGGTCATCGGTAAGCTTTTGAATATCGTCCGTATAACCGCGCAATTCGTCTTCAGTAATTTCCCCGTTTTTCTCAAGCTTTTTCAACTCATCATTTGCATCACGGCGGATGTTACGAACAGCAACTTTCGCATCTTCCGAATATTTTTTGACAAGCTTCACTAGCTCGCGGCGACGTTCTTCCGTTAATGGCGGAATGGTGATGCGAATGACTGACCCGTCGTTGGATGGCGTTAATCCTAAATCAGAAGATAAAATGGCTTTTTCGATATCTTTGATCACCGATTTATCATACGGCTGAATGACGAGCAGACGCGCTTCCGGAACACTGATGCTTGCCAGCTGGATAATTGGTGTAGGCACGCCGTAATAATCAACTGTTACTTTTTCCAATAAACTCGGGTTTGCTCTTCCTGCGCGAATGGTCGCAAGTTCACGAGTGAACGCCTGAACAGCTTTGTCCATTTTTTCCTTTGCAGTATTGATAACTTGTTGTACCATCTTTATTTCCCCCTTACGATTGTTCCTATATTTTCACCAAGAACGGCACGTTTTATATTGCCTTCTTCCATAATGGAGAAAACAATCAACGGAATATCGTTATCCATACATAACGATGAAGCAGTGGAGTCCATCACGCCTAATCCTTGTTTAATAACATCTAAATAGGATACTTCATCATATTTTACAGCGTTTTCATCAACTTTCGGATCAGCGCTATAAACACCGTCAACGTTATTTTTTGCCATTAAAATAACGTCTGCTTCAATTTCAGCAGCACGTAATGCGGCAGTCGTATCGGTTGAAAAATATGGATTTCCTGTTCCTGCTGCAAAAATAACGACGCGTTTTTTCTCCAAATGACGGATCGCTCTTCTTCGTATGTAAGGTTCAGCAACTTGCCGCATTTCAATGGATGTTTGCACTCTCGTTTCAACACCGAGATTTTCAAGGCTATCTTGGAGAGCAAGCGAATTCATCACTGTTGCAAGCATTCCCATATAGTCCGCTGTGGCGCGATCCATTCCCATCTCGCTTCCCGTTTTTCCGCGCCATATATTGCCGCCGCCGACGACGATCGCAATCTCAACACCAAGTTCGGCGACTTCTTTTACTTGTTTTGCAATGGATTGAATGATCGAAGGATTAATACCAAATCCTTGTTCACCAGCTAACGCTTCACCGCTTAATTTTAATACAACTCGCTTATACTTTGGCTTTTCCATGTCAAACCTCCATGCAGCTAATTAAAAGCGAAATAACGTTTATTTCCAAGGAAACATCGCAAAGAAAATGCCGCATTGCTTCCTTGTCAAGCTAAGCGTTGTAACGTTCTATTTTTAAAAATAGGGAACACGGCGTGTGTTCCCTATGGACTTCATTCATTGCTTTCTCATTTGATTCATTACTTCTTCAGCAAAGTTATCTTGGCGTTTTTCCATACCTTCGCCTACTTCATAACGGATAAATGTTTTCACTGTCGCGCCGTTAGATTCAACATATTGACGGACTTTTACATCTGGGTTTTTCACAAACGCTTGTTCTAGCAAGCAAATATCTTCATAAAATTTGTTTAAACGGCCTTCTACCATTTTTTCAACGATATGTTCCGGTTTTCCTTCATTTAATGCTTGCTGTTTCAATACTTCGCGTTCGCGATTAATTTCTTCTTGCGGCACTTGGTCGCGGGAAACGTATTTCGGATGCAATGCGGCGATATGCATTGCCACATCTTTCGCTACTTCTTGGTTTGCCGAACCTGCTAATAATGTTAATACGCCGATGCGGCCTCCCATGTGCAAATACGCACCAAAAACATCATTTTCTCCTTTTTCCACAATTTCAAAACGACGCAACGTGATTTTTTCACCAATTTTTGCAATTGCAGCATTAATATGTTCTTGAACTGTTGCCCCGTTATCCATTGTTTGCCCAAGCGCTTCTTCAAGCGTAGCTGGTTTATGTTTTAACAAGTGTGCAGCAAGTTCTTTTACTAACGTTTGGAACGCTTCGTTTTTCGCAACAAAGTCCGTTTCAGAGTTCACTTCTAAAATAACAGCCGTGTTGCCGTCGATTTCGACCAACGTCATTCCTTCCGCAGCAATACGATCCGCTTTTTTCGCCGCTTTGGCGATCCCTTTCTCACGAAGCCAATCGATCGCTTTTTCCATATCACCATTTGTTTCTGTGAGCGCTTTTTTGCAATCCATCATCCCCGCGCCAGTTTTTTCACGCAATTCTTTTACCATTTGTGCTGTAATCGCCATAAATAAAAATCCTCCTTTAAACTCGCATATATGTATCGTTCAAGCAAAATCGGCGGAAGCTAATTTTGCTCTCTCCCGTAATTAGTATAGCCAACTACGGCCATTTTCTGTCTCAAAAAAAGGTGATAAAAGGCTTTTCCCCTCTTATCACCTTTCCCAAAACACATTACTCAGCAGCAACGACTGCTTCTTCGCCTTGTTTTGCTTCTAACACTGCGTCCGCAATTTTGGAAGTAAGAAGTTTTACGGCACGAATTGCATCGTCGTTTGCTGGAATGACATAGTCAATTTCATCCGGATCGCAGTTTGTATCTACAATCCCGATAATCGGAATGTTTAATTTGCGCGCTTCTGCAACAGCAATGCGCTCTTTGCGCGGATCGATTACGAACAATGCGTCCGGCAATTCTTTCATTTCTTTAATGCCGCCTAAAAATTTCTCTAAACGTTCTTGTTCTTTCTTTAAACGAATAACTTCTTTTTTCGGAAGTACGTCAAAGATGCCGTCTTCCGCCATTTTTTCAATTTCTTTTAAACGTTTAATACGTTTTTGAATCGTTACAAAGTTTGTTAATGTACCACCTAACCAACGTTGATTCACATAGAACATGCCGCAACGTTCTGCTTCTTCTTTCACAGACTCTTGCGCTTGTTTTTTCGTACCGACAAACAAAATTTTACCGCCGTTTGCTGCTAATTCTTTTACGAAATTATATGCTTCTTCCACTTTTTTGACGGTTTTTTGTAAGTCGATAATATAAATGCCGTTGCGTTCTGTGAAAATATATTTTTTCATTTTTGGATTCCAACGGCGAGTTTGATGTCCAAAATGAACACCAGCTTCAAGCAATTGCTTCATAGAAATAACTGACATTACAAGATCCTCCTATTTGCTTGGTTTTTATTCCTCCGCCCACGTCATTTTTAAGCAAGACTGACAGCGTCAGCACCGTTGCTTAAATCGATGGGCGTGTGTATTCACACCATGTAAAATATATCATAACTGTATGTGACAATCAAGCGATTATTAGCCTACTTTTGGCGAAATTTTAATAATAACTCGATTTCCGTTTTTCCTTTTTTTAGAATTTTAGCGATTTCTTCAATCGTTTTTCCTTGTTCGAAAAGCTGCCATGCCTCTTCGACAAGCGAAGGCATAGCTTGATGACGTATATCAACGATGTCTTTCACATCGTCGACGTTTGGAAAATAGTCGGGCAGCGCTTCTTCTTTTGTCGATGTTGCGTTGGCTTTGGAAGGAGATTGCTTTCTATCAGCCTTAGTGCGATTTGTCAGCACGTCAGACAACTCTTTTAGAAAACGCTCATTTTCTTCCTTCCACTCTAATAAATATGCAGAAAACGTTTGTTCCATCTCCTCAGCCATTTGTTGCTGACGTTTTTCTGTTTCTTTCACTCTCGATAATTGTAAATAAAGCAAAATAATAACGAACAATGAAAGCGCATGAAGAATAAAACTGACAACAAGCAAAAATGCAATCATCGAATCCCTCTATCCTATCATATCAATAGTTTTTCCTTTATATGGATGGATATTTTTATTGTTTTGTTCCCGGCAAATATTGGCGCTTGTTCGTTTTTCTGTCACTTGCCTTCGCGCTCGCTCCTCTTGTTTTTTTGTTGCTTCAGCAAGCTGCGATTGCACAAGCTGTGGGTGATGGTGCAAAGCATTTTGAATTTTTCCAGCATCGTACGTTTTTGGGAACGCTATTTGCAATTCGATTAATTTGATGTCCATATGTCCCCACTTCCTTTTAAGCTAAAGCGCTTGTTCTAGAATTTTGCGCAGCTTAAAAATGGCTTTTGAATGAAGCTGGGAAATTCTTGATGTGGAAAGTCCTAAAATTTCTCCAATTTCGGTAAAAGTAAGTTCTTCTTTATAAAACAAACTAATAACAAGCTGCTCTTTTTCACTTAGCTGCTGGATTACTTCTTCCAATTTCTCATACAATTCCTGCTTTAAAACTTCTTCCTCGGGAGAAGGTGTTTTTTCATCACGAATGGCTAGAAGCGCGTTTTCTTCTTCCTTGTTTTCCGTAATAACATGTTGAAAAGATAAGACGTTGGAAAAAAAGTTCTCATTTACTGCCGTATATACTTCCTCTTCTGTGATCCCTAGTTCATCGGCAACTTCTTTTGCTGTAACAGACCGCATATACCGCTGCTCCAGCTTTTCGATCGTTTCCTCAATTTTTTTCGCCTTTTCCCTTACGCTGCGCGGAAGCCAATCTTCTTTGCGCAGCCCATCGAAAATGGCGCCGCGAATCCGAAATGAGGCGTACGTATCAAATTTTAAATCACGGGAGGGATCAAACTTTTCGAGCGCGTCGTAAAGCCCCATTAATCCAAGACTTATTAATTCTTGTTTACTTATAGTTTTTGGCAACGAAGCGGCTATTCGTTGAACATGATAATGAACAAGCGGCATATATGTTTGCACGAGCTTATCTCCGGCTTGCGGGTCACGGTGATATATCCAACGATCCCAATATTTGCGTTCTTCGCTCGTTAAAACGTTCGCCATGTGATTCCACCTCATCTTTTTCAAAATGCCGCTGTTATTTCTCTCATATTTCTTTCGTCCCTTGATTCACTGTACGAATCGATAAAATGGCCGTTTTCGGATTAAATTCGATCGTTCGTCCGCTGTTGCCGCCAACATCTTCGGCAACGATCGGAATATGAAACCGGTTCAACTGCTGCCTAACTGCCTCGACATTCCTTGCTCCAATTCGCATCATATCCGTACTTTTGGAAGGAAGAGAAAACATTTGCGCTCCACCGGCCATTTTTGCTTTTAGCATCCCTTTTCTTCCTCCCGCCTGAACAACGAGTTCTATTAACGCTTCGATCGCTGTATCTGCATATTTCGCTACGTTCATTGTTTCCGATCTCGAAAGCGAAGAATCAGGAAGCATCACATGCGCAAGTCCCGCCACTTCCTTCCATTGGTCAAAAATGACGACGCCGACACATGATCCTAATCCAGATGTTCGAATTAAATTTGGCGCATGAACCACCTTCATATCGGCAATGCCAACTTTCACTACATGAATGGTTTCGCTCACGGAAGATCCACACCTAATGCGCGAAAAATGGAAGCGAACGAATCTGGATCAGGAAGCAAGAAGAAATGCCCATTGACACTATCTTCTGGACGGCGTTCATCATACAAAGCGGTATCAATAAGAATGGCATAATCACCAACGCGAGACAATTCCAATAATCCATATTGCAAAATAGCGCCAATCATATCAACGGTTAGCATCGGAACAGATGGATAAAATGCTAAATTAGTAAAGTCAGCCAATGCCGAAAGATAGGAACCGGCAAGTATATTTCCCAGCTCTTGCAGCGCTGATTGTCCCAGTTCTGATGGATGTGTATCAAACGTAAACGCCTCATCTCCCGTCATTTGACGTATAAACCGCTCTGCCTGTGCCAATGAAAGTACAAAAAACATATTTCCCGGAGCATCTCCTTCAATCCGCAAATACACACATGCTACTACTTGTTCCGCACCGCCAATAAGCTCCATTACTTCATCAAATGTAGCAATTTGAACATATGGAACAGCCATTTCAATTTTTTTATTTAATAGTTTTGATAAGGCTGTTGCTGCATTCCCTGCTCCGATATTGCCGATTTCTTTTAAAATATCAATATGGGCGCCACTTAATTTGTTGATATGTTCCATCATTTTGTAACTCCTCTCGATAAAAGCAAAGCTTTCCCGGCAATGGCATTATGTTTCCAACACTTTTTCTAAATTGAGCAAAATAAGCAATCTTTTTCCTACCTTTGCTACCCCATGAATATAATCCACTTCCACAGCGCCAATCGCTTCTGGCGGCGGTTCGATGCTTGATGCGGGTATATCAAGCACATCGTTAGCAGCATCGACAATCAACCCAACTTCTATATCTTGAAGTGCAACAATAATAATGCGCGTTTGTTCGGAATAAGGGGAAGAAGGAAAACCAAATCGTTCTCTCAAGTCAATAATCGGTGTTACTACACCGCGTAAATTAATAACTCCTTTCACATAATGCGCCGTACGCGGAACTCGAGTAATATGTTGAATTTTTTCAATGGAACGAACGTATTGAACTGGGAGTGCATATTCTTCATTTTTTAGTTGAAAAACAATCACTTTCCATTCCGACTCCTGAACGTCAACCATCTTACATTCCTCCTTCCAATTAAAAACACTATTATTTAATTAACGCATTGCAATCAATAATAAGCGCTACTTGCCCATCCCCTAATATGGTGGCCCCAGAAATAGCAAATACAGAAGTTAAATAGTTTCCTAACGATTTTAATACGACTTCCTGTTGCCCAATAAAGGAATCAACAACAAGGCCTGCCATTTTTTCCCCTTTGCGAACGATGACTACGGAAACTAATTCTTTCTCTTCCGTTATAGTTGGTACTTCAAAAATTTCTTTTAAGAATACAAGCGGGACAACTTTTCCACGGAAATCAATGGCTCGCTGATTATGCGCATGGAAAATATCTTCTTTCTTAATGATCGCTGTCTCAATAATGGATGATAATGGAATAGCATATTTTTCTTGTTGAATTTCGACAAGCAGCACTGAAATAATGGACAATGTTAATGGCAGTTGAATCGAAAAAATGGATCCTTTTCCTTCCTCGGAATCCACTGTCACCGCACCGCCGAGCGATTCGATCGTGCTTTTGACAACGTCAAGCCCAACTCCGCGTCCAGAAATATCAGAAATTTTGTCTGCGGTCGAAAAACCAGGAGCAAAAATAAGCTCATACACTTGCCTATCCGTTAAATTAGCGGCGTTTTGCTGGGAAATAATTCCCTTATCCATCGCTTTTTGCAACACTTTATCACGATTAATGCCGGCACCATCGTCCTCTATTTCAATAAACACATGATTACCGCTATGATACGCTTTTAACTTTACCGTTCCTTCTTCCGGTTTGCCGTTTGCCCGACGCACATCTGGTGTTTCAATGCCATGGTCAATTGCATTGCGGAGAAGGTGAACAAGCGGATCGCCGATTTCATCAATAACCGTGCGATCAAGCTCTGTTTCCGCCCCGATGATTTCTAGCTTTACTTTTTTCCCTAATTCGCGCGCCAACTTTCGAACCATGCGCGGGAAGCGGTTAAAGACCGTTTCTACCGGCACCATGCGCATATTTAAAATAATGTTTTGTAAATCGCTTGAAATGCGCGACATTCGTTCCACCGTTTCATGAAGTTCCGGATGATTTAATTCGCGGGAAATTTGCTCCAAACGCCCGCGGTCAATGACAAGCTCCTCAAATAAATTCATTAAAATATCGAGTCGTTCGATATTAACGCGGATCGTTTTATTTGCTGGTATCGATTGCTTTGTCGCTGCATTTGCCTCAACGCTTTTCGGACGCTGTTCTTTCTCGGCGGTTGCTGCTTGTTGTTGCATTGTTTTTTCCTGAACAACTTCGACATCGTTTGTCTTCTTCCGCTCATCTATATGGAATAGTGCTACGTCCACTTCTTCCACTTCGGAAATTTTCATTATCCGCTCATATAATTCCTCTGCTGATTTTTTCGTTACAACGGTGACAATGAATTCTCGATCAAACTGCTCCTCCTCAAGCATCTCTACAGGAGGGGTCGATTTAATCACTTCGCCTGCTTCGTTTAATGCTTCAAATATCATAAACACGCGTGCAGATTTTAATAAACAGTCAGCTCGTAATTTGACGCGTATTTCATACGCAAAAAAGCCTTGCTCTTTTGATTGCTGCAGCACATTGTACTCAAATTCTCCGTAAGTTTGGGTAAGTGATATATTAGAAGAACTAGTCTGTTCCGTTCCTAATTTAGTCGGTGGCTCTCCTTGTTCAATACGTTTTAATTGATCGACTACTTCTTTTACATCACGCTTGCCATCGCCGCCTTCCGCAATGGACATAATCATCGCTTCTAAATGATCCACTGCTTGAAAAACAACATCTAATATTTCTGGGGTAACGGTAATTTTATGGTTGCGAATGCCGTCAAGCACATTTTCCATTTGATGGGTCAAATTTGCTAAATCTTCAAACCCCATCGTTGCAGACATTCCTTTCAACGTATGTGCTGAACGGAAAATCTCGTTTACAATTGACATGTCTTCAGGTGCTTTTTCCAATTCTAGCAACTGTTCATTGATTGCTTGTAAATGCTCTTTACTTTCTTCAATGAACACTTCCAAATATTGGCTCATGTCCATCGCCTTTTCCCCCTTGCCCTTCTACATATTTGACAATCATTTGTGCAATTTGTTCTAAAGGCACGATCAAATCTACTACATTTGCTTGAATCGCTGCTCTCGGCATCCCGAACACGACCGCTGTTTCCTGCGCTTCAGCGATTACTTTGGTGTTTCCATTTTCTTTTAATTTTTTTAATCCTGCTGTTCCGTCTGAACCCATTCCTGTCATAATGACTGCAATTTTTTCATAGTCCGTTAATGCGCTTATCGATTCAAACAGCACATCAACAGATGGACGATGGCCATTTCGTGGCGGCGACTGTTCCACGCATGTCGTAAGCGATCCATTTGATTTACGTACTAATAAATGAAACCCGCCAGGCGCAATATAAGCAGTGCCATTTTGCAACGTTTCCCCATCTTCTGCCTCTTTTACGGTAATTTGTGAAAGTGAATCAAGCCTTTGTGCCAATGATTTTGTAAATCCTTTTGGCATATGTTGAACGATCATAATTGGTGCAGCGATATTTTCTGGCAATCTCGTTAACACTTGCTGTAAAGCGCGGGGCCCTCCCGTTGATGTCCCAATACAAACGATTTTTTTGCGCTGATATGCTCGCTTGTCATACATCGGATTCATTATTATTTCACTTGCATTGTCTTTGGATATTGCCGGTACATTGGCACGACTTGCTAGCAGCACTTTGTTTATTAGTTCTTCTTTCACTTTATATAAATCAAGCGAAATCTCCCCGGACGGTTTTGCAACAAAGTCGATCGCCCCATATTGCATGGCGATAATCGTATTTTTTGCTCCTTCTGTCGTCGTGCTGGATAACATTACAACAGGGAGCGGGTGTTCTTTCATTATTTGTTTGAGCGCATCAATCCCATTCATAATCGGCATTTCAACATCTAATGTAACGACATCCGGATTTAGCAGAGAAACCTTTTCTAGTGCTTCTTTACCGTTTCTAGCCGTCCCTACTACTTCAATTTGCGGGTTTTCGGAAAGAAGATCGGTAATAAACTTTCGCATAAAAGCCGAGTCGTCTACAACGAGCACTTTCACTTTATTCATGTACTCTCTACCTTTCTAAAAGGAAATGCCGCAATCTAGCAAAGAAGTTAAACGATCGCTGAACTCTTTCTTCATCCATTGCCCGCGCTGACAAATAACGATCCGTTAGCATATACATTGCACGGCTAATTTTCGAAACCGGGTCGAACAGTAAAAACGGTGTTTGCCGCACTACTGCCTTATAGACGGAGCGGTCTTCCGGCAAAACGCCCAACGGAATAATATCCTTATTAAGAAATTGTTTTGCCACACTTTTCAATCGACGCAACGTATCTCGCCCTTCTTGATCGGTCTGGGCTCGATTCACAATGACATAAAACGGAATATTCTTTTCTTGCATATGAACATACTTCATCATCGCATACGCATCTGTCATCGCTGTCGGCTCTGGTGTCGTGACGATAAAAATTTCATGGACCGCCTTTAAAAGACGAAGACGATCTTCGGAAATCCCCGCTCCCATATCGAAAATAAGATAGTCGTATTGTTCCGACACCGATTGCAACTGCGTTAAAAAGAAATCTACTTTTTCTTCGTCCATTGTAAATATGTTTGCTAGTCCTGTTCCTCCAGCAATAAACGAAATATTTTCCGGACCATTTTTAATCAGCTCATATAACGAAAACCGCTCATAAAACAAGTCAATTATCGTCGCATGAGACGATTGACCGAGCAAAATATCGATGTTTCCCATTCCAATGTCCATGTCAAGCAACAATACCCGAAAGCCTCGTTTGGATAACATAATCGAAAAGTTGAGTGAGACGTTGGATTTACCGACTCCACCTTTCCCGCTAGTGATTGCAATCGCTTTTGTCGCACTTTGTTCATTTCGTCTATTTAATCGCAACCGCAAGCTTTCTGCTTGATCTCTCATGTTCGTTCGACTCCAAACAACATATTCATCATTTGTTCAACCGACGCTTCTATCATATCGTCAGGAACGTTTTGGCCATTTGTTAAATAAGCAGCTCCTACTTTATATTCCATCATTAAATTAAACATCGCACCGTAATGAGTTGTTTCATCTAGCTTTGTAAAGATGAAGCGATCAATCGGAATGAGAGAAAACTGTTCATAAATCGTTTTCATATCCTCGTATTTTGCCGTTAGCGCAAATACGAGAAACGTCTCCATTTCTTCATTAAAATCGATCATATTTCGCAAATCTTTTACATATTGTAAATGACGGAAATTTCGTCCTGCTGTATCAATAAATATTACATCGCGATCGGACAGTTTTTTCTTTGCTTCGTGAAAATCTTGCAAATTATAACAAACTTCAAGAGGTACATTTAAAATGTTGGCATACGTTTTCAGTTGATCGATGGCTGCAATCCGATACGTGTCTGTCGTAATAAATGCGATGTTTTTTCCATGCTCCAAAACGCAGCGCGCCGCAATTTTGGCTAATGTCGTCGTTTTTCCTACCCCTGTTGGCCCAACAACATTAATATATTTTTTCTGAAAGGAAATTCCGCCGAACGGAAGCGGCGACAATTTTTCCTTCACGATTTCTTTGGCCCAGGCAAACACCTGCTTTTCTGCCGCTTTTCCGCCACTTTTATACCATTTCTCAAGCAAATCAGCCATGATTTCTTGCGCAAGCGGAGCAGAAATTTCTTGTCTTACTAGCCGGTAATGCACTTCTCTAAGCGGTCCCGGATAATGGGAAAAGCTGGTGGTGACGTTTGTTGAGAGCTGCTTTAACATCGTTTTTAACTCTTTTAGTTCATGAAGCAACTCCGCATCTTTGTTCTGTTTTTTCTCGGCAAGAAACGGAGTCGTTTCTTTTTTTCTTTCTAATCTTTGGCGAACAGGCTGCGAGTCGGCAGCGGCAATCACCTCGATATTTTTTTTTGTAAATAACCCAAAAAATCCGCCTTTACGAACCACTTTTGAATTTAAAATCACCGCATCGCTCCCAAGTTCCGCACGAATCATTTTCATTGCTTCCGGCATCGACGGTGCAACAAATTTCTTTACTTTCATGCTATATCCACCATCCCAACGCTTTGAACTTCCACATTCGCTTCAAGTTCGTTGTAAGATAAAATCGGCAAGTTTGGAAAATGTCGTTCCGTCAATTGCCGCACATACATACGAACAGCAGGGGAACAAAGCAAAATCGGCGTCTGATTTGCAAACGGATGCTGTTCAAGCTGTGCGGCAATCGCTTCAATAATCGACTGCGACCGTTCCGGATCCAGCGATAGATAGCTGCCATATTCAGTCTGTTGTACCGCATCGGCAATCGTTTTTTCCACTTTTCCTGATAACGTAATTACTTTTAACGGCTCTCCCGGAATGACATATTGATTCGTAATTTGCCTTGCTAACGCTTGCCGCACGTATTCGGTTAATATGTCTGTATCCGTTGTCATGCGGGCAAAATCTGCCAGCGTTTCAAAAATGAGCGGCAAATTGCGAATCGATACTTTTTCTTTTAATAGTTTCGCTAGTACTTTTTGCACTTCACCGATCGAAAGCGGATTCGGCGTCACTTCATCCACTAATACCGGATACGATTCTTTCAAATGATCGATAAGCTGCTTCGTTTCCTGACGCCCTAACAATTCATGAGCATGGGCTTTTAACACTTCTGTAATATGTGTAGAAACGACAGACGGCGGATCAACGACCGTATAGCCCAACATTTCCGCCCGATCTTTCATCTCTTCGGAAATCCATTTGGCAGGAAGTCCAAATGCCGGCTCCACAGTGTCAATTCCTTCAATGGAATCATCTTCGATTCCTGGGCTCATCGCTAAATAATGATCTAAGAGCAGTTCACCGCGCGCCACTTCATTCCCTTTAATTTTTAAACGATACTCATTTGGCTGAAGTTGAATATTATCACGTATACGAACAACTGGAATGACTAACCCCAGCTCTAGGGCCAGCTGCCGGCGAATCATGACAATCCGATCAAGCAAATCCCCGCCTTGATTCGCATCGGCAAGCGGAATAAGGGCATAACCAAACTCAAACTCAATCGGATCCACATTCAGTAGGCTAATAACACTTTCCGGACTTTTTAATTCATCCATTTCCGTTTCTTTCGTTTCTTCTTGCGAAGGCGCTGCTTCTTGACGGGCCGTCTGTGTGGAAAAGCGATATCCGCCAAGCGCAAGCAGACCGGCAATCGGAATCGTAAGCACATCATTAATCGGTGTGAACAGGCCTAACAAGAAAATCGTTCCCGCCGTCACATATAACATTTTTGGAAACGCAAACAACTGCTTCATAATGTCGCCGCCGAGATTGCTATCGGATGCGGCTCTTGTCACGACAATTCCCGTAGCTGTTGAAATTAATAATGCCGGAATTTGACTAACAATTCCATCCCCAACGGTTAATAACGTGTAGCGCTGTGCCGCCTCAGAAATGTCAAGCCCTTGCTGAACAACGCCAATCACCATGCCAAAAAGCATATTAACGACGACAATAATCATCCCGGCAATAGCATCGCCTTTTACAAATTTGCTCGCTCCATCCATCGCCCCATAAAAGTCCGCTTCTTGAGCAACTTTTTCACGGCGTTGCCGCGCTTCTTGTTCCGAAATCATTCCTGCATTTAAATCAGCGTCAATGCTCATTTGTTTCCCGGGCATCGCATCAAGCGTAAAGCGTGCCGCTACTTCTGATACACGTTCAGCGCCTTTTGTAATGACGACAAACTGGATAATAATTAAAATCAAAAACACAACGAAGCCGACGACCACATTGCCGCCAACAACAAATGTGCCAAACGTTTCCACAACCCCGCCTGCTTCTCCTTTACTTAAAATCGAACGTGTCGTAGAAACGTTTAACCCTAATCGAAATAGTGTAAGAAGTAATAAAAGGGACGGAAAAATTGAAAATTGCAGCGGCTCTTTCATATTCATCGCCGTAAGGAGAACTAATAGCGCAAGCGAAATATTAATAATAATTAATACACTTAATAGCCATGACGGTAGTGGGATAATGAGCATTGCTACAATTAAAACAACCATCAATAATACCGATAAATCTCTTGCTTGCATACACGTTCTCTCCTTACTGCTAAACTTTTCGTTTCAAGCGGTACACGTACGCTAAAATTTCGGCTACCGCTTTAAAAAATTCTTCCGGAATCATATCGCCAACTTCCGTTTGCCGATAAAGCGCCTGTGCAAGCGGACGATTTTCTACCGTCACGACATCATGCTCTTTTGCTAGTTGCTTGATTTTTAGCGCAACGTAATCGACACCTTTTGCCACAACCATCGGTGCATCCATTTTTCCGTCCTCGTACTTTAGTGCTACCGCATAATGCGTTGGGTTCGTTATGACAACGTCGGCTTTCGGAACCTCTTGCATCATCCGCCTCATCGCCATTTCCCGCTGCTTTTGCTTAATCTTTGATTTAATTAATGGATCGCCTTCTGTTTTTTTGTATTCGTCTTTAATATCTTGTTTTGACATTCGAATATTTTTTTCAAAGTCAAAGCGTTGATATAAATAATCAAAAATGGCGAGAAACAACAGCGCCGAAGAAGCATAAAGCCCCATTTTTGCCGTTAAACCAGCTAACGAGCTTAATGTCGTGCTTACTGATTTCGTTGTTAACGACAAAATATGATCAATCTGAAACCATAACAATGCAAACGTAACAAGTCCCACAACGCTGATTTTTAAAAGCGACTTTAAGAGTTCTACAATCGCTCGCAGCGATATCATTCGCTTAAACCCTTGAATGGGATCAAGCCTATTCCATTTCATTTTCAACGGTTCTGTCGTAAACAAAAAACCGACTTGCAAAAAATTGGCTAAACAAGCGGCGATGACTGCCGCGAAAAAAATGGGTGCAACGATCACCGCCATATTTTTTAACCAAGTGATAGCAAGACGGTGAACCGAGTCAATGGTTAAATCAACTCGTGCATATTGTTCGAAAGATTGATACATGAAGTGCAAAAGCTTTTCTTTATAAAAAGTTCCTGAGAAGTACAAAACAAGAAAAACAACAAGCATCACAATCGCAGTATTGATGTCGGCACTTTTGGCAACTTGTCCTTTTTCTCGCACTTCTTGCCGCTTTCTAGGCGTCGCTTTCTCCGTTTTTTCGCCGGCGAAAAATTGTAAATCAAGGCGCAACTCATCCATTTATGTGCCTCCTAAAAGCTTCATCAGCTCACGCATCGCCAAAAACATCATGTCGAACAAATGGCGGACAGCGATAAACAGTGTTGCCATCGTTACAATCAATAATATAAACGCCGCAACAATCTTTACTGGAAAACCGACAACGAAAATATTAAGCTGCGGTACGGTGCGGGCAACGATTCCAAGCGCAACATCGACTAAAAATAAGGAGCCAACAAGTGGAACTGACATTTGAAAAGCAATAATAAACATCGTGCTAAACGATTTGACAATGTATTTAGCGACATGGCCGTGGTCAAAATGCGGCCAATGATCAAGCGGGATAAAACGATAACTGTAAAATACTCCATCTAGCAGCAAATGATGTCCATCGACTGAGAGCAACAACAATAAAGCAAACGTATAAAGATATTGCCCCACTAGCGGGCTTTGCGCACCCGTTTGAGGGTCGATGACATTGGCAATGGCAAACCCCATTTGAAAATCAATCAGCCCGCCAACGATTTGAATCGCCGACACAATCATATAGGCAAATAGACCTATAAAAAGACCGACAAGCACTTCTTTAACTACTAGCAGCACATACATTCCGTCTAAGGGGATTGCCGGTTTAGAAATGGCCAAAAACATCATCCAACTTAGAAAAAAGGATAGCCCGATTTTATGTACCGCTGGAATCGTTCGATACGAAAACAGCGGCAATGTCGCAAAAAAGGAAGCGACCCGCGCAAAAACGAGCAAAAATGCTGGAAAATGTAATAATAATTGCTCCATCACTCATCAGCCTATAAATTTTGTTAAGTTATTAAAAATCTCATATGCATAGGACACCATTCTTGATAACATCCAAGGCCCGAAAAAAATAAGTCCGATTAATACCGCAACAATTTTGGGCACAAATGCAAGCGTCTGCTCTTGAATTTGCGTCGTTGCTTGAAAAATGCTGACAATCAGTCCAACGGCAAGAGCCAATAAGAGAAGCGGACCGCACACGATTAAAATCATATACACTCCCCGCTCCGCCATATGAATGACAAAATCGGCACTCATTTTTGCCACCTACTTTACTGAAAGCTTTCTAACAAAGATTTCACGACTAAATACCATCCATCAACAAGGACAAACAATAAAATTTTAAACGGCAATGAAATCATCACAGGCGGCAGCATCATCATTCCCATCGACATCAAGACACTTGCAACGATCATATCGATGACAAGAAACGGAATAAAAATCATAAATCCCATTTGAAACGCCGTTTTTATTTCGCTGATCGCAAATGCCGGAACAAGCGTCGTAAGCGGAATATCTTGTACGGTTTTCGGTTTTTCTGCACCGCTATAGGACAAAAATAAAGCCAAATCTTTTTGCCGTGTATGTTTGCTCATAAACTCTTTTATCGGTACAGAAGCACGTTCATACGCTTGCTCTAAACTAATTTTTTCTGAAAACAATGGTTGCAACGCTTGGTCGTTTATCTCTTTAAAAGTCGGGGCCATAATGAAAAACGTTAAAAATAGCGCTAAACCGACCAGCACTTGGTTTGGCGGCATTTGCTGCGTTCCAAGCGATGTGCGAACGAACGATAAAACGATAACGATGCGTGTAAAGCATGTCATCATAATTAAAATGCCAGGAGCGATGGACAATACAGTTAATAATAATAATAGTTTTACAGACATGGAGACATTTTCAGGAGCGACTTGGTTAAACATTTGCACAAATTCATTCATCGGATGTCGTTCCTTTCCGTTTGACCTGCTTCAATAATTCTTTCCGCTTGACTGACAGCTCCTGCATTTCTTTTAAAAACATGTCGCGAAACGTATCATGACGATCACTTGTCTGTTTTCGTTTCTCTGTTAAGTAATCGCGCAAACGAGCACCCCATTTGCTTGGTTCTAACATTTGCTGCAATCGTTCATGATGCAGCGCCAAAATTTCTTCTATCTCTTTTTCATCATCGATTTCTCGCAATAGTTGAATCGATTCGCCAACTCCAATCACAAGAATGCGATTTCCTACTTTTATTAATTGGACCGAACGATTTGTTCCAACGCTTGTCCCACCAAGATGCTCAATAACTCCTTTTTTTCCAGTAAACAACTGGCCGCGATGATGGAGAAATTTTAGCAATCCATAAATTAATAAAAGTACAAACACTGTTGTGCTAATAAGTTTGATGACATCCCAAACGGATAAAGGCGATCCTTGCTCTTTTTGAGTTGCTGTAACTTCTTTATGCGAATCCGTTTGTTGTTCGCATAAATCAGGATGCTGTAAACATTCATTCACCGTTGGCGATTGCTCCGCAAAAACAGGAAAGCCTGTTTGCGCAGCAATCGTGATGACGATACATAAAAATAATGGAATGATTCGTAACCGAAACAAACTTGTTCCACCTCTTATATTTATCCAAGCGTTTTATTAATCGCCTCAATGACACGGTCAGCTTGGAATGGTTTTACAACGAAATCCTTTGCTCCCGCTTGAATAGCATCAATCACCATTGCTTGCTGCCCCATCGCTGAACACATAATGACTTTTGCATTGCTGTCAATTTTCTTAATTTCTTTTAATGCAGTAATACCATCCATCTCCGGCATGGTAATGTCCATCGTTACGATATCTGGACGGGTTTCCTTATATTTTTCAATCGCTTGCAAGCCATCGGCTGCTTCTGCTACTACTTCGTGTCCGTTTTTTGTTAAAATATCTTTAATCATCATTCTCATAAACGCTGCATCATCAACAACCAATATTCTTGCCATTGTCTATCAACCTCCTAAATGATTATTTTAGTCTTTTTAGGCGATCACTTTGACTGATAATATCGGTGACGCGTACACCGAAATTTTCATCAATCACAACTACTTCTCCTTTAGCAATTAACTTATTGTTCACCAATATATCAACAGGCTCTCCCGCTAATTTATCCAATTCGATAATAGAGCCTGATGACAAATTTAAAATTTCCTGAACAGAACGTTTCGTACGCCCAAGTTCGACGGTTACTTGAAGCGGAACATCAAGAAGAAGCGATAAATTTTTCACTTCTGCATCCGCTGGCGGGGATGGTTCAAATTCAGCAAAATCAACCGATTGAATTTGTCGTTCTCCCGCTCTAGCATACGTCCCAAAATGATTTGTATCGCGATGAGAAGAAGTTGTTTCATGTGTAACATGATTTTCCGTTTTAGGAAGTTCGTAAGACGGCGGTGTATCATTTGTTTCATCCGTTACTGATTGTTTAGAAAGCGCCGCTTCTTGCATAACGGTTTCTTTCCCTGCTTCTTTCACACTGCTAGAAGAGTCTGTTTCACTAGTTGAATGAAGGAGCTGTTGCACAAGTCCTTTCGCAAAATCAACTGGCAATAATTGCATAATATTTGAATCAATTAAATTGCCAATTTTCAATCGAAAAGAAACTTTAATAAATACGTCTTCATCCGGCAAATATTCAATTCCTTCCCCTTCTTTTACATCTAGCAAGTGAACGGTTGGGGGAGAAATATCTACACGTTTTCCGAAAATAGTGGACATCGATGTCGCTGCCGATCCCATCATTTGGTTCATTGCTTCTTGCACAGCGCTTAATTGAATCTCTCCTAATAAATCAGTCGCACTTTTTCCATCTCCACCTAGCATTAAATCGGCAATGATAGCCGCATCTTCTTGTTTAATGACAAGCAAATTGGTTCCTAAAAGTCCATCTGTATAATTTACTTGAATCGCTACATACGGTAATGGAAACTCGTCAGCTACATTTTTTCGTTCAATGACCGAAACGCTTGGGGTTGTAATTTCCACTTTTTGATTTAACAACATCGAAAGCGCTGTTGCCGAGCTTCCAAACGAAATATTGCCAATTTCCCCTAGCGCATCTTGCTCAAGTGGCGACAATACATCATCCAGCTGCGGAATTTCGTCATTTTCATCTGATCCGCGCAGCAGCGCATCGATTTCATCTTGAGATAACATATCATCATTCATCATTGTAATTTTCTTCCCCCTTAAACGTACCTAAAATTTGTATCGCCAACTTTTTATTTCGCTTTCCGGGCTGGCCAATAAATTTTGGAATATCCCCTACTTTAATAAGAAGCGGTTGATGAATAGACTGATCGAGCTCAATAACATCACCGACATCCAGCTGTAAAAATTCTTGAATGGTAATCGTTGCACTTCCAAGCTCAGCAATAATAGGAAGTTTTGCAAAGCGAATTCGCCTTTCGATCGCTTCTGTTTCTTCCGGTGAACTTTCTTTTTTCTGTGTTTGCATCCAATAATGGACGGAGAGCTTTGGAATAATCGGCTCTAGCACAACATGTGGTATACAAATATTAATCATTCCGCTCGTCTCGCCAATTTGTGTGTTTAACGAAATAACGACAACCGTGTCATTCGGTGATATCATCTGCAAAAACTGCGGATTTACTTCAAAATCGGTGAAAATAGGATCAATCTCTGCCACCGATTCCCATGCATCACGCAAATTGGAAAAAGCTTTATCAAATAAATTGGACATAATTTTTGTTTCAATTTCTGTTAAATTATCTACTTTATTCATACTTGTTCCTCTTCCGCCCATCACACGATCAAGCATCGCATAGGCGATATTTGGATTCACTTCTATTAATATATGTCCATTAAGCGGTGGTACTTCAAAGATGTTTAAAATCGTCATTTTCGGAATGGAACGAATAAACTCTTCATACGGAATTTGGTCGGCTGATGCCACCGATATTTGCACATATGTACGCAATTGCGCCGAGAAAAAGGTAGTTAATAATCTTGCAAAATTTTCATGAATGCGTGTTAAACTGCGAATTTGATCTTTCGAAAAACGAAGCGCCCGCTTAAAGTCATATACTTTGACGCGCTTTCCCTCTTCTTCTTTTTTTAATTCTTCCGCGCTCATTTCCCCCGCGGACAGTGCCGCTAACAGCGCGTCTATTTCGCTTTGTGATAATACTTCACCGGTCGTCATGTGCTCGTTTTCCCCCTTTTTAAGTACAAGCTATTGGAGGATAAAGGAGGTAATATATACTTGCTCCACTTTTCCTTCTTGCATAATTTGGTTAATTTGTTGTTTTAAACGTTCTTCTAAATCAGTCATGCCTTTTTTTCCTTTAAAATTTTCCGCTTTCATTTCAGAAAGCTCTTCGATAATAATATTTTTAATTTGAAAATCTCGTTTTTCCGCTTCTTCTTTTCCTTCTTCACTGTTTGCTTGAATTTTAAAGGAAACTTTCACATAACGTCCATCTGCTAAATTTGTTGTTATTTCTGGGATATCGATCGAGCTCGCCACGATTTCATCGGCACTTGGCGCGCTGTGATCTTTTTCTTCGGTTAGTTTCATCACAGCAATTAAAGCTACGGTGCCAATGAGAGCAATAATAACAAGTATAATTACCATCGTTTTTATTACATTACTTTTCACGTTTCCGATCCTCCTAAACCTTCCGGTAAGCGCACCACCGCAACTTGTCGATAAAAATCGTTCACCAATCGAATAACCTCTTGTACGGATTCACGTACGACAAACTTTTTTCCGTTTGTTAGTGTAATCGTTGTATCGGGAAATGCTTCCACTTGTTCAATATAAATCGCATTTAACACAAACTTTTTTCCATTTAGCCGTGTTAATGTAATCATGTATGTACAGGGTACTAGACGGCAGCTAGTACCCTCCCCCCTTTACTATTTCTTCAAGTTGACAAGCTCTTGTAAAATTTCATCCGATGTTGTAATAATGCGCGTATTCGCTTGGAAGCCGCGCTGCGCGACAATCATTTCCGTAAACTCTTCCGCAAGATCGACGTTGGACATTTCCAGCGTACCAGCGACAATAGTGCCAGTTCCATTAGCACCAGGAGCGCCTGTAGTTGCTGTACCAGAGTTAGCTGTTTGTCTGAAAAGATTGTCTCCTGCCTTTTCTAATCCGTCATTATTGTTAAATTTGGCTAATTGTATTTGTCCAGCAGGTTTTAGACTTCCGTTTTCGATATAATTAACCGTACCGTCTGAACCGATACTAAAACTTTCCGCACTAGATGGAATGTTAATGAGCTTATTTCCTATTCCTAGCAAATACAATCCATCTGCATTGACAATATTTCCGTCTTTATCTAAATAAAAGTTGCCAGCTCTTGTGTATACATGATTTCCCCCATTCTTATCTCCAAGCACGAAAAATCCGTCTCCCGAAATCGCTAAATCAAGCGGACGTCCCGTCGTTTGCAAGCTTCCTTGCGTATGGACGGTATCAATCGCTGCCAGTTGGGATCCTAGACCAACTTGTTTTGGGTTTACGCCGCCGTGATTTCCGGTCGGGCCGCTTGCCCCTGCAATTTGCTGGCTTACTAAATCTTTAAAAATCGTTCTTCCTTTTTTAAATCCATATGTATTAACGTTGGCGATGTTATTCCCAATGACATCCAGCTTTGTTTGGAAATTTCTCATTGCGCCAATTCCTGAATACATAGAACGAAGCATAGTGATTCCTCTCCCTTTCATTTATTTATTTAGATTCCACTTTCACGACAAGGCTTGCTTCAATTGTTGTGCCGTTGTCAAGCTCTAGAAAAATTTGATTATCTTTTTGCGACACCGATTTAACAATCCCGCTTTTTGTGTTCCCATCTTCTTGCCAATACACGTTTTTGCCAATCCATTCACTGTAATGAAGCAGGGCTTGATTCGTTTGCGTTTGCATAAACCGTTCGAGCATGCTTGAAATATTGATCATTTGTTCTAAAGAAGAAAAGCTGGCCATTTGCGCAATAAACTCTTTATCTTCCATCGGATTTAACGGATCTTGATTTTGCAATTGAGCAAGCAAAATTTTTAAAAAATCATCTTTTCCTAATATTTGATTTCCCGTCTTTCGTTCGGGCGGCTTATAGTTATCCAATAGCAAGCTTGGATCAATTCCATTTGTCACGGTTTTCCCTCCTATACTTCCATATCGACTATTTCTGTCATCAACGTATGGAAAGAAGGTTGTTTTTTCGCTTTCTCTTCTTTGCGTTGCTGCCGTTCTTTTTGTTCATGTCCACGTTCTTCTTGATAAAATGCAGGTGTATAACGATCGTCTTGCGTCAATACATTCCATTTTTCCACCGTTATATTTTCCGTCGACAAAACTTGCTGAAGTTGCGATAAATTTGCATCTAAAAGCTCTTTCGCCGAATCCGTCGATACAATTAGCTTTGCTACTAATGTTCCATGTTCCCGTACAATTTTTACGGTCAATGTTCCTAAATGTTCAGGATAAAGGCGAATGGCGAGTTGCGCATTTCCATTTTTTAAACGAGTAAATCGGCCTGATCGGATAATATTTGTTAATTGCTGAAGAAATGCCTCATTGACTTTTTGTTCTGATAACGTCTGATCCAAAACAATAACAGGTGCGTTCTCTCTTGAAATCATCATATTTCCATTCGGCAACAACCTATTAAACGGTTGTATAAAGGACTCTTTCTGTCTCTCTACGTTTTCAGCAGCTGCTTTATCTCCTAACGAGAAATCAAAGCTTTTACTGAAAGCAGATGAAAGTGAAAACCGATTTTGCAACATCGATCTTTCTGTTTTTTTACTGTTGCTAGAAACTTCTTCACTTTTCTCTTCTTGCTTATCCAAACTTGTCAGCACTTCTTGCAAAAACGTTTGTATATCGGTTTGTTCTTTACTTTCTTTCATGATGCTGTTTTGCTGCAAAGGTTGTATATCGTTATCAAAAAAGGAATATAAACGGGACGCTGCTTCGTCATTTATAACATTGCTTATTTGTTCTACTGACATATTTTTATCCGTAGTATTGTTTGTTTGCTGGATAAATTGTATGATCGCTTCTTTATCTACCACATTATTTATCCGCTCTATAGAATGGTTAGGAAAAATAGGATGAAGATCCATTTGATTGGTATCTATCATGTTGTTCAACATGTAAAGAAGAATAGAAAACGATTCTTCTATCCTAAATTCGCCGGTTACATCTTCCTGTTCTTTAGATGGCGTGGAAAAACGCTCATTAGAAACAAGAACAGTTCCTTCTTCATTTTTTGCATCCGTTTCGATCATCGCTAGCAGTTGCTGAAACGGGCCGCATTCCTCTTTTTCCCCTGCTAGCTTAGGAGTTGATTTTTTTGGCGGTCCTGCTATTGGTTGACCGAACAGTTGATAGCTAGTTCCAATTTTCACCTTGCCGCCTCCTCAACGGGTGGATTTTCTTCAGCGCGTTTTGCCAGCATCGAAGTATATTTTGCCGCATCATCTGGCGGCATTTTCTCTAAAATGGCCGCCGCTTTATCACCGTCTAATGAGGATAAGATCTTCAGCACATCGCTTTCCGGCATTTTTGTTAAAATCATTGCAGCGTTTTTCTCTGACATCGTTTCATACATGCTCGCAATGTCTTCCATCGTTGTGTTGTTCGTTGTGTTCATTGTTGCGGTGTTGTCTTCAGGAAGTTCCTCTTTGTTTGCTTCCATCAATGATAATTGTTCTTCTAAATGTTCCTTCTCTTTTTTCAGCCTGTCCACTTCTTGTTGTTTTGCCGATAATTCATTTTCTAGCTCGTTAATTTGTTTCTTTTGTTGGTCGATCACTTCGTTTTGCTTTTCAATCGTTGTTTCTAACTTCCTTTGTATTTTGTGCACATCTACCAATTGCGAGATAATCGGAATGTTTTTGCTGAATGTTTTTACCGTATCAAGAACGTTAACTCCCGCGATGGCCATAATGACAAAAGCTAATGCTATCGCAAACAACGATGGAATGACAATGATAAATAAAAACCATTGGAGTTTGCTTTCTTTTTCTTCTCTCTCCATTTCTTGATTTTGTGCCATCTTTCTAATCTCCCCGATGTACAAAACGTTGAATCGAAATTTCATCCATCCATTTATTTTCTGCGGTTCTTTCCGCATCAAAAGCAGCTTGTATATATTTTTCTTTCATTTTTTCATATTTTTTTACTTCTATATTAAGCTCTGTTAATTTCATTTGCTTCCGGTGCATTTGTTCTCTTGCTTGCATCACTAGAAGCTGATAATGGTGGATCGTCCGTTCAAGATTGGAAATAAACTGCTGAAAGTAGCGAATTTCTTGAATGGACAATCCTGATTGAAGTTTTTGTTTATGGATTTCTTCATATTGTTCTTTTTGCTTAAGAAAGTGGTATAATTTTTCCGCCACTTCCTCAAAGCGCCGTACGGCTTCATTGTATTCTCCTGCTGCTTGATGTTTCTCATTTTCTTTCATTGTTAAAACTTTTTGCAGCTTAAATGCGTATCCCATTTTTTTCACCCTGCATGGATTAGGTCAATTAGCATTTCAATGCTTTTGTCTTTTGTTATTTTTTCATGAATATCTTGTTTGCAAAAGGAAATGATTTTTGGATAATAACGAATCGCTTCATCAATTTCGTTTGACGATCCTCGTTTGTACGCCCCTATATTGATTAAGTCTTCCGAATTAATATAAGTGGATAGAAGCTGGCGCAGTTTATCTGCCGCTTGCCGATGTTCTGGTGTAATAATATGATTCATTACGCGGCTAACGCTTTTCAATACGTTAATGGCTGGATACTGTCCCCTATTGGCTAAGCTTCGTTCAAGGATGAAATGCCCGTCCAAAATGCCGCGTACCGTATCAGCAATCGGCTCGTTCATGTCATCTCCGTCAACAAGTACGGTATAAAATGCGGTAATAGTGCCGTAAGCGCTCGTCCCTGTACGCTCTAATAATTTTGGTAAGATAGCAAACACGGACGGAGTATACCCTTTTGTTGTCGGCGGCTCGCCGATGGCTAGTCCAATTTCTCGCTGCGCCATGGCAACGCGTGTGACAGAGTCCATCATAAACATCACATCCATCCCTTGGTCGCGGAAATATTCCGCAATCGCCGTGGCGGTATACGCTCCTTTTACACGCATGAGCGCAGGCTGATCAGAAGTGGCAACGACAACGATAGAACGGGCCAAACCTTCCGGACCGAGGTCCCGTTCAATAAATTCACGGACTTCACGTCCGCGCTCACCAATTAATGCGATAACATTTATATCCGCATTCGTGTGACGGGCAATCATCCCCATTAACGTGCTTTTTCCAACTCCCGAACCGGCAAAAATTCCGACGCGCTGCCCTTTGCCAACCGTTAACAAGCTGTCAATGATCCGAACCCCAACTTCGATCGGTTCGTTGATCGGCGGTCTTGCAAGCGGATTGGGCGGATTGCGCTCAATCGAAATAGGATGCAATCCCTTCGGCAATGGGCTGCCATCCAGTGGATAGCCGAGAGGGTCAAGCACTTGCCCGATTAATGGCGAGCCAACGTGAATTTGCAACGGTTTTCCAGTTGCTTCAACAATACATCCTGGTGAAATATGCTGAACAGTCGAAAACGGCATTAACAATACATGTTGCTCTTTAAATCCAACTACTTCTGCCGCAATCAATTGTTTTTGCCTGCCGCTTCTAGTGTGAATATAGCAAATGTCGCCGACTGAGCTTTCCGGTCCTTTCGCTTCAATCATTAAGCCAATGACCCGTGAAACTTTGCCAAACCGTTTATAAGTGTCCATCTCGTCGATTTCATCGAGCAGAGCTTGCCAATTCAGTGGATACCCCCTCCTTCATTCGTTCGAACAGCTTCTCTTTTATTTGCTCAAGCTGTGTATCAACGCTTGCATCGATGCGTCCGAACGGGGTTTCAATGATGCAGCTATATTCCGCAAGCTGCAAATCTGGATGAATGAACACATCCGCTTCATGGTGAAATAACGCTTTTAATTCTTCTTTTTGTTGCACGACCGTTTCATAAGAAAGCGGATGGACGTAAATCGTTACTTCCGTTTGTTCCCGAACTTCTTTAATCGCCCGCTTTACTAGTGATAAAAAATAGTCGTGATTTTCCGCTAATTTTTCACCGATAATACGCTCTGCTACTTTCATTCCAATGCGGAGGATCGTTTCTGCGGATGCATTGATTTGTTCATAAAATTGAACATTTGCTTTTTCTGTAATTTGTCTCGCCTGTTCAATCAGCTCGCGATAACGATGCAGCGCTTCTTCTTTTCCTTGATGAAATCCGTCTTGATATCCTTCTTCACGCGCTAATTGGATAAGCTGCTCCTTTTCTATATGCCAGGCTTCTTGTTCTTTCAACAATTGCTGCCGAATAGATTCATAATATTGTTCTGCTTCCCGTCTGATTTGTTCTGCCTCATACTTGGCATGTTCCATCATCATTTCGTGATTTTCTTGCTGTTTTTCTGTTATATTTTGCTGTTCGAGAAAAAGTCGTTTAATTTCAATCGTTTTTTTAGCAGTACGATTTGTTTTTGTAAAAGGAGCTTTAATGACGTTAGACAATAATATCATCTCCCCCACCGCGTGCAATCACAATTTCCCCTGCTTCTTCTAGACGGCGAATCACTGCGACAATCCGTGACTGCGCTTCTTCAACATCACGTAAACGGACAGGACCCATAAATTCCATTTCTTCCTTAAATGTCTCTGCCATGCGCGTGGACATGTTGCGAAACACAATCTCTTTTACTTCATCGCTTGCCACTTTGAGCGCTAGCATTAAATCATTGTTATCCACTTCACGAATCACGCGCTGGATTGCGCGATTATCAAGAGTGACGATATCTTCAAAGACAAACATTCGTTTCTTAATTTCTTCGGCAAGTTCAGGATCTTGAATTTCAAGGGCATCGAGAATCGTCCGTTCTGTGCTGCGGTCCACCTGATTTAACACTTCCACTACCGCTTCGATGCCGCCGGCTTGTGTATAATCTTGCACAACCGTTGTCGATAGTTTTCGTTCTAAAATTTGCTCCACTTCATTAATAATGTCAGGAGATGTGCTATCCATTAACGCGATGCGTCGCGCAATATCCGCCTGCATTTCTTGCGGCAGTGCCGATAAAATTTGTCCTGCTTGCGCCGGTTCAAGATAAGAAAGAATAAGGGCAATCGTTTGTGGATGTTCGTTTTGAATAAAATTTAATAGTTGCGTTGGATCCGCTTTACGGGCGAAATCAAACGGCCGCACCATCAAGGCGGACGTTAACCGGTTAATAATATTCATCGCTTTTTCCGGACCGAGCGCCTTTTCCAGCACTTCTTTTGCATAAGCGATCCCGCCTTGTGCAATATAATCTTGTGCCAGTGCAATTTGATGAAATTCTTCCAGCACTTCTTCCTTTGCGTCTGCTGTCACTTGCCGCATATTCGAAATTTCTAACGTTAGTTTTTCAATTTCTTCTTCTGACAAATGTTTATAAACGGAGGCGGACACATCTGGACCAAGGGAAATGAGAAGGATCGCTGCTTTTTGTCTCCCTGTTAACCCTCCTTTTTTGTCGCGCTTTGCCATTTTCCGTTCCTCCTACTCTTCCGATAGCCATGTTCGCAACAGCTTTGCAAATTCGTCTGGCTTTTCTTTCGCTAATTTTTCTAGTTGCTTACGGCGCATCGTCGATTCCGTTTCGTTCTCTTCATGGATATCTGGAATTTCTTGAACCATAGGCTCCAGAATATCTTCCTCTTCTTCCTCTTCTTCCTCTTTACGTCTGCGCCACAATAAGATGAGCAATGCAATAAGAAGAACAAGGCCAATTCCACCGACGATGTATACCCACATTGGAATCGTCTGTTTTGGTTCCGTAAATGTTGGTTTTCCGTTAAATTTCTGAACAGAAACAACGATGCGATTTTGAATATCCTGATCGGTTAATGTTTGGCCATCTTGCTTATTAATCGATGTTCTGACAATCGTTCCTAATATTTTTTGAATATCATCGATCGTTTGCTGTGACAAAGAGTTTGGATTTTTCGGGTTTGGCGGCTCAACCATTACTTGAATGCCTAAATCACGAATTTTATATGGACTTTCGACGATATGTTTTTTGATCTTATTCACTTCGTTATTAATCGTTTCCTCGGTTCGCTCATAATCTCCATTTGTCTCGCTTGCTCCAGCCTGATAGCTTGGCACTTCGTTTTCTCCCGTACCGGCCACGCCGCCCGGCTGCACGCCTTTCCCAGAGTATGTCTCTTTAATACGTTGCACGCTGACGGCAATGCCTTCGTTATTTTTTTCATCAACCGGAGCAACAAGGTTTTCTTCCCGGTTTTCCTGCGTAAAGTCCACATCAGCCGTTACGGATACAACGACTTTATCCTGCCCCATCATTGTTCCTAACATTTGCTGTACTTGCCGTTGAATATCTCGTTCAATTTGTTTTTTAATTTCTTGCTGTGTGGCAAACGTTGTGCCTGTCGAAAAATTTTCGTTATTTTTCAAATCAAAATACTCAAAAAACTGATTCATAATGACGATATTATCTGTAGGAAGGTTAGGAACACTTTTAGAAACAAGATGGTACAACGCCCTAATTTGCTGATCGCTAAATTGATATCCCGGTTTTGTTTTTAACACGATCGAAGCCGATGCCTCGCCTTGGTCATCGGAAGCAAACACGCTCGGCTGTGGAAGATTAATCATTACTTTTGCGTCTTCTACACCATCGATGCTTTTAATTAAATTTGCCAGCTCATTTTGCATTGCTTCGAGTTTGACAACATTAAACTCGTTATCCGTCATTCCGAAGCTTGCATTTTTTCCAAAATAAGAATAATCAATGGTGCCGCTGTTTGGAATTCCTTCTGCCGCTAAATCAACTTTTAACGAGTTTACTAACTCTTTTGGCACTTTAATCGTGGTGCCGTTATCCGCTACTTCCGATTTGATTCCCCGCTGGTCGAGCGTTGCTTTAATTTGCCCCGCTTCCTGTGGCGTTAAGTTGCTATATAACGGCGCAAACTCTGTTCTTGTCGCAAAATATATAGCTACGCCGGTTATAAGCAAGAAAAGAACGAGGCTGGCAATGGCGATCCATTTTTGTTTTTTTGTTCTCTCTTTCCAAAATAAGGTGAATCGGCTTAGCCATTCTTTTAATTTGTTGCTCATACTATTCCCCCGATTATTTCACAATCCATATGCTATATTTGCATTCTCATCATTTCTTGATATGCCTCAATCACTTTGTTGCGCACTTCTAATGTAAGTTGTAAGGAAATGCTCGCTTTTTGCGAAGCGATCATCACCTTGTGTAAATCAACGTTTTCCCCTTTTACAAGCTTCTCTGTTAATTGGGAAGCTTGCAATTGCTCGTCATTCACTTTATTCAGCGCATCTTTCAAAAAAGTGGAAAACGCCTTTTGCACATCAGCTGGTTTTGTCGCTTGTGAAGCAACGTTTGTCGCCTCTGAAAACAAAGAGCGATGAATTCCTTGTATCATCATCTATATCCCCTTTATTTTTTTACTTTCCGATTTCTAATGCTTTCATTAACATTCCTTTCGTCGCATTAAAAACCGTTACATTTGCTTCATATGACCGTGTTGCACTCATTAAATCGACCATTTCTTTTAACGGATCGACGTTAGGAAGGCGAACATATCCGTTAGGGTCTGCGTCAGGATGAGAAGGATCGTAAACGAGTTTAAAAGGAGTTTGATCCTCCATAATTTTTGTTACTTTCACTCCGTTACCAACAGATGAGCGGCTATTCATCGCAGCTTGCAAATATGTAGAAAATCCTTCTTGACGCGGTTCCATCACAACGAATTTGCGTCGATACGGTTCCCATTGTCCATTAACCAATCGAGCGTGAGTCGTGTCGACATTAGCCATATTGGAGGAAATTACATCCATGCGTAACCGCTGCGCCGTAAGCGCAGACGCTGTTATATCTAAACTTTGAAAAATAGACATAATTATTTTCCTCCCTTAATGACCGTTTTTAACGTTGTGAACTTTCCGTTCAATTGCTCGACTAAAGCGTTGTAATAAATTTGATTTTCTGCCAAATATGACATTTCTTGATCAATATCGACATTATTTCCATTATGATTGTATACTACATTGGTCCTTGACGTCACGAGAAATTTGTTTGTCATTTGACGGGTAAACGGAAGATGTTTCGGATTTGTTCGCTTTGCTTCTAGCGGTTGAAGCGCTCGGTCTAGTTCTGCCCGAAACCGCACTTCTTTTGCCTTATAATTGGGCGTGTCTACATTGGCGATATTGTTTGCAATCACTTTTTCCCTTAATGACGCATAATCCAGCCCTTGCTCTAGCATCATAAATGTACGCGAAAACAGTGACAAAGGTATCCCCTCTTTTATCCTATTTTTTCGACAATATATGCTAATATTCATTTTACGAGAATGAAAAAATATTGTATAGCCGGAAGATTGTACTATTTTTTTCATCCTAAATAGAAAAAAAGACGAAATTTGTCTATGTCTGTCGTTTTTATATTATTGTAAATGTACTAAAATCGCTGGCCAAACAAATGTTTTGACATATAAAAAACCGGCCTAAAAGCAAGTCTGCTTTTAGGCCGGTTTTCTTATTTTATTAACTGGATTTTAATTTTTCTAGTTCTGTTAAAAACTTATCATTTAACACTTTAATATATGTTCCTTTCATACCGAGGGATCGTGATTCAATCACACCGGCGCTTTCTAGTTTACGAAGAGCATTTACGATAACAGAACGAGTAATGCCGACACGGTCAGCAATTTTACTTGCGACAAGCAACCCTTCTGTACCGTCTAGCTCTTCAAAAATATGTTCGATCGCTTCTAGTTCGCTATAAGAAAGCGAGCTGATTGCCATTTGTACGACCGCTTTGCTGCGTGCTTCTTCTTCAATTTCCTCCGCTTTCTCACGCAAAATTTCCATGCCGACAACCGTTGCGCCATACTCTGCTAGAATGAGATCATCATCGTGAAATTCACGATCCAATCGCGATAAAATAAGTGTTCCGAGCCGCTCGCCGCCACCATTGATCGGCACAATTGTCGTCAAACCTGTTTTAAATAAATCGCGATTTTCCACTGGAAACGCGGTATATTCGCTATTAATATCAATGTTAGGAGACGTTTCTGTAATGTTAAACAGATTTTTCGTATACTCTTCTGGAAATTGACGTTCTTCTAACATTTTTTTCATTCTCTCATTTTCAATCGATTGCTTAATCGCAAAGCCGAGCAATTTACCGCGACGGCTCACAACGAATACGTTTGCTTCAATTACCTCACAAAGCGTTTCTGCCATTTCTTTAAAGTTTACCGGTTTTCCCGCTGCTTTTTGCAGCATTGCGTTAATCTTTCTTGTTTTTTGTAATAAATTCATTTTTTCATTCTCCTCCTCATTTAATGTTACAAAATGAATTCACTCAAATCTTTGTTTTTGACAATGTTGCCTAGTTTTTGTTCGACATACTGAGGTGTAATGACTACTTTATCTAGCGTAATATCCGGAGCTTCAAACAATAAATCTTCAAGCAGCTTTTCCATGATCGTATGAAGGCGTCTTGCTCCGATATTATCGGTTGTCTGATTCACTTCAAAGGCGACTTCGGCGATCTTACGAATAGCATCGTCAGAAAATTCAAGATTTATACCTTCCGTCGCAAGAAGCGCCTTATATTGTTTAATAAGAGCATTATCAGGCTCTACTAATATTTTTACGAAATCGTCAACTGAAAGTTTCGTTAGCTCGACACGAATCGGAAACCGGCCTTGCAACTCTGGGATTAAGTCGGACGGTTTTGCCATATGAAATGCTCCGGCAGCGATAAACAATATATGATCTGTCTTAACAGGGCCGTATTTCGTCATAACGGTGGAGCCTTCAACAATTGGCAAAATGTCGCGTTGCACTCCTTCTCTCGATACATCCGCTGAAGAAGCGGCTTGCCCGCTGCGCGCAATTTTATCGATTTCATCGATAAAAATGATGCCAGACTGTTCGGCAAGACGTATTGCTTCCTGTGTTACTTCATCCATGTCGATTAACTTCTGCGCTTCCTCATTCGTAAGCACTTTACGCGCTTCTCTTACTTTTAATTTGCGTTTTTTACGGCGCTTCGGAATGAGGCTGCTTAGCGCGTCTTGCATATTCATTCCCATTTGCTCAATGCCGGCCCCTTGCAAAAAGTCAAAAAACATCGGCTGTTGTTCTTCTACTTCGATTGTCACCATTTCATCTTCCAGCTGACCGTTCGCCAGCTGCCAAGCGACTTGTCTCCGTTTTTGTTCGATGTGATCGTCTTCATACGTTTGATTTGTATCTTGCTGCGATGTTTGCGCTCCACCGAATAATAGTTCAAGAGGGTTTTTCATCGTTTGTTTTTGCTTTCCCGGCACTAATAACTCAACAAGCCGTTTATTCGCTTGCTGTTCAGCGCGATCTTTCACTTCGTTCATTTTCCGTTCTTTTACTAATCGAACGGACGTTTCCACAAGATCGCGCACCATCGATTCGACATCGCGGCCGACATATCCAACTTCCGTAAACTTTGTTGCCTCCACTTTGACAAACGGAGCGCCAACCAACTTCGCCAACCGTCTGGCGATTTCCGTTTTTCCGACCCCTGTCGGACCGATCATTAAAATATTTTTCGGGACAACTTCATCCCGTAATTTTTCATCAAGCAAACTGCGGCGATAACGATTTCTTAGCGCAATCGCAACTGCTTTCTTCGCTTCCTTTTGCCCAACGATAAATTGATCAAGCTTTTCGACAATTTGCCGAGGCGTTAATGCTTCTGACACCGCTGTCCCTCCTCTCTTTTTATAGTTCTTCCACAATAATATGGTCATTCGTATACACACAAATATTTGCGGCTATTTCTAGCGCCGCTTTGGCAATCTCTTTGGCCGATAGCTGATCTCCTGCGTATTGTTTTAATGCACGTCCTGCCGCTAGCGCGTAATTTCCGCCAGAACCGATCGCTAATATTCCGTCATCCGGTTCAATGACTTCACCAGTTCCTGATACGAGAAGCAAATGGCGTTCATCCATCACGATTAGCATTGCCTCTAAGCGCCGCAATACTTTATCGCTGCGCCATTCTTTTGCTAATTCCACAGCGGCGCGCGGCAAGTTCCCATTAAATTCTTCTAGCTTTCCTTCGAACATCTCAAATAATGTAAACGCATCTGCGACCGATCCGGCAAATCCTGCTAACACTTTTCCTTGAAATAATCTCCGTACTTTTTTCGCTGTATGTTTCATCACCACTGCATTGCCAAACGTTACTTGACCGTCTCCTGCCATCGCAGCCTTTCCATTATGATGAATCGCAAAAATCGTCGTCGCGTGGAACTGTTCCATCGCTATCCATCCTCCTTTTTGCTCGCGGCAGAGTTATGCTCGCGGATGCGTATGTAAATAAATATGGCGCAGCCGGTCTTTCGTTACATGGGTATACACTTGTGTTGATGAAAGATGCGCATGTCCAAGCAATTCTTGAACTGTACGCATATCGGCCCCTTCATTTAATAAATGAGTCGCAAACGTATGTCTCAGCACGTGTGGGCTAATATTTTGAGTAAGCGCCGCTTTTTTTACTATTTCATCCAAAATATAACGCACTCCCCGAGGTGTTAACGGATTGCCGCGGGCGTTGACAAACAAATAAGCATGAGCGCTTTTTGCTTTTTGCAAAAGCTCACGCCGTCCATGATGAATGTAACGCTCCAACGCTTCTTTGGCAAAACGGCCAAACGGGACATAACGCTGTTTATTCCCTTTCCCATGAATCAAAATGGTGGAAACAGAAAAATCGATATCAGAAAGTTGAATGTGACAACATTCACTAACACGGACGCCCGTCGCGTAGAGAAGCTCAAGAATCGCTTGATTGCGTTGGCCGATCGCTGTATTAACATCATTGACATAAAAAAGGCTTTCTAATTCCTGTTCATATAAAAAATTAGGAATTTTTTGTTCTTTTTTCGGAAGTGCAGCGAGCGCAAACGGATTTTCTTTTACCTTTTTTTCCCGCAGCAAAAACTTATAGAAGCTTCGCAAACTAGAAATTTTCCGTGAAATGGAACGGCTTGACTGTTTTTGTTCATACAGCTTTGTTAAATAGAGACGAACATCATTATACGTTACTTCATGCAGATGATGAATCCCTTGTTCATTCATAAACTCGAAAAACTGTTCTACATCTCGTTGGTAACACACAATAGTATATTGTGAATAATTTTTCTCGATTTGTAAATATTCTATGAACAATTTTAACGCAATTTTCGAATTTTCCATTTTTCCCACCTCACAAGGGCTACTAAATAGTAACATATATTAGTAGCCCTTGCAATCATTTTTTATAAAATTCTGAATTGTATCCAATGCCCGTTGCGCGTATCGTTCATTGCGGCGCTGTTTATCTTTGATTTTTTCTTCTAGAGGTGCAAACAAACCGAAATTAGCATTCATCGGCTGAAAATGATTTGGATTCGTCGACGTAATGTAATGCGCCATGCTGCCAATCGCTGTTTCACGCGGAAAAACAACAAGTTCTTGCCCTAATACAAGCCGCGCTGCGTTAATTCCTGCGACAAGCCCCGATGCTGCTGATTCCACATACCCTTCGACACCGGTCATTTGTCCAGCAAAAAATAAATCGTCACGTTCTTTATATTGATACGTTGGCCGCAATAATTTTGGCGAGTTGATAAACGTATTGCGATGCATCACGCCATAGCGGACAATTTCCGCATTTTCTAGCCCCGGAATAAGACGAATTACTTCTTTTTGCGGGCCCCATTTCAAATGTGTCTGGAATCCGACAATATTGTAAAGCGTACCTGCCGCATCATCTTGCCGAAGCTGAACAACCGCGTATGGACGCTTTCCGGTACGCGGGTCTTCCAAACCAACCGGTTTCATCGGCCCAAATAGAAGCGTCTTTTTCCCTCGCCGCGCCATTACTTCAATCGGCATGCAGCCTTCAAAATAAATTTCTTTTTCAAACTCTTTTAATGGAACCGTTTCTGCGGAAATGAGCGCTTCGTAAAAGCGGTCGAATTCTTCTTCCGTCATCGGGCAGTTGATATACGCAGCTTCGCCTTTATCATAACGTGATTTGACATATACTTTATCCATATTAATGCTTTCTTTTTCGATGATTGGAGCAGCGGCATCGTAAAAATATAAATATTCTTCTCCCGTTAGCTCTTTTAGCCGCTCGGATAATGCTTTAGACGTTAATGGCCCTGTTGCGATAATCGTTGGGCCAGACGGAATTTCTGTCACTTCTTCACGAATAACGGTCACATTCGGATGCCCTTGGACAAGATTGGTTACGCGCGCGGCAAACTCATGCCGGTCTACAGCAAGCGCACTTCCCGCCGGAACAGAGCATTCATCTGCTGCCTTCATAATGACAGAATTCAAGCGGCGCATTTCTTCTTTTAATACGCCGACTGCATTTGTTAATGAATTAGCACGCAACGAGTTGCTGCAAACAAGTTCCGCAAATTTATCTGTATGGTGAGCAGGCGTTTGCTTCACCGGTCTCATTTCGTAAAGGCGGACATGGATGCCGCGGTTGGCAAGCTGCCATGCCGCCTCACTGCCTGCCAAACCTGCGCCAATGACATTTACCGTTCGTTCGTTCACCATATATTCCTCCTTTATTTGTCAAGATTGTGGTGCTTCTTCGTAATCACATGCCGTACATTGCACTTGCACGCCTTTTTTCAGTTTCTTTTCCACTAGCAAGCCGTCGCATTTCGGGCAAGGGCGGGCAAGCGGTTTATCCCACGAGACGAAATCGCATTGTGGAAAACGGTCGCAGCCATAAAAAATCCGCTTTTTCTTACTGCTGCGCTCCACAATATTTCCTTCGCGGCATTTCGGACATTTTACCCCGATTTCCTTAACGATCGGCTTTGTATTGCGGCATTCCGGGAAATTGGAGCAGGCGACAAATTTGCCGAATCGCCCCATTTTATATACCATTGGGCTTCCGCACACTTCGCAGTCGACTCCCGCCGGCTCGTCTTTAATCTCGACTTCTTTCATTTCCTTTTCCGCGGTTTGCAGCCGCTTTTCAAATTCCTGGTAAAATTCGTCGACCACTTTCACCCATTCTACTTTTCCTTCCTCGATTTCATCCAAATTTTTCTCCATTTTCGCTGTAAACTCCACGTCAATGATTTCTGGGAAAAACTCTAACATTAGTTCTAACACGATTTCTCCAAGTTCTGTTGGAACAAAACGTTTATTTTCTAGCACGACATAGTTTCGTTTTTGAATCGTATCAAGCGTCGGCGCGTACGTAGACGGCCGGCCGATGCCAAGCTCTTCTAGCGTTTTCACAAGCCGCGCTTCCGTATAGCGAGGAGGCGGCTGAGTAAAATGCTGCTTTGGTTCAATATCTTTGCTGAAAACAGTTTCCCCTTCCTGCAAATCCGGAAGAAGGCGATCTTGTTCATCCGTTTGGTCATCCGTTCCCTCTACATACACTTTCATAAAACCAGGAAATTTTACTTTCGAGCCGCTTGCCCGAAAGATCACCCCTTCATTTTCAAGTTCAATGCTCATCGTATCTAACAGTGCGGCTGCCATTTGGCTTGCGATAAAACGTTCCCAAATTAACTTATACAACCGAAATTGATCGCGGGTTAAATATGGCTTTACCTTTTCCGGGTCGCGAAATGCAGATGTCGGACGAATCGCTTCATGCGCATCTTGCGCATTGGCATTTTTCTTTTCTTTTCGCTTTTCTTGTGCGACAAATTCTTTTCCAAACGTCGCTTCTATATAAGATAGTGCCTCTTGCTGTGCGCTTTCTGATACTCTTGTCGAGTCTGTACGCATATAGGTAATTAAGCCGACCGTTCCTTCACTGCCAAGATCAATTCCTTCATATAGCTGCTGGGCGATCATCATCGTTTTCTTCGTTCGAAAATTAAGCTTGCGCGCTGCTTCTTGCTGCAAGGAAGACGTCGTAAACGGCGGCACTGGATTTCGTTTCCGCTCCTTTTTTGCCACCGATGTCACCGTAAAGTGGTTGCCGTTTATGCGTTGTAAAATCGCGGCAACGTCTGCTTCCTTTTTTAATTCAAGCTTTTGCCCATCCACTCCGTAAAAAGAAGCGGTAAACGTTTCATTTCCTTTTACAAATTCGGCTTGAATCGTCCAATACTCTTCCGGCTGAAATTGTTTAATTTCTTTTTCGCGGTCGATGATCAAACGCAGCGCTACAGATTGAACACGCCCCGCGCTCAATCCTTTCTTCACCTTTTTCCAAAGAAGCGGGCTAATGTTGTATCCAACCAGCCGGTCCAACACTCGGCGCGCTTGCTGCGCGTCAACAAGATTCATATTGATCGGACGCGGATGTTGAAATGACTCTTTAACTGCATCCTTCGTAATCTCGTTAAATACAACGCGGCAGTCGGAATGAATATCAAGGTCGAGCATATTGGCTAAATGCCAAGCAATCGCTTCCCCTTCGCGGTCCGGGTCTGCGGCAAGAAACACTTTTTTTGCTTTTTTCGCTGCTGTTTTTAATTCTTTAATGATTGGCCCTTTACCGCGAATCGTAATATACTTTGGCTCATAGCCGTTATTTATATCAACGCCCATTTGGCTTTTTGGCAGATCGCGAACATGTCCCATCGAAGCTTTTACTTTATATTTTTTTCCTAAATATCGTTCGATCGTCTTCGCTTTCGCCGGCGATTCCACGATGACAAGATAGTCTGACATCAAACTTCCTCCCCTAACGAGGTAAATTTAAAATCTTCATTATTATTAATGATTCTTATGATATTTGTCAAACAAGATATGAAAAATTCTTGCATTGCTTTTATCAAATGTAGGAAAATTCCTCGAATATATCGTTTGCCGAATGAACTAATTTTGCTCCTTGCTGTATTAACATGTTTGGTCCTTTTGATTGTTCCAAAAAAATTGGACCAGGAACGGCAAACACCTCTCTTCCTTGCTCTAGCGCTAATAGAGCAGTAATTAATGAGCCGCTTCTCTCTTTCGCTTGTACGACGATCGTTCCAAGCGATATTCCGCTGATAATCCGATTGCGCAGCGGAAAATGCCATTTTTGCGGCCGCACATGCGGCGGATGTTCCGATAAAATAAGGTGTCCGCCCATTAATTGGTCTGCTAGTCTTTTATTTTGCCTTGGATATATATGTTCAAATCCTCCTGCGATGATCGCGATTGTATGTCCACCGTTTTCAATTGCCATTTCGTGCGCTAACGTATCGATTCCTATTGCGAGACCGCTTACGATTACCCAATCGTTCGCCACCAGCGGCGGAACTAGTTGCCGCAACGATTGTATCCCTTCTTTTGTCGGGTGTCTCGTCCCAACAATACTAATCATTTTGAATGACGACAAAAGACGAATATTCCCTTTTGCATATAGCACCCATGGGGGTTCGTATATATGTTTTAACAAAGGTGGATAGTCTGAGTCAAAAATTGTGATGACGTGGATATTTTTGTCCTTATATGTTTTTATCATACTTTCAATATGAGGGGAATGTAAATCTTGGAAAAATTGTGTATATTGCTGGGAGGATAAAGGAAGTCGCGTTCGCAATGCAGAAGATGGAAGGGTAAATACAGAGGAAAAGGTCGGATCGATTTCCAATAAGCGATGGATCGTTTTCCAGCCTGCCCCGCGGCAGTGGTGAAGATGAATAAGGCGCTCACGAACGGATGAATACATCGTATCTTCCTTTCTATCTCTATTTCTTTTCTGTTTTTGCACGGTTCCGATCATGAATCTGCCATAACGATGATAGAATTCGCCAATACCCAATAAAAATCGTCCCGCCTGAAAAACGATGCGGGACGATGCATTTTAATGCGTTTTGCATTTTTCGTAAAGGCCTTGTTCCTTCAAAACGGAAATTAATGTTTCGCCAATTACTGCAGGTGTTTCTGCCACTTTAATGCCGCATTCGTTCATTTTCTTAATTTTTTCTGCTGCCGTTCCTTTACCGCCAGAAATAATTGCGCCAGCATGTCCCATCCGTTTTCCTGGAGGCGCTGTTTGACCGCCGATAAAGCCGACGACCGGTTTTTTCATGTTCGCTTTTACCCATTCTGCCGCTTCTTCTTCCGCAGTACCGCCGATTTCCCCAATCATAATAACGGCATACGTTTCTTCATCTTCGTTAAACGCTTTTAATACATCAATGAAGTTTGTGCCATTGACCGGATCGCCGCCGATTCCAACCGCTGTCGATTGGCCGATGCCCGCTTGCGTCAATTGATGAACCGCTTCGTACGTTAACGTACCAGAGCGGGAAACGATGCCGACATGGCCTTTTTTATGAATGTAGCCTGGCATAATGCCGATTTTACATTCTTCCGGCGTAATGACGCCAGGGCAGTTTGGTCCGATGAGGCGAGTTTTCTTGCCTTCCATGTAGCGTTTTACTTTCACCATATCAAGGACAGGAATACCTTCCGTAATACAAACGACAAGGTCTAATTCTGCATCGACCGCTTCCATAATCGCGTCTGCGGCAAATGCTGGCGGAACGTAAATGACAGAAGCGTTTGCTCCTGTTTTTTCTACCGCTTCGGAAACAGTATCAAACACAGGTACTCCTTCGACTTCTGTACCACCTTTTCCTGGCGTGACACCGCCTACAATTTTTGTTCCGTACTCGAGCATTTGTTTTGTATGGAATAATCCTTGTGAACCCGTAATCCCTTGTACGATCACTTTTGTGTCTTTATTAATAAAAATGCTCACGTTTCTCCCTCACTTTCTTAACGTACTAGCTCCACGATTTTTTGTGCGCCGTCTGCCATCGAATCAGCAGCGGTAATGTTTAGACCCGATTCTTGCAAAATCTTTTTCCCTAGTTCGACGTTTGTTCCTTCGAGACGGACGACAAGCGGAAGATTGAGGCCGACTTGTTTTGTCGCTTCGACAATGCCGCTAGCGATCACGTCGCATTTCATGATGCCGCCGAAAATATTGACGAAAATGCCTTTGACGTTCGGGTCAGAAAGAATAATTTTAAACGCTTCCGTTACTTTTTCCGCGGTTGCGCCGCCGCCAACATCCAAGAAGTTTGCTGGTTCGCCGCCGTAATATTTGATGATATCCATCGTTGCCATTGCAAGGCCAGCGCCGTTTACCATGCAGCCGATATTACCGTCAAGCGCGATGTAGTTTAAATCATATTTGGATGCTTCAACTTCTTTCGGATCTTCCTCATCTAAATCGCGGTATTCTAAAATATCTTTATGACGGTACAGTGCGTTCGAATCAAAGTTCAGTTTAGCATCCAACGCCATTACTTTGCCGTCGCCGGTGACAACAAGCGGGTTGATTTCGGCGATCGAGCAGTCTTTGTCAACAAACACTTGGTAAAGCCCCATCATAAACTTGACTGCCTGATTGACAAGCTCCTTTGGAATATTGATGTTAAACGCTAAACGACGTGCTTGAAACGCTTGCAATCCTACCGCTGGGTCGATATATTCTTTAAAAATTTTCTCTGGTGTTTTTGCTGCTACTTCTTCGATTTCGGTACCGCCTTCTTCTGAGCCCATCAACACAACGCGAGAAGTTGCGCGATCCACAACGAGACCAATGTAATATTCTTTCTTAATGTCGCAGCCCTCTTCAATAAGTAAGCGTTTTACTTCTTTTCCTTCCGGGCCTGTTTGATGAGTAACAAGCACTTTTCCTAGCAGTTCGCTCGCATATGTACGAACTTCATCTAAACTTTTTGCTACTTTTACCCCTCCGGCTTTTCCGCGCCCGCCGGCATGAATTTGCGCTTTTACAACGCAAACAGGGCTTCCTAATTCTTTTGCCGCTTCTACCGCTTCCTCAACAGTAAACGCTACGCGGCCGTTTGGCACGCTAACGCCATAGCTTCTGAGGATTTCTTTTGCTTGATATTCATGAATATTCATGCGCCAACCTCCTATGTAAAAACTAAAAAAATTCTAGCGCTTTCATTTTATAATGATACTTTCTATATTGTCCACCATTTCGACACAAAATTAAAAAATTTCAAAAGGGAAAACCCCTTCAATCCCTTGATACAAGGGGATCTATTCTTTTTTTTACATGTTTGTCTAAACGATAAATAAACGCAAACAATTCAGCAACAAGATAGTACAAATCTTCAGGGATTGTTTCGCTTATTTCCAGTTCACTCAATAATTGGACGAGAGACGGATCTTCTTGTATAGGAATCCCGTGTTGTTTTGCGGCATCGATGATCGCTTCCGCTACATGCCCTTTTCCTTTGGCAACCACTACCGGAGCTTCATGTACATTCGAATCATAGGAAAGGGCCACCGCTTGTTTTTCTTTGTTTTTCATATACGGTAATCCACCCCGTTATAACGTTGTTGAAATACGATATCAATGGGCATTTTCTTTTGTTTAGACGTTTCGATTTTCAAAGCGGATAACGTATATCCATGCGCCTCTAGACGTTCTTTCAGCATAGGCTGAAACTCATTAGCAATGCGGAGTAAATGAGGATGATCATTGAAAATGGAAATGTGAACAATACGTTGTTGCACGCGCACGTCGACGACCGTTTCTTTTAATTTTTCGAGAAATAAGCAAAAAACGATATGGCAATAGTCTGGGTCGATTTTCCCATTTTTTTGTCTTTTTCCTTGCCAATGAATCGCTACATCCGTCCGTTGTTCTCCAATCTGAATCGGAATTTGCATAAATACATGTTGCAACGGTCCTTCGCCTTGGGATAATAGTTGCTGACCGGTAATATGATAAAGAAGCGTCTGTAACGTTTCTTTCAATACCGGTTCATGTGCGTTTTCTAACGCCTGCAAAAGAAGGGATTTTAAAGACGTTAGCGTCGTCATGGCAAGCGTTTTTGTTTCCAGCGCTCGGCGTATATTTGCTTCATACTGAAGCCCAAGCTTCTGAAACGACTTTTTTAATAGTTGAAAAATCGATAAAGCAATATCATCATCCGATCTTGTTAAAATAGCAGAAAAAAGCTGTTGTTCCTCATTGGAGAGAAAACCGTTCTCATAGGATGCATAAAGCGTTTGAAAATGTTTAAGAAATTGCTGCTCTTCAAATCCTGGAAATAACAGCTGTAAATGCTGCTCTATTTCGTGGAAGTCGCCATTCCTAATGGCAGTTTGGAATTTTTTTAATTGATCAGAATCTATGTTGTGTAACGGTAAACCTAACTTGTTCAATAATCGCTGCGCGATCTTTTGTTCAGGTTGTTGTAATGATTGAAGTAAATTGGAAAGAATGTCATAGGCGTTTTTTCGATCGGTTGTAATGTGCTGTAAATAGCGACGCAACGCTTGCAATGAATCTTTTTGCTGTTCCGTTGGCAAAGACGCCAGCAGTTTTTCCGTATATTGCAGCTGCTGAAAAAGCGGGGGATTGGTTTTTACCGCAAGCAATGAAAAGAAAACTTCTTTCGTCACCGGAAGACGATGGGCAAACATATAACGAAGCGTTTCCCACCCTTGTTCCGTATCTTCTAATTGCTCTGTCCATTGAGCGATTTTACTCATTTCTTCTTTCGCAACTGGTATTTTTTCTTGTAATACAAAGCGAAGAAAAGAATGCGCATCACGCGGCAATTTCCATTTTTGAATAAGATGCTGCGCCGCTTCATCGATGTTGAAAGAGAGCCCTCTCTCTCCATCTATTATTTTCCAATATATATTGTCATTTTCGGCTTTTACTTCGAATAAATAATAATTTCCCGCTTGTAAAGAAGCGCGTAATCTTGCAGTTACAATTTCATCCCCGACGCGCACATGAGCGATCTTTTCAGCTTCTCCTTGTATGCTCTCAATTTTTCCATAGACAACTTGTCCATGGCGAAAGCGGCCGCGCGTTGCATCGCTAGCTGGAAAAACCGGCAATGCTTTGTCGATGCGTTTGATCATATTCCTTTCCTTCTTTCTTCATTTCTATCATTTCTTTAATCGGAGAAAAAGAACGACGGTGTTCATCAATGGTACCGTACATGCGAATCGCTTCTAAATGCTGGGCAGTGCCATATCCCATATTTTTTTCAAATCCATATTGTGGATATTGCTTTGCGAGCTGTTTCATAAAATGGTCACGCGTCACTTTTGCAATGATGGAACTAGCTGCAATCGAAACGCTATTTGCATCTCCTTTTACAATGCTTTGTTGCGGTGTTGATATAGGCAGTGTCATTGCATCAATTAATAAATAATCCGGTTTCGGTGAAAGCTGCTCGACCGCTTTGATCATCGCTTTTTTTGTTGCTTCATAGATGTTCATTTCATCAATTTCCGCAGCTGTGACGACGCCAATGCCAATCGAAATCGCACATGATTGAATCATATGAAATAACTTTTCCCGCTTTGCTTCCGATAGCTTTTTCGAGTCATTTAATCCCGGAATGTACGCATCTTTCGGCAGCATGACGGCCGCGGCAACAACTGGACCAGCAAGCGGCCCTCGTCCCGCTTCATCGATGCCGGCTATATACTCGATTCCTTGTTCAAACAACTGCCGCTCATAGCGCGACATTTCCTGCCATTGTCTTTTTGCTTGTTCTTCTTGTTTTTTCTGTTTATACCAGCGAGCAACGAGCTTTTGTACGCTTTTTCGCTCATCTTGAACAATCTCTTTAAACAAGGGAGCATTCTCATCATCGATTTGCTGTAATAGAGTTTGTATTTCTTTTACAGTATATTTATTCATTTCTCCTGTCCCTCTCTTCTTTCTCTATACATTTTATCGGCATTGCAACAAAAAAATAAAGCCCGATTCATTTAGCGGGCTTTTATGGAGTTTCAAAACTCAATCTTCCTAATTTTTCCGTACGAATATCGTGAAGCACAATTTCGGATACTTTATCATAGTCAACGGCACCTCCGCTGACAAGACAGCCGCGCCGTTTGCCAATTGCATCAAACAATGCCACAATTTCTTCAGGAATATCATCAAGAGAATACCGCTCTTTTAATCGTTCTGGATAATGCTGTTTTAAAAAATTTAACGCATATACAGCAACATCTTGCAAATTTAAAATCGTATCTTTAATGGCCCCGGTTGTGGCAAGCTTCAGACCAACTTCCTCATCCTCAAATTTCGGCCATAAAATACCTGGTGTATCAAGAAGCTCCATTTCTTTGCCGACTTTAATCCATTGTTGCGCTTTCGTGACTCCCGGTTTATCCCCTGTTTTTGCAATATTCCTTCCAGCAAGACGATTAATTAGCGTAGATTTTCCGACATTCGGAATTCCAACAATGAGCGCGCGCATCGGTCGAGGATTTTTTATTCCTTTCGCCGCCATTTTAGCAAATTTGTCTTTCAACATCTCTTTCGACGCTGCCACAATTTGTTTGATCCCTGTGCCAGTTTGTGCATCGATCGCTAACGCGCGCAACTGCTGTTGCTTAAAATAAGCAATCCATTGTTGTGTAATCGCCTTATCTGCCATATCTGCTTTGTTTAATAAAACGATGCGCGGTTTATTGCCGAGAATTTCATTAATCATCGGATTTCTTGACGACATAGGAATACGTGCATCGAGCAATTCAAAAACGATATCGATTAGTTTCAGTTTTTCTTGCACTTCACGTTTTGCCTTCGCCATATGGCCTGGAAACCATTGAATCGTCATATGCATCACCTATTGCTTATTATTTCACAACGCGTGCATCAGAAAGCGGCCAATACACAATATTGGCTTTTCCGACAACTTTATCCATTGGTATAAATCCAATGTGACGGCTATCTTTACTAAAACGGCGATTGTCCCCCATAACGAACAAATAGCCTTTTGGCACTGTTTTTCGGCCGGTAAGTTCCTCTAAAGTAAACGGTTCGGTCAGCGGACCATCCACTACTTGTTTTTTATATTCGTCCAAGTACGGTTCGTCGTACGGTTTGCCGTTTACATATAACGTGTCGTTTTTATATTCAATATGGTCGCCCGGCAAACCGATCACCCGCTTAATATAGTCTTTTCCTTCTTCGGCATGAAAGACAATAATGTCGAATCGCTGCGGTGTGCCGATTTTATAAGAAAGTTTGTTGACAATCATCCGATCATGATTATGAAGAGTCGGCATCATCGATAGCCCGTCAACAATAATCGGCGCGAAAATAAAATAACGAATGCCGCCCGCGAGCAAAACGGCAATCACAATCGCTTTTAACCATTCCCGTAGTTCACTTCTTTTCTTTTCCATCATTCTCCCACCTAAATGATTTTTTATCTATTATGACACAATTACGGGTAGTGAAAAAAGGAGCTTGCAATCAAGCTCCTTTTTCTCCATTCATAATGTTCATTATTGAACGATTTCTTTAATGCGTGCTGCTTTACCACGAAGTTGACGTAAATAATACAATTTCGCACGGCGCACTTTACCGCGGCGAACAACTTCTAACTTCGCGATTTTCGGTGTATGCACTGGGAAAGTACGCTCTACACCAACACCGTAAGATACTTTGCGGACGGTGAATGTTTCGCTAATACCAGCACCGCGGCGTTTAATTACAACGCCTTCAAACACTTGGATACGTTCACGGTTTCCTTCGATGACTTTCACATGAACGCGCACCGTGTCACCAGGACGGAAATCTGGTAAATCTGTCCGCAATTGCTCTTTCGTAATTTCTTGGATTAAATGATGCATCATTTTCCACTCCTTCCAACAGATGTTCATGACAATGCTTATCCATCATTGCAGCGGAACATCGTTTTCCTCACTTAAGCAAATCACTTAAGTCACACAAAGAATATACTAGCATAAACTTGCATCATGCGCAATAGTTACCGCTCTTCTTTTTTCCACTCTTCGATCCATCGTTTTTGCTTTTCTGTTAATGGATAATTTTCTAGTAAATCCGGTCGGCGCAAAAACGTTCGTTTTAACGATTGTTTTTCACGCCATTCTTCGATGAGGCGATGATTTCCCGACAAAAGTACTTCTGGAACTTTCATGCCGCGGAAATCGGCAGGACGCGTGTAATGTGGGTGTTCGAGCAAGCCGGAACTAAACGAGTCATGAACAGGGGAAGCTTCGTTGCCAAGCACACCCGGAAGCAGCCGGACAACGCTATCGACGATCACCATTGCTCCTAATTCCCCGCCTGTTAATACATAATCCCCAATCGAGATTTCATCGGTCACTAAATATTCGCGAATTCGTTCATCATAGCCTTCGTAATGGCCGCAAATAAGCACTAAATGGTCCTCTTTCGCCAGCTCTTCCGCTTTTTTTTGCGTGTAGCGTTCACCTTGCGGGCAAAGCAAAATGATGCGTGGATGTTCGGAATGCTTTGTCACATGGGCAACTGCGTCAAAAATCGGCTGCGGCTTTAACACCATTCCCGCTCCGCCGCCGTATGGATAATCATCCACTGTTTTATGCTTGTTATCCGCGAAATCGCGAAAATTGATCACATTAAGCGAAACCGCCTTTTTCTCTTGTGCCTTTTTCAAAATCGACTCATTAAAAACTCCAGTAAACATGTTCGGAAATAACGTTAATATATCGATTCTCATCATTCGAGCAGCCCTTCCATTGGGCGAATGGTAATGGTTTTCGTTTCTACATCGACATTTTTTACAACGTCTTCTATATACGGAATAAGCACTTCTTTTCCGTTATTCCGTTTTACCACCCATACATCGTTGGCGCCCGGAGTTAAAATTTCTTTCACGGTTCCGATCGTTTCCCCTTCTTCTGTAACGACCGTACAGCCAATAATTTCATGGAAATAATATTCTCCTTCATCTAACTCGCCAAGCTGGCTCTCCGGCACCTTCAACATCGCCCCTTTAAACTTCTCTACAAGATTAATGTTGTCATATCCTTCAAACGCAAGCAAATCAAATGATTTATGAACACGATGGCTTTTGACGATTACTGCGACTGGTTCTTTCGATTTCTCCATAAAAATATATAACGTATTTCCTTTTTTATAACGTTCCTCTGGAAAATCAGTGCGGGAAATAACACGTACTTCGCCACGAATCCCATGCGTATTCACAATTTTTCCGACATTAAACCACTTTTCCATTCCATTCACCCCTTCTATCGAATTTCTTTGACGATTCCATCTTCAATAATAATGGCACGTTTGGAAATGACATTTTCCCACTTGTCACCGACCTCTACGTCAATGAGCGCTTGTACTTCCCGCTCTTTTAATTCGCTTCCTAACGGTAGGATATGTAATTGTTCCAACTGAAAATCAAGAAGTTTGATCTTTTCCATCCTTGCATCCATTTCTTTTGCAAAGTGCTGCTTTAGAAGGGAAGAAGAATATTTTCCTGTTTTTTCAAGCCGTTTCTGTTCGAAACGAAGCTGATCACATTCCCGCATGAGTTGTTGTTTTTGGGTTAAAAATGCCTCACGAAGCGCTTGTTTGCTCTTTTCCGTTACGATTTGCCGCACTTCTATCGTTTGAATAATTTTCATAATGTCACTCCTAACGGAAATGAATATAGAAAAAGGGAGAGGAAAATCACCCTCACCCTTTTTCTTTTACTTGCACGATCACACGTTTTGGCTGCTTTACTGCTGCAGCGTACACGACCGTGCGAATCGCATGAATCGTACGACCTTGCTTTCCAATCACTTTGCCGATATCTTCTTCGTGCACTGACACCTCATAAATGATTGTCCGTTCATCCTCGATGTTTGTCACGAAAACCTCTTCGGGATGATCGACAAGCGCTTGTACGATCGTTTCAATTAATTGTTTCATGTACACCACAGACATTATTTGCCGTATTTTAAGTTATGAAACTTCTCTAAAATGCCTTGTTTGGATAAAAGGTTGCGGACCGTATCCGACGGTTTTGCGCCGTTTTGCAGCCATTTAAGCGCAAGTTCCTCGTCGATTTTGATTTCCGCTGGTTCTGTAATCGGATTATACGTACCAATTGTTTCGATGAAACGTCCGTCACGCGGAGAACGAGAGTCCGCAACAACGATACGATAGAAAGGTTTTTTCTTCGCGCCCATGCGTTTTAAACGAATTCTTACTGCCATGTTATTTTAGCACCTCCGTAAATAGTTCACACAAGATAGTATATTAACAATAATTACGTAGTTTGTAAAGTTTTTTTTCTTAACACATCATTCCCTACATAAACGGGAATTTAAACCCTCTTTTCTTTCCTTTTGGCATATTTGTCATCATTTTCATCATCTTTTTCATTTCTTCAAACTGTTTTAAAAGCCGGTTTACCTCTTGCACGGATGTACCGCTTCCTTTTGCAATCCGCTTTTTCCGGCTTCCATTAATAATTTCCGGATGCATTTTTTCTTCTTTCGTCATCGAGCGAATAATCGCTTCAACGCGGCTAATTTGTTTTTCATCAATTTGTAAGTTGTTCAACCCTTTTATTTTATTCGCACCCGGAAGCATTTTTAAAATTTCATCAAGGGGGCCGAGTTTACGCACCTGCCCAAGCTGCTCTAAGAAATCTTCAAGTGTAAACGTAGCAGTGCGCATTTTTTGTTCGAGCTCTTTGGCTTTTTCTTCATCGACAGCGGCCTGCGCTTTTTCAATAAGTGTAAGCACATCACCCATTCCTAGAATGCGCGAAGCCATGCGCTCCGGATGAAACGGCTCGAGCGCGTCGAGCTTTTCACCCATTCCGACGAATTTAATCGGGGTGTTCGTAACCGCTCGAATCGAAAGCGCCGCCCCGCCGCGCGTGTCGCCGTCAAGCTTCGTTAAAATAACGCCGGTGATGCCAAGCTGTTCATGAAAGCTTTGCGCGACATTTACTGCATCTTGCCCCGTCATCGCATCGACAACGAGGAAAATTTCATCTGGCTTCGCTACTTCTTTCATTTGCTTTAATTCATCCATCAATGTTTCGTCAATATGGAGACGTCCGGCCGTGTCGATGAGCACATAGTCGTAATGCTCTTCTTTTGCTTTTTCGATGGCTTGTTTGGCAATTTCCACAGGGCTGACTTGATCGCCCAAGGAAAAAACGGGCATATTCAGTTGTTTTCCAAGCGTTTCAAGCTGTTTAATCGCCGCTGGACGATAAATGTCCGCCGCGACTAACAGTGGTTTGCGATTATATCGTTTCCGCAGCAAGTTCGCTAATTTCCCCGTCGTCGTCGTTTTTCCGGCACCTTGCAATCCAACCATCATAATGACGGTCGGCGGACGGCTGGCAACCGCAATTTTGCTTTGTTCGCCGCCCATCAGTTCGGTCAGCTCTTCTTTGACGACTTTAATGACTTGCTGTCCCGGCGTTAAGCTTTTTAACACTTCCTGCCCAACCGCGCGTTCGCTGACCCGCTTGACAAAGTCTTTGACAACTTTAAAGTTGACGTCCGCTTCAAGAAGAGCAAGGCGAACTTCACGCATCATTTCCTTAACATCCGCTTCCGTTACTTTTCCTTTGCCGCGGATTTTGTTCATCACGTTTTGCAAACGTTCGGATAATCCTTCAAACGCCATCTGTTTTCACCTCCTTATCATTCTAATTCTTCTAGTTCTTTAATCATATCGAAAAGTTGTTTGTCCTCTCCATATTTTTGTAAAACATAATCTTTTAGTTGGTTCATCAGCTGTTTTCGTTTTTGAAACTTCTGAAAGAGCGATAATTTTTTTTCATATTCTTCTAGCATCGCTTCGGTTCGCTTTATATTATCATAAACAGCCTGACGGCTGACTTCATACTGCTGGGCAATTTCACCGAGGGAGTAATCGTCTAAATAGTAAAGCGACATATAGCTGCGCTGTTTTGGCGTCAGCAGCGCTTGATAAAAGTCATACAAATAATTCATTCTCGTCGTTTTTTCGAGCATGAAACTCCCCCTTTTTTGTTAAGTGAAACACCTTTACAGATGATTAGTGTATCTTTTTTTATTATACATGTCAAGATTTTATCTTTACAAAAAAAGAGCTGGCTCAAAAAGACCCCTAATCATGATGTCTCGAGCCAGCCCTGTCATTTATTCCCGATATGTTACTCATTTTTTTCATCAAATAAATCCGCAAACAAACCATATACATATTGTTCCGGATCAAACGGCTGCAAATCATCCATTTTTTCGCCAAGCCCAACGAATTTCACCGGAATATGAAGCTCATTGCGGATCGCAAGCACGATCCCGCCTTTGGCCGTGCCGTCGAGCTTCGTCAACACGATGCCGGTGACGTTAGTTACTTCTTTAAAAATTTTCGCTTGGCTCATCGCGTTTTGCCCGGTTGTCGCATCAAGTACAAGCAGCACTTCATGCGGCGCTCCTGGAATTTCCCGTTCAATGACGCGTTTAACTTTTTCAAGCTCTTTCATTAAATTCACTTTGTTTTGCAAGCGCCCAGCTGTATCGCATAAAAGCACATCAACATGGCGCGCTTTTGCCGCTTGGATCGCATCATATATCACGGCTGCTGGATCAGAACCTGCCGATTGTTTAATGACTTCCGCACCGACGCGCTCTCCCCAGACTTCAAGTTGCTCAATCGCTCCGGCACGGAATGTATCACCTGCCGCGAGCATCACCGTTTTTCCTTCCGACTTCAGTTTATGGGCAAGCTTGCCGATCGTCGTCGTTTTGCCGACCCCATTGACACCGACAAACAAGATAACGGTTAAGCCATTTTCTTGGATATTTAATTCGGCTTTCGCGTCATCATCGCCGCGGTAAATCTCAACAAGCTTTTCGGAAATGACCGCCTTCATTTCTTTCGGATCTTGAATATTGCGGCGTTTCACTTCCATTTTCAGTTCATCAACCAGCTCCATAACGGTATTCACACCAACATCCGCACTAATCAAAATTTCTTCGAGTTCTTCAAAAAATTCTTCATCGACTTTCCGATAGCGGGCGATTAAATCGTTGACGCGGCCAGCGAATGAATCACGCGTTTTCGAAAGGCCTTGCTTAAACTTTTCCGTAACCGAATCCGCTTGTTTTGTAATTTTTTCTTTTAACTTTTTGAAAAAACTCATATCGACGCCATCCTTTCTACATTATGACTTTACAAGTTGTTTCGAATCTTCTAAACGGACGGAAACGAGTTTCGATACGCCAGATTCCTGCATCGTGACGCCATACAGCACGTCCGCTTCTTCCATCGTTCCTTTTCGATGGGTAATGACAATAAATTGTGTTTGGTCGCTGAATTGTTTTAAATATTGGGCGTAGCGATGCACGTTCGCTTCATCCAGCGCTGCTTCCACCTCATCAAGCACACAAAACGGAACAGGGCGCACCTTTAAAATGGAGAACAATAGAGCAATCGCCGTTAGCGCACGCTCCCCGCCGGAAAGCAAGCTTAAATTTTGTAATTTCTTTCCTGGCGGCTGTGCGACGATTTCGATGCCTGTTTCGAGCAAATCGTTCGGATTCGTCAGGCGCAAATCAGCGTTTCCTCCGCCGAACAGCTGGCGAAACACGTTGCCGAAGTGGGAACGAATATGTTCAAACGTTGATAAAAATCGTTTTTTCATTTCTTGGTCCATCTCGTCAATGACTTGATGGAGCGTTTCTTTTGCTTGCTGAAGATCCGCTTTTTGTTCTGTTAAAAATTGATAACGCTCTGATACCCGTTCGTATTCATCAATTGCGCCTAAGTTCACCGTTCCGAGCTCATCGATTGCCCGTTTAATAAGCTTTACTCGTTTGCGCGCTTCTTGAACGTCCACCGTTAACGGATACGCTTCTTTTGCCGCCTCAAACGAAAGCATATATTCTTCGCGAAGACGGTTTAATAAATTTTCCAACTCCACATCAAGGCGGTTAAGCTTGACTTCTTCGTCTTTTACAATATCCGCAAGTTGTTTATGCTGGCGTTTTTTCTCTTTCCATTCCCGTTCCAAATGCTCGAGCTTCGTCTGATATTGCAAACGCTGTTCACGGCGGCTGGCGATCAGTTCAATCGTTTTTTGTTTATCTTGTGATTTTTTTTGCCGCATTTTCTCTAATTCTTCTTCTCCAAAATGGCTCGAATTCATCTCTTTGATCAGAAAGGCAAGTTCCTGTTTGGACGCCTGCAGCTGTTTTTCTGTATCTGCTAGCTCGTTATGGAGCTGTTCTACTTTTTCTTGAACATTTTTTAGACGCTGCTGTGTTTCGGCTAGAGCGATTTTTTGTTCCGTCATCGCTGTTTGCAGCGCTTCTTTTGATGTCTGCTCTGTTTGTTTTTGCGCTTGAAGCGTTTCAATCGTCCGATCGATTTCCTTCAATTTTCCTTCTAAGTCGCAAAGCTGTTGTTCAATCACAGCAAGCTTTTCTGTCATCTGTTTTGCTTCTTGTTCATCATTGGCTTTTTCATGGTCGTAGAGAGCAAGACGTTCATTCATATTTTTTTCCTGCAATTGTACTTCGCGCAATTCGCTTTTTACTTCTTGAAGCGCAAAACGCTCCTCCTCTATTTGCTTTCGCAATGCAAGCGATGCCGCTTCCTCTTGATGAATCATTTTCTTCTTCGTTTGTACAAAACGTTCAAGCTGTTCTGTTTTTTGCTCCATTTCATGCAGCTTTGCCGTAATCGTTTCTAATTCACGGTTTCTGCTTAAAAGAGAATTCGCTTTTTTCGCGATTCCGCCGCCAGTCATCGCACCGCCCGGACTAACGACATCTCCATCGAGCGTTACAAGACGGTAACGATAATGAAGCAAGCGCGCTAGTTCATTCGCTCCTTTTAAATCGGTTGTGATAATCACATTTCCAAGCAAATTGGCAATGACGGAACGATAGGCGCTGTCATAATGAATGAGCTCGCTTGCAATTCCGACAAACGCCGGATGGTCTTTAATAAGGGCAAGTTGTTCGGAAGAAATCGTTTTCGGCTGCATGACATTCATCGGCAAAAAAGTGGCACGTCCGTAAGCATGCGCTTTTAAGTAATGGATCGCTTTTCGCGCTACTTCCTCATTTTCTACAACGATATGCTGCATCGCGCCGCCGAGAGCGATTTCCATCGCCGTTTCATAACGGTCAGGCACTTGAATCAATTCAACGATGGCCCCATGAATGCCCGGAAACTGTGCACGTGCTTTTAATATTTCTTTTACACCTTGGAAAAAGCCTGCATAGTCTTGCTGCATTTCTTCAAGCATTTCTTTGCGCGATTTCGTTTGTTGCAAATATTGGTACGCTTGATAAAGCATGGATTCTTTCTTTTCCAAATCGGCTTTCATCGCCGCAACTTCGTTTGTTTTTTGCTGCAAGAGCGTTTCCTTTTCTTGCAGCGTTTTCTCCATTTGTTGACGCTTTTGGTCTAGTTTTGCGTATTGCTCTTCGAGATATTTGCGCTCGTCTAAATATTTGCGGTTTTCTTCGGCAAGCGCTATTTGTTTTGCTTGTAATTTTTCTAGCAGTGTTTGCAAATGGGAACGTTCATTTTTTAGCGAAGCTTGTTCATGAACTAGTTCAATATAATCGCTTTTTAACTGCTCGATTTTCTCTTCGACGTTTGCGTCATAGGCTGAAAGAGACGCTTGTTTCTCTTTTAGTTCCGCTTGAATAGTAGAAACGGTCTTCTTTAACTGTGCAAGCTGTTCTTTCTCATGCTTTAACGTTAGCTCGAGGCGTTCCTTTTTTTCGGAAAGAGATGAAATTGTATCTTCGAGCTGCTTTTTATATTGAGCGGCATTTTTCTTTCGCTCTTTTAATACTTCTTTTTTCCCTTCGAGCTTTTCCAATTCTTCGCTCGCAACGAGCAATACTTGCTGCAGGCCGTCAATCGACTCATCAAGCGCCGTAATATGATCGCGAAGCTGTTCGATTTCCGCTTCCTCTTTTTGCAATGCTGCAGATAGCTGTATCTCTTCGTTTTGGTGCCGGGCAAGCAGTTGCTTTAGCGATGTCCATTGCTGATGCAATTGTTCAATGTCATGCACCATCAGTGCTACTTCAAATCTTTCGAGTTCATCGCGCTTTTCTAAATAATCTTTCGCGATGGATGCTTGCATTTTCAGCGGCCCTAGTTGCTGTTCTAGTTCATGTAAAATATCGCTGACACGGTGCAAGTTTTCTTGCGTTTCCGCAAGCTTATTTTCCGCTTTTTTCTTGCGGATTTTATACTTTAACACACCGGCTGCCTCTTCAAAAATGGTCCGCCTTTCTTCCGGCTTGCTGCTTAAAATTTCCTCGACGCGTCCCTGTCCAATGATGGAAAAGGCTTCTTTTCCTAACCCGGAATCCATCAATAAATCCACAATATCTTTTAAACGGCACGGTTGTTTATTAATGAAAAATTCACTTTCTCCTGAGCGATAAACACGCCGCGTAATGCTGACTTCTTGATAATCCAGCGGCAAAAATTGATCTTCATTGTCAAGAGTGATCGTCACTTCTGCCACATTCAGCGGTTTACGGGAATCACTTCCAGCGAAAATAATATCTTCCATTTTTGCGCCGCGCAATGACTTTGCCGACTGCTCGCCAAGCACCCAGCGAATCGCATCGGTTATATTGCTTTTTCCGCTTCCGTTTGGGCCAACAACCGCCGTCACCCCGGGAACAAATTCAATGGATACTCGATCAGCAAATGATTTAAACCCGATAATATCCAACCGTTTGAGGAACATTCGTACCCGCCTCACAATCTTCCTATGTTTGTACCATCACTATAACATAAATAACCGAAAGAAGGGCTGACTATATTTGGAGAGCCAGCCCCTTATTCTTTCCCTATTGTTTTTAACTTTTGCAATGCCATTTGCGCTGCATGTTGTTCTGCTTCTTTTTTTGACTTTCCAACCCCAATGCCAAGTGCCTGTCCATTTAGCGAAACGCGAGAGACAAATTCTTTATTATGTGCCGGTCCTTTTTCTTCTAAAATGCTATATTCAAGCACACCAATGCCATCGCGTTGAACGAGTTCTTGCAATTGGCTTTTAAAATCCATCACATGAGAAAAAGCACCTTCATCAATTTTTGGGAAAATCGTTTGTCCCAAAAATTGCATGACCGCATCCATTCCTTGGTCTAAATATAGCGCACCAATGAACGCTTCGAATACATCAGCCAACAGCGCTGGCCTTGTTCTCCCCCCTGTCAATTCCTCCCCTTTTCCTAAAAGCACGAGTTCGCCGAATGATAAGGCGTTGGCAAACTTGACAAGCGATGGTTCACATACAATGGCCGCGCGCAGTTTTGTTAATTCTCCTTCACTCATATGCGGAAATTTTTTAAACAAATATTGCGAAACGGTAAGCTCAAGCACCGCGTCACCTAAAAACTCGAGCCGTTCATTATCTTCATGCGGTCGTCTCCGATGCTCATTCACATACGATGAATGGGTAAAAGCCTGAATGAGAAGTTTTTCATTCGTAAAAAAAATGCCGATTTTTTTTTGCAGTTCCTTAAATTTCGCTCGCCTTTTTTCATTTATTCGTTCTTTATCTTTTTGTTTCGACATACATAAGGCCCTCCGACTTCATTCCACGCAAAAATATATATAGAAAAAGCAATGCTTTATCCTTCCTTATTATATCCGTTCATCCGTACGTTACACCGATAAAAAGCATAGAAAGCCCCGCTTTTGTAACGGGACTTTTCTATACGATATTACATGTGGCTTTTTATGTAGTTCACAGCATCTCCTACTGTGACAATTTTTTCAGCCTCTTCATCAGAAATTTCCATATTAAATTCATCTTCTAATTCCATCACAAGCTCTACGATATCTAGAGAGTCTGCCCCTAGATCATCTTTGAAAGAAGCATCCAATGTAACTTGGGATTCTTCGACACCCAAGCGGTCGACGATAATTTTCGTAACACGCTCTAATACGTCTGCCATCACATTCACCTCCCTTCATGATTATAGTAGATTCAGCTAGAAAATACTAGCGGCTATTTCAAAAACATATGATTTTACATGACCATTCCGCCGTCGACATGAAGCGTTTGCCCTGTCATATAGCTAGCAGCATCCGATACAAGGAATGAAACGACTTTCGCAACATCTTCCGGTTCGCCGAAGCGTGCAAGCGGAATTTGTTTTAACATTTCCGCCTTCAGTTCTTCACTAAGACGGTCGGTCATATCGGTTGTAATAAATCCAGGAGCAACCGCATTGACGGTAATGTTGCGGCTCGCAAGCTCACGAGCTGCTGTTTTCGTTAACCCAATGACGCCAGCTTTTGCGGCGACGTAGTTTGCTTGTCCCGGATTTCCGCTGACGCCGACGATAGAAGCGATGTTCACGATGCGGCCGTACCGCTGTTTCATCATCGGACGTGTCACTGCTTTCGTGCAGTTAAACACCCCTTTTAAGTTAATATTAATCACGTCATCCCATTCTTCTTCTTTCATGCGCATTAATAAATTATCGCGGGTAATGCCGGCGTTGTTCACTAAAATATCGATGCGCTCAAATCGTTCTAATACCGCTTTGACCATCTGATCAACAGCTTCGGCATTGGATACGTCCGCTTGAATGGCGAACGCTTCCCCACCCATATTTTTAATTTCTTCGACAACTTCATTCGCTTTCGCTTCATTGCCGGCATAATTGACCGCTACTTTTGCGCCTTGACGCGCCAGCTCCAATGCAATCGCCCGGCCGATGCCGCGCGATGCTCCCGTGACAAGCGCAACTTTTCCTTGCAACATCGTTTATTCTCCTTTCAATGCCGCAACGGTCGCTTGTAAAGACTCAAGATCGTTCACTGCGTACACGCTCACGTTGCGGTTAATTTTTTTCACAAGTCCTGACAGCACTTTTCCCGGACCGATTTCAATAAATGTATCTACTCCTAAGCCGATCATCATTTCTACCGATTGTTCCCAGCGTACAGGAGAATACAATTGCTCGATTAATAGGCGCAAAATCTCTTCTTTTTTTACGACCGGCTGTGCAGTAACGTTTGAAATAACAGGAATTTCAGCATCACGAATCGCAATGGTGTTTAGCACATTCTGCAATTTGCTTGCTGCCGGTTTCATAAGGGAAGAATGAAACGGACCGCTCACCTCAAGCGGAATAACCCTTTTTGCTCCTCGCTCTTTCGCAAGCTGCCCGGCTTTTTCTACTCCCGCTTTTGAACCGGAAATAACGATTTGCCCCGGACAGTTTAAATTCGCCAGCTGTACTGGATCGCCTTGTTCCGATACTTCTTTTGTCACCGCTTCAAGCGCGTCCGCATTCATTCCCAGCACTGCGGCCATCGTTCCTTCTCCTGCCGGCACCGCTTCTTCCATAAACTCCCCGCGTTTTCTTACCGCATACACCGCATCGGTAAACGAAATCGCTCCCGCCGCCACAAGCGCCGTATATTCTCCTAAACTATGGCCAGCGACATAATCTGCCGTAATGCCGGCTTCTTTTACTTTTTCAAGAAGCGCAATGCTCGTCGTTAATAAGGCCGGCTGTGCGTTGTACGTTAAAGTCAGCGTTTCTTGCGGCCCTTCAAAAATAAGCGAAGAAAGCGAAAAACCAAGACGTTCGTCCGCGGACTGAAACACCGCAGCGATGTTGGCATCGCTTTGCGCGACGTCTTTTCCCATACCTACCGTTTGCGACCCTTGTCCTGGAAAAATAAAAGCAATTTTCCCCATATGTTTCCCTTCCCTTATGAATGATTTTGTTCAATCGCTTCTTTTATTGTAGCGATGATATCGTTCGCTACCATTTCCCGCGCCTGACGGACGGCGTGAAAGATGGCGTTCGCATCAGACGAACCGTGCGCTTTTACGACAGGAGCGTTTAGCCCAAACAGCGCGGCTCCTCCATATTCGGAATAATCCATCGTTTTTTTCAAATCTATTAATTTCGGCTTTAAAATAGCTGCCGCTAATTTGCTTAAAAAACTGCTTGTCAACGCTTCTTTTAACATAGAAAAAACGGAAATAGCCGTACCTTCAATCGTTTTTAATGCAACGTTGCCAGTAAAACCATCCGTGACAACCACATCGGCGACGCCTTGCAATAAATCGCGCGCTTCCACGTTGCCGATAAAATTAAGATCGGTTTCTCGCAAAAGTTGGAACGCCTTCTTGGCAACATCGTTTCCCTTTTGGTCTTCTGTTCCAACGTTTAATAGACCGATGCGCGGGCGTGAAATTCCCCGCACTTTTTCCGCGTACACCGCTCCCATTAAAGCATATTGCAACAGATGTTCCGGACGGGCATCGACGTTTGCTCCGACATCTAAAAACAAAAACCCTTCGCCGCCAATCGTCGGAAGCGTTGGCGCTAATGCTGGCCGATCAATCCCCGCTATTCGTCCGACGACGAATAGCCCTGCCGCCATAAGCGCGCCCGTATTTCCCGCCGATATACAAGCATCAGCACGTCCTTCTTTCACTTCTTCGGCCATTAGCACCATGGACGATTGTTTTTTTCTTCTTACCGCCCGCACTGGTTCATCCGTTGCTTCGATCACTTCATCGGTATGAATGACAGTGATCCGCTCGTCCGATGTAAGATAAGGACGAATTTTGCCCTCGTCTCCGAATAGAGTAATATGTACATCTGAAAAGTGCTGAACGGCCTTCATCGCCCCGAGAACAATTTCTTTTGGTGCATGGTCTCCTCCCATCGCATCAATTGCTATTTTCATTGCTGTCTCCATCCTTTTTTTCGCGATTTGATCGATACATTTCAAACGTTCCGGAAAAGACAAGTTCTTGTCCGACGTAGCTGTTTACTTCCACAATCGTTCGTCCGTTCTCTTTTTCGCCAACCACTTTTGCTTTCGCTACCACTCGTTCATTTTCTTTCACTTGTCTTGTAAAGCGAATGTTCGCTTTTGCTGTCAATGCAAGCTCATCGTTGATGACGGCAACGGCAAGTGAATTGGCTTGGGCAAATAAATGATGACCGCGCGCAATGCGGTTTCGCTTAAACACATGTTCTGCTTTCACATCGAAAATAGAAATGGCGCTATGGTCGGGCTCAATATCGATAATTTCCCCGATTACTTCCTCAATCGGAAGCGACCTGACTTTATCGGCCAGCGATTGCTGCGCGACATGTTTAATTCGCTCACGCAGTTCAGGTATCGACAACTCTAAACGATCTAAGCGGATCGTTTGAACGCTGACGGAAAATTTTTCAGCTAATTCCTCATCGGTAATAAACGGATTTTCTTGAATCGTTTCTTGCAAAAGCCGTTGTCGTTCCCGTTTGCTTTTTCGCATCTATTTACACCGTCCACTTCTATGACTAGGTACTAATAGTAGTATATAATCTCAAAAAAAAGATTGCAAGCAAAAAAAGTGGTTTCATTCTTCGGTGAAAATGGCGAAAACGGCTCCGCATCAATCTAATTTTTCGCCATCTAGCACACCGGATTCTTGTAAATAAAGACGCAGCCATTGATATGGCTCATCGCGCCAAAAAGCAGTAGATTGAACTAATTTTGCCGCATCGTTGCGCGCTACTTCCAGAATGCGATAATCATGTACGACGTCTCCAAATTTAAATTCAGGCATACCGCTTTGTTTGGTGCCAAAAAAATCACCAGGGCCGCGCAACTGCAAGTCTTTCTCTGATAGAACAAATCCGTCTGTCGTTTCCGTCATAATGCGCATTCTCTCTTTTCCTGTTTCTGATTTTGGATCAGCAATTAAAATACAATATGATTGCTCATCACCGCGGCCGACCCGACCGCGCAATTGATGCAACTGTGCCAGCCCAAATCGTTCCGCATCGTAAATCACCATGACAGTGGCGTTCGGGACATTAACGCCAACTTCCACAACAGTAGTAGAAACTAACACTTGCACACGATTTTCGCTGAACGCTTTCATTACTTCCTCTTTTTCCTCCGAAGAAAGCCGTCCGTGCATAAGGCCGATATGATATTTCCCTTTGTAATAATGTGTCAACATGCTATGAACATCAATCGCGTTTTGCACATCTAATTTTTCCGATTCTTCAATGAGCGGACAAATGACATATGCTTGGTGTCCTTTTTGAATTTCTTTTTCGATAAAATCAAGGACGCGTTCAAACATATGGTGTTTTACCCAATATGTCTGCACCTTTTTTCTTCCGGCCGGCATTTCGTCGATCACCGACACATCCATTTCGCCAAACGCAGTAATGGCAAGCGTTCGCGGAATTGGTGTCGCCGTCATCATCAACACGTCAGGCGATTGCCCTTTTTCGCGCAAAATCCGGCGCTGTTCCACTCCAAACCGATGTTGTTCGTCTGTAATCACCAAACCAAGCTTCTTGAAATTTACTTCTTCTTGAATAAGTGCATGTGTCCCAATAATAATGTCAATATCTCCACAAGCAAGCTGTTCTAAAATTTCCTTTCTTTTCTTTCCTTTCACAGAACTCGTTAGTAACGCCACCGTTACATCGGTTGATGTGAATAATGTTTGCAATGACTGCGCGTGCTGCTCCGCTAGAATTTCCGTCGGCACCATTAGCGCTCCTTGATAGCCGGATAGAACGGCAGCATATAATACAATCGCCGCAACGACCGTTTTTCCCGAACCAACGTCTCCTTGAAGAAGGCGGTTCATACGGTATGGGGATCGCATATCTGCTAGTATTTCATGAACGACGCGCTGCTGTGCTTTTGTCAACGAAAATGGAAGCTGTTGGATGAAGTCATGCAATTTTTCCTCCAAAAACGAGTGGGCGATTCCTTCCGAATATTCCCTTTGCACTTTACGAAGAGCATGAATTTTTAATTGAAAAAGCAAAAATTCCTCGTATACAAGCCTCCGTCTAGCCTGCTTCAATTCCTCATGAGAACGTGGAAAATGGATCGCCCGAATCGCTTCCTGCTTTGAAATAAGCCGGTACGTTTGCCGTATCGATAGCGGGAGCGGATCCACGATTGCTTCGCCGTATTGCGTTAAAGCCAACTTGATAAAACGACGCATTCCTTTCACTGTGATGGATCCACGAACCGAGTAAACAGGTTCAATTTCCCGCTTTTGCGGCAGCGGTCCTAATTTCAATTCATATGCCGTAATCATTTGACGGTGTTGATCCCATTTTCCAATGACTGTAACGGTATCGTTAATGGATAATTTTCCTTTTAAATAAGGACGATTGAAACAAACGACGGTGATTAAATACCGCCCCACAAGCAGACGAAATGTCAAGCGCGATTTTTTTTTCGTATAATAGGTAAGAGAAGGCTCGCTATGAACCTTCCCTTCGACTGTTACTTTTTCGTCGTGTTTTACTTCCGCTAAATCTTTTATCTCATAATCTTCATAGCGGTATGGAATATGCATAAACAATTCCTCGATCGTTGTAATCCCCATTTCCCGAAGCGCTTCACTTGTTTCTTCTCCAATTCCCTTTATTGCTGTAACAGGTTGTTGCAACTCACGATTCACGGCTATTAGCTGAAACGCCGAAAATTTTTGCCGCTAAAGCGCGGCCGGTCGGCGTTGCTGCTAACCCTCCTTCTGCAGTTTCTTTCAATGCAGTTGGCATCGTTTCACCGATGCGAAACATCGCTTCAATGACCTCGTCACATGGAATGCGGCTTTTAATGCCAGCAAGCGCCATGTCCGCTGCTACCATCGCATTTGCCGCTCCCATCGCATTTCGCTTTACACATGGAACTTCGACAAGACCAGCGACAGGATCACATACTAATCCTAACATATTTTTTAAAGCGATCGCCATCGCTTCCGCTGCTTGGCTCGGCGTTCCCCCTGCAAGTTCGACTAACGCTGCCGCCGCCATTCCCGCGGCTGAGCCAACCTCCGCTTGACACCCTCCAGCCGCTCCAGAGATGGATGCGTTATTGGCAACAACAAAACCGAATGCCCCCGCTGTAAATAAAAATTCAATCATCTCTTCACGCGTCGGCTTTAATTTTTCTTTTACTGCAAAAAGCGTCCCCGGGACAACTCCGGCAGAACCCGCGGTCGGCGTCGCGCAGATGACGCCCATTGCCGCGTTTACTTCATTTGTCGCCACCGCTTTACTAACGGCATCTAAAATCGTTTCTCCTGATAAAAAATTCCCTTGGCTGATATATTGTTGCAACAACACCGAATCCCCGCCAGTGAGCCCCGATCTGGAGACAACGCCAGCAAGCCCTTTTGCAACGGCTTGTTCCATTACTTGTAAGTTTTTATCCATTTGCTCAAAAATTTCTTCACGGCTTCTCCCCGTTACTTCTATCTCTTGCCGAATCATTACTTCGGCAATTTTAATGTTTTGGCTTTCCGCCAATTGCACAAGTTCAGCAACGTTGCGAAACATCATGATGCGGCCTCCTTTTTTGCAAACGCTTACGCTAGTCCACAATGTTTGTTACTTGGATAATATGCGGCAACGCTGTCAGTTCATCAATCACTGTTTGATCAATCGGCTGATCTATTTCAATGGTCATCAATGCTTCTTTTCCTTTTTCTTTCCGTGACACTTCCATATGTCCAATATTAATCGCATATTTCGCTAAAACATTCGCCACCGACGCGATCGCCCCATACCGGTCATTATGCATAATGAGCAATGCCGGATGATGACCAGACAACTTCAACTCAAATCCGTTTAACTCGATAATCTCGATTTTTCCACCGCCAATGGAAATACCGACAAGTTCCAATTCCCCTTTTTCATCTCCAATGCGCACTCTCGCAGTGTTAGGATGATGTGGGATCGCATCTTCTTCATAAAAAGTGACTTCCATTCCTTCTTGTTTCGCAATTTCAAGCGAATGCGGAATTCGCTCATCAAATGTATCGAAATCAAGAAGGCCTCCAACAATGGCCACATTGGTTCCATGCCCTTTATACGTCTGCGCAAAAGAACCGTAAAAGGAAATATGTGCCCATTTCGGTTTTCTGCCAAATAAGCTGCGAGCCACTCTCCCGATTCGCGCCGCTCCCGCTGTATGCGAACTGGATGGGCCAATCATAATCGGTCCGATAATATCAAAAACGCTTTTATATTTCACATTTCCACTCCCTTAATATTACAATAAAATAGAAGGGGGGCTCCCCTTCTACTATTCTAACATAATTTATTCAACAGAAAAGATAAATGGATATAACGGCTGTTTTCCGTTATGCACTTCCACTTCTACGTCCGGATATGTTTCCTCAATATAAGAAACAATTGCTTCGACTTCCTCTTCTGTTGCTTCTTCCCCATATATCATTGTAACGATTTCGCTATCTTCATCAATTAGCGTATTAAGCAATTGCTTCGTCACCGAAAGCTTATCTCTTTCCGCCGCAACGATTTTATTATCAGCAAGACCCATATAATCGTCTTTTTCAATCTCCACCCCATCGATCGTTGTATCCCGTACCGAAAACGTAACTTGTCCTGTTTTGACACGCGACAGGGCGACCGTCATTGCTTTTTCGTTTTGTTCCTCAGAAAGTGATGGATTAAACGCTAGCAATGCCGACATCCCTTGAGGGACTGTTTTCGATGGAATAACGATCACCTTTTGGTTGACGACGGTCGCAGCTTGTTGCGCTGTCATAATAATGTTTTTATTATTTGGAAGCACGAATACTGTTTCTGCGTTAATGCTTTCAATTGCTTTTACGATATCCTCCGTGCTCGGGTTCATCGTTTGGCCGCCTTCAATGACAACGTGTGCGCCGATGCTTTTAAACAGCTCGGCAACGCCGGATCCCATCGCTATTGTCACAATTCCATATTTCTCTTTTTGTTTCGCCTTCGATACGCTCGAAGCAGCATTGCGTTCTTGATTTACTATATTTGCGTGCTGTTGGCGCATATTTTCAATTTTAATGTTTATTAAACTTCCGTATTTTTGTCCGTATGTCAGTACTTCGCCAGGCTGTTCTGTGTGAATATGCACTTTTACAAGTTCATCATCAGCAATGACTAATAATGAGTCACCGAATCGGCTTAAATCTTGACGAAACGCTTCTTCAGAGAATGGATGTTTTTGCAATTTATCTCGTTCAAACCGTACCATAAATTCGGTACAGTAACCAAACTCAATTTCATCCGTATCGATATGGCTTTGTGCACTTTTATGATGTTCAGCATTGATTAATTCTTGCATCGAGACTTCTACAGGCTTTCGATCAGCAACATTTTCCCCTTTTAATGCGCTCAAAAATCCTTCATATACGTAGACAAGCCCTTGACCGCCGCTATCGACAACCCCCACTTCTTTTAATACCGGCAATAATTCAGGTGTGCGTTGCAAAGACGCCTTCGCTTCCTTCACTACCTCTTCCATCACAATGGCAATGTCTTGTTCTTTTTTTGCGACTTCTACCGCCCGTTTCGCCGCGTCTTTCGCTACGGTCAGTATCGTGCCTTCCACCGGCTTCATTACCGCTTTATAAGCGGTGGTGACACCTGCTTCAAGCGCAGCAGCAAATTCCGCACTATTAATTTCTTTTTTCGCTTCCACCGCTTTCGCAAAACCACGAAACAATTGCGATAAAATCACTCCTGAATTTCCGCGCGCTCCCATCAATAGCCCTTTTGCTAATGCACTGCCGACTTTTCCAATATGATCAGAAATGTTATTTTTTACTTCCTTTGCACCAGAAGTCATCGATAAATTCATATTCGTGCCTGTATCGCCATCCGGAACCGGAAAGACGTTCAGCGCATCGACCGCTTTTGCATTGTTGGATAAATGCGCCGCTCCTTGAAAGACCATTTCTGCAAACAGTCTTCCGTCAAGTATCCTAATTGTCACCTACTAACTCCTCCTTACTACGGATTCGTTACACGAACCCCTTGAACATAAATATTAATCGACTGTACAGAAAGCCCTAACATTTGATCAAGCGTATATTTCACTTTTGTTTGCACATTGTGAGCAACTTCAGAAATTTTCGTTCCATAGCTAACAATAATGTACATATCAATATGTACTTCCCCATTTTCTTCTCGGACAATCACACCTTTAGAAAAGTTTTCCCTCCGCAAAATTTCAGAAATTCCGTCTTTAATTTGATTTTTCGATGCCATTCCAACGATTCCATAGCAATCGACCGCAGCGCCCCCTGCAATCATCGCAATTACATCATTGGAAATTTCGATTCTCCCGTATTTCGTTTGCAATTCAATGGACATGACAGTTCCCCCTTCGGAATTGTTCGCATAGCTACAGTCATTGTACTATAACGCTCTGCTTTTTAAAAGTTCTCCCATCGCCCACTAGTATTATTTAGCCGAAAATAAAAATATATGTCAAGGATATTTTCTTGAAAGATAAAACATCATATATTGAAATTTAACTGTTTGTATGGTAAATTATAATAGTGTTTTTTAGACTCACAACGGAAAGCGGTACGAGTAAGGAGGGAAAAAAGATGGCAAAATGCTTTGTGACAGGAAAGAAAAAATCTTTCGGTAATTCACGTTCACATGCGATGAATGCAAATAAACGCACATGGAAAGTAAACCTTCAAAAAGTTCGTATTTTAGTCGACGGAAAACCAAAACGTGTATGGGTGTCTGCCCGCGCATTAAAATCTGGAAAAGTACAACGCGTTTAACGGACACCGCATAATAAAAAAGCACCAAAAATTGGTGCTTTTTTATTACCCTTTTTTAAAGGAATTTAACATGGCACGCACAATTCCACCAAGAAATTTCGGTAATTTAATGGTATAAAATTTCATTCCGATTCCCTCCTCACTGCCATCATAACGGGCTTTCCTTCATCTCTTTATAAGTATATTCGCTTCACTTTAAATCGTACCTACATCACTACTTCTTATCATCATTAATATGCCTTTGGAAAATGAAAAAGTACCAGAAGATTGGATAAGTTCGTTACTAATACATAGTGTCGAACCTCGAAAAATATGACTATTTGTTAGCGGATATTTAAATCCATCCAACGTCATTCCTTTAATATCATTGGAAATCGGAATGTAAGAAACGTATCGATATCGTTCATCGTAAGAAACGGTGTACGTGCCTGGAAGATGGACAGTCACAATATTTTGTCTGTCGATCATCTCAATCGGTTTCCCTGCGTATTTGACCAGCAATTGAACATTACCAAATAAATGGTCAAGGCGGCCGCCGGTTGCTCCAAAAATGCGGACTTTATCCGCTTCTTGCTGCACCGCCCAATCAAGCGCAATTTCCATATCGGTTTTATCTTTTTCCGCCGGCCATATATCAAGATCGTCGAGTGTTTTTTGTAGTAATGTAATCTCTTCCGTCGTCAAGGAGTCAAAATCGCCAAACGCTTTTATCGGTCGGATTCCCGCCTCAAGCAGCGTCATTGTTCCACGATCCACCCCGATCCATCGTACATGTTCTCCATCGTAACTAGCTAAAGAGGGAAGATGTTCACTCGGTCCGCCGCCGACAATATGAATAAACATATGTTTCTTCCTTTCTTACTTACTTTAAAGCGGAAGGTTATACACCTTCCGCCTCATTTTCGCCACGAATGGCACGAATCGCTGCAGCACGGTCACGTTCATTATAAATAGCAGAACCAGCAACAAGCACGTTTGCCCCAGCCTCCATGCATAGGCGGGCTGTTTCGGCATTAATCCCGCCATCTACTTCAATTTCTACAAATCGTCCTCTTTCTTTCACCAGTTGCGCAACTTGTCGAATTTTTGGCAATACAGATGGAATAAATTTCTGTCCCCCAAATCCTGGATTGACTGTCATCAATAATACTAAATCAACATCATCGATAATATGTTGAATCATTTCTACCGGCGTATGTGGATTTAAGACAACTCCCGCTTTTACTCCTTGCTCTTTAATTAAATGAATCGTACGATGCAAGTGTGGGCACGCTTCCACATGAACGGATAAATAATCCGCTCCCGCCTTTGCAAAAGCAGGAATGTATCGGTCAGGCTGCTCAATCATTAAATGAACATCTAAAGGAAGCTTTGTAATGGGACGAATCGCTTCGACAATTAGCGGCCCGATCGTAATATTCGGCACGAAATGGCCATCCATCACATCAACATGAATGTAATCGGCTCCACCTTGTTCCACGTCACGAATCTCCTCAGCAAGCCGCGCGAAATCGGCGGATAAAATCGATGGTGCAATTTTTACCATAGTTAATACCTCGGCTTTCGTTCTTTAATTTCTTCGACAAAACTAATGTAATTCTCATATCGGTAAGAAGGGATTTTCCCCGATTCGACCGCTTCTCTCACGGCGCATTTTGGCTCCGCGATGTGCAAACATCCGCGGAATTTGCATTCCTCGCTGCGCTCACGAAGCTCTGGAAAATAAAGCGGCAGCTCTTCCAATTCTATATCATCAAGCTCTAACGCACTAAAACCCGGCGTATCAGCAACAAGGCCGCCGCCAATTTCCAACAATTCTACATGGCGGGTTGTATGTTTTCCACGCCCTAAATGTGTAGAAATATCATTGGTTTTTAACTGCAAATCCGGACGGAGCGCATTTAAAAGCGAGGATTTCCCGACGCCGGATTGCCCAGCAAAAACGGAAATATGCCCTTCTAAATATGAAAGCAACTGTTCTACTCCTAATTTGGTGATGGTTGACGTTTCAATGACATCATAGCCTATTTGCCGATAATCACGAATATATTGTTCCATTGTTGGTTTTGTCTGGTCGTCCACCAAATCCATTTTATTCACGACAATAATCGGACGAATATGTTTGGATTCGACAAGAACGAGAAAACGGTCGAGAAGTCTTGTGCTAAAATCTGGCTCCACTGCCGAAAACACTAAAATCGCTTGTTCTACGTTAGCGATTGGCGGACGAACGAGCCAGTTTTTTCGTTCGCGTATATTCATAATATATCCTTCTGTTTCGCTCGTCGCCTGAAACTCGACATGATCCCCGACAAGAGGAGTAATTTTCTGCTTTCGAAATACTCCTCTGCCTCGGCATTGAAACACCTTTCCTTCCGATAATACATAATAAAATCCGCTTAGCGCTTTAATAATCTTTCCTTCTGCCATAGCCTCACTCCTTTGTGACATTGTTTGGATATGGAATTGTTCCTTCATCCTTTACTACATTGTTTACAATGACACGATAATACGCCGTTTCCTTATATGGAATTTCAAATTCCACCGTCTCCGTTACCGGTGCGGTCAGACGGTATGTTTTATACGGCGTTGTCATATTATGTTTGGCATCTTGAATATATAATTGCGCTTCCATCACTTGTCCTTCTTCTTCCGGTTCATATGGAATTTCAATATCTTTTATCACCGTTTTCACAGGAAGCGTCTCCTTGCCGCGTGAAATAATTACCGTAATGGTATCGCCTTTACCTACTTTTTCATTGGCTGTAGGTGTTTGAGAAATAACGAGCCCTTCCGGAACTTTATCCGAATATTCGTATTTTACCTTCAAGTACAACTGTTGATCATCTACATAATCACGCACGCTCTTTTCTGTATATCCCGTCAAGTCTTTCAACATAATTTTTTCCGGACCAAGGCTGACAGTGAAAATCACTTCTGTTTCTTCAGGAACGACTTTATCTCCTGCATAAGGAAATTGATCGATAATGGTACCAGGCGGCTTGTCGCTATAACGTTCATTGCGTGTAACATTCATAAAATTTTCGTTTTTCAGCTGTGCTTCCGCTGTTTCGATATCTTCGCCGATAAAATCGCCAAACTCTACTTTCTTTTTACCGATGCTTTTATAAATAATAACAGCAGATCCTTCCTTTACCATCATTCCTGCTTCCGGTTTCGTGCGTACAACCTTTCCTTCTGCGATTTCGTCATCCTCGACGTCAATCGTATCTTTAATCTCCAATCCTAGCGATGATAACTTTTCGACCGCCTCGTCATAATCTTCATTGACGACATTCGGCATTGTCACTTCTTTCGGAAAAATCAAATCGGGAATCCACGTAACTGCGCTCACCCCGGCTGCTGCAAGAAATAAAAATAACGCAGTGAGCCAAACAATCCATTTTAGCTTTTTCTTCGGTTTTGTTTCTTTTTTCTCTTCTTCCTTTTTTTCTTCGTAAACAATGGTTTGCTGTTCCAGCCCGGCGCTAACAGGGCTCTCTCTAATAACAGGAATCGCCTTTGTCGGTTCTTCATCATCGGCAGGAATCATAAATTTTTGCTCATTGACGCGTTCCGGATCTAAAGCCGTGCTGATATCCTCATTCATTTCCCTTGCCGAACGGTAACGATAAAACGGATCTTTCGCCGTTGCTTTTAAAATAATATTCTCGACACTTTGAGGAATACTAGGATTCCATGCTTTTGGAGAAGGAGTTTCCGCCTGTAAATGTTTGAGCACAATCGATACGGCAGACTCTCCAGAAAAAGGAAGCCGCCCTGTTACAAGCTCAAACATGACAATTCCTAGGGAGTAAATGTCGGATTTTTCTGTCGCAATTCCGCCTCGCGCTTGTTCGGGGGACAAATAATGAACAGAGCCAAGCACCGAATTTGTTTGCGTAATCGTAGTAGAACTACGGGCAACGGCAATCCCGAAATCAGTTACTTTTACATCTCCATTCTCATCAATTAAAATGTTTTGCGGCTTAATATCCCGATGAATAACCCCGTTTTCATGAGCGTGCGCAATCGCTGATGTTAATTGCTCCATAATATGAAGCGCCTTTGGAACCGGGAGGGGGGCGTGCTGATGAATATATTGTTTTAATGTATATCCGCGCACATACTCCATAACAATATAATAAATGCCTTCATCTTCTCCAACATCATAAATGGTGACGATATTTTCGTGATTCAAACTCGTTGCCGCCTGTGCTTCGCGGTGAAACCGTTTGATAAACTGTTCATCATTGGCAAAATCAAAGCGCAATACTTTTACGGCGACGTCGCGATCTAAAATGATATCTCTCGCTAAATAAACATTTGCCATCCCACCGCCGCCAATTAAACTAATAATTTTATAGCGATCATTTAACCGTTTGCCGATGAGCATGCGGATCACCTACTTTCACGTTCCAATGAAAAATCAATAATTGCCAGCGTAATATTGTCTTCCCCTCCATGTTCATTTGCCAAGTCAATTAGCGCTTGCGCCTTGTGCTCGAGAGAGTCATCCGATGTCAAAATATGTACCATCATTTGTTCCGGCACTTTGTTTGATAAACCATCCGAACATAAAAGCAACATATCATGCTCATCGATGCTGATTGTCTTCATATCCAATTTCACTTCTTTTTCCGTGCCGAGCGCGCGCAACAAAACATTTTTACGCGGATGGTGTTCTGCATCTTCCTTTGAAATTTGCCCCGTTTTCACTAATTCATTGACGAGTGAATGATCTTCCGTAATTTGCTGAAATCCATTTTTATTTAAAAGGTAACAGCGGCTGTCGCCAATATGGCCGACCGTGACAAAATGGTCAGTGCAAATCGCGCTGACAATCGTTGTCCCCATTCCTTGGCATTCCGTATGCTTTAAGGAATGCTCGAATAAAATCCGATTCACAGCCGCTACATGATCTTTCAACCATTGCTCTGCTATATCTGGAGAAGAGATGTGCTCTGTCTGTTCCCATTCTTCTTTTAAATAGGAAATCGTCATTTCACTCGCAACATCGCCGGCGCGATGTCCCCCCATCCCATCTGCAACAACCGCCAAATAATGCCCGTCTTTATTTTGAAAAACTCCGCCGCTGTCTTCGTTGTGAGCCCGAATTTTACCAATGTCGGTTTGAAAAACGACTTTCATTATTTCACCTCGTCTCTTCTTTTCGCTCCTTCGCGCGAAGCTGCCCACATGCTGCGTCAATATCGTGTCCGTGTTCGCGGCGAATCGTAACATTGATTCCATGTTTTTTTAATGCGCGTTCAAACGCAAAAATTTGGTCGCGCGGTGTCCGCACGTAATTTCGTTCCGGCACATAGTTTACCGGAATTAAGTTAACGTGGCATTTCAATCCTTTAATGAGCTCGGCTAGCTGTTCCGCATGTTCGATTTGGTCATTGACTCCGCCAAACAATCCGTATTCAAACGTAACGCGTCGCCCTGTTTTTTCAATGTAATAACGGACAGCATCCATTAATTTTGGAAGCGGATATGCTTTATTGATCGGCATTAACTTCGTGCGCAGCTCTGTCGTCGGGGCATGCAGCGAAATCGCAAAATTCACTTGCATTCCTTCATCCGCAAATTGGTAAATTTTCGGGATGATCCCGCTTGTAGAAACGGTGATATGTCGTGCACCGATGTTCAACCCTTTTGAATGGTTGACGATTTTCAAAAATTTTATCAGCTCATCGTAATTGTCAAACGGCTCGCCGATTCCCATGACGACAATGCTGCTTACGCGCTCTCCTTGTTCATCAAGCGCTTTTTGTACTTTTACGACTTGCGCTACAATTTCTCCTGCTTCTAAATGACGCTTTAATCCGCCAAGCGTCGAAGCGCAAAATGTGCAGCCGATGCGGCAGCCAACCTGTGTCGTTACACAAATGGAATTTCCATAATTGTGACGCATCAACACTGTTTCAATCGAATATCCGTCATGAAGTTCAAACAAAAATTTAATGGTGCCGTCTTTTGATGTTTGTTTCACTAACGTTTTTAACGTTGTAATATCGAAATGTTCGCTTAGTTTTTCACGTAACGTTTTCGGAAGATTGGTCATCTCAGAAAAATCGGTTGCCCGTTTTTGATATAACCATTCATATATTTGCGTGGCACGAAATGGTTTTTCTCCTTGCTCGATGATCCAATCTTTTAACTGTTCGAACGTAAGTGAATAAATCGATGGATTGCGTGATACTGTTTCTTCTTTTTTCTGTTTTGCAATATTCGTCTGTTCCAACGAAGCTACACCTTCTTTCGTAATGATGCGATAAAAAATCCGTCCGACCCAAAATAATGTGGAAGAAGATGCAGTTGCCCGTTGCGAACGTATGGTTGTACTTTTTCTGGCAACCGCAGTTTCATCGTTTCATCCGGTGAAAATTCTGGGTGATCGTCTAAAAATTGAGCAATGACTGCCTCATTTTCATCACGGTCAATCGTACATGTGCTATATACAAGCGTACCGCCCTTTTTTAACAATGGCGCAACTGCGTGCAAAATTTCACGTTGCAACGCCGCAAGGGAAGGAATATCTGCTTCCGTTTTTGCATATTTAATATCTGGTTTACGTCGGATGACGCCAAACCCCGAACACGGGGCATCAACTAAAATTTTATCAAAAATCTCCCGCTCAAACACTTCGCCTAAACGTCTGCTATCAAGCACACGCGCAGAAATATTCGTAAGCTGCAGTCGTTTCGCATTCTCCTCGATCAAATTCACTTTATGTTCATGAATATCCGCGCATATTACTTGTCCGGTGTTGTTCATTAACTCTGCGATATGGGTCGATTTTCCGCCCGGCGCAGCGCAACTGTCAAGAACGCGCTCATGTTCTTTCGGTCCAAGCGCCTGCGCCACTAACATCGAGCTTTCGTCTTGAATCGTAATCCATCCGCGGCGAAACGCATCCGTGTGCGCAAGATTTCCTTTTTTCGCTTGAATCGCTTCCTCTGCCACCTCGCCGAGCACCACTTCCATTCCTTCTTGCTTGAGCTTGTCTATTGCTTCCTCGACAGTTATTCTTGCGGTATTCACCCTCGCCGTTTGCTTTGGCGGCAACAAGTTTGTTTCACACATCCGTTTTGTTTCTTCAAATCCGTATTGCTCGACCCAGCGCTTGACAAGCCAGTGTGGATGGCTTGTCGCAACGGCTAACCGCTCCACTTTATCTTCTATTTTCTCAAGAGACGGCACTCCTTGACGTTGAATGGCGCGCATCACCCCGTTAACCAGCGAAGCGACCCCTTGATGCCCTCGTTTTTTCGCAATTTCCACCGCTTCGAAAATCGCGGCGCGGTCAGGAATGCGGTCTAAATACAATACTTGGTAAAGGGTCAAGCGAAGAAGCACGCGAACCCACCGCTCTAGTTTGCGCGCTTTTTTCAAAAACGGGGTCAAATAATAATCAAGCGTATCCCGGCGCTGAATCGTTCCGTATACGATTTCCGTCAACAGCCGGACATCTCTTTCGGAAAGGCGATGCGTCTCAATCATTTTATTTAATAATAAATTGCTGTACGCTTCTTTTTCTTCGACAGCCAACAATGTTTCCAAAGCGACTTCTCGTACGTTTTTAGCTTTCATGTTCATCTCCTAGCTTCATTCCAATAGTGAGATGGGCGCCGGCGCCGCGCAAGAATTGCGCCGCATTCATCCGTTTTTTCCCCGCCGGCTGCAATTCTGTAATTTTAATTGCCGTTTCATTGCCGGTCGCAACAACAATTCCATCCTGTACGATATCAATAATCGTTCCGGGTTCTGCTTTTTTCGGAGCCGGAACTTTTTCTCCCCACCAAACCTTCCATACATTTCCGGCAAACGTTGTATATGCAACTGGCCACGGGTGCAAGCCGCGTATATGGTTATAAATGTCTTCTCCCGGCTTTGTCCAATCAATCTTTTCTTGTTCGCGTTTAATATTATACGCATATGTTGCTTTTTCATCGTCTTGTTTGATTGGAGTTAATTTTCCAGCTACTAATTGCGGAATCGTTTCTGATAACAGTTTTGCCCCGGCAATGCTTAATTTATCATGAAGCGTGCCAACCGTATCAGTTTCGGTAATCGGTACTTCCACTTGTGTTAAAATATCGCCGGCATCGAGCTTTTCCACCATATACATAATCGTGACGCCTGTTTTTGTCTTTCCTTGCAAAATCGCATAATGAATCGGAGCGCCGCCCCGCAATTCTGGAAGCAATGAAGCATGGACGTTAATGCAGCCATATTTTGGGGCATCGAGCAATGCTTTTGGCAAAATTTGGCCAAACGCCGCTGTCACAATTAAATCTGGCTTGAACGCCAACACTTGTTCATATTGTTCTTTTTCACGAATTTTTGTCGGCTGCAATACCGGAATTCCGTGTTTTTCCGCTTCCACTTTGACCGGCGGCGGTGTCAACTCCCGCTTTCTTCCTTTCGGTTTATCCGGCTGTGTAACGACGGCAGCGATGTTATAGCCATCTTCTATTAGCTGCTTTAATATCGGAACAGAAAAATCCGGTGTTCCCATAAATACAACTTTTATCATCTTTCCATCATCTACCCTTCTAATTCCTCCGGATCGTAATAGCGAATTACTTTCGAAGTAAACAATATTCCGTTTAAATGGTCGATTTCATGTTGAAGCGCGCGTGCTAAAAATTCGGTTGCTTCAAGCGTAAACACCCGACCGCGCCGATCTTGAGCACGAACTTTTACATAATTGGCGCGTTTTACTTCACCAAACAGCCCTGGAAAACTTAGACAGCCCTCCGGACCGATTTGCTCCCCGCGCGCTTCTATAATGCGCGGATTGATCAGTTCAATCCGGCCGTGATCGTCACCGACATCAACAACGGCAATTTGTTTCGCGATTCCGACTTGAGGCGCGGCTAAGCCGACGCCGTCTGCATCTATCATTGTTTCATACATGTCATTTAACAGCTGAATAAGCTGACGGTCAAATTGTTTTACCGGTTCGCACACCGTTTCTAAAATATCCGCTGGGTATGTTACAATTGGTAAGATTGCCAACACAATTCCTCCATTTACATCATTGTATATGGGTTTGTATCGATCGTAATCAATAAATCTCCTTGGGAAACATCGTGCTGATAACGATCGATAACCGCTTTTAATACCCGTGTCATGTTCGGCTCCCGTTTGTATTTTATCATGCATTGATAGCGATATCTATCATGAAGTCGAGCAATCGGTGAAGCGACAGGGCCAAGAATGATCGCTTCATTCGACAGCTGCGCCCGCAAATACGCCGCAATCTTTTCTGTCACAGCCACCGCTTTCGTTATTTCCGAGTGGGATACGGTGATTAATGTCAAATAGTAAAATGGCGGGTATCCGTACATTTTACGAAGCACCATTTCTCTTTGATAAAATGCATCATAATCGTGTTTAGCGGCAAGCGTGATGCTGTAATGCTCCGGCGTATACGTTTGGATGACGACTTCGCCGGGAAGCTCGTGGCGCCCGGCGCGCCCGCTTACTTGTGTCAATAGCTGAAATGTTTTTTCTGAAGCGCGAAAATCAGGAAGATGGAGCATCGTATCTGCGGCCAACACGCCGACAAGCGTTACTTTTGGAAAATCAAGACCTTTGGCAATCATTTGTGTGCCAAGCAAAATATCGGCCTTCCCTGCGCCAAACTCAGCAAGCAGCCGTTCGTGGGCGCCTTTGCGGCTCGTTGTGTCGACATCCATGCGGATCACGCGCGCTTCGGGAAGCAGTTTCGTCAATTCTTCTTCCACTTTTTGCGTTCCCGTTCCAAAAAAGCGAATATGCTCACTTCCGCATGATGGACAGCGATACGCAATCGGCTCCTCGTGTCCGCAATAATGGCATTTTAATCGCTGCTCGACCCGATGATACGTCAATGAAATATCACAATGCGGACAACGAATCACATAACCGCAATCACGGCACATAACAAATGTCGAATAGCCGCGCCGATTTAAAAACAATACAGACTGTTCTCCTTTATGAAGGCGGTCTTTCAACTTTTCGAATAACAAGCGCGAAAACATCGAACGGTTTCCGCTCCGCAGTTCTTCCCGCATATCTACAACATGAACGTCCGGCATCCCATTATCGCTTATCCGCTTTTGTAATGTCAGTAACTGATATACCCCTTTTTTCGCCCGCGCAAACGATTCAAGCGAAGGAGTAGCGCTGCCGAGCACGACAGGACATCCGTGGACACGGGCTCGGTAAATCGCCACATCACGGGCGTGATAACGCGGATTTTCTTCTTGTTTGTAACTTGTCTCATGTTCCTCATCAATAATAATCATACCGAGATTTTCAAACGGAGCGAAAATCGCTGAACGGGCGCCGACGACAAGCTGCACTTCTTTCCGATGAATTTTTCGCCATTCATCATATTTTTCACCGACAGATAAACCGCTATGAAGCACTGCCACTTGTGAACCGAAACGCCCTTTAAACCGTTCGACCATTTGCGGCGTCAGCGAAATTTCCGGAACAAGAACAATCGCTTCTTTTCCTTGCCGCAATACTTCTTCAATCGCTTGCATGTAAACTTCTGTTTTTCCGCTTCCCGTCACGCCGTATAGCAAAAACACATCATGCTCATTGGCTCTTACGCGCTCAACAATGGCGGAAAGCGCTTTTTCTTGCTCATCGGTAAGCGGAAGCGGCGCTGTTTTTGAAAACGAACGATGCTCATATGGATCGCGATATACTTCGATTTCTTTTTCTACAACGAGTCCTTTTGCGGCCAACGCTTTCAGCGAAGCATAGGAAGCATCGGTCTGCTCTAACAGCTGTTTCAATGGCATTGCTTCATCCGCAGACAGAAGAACCGTTAACAACTGTTTTTGCTTGGCGGCGTTTGCCGGCAATGCGTTAATGGCACGCGCGATTTCTTCATGCGATTGCGCCAGTTCCACGTACTTTACCGTTTTCGCTGTTGCTTTTTCTTTTACATGGTATACGACTTCTAAATAGCCTTGTTGAATCGCCTTTTGCAGCGGCCTAAGCAGATCGCTATGCTCTACTTCTTTCCAATCAATGGCAGTACGATCCACAAAAAGCGGCTGAATCGCTTCTGGCAGTAAAAAGCGATTTTCTGTACGAACGAGCCGGATTTCCTTTTCATATTTTGCTTTCATCGCCGCCGGAAGCATCGCTTGATAAGCGGAAATCGCAAAACAAAGCGTCGTTTCTGTTAAATATTTCCCTAGCTCGAGCAGCTCTTCGTTTAATACAGGGGTGACGTCTAACACTTCTTCAATCGGTTTCAATGTTTTTACGTCCGAGTGAGACTTAATATCGATCACAAACCCTTGCAATCGCCGCGGACCGAACGGAACGGTGACACGCATGCCTGGCTGCAATACATCTTCCCATTTTTTAGGGATGGCATAATCAAAAGGCCGATCCGTCTGACGCGAAGGAACATCTACAATAACCGCTGCTACTTTCATCGAATCGCCTCGATATAATAATGAATTTCTTTTAAAATTTCTTCCGCTACTTGTTTTTTCGGCAAAAGCGGCAGCGAACGTACGGAGCCGTCGCGTTTGAAAATAGTCACAATATTCGTGTCGCCAGCAAACCCTGCTCCTTCTTCCGAGACGTTGTTGGCAACGACCATATCCAGCCGTTTGCTTTCTAATTTTTGCCGGGCATATTCCTCAACATGGTCCGTTTCTGCCGCAAATCCGACTAAAATTTGCGTCGTTTTTTGTTCACCTAGCGTTTTTAAAATATCAATCGTTCTTTCCATTTCAATCACATAGTCGCCCGGCTGTTTTTTTATTTTTTGATCAAACACATGCTTCGGTCGATAGTCAGCCACCGCCGCCGTTTTGATGACGATATCCACATGCGGAAAGCGATCCATCACCGCTTCATACATTTCTTGCGCAGACTCTACTCGAACGGTTTCTACGTTTGCTGGCGCATCCAGCTCCGTAGGACCAGAAATGAGTGTCACCTCCGCACCAAAGCGCGCTGCCGCTTCCGCAATCGCATAGCCCATTTTCCCTGTGGAACGATTGGAAAAAAAGCGGACAGGATCTAATTTTTCACGCGTCGGTCCCGCGGTGACAAGCACTTTTTTTCCTTTTAAGAAAGGATTGAGAGAGGCAAAATATGTTTCGATATTGTCAATAATTTTTTCTGGTTCTTCTAGTCTCCCTTTTCCGACATATCCGCAAGCTAAATACCCTTCCGACGGCTCAATAAAGCGATAGCCAAAGCGATATAGCGTTTCGATATTGGCTTGCACCGCCGGATGTTCGTACATATGAACATTCATTGCCGGCGCGATCCATACCGGCGCTTTTGTCGCTAAAAGCGTTGTTGTAATCATGTTGTCGGCAATGCCGTTTGCCAATTTTCCAATTGTATTGGCGGTAGCAGGGGCAACAAGAACAAGATCAGCCCAATCTGCAACATCAATATGAGCAATTACCGCTGGATTTTTTTCTTCAAATGTATCCACATATACTTCGTTGCGCGATAATGCTTGGAATGTAAGCGGAGTAATGAATTGACAGGCAGCTTCACTCATCATTACTTTCACATTGGCACCGCGCTGGGTTAATTGGCTCGTTAAGGCAGCGGCTTTATAAGCTGCAATTCCCCCTGTTACACATAATAAAATGTTCTTTCCATTCACCATATTAGAAACACCTCTACTATACTTTTGTAAAAAAATAACAACCTAACAGCTAGGTTGTTATTTTTCTTCTACTAATTCGATATGGTCCGCAGCAATTTCCTCTAAAGCTTGCCCAACAAATTTTTTCGACACCGGATTTTTAATGGTTAATTCTTCATTTTCCTGAAGTTGACGAGCGCGTTTCGCTGCAACCGTAACAAGCTTATATTTCGAATCGACCTTTTGCATCAATAGATCGATGGAAGGATATAACATGTTTTATTCCACCCCCAACATTTTTTTATAGCGTTTTGCCACACGTTCTCGTCGGCAATGTTCAGCAATCACGATCGCTTTAATCCGCTCGCACGCGAGCTCGACTTTATCGTTTTCCACGACATAATCGTAAGCATCCATCATTTCAAGTTCTTCTTTTGCTGCTTTCAAACGATTTTGAATGAGCTCTTCTGACTCTGTACCGCGCGCTATAATTCGCTTTTCCAATTCGCTTAAACTTGGAGGGGCAAGGAAGATAAAAAGACCTTCCGGAAACACTTTGCGCACTTGAAGCGCCCCTTGCACTTCAATTTCCAAGAACACATCTTTTCCTTCTTGCAACGTTTTTTCCACATAATCAATTGGAGTTCCATAGTAATTGCCAACGTATTCTGCCCACTCAAGCAATTTGTTTTCACGAATCATTTGCTCAAATTCTTCGCGCGTTTTAAAGAAGTAATCGACACCATCGACTTCTCCTTCCCGCGGTTTCCTTGTCGTTACGGAAACGGAATAATGCAAATTAATATCCGGCTGGGAAAACAATGCTTTTCGCACCGTTCCTTTTCCAACGCCAGACGGTCCAGACAACACAATCAATAATCCTCTTTCACTCATAGATATATAAAACCCTACCCTTCCTCCGATAAATCATCGCTTCCATATAAACGATTGGCTACTGTTTCCGGTTGAACGGAAGATAATATGACATGATCGCTGTCCATAATAATGACAGCCCGTGTTCTCCTTCCATGAGTGGCATCAACTAATTTTCCGCTTTCTCTCGCATCTTGAATAATTCGTTTAATTGGTGCTGAATCGGGGCTGACAATCGTAATAATGCGAGCGGCTGATACCATATTTCCATATCCGATATTAATAAATTTTATCCCCACGAAATGCCCACCTGCCATAAAAATTATTGTTGCCGCAATTGGACAGTTCTAAACGATTACTCGATATTTTGCACTTGCTCTTTCATCTTTTCGAGCGCGCTTTTCATCTCTACTACTTGCGCAGCAATTCGGCTATCGTTCGCCTTTGCCCCGATCGTATTCACTTCCCGGTTTAACTCTTGTACTAAAAAGTCAAGCTTTCGACCGATTGGTTCGTCTTTTTCGAGCGTTGCGGCAACTTGCTTAAGGTGGCTGCGAATCCGCTTTAGCTCTTCGTTAATATCCGCTTTTTCCGCGAAAATCGCCACCTCTGTTAAAATGCGTGACTCATCGGCAGGAAGTGGAACAAGCTCATTGATACGTTTCATTAACCGCTCGCGATAATGATCAATGACGCAAGGAGCCCACTCCTCAATCGCTTGCACACTTTTTTCAATACTAGAAAGCTGCGTTTTTATATCAACAAGGAGCGCCTCACCTTCCTGCTTACGCATAAATGCAAGTTGCTCTGCTGCCTCTTTGACTGCTGCAAGTAACAGTTGCTCCATTTCCTCATTGTCGGTTTCTTCTTCAATAATTTCCGCAACACCTTCGAGCTGAAATAAGTGGGAAAGTGTCACACGATCATGCAAAGAAAATTGCTCATTCGCTCTTTGCAAACTATTATAATACTCCTTCATTAAATCCCAATCAATATGTAATTTTCGCTTCACTAATCCATCGCCTTCGATATTGACAAAAACTTCGATTTTTCCTCGTTTCACGTACTGCAAAATTGCTTTTTTTATTTTATCCTCAAAAACAATCCATTGTCTAGGAATGCGGATGAAAATTTCACAAAAGCGATGGTTCACTGACTTCATTTCCACGGTAATGCTTAGCTGTTCATTCTTTTTCGTGCTGCGTCCAAAGCCTGTCATGCTATAAACCATGTCATCACATCCGTTTGTGTGAAATCCAAAAAAGAAAAGGTCATAGAGTGATCCTCTATCACCTTGGATATTATATCATATCTCTTTTTTATTTTCTCGTAAAAAGCGAACCGGAAAACAAAAATGTTGGAAGCGCCGCTAAACCAATAATGAGCAGCCAATCAAACGAAGCGATCGGCACGGTATGAAAAATTCCCTGCAGCGGTGGATAGTAAATCACGATAAGCAATAACAATATTGATATGATGACTGCTCCAACAAGGTATATATTTTCAAACGGATTGCGGTCAAAAATCGAGCGTTCGCACCGGCAGTCGAATACATGAATAAGCTGCGCCAACACTAACGTCGCAAACGCCACCGTCTGTGCATAAACAAGCTCATGCCCGCTTCGTTCATACGCGGTCATAAACGCTGCCAACGTCACCATTCCGATGGCAAAGCCGCGGCTGACAATTTTCCAGCCAAGTCCGCGAGCAAACACCCCTTCTTTCGGATGGCGCGGCGGACGTTTCATTACATTTTCTTCGGCGCGGTCAATCCCTAACGCCATCGCCGGAAGGCCGTCGGTAACGAGGTTCACCCATAAAATTTGAATCGGCACAAGCGGAAGAGGCAAAGCAAGCAGCATCGCAAACAACATGACTAAAATTTCTCCAACATTGGATGCTAACAAATAGCGGATAAATTTGCGAATGTTTTCGTAAATATTTCTTCCTTCTTGAATCGCCGCTTGAATCGTTGCGAAATTATCATCTAATAACACAAGCGAAGCCGCTTCTTTCGCAACATCCGTTCCGGACCGTCCCATCGCCACACCTATATCGGCCGCCTTAATTGCCGGGGCGTCGTTCACGCCGTCGCCCGTCATCGATACAATATGCCCTCGCCGTTGCAATGCTTTTACAATTTTTAATTTATGTTCCGGAGAAACGCGGGCAAATACATAAATATCATCGACCACTTCTTCAAGTTCATCTACCGAAAGCCGCGACAACGTTGGGCCGTCCATTACTTTTCCGTTCGGCGGCAGCACCCCAAGCTGCTTGGCAATCGCTTTGGCGGTAAGCACATGATCACCAGTGATCATGATTGTTTTAATGCCCGCTTCCTTGCACTGCTGCACCGCTTTTTTCACTTCTGGGCGCGGCGGATCGATCATTCCTTGAATTCCGATAAACACGAGATTTTTCTCGGCCTCTTTTTCTGAAGTAATTCGCTCATAAGCTTGAAGCGGGCGATAAGCAATCGCAATCGTGCGGAGCGCTTGGCTCGCCATTTGATGGATGACATCTTTTACAGTCTTTCTCCATGCCGTTGTCATCATTTGCTCACGGCCGTTCCACCAAATTTGCTTACTCACTTGCAACAATACGTCTGGGGCCCCTTTTGTCACAATGAATCGTTTGCCTGCTTTATCTTTCACAATGACCGTCATCATTTTCCGTTCCGAATCAAACGGAAATTCTTGCTCCACGGTAAATTCGTTTTCGATGCGTTCTTTCGTCAATCCCGCCTTCATCGCGGCGACAAGCAAAGCGCCTTCGGTCGGATCGCCGTCAATGTAACGACGTTTTTCTTTTTCTCTTAATTGTGAACTATTGCAAAGCACTCCAAACGTAAGCAATTGATGTAAGACTGTATCCTTTCTTAGATCAACAGGATGGCCGTTTTCATAAAATTGCCCGGATGTTTCAAGCCCTGTACCGCTGACTGAAAAGTTTTTCCCGCTTGCCCAAATATGCGTCACCGTCATCATGTTTTCCGTCATTGTTCCCGTTTTGTCGGAACAAATGACAGAAGCGCATCCTAGCGTTTCCACAGCCGGTAATTTGCGGACAATCGCGTTTTTCTTAATCATCCGCTGCACACCAAGCGCGAGCGCAATCGTTACAATCGCTGGCAATCCTTCTGGGATCGCGGCGACCGCTAGCGAAACACCTGCTAAAAACATTTCATATAAGTCGTGCCCTTGAATGACACCGACTGCGACAACGAGAATTGTAAGCAGCAGGGCAACAGCAATTAAAATTTTCCCAAGTTGCTCGAGCCTGCGCTGCAACGGAGTCATCACCGTTTCCGCTTCTTGAAGCAGATTCGCAATTTGTCCCATCGCCGTTTTCATTCCCGTTGCAATCACAATGCCAACGCCGCTTCCTCTTGTTACAAGGGTGCCCATGAAAGCCATATTATGTAAGTCACCGATCGCAGCATTTTCGTTCATAAGCGGTGCGGCTGATTTCGCCGTTGGCACCGACTCACCCGTTAGCGCCGATTCTTCGATTTCCAGCCCTTTTGCATCAATTAAGCGAACATCGGCTCCGATTCGGTCTCCGCTTGAAAATTTGATAATATCGCCGACAACAAGTTCTTGCGATGGAATTTTCATCCATTCCCCATCGCGCAATACCGTCGCCTGCGGTGCCGATAGTTGTTTCAGCGCCTCTAATGATTTCTCGGCACGCCGTTCTTGGAAAAATCCTAAAAACCCGTTCATGATGACAATAACAATGATGGCAACCGCATCGACATATTCGCCTAGCAGTCCCGAAATAACGGTAGCAACCAGCAACACAAGCACCATAAAATCTTTAAACTGATTCAAAAACAACAAAAGCGCCGACTGTTTTTTCGCTTCTTTTAATTCGTTATATCCGAACCGTTTCAGACGCTTTTTCGCTTCTTCTGTCGTTAATCCTGTAGCGATGTTTGTGTTCGTTTCCTTCGCGACTTCATTGGATGCGAGCGTATGCCATTGCATCGACGTTTCTCCCTCCTCTTCGCTTCTCTATGAAAGCTTATTCAGACATGTCCAAAAAAATGATATGATATTAATGTAAAAAATGAGCAGAAAGGTGTTTTTCCATGGCATTTGACGGAGTATTTACATACGCAATAACAAAAGAGTTGCAACAAGCGCTTGAAGGAGGGCGCATCACGAAAATTCATCAGCCGTTTGCCCACGAACTCGTATTGCAAATCCGCTCGTACGGGCGAAATTATAAATTGCTGCTGTCTGCGCATCCGAGCTATGCGCGCGTTCATTTAACAAATGAGACGTATGACAATCCGGCAGAACCGCCGATGTTTTGTATGCTTTTGCGCAAACATTTAGAAGGAAGCATCATCGAAGCGATCCGCCAAGTCGATTTCGACCGCATCATCACTATTGAGACAAAAGGGAGAAACGAGATTGGCGATATCCATACCAGACAGCTCATCATCGAAATTATGGGACGGCATAGCAACATTATTTTGATCGACAAAGATACAAACACGATTATCGACAGCATTAAACACCTCTCCCCTGCCGTCAACCGGTATCGTACGGTGCTTCCTGGCCATGAGTACATCGCACCGCCATCGCATGGGAAAATAAATCCGCTTGAAGCAACCGAAGAAACAGTCTTGAAAAAAATTGATTTTCAGGCGGGGAAATTAGCGGAGCAGCTCGTTGCTGCATTTTCGGGCATTTCGCCGCTCTTAGCAAAAGAAATCGTTTTTCGCGCCGGGCTCGCGAATCGGGCAACACTTCCAAAAAGCTTTATCTCGTTGATGGATGAAGTGCGCGCCCATCGCTTTGCGCCGGCGATGTACACGAATGGCGAAAAAGAATGGTTTTACGTGCTTCCGCTTACCCACTTGCAGGCAGAAGCAAAAGCGTTTGCCACGCCAAGCGAACTATTGGACCGTTTCTACTTTGGCAAGGCTGAACGCGACCGCGTGAAACAGCAAGCTCACGATCTCGAGCGGTTTATTGTGAACGAAAAAGCGAAAAATGAAAAAAAGCTGATCAAGCTGAAACAAACATTAGAGGAGGCAAAACAAGCAGAACAATATCGGCTTTACGGGGAACTGTTAACCGCTAACCTGTACGCTATCGAGCGGGGAATGAAAGAAATCGAAGTGATCAACTATTACGACGAAAACGGCGCGACGGTGACGATTCCGCTCGATCCGCAAAAATCGCCGTCGAAAAACGCGCAAAGCTATTTTCAAAAATACCAAAAAGCGAAAAACTCGTTAAACGTCGTCCAAGAACAAATTAAGCGCACGAACGAAGAAATCGCTTATTTCAATACGCTTCTCCAGCAGCTGGAAACCGCTGCGCCGAAAGATGTCGAGGAAATTCGCGAGGAGTTGATCGAACAAGGATATTTGCGGGCGCGCGCCACCAAACAAACGAAAAAGCAAAAACCGCGAAAGATCGAGCTGGATCGCTACGTCGCAAGCGACGGCACGGAAATTCTAGTTGGGAAAAACAACAAGCAAAACGATTATTTAACGACAAAACTAGCGCATAAAGACGAGATTTGGCTGCATACAAAAGACATTCCCGGCTCACACGTCGTCATTCGCAGCAAAAACCCGTCGGAACAAACGATCATCGAAGCTGCCAACCTCGCCGCCTATTTCAGCAAAGCGCGCCAATCGAGCTCCGTTCCCGTCGACTACACGCGCATCCGCTATGTGAAAAAACCGAGCGGAGCCAAGCCGGGTTTCGTGATTTACGAAAACCAGCAGACGATTTACGTTACGCCGGATGAGGATTTGGTGATTCGAATGAAAAAGCAATAACATAACAAATACCTCCCACGCTTCGTGTTGGGAGGTATTTCTTTATGTGAATATTTCTTCGAGATTTAATGCCAACCCCAGAAAACAAACCGATTGGACAACGCCCGTCCCTGCTTTAATATCGGCTTGTTCATATAATCCTTCCTCATTTAACGTATAAACCGTAATCGCGTCCTTCATCGGATTCACAATCCAATATTCTTTCACACCGTAGGCCATATATAAGTTAAACTTTGTCACTAAATCATGCGCCTGATTGGAAGGGCTTAATATTTCCACAATCAGTGTAGGAACACCGACATATTTCGTCTCGGTAAACCCTTTTTCACCACAAATAATGCTAAGGTCGGGAATGACCACTTTTCGATCAGGAAACTTCTCGCTAACTAACTCAATGTCTGTCGGCGCGGCAAATACTTTGCACTTTTTCCCTTTCAAATAAATTCCGAACTGCGTATGAATATTGCTCGAAACAAGCTGATGTTTAATGCTTGGGGAAGGAGTCATATACACGACGCCGTCAATATATTCCAAGCGGTCTTCGCTTTTCTCCCGCAGCGCTAAATATTCTTCATACGAAACGTTGGAAAATCGCGGTAAGGACATCATAATCCCTCTTTTCCTCTCTTATATATACTTCTATTATATTACCTGCTCACCTTGAGCAAAAGAGCGGAGCGGGATCATGAAAAAAAGAGCGCATTCCGCTGTGCGCTCTCTTACTCGCATCCATTTTATTTTCCCCACTCTTCCGGGTTTTCCCGCCATTTTCTCAAAGTGGCGAGGTCTTGTTCTGTCACGACGCCCAGTTCGACTGCGGTTTTAATAAGTGTGTCGTAATCCGTCAGTGTATACACTTCTACGTTATTTTCCGCAAATGCCCGTTTTGCTTTTTCGAGTCCATACGTAAAAATGGCGACGATGCCAAGTACTTGGCAGCCTGCTTCCCGCAATGCGCGACCGGCATTCAAAGAGCTTCCGCCTGTAGAAATTAAGTCCTCAACGACAACGACCTTTTGCCCCTTGTCGACTTTTCCTTCAATCTGCTTTCCTTTTCCGTGGCCTTTTGCTTGGCTGCGCACGTAGCACATCGGTAAGTTTAGACGTTCGCTCACCCATGCTGCATGTGGAATGCCGGCTGTGGCGGTTCCGGCGATTGCTTCGACGTCTGAAAAATGTGCGCGGATCAGCTTAGTGAGCCCATCGGCGATCGCGTTTCGTACGTTCGGATACGCAAGTGTAAGACGGTTATCGCAATAAATCGGCGATTTCAATCCGGACGACCAGGTAAACGGTTCTTGCGGCTCTAGCGATACCGCACCAATTTCAAGCAAATGTGCAGCGATTTCTTTTTTCATTTCTTCTCTTCTCCCTTCCATTCCTGTTGCAAACGCTTGTAAGCTGCAATTGGATTTTCTGCGCGGGTAATGCTTCTACCGATGACGATAAAGCTTGCGCCGAGTTTTTTTGCTTCATATGGGGTGACGACGCGGACTTGATCATTTTTTTCGTCATCGGCAAAGCGAATGCCTGGGGTAACGGTCAAAAAGGCTTCTCCGCAATGTTTGCGGATAAGCGGCACTTCTTTCGCCGAGCAGACGACCCCGTCAAGCCCGCTTTGTTTCGCCAGTGCCGCGTAATGAAGCACCGTTTCTTCCATTGTCCGGCCGATCCAAAGTTCGTTATGCAGCATTTGCTCGCTTGTGCTCGTCAGTTGCGTGACGGCGATGCAATATGGACGGCGCGCTCCGTTTGGCGTTCCCGCTTCTAATCCTTCGAGCGCCGCTTCCATCATCCGCGTTCCACCGGCGGCATGGACGTTGACTAAATCGACCTCTAAACGGGCCAATCCCTGCATGGCGCGTTTGACCGTATTCGGAATATCATGCAGCTTTAAATCAAGGAAAATCCGATGTCCTTGTTCTTTTAAGCAATGAATGATCGCGGGGCCTTCTTGATAGTATAATTCCATTCCCACTTTGACAAATAGCGATGTATGAGAAAATGGTTGTAAAAATGTTCGTACTTCCTTGCTCGATGAAAAATCAAGCGCCACAATAAACGGATCGTTCACCTTTTTTCCAGCTCCTTCCCGTGCATTCGGAAATGTGGTCGATGCCAAGCTCGTCCAAAAGCGCCGGCAGTTTGTCAATAATGTTCGGGCAGACGAACGGGTCGATAAAATTCGCCGTCCCAATTGCGACGGCGCTGGCGCCGGCATAGAAAAACTCAATGACATCTTCGGCAGATTGAACGCCGCCCATGCCGATAATCGGAATCGAAACGGCTTGGCTTACTTCGTAAATCATGCGGATCGCAATCGGCTTAATCGCCGGTCCCGATAATCCCCCGGTTCGGTTCGCCAAAATCGGCTTTGCAGTTTTCACATCGATGCGCATGCCAAGAAGTGTATTAATCATCGTTAGTCCGTCCGCTCCCGCCGCTTCAATCGCTTTCGCCATTTCGACAATATTGGTGACGTTTGGCGAAAGTTTGACATAGACAGGCACTTCGGACACTTCTTTCACGAGCTTCGTGAGTTCTGCGGCAATTTCCGGAACGGTGCCAAACGCAATGCCGCCTTTTTTGACATTTGGACAGGAAATATTGAGCTCGAGCGCGCGAACATTTGGCGCTTTGGAAATATGTTTGGCAACCTCTACATATTCCTCCATCGTCGAGCCAGCCACATTCGCGATAATCGGAACATCAAATTGCGCAAGCCACGGCAGTTCTTCTTCCATTACTTTTTCTAAGCCTGGGTTTTGCAAACCGATGGCGTTTAGCATTCCACTTGGCGTTTCCGCCACTCTTGGCGTCGGATTGCCAAAGCGAGGTTCTTTTGTTGTCGCTTTGATCATAATCGCGCCAAGCTTGCTTAAGTCATAAAATTGCGCGTATTCGCGGCCAAATCCGAAACATCCTGACGCCGGCATAATCGGATTTTTAAGCGAAAGCCCAGGCAGTTCGACCGCTAAACGGTTCATAACACCACCTCCCCGGCTTTAAACACAGGACCGTCGCTGCATACTTTTTTATACGCCGTTTTACTGCCAGGAACACGGCAGACGCAGGCAAAACACGCGCCGATGCCGCAACCCATCCGCTCTTCTAATGAAAGATATACTTCTTTATCTGGAAACATTTGTTCTAGTGCCTTTAACATCGGTTTCGGCCCGCACGCGTACAAGACGTCGAACGAAATCGCCCGCTCATGGATGACATCGGTGACAAATCCTTTCGTTCCGTGAGAGCCATCGACAGTGGCGATATACGTTTCCCCGAACTCTGCAAACTCCCGTTCATAAAAGACGACCTCTTTCGTTTGAAAGCCGAGCACGCTTGTGACGATAACTCCTTTTTTGACAAGTTGTTTCGCTAATTCGTAAAGCGGAGGAACACCGATGCCGCCGCCGACAAAAAGCGCGCGCTGTCCTTTCTCTACGGCATCGAGTGGAAATCCGTTTCCGAGCGGGCCGAGCACGTCGATTGTTTCCCCAGGCCGTTTTTCCGAAAGCAATGTCGTGCCAATTCCTTCTTTCCGATAAATGAGCGTACATTCCCTCGCATCTTGATCGATGCGGCAAAGGCTAAGCGGACGGCGCAGGAGCGGGTCCGCTTGCGAAGTCACTTTCACATGGACAAATTGGCCTGGTGCATTCATTTCCTCAACTAAATGGCCGCTTAACGTTAGTTCGTAAATGTTTTTTGCAATCGGCTTGTGACGGACAACCCTCATCTGTTCTTGTTTCATCATGCACGCACCATCCCTTGTGTCATCGCCGTTGTCGAAAACGTCATCGATTCGATGACTTGAAGCATCGCCTTCGCCGTATCCAGCGATGTTAAGCATGGAATGCCGTTTTCGACCGCTTCACGGCGAATGCGGAATCCATCGCTTTCCGGCTGTTTTCCTTTTGTAAGCGTGTTGATGACAACTTGCGCCTTCCCTTGACGAATCACATCTAAAATGTTCGGCGATGCGGAATGGATTTTATTGACGATGGTTACCGGAATGTCCGCTGCTTTTAACGCTTCCGCCGTGCCGTTTGTCGCAAGTAGCTGATAGCCAATTTGATAGAAACGTCTCGCAAGTTCAATCGCATCTTCTTTATCTTTATCGGCAATCGTCAATAGGACAGCTCCGTATGGACGAATATGGATTCCCGAAGCAACTAATCCTTTATATAACGCTTTCTCAAATGTCACGTCTTTGCCGATCACTTCGCCGGTTGATTTCATTTCCGGACCGAGCGAAATATCAACGTTGCGCAGTTTGGCAAATGAGAAGACCGGCGCTTTCACGTATACTCCTTCGCTTTCTTGTTTCAAACCTGTTTCATAGCCAAGTTCCGTGAGTTTCGCTCCTAAAATGACTTTCGTCGCGATATTCGCCATCGGTACATTGGTAATTTTGCTTAAAAACGGCACCGTGCGGCTTGAACGCGGATTTACTTCCAGCACGTACACTTCGCCTTGATACATAACAAATTGGATATTCAATAATCCAACAATGTGCAATCCTCTTGCCAGTTTAATCGTGTAATCGACGATTTTTTGCTTGATGTCCTCCGTTAACGTTTGCGGCGGATAAACGGCAATTGAGTCGCCGGAATGCACGCCCGCCCGTTCGATATGTTCCATAATTCCCGGGATAAACACCGTTTCTCCGTCAGAAATCGCATCCACCTCGATTTCTTTTCCGATTAAATAACGATCGATGAGAACCGGATGCTGCGGGTTTACTTTGACGGCATGCTCCATGTAGTGCAATAGCTCTTCTTCTTGATACACGATTTCCATTGCGCGCCCGCCCAGAACGTATGATGGACGAACAAGCACCGGATAGCCGATTTCCTCAGCAATCCGCACCGCTTCCCCGACGGAAAATGCCGTTTTTCCTTGCGGTTGCGGAATGCCTAGCTCCGATAACGTTTGTTCAAATTTGTCACGGTCTTCGGCGCGGTCTAAGTCCTCAAGCGACGTTCCTAAAATGCGGACGCCGCGCGCCGCTAATTCGGCCGCCAAGTTGATTGCCGTCTGGCCGCCGAATTGTACGATAACCCCGATCGGCTTTTCTAAATCAATGACATGCATCACATCTTCAATGGTTAACGGCTCGAAATATAATTTGTCCGATATGCTGAAGTCGGTGGACACCGTTTCCGGATTGTTGTTGATAATAATCGCCTCATAGCCCGCTTCTTTAATCGCCCAGACCGAATGAACGGTCGCATAATCGAATTCAATCCCTTGCCCGATGCGAATTGGTCCTGAGCCGAGCACAACGACGCTTTCTCGGTCGGTGACGACCGATTCGTTTTCGTCTTCGTACGTGCTGTAGTAATACGGCGTTTCTGATTCAAATTCCGCCGCGCATGTATCCACCATTTTATATACAGGAATGATTCCTGCTTGTTTGCGCATCTCATATACATCGCGCTCACTCTTGTTCCAAAGCTTGGCGATGGCTACATCGGAAAAGCCCATTTCTTTCGCTTTTCGCAGTACTTCGATATCTCCCTTATAGTCACGAACAACGTTTTCAAAGCGGACGATGTTTTCGATTTTGGTTAAGAAAAATCGGTCAATTTGGCTCCACTCGTGAATTTGCTCGACAGTAAAACCGCGGCGAAGCGCCTCGGCAATATAGAAGAGGCGTTCATCTCCCGCTTTGCGAATCCGCTTTTCGATTAACTCATCCGATACATTTTCGGCATCTTTAAGTTCGAGATGGTAGACGTTCGTCTCAAGGGAGCGAACCGCTTTTAACAGTGACTCTTCTATCGTCCGTCCGATCGCCATCACTTCGCCTGTGGCTTTCATTTGCGTGCCAAGACGGCGGTTGGCTGATTCGAATTTATCGAACGGAAAGCGCGGAATTTTCGTCACGACGTAATCGAGCGTTGGTTCAAAACAGGCGTACGTTTTTCCTGTCACCGGATTAATGATTTCATCTAACGTTAAGCCAACGGCAATTTTTGCAGCAAGCTTGGCGATCGGATAGCCCGTCGCTTTTGACGCTAACGCCGATGAGCGGCTGACGCGCGGGTTGACTTCAATAACGTAGTAATGGAAGCTATGCGGATCGAGCGCCAGCTGCACGTTGCAGCCGCCTTCGATGCCAAGGGCGCGAATGATTCTTAGCGACGCGTTGCGCAGCAATTGATATTCACGGTCGCTTAGCGTCTGGCTTGGGGCGACGACGATCGAATCGCCGGTATGAATGCCGACCGGATCGATATTTTCCATGTTACAGACGACGATCGCGTTATCGTTGGCATCGCGCATCACTTCATACTCAATCTCTTTATAGCCGGCGATGCTTTTTTCCAACAAACATTGATGAACAGGACTTAGTTTTAACCCAGTAGAAACGATATCAATCAATTCTTCCTCATTCGTGCAAATGCCGCCGCCGGTGCCGCCGAGCGTAAACGCCGGGCGGACGATGACCGGATAGCCGACCTTTTCGACGAAAGCGTATGCTTCTTCCAAGCTATGAATAATTTCACTTTCCGGAACGGGTTCGCCGAGTTCGTTCATCAGGGCGCGGAATTGCTCGCGGTCTTCTGCTTTTTCGATTGCCTCTAATTTTGTTCCTAAAATTTCAACACCGCATTCTTCCAGCACTCCGGCTTTTGCCAGTTCCACCGCCAAGTTTAGTCCCGTTTGCCCGCCAAGCGTCGGCAAAATCGCGTCCGGACGTTCTTTGCGAATGATGCGCGCAAGAAATTCAAACGTGAGCGGCTCCATATATACTTTGTCGGCAATTTCGGTATCGGTCATAATCGTTGCTGGATTGGAGTTTACTAAAATGACTTTATACCCTTCTTCCTTTAGCGCTAAGCACGCCTGTGTGCCCGCATAATCAAACTCCGCTGCCTGGCCGATGACAATCGGGCCTGAACCGATCACTAAAATCGTTTTAATATCTTGGCGTTTAGGCATGGACGATTTCCCCTTTCTTTTTAAACTCGCGAATCATCGCGATAAACTCATCAAATAACGAGTTGGCGTCCTCAGGACCAGGTGATGCTTCCGGATGATATTGCACCGTAAACGCCGGATAATCAAGATGGCGCAATCCTTCTATCGTGCCGTCGTTTAAAGCGATGTGTGTTACTTCTAATCTTGTATTGTGCAACGATTCTTCTTTGACGGTATAGCCGTGATTTTGCGAAGTGATCGCTACTTTTCCCGTCGCCAAATGCTTCACTGGATGGTTTGAGCCGCGATGGCCAAATTTCATTTTTTCCGTATCGGCGCCGCAGGCAAGCGCGAACAGCTGATGGCCGAGACAGATGCCAAAGAGCGGCACTTTGCCGAGAATGCCGCGAATCATTTCGATCGCTTCCGACACATCTTTCGGGTCTCCAGGACCGTTTGATAACATTACTCCGTCCGGGTGCAAACGCAATACATCTTCCGCGGCCGCGTTATATGGAAGCACAATCACATCGCAATTTCGTTTATTTAATTCGCGCAAAATGCCATGTTTCATGCCGAAATCAACGAGGACAACGCGATAACCTCGCCCCGGGCTTGGATACGGGCTTTTTGTCGAGACGCGCTTCACTTGATCTCTCGGCAGTTCCGTTGTTTTCAAGTATTCGACAACCTCTTGCACGCTTGCATCTAAATCGCAGATCATTCCTTTGAGCGTGCCATATTTTCGAATGATCCGCGTTAATTTTCGCGTATCGATTCCTGATAACCCCGGGATCCGTTTTTCTTTTAAATACTGATCGAGCGTCATTTCGTTTCGCCAATTGGATGGTGAGTCGCATACTTCTTTAACAATGAAGCCATGAACATGCGGTTCAATCGATTCAAAATCATCGCGATTAATGCCATAATTGCCGATGAGCGGATACGTCATTGTTACAATTTGTCCGCAATAAGAAGGATCGGTTAAAATTTCTTGATAACCGGTCATACCCGTGTTAAACACCACTTCTCCGACCATTTTTTCCGTGCTGCCAAACGCGTCGCCGATAAAAAACGTACCGTCTTCTAACACAAGCTGCCGTTTCATTTATTCTCTCCCTTTCTGCCAAACTAGTTTTCCGCCGACAAACGTCATCACCGGCCAACCCTTACATTTCCAACCGGTAAATGGAGTATTTTTCCCTTTGGATACAAACGTCTGTGGATCAATTACTTCTTCGGTCTCTAAATCTATAATCGTAATATCCGCCCTCTCGCCGACAGCAAGCTTTCCAAGCGGCAAGCCGAAGCATTTAGCCGGCTTCACCGTCAGCAAATCAATCAGCTGCTTAAGTGTCAATATGTTCGTTTCGACCAAGTGGGTATAAAGGAGCGGAAACGCCGTTTCCAAACCGACAATGCCAAACGGGGCGGCATTGATTCCTTTTTGCTTTTCCGCTTCCGTATGCGGGGCATGGTCGGTTGCGATAAAGTCGATCGTGCCATCAAGCAGCCCCTCGATTAACGCCTCGCGGTCTTCTTTGCTGCGAAGCGGCGGATTCATCTTATAATTCGCGTCAGGGCCTGGAATATCTTCATCGCATAAAAGAAGATGATGCGGCGTCACTTCCGCGGTGACGCGAATTCCTGCCCGTTTTGCATCGCGGACAACGCGGACCGATTCTTTCGTGCTAATATGGCACACATGGTAGTGACATCCTGTTGCTTCCGCTAATAGCACATCACGTGCGATATGTACCGATTCGCATACGGATGGAATTCCATATAGCCCGTAGCGGTGCGCAAATTCGCCATCATGCACCACACCGTGATTCGTTAACGTGTTATCTTCGCAATGGGCGACAATCGCCATATCCAGTGCAGCAGCCCGCTTCATCGCCTCATACATCATGCCGGCGGACTGCACACCTACTCCGTCATCGGTAAACGCAAACGCACCCGCTTCTTTTAATGCGGCAAAGTCGGTCAGCTCTGTTCCTTGCTGGCCGACCGTAATGGCCGCATATGGAAGCACATGGACATAAGCCGTTTCGCGGATTCGCTTGCAAAGCCATTCCATTTGTTCTTTCGTATCCGGCACTGGTCGTGTATTCGGCATTGCCGCCACTGTGGTAAAACCGCCTTTGGCTGCCGCCAGCGTTCCGGTGGCAATCGTTTCTTTCGCTTCGCCGCCCGGTTCGCGCAGGTGAACATGCAAATCGATAAATCCGGCTGATATCAACTTCCCTTGTACATCGATAACTTCGTCTGCTTCTTCAATGTGAAGCTTAGAGCCGATTGCGGTAATAAATCCATTTTCGATTTTTAGTTCCGTCCGTTCGATCACACCATCTTTATTGAACGACTTGCCATTTTTCAAAATAATTGCCATTGGCCATTCTCCCTTCTTCGATTGCTCGTTTTAACACAGCCATCCGCACATAAACGCCGTTTTCCATTTGCTTAAAAATGCGCGAGCGTTCCGATTCAACAAGGCTGCTTTCAATTTCGACATCGCGATTGACTGGCGCCGGATGCAAAATAATGCTGTTTGCTTTCATCTTTTTCGCCCGCTTTATCGTCAGTCCATAGCGCTCATGATACTGTTCTTTTGTCAGCCCCATTTTTTCCGCATGCCGTTCATGCTGGATGCGCAGCAGCATGACGACATCCGCCTCCGCTACCGCTGTATCAATATCTACATACGTACCATATGGGTTTGCTTCATCTTTCCATTCTTCGGGACTCGAAAATAACACCTTCGCTCCGAGTCTTGTCAGCACTTCGGCATTGGAGCGGGCTACGCGGCTGTGACGAATATCCCCGATGATTGCTACAGTCAGCCCGGCAAATGTGCCAAACTCCTGCCGGATGGTGAGCAAATCTAAGAGCGATTGCGTCGGATGATGCCCGCAGCCGTCACCAGCGTTAATGATGGGAGTGCGGACCGTATGACGAAGCTCTTCAAAATACGCATCTTGCGAATGACGAATAACAAGCGCGGTTACCCCGATCGCCTCAAGCGTGCGGACCGTATCGTACAATGTTTCTCCTTTTTGTACGCTCGACATATCAGCATCAAACGGAATCACGTGAAGCCCTAGTTTCCGTTCCGCCATTTCAAAACTGCATTTTGTCCGTGTACTTGGTTCAAAAAACAAGTTGGCGATAAACATCGGTTCAGGCGGACGCCAAAAATGTCCTTTTCTAAATTGCTCCGCATCCTCTAATAATCGGATAATTTCCGTGACGGACAGTTCAGACAATGTAAACAAATGTGCCATCGTTTTCTCTCCTTTGCTTGATTTTTCATAAAAAACACCCTGCCTAGAGACAGGGTGTTACACAGTTCGCAAAAAGGGACCAGAAAGCAACTTTCGTCTTTCCAGACAACGATCTACCTTTTTCCTTCTCGTCGTAACACCCTTTTAAGTCTCTCTGGACTTAATTAAAAGGTGCAGTTATGCCACATGATCGTTACTATTTTCTTTTACTTCAAACATATTTTCGTTTACTTCCGGGCGACCCGGTAAAATAAGGTTTAAGAGGACACCAATAATTGCCGCAAGCGCCATACCTTGAATTTGGAATTGTTCTGTCACTTTTAACACCGCGCCGCCAATTCCAATGACTAAGATAACAGAAGAGATGACTAAGTTGCGTTTGTCTCCAAAATCGATGCGGCTATCGACAAGCATGCGCAAGCCGGAAGAGGCGATAATTCCGAACAACAAGATCGACACGCCTCCCATCACCGGGGTTGGAATCGAGCTAATAAGCGCGGTTACCTTTCCGATAAATCCAAAGATAATCGCAATCATCGCCGCGCCCGCTAACACGTAGACGCTATAGACCCGCGTAATCGCCAATACTCCGATGTTCTCGCCGTACGTTGTTTTTGGCGGTCCGCCGATAAGCGCAGAAATCATCGTCGCAGTACCATCTCCTAAAATCGAGCGATGCAAACCTGGTTTTTGAATTAAATCGCGCCCGACAACTTTACTTAACACAAGCTGGTGCCCGATGTGTTCAGATAGCGTCACTATCGCGACTGGCACCATTAGCAGCACAATGTCCCACGTGATGTGAACTGGATAATCGACAAATGGAAGGAGAAAATCCGGCATTTCAAACCATTTTGCTTCCGCGACTTTCGAGAAATCAACAACCCCGACAATAAGCGCGTATACATAACCAACGATAATCCCTGCTAGCACCGGGACTAAACTGAGCATGCCGCGCAAGAAAATCGAGCAAACAATCGTTGCCGCAAGCGTGACAAGCGCAACCGAAAAGTACGTGAAACTGTATTTTCCATCGAGGTTGTTCATCGCCATATTCACGGCGGTATTCGCCAATCCAAGACCGATCACAATGATCACCGGTCCGACGACAATTGGCGGCAATAGCTTCATAATCCAACGGTAGCCAGCCTTTTTAATGACGAGCGCCACAATGCCATACACAAGTCCTGCCAGAAAACTGCCGATCATCGCCGCTCCTGGCCCTCCCGATGTTTTCGCTGCAATAATAGGAGCGATGAAAGCAAACGATGAACCGAGGTATGCAGGAACCTGCCATTTCGTGATCATGAGAAAAGCAAACGTTCCGAGCCCGCTGGAAATGAGTGCGATCGACGGGCTTAATCCGACTAAATAAGGCACTAAAATCGTCGCCCCGAACATAGCGAACAAATGTTGTAAACTAAGGGTTAACCATTGCATCGGCGATGGCCTGTCTTGAATATCTAACACAGGTTTGTTCATCGTAAAAACTCCTTTCTTCTTTTGCATAAAAAAACCTCTTTGCCCTTGAGGGTGCAAAGAGGGTACAGAGATAGTCCGAGCCTATCTTTCCGTCCCTTTTGCAGCCTCTCGGGACTGCATTTAAAAGGGATTGCTTTTATTTTTCATGAATGCTGACTTGGTCCAGTTCATCGACTTCCGTCAACTCAACAACAATCAATTCGGAGCTTGATGTTGGAATGTTTTTGCCGACGAAATCAGCGCGGATCGGCAGTTCGCGATGGCCGCGATCGACAAGCACCGCAAGCTGAATTTGTGCCGGGCGCCCAAGGTCCATCACCGCGTCCATCGCCGCGCGCACCGTTCGTCCGGTAAACAATACATCATCCACTAATATTACTTTTTTATTCGTCACATCAAACGGTACATCCGTTCCTTTCACGAGCGGCTCGTGGTCGATCGTTTTTACCGTTAAATCATCGCGATACAATGTAATATCTAATTCACCAACAGGGACTGCTTTTCCTTCAATTTGTTCAATCCGTTCCGCTAATCGTTTCGCTAAATAAATGCCGCGCGTTTTAATACCGATAAGCACACAATCATCAATGCCTTTGTTGCGTTCGATAATTTCATGGGCAATCCGCGTCAATGCGCGGCGAATCGCTTGTTCGTCTAATACGACTGCCTTTTGCATGCCATTTCACCTCCATAAAAAAATCCTCCCGCCCAGGAAGCGAGAGGAACCGTTCACGCGTACAGAACAAGACATACTGCGCCTTACGTACGTTATCATATTGATACTGATCCGATCCCTTCTCAGCCTCACAGGACTGAATTTAAAGGTTCTTATTCATTTGACCTTATTGTACGTTTTCTTTGTCTAGTTGTCAATCACCTTTTCGCAACAATTGTAAAAGATGCTCAAACTCAGGCGGAAGTGGCGCCTCAAACTCCAAATATTCTCCAGTGCGCGGATGGGTAAATCCGAGCACTCCTGCATGTAAAGCCTGCCCGTCAATTGGCAGCGTCTTTTTCGGCCCGTATTGCGGATCGCCCGCTAACGGATAGCCGATATATTTCATATGCACGCGAATTTGATGGGTTCTTCCTGTTTCTAATTGGCATTCGACAAACGTATAGTGACGAAAACGTTCTAACACACGGAAATGAGTGACCGCCTCTTTTCCGTTTTCTTCTGTTACCGTCATTTTTTTACGATCTCGTTTATCACGGCCGATCGGCGCGTCAATTGTGCCATAATCGTGCGGAATCACTCCATGAACAATCGCTTTATATTTTCGTGTCACTGTTTTTTTCATAAGTTGATCGACAAGTGACTGATGAGCCATATCGTTTTTGGCAACCATCAATAATCCAGATGTATCTTTATCAATGCGATGCACAATACCCGGACGAAGCACTCCGTTAATGCCTGATAAATCGGTGCAATGTGCAAGCAAGGCGTTTACGAGCGTGCCGCGCATATGTCCTGGTGCTGGGTGAACGACCATGCCGCGCGGTTTATTGACAACAAGAACATCAGCATCCTCGTAATAAATATCTAACGGAATATTCTCCGGCTCGACATGAAGCGGCTCCGGTTCCGGAAGGCGAACGACGACAACATCGCCAGCTGAACTCTTGTAATTCGCTTTGATATGCTGATCGTTAACGGTGACAAGCCCCTCTTTTATCCATTGCTGCACTTTGGAACGGGACCATTCTTCATTTAATGCTGCAATCACTTTATCAATTCGTTCATTGTCGTATTCCGCATCAATATGAAATTGAATAACATCCATTACCGATTCTCCTTTTCAGTTTTTCCAGCAAAAAACGTTTTAATAAAGACAAGCGCTACACCGATACAAAGTGCGGAATCAGCAATATTAAACACTGGAAAGCTATATGTGCCAATGTATGTATGAATAAAGTCAACGACTTCTTTGCGGAAAACCCGGTCAATAAAATTGCCGATCGCTCCCCCAAGCATAAGGCCCAAAGCAATTCCAAACAACCGCTCTCCGCGCGGCAAACGCTGAATATAGACGACTAACCCAATGACAACGATTACGGTAATCAAATAAAACAGCCAAAACTGCCCTTGTAAAATACCCCATGCCGCTCCGCGGTTACGATGTGAGGTGATATAAAGCACGTTTGGAATGATCGAAATACTTTCACCAAGCTGCATATATTTTACAACGAGCCATTTCGTCCACTGATCGATGGCGATGACCGCCAGCGCAATGATATAGTATATCACCATATTCCCCCCACTCACGTATATCATACCTAATGCATTGTAGCATAATCAGGCAATTATAGACAATTGGATGATGCAATAAAAACAGCGGAGCCGCCGCAATTCGGCAGCTCCGCCAGCTTTAGGCGGAATAATGTTCTTTCACAATATGGGCGCAGCGAGGGCATAATGTCGGATGATCCGCATCTTTTCCTACTTCCGGAGTCACCACCCAGCAACGCTCGCATGTTTCTCCTTCCGCCGGTTTGACGATAACGGCCACATTGGCCAATTTTTGCGCATCTTCTGGAGCGTGTTCATAGTCATCTGCAATCGTAAACTCGGATACGATAAATAACTGTTTTAGATCTTCTTCGATCGATTCAAGCAATTGTCTCGCTTCTTTTGTCGGATATACCGTAACGCTTGCGGTCAACGATTTGCCAATCACTTTTTCGTTGCGCGCCACTTCTAACGCTTTTAACACATCATCGCGCAAGTTCATAAACGCATCCCATTTTGCTACTAGCGCATCTTCGCCGTCAATGTTTATTGTCTCTGGCATATCAACAAGTTGAACGCTTTCTTCTTTTTCTTTTCGATTTGGAATGTGCTCCCATACTTCCTCTGCAGTATGCGGCAAAATCGGCGCTACAAGCTTTGTTAACGCGACAACCGTTTCGTACAATACCGTCTGAATCGAACGGCGGGCGCGATCGTTTGGCGCTTCGATATATAAAATATCTTTTGCAAAATCTAAATAGAAAGCACTTAAATCAACAGTACAGAAATTGTTCACATCATGATAAATGGACGCAAAATCATACGTTTCATAGGCATGCTTTACGTTTTCAATCAAATGGTTTAATTTTACAAGCATGTAGCGGTCGACTTCGCGTAATTCGTTAACCGGAACCGCATCTGTTTCTGGATTAAAGTCGAATAAGTTTCCGAGCATAAAGCGGAACGTATTGCGAATTTTGCGATATACTTCCGCCACTTGTTTTAAAATGCTGTCTGAAATGCGAACGTCTGCTTGATAATCAACAGAAGCAACCCATAAACGCAAAATGTCGGCACCAAGCTGTTCCATCACTTTCGCCGGCACAACGACATTGCCGAGCGATTTGCTCATTTTCCGCCCTTCTCCATCGAGAACAAATCCGTGGCTTAATACAGCTTTATACGGTGCTTTACCGGTAACAGCGACGGCAGTCGAAAGCGAAGAGTTAAACCAGCCGCGATATTGGTCGGAACCTTCTAAATATAAATCTGCCGGGCGTTGTAAATCATCACGTTCTACAAGTACTGCCTGATGGGAAGAACCGGAATCAAACCATACATCCATAATGTCTGTTTCTTTCGTAAAAATACCGTTCGGGCTTGATGGATGCGTAAATCCTTCCGGTAATAAATCTTTCGCCTCACGCTCAAACCAAACGTTCGAACCATATTGACGGAACAAGTTAGATACATGTTCAATCGTTTCGTCCGTAATAATTGGTTCACCGTTTTCCCCGTAAAAGACTGGAATCGGTACCCCCCATGCACGTTGACGGGAAATGCACCAATCGCCGCGGTCGCGAATCATATTATGGATGCGGATTTCGCCCCATTCCGGAATCCATTTTGTTTCTTTAATGGCCTGAAGCAGTTCACCGCGAATTTTATCGATGGATGCAAACCATTGTGTCGTAGCACGGAAAATCGTCGGCTTTTTCGTACGCCAGTCGTGCGGATACGAGTGAGTGATGAAACTGAGTTTTAAAAGCGCCCCGACTTCTTCTAATTTTTGCGTAATCGCTTTGTTTGCTTCATCGTAAAACAGTCCTTCAAAGCCTGGCGCTTCGCTTGTCATATAGCCGCGCTCATCGACTGGACATAGCACATCCAAGCCGTATTTTTGCCCGACAATAAAGTCATCTTCCCCGTGTCCAGGCGCGGTATGAACGCATCCTGTTCCGGCGTCTGTCGTAACATGTTCTCCGCAAACAACTAAAGAATCGCGGTCATAAAACGGATGTTTTACCACGACATATTCTAAGTCTTTTCCTTTGATCGTTTTCACAACCGTTACTTCGTCCCAGCCGATTTCTTTCGCAACAGATTCTAATAACGCAGCAGCAACGACATATTTTGTACCGTTTGTTTCCACCACTTGATAATCAAGGTCTGGATGGACGGCAATCGCTAAGTTTGCTGGAATCGTCCAAGGTGTTGTTGTCCAGATAACGATCTTTTCGTCGCCGTCAAGCACTCCTTTCCCATCTTTCACTGGGAATGCAACATAAATGGAAGGGGAACGTTTATCTTTATACTCAATTTCCGCTTCCGCCAACGCCGATTCGCTTGATGGAGACCAATATACCGGCTTTAGGCCTTTATAAATAAGTCCTTTTTTCGCCATCTCGCCAAACACTTTAATTTGTTGTGCTTCATATTCCGGTTTCAACGTAATATACGGATTTTCCCAATCGCCGCGCACGCCAAGACGCTTAAATTGCTCGCGCTGATTATTAATTTGTTCATACGCATATTGTTCACAAAGCTTACGAAATTCCGCAACGCTCATCGATTTTCGGTCAACTCCCTTTTTCGTGAGCGCTGTTTCAATCGGAAGTCCATGTGTATCCCATCCAGGAACGTATGGCGCGCAATAGCCGCTCATCGATTTATAGCGGACGATAATATCTTTTAAAATTTTATTTAAAGCGTGTCCCATATGAATATCGCCGTTCGCGTACGGCGGCCCGTCATGCAGCACAAACAACGGGCGTCCTTTTGTCCGTTCTTGCACTTTACGATAAATGTCCATTTCTTCCCATTTTTTCTGGATTTCTGGTTCACGCTTCGGTAAGTTTCCGCGCATCGGAAATTCCGTTTGTGGCATTAACAGCGTTTCTTTGTAATCCATGTTCATTCCTCCTATCCTTTTATTTCATGTATAAATGAGCGAAATAGATAAGCAGCTGATCAAGTTGGAAAGACAGTAGAAACGCAAAAAACCGCTCTCTCCCAAAAAGGGACGAGAACGGTCTCGCGGTACCACCCTTATTGGCTATGTATGCCATAGCCCACTTTGCATTCGTAACGTGAATGACACGCCACTGCCTACTTTTCCGTTCAGCATGGAACTCCAGGGTGATCTTCACTCTTTCGCTTATGCCAGGCTTCCACCATCCCCAGCTCGCTGAAATAAGCGTTGAAAGAGCTACTGTCCCTTTCATCGTTAACGCCTATGTTCATTTTATTCGATATTATATGCGAAAAAATCAATGGTCGTCAAGATTGGGAGAGTTCTTCCTTCTCCTTTGTTTCTACTTCTGGCACTTCATATTCCATTAAATCATCCCAATCGCGATTATTCAACATTTCTAGCTGCGCTTCAATGAGCATGCGAAAACGCATGCGAAATACTTTCGATTGCCGCTTTAGTTCTTCAATTTCAAGAGAGATTTTCCGCGATTTCGCGAGCGCTTCGCTGATGATGCGCTCCGCATTTTTTTCCGCTTCTTTAATGATTAGTTTCGCTTCTTTCTCCGCGTTTCGCTTTACTTCTTCCGCTGTTTCCTGGGCAACTAAAATCGATTTGTTTAATGTTTCTTCAATATTAGTAAAGTAATTTAGTTTTTCTGTCAATTCCGCTACTTTTTCCTCAAGTTGCTTTTTTTCGCGAATCACCATTTCATAATCTTTAATGACTTGATCAAGAAATTCATTTACTTCATCTTCATCATAGCCGCGAAAACCTCGGCTAAACTCTTTATTATGAATATCTAATGGCGTTAAAGGCACAATGGCCACCTCCGTCTCGAAATTCCTTTTCCTTATCATTCGACATTTTTCTATCAATTCCTGCAACCATTCGATTATTTTTGCATTCCGATTCGAACGCGCCACTTTTCTTTTTTTGTTTTTCCTTCAATGGATATAATTTTACAGCGGCCAAATCCGCGCGCGGAAAGAATGTCTCCTTGTTGGCATTCAAAATGTGCTTGTTCAACGATTTTCCAATTTACTTTTACAAATCCATTTTCAATGAATGACTGAATTTTTTGCCGTGATACATGAAATGCTTGTGATAATATTGCATCCAGCCTTAATGATGAAGCGGTAATGGTCGTATCTTGCCACTTTTCTTCTAACGTGATGATCTCTGTCAATGGTCTTTTTTCTACCGAAACATTTGCTTTTCCGATTGCGTGCAAATGTAGGCGGATATAGTCCGCCACTTCGTTGGCCGCCAAAAATTGAATCCGTTCCTCCTTCATTAAAATATCACCAAATTTTCCGCGCCTCAACCCAAGCGACATGAGCGCCCCTAGCACTTGGCGATGCTCTAGGCTGATAAATTTGCTCGGATAATGGACCTCAAACAAAGCAATTTCATAATCTTCATCTGCAGGCTGAAAATATGGCGGGAACAATAGCGCTCTTTTGCGCTCCACAAACGGGGCGCCGCCAAAAAAAGAAATATAAACTTCTTCATTACGGCCGATAACACTTTGCACAATTTGTTGCTCGCGTGGATCTAAAAAGTCAGTAAGCTTTGGTGCGTATTGCCTCTTTACCGTTTCTTGCCACTCTAATACCTGGTCAATAAAATGATGTTCTTCTTTGCGAAAATGCTGGTATATTTCCATCTGTTCACACCTAACTTCCATGAAGAAAGGAACCCTACGATGGATTCCTCACACTAAATTTAACATATCAAAAAGGGCATACAACCCTTTTGTCGCAAATTTAAGCACTAAAAAAGCGACGATCGGAGAAAAGTCAATCATTCCGATTGGTGGAATAATGCGGCGAAACGGTTCTAAATACGGTTCACAAATCGTTGTAAGCATTTGCCCGATTTTTGTATCGCGAGCATTAGGAAACCATGACATCAAAATGTAAATAATAAGCGCATACGAATAAATTTGAATCAATGTGGTCAAAAACCAAAGCAAACTATCCATAAACGGCTACCACCTCTTCATTGATGTATCATCGTCACTATCGATGGAAATCGAACCAGTCACATCTACGTTATCTGGCGTGCACAAAAAAATTTTCGTGCCAACTTGTTGAATATCTCCTCCAATGGCATATACGGTACCGCTTAAAAAGTCGACAATACGTTTTGCTTGTTCGTGTTGAATTCGTTGTAAATTCACCACAACCGCGCGGCGATTTTTTAAATGGTCAGCGATTTCTTGCGCTTCCGCATATGCTCTTGGCTCAATTAATACTACTTTTGACGACTTTTGTACGCTTTGTAAGCTCACCACATTGGATTTTGTATTTGCCTTTGTCGCTTGCCGCATTTCTTCCTCTTCCTCATATTCCTCTTCATATTCTTCATATTCCTCATAGTCTTCCTCTAAAAAATAATCTTTAAATTTTTTTATCAATCCCATTGATTTCACCTCCTAAAATTCTTTTCCAACAAGCGATGTGCCAAGGCGAATAAAAGTTGCGCCTTCTTCAATGGCGATCACGTAATCGTTGGACATCCCCATAGACAGTTCCGTACATGGAGCGTTTGGAATATGTAATGCTTGTACATTTTCTTGCAATAATTTTAATTGACGAAAGCATGTACGCAAAACAGATTCGTCATCTGTATAAGGCGCCATCGTCATTAAACCAATCACTTCAATATGCGAAAAATCTTGCAGCTGTTGAATAAACGGAATCACTTCTTCTTTTGCTAATCCATGTTTAGTCGCTTCACCAGATACGTTCACTTGAACAAAACATTTCACCCGCTTCGTTGCTCGCTTTTCGATTTCTTTAGCAAGCGACATACGGTCAAGCGAGTGAATATAATCCACTTTGTCAATAATATTTTTCACTTTTCGTGATTGCAGTGTGCCAATAAAATGCCATGTCGGCTCCGTGCCCAACGCTTCATATTTTTTCAACAACCCGTCATCACGATTTTCTCCCAAATCGGTAATGCCGGCTTCTAGCGCCTCTCTCGCCCGCTCCACACTTACATATTTCGTAACGGCAACAATGCGAATGTCGGCAGGGTTGCGTCCTACTCGTTGGCACGCTGCTTCAATGTTTTCTCGAATGATTGCTAAATTGTCGCGAACTGTCATCATTCATTCCTCCTTCCTGCCGATAAACGCCATCATTCTTCCTGTTTTTCCTTGATCACGGCGATGGGAGAAAAACAAATGATCAGCACAACTCGTACAATACCCGGAAACATCAATATGTTCTTCATGAATTCCTGCCTTTATCAGTAATACTTTATTCAGCTCTTTTAAATCAAGAGCATATTGCCCTATGCTCACCTGCTTATACGGAAGCTTCTCTTCCCCTTCCAAAACGCGATCGACGCGCGTGATCACACGGTCATCGACGATATAGCAACAGGCGCCAATCGAAGGGCCGATCACAACGTATATATCCTCAAGAGGAATTTGCTCACGCTCATGCCAAAGACGAACCATTTCTCCCGCAATGTTTTTTACTGTTCCTTTCCATCCGGCATGAGCAAGGCCAATCATGCCATGTTTCGGAGCCATAAAATAAAGCGGTACGCAATCAGCAAAACATAAGGCAAGCAACAATCCTGCCTCTTCTGTATACAGACCGTCCGTACCCGCTATAGCGGACTGATAATCCGTTGTTCCTTTTCCACCGTGGTCGGTTGTCACCTTTTCAATGTGAACATCATGTATTTGGTCGCAACATATCCACCATTCAAGTGGAAATTGTAGCAAATCCGCCAAACGCTGTCGATTGCTGCAAACAAAAGAAGGGTCATCCCCAACATGCAGCCCTAAATTGAATGTCGCAAATGCTCCTTTACTCACTCCTCCATGTTTCGTCGTAAATCCAGCGACGATCTGAGGAAACGAATGCGACTGCAGCATCAACAATTCCTTTTCTATTTGTTGAAAAATGTCTGACATCCTCGTCAACCTCATATCTTTTTTGTTGATTTTTATCACTTTTTTTCCTATTTTATCATAGTTTGCTTAAACGTGATAATCCTTATTTTTTATTTACTCGCTTTCATGCAAACGTACTAAAATAACGTCCGCACCAATTTTGACGATATTTTGCCACGGGATGACTGTCGCTTCCTCCCGGCCAAATAAACCGAGTACTTTCCCTGATCCTAAAATAATCAGTGATTGTATTTGCCCTGTCTCTAAATCAATATCTATGTCCCCGATATTCCCTAATTTTTTTCCGTTTGCAACGTTTACAACATCTTTTGTTTGAAACTCAGAAATTCTCATCATTCAACATCCCCCGCTTTCTTCTCTTATCATAACTATATGAGTTTGCCTAGTGGCTTATGTAAAAAAGAAAAGAGCTGAACGAGCAGCTCTTATACTTGAATGTTTTTATTCATTTGACGAATCGCCGCCTTTTCCAACCGCGATACTTGTGCTTGGGAAATTCCAATTTCTTCGGCAACTTCCATTTGCGTTTTTCCTTGGAAAAAACGCTTGCGGATAATCATTTTTTCTCGTTCATTTAGACGGCGCAGTCCTTCTTTTAGCGCAATTTCTTCAATCCATTGGCTATCACGGTTGCGTTCATCACTTAATTGATCCATCACGTAAATCGGATCACCGCCATCGTTATAAATTGGCTCAAATAACGAAACAGGGTCTTGGATTGCATCTAAGGCAAACACCACTTCCTCATGAGGAATACCAAGCACCTTTGCAATTTCTTCCGCTGAAGGCTCTTTCGCCGTCTCGCTCATTAACTTTTCACGCACTTGCAATGCTTTATAGGCAATATCACGAAGCGAGCGGGATACGCGAATCGGATTGTTATCGCGCAAATATCTGCGAATTTCTCCAATAATCATCGGTACTGCATATGTCGAAAATTTTACATTTTGGTTTAAATCAAAGTTATCAATCGATTTCATAAGTCCGATACAACCAACTTGAAATAAATCATCCACAAATTCACCGCGATTATTAAAGCGTTGAATGACGCTCAATACAAGCCGCAAATTGCCATTCACTAATTTTTCCCTTGCCTCCAAATCCCCTTCATGCATTCGCTTAAACAGTTCTCTCATTTCTTCGTTTTTTAGTACAGGGAGCTTAGATGTGTCTACTCCGCAAATCTCAACTTTGTTTCTTGTCAAGTTGTTCCCTCCCATCAGGAGATGCTAAGTCGTCCATTTTCAGTATCTCCTCCGGAAGGAAAAATATGCACGCAGATCCATGCATAAAAAAACGGCAATGCGAAACCATTGCCGTCATTTTACATCATTTTATTGAATTCTTTGCGAAGCCGCTTAATAATCCGCTTTTCTAGCCGTGATATGTAAGATTGCGATATGCCAAGCAAATCGGCAACATCTTTTTGTGTTTTTTCTTCTCCACCTGAAAGCCCGAAACGAAGTTCCATAATTTGTTTTTCACGGTCGCTAAGTTGCCTTAGCGCATTGAATAAAAGACGCCGATCGACATCTGCTTCAAGGTCTTTCGTAATCACATCATCTTCCGTGCCAAGCACATCTGATAACAATAATTCATTACCATCCCAATCAATATTTAAAGGTTCATCAAACGATACTTCCGCACGCACTTTATTATTGCGGCGCAAATACATTAATATTTCATTTTCAATGCAACGAGAAGCGTATGTCGCTAATTTAATTTTTTTCTCTGGATTAAACGTATTTACTGCTTTAATAAGTCCGATCGTTCCAATGCTAATCAAATCTTCGATATTAATTCCCGTATTCTCAAATTTGCGCGCAATATATACAACAAGCCGTAAATTACGCTCAATAAGCAGTGACCGTGCAGTTTCATCCCCAGATGAAAGCTTTTTAATCAACATCTCTTCTTCTTCTTTTGTCAACGGTGGCGGCAGCGCCTCACTTCCACCGATATAATACACTTCATCCGCTTTAATCCCTAACTTCGCCAATAACTTATACCAAAAATAAATGATACGAAGTTTCCACGTTTTCATCAAAATCCCCCCTTCTAAATTAGCAAAAAGTGAGTATGATATAGTAACGAATTATGAAGCTGTGAGCCTCTTCCCCGTTTGTACCATTTTCGGATGTATAATACACTCATATTCTCCATCAGCAGATAAATTGGTTTCGTTTAATCCGACAAGCCCTTTTTCGATTTCCAGCCATTGTTGTTCGTAAAAAATCATGATGCGGTCTGGTCTAATCGCAACTAAAAATTGTTGTTCGCTCCCTACAACCCGATATGGAACAATACGCAGACGATGCACCCACTTTTCCAATTGCTCATTATTGATCCAATCCATTGATTTTCCTAACTGGATATGTTGCACTAATTCTTCCGGCAACACTTCCTTTACTTTATTCATCTCAACAATCATGACAGGCATTTTCGATAGCGGATCATATAGTTGGTTGCCGCTATCGATGAGTCCTTTTAATTGAAGCGGTATGCCATCAAATACAATAAGGACGTCGACAATATGTTCAAATCGCAACTTTTTTTCGCGAATCCCGTTGATGCGTGCTCGCGAAAATAACCATAAGGCTGGGAATCCTAATAAAACAAACATCCAACTGACCGGGTCGCCCACACCGAGCGAATACGTTGTTAACACGCTAGCATGAATATCGATTTGCCGCTGCAAAAAATAATGGACGGCAATCATACCTCCTCCGACCGTAAACGTCACAAAATAAAAGGCAAATAAATTTTCTAAAAAATACCTTATTCGTTTGAATCCAAATGTAACAAAAACAATGAGAAACGAGAACACGGTTTTGATCGCCGGATGCTGAGCATACATAGAAAACGGTGTAAACATCATTACAACAAGAGATGCGCCAATAAATGCTCCAAACAACACTCGCCACCACACGACATCCCGCTTTAACATAATCGCTGTCAACCAAAGCAATAAACTGTCAAAACAAACATTTAATAACCAAATGACATCCAAATAAACGGCCAATCAAATAGCCTCCCTCACTCATAACAAAAACAAGCAGTTTCTGAAAATAGTATATAGTACATCTTATTGGAAAGTCTGTCAATTTATGATGGTGAAAAACAGGAATTTTTGTCAAAGAAACAAGAAAAGCGGAAGGCGGCGTGATTAGCTCTCGAAGCGAAATGTTCTTCGACCGCTGAAGTGCTTGCACTTCAAGGGAGAAGGTTATTTCGCACAAGAGAGCTAGCCGCCGAGCTAGACAATAAAGAAAAGCGGAGGCGGCGCGATTAGCTCTCGAAGCGAAATGTTCTTCGACCGCTGAAGTGCTTGCACTTCAAGGGAGAAGGTTATTTCGCACAAGAGAGCTAGCCGCCGAGCTAGACAATAAAGAAAAGCGGAAGGCGCCTCAATTTCGCCTAAAGGCGGCCCACGTCCTGTGGGCAACGGCGAAATGTCGCCATCCTGGCTCCGCGACACGCGCTGAAGGACCCGCGAGGAGGCTCAGACCAAACAAAGTTAGGTCTTGCGTGGGTTGTTCAGAGAAGTTAATACAATGTGTTGACGCCGCAACTAGACAAATGGAAAAGCAAAAGGCCCCCCTATTTCTCCTAAGAGTGGCCCCGAGTCCTGCGGGCAACGGCGAAATGTCACCATCCTAGCTCCGCAATACGCACTAGGAAAAAATATTAACTAAAAGAAAAAGAGCACGAACCATAAAAGATTCGCGCTCTTTCGTTTAGCGGCGGCGATTGCGATTGCGAAGAAAAGCAGGAATGTCAAGTGGATCTTCGGCTTGCGCGGAACGCAACGCCGCATAATCTTGTACGGCTTCTTCGCGTTTTTCCCGTTTTGGAGCTGCTGTCACTTTCGGAATCGTGCCAATTCCAATACGGGATGGGCGTGATTGTGATGCCACATTTTCATTAAACCCAGTCGCAATAACCGTTACAATAATTTCATCTTTTAAGTTTTCATTAATGACCGAGCCGAAAATCATATTAACATCTTGGTCAGCCGCAGATGCGACAATATCGGCAGCTTCTTGCACCTCATAAAGGCTTAAATTCGTGCCGCCGGTAATGTTCATCAAAACACCTTGTGCTCCATCAATCGATGTTTCTAACAATGGACTAGAGATTGCTTTTTTGGCTGCTTCCGCCGCCCGGTTTTCCCCGCTTGCAATCCCGATGCCCATTAGCGCAGAGCCCTTGTTAGACATAATTGTTTTCACATCGGCAAAGTCTAAGTTAATAAGACCTGGCACTGCGATTAAATCCGAAATACCTTGTACACCTTGACGAAGAACGTTATCTGCTTCACGGAATGCCTCTAACATCGGTGTGTTTTTATCGACGATTTCTAGCAAGCGGTCGTTTGGAATGACAATTAATGTATCGACTGCTTCTTTCATCGCGGCAATTCCACTTGCTGCCTGTGTCGCCCGTTTTCTCCCTTCAAATGTGAATGGACGGGTAACGACACCAACAGTCAATGCTCCTAATTCACGGGCAATTTGAGCAATAACTGGAGCAGCCCCAGTTCCTGTTCCACCGCCCATTCCTGCAGTAACGAACACCATATCAGCGCCTTTCAGCGCTTCTTCAATTTGCTCCTTACTTTCTTCCGCTGCTTTTTTCCCTACTTCCGGATTTGCACCTGCGCCTAAACCGCGCGTTAATTTTGCGCCAATTTGCAGCTTTGTTGGTGCTTTCGATAAATTTAACGCCTGTGCGTCCGTATTGACAGCAATAAACTCAACACCTTGTACACCGTGCTCAATCATTCGGTTTACGGCATTGTTACCGCCGCCGCCAACACCAATCACCTTAATCGTTGCCATTTGATCAATTGTAGTGTCAAACTCCAACATAACTAAATCCTCCCAAATTCAATCTCTATTCAAAGAAATACCCGAAAAATTTTTTCACTTTTTTTCCAATAGTCGCTTCTTTCTTTTTTTGTTTCGGTTGTGATTGCTTTTGCGGATGTTTTTCAACAGGCTCCGCAACCGATGCAGCAACAGGAACCGATTTTCCTTGCAGCATCGCTTGTTGATAAGCAAACTTGATCAGCCCTACTCCTGTCGTATACTGCGGATCGCGCACACCAATATAATCAGGCATAGCAATGCGAACACTGCTTCCTAATACGACATGAGCCAATTCTAATATTCCTGGCATATTTGCTACTCCGCCAGTTAGCACATAGCCGCCTGGCAAATCACGAAATCCTAACTTGCGGATTTCATGTTGAACCATTTGAAAAATTTCTTCCAGCCTTGCCTCAATAATATCGGCAATGTCTAATTGACTAAATTGCTGATGCTGATCAGTCCCGATAATCGGCACGATGAATACTTCTTCTTCAGAAGCATAGTCATAAAAAGCATGTCCATGCTTTAGCTTAATCCTTTCTGCATCTTCCGTCGATGTTCGGAGCCCGATCGATAAATCTTTTGTAATATGATCTCCTCCTACTGGCAAAACGGAAGTGGCCTGTAAAAATCCTTGTTCGAAAATAGCGATAGTCGTGGAACCGCCACCGATATCGACTAACGCCACCCCTAAGTTTTTCTCATCGTTTGACAAAGCAAGAGAACCAGCAGCAAGCGGCTGCAGGCAAATATCGCTTATTTCCAGTCCAGCTCTTTCTACACAGCGGAGTAAGTTATGTAAAATCGTTTTCGAACCGGTAATAATCGTTCCTTCCATTTCAAGACGGACACCGAGCATTCCACGCGGATCGTTAATGCCATCTAACCCATCAACGATAAACTGCCGCGGAATCACGCCAATAATTTCCCGATCTGGAGGAATCGATACGACTTGCGCAGCATCCATCACGCGCGCAACATCTTCATCGGTAATTTCGCGGTTTTCACTGGAAACAGCAACGATGCCGTGGCAGTCTTGAAGCTGGACATGATTGCCCGTCACACCAACAATGACACGGCGAATCGTTAAACCAACCATCCGTTCCGCTTGCTCAACCGCTCTTTTGATCGATTGCACCGTTTTATCTATATCCACTATGGAACCTTTTTTGAGTCCTTCCGATTTTACATTTCCTACTCCAATAATGTTAATAGATTCATTTAGCATTTCTCCGATTATGACTTTAACACTGGACGTGCCAATGTCAAGACTAACGACGATCTCATTGCTGCTCATCTTTTGGTACCTGCCTACTAAAATCGTATATATACCGCTTCCGTCTGCAACTGTGGCTTCTCATCCATTTTCTTGCGGTCCTATTACGTATTTTAGTAAGCAGTGACACCTCCTTTAAGCTGAAATTTATATATCCCGTATATGCCACACATTTGCGTTATTCCCTATTCATCTTTTAATCTTAATCTATAACGGATACGCTTGCTTATCATCGGCAATGTTAAAAAGCGAACCAATCATTTTTTACTCCATATATTCAACATTTTAAGAAACTTTCCCTTTTTTCCAATTAACTTTTTTCACGGTTTTGTCGCCTTTCCATCCATTCGGTAAGAAGGAGGCGGCGAATGACAGCGATATTTTGAAAAAGGCGCACACCAAATGCAAATACAGCTGCTAAGTACAAGTCTACACCAAGATGGACACCAAGAAAAGTTAAAGTTGTAGCCAAAATAATGTTAAAAAAGAATCCTGTTATAAATACTATTTCGTCATATGTTTGCTGTAAATGGGCGCGGAGTCCACCAATTAATGTATCAAATGCAGCAAGGATTGCAATGGATAAATAATTGGAATATTCGTCAGGGACGCGCAAATCGCTCAAAAATCCTACTATTAAACCAACGAATAAGCCGATGAGCGGGAGCCACATATTATTTCTCCTCCTTTTCGGCTTTTACCGTTTCCATATATTTCACGTTCCATTTTTCTTTAGACGGCGGAATAACCACCGATGTCAACGGTTCAGAAATTGTAAGCTGCAAATTTTCAACGACAAAATCATCACGAATTGTCGATACTTTTAAACGATTACATAACATTTCTGCATCATCTGCGATTACTTTTACTGTAATTGGCAATGAAGAGATTTTGCTATCTCCGATTTTCGTCGAACCATTAACATCGCGAATCGCCGTCGTGTTTGTAATCCGCTCCTCGGCAATAGCAATTTCTTTCGCACCGTACATGTTTAATTCATTAATAAGCCGGTGCAACAGTTCAGGCGACACCGTTTCCGCAATGGGACCTACGTAATGATCCGAATAAAATGGTTCAATTGTCAAAACAATTCCTGGGCCTTCTATTTTTGTCAAACCAGCTTCCTGTTCCAATTCACTTACTGTTTCATGCAAAACGGCTTCTTGATTAGATCGCTGCTTTTGCTTGTAATTCCGTAATTTTTCCTCATAATCCCCGATTTCTAATACAAGTTGTCGCTGCAATTGTTGTTCTTTTTTTAAATCAGCGCGCAACTCCCAAATATCACGTGTATCGCGAACTTTGGGATGTGACGTTGTCTGAAGTTGAACAGCTAGCATAAATCCAAAAATGGCCGTAATACAAGTAAAATAGATCGTTTTTTTCCGTTCCAATCATCTTCACCATTCTTTCTGCCGAGGCAATTTATGGATGATTAACATGAAAGATAGGATCTAACACTATTTCATCTTTACTAGCAATCCCTACAATTATGTTATCTTGAATAAGCTGATCCTTTACCCCGCCGGGAATGTTCAAAGCGGAAGCGAGAACCGTTGGATTGCCAATTGCGGAGATGACAAAAGGGGCTGCGTGTTGCGTACCATCTACTTCGATTACGGGACCATTGCAAACAATGTACGAACGATGGGAAATTCGTTGCCCATTAATGGCGATTGCTTCTGCTCCGGAAATGAGCAGCTCATGAATGACTTTAAAGACATGTTGTTCGTGAACAATGTAGTCTGTCGCACTTTGTTCAGAAGGAATATAAGATGCATCCGATAACGTTATTTCAATTCCTTTTCCTTTTACTTTGGCCTCTCCAACATACATGCGTAGTTTTTCTGCTTGTTTTGCCAAATCCGTATACGATGTTTGTTGTTCTGCCAACACTTTTTCCATCTCCACAACTTCATTTTGTTTTTGTACTAACTCGTTTTTTAATCGTCGATTTTCTTTCTGTATCTTAATCAATCGCTCTCGGTAATCATACTCCTTTTGCCATTGCCGATCTGTTATATTTCGCTTTGATGCTTCCCTTTTTGTATATTGATAAGAAAACGCCAGCATAGATCCTAGTATAAAACAGATAAAAGAAAGGATGACACGGTTACCTTTCCGCTTTGTCATTGTCATCCTCCTTTTTCGGTTGTTTATAAGCGGTAAAATAATTGCTTACTTCTAAATGGATTACCCCTTTTACATTTGGATCTAATTGCTGGACAATAGACGGATACAATGACATTTTATCGGCAAAATTTTGCACGTTCGCACTCACTTCAAAACCATCATTCATATAAACAGTAATATGATAACGGTTATCATCGCTCGGTGTATAATGAATTTCAGAAATGGCGTTTAATATCGATGGGGAAAGCTGCGCCAACTGTCCTGCGATTTCTTGAATATCTTCTCCCTTTTTCCAATTAATTAAAATCGGCGCATCGCTTGGCGCGGTTTTTGATGTGTGTTTCTTTAGTATGTAACCATTTTCTAAAAGCGGAAAAAATGTTTGTTGGTCATAAATATAAGCGATTCTCCTCCGCTCTTTCACATGAATGATGATCGTATTTGGGAAATGTTTTTCCAACGATACGCTCTCCACTTCCGGATGTTTCTCCACATTCCGCTTAATTTCGTCTTTTTTTACTTTCCAAAAGCTTGTCCGTTTTGTGATGCCGCTTAACTGTATCACTTGTTTTGCGGAAAGATGATGATTTCCGTTTACTTGAATATGACGGACATAACTCAATGGTGATTGAAAATAAATCATGCATAAAATGAGAAGAAAAAAGAAAGAGATATACGCGATTAAACGACGATTCGCTTTTTGTCTCCGCCGTTCCTTTAATTTCGGCACCCGTTCCTCAAGAACAACGATTTTTTTTCCTTTTTCCAAAGCCATTCACCGCTTTCCGACATAAGCTCGAAAGCACGTCTATAAAAACAAACGGCACACCTCGATGCCGTTGTATTTCTATGTTCGATAAACATAGACAAATTCAAATTTATTATATCACAGCATTGTAATATAGAGAGATAGATTTTACAACTTCCGGCCAATAATTTCTACTTCTGTCCGCAAATGAATGCCATGCAATTCATAAATCGTTTTTTTCACAAACTGAATTAAGTCCAGTACATCTTTTGCTTTTGCTTTTCCTGTATTAACGATAAAATTGGCATGCTGTTCAGAAATTTTCGCGCCGCCAATCGTATATCCCTTTAAACCAGCCTCTTCAATCAGTTTTCCAGCATATTGCGGCAAAGGATTGCGGAATATGCTGCCCGCACAAGGTTTATCCCATGGTTGTGTCTCACGGCGATAATCTTTGTTTTTCCGCATTTTTGCAACAATTTCTTCACGGTTCCCGGAAGTAAGCTGAAGTTCCGCTGCTATACAAATTCCACGTCTTTTTGTTTGCAACACAGAAGTGCGATACGCAAATTGCATTTCCTCATTCGTCAGCCATTCCATCATCCCGTCTGGAAATAAAATTAACGCCCTTTTTACGATTTGTGACATATCGGAGCCGTGCGCCCCCGCATTCATATAAACAGCTCCCCCGACCGATCCAGGAATTCCGCCGGCAAATTCTAAACCAGACAACCCTTGTTTGCTCATTAACGTGGCAAGGCGTACTAATGAGTATCCTCCACCGACCGTAACGGTTTCCCCATCAACATGTAATTCATCTAATCCTTCGCCAATTTTGATTACAACCCCTTCGACCCCTTCGTCAGAAACAAGCAAATTCGAACCACGGCCAATCGCGCGCCATGGCACTTCATGCTTTTTTATAATCGCCATTGTTTTTTTCAGGTTTTCTACGCTATCTGGTTCGATCAATACATCTGCAGGACCGCCAACTTTTATCGTCGTATGGTTCGATAAAGGTTCCATTTCCTTCACTTTCCCAACGTTAGCGCTTAATAATTCATTTACCATTGCTTTCATCGCTTTCATCTCCTTTCCCAAACCGCCTATGTATATACGTATGCTCCTTTCATCGTAGATGTCACCTTAACAAAATGAGAGGGTGTCTCTCTAATTTGAGAGATACCCTTCTAGATCGATGAAACTTGAACATTTTGTTTTTTGGTTGTTGGATGCAACGCAGCGAATTGGTTTTATTAATATTTTGCATGCTTGCTAATGTTTAGTAAAACCCCAATTGCCATTAACATAAGCGTTAATGATGAACCACCATAGCTTAAAAACGGAAGCGTAATTCCCGTTACCGGCATTAATCCTGTAACAACGCCGATATTAATCATTACTTGAATGGCTACCATCGAAATAATGCCGATGGCAAGAAAACTTCCATACAAATCCGGCGCCCCAAGTGCAATACGCACTCCGCGCCAAAGCAGCAAGCTAAATAAAAGTAAAACAAGCGACCCGCCAATAAAACCAAGTTCTTCTGCTAAAATCGCAAAAATAAAGTCAGTTTGCGGCTCAGGCAAATAAAAAAACTTTTGTCGGCTTTGTCCCAGCCCTAAGCCAAACAAACCTCCAGGACCAATCGCATATAGCGATTGAATAATTTGAAAACCGCTTCCAAGCGGATCTTCCCAAGGATTCAAAAAAGAAGTAATCCGCTTAATCCGATATGGCGCTGACAAAACAAGAGCAGCAAATCCTGCCAGTCCAAGTATTCCTAATCCGATAAAATGACTGATGCGCGCACCAGCAACAAAAATCATTGCAATACATGTGCCGACCATTACGGTGCCGGTTCCCAAGTCCGGTTGAAGCATGATCATTCCAAACGCAAAAAACACAAGTGCCAAAGCGGGAAGCAGCCCTCGTTTAAACGATGTAATATTTTTTTGGTTTTCCGACAGGTACTTTGCCAAAAAGGCAATCATTGCAAGTTTCATAAATTCGGATGGCTGAATGGAAAACGCCCCAACACCAATCCAGCTGCGTGATCCATTGCGAACCATTCCAACTCCGGGGATTAATACGAGAACAAGCAACAAAAAACAGACGATAATAAGCACTTTCGACCAGTCGCGCCATGTCCAATAATCAATATTCATAATAAAGAACATTGCAATGACTCCCGCGCCGGCAAACAAAAACTGACGTTTTGCAAAGAAAAACGAATCATGAAACTTATATTCCGCCCAAATGGCGCTGGCGCTATACACCATAATAAGCCCAATTGCCAACAACGAAAACGTAAGGATAATCAGCAAAAAATCAGGCGTAGACTTTTTCCGCGGCAATGCCCAACACCTCTACTTTTCTAAACTAGGAGAGAAAAGGCTGTCCTTTCTCTCTATTTCAACTTATGCACGGCATTGATAAAAATGTCTCCTCTTTGTTCAAAAGTTTTATATTGATCCCAGCTTGCACATGCCGGCGACAGTAAAATGACATCACCTGGTTCGGATAGTCGATAGGCAACTGGTACAGCTTTTTCCACATTATCGACATATTCAATGGTTTCTATTCCCGCCTGTTTAGCGACACGAGCTATTTTTGGCGCGGTTTGGCCAAACAATATGATTGCTTTTACGTTATGCAAATAAGGAAGAAGGTCATCAAACTCATTGCCGCGGTCTAGCCCACCTGCCAAAAGGATGACAGCATCTTTTTCAAAAGCGGATAGTGCTTTTTGTGTCGCAAGAATATTGGTTGCTTTGGAGTCATTGAAAAACTTTCTCCCATCAATAGTAGCAACGTATTGAAGCCGATGCTTCACCCCTGTGAATGTCGTTAAGACTTGAGAAATAGCTTTATTGTCTACGCCTGCTAATTTTGCTACAGAAACAGCTGCCAATATATTTTCCAAATTATGTTTTCCTGGTAGCACTATATCGCCAACAGCAATTACCACTTCATTGTTCCAATAGATAAAACCATCTTTTATATAAGCACCGCGGTCTAACGCTTTTGTTGTCGAAAAAGGAATCTTTTGTGCATGAATGTCCTCAGCAAGCTGCATCACAAGTTCATCATCTGCATTAATGACCGCATAATCTTCATTTGTTTGGTTTTTAAAAATATTTGCTTTTGCCTGTGCATAGGCTTCTTTTGTACCATGGTAATCTAAATGGGCATCGAAAATGTTTAATAAAACGGAAATACGCGGGCGAAAATCACGAATTCCCGCTAGCTGGAAGGAGGAAAGTTCCGTTACAAGCCAATTGCCCGCTTCCGCATTTTTTGCCACTTCACAAGCAACCATCCCTATATTTCCCGCAAGCAGCGGGCGTTTTTCTCCTTCACGCAGCATCTCAAAAACTAATGTTGTTGTTGTTGTTTTTCCATTGGAACCGGTAATTCCAATAAAAGGCGCTTCCGAAATGTGATACGCTAGCTCCACTTCTGTAACAACGGGTAATCCTTTTTCCATTGCTTTTTTTACCATTGGATTCGTATATGGAATACCAGGGTTTTTTACGACAAGATCAAACGGTTCATCCAAGAGCTCAAGCGGATGCCCGCCGCAAACAACCCGGATTCCCATTTGTTCTAGCTGTTGTGCTTCTTTATTTTCTTCAAACGTTTTTTGATCATTTACCGTGACGTTGGCACCTAGCTCATAAAGCAGTTTTGCCGCTGCAAAACCGCTTTTTGCCAAACCAATGACTAACACCTGACGTTGTTGATAGAAAGCTGTCTGTTTCAATTAAATCCACACCTCGATATAGATTCCTAGCATTGCAAATAATAAGCCGACTGCCCAGAATGTGACGACAACGCGCCACTCCGACCAGCCAATCAACTCATAATGATGATGCAACGGGCTCATGCGAAATACGCGTTTTCCCGTTGTTTTAAATGAAATGACTTGAATAATAACGGACAGTGTTTCGATAACAAATACACCGCCAATAACAACAAGCAATATTTCCAACTTCGTTAAAATTGCCACAGTAGCAATCGCGCCGCCTAACGCAAGCGACCCGGTATCCCCCATAAACACTTTCGCTGGATGGGCGTTAAATACTAAAAATCCTAGTACAGCCCCAACAACGGAAACACAAAAAATAGCGATATCATATTGGCCTTGGTTCCAGGCAAGAACGGCATAAGCGCCGAAGGCAATGGCCGCTGTCCCAGCCAATAAACCATCAAGCCCGTCGGTTAAATTGACCGCATTCGAACCGCCGACAAGCATGAAAATAAGCAATAACACATATCCAAAGCCAAGATTAATAGAAAGATCTGTCCCTGGAATATGTAAGGCAGTAGAAAAACCACTGCGCTGATATACAAAATAAAAAACAATGGCAATAATTAATTGCCCAATTAACTTTTGTCTGCTCGTCAAACCAAGATTCCGTTTCATCACCACTTTAATAAAATCATCCAAAAAGCCAAGCAATCCATAACCAATCGTTACAAAAAGCAATAAATATGTTTCAACGGAAAGAGTAGCAAATTTTTTCGTCATCAATAACGTTGTCACAACGATGGAAAGTAAAATCATAATACCTCCCATCGTCGGGGTGCCTGATTTTTTTTGATGCGATTTCGGTCCTTCTTCCCGTATGCTCTGCCCGAATTTTAACCGTCTTAAAAACGGAATAAACAATGGCGATAAGATAACAGTAATCAGAAAGGAAAGAACAATGGCTAAAACAATGACTTGCTCTAGCATGATCGGTCACATCCTTCTTGTCCTTGAACATGCATCCATTTCTGTTGCAGCCGTTTAAGAGCAGCGAGCACCGCTATATCATATGAATGATTTTGTTCATTATGAGCAGAAATGGTAAGGTTAAACTTTGTTTTTTCACTCTTATTGTTTTCCCATTGCCCATACATATCTAAAAGCTCCTCTAATGCTTGAATTGGTGATGAAACAAAAAAGATCGGAAACTGATTTGGAATGTAACGCGGCAATTCATCGCCTTCTTGCCAAAACGCTGCGATTGCTCCATGTTCAATCGCAATTTTTAACGTTTCCATCCCATGCCCAAGCGGAACGAATAACCCTTTTGGGGCATGTTCATAAGGATCCACAAACACATGGTGAAACGTAATCGCATCATCGACAATGCCACGAGCCTGTTTACATAACCGTTTAACCATTTCATATGTCAACATATGTTCTTTCGCTCCTTAATCGCTTCCCGGGCAACAAGCCGATCATCAAAATCAATGACGCGATCCCGAATAATTTGGTACGTTTCATGCCCTTTGCCTGCGATTAAAATAATATCTCCTTCTTGCGCTTGTTCAATCGCGTAATAAATCGCCTCCTTGCGATCGACAATCGTTACATAACGCTCGCTGGAAACACCTGCTTCCATATCGCGCAAAATTTGTTCAGGCTCTTCGGAACGCGGATTATCAGAAGTGAAAATGGCCACATCGGCGTATTTGACCGCTGTTTTTGCCATAAGCGGCCGTTTTGTACGATCTCGATCACCGCCGCAGCCAACAACAACGTAAACTTTTTTCTGAGCAAATTGCCGAATTGTTTTTAAGACATTTTCCAAACTATCTGGTGTATGAGCATAATCAACGATTACTGTAAAGTTTTGCCCTTCATCGACTGTTTCAAACCGTCCCGCAACCCCAGAAATTTCTTCAATCGCCTCTACAATAACAGGAAATGGAATACCAGACACAAGAGAGGCGGAAACAGCTGCGAGCAAATTATATACGTTAAACAATCCGATTAACCTTGTTTTGACCCGAACAGTACCGTGCGGTGTGACAAGATCAAACGACATTCCGCTTGGAACAATATCAATCCGCTTTGCCATAATATCGCTTTCTGTTTCAATTCCGTATGTAATAACGGTTGCAGCCGTCATATGCTTATAATATTGTGAAGCAGGATCATCGTTGTTTAATACCGCAAACTTTGGCCGTTTGTGATCATAACGATTTCCGAGCTGGGAAAACAGCAATCCTTTCGCATTGCGGTATTCTTCCATTGTCCCGTGGTAATCGAGATGATCTTGCGTTAAATTAGTAAACACGGCGACATCATAGTCACAGCCGTGCACGCGTCCCATATGAAGGGCATGCGAAGACACTTCCATGACCGCAACATCGACACCTTCGTCCACCATTTGTTTAAACGTTCGTTGCAACAGCAACGATTCTGGCGTCGTATTTTTCGTTGGATACGTATCATCGCCAATTTTAATATGCACCGTTCCAATTAGCCCCGTTTTTTTATTCGCCTTTCTAGCGATGTGCTCTATTATATGAGTCGTTGTCGTTTTCCCATTTGTGCCCGTAACCCCGATTAAATGTAACTGATGGGTCGGCTGTCCGTAAAACGCATCGGCAAGCACCGCCATTGCGCGACGGCTATCACGAACGACAATAACGGGCGCATCCACATCAAGAGGCCGTTCGGCAATAATGGCTACAGCACCATTTTCGACTGCCTGTTTCGCAAAATCGTGGCCGTCCACTGTAAATCCTTTGACGCAAATAAATAATGATCCTTTTTTTACTTCTCTCGAATCCATTTCAATGGAAGTAATTGTCGGGTTTTCACCGACATACGTTGTAAAATCATGCAAATACGAAAGCAGCGTCCGCAGCTTCATTTTTGTTCATTCCTTTCGCTTCATAGTCTTTAGAAGAAAACAATGAAAAGCGGAAAAAAGGGGCGAGATAGGATATATGACAACTTACATCAGCCGCCCCCTTGATACATCGATATATTGATCGCTTTCATCGAACTTCTTCTTTAGAAAATGATGTCTTTGACGCTAAGTAAATGCGAATAGTGGAACCTTCTTTCACTTTCACACCAGGTTTTGGAGCTTGCTCAATAACAACATCACCTTCTCCACTAACATCTAATTTTAAGTTAAAAAGTTGCTCTTGCAAGTCTTTTTTTGATAAGCCGATTAAATTCGGAACTTCGACCATTTTGGGATCATTCCACGCCCGTTCTTTTTCTATTTGACCTTTGCGTGGTTTCACGCCAAGTGTACGTAGACTATCCTCCATAATTTTTCCGACGATTGGAGCAGAGACCACACCACCGAATTGAACCGTTCCTTTCGGGTTGTCGACAGCAACATAAACGACAAGCTGTGGGTCATCCGCCGGAGCAAATCCGATAAAAGAAACGATATGATTATCTTTTAAATATCGGCCGCCTTTTGCTTTTTGTGCTGTCCCGGTTTTTCCACCAACACGATATCCCTCTATATAGGCACCTTTTCCTGTCCCTTGTGCAACAACGCTCTCTAGAGCATAACGAATTTGTTTCGACGTTTCCTCGGAAATAACGCGTCGCTTCGCCTTTGGCGTATTGCGGCTTACTACCTTTCCTGTTTCAGGATCAACCCATTGCTTCGCAATATATGGCGTGTACAAAATTCCGCCATTTACTGCCGCAGAAACAGCTGCCACTTGCTGAATCGGTGTCACCGACACCCCTTGCCCAAAGGCCGTTGTTGCTTGTTCGACAGGTCCAACGCGTTTCAAATCAAATAAAATTCCAGTTCCTTCCCCCTGCAAGTCAATGCCTGTTTTTTCACCAAAGCCAAACTCCTTTATGTAGTGAAACAATTTTTCTTTCCCAAGGCGTTCCCCTAACTCTACAAAACCTGGGTTACAAGAATTTTGCACAACTTCTAAAAAAGTTTGCGATCCATGCCCGCCTTTTTTCCAGCAACGTAATGTTGCACCGGCAACATTTACATATCCTGGATCATAAAAATGATCTTTCAATAAATTTACTTTTTTTTCTTCTAACGCCGCAGCAAGCGTAATAATTTTAAACGTCGAACCAGGTTCATACGTACTCCAAATCGGCAAGTTGCGGTTATAAATTTCCGCTGGGACGTTTCGATAGTTTGCCGGGTCAAATGTTGGACGGCTCGCCATTGCCAAAATTTCTCCCGTATTCGGGTTCATTGCAACTGCAATAATGCCGTCTGGATTATACTTTGCTTCGGCAATATCGAGTTCCCGCTCCACGATTGTTTGGATACGCGAATCAATCGTGAGCACTAAATTTAGCCCATCTGTTGGCGGCGTATAATCATCTGCCATATTAGGCATTCTTTTTCCTTTTGCGTCCGAATAAAATTGCACCGAACCGCGTTGACCGCTCAATTCTTTATCATAATAGAGCTCTAATCCCATCAAGCCCTGGTTATCGATGCCGGTAAATCCTAAAACATGGGACAAATAACTGCCGAACGGATAATAACGTTTCGTATCTTCCGCGATATATACCCCTTTTAATCCGAGTGCCCGAATTTCTTTTGCTTTTTCATTCGATATTTTCCTACCTTCTGGAATGCGTTCGATCGACGTTTTTTTCGTAATATGTTTATACGCTTTTTCGACGGGCATATTTAACACTTTCGCTAACTTTTCTGCCGTCTCGGCCGGATTTTCAATCTGGCGCGGAATGACGTATACTGTTGGAGCGCTCATATTCGTAGCGAGCGGAACGCCGTTGCGATCCAAAATTTCTCCGCGCTTCGGCTCAAATGGAATATTTCGGCTCCATGAATCTTTCGCTCTTTCTGTTAACATATCACCTAATATAAATTGAACATATCCGAGACGAATGTCAATAATCGCAAAAATAAACACCCCAACTAGAAACACGATCATTAGCCGTTTGCGGACAGTGACGTGGGAAACACGCATATAGTGGAACCTCCTTTATGATAGGCTCGTTCCACTATATGCTTGTACGCTTCATTATAGAACGTCTTAAATCAATCCACTGGTCCGTCGCTTTTTTTCTTGGATGCTTCTTTTTGTTCTTGTTCCATTCTCTCATTCCATTTTCGCGGTTCTTCTAATTCTACAATTAAGTAATCACCTTTCTTTACTAATGCACCTGGCCGAATATTTTGGCTGACGACATACCCATTTCCTTTCGTGCTCGGACGAAGCTCAAGCAGTTCCGCTACTTTCATTACATCTCTTAGCGACCAGCCGCGTACATCCGGCATCACTGCTTCCCCGTCCGTTTTTAACACAACCCGCTCTCCGGCGATTACTTTATCACCAGATAACGGTATATGTTCTTCAATTTGACGCCCATTTCCAATTACAATTGGGACAAGCCCTTTTTCCTTTAGTTCTTTCACTACTTCTTCTGTAGAACGCCCCGCGTAAGAACTGATTTCAATTCCTTTTGATTTTTCTTTTGACGTCTTCTTATTGAAAGAAGGCTGAATGTGCAAATATTGAAGACTATTTTTCATCACGCTAGTAAAAATATGTGAAACAGGAGCTGCCCCTGTCTCCGTATAGGATAGTTTTGGCTGCTGAACTGCGACATACATAATTAAACGCGGGTCTTCTTTCGGGGCCATTCCTAAAAAAGAGAAAATATAGTTTTCATATCCGGTTAAATATCCTCCTCTTGGTGACGGAATTTGTGCTGTTCCTGTTTTTCCAGCAACTCGGTACCCTTCAATTTGATAAGGACGCCCCGTTCCTTTCTCCGAAGTAACTACCGTTTCTAATATATCTAACACTTGTTTAGCCGTTTCTTTCGTAATTGGTTGTTCTACTACTTCCGGCTTGTTTCTTGCAATCACTTTTCCTGTATCCGGGTCAACAATACGATCGACCACATATGGCTTCATCATTTTTCCGCCGTTTGCAATCGCGGTCGCAGCTTGAATTTGTTGGATTGGTGTCACCGATGTTCCTTGTCCAAATCCTGTCGTTATTCTTTCAATCGGATATTTGTAATGAATTTGCCCTACCGCTTCTCCTGGAAGGTCTATACCAGTTTTTTTGTCAAAATGGAAACGATGCAAATATTGCAAAAAGCGGTCTTCTCCTAACTTTTCTTTTACTAAAATAGAAAAAGCAACGTTGGAAGAACGTTGCACTCCTTCGTTAAACGTAATCGTTCCCCAACCTACTTTGTTATGGTCACGAATAATATTTGGTCCCACTTTATAATAGCCAGACCGATACTGTTCATTTCCGTTATACACACCTTCATTAATTGCAGCCGCAAGCGTAAAAATTTTCATTGTCGAACCAGGCTCATACGGATAGGAAATCGCATCGTTGAAATAGTTTTGTATATCGCGCTTATTCGGATCAAAACCCGGTCTTGTTCCCATTGCTAAGATCTTTCCCGTTTTCGGATCTGCAACAATCGCAATTATTTTTTTCGGCTTATATTGTTTTTCCACATCGTTCATCGCATCTTCTAAAAACGTTTGAATCTTTTGGTCGATCGTTAAATAAACATTCGCTCCATTATCCGGTGGAACGACGGTTTCTTTCGTATTTGGAAGGCGAAATCCGCTGATATCCCCGGCAAAAGATACGTAACCGTCTTTTTCACGCAAATACTTATCTAAACTTTTCTCAAGCCCCATTTTTCCGACTGTTTCATTTTTATTATTTTTTTGTGCGTAACCAATTACGTACGAGGCAAAATTGCCATTTGGATAAAATCGTTTTGTATCACGAATAAACCCAATCCCTGGCAGTTTTAATGCTTCAATTTTTTCTTTCAGCTCATAGCTAATATTTCGTCCATTTGCGCCAAATTCCACTTGTTTTGCATCTTTTGTTAAAATTCGTTTCACTTCATCTACATCCATCTTTAGCAATGGGGCTAATTTTTTTGCTGTTTTTTTCGGGTCAACAACATGTTTCGGATGATCAGGATCTGTCGTCATTTTTGGATCAAGGACAGCTATAACTGTATATGACGGCACATCTTGAGCAAGCACTTCGCCATTTCGGTCAAAAATGGTTCCGCGCTTTGCTTCGATCATTCGTTTTTGCTTATACTTTTCCTCCGCCTTTACCGCTAACACTTGACCATCAGCAACTCCCGTTACCTGCAACTGAATAAAACGAGCCAATAACACAAAAAAGAGCAGACTGAATAAGAAAAATAATATAGCTGCTCCTTTATGTGTATTGCTATGCTTTTTCCTTTCCATCGGCAATCATTCCTGTACAACTTTTACATTATTTTCGTTTAGCGAGAGACCGAGTTCTTTCGCTTTTTGCAAAATCCGTTCATATGTGCTTAATTGTTGAACTTCAACATATAAATCATTATTTTGCTTTTTCTGTTCTTGAACCGTTTCTTGTAGCTGCTGAATTTCTTTGTTCACTTGATAAATCTTCACTTGATTGGACACAATATGCACTGCCGCATACATAGCAAATGCGCAAAACGATAGGAATAAAAGCTTTTCCCCTAACGTGAAGCGAATTTTTAGCTTTCGTTGCTTTCTAGTGCGCGGACGTGATGACGGGCGTTGTCGTTCATGAATTTTTACTGCCGTATTATTCATTGTTTTTCCCTCCTGTCATTAGTGATTCAACATCGTTTTTTTTGTTCATAGCTTTTCGGCGATACGCAGCTTTGCGGAACGCGCGCGATGATTATGTTCGATCTCTTCCTCGGAAGGGACAATCGGCTTTTTCGTGATAATTTTTAATGCCGGGCGGTATTGGTCAGGAATGAACGGAAGCCCAGGAGGAAGCTGTGGACCTTGGCTTGCTTCTTTAAAAGCCACTTTACAAATACGGTCTTCTAATGAATGGAACGTAATAACACTAATCCTTCCACCTGATTTTAATAAGTCAATCGCCTGTGTAATCGCCTCTTTGAATGCTTGCAGCTCATCATTTACGGCAATTCGTATCGCTTGAAAAATTCGTTTGGCCGGATGCCCTCCGCTTCGCCTTGCCGGCGCCGGGATTGCTTCTTTAATGATGTCAACTAATTGCCCGGTTGTTTCAATTCGCTTTTCTTTGCGAACTTCTTCGATTTTCCTCGCCACTTGCTTCGAAAATTTTTCTTCACCATAATGGAAAAAAATATGTACGAGCTCCTCATATGGCCAATGATTAACGATATCATAAGCAGTTAATGATTGCTCGCGATTCATTCGCATATCTAACGGTGCATCATGGTGATAACTAAATCCTCGTTCTGGTGTATCTAACTGCGGTGAGGACACTCCTAAGTCAAACAAGATTCCATCCACTCTATGAACTCCCCTCGCCACTAGCTCTTCCGCAAGAAAGCGAAAATTTCTGCGAATAAACGTCACCTGCTTTTCATAACGAGCTAATCTTTTTTTCGCATACTCGATCGCCATATCATCCTGATCAAACGCAAATAGCCTTCCATCCTCTGACAGTTGTGAAAGTAAATATTCACTATGTCCTCCACCGCCAAGGGTGCAATCGACATAAATTCCATCCGGTTTTATATGAAGGCCGTCTACTGCTTCCTTTAATAGCACTGTCGTATGTTGAAACACATGTTCACCACCTTTAATCGCTCATTGCTGCAACATATGGCATACGAAAATTAACGTTGTGGAAAACCAGCTAGGCAAGCTTCGTTATTTCATATAGAGCGATCATTTATTTATTATACTGCAAAACCCAACAAAATTTTAGCTTTTTTTGTAAAAACTCGTCTTCTTCTGTTTACTTTTGTCGTATTTCGGCGGATCACAATAAACACGAACCAATGTTTGTTATTTTACTTTTATTTCCATTTTAATTTCTGTATGTCTACTATTTCATTTCAATAAAAAAAAATCCTGCATAAAACAGGACTTTTCTTTTCGACTTTTTCTTGTAAAAACTATTATATATATACAATTTTATGCATGCCGTTCCATTGGTAATTAAGATGTAAAAGTTTCTCTAAAAAATTGAACCCATATTTATTGATGTAGTAGAAAATATTCCAAATCCGCTCCTGAGGCGCTTGATTCGGCATTAACGACATTTCCACACGAGAAAATTTTCGCAACTCCACCTCATATTTCCTTATTAATGCTCGTTGCAATGTTTGCTGAAGAAAATCGATTTGCGCTTGAAGAAGAGTTGCATTTTTCGTCAACAACCCCGCCAATCCGCGATCAATTTCCATTCCAAATTCCCGAAGCGGGCGATGAATCTCTTCGATTTCCGCTTTTGCTTTCGCAAACATTTCTTCAAGCGGATAACGAGTTTGCTGCGCCAACCATTGCTGTTTCGCTTCTTCTACCCGTCCTTTGAAAACATCAGTGATATCGAGCCCGATTTCAGCTAAATCGGTTTGAATGGAACGTTCTACAATAGTGATGCTGACCCGCGGAATGACTGGCGGCATTTTGAAACCAAATATCGGAAACGCCTCTTTCAGCTCTGCCCAATATGCAATCTCTCCAGGACCAGCAACAAACGCCAATGTCGGTAACAAAAATTCTTGCATAAGTGGACGGGTCGCGACATTATTGCTTAAATGGCCAGGTTTGGTTTTAGCAAGTTGTATTAATTCATCTTTGGAGAAAGCAATTTCTCCTTTTTTACTACGAAATACCTCTTTTTGTGGATCATGCTCGAGCAGCCACCGTTGTCTCCCATCATAATAAAACAAATTTGCACAATGCGGAGGAATATCTAACATATTTTTATATCCGAGTTGCCGGAGCTGATGCTGCTTTTGCAAAACAGCATCCGTCACCTCGCGATGGCATTCAATCAAAGCAGTAAAAAAGCTGCTCTCGATTGCGCGCAACGGGACATCGGCTGCATTAAGAACAACCAATCCTTCAGAAGCAAATAGACGTAAAACGATAGAAGCAAAAAAGTCAACGAACGTTTCCGATTTGTCTAAACATCGGAATAGAAAATCAAGCAGCTTATTTGTCGTTTCTGTTTCTCCATATGTTTTTACAATATTGGTGATCCAAGTGGAACAAACTTGATGATCTAATCGTACATCTGATACCATGCGCTTTTCTTGCGGAATATCAGGATAAACATACTTCTTAATTTTTCCATCTTCGGCAATGTACACGTGGTTTACTTCGGCAATATCATGGTCTTCACCAGCAATCCAAAAAATCGGAACGACCGGCACTCCTAATTTTCTTTCTTGCTCTTTAGCAAGCTTGATAATCGAGATAATTTTATAAATGGTATAAAGCGGCCCAGTCAATAATCCTGCTTGTTGCCCGCCCACTACTACTACACTTTCAGGATGAAGCAATTTTTCAATATTGTAAAATGTTTGAGGACTCGCGTGAAATCGTTGGTGATACGAACGCAAATATTCCACAAGCTCGCGGCGTGGATACGTTCTTCCTTTTATGTCATCGAGCCGCCTCCAAAACACATCTTCTGCCTGAAGGGAGTAAGAAAAACCTTTTTCAATCGGAAAAGTGCCATTTATGTAATCGGTTGCTAACGGCGTCGCAGCAGCCAGAGAAATTTCCCGAACTTCCATTTTTAGAAACTTCCTTTCTTATCTTATCATGTTCTTACATGAGTATAGCATTTCTTTTTTGCAAATGAAAAAACAGTTGCTCACTGTCATCCAAGTTTTTTTACTTACAAATTGCTAGATACTCTCACAATTATTCCGTAGACAAGAAGACTAAAATAAAGCGAGGAAAACAATAAGAAGTTTGTCCGCCAAAACAAGCGAAAAACAGCGGAAAAATGAAAATCTTCTTTTTTGCGCCAATACCCGATCGAAATCAACATGTGCATAATCAGTAAAAAGAAGACAATGTGCCATAAATACGATTTTCCTGAAAGGACAGTAATCAAAAAGTGTACAGCAATAATAAAAAAAAGTGTCGAAACATTCACTGCCACATAAAACGACTTTCGTTTTCTTTTTAATAATTTGCGGGAAAAAAAATAAACGAGAAAAAATGATAATAACGGCATCGTAACGAATGCCGCGATCAGATGCGCAAACAGCTCATTCATTTTTCGTTCCCCCTTCTTCCAACCCCTTTATGGCATAAAATAAAAATTGTGAAAGCGGCAGTGCAACACCAAGTTCTTTCCCTCTTTCTAAAACATAGCCTAAAATGGCGTCAATTTCTGTTTTTCGGTTGTGGGAAATGTCCATTAGCATTGATGAGTAATTTTCTGCTGTCTTTTGACAAACACTCACAATATGCTCCCATGCCTTTTGTTCGTCTCCGATCGGCAACACTTGCTTAAGTTCGGAAAACAACAATTTCATCATTTCATAATATGGTTTCACCTTAAGCAAATCTCCGTTTTTGATGCGTAAAAGTGCTGTCAACGGATTAATGGCTGCATTCACAATCAGTTTTTTCACTAACACATTCTCCCAATCATCAGCAAATTCAAATGGAAAATCAGGGGTGCTCTTTGCCGATAAATTTACAGCTTGTCCAAATGTCCCATACAAGCTTGCAAGCACAATTTTTCCAATCCCTGTATGTTCTACCGTACGATCATCATGTTTGAGAGCACCGTGCTCGACAATTCCAACAATAATATTTTTCTCCATGAGTGGAGAAAGCAACTTAATATGCCCCATCCCGTTTTGTAAAAAAACAACCGTTTTTGCCTGATCAAACTGGTTTAGGCGATTGATAATCGTTGCAATATCATACTGCTTCACCGTTATAAAAACAAGATCATCGTTAATATTCGCTTCCGCAAATGCCATGGCTTGAAGTGAAATACGCTTTGTTTCTCCGCGTTTCACAAACCGCAATCCTTCGTTCATTAATCGTTGCGCTTGTGCTGAACGTCTTGTATAAACAGTGACTTCATATTCATTACTTAAATAAGCAGCGATTAATAGGCCAATGGCTCCGCCGCCAACAATTCCAATTTTCACAATTTCTTCCTCACCTTCCATCAATCCATGCTATTCCTATTTTAGCAAATAGCCAATTTATCCGCTAAGAAAAAAAGCTGACGGTGAGGTCAGCCTTTTACGATTTTTCCACTTTTTCTAGAACCGCTTCTTCCGAGAGTGGAGCCTTTCGTTCTTGTTCTTCTTCAAGCTCCGCCATTTTTCTTGCTCGTTCCATGATGGCAAGCAATGTTTTATACTCCTCTTGCACAGCAAATAGCTGTTTTTGCAATGCTTCTTTCTCGGCTTGGAGTTTTGTAATCATTTGTTGTAATTGCTCCATGTCTTTCTTTAAAGCGCGGTTTTCATCCGCAATTCTTTGCGAATCATACGCCTTTTGCCCATGTGTTTGCAAAAATGTGATGACATCAGACCACGTCAAGTTTTTATCTGTTATTTCCTCTTTCCTTTTTCGTTCTCTTTCTTCACTAGCCGCAGCTTCTTTTTTTCTCTCCTTTCTCTGTTTTTTCGCTAGTTCAATTTCTTCTTTATACTGCTTTCGAACATAGGAATTCCATCGAAAGCCGCATGCAGCTGCGGTGCGTGATAAAAGCTGTCCTACTTCTTCAAAAGCCTGAAGCTGCGTGCCTCCTTCGCGAATATAGCGCAATACGACTTCTGCTAATAGCAAATCTTCGTCTTGCGTCCACGCATCCTGACGTACACTTGTCATCTTCTTCCCCCCTCTATAGCTGCTTTTTTACTATATTTATGCAGCTAATAGAAAAGATAGAAGGGGAAAAATTATGATTTATTTAAAAAAGATTGGATAGCTCTTTTATGTTCTTCTGACCCCCATAATTCGGAACAACGGCGGATTTCCGCAAAAAATCTCATCCGAAATTCATCGCTTTTCCACTTTTCTGCAGCTGCCATTTTATATGCACGCAATACAGAAACCGATTGTGATAAATAAGGGGCAAGCAACTCGCGGCATTCTTCCCGCAAATTGTTTCCTGGCAGCACCGCGTGTATCCATCCATACTCGTACATTTTTTCTGCGCTTATTCTTTCTGCACGCAAAAGTATATCAAGCGCTTGAGTGTACGGAAGTTTTTCAAAAAGCATTGTCGCTCCGCCCCAACCAGTTGTTATTCCAAGTTTTCCTTGAATAAAGCCGATTTTACTTCCAGATTTCGCATAGCGGAAATCACATGCTGTCGCTAACTCACAACCGCCGCCAATAACAGTGCCGTTAATGAGCGCGGCAGTTGGTTTAGACAACGTAAGCAATGAATACAAAATCGTCCCCATCTTTTCTAACATCTGTTTTGCATTTTCTGTCGTATGTAAATGTTGAAATTTGCTTAAATCCCCTCCTGAACAAAACGCTTCATCACCTGTCCCCGTAATGACGAGCATTTTCACATCATCATTTTTTTCTACCATCGCAATCGTTTCTTCCAACTTGTCCATTACTTCAAAATTGATCGCGTTTCGTTTTTCAGGGCGGTGAATAGCAAACCAAACAATCCCATTAGTGTCATATTCTACTATAGCCGCTTTCATATTTTTGCCTTTCCTCCTTTCCTTAAAATCAATTGGGCATCAGGCGTGCAATTTCCTGCTTATTTCTAGCTAAAAATAAAAAAACAACAAGCACAAGTACTTTCCTTCCTTGTGCTTGTTGTTAAAGATAATTATTTGTTAACAACTTCTCTTCCTTTGTAAGTTCCGCAAGATTTGCATACGCGATGAGCTAATTTCATTTCACCGCAATTTGGGCATTCTACCATGCCTGGCACTTGCAATTTAAAGTGAGTGCGGCGCAATCTTTTTCTTGTTTTTGATGTTCTTCTAAAAGGTACTGCCATGCTTCCCACCTCCTTATCAGCATGTCGAAGTATCAAAAGCCCGGATCATCCCGGCTACTTCGCTTACTCTTTTTTGTCTTTATCAAAAAACTTCGCTAATGCAGCAAGACGAGGATCGATTTTCTGCTTGGCCTGTTCTTCTGCCATCGCTTTCCAACGCTCTTCTTTAATGACTTCCCAACCTTCTCCAGACTGCGGAGCCCCGTCCTGCACCGTTTCTTCTTCCGCAAATATTTGCAATGGAATTTCCAAAAGAATAAGTTCTTTGATAATCGGTAACAAATCTACTGTTTCGTCTTTCACCAGATGCGTATCTTCATCTGTCGATACTACATCATAATCATTCATAAAAAATGTTTCCGTCGTTTCGACCGAAAATGGATACGAAACGTCGACCAACGTCCGCGAACAAGGCAGCACCATCGTTCCCGACACTTGCAAATGAAACGTAAATTTTGTCGAACCGATATCTGCCCTTCCTTGTACATGCACAGGCGAAATATCGCGGATCAATTTATCAATCTCTTTTAAATCAGAGACATCAACATATTCATCAATAACGATTTCTTTATGATGAAACTGATGAAGCTGATGGACTGTCCATTTCATAAAAAATCACCTCAAGACAACAAAGAAAATTATACGTTTCGTTTTCCCATTTGTCAATATTTTTTCTTTACAGTATAATTGTTGTCAGTTTATATAAAATTTATCACTCTTTTGAAAAAACAACTAAACAGCAGGGAGAGCAAAATGAAAGCGGTCGGAATCATCGTCGAATATAATCCGTTTCATAACGGGCATTTATATCACTTAGAAGAAACCAAAAAACTAACTGGAGCAGATTGCATTATTGCCGTCATGAGCGGAAATTTTCTGCAGCGCGGAGAACCTGCGCTCGTATCAAAATGGGCGCGAACAAAAATGGCATTGTCAGCCGGGGTAGATATTGTCATTGAGCTGCCGTATGCATTTGCGGTTCAATCTGCTGAGCGATTTGCCAGCGGCGCGGTTACATTGCTGCATTCCTTATTTTGTGAAGAAATTTGCTTTGGAAGTGAAAGCGGAAATATAACTGCATTTATCGATGCGGCAAAAACGTTTTTAAAGCAAAAACAGCAGCATGACAGTTATGTACAAGAAGCGCTTCAGGAAGGGGTAAGCTATCCGCGGGCGAACGCAGAAGCCTGGAAACGATTGAACGCCACTAACCTTGATTTATCTAAGCCGAACAATGTGCTCGGTCTTGCGTATGTCAAAGCGATTTTACAACAACAAATTCCGATCACTCCGCGTACAATTCGCCGCATCGCTTCCGATTATCATGACAAAACGTTCTCTCATCCATGGATCGCTAGCGCGACAAGCTTAAGAAAAGCGCTTAAAGGGTCGCTTGCACATTTAGAAACCATCGCCCCGTATATTCCAGGCACTACAAAACAAACACTCAAGCAATATTATGATACATACGGCATGTTTCATGATTGGGAAGCCTATTTTCCGTTTTTAAAGTATCGCATCATGACAGCGGAAGAGGCGGAGCTGCGCCAAATCGCCGGCGTCGACGAAGGCATCGAACACCGCCTAAAGCAGGAAATTGTTTCCGCCCCGACGTTTTCTGCTTTTATGAACTCGATCAAAACAAAACGATATACGTGGACGCGGCTGCAACGAATATGCACTCATATTTTAACGAATTTTACAAAAGACCAGCGAAAAAAAACAGAAACGCCGACATATATTCGTTTGCTTGGAATGAGCAACAACGGGCGCTGCTATTTACAACATGTAAAAAAACATCTGCCGCTTCCGCTCGTCACAAAAGTGTCAAATTTAAAACATGACCCTATTTACCAGCAAGAAAAAAAGGCGTCTTTTGCTTATGCTGCAATATTTCCTGAACCCGCTCGCACCAATGTGCTGAAAGAGGAGTACGCTACCCCTCCTCTTTTGCAATAACAGCCGCTTTACGATGGCTATTTTAAATTTTCTAAATAACGAATCGCATCATCAAACGTATCGACTGGAACAATTTTCATTTTTGTCCCGATTTTTTTTGCCGTTTTCACTGCTTCTCGATAGTTCGAATCCGCTGCCCCATTTTCGTTTGGTGCAAAGAAAATTTCTGCTCCCTCCCGATCAGCAGCAACAATTTTTTGCGAAATGCCGCCGATCGGTCCGACTTCGCCGTTCATATTAATCGTACCTGTACCGGCAATTTTATGCCCTTTCGTAATATCTTCTTCAACAAGTTGATTATAAATTTCCAACGAAAACATCAATCCTGCTGATGGCCCGCCGATTTGTTCCGAATCAATGCGGACTGGCGGGTTTGTAGCAATGTCATAATCGGTAGTAAGCGAAACCCCTATACCTATTTGTTTTGGATTATGCTTAAATGGCATTAATGTAAGAGTTGCCTCTTTTTCCTTTTTATCACGCACAAATGTAATATGAACTTTATCTCCTTTTTTCTTTGTACGAATATATTGCACCATTTGCTCCGATGTATCCATCTTTTTTCCGTCTATTTCAATAATGCGATCGCCAACTTTTAATTGCCCCTCTGCCGGCATATGTGGAAGCACACTCATCACATATACGCCTTTTGCTTTATAAGAAACGGGTTTCCCCGCTTTTTTATAGGCAACCGCAATCGCTGCCTCTTTTGACTGCTCCATAAGCTGAAGCTGGCGCATCGTATATTCCTCATCTGTTTCTCCTTCTTGTTTTATTTCTTCTAGCGGATATAGTTCATAAAAGGAGCGAACATGTGCAAGAAAATAAGAAATAGCATTCGCCCGCCCCATTTTCACCGTCGTTAGCATAAACGTTCCTTCATCATCATCCCCATGCTCCACATGAACAAGCGGCTTTAAGTCTTGCGCAGTTCCAGGCATCGTAACGTAATAAGGAAATTTAATAAAAATAAGCATCAATGCTATGATGACGCCAAAGAGAAATGCCACCACATACATTCGTTTTTTCATCAGCGTGAATGCTCCTTCCAATTTTGAATTGCTTGTCGGATTTTTGGCACATATTTGCGTGCTTCCTGTTCCCCGATGGAAATAATTTCTTGTGCATGAGTAAATGCTCGCGAGCTATATTGCTCCACGTGCGGCCGAATCATCACATCAGAGGCAAGTTGACGATATCGGACAAGCTCGTCTTGCAAAATATCGATGCTTTGTAAAATCACATCAAATATCGACGTAATTTCTCCGTCCACTTTCACATGGGAAACATCGACTGCAATAACAATATCCGCACCCATTTCTCGGACAACGGAAACAGGAACGCGATCAACAACTCCCCCATCTACAAGCAATCGCCCGTCTACTCTTTCAGGGACAAAAATGCCGGGAATGGAAATGCTGGCTCGTACGGCACGGGCAACATCCCCTTGACGAAACACCACTTTTTGACCTGTCTGTAAATCAGTCGCTACAATTGCCACTGGGATGGACAGTTCCTCAATTTTTTTCCCTTTTGTAAGAAGCCGAATAAATTCGGTAATTCGCTTTCCAGCAATTAACCCCATTTTTGGAATCGTAAAATCGATGTAATCATTTCGACGAAACGACTTTGCTAACTTATATAAACGCTCAAGGCCGAGACCGCTAGCATATAAAGCAGCGACAAGCGCCCCGATGCTGCTTCCGGCTATGTAGGAAATTGGGATTTTCTCCTCTTCCAATACTTTCAGTACCCCAAGATGCGCGAAACCTCTCGCTCCTCCAGAACCTAGCGCTAACCCAATTTTTGGGAACACCGTTTCTCTCCTCTCTACATGACCGCCTGGTTTCATCTTATGGTCTAAAACTCCCCCCTATACTCGTATATTAAACTATATGAGGTTGTACACGTAATAAGGCGTTAAAAAGGGGAGAGAGGATGTGTCGTTACCAGGAGGCAGAACAGATATGAAACCAAAAGCAAAAACCGTCTTTCTCGCTTCAACGGTTACTTTATTTGCGCTGTCATTAATTTGCTATCCTCAGCAATCATTAGAAGCATCAATCCGCGGTTTAAATATGTGGTGGGAAGTCGTTTTTCCATCACTATTACCTTTTTTTATCGTTTCTGAATTATTGATTAGCTTCGGTGTCGTTAATTTGCTTGGAGTTTTGTTAGAACCGCTTATGCGGCCGCTTTTTAGAGTTCCTGGCGTTGGCGGTTTCGTTTGGGCGATGGGAATGGCTTCCGGCTATCCATCAGGAGCAAAACTAACTGCACGGCTTTATCAAGAAAAGCAAATTTCTACGATCGAAGCAGAACGGTTAGCCTCATTTACTAATTCATCCAATCCATTGTTTATTTTTGGCGCGGTGTCGGTCGGATTTTTTCACAATCCAAATCTTGGCATTATTTTAGCACTTTCCCACTATATAGGAAACATTTGTGTAGGAATGATTATGCGATTTCATGGAAAATCACAAGAAAAGGGAAAGCAAAAACGACCGAGTCATTTGTTTTCTTTTCCTTACGCATTCCGAGTGCTTCATGAAACCCGTCTAAAAAACGAACAGCCGCTTGGAAAATTGCTAGGAGACGCCGTTCGGTCTTCTGTACAAACATTGTTGATGATCGGTGGGTTTATTATTCTCTTTTCCGTCATTAATAAGCTGCTTTACATGATGCATATTACGGAATATATATCCTTTATTTTCCAGTATATTCTTCACTTATTTCAACTTCCAAAAGAACTAAGTATTCCGATGATTTCCGGTCTATTTGAAATTACGCTCGGCAGTCAGATGATTAGCCAAACCGATAAGGCCGAACTGTTGGAAAAAGCCATTGCAACAAGCTTTATTCTTGCTTTTGGCGGATTTTCCGTGCAAGCACAAGTAGCAAGCATCCTCGCTGAAGCAAACATCCGCTTTAAACCATTTTTTATCGCCAGAATCATGCATGGATGTTTTGCCGCATGTTTTACATATATACTATGGAAACCGCTCTACGTCCACCCAGCCGATGGAAATATGCGCGTTATTCCAACATTTTTGATAGAACGCTCACCAAGCTGGATCAACCATTATTGGGAGCTGTTGCATCAATTCGGACCAATCATTACGATCGTCTTTTTATGTCTATATATATGGCTTACTGCTGCTCAATGGCAAAAAAAGGTCATAGAATAAAGACAAAATAAAATTAGGCTGACTTAAAAGAAGCTTCTTTTAAGTCAGCTTTCATTACGTTCGTTAGAAGTAAGGGAAGCAAATTTTTTTCTCAGCGCTTCCTCTACAACAGGTGGCACTAAGTCGGAAATATTGCCATTATACTTTGCTACCTCTTTGACAATACTGGAACTTAAAAAAGCGTATTGGCTATTTGTCATCATAAAAAACGTCTCAATATTTTCATCAAGAACACGGTTCATCGACGTGATTTGCATTTCATATTCAAAGTCGGACACAGCCCGCAAACCACGCAAAATCGCACTCGCATTTTTACTGCGCGCATAATCGACAAGCAGGCCGTGAAACGATTCAACAATCACATTTGGAAACGGCCGCGTCACTTCCCGCAACAGTTCTATCCGCTCCTCAACAGAAAATAACGGCTTCTTTGAAGAATTATTAAGTACCGCTACATACACTTGATCAAACACTTTTGCCCCTCGCCTAATAATATCTAAATGCCCATATGTAACCGGATCAAAGCTTCCTGGGCAAACCGCAATGCTCGCCATGTCCTATTCTCCTTTCTGCACATCCATGTACCGGTAGATTGAAACCGCGGTAATTCCATATACTTCATGTTTCCACTTTACAAGACGACCAACTTGTTCGGCAAGATGTGTTTCGGCAGAGTGTTCCGCAACGACAGCACCATCTTTTTCAAGAAGCTCATGTTCATCAATAAACGAAAGGATTGACTCCAATTTTTGCTCTTTATATGGAGGATCAAGAAAAATCAAATGAAAACGAAGCCCGCGTTTTATAATTGCCCTCAACGCTCTTTCTGCATCATTCCGATATATTTCTGCCTGTTCTAACAGTCGACACGTTGCAACATTTTTTTTGACGGTTTGCACCGCTTTTGCGTCATGGTCTACAAAAATGACTCGGTCAAGCCCGCGGCTTAATGCTTCAATTCCAAGACCGCCGCTGCCGCTAAACAAGTCAAGACCCATCCCGCCGGAAAAATACGGGCCAATCATATTAAATATCGCTTCTTTCACTTTATCTGTCGTCGGTCTTGTTGATATTCCTGGAACCGCTTGCAGACGTCTGCCTTTACATTTTCCTGAAATTACCCTCATTGCTTTCACCACATTTTGACACAATTTTGCAACATTATCGTATCATAAACTTTATTATAGTAAAACAGCTGAAAATTTCATAGTAACATGTATATAAAATTAGCAAACCGGCCATAATGAGTAATGGCAACATCCATGCGGATGTTGTTGCCAACCACGGAGAAGACTTACGTTTCCCCATAAGTTCTTCCTCCGGTTTCTCCTCTCCCTTTTCTTTTCCTTTAGTTTACTTGTTCCTTCCGATGCGCAAGGGGCAAGTAAACGTAAAGGACCCCTGCAGATCATAGGCTGCAGGGTTTTTTTTATTTTTCCATTTGAAATTTTGTTAAACAATGATTAAAGTTATGTATGGACAAACATAGTAAGGGGGATATAGATGATTCAGCGTTTTATAGAGCTAGGGGAAGGTTATTCAGATATATACGAACTAATTGAACTTGCCAGAGCAAATCGGCATCGTTTGTCTGGACTTTTTGCTTTTCATACGGTGAAAAACGGCCGTCCGGTGACATCGTGTGTTGTCGTTTTGCATCCAACAGATCCAGGGGATTTTCAACCGTTGTATATTTGCCGGGAAGGAATTCCAAATCCGCGTGTGAAACCAAATAAGCGATACGATTTATTTGCCCAACTAGCGAAAGAACTAGGAATGGAGATTATTCATTTAGAAGTGAAGCCTTCGACATTTTTTGCTGAATTAGATTTATACTATCAACACTTAATTGGCATTATGCGTATGAACCGTTTTATCCCTCCGCTCCAATAATGGCGATAAAAATAAAAATCGGCTGACTTTCCAAAGAAAATCAGCCTTTTTTTACTCCGCCGAATATCCTAATGGATAAGAGGAGTCTTTTTCTTTTTCCCCTTTTGATTCGAATTCTAGCTTTAAAAATGGTCGATAAGACGGTTCGACCCGCTTTACAAACGGCAAGGAAGCAAGCTTTTTCATCATTTCATCGACTTGCTCCATATCACAATATAAAACCGCATATTTTAACCGTTTCGAAACATAATGAATATTGCCAAATTTGCGCAGATGTTTGCTATGCTTTAATGAATGCAACCAGACAATAATCCCTTGGCGTTTTGGAAACATACCACCATTCCCCTTTTATATACTATGTGCGGCAGCCGCAGCTTCCCCCTGCTCCGCATCCTCCCGAACAGCTGATGGACAAAAAATACGGGTTCCCTGTCGGCACTTTAATTTGATCTGATACCGCTTTGCCAATTAACACGCTAATCTCGTCTAACAGTTGTTGCATGGCATTTTCCGCTTTTTTAAACGCAGCAATCGTCTCATGAAAATCAAGTTCACGTTTTATTTCACGCACTTCTTTCATCACGGCATGATAATCGGGATGATATTTTCCAAAGCGCTGTACTTCCTCATAGCGCTCTTTTGCCTTTGTAAAACGAGCGATAATATCTTGAGCAACACGATCTTGCTTCAGTCGTTGAAAACATTGGCGGTATTCTTCTGCCAATTCCGATTGTACAATCATTTTTGCTAATGCTTCTGCTTTATCTAAAATCTCGAGACGCTCGAGAGTTGCAATGATCACGTTTTGGCACCTCCAATGTAATGATACCATGAGATGAATCAGAAAGGAAAGTAATGAAGTTGCGCATTAAAAAAAGTCTGACCTGCTCGTCAGACCTTTTTCTAAGAGATCGCTACTGTAAATTCTTGTGACAACCCGGTTATTTTCCCGTCATTATGCACAAGTTCAAGACGTATCACATGTTTTCCGGTCGGTAATCCTCGCAACATAAATGCCGCTGTATATACTTCATCTATTTTTTGTCCGTTTACATATACGTTTATGTGTCCCCCATTCGTTCCTTTTCGAAACGGAAAATCAGCGACAATACACTCAATCAATACATCTTTCCCTTTCACAACATGCTTGACTTGAAATGATTTATTCTCCTGATTAGTCATAGCAAACACAACATTTGAGATATTTGTTTCTGGCGCCGGTTTATCGTTTCCGCACGCTCCTAAAACGACGAAAAGAAATAAAAGCAAAATAACGAGCTGCTTTTGCAAAGACATCACTCCCCTTTAGGAAGTAGTCTTTGCTTTTTTGCAAAAATTAATCACTCATCGCTTGAAACATATGAAGCATTAATGAAACCATTTGCAAGGAATTAGCGATTTTCTCTACCTTATGTGGAATCGTCTGCTCATAATAATGAAGCGCCTCAAGCTCAAATGATGGCAGCTTATGTGGGTAGCGGGAAAGAAGGCGATACCAGCGCGGCTCTTTGCGAATAAAAGATTGCAGCATTTTTTTCGTTCGAATATATTGTATAACCTCTTTTCTCATTGGCACCCCCTCTAGTCTTTACGAAATGAAAACGGATGTTCATCTTTTGTTATCCCCATATGCTGCTTTTCATTTCCTTGAAATTGAGTAATAATGTTTTGGATTGCGTCAATCGCTTGTTGAACACTCGCAAGATGTTTTTGTACCTCATTAGCATCCATATTTTGTATTACATTTGCAATTTTTTCAATCCATCTATTACTACTTTTTTCCTTACGTTTTATTGGCTCTTGATTTTGTTTATAGGCTTTCCAAATTTCATCATCCTCACCAAATAAATACCAATCTTCATAAAACTCTTTCCACGTTTTTTGACCATTGCGCACTTCTTGAATTATTTTCGGATGCTTTTTCACAAACTGTTTAAATTTCTCCACCGAAGGATGTAGATGCTTTTCCATTGAATACCTACTCCCCTCATCGACTCACGCCTATCTACCATATACTATTGCCTATATATGATTTACGTGCGCCCATTTTTTCTTTCCATCGACAAAATCGCTATTTTATTTCCACAACCTTAAAAAATCTTGAGTATAATAATCACCAGAAACACCAACACCAAGGTAGGTAAATTGTTCGCTTAATAATGTTTCGCGATGGCTTTTGCTGTTTAGCCATCCTTCCACCGCCTCAATACCATCCATATGATGTGCGGCAATATTTTCTCCCGCCATTTGAAATTTAATATTTGCAGCCAATAGCCGATCTTTTAAATCACCATTTTTTGGAGATTTATGAGAGAAAAAGTGATGATCCTTCATATCTTTACTATGCATATAGGCAACTTTTGCTGCTTCCTCATGCCAACGAAGTGGCTTAACACGATAACGTTGGCGAATAACGTTTGTAATATCAAAAATTTGTTTTGCATTCGCTATTTCTACTTCTCGTTGCTGTTTGGAAGATAAAGGGGCTGAATTAGGTAAGCTGCCACGGTAAACAAGCTCATATGGCCTCATTTTTACGAATACTTCCCCAGTCATAAGCCGAATGCTCGAAATCTTTCCGGTAAAACGATCCACATATAATTGCGCATAGACGTTGCCAACTTTGACAATCGGTCGAGAGGAGTAATCTTGTTCTGACAGCTCAAAACGATACATTCCTGCCCTCAATTTTATTTCAACATTGGATAAAACAGGCATTGTCTTAAATATTTCTTGAAGGGGCTGACCGATGTAAAATGGTTTTACATTCACATTTTCTCCGCATACAAATGCCGTAACAACACGGCCATCCATCATCCCGATTTGAAAGTATGTGCTTGCGCTCCGATTATAAATCCACCATTCATAGTCATAAGCGGAAGCATCAATTCGCGTCGGTGAGCCGAATTTCTTTTTTACATCTCTTTCTGTTTTTCCAATCATAGAAAGCATGCCACTTTCGACTTTCGGTTCTTTTACCATATAGTCTTTCGGCTCTGTTTCTTGAGGCGGGCTAAGCGGTGGTGTACTTGGCGCAAAATAATAAAATCCAATGATTAGCAATAACAGAAGAAAAAACCATTTCACACGGCAACTCTCGCTTTCCGAAAAAAGATATCCTATTGCCATTATAGCCGTTTTTCTATAGCAACAAAACGTAAAAAAAGAATTCCCCTGCTTTCCAGGGGAATTCGTATACCAGCCATTTATTCAATGTAGAGAATGATGTTCAGAGATTTCCGTTAACGCTCGGCCAGCACTTTCATCGGAATAACGGTTTGTCGCGAGATCGCCAAGTGAAACGATTCCTACTAGCCGACCGTTTTCCACCACAGGAAGACGGCGGATTTGATGTTCTGCCATTTGTTCTGCAGCCTCCTGCACCGAAGTATCAGGAGTTACTGTAATTAATTGATCGCTCATTATTTCCGTCACTTGGGTAGAGCCGGGGTGTTTTTCAGCAATTCCGCGTACGACTAAATCACGGTCTGTAATCATCCCGATCAACCGTCCGCGATCAACGACCGGAATCGCTCCAACGTTTAAATCACGCATTTTTACCGCTACTTCATATATGTTATCAACAGGTGTGCAGTATTCTATATTGGTTGTCATCACATCACGCACTGTTTGCATGATCTTTCTCTCCTTATTTAGCTATTTTCCAATAAACATTTGTGTCCAATAATGGCCATATGAACCGCCTCTTGCATAGCCAACACCAGTATGAGTAAAATTTCTATTTAAAATATTGGCGCGATGTCCTGGGCTGTTCATCCATGAATTTACTACTTCTTGCGGAGTACGCTGGCCTGCCGCAATATTTTCTCCCGTTATACGATATTGAATTTCAAAATTTCCCATCATTGTAAACGGAGAAACGTATGTTGGCGAATTATGTTGGAAATAGTTTTTATCGCGCATATCAGCTGATTTATAACGCGCCACCCAAGCTAACTGCCAATCCATTTTTAGCGGCGCCAGCCCATATTTTGCTCTTTGTTCATTAGTAAGTGGCACAACTTCATTTTCAATGGTTTTACACTATCTAAAATAGGAACATATACTTTTTGCCCTGGATAAATTAAATGGTGGTGGGAAATTATGGTTTTTCTTCAATAATCTCGGATAATCCAACTTGATAACGAACAGAAATTTTCCATAACGTATCCCCTGGCCGAACGATATATGTAGTTGCTCCTTGCCATGGGAAATACTTGGAATGCCGGTTCCCCATATAGCAGTGCTAAGCAATAAAGCCATCATTATTTTTTCATCATATTTTGCCTCCTTCCGACTTTTAGTTTCACCAAAATAAAAAAAAATAATGAATGGAGGACAAAAATTTATCATAAATTGAAAATATCGCAAAATGATGAACAATTGATTGAAAGTCATCCGCTTTCATACTATTATAGATGAAGGAGCATTTTTCTTTTGCGTATACTAGGCTTTGTCGATAGGAGGAATAGATATGAAATTTGAAAATACTGGTATCGAAAACCAAACAGCGGAGCTTTCCCGTTTAGATGATCTAATGGAAAAATTTAAATTTATTAGAGCTTCTCAATGGGATTATGAACGTGTTACATACGATCGGAAATTTCAAATAAAGGGGGATATTTACTATCTTCGTGTTCAAGGATACGCCATTGAGGGAGACGTTGATTCCCGCTATGCACTCATTAAGTTACTTCCTCCAATTTTAGGAAAATATTATTATCCTCATGGCGTAGAATACGGCGATGATGAACATTTCCCTCCTTCATTGGTAAATCAATGCCAAACCATTTTATCACAAATAAAAGAAGAACTTGACAAAATTCAAGACTAATTCGAAATGCGAAAAAAACGCATGAGGGAAATCTCATGCGTTTTTTCATTACATAGCCAGATGTTTTACAACAACATGGACCTTATCGACAGTAAACGGTGTCATTGCCTCAATTTCCTCTGTAATATGTTTTTGCAATTGCTCACATAATGAAATAATCGGTACTCCCCATTTTATTACTACCGACGCTGTAATTGTACAGCGGAAATCTTCCACAATGGCCACATGTACTTCGCAATCATCAATGACAATTTCGTTTAAGTCTTTCAAACACATCATCACAATAGTCAATAGGGTCGCTTGCGTTGCACTTAACTTCCGGAATCGGGTGACCGTTTTCATTCCCCCTCTCCCTCCTTGCTCTTTAGCTTCATACGAACAATAATGTGTTTTATATGTATACGTGTTTTATCCACTTTTGTATTAAGAAAAAAACCCGACAAATTTCGTGTCGGGTTTTAAAAACCTAAAATAGCTTTAATCATTGATGTTGTTTCCCCGCCTTTATAAAATACGTAGAGAAGCAAATATACAATGACACCGGTTGCAGCTGTAAAAAACCAAATAACGCTTGTAATCGGTCCGAGCCGCTTATGACGGGCGCGATGGTCTTTTAAACCAGTCCAAAGCGTGACAATGCCAAAAATTGCTCCAACCGTAGCCAAAATAATGTGAAACACAAGAAAGATCGTATAATACACTTTCGCACTGTCAGGTCCGCCAAAACTCGTGTTCCCGATAAAAATCGTTCGCGATAAATAAATAATAAAAAACAATAAAGCGAACACCGCCGCCGTTAACATTGTCTTTTTATGGGCGGCCATGTTTCTCTTACGTATTAAATACCATCCATACGCCACTAACGCTGCGCTAATGACTATGCAGCTCGTACTAATGGTCGGTAAAATTGGCAATGAATACTCCATATCCAATTCCTTTCTATGTTTATTCATGAGTATTGATTGTCAAAACGTTTCGATAAAACATTACGACTCAGAAGGTTGTGGGGATGCAATGGTTTCCAACTTTTCCTTTTCTTGTTCTTTTCGGTACCATTCCATAAAGACGAAAAAGAGCACTGTACCATAAACAATTTCTTGAATGATTTTCATTAGCACTCCGCCAAGCTGCTGATCGTAAAGAAGCGGAACGGAAAAGAACATCTCTGGTCCTGTTAAATCAAGAGAAGCTAATGTCCCAGAAGGAACGCAAAGAGCAAGCGACTTCATCCACATTTGCGGATCGTAATAAGTCGCATATAGCGGCTTCCCCGCGAAAATAATTAAGGCGCACGCCGGAGTCAATAAAACGCCGTCTGCAAAAATGTAGCCTATCTTCTTGAGACCGCTAAGAGACTGCCAGCCCGGCATTTTATTAAGAAGAGGCCACCACATCATCCATGCAGCGATAAAAATCATCGTGGTCATTGCCGTATGATAAAACACATTACTTTTCACTAAGTCAAAAATAAATGGAACGTGATAAAAAGAAAACAAGCCATTAAACAAAACAATCGCAACAAACGGCTTTGTCAAAAACGTTACTGTCGCCTTTAATGGTCGAATTTGGAAAAATCGCTCAAACAGCCAATTTGGTATTCCTAAAATAAGTAATTGTGGAACTATAAAACTTAATATTGCCATTTGTATCATATGAGCGCTAAATATCAAATGCCCAAGCAAATCAATAGGTGAACCTTGACAAATGTAAAGCAACACGATCCCCGCGACAAAATATGCTTTCTGCTTGCGCGTCGGCGGTCCTTCCTTTGTAAAACGTGTTCTCCACGGCCCAACGATCATAAAATAAAGACACGTGATCAACAACAGAAACGCAAGGAAATAAGGACTCCATAACGCGACAAAACCAAACATGCTTAACGATGCCATTCTCATATCACCTCAATCTTTCTCCTTCCATTATACTACACTCATATTGTTTGTCTATTGTTAAGCGCTATCAATTAACCTATTTGCATCATGCAAAACAGCGAAATTGAGTCAAAAATAGTTTAAAAAAAGGAAATCAGCTTTCGCTGATTTCCTTTTTTTATTACCACCAAACAATAACTGAAAACGCCCAAATAGTCAAGAAGGCTACAAATACACCGCCATACATGAACACTGCTGGCATTTCATGTCCTTTATGGCTCATATGCATGAAATAATACAATTGAAATGCTACTTGTACTACGGCAAGAAGAAGAATAAATGGAATTGAAAACCAATGTGAAAATTTATCATAACCGACCGCAGCAAACGAGATTAATGTTAGCAAAATCATTAATACAAAGGAAATAACTTGGTGTTTCATTTCCTCCGCATTTTTTTTGCGGCGATATGCTAAATCAACGCGCTCGTTTCCGGAATTTGTTTGATTCACCATATATTCACCCCACCATTCCCATTAGGTATACAACGGTAAAAATGAATACCCATACGACGTCAATAAAGTGCCAGTAAAGACTTGCCACATAAAACTTTGGCGCGTTGTAAAGGTTCAAACCACGCTTCGCGTTGCGGATCATAAGCGTTAAAATCCACGATAAACCGAATGCAACGTGGCTGCCGTGCAGACCGACTAGCGTATAAAAAGCAGATGAGAAGGCGCTTGTTGAATATTTTAAACCTTCATGTACATACTCATAGAACTCGAAAATTTCTAATCCTAAGAAGCCGAGGCCTAACAATACAGTAACGCCAAACCAAAGCATCATTTTCTTAAAGTCAAAGTTTTTCATGTGATAGATGGCGTAAACGCTCGTTAAGCTACTTGTTAATAAGAGCATTGTAGCGACAAACACGAGCGGCATTTGAAACAATTCCTCAGATGTCGGTCCCCCAGCTGTTTTGTCTCTAAGAGCTATGAAAGTGGCAAAGAGGGAGGCGAAAAGAACTGTCTCTCCCCCTAGGAAAAACCAAAATCCTAAAAACTTATTTTTCCCTTCGATGGTGGCTCTTTCAGGGGATGCGGGGAATGTTTCCGCCGTTAATTTTTCTTCCACGTGCATTATGCCTTAACCCCCTTTTTCTCTGCTTCGATAATTTCGTCTTTATGAATGTGGAAACCATGATCATCAATGATAGAACGTAAGAACATAGAACCAAAGGTAATCACTAATCCAAGAATTGCTACCGGTAAGCCCCAAGAGTAATCGTTATGATACAAGAAACCGAATGAAGCGATAAACAGCCCAAGTGAAATGACAAACGGCAAGAATGAAGGATTTGGCATATGGATGTCTCCAAGCGGTTCCGCCGGAGTTAAGCCTTTGTTACCTTCCATTTTTTCTAGCCAGTAAGCATCTAACCCGCGAACAAGCGGAGTTTGCGCAAAGTTGTATTCAGGTGCTGGCGAGGAAACCGCCCATTCAAGCGTACGTCCGACTCCCCAAGCATCCGCTTCAGCTTTCTTGCCTTTAACTGTTGAAATGACAATATTAATTAAAAGAACAATCGTACCGGCAGCCATAAAGAATGCACCAACTGTACTAATGAAGTTTCCAGTCTCCCAACCTTGACCCGGCAAGAATGTAAATACGCGGCGAGGCATACCCATCAAGCCAAGGAAGTGCTGAATAAAGAACGTTAAATGGAAGCCGATAAAGAATAGCCAGAATGTAATTTTGCCAAGCGTTTCATTTAACATTCGACCAAACATTTTTGGCCACCAATAATGTGTACCTCCTAATAAAGCTAGTACTACCCCACCAACAATGACATAGTGGAAGTGAGCAACAACGAAATAGCTGTCATGATATTGATAGTCAGCTGGTGCTGTTGCGTTCATAACCCCGGTTACTCCACCGATAACGAAGGAAGGAATAAACCCAATAGCATACAACATTGGTGTTGTAAAGCGGATGTTTCCTCCCCACATCGTGAATAACCAGTTAAAGATTTTAATACCTGTCGGAACAGCAATGGCCATTGTTGCAACCGCAAAAATCGCGTTCGCAACTGGTCCCATACCAGTTGTAAACATGTGGTGCGCCCACACCATGAATCCTAAAAAGCCGATTAATACAATCGCAAATACCATGGAAGAGTATCCGAATAAACGTTTTTTAGAGAAAGTCGAGATAATTTCAGAGAAAATACCGAATGCCGGCAATACTAGGATATATACTTCTGGGTGACCGAAAATCCAGAATAAGTGTTCATAAATAATCGTGTTGCCGCCTAACGCCGGATCGAAGAAGTTACCGCCAAATAATCGGTCCAACATCAGTAAAAGCAAGCCAATCGTTAATGGCGGGAACGCAAATAAGATTAACGCAGAAGCAACGAATGTTGCCCAAGTAAACATTGGCATACGCATGTATGTCATGCCCGGGGCACGCATATTAACGATTGTTACTAGGAAGTTAATACCGCTAATTAATGTACCGAAACCGGAAACCTGCAAACCTAATAAGTAAAAGTCAATTCCGTGTCCTGGTGATTCCAATGATAGCGAAGCGTAAGACGTCCAACCCGCATCAGGAGCTCCGCCTAAAAACCAAGAACAGTTTAGGAAAAGTCCCCCGAAAAAGAATAACCAAAAACCTAACGCGTTTAAGAACGGAAACGCAACGTCACGCGCACCGATCTGAATCGGAACAACCGCATTCATCAACGCGAATAATAACGGTGTTGCTGCCAAGAAAATCATTGTCGTACCATGCATCGTAATCATTTCATTATAAAGACCCGCGCTAACAAAATCGTTGTTAGGCACCGCAAGCTGAATACGAATAATTAGAGCCTCGATACCACCCATGATGAAGAAAATACCGCCGGCAATTAAGTAAAGGATGGCAATTTTTTTATGGTCAACGGTTGTAAGGTAATCCCATATTAGGCTCTTTTTACGAGCTGCTGTACTCACGGATTTAAACCTCCTTTTTTATAGAAATCCCGCTTGTTATTCAACCTTTAGGCTCATTAAATATTTCGTTAAAGCATCAATTTGTTCATCCGTTAATTTACCATATGTTCCTGTCATTTTATTTCCAGGTTTCACACTTTCAGGATCTTTTAGCCATTTCTTTAGGTTTTCTTCATTATGTTCTAAAATACCGGCAATGCGCTCGCGATCGCCGAAGTTGGCCAAGTTTGGCGCTGTACGCGCTTGTTCTGGACGTTTGTCAATTGGAGTAACCGCGTGACAGCCAATACAGCTTTTATTGAAAATTTCTTCTCCCTGCTTAGCAACCGGATCTGTCACAACTGGTTTTTTCGCGTTTTTCATTTTTTCAATCCATTGATCAAATTCTTCTCTAGGAACTGCTTTTACTTTGAAGTCCATCAATGCATGGGAAGGGCCGCAAAGCTCTGCACATTTTCCGTAGAAAATGCCGCCTGCTTTTTCTGCTGCCTTTTGATCAAATTCTAGCCAAAATTGGTTTTTGTTTTCTGTATTTGTATCCATTTTCCCGCCAACTGCAGGAACCCAGAACGAGTGCTTTACGTCGGATGCTTTTAAGTTAAAATATACCCGCTCGTCGGTTGGAACTACTAAATCTTGGCTTGTAATTACGCCATAATCAGGATATTCAAACTCCCACCAGTAAAGGTTTGCGCGAACATTGACAACAAGAGTATCTTTATCGCGCTTTTCTTTGTTCATCGGTTTGACGTCTGCGAGTTTAAAAGTCGCAGCAACCGTCGGAACTGCCAAAATAAGCAAAAGAATAATCGGAATAACAGTCCAAAGAACTTCAAGTTTATGATTTCCTTCTACTTGTTTTGGAATTTTGTTTTCCTCACCCTTACGTTGCCGGAAACGAATGACAACGTATACAAAGATAATCGTTACAACAACAATAACGAGTACCATAATGGCTGTGCTAAGCAGCATCAGTGAAAATTGTGTGTCTGCTGCTTCACCCGCCGGCTGAAGCGTCGATAAAAACGGCTTGCCGCAGCCAGCTAACAGAAGCGCCATCACGCTAAAAAGAGAAAATAAGCGCCAGTTACGTAGCCATTTCTTCATAGCCTAATCAAACCCCTCTTTCTATTGATGAAATAAAAAATTTTATATGAATTCTTTCTCTTTATGGAAAGAATTTTAAACGAAATTCATTTACCAAAGGGTAGCGATAACCATTGCTACAAATAAAATCGTCAAATAGTTAAGGGAATAAATAAACATCCACTTTGCCCACTTTAAGTCGTCTTTCATTTTAAACCCATAAAGTCCCAATGCAAGCCATCCTACGTTTAACAACGTAGCAACAGTTAAAAACGGCACGCCTAATGAGAACAAATAAAATGGCAGTGGCAATAAGCACGCAACCCATACAACGATTTGCCGCTTTGTCATCGCAAAACCATGGACGACTGGAAGCATTGGGATGCCTGCCGCCCGATACTCTTCGCATCGTTTCATCGCCAATGCCAAAAAGTGCGGTGGCTGCCATATAAACATAATCAAAAATAAAACAAGAGGAACGACATGGAAATCCGGATCTACCGCAGTCCAACCAATAACCGGCGGGACAGCGCCAGAAATGCTTCCGACAACTGTGTTCAATGTATAGTTTCGCTTTGACCACATTGTATATAAAAATATATAAGTAATAGCGCCAATTAACCCAACAATAGCAGCAGTGACCGTTGTCATTAACAAGCTGAGCGTCCCTACTATTATGAATATAATTCCGAGCCACAATACTCGCTTCGCTTCCATTGTCCCTGTTACTGTCGGCCGCGTTTTTGTTCGTTCCATAAACTGGTCGATGTCACGGTCAATGAAATTATTGATGCTACACGAACCAGCTATAACAAGTGCGGAACCAAACAGCGTAAAAAATACAATATGAAGATTTTCCAAAAAACCTTCTCCCATAAAATAGAGAGCTAACCATAATCCAGTGAATGTCGTAATTAGATTCGAATTAACAATTCCGATTTTCACGACCGACGAAAACTCTTTCCAAATGGATCTTATATTTGCACGCGAGCCTTCACCCGAATGAGCAGTTTGTTCATGTATTGCTTTTAAATTAGCCATACACCCGTTCCTCCTATCGCACCGTCAACTTTTTATTACATAATAGACGGTGCCATATAACAAATTTTTCTTCATCTCCATCATATCATAACACATAGCAAATCATCATTGCAGGAAAGTATTTCTTCCATTAGAACAAAAAAACCTATTTTCTCTTTATATTAAATCACATTTTTATGACATAATGTGAACTTTTTTTGAATAATTTGTGTCAAATTTTCGAATTACAAAAAACGTATTATTCTCTCCATCAAGAGAAAACGCTTTTATTGCTTATCCTATTATATTTCTAGCAAACATAATGAACTTATTCAATATGTAAATATCAGTTTGTTTTTCTTTCGGCATCATGTAAAATGATATTGGCGAAATTGCTCTTACAATTTCTTTTTTGTAAGATAAATGTATACTTTACTAAATTATTGACAAAATAATGATTTCTCAATATAAGAAGGTGAAGATTTTGCAACGTTCTTTAAAATGGTTTGCATCGGTCACAACGTTGGCAATGCTATTTGTCCTCATCGGCGGGGCGCTCGTAACAAAAACCGAATCCGGCATGGGGTGCGGACGGTCATGGCCGCTTTGCCACGGTCAGCTAATCCCTTCGCAAATTACCCCTGAACTCGTTATTGAATTAAGCCATCGGCTCGTATCCGGTTTGGCTGGCATGATGGTGCTGATTTTATCCGTTTGGGCATGGCGTGCTATAGGGCATATTCGCGAAACAAAATTTTTAGCAATCGTTTCATTTGTGTTTCTTGTTTTACAAGGGTTAATCGGTGCTGCCGCTGTCGTTTGGGGACAATCTGATTTTGTGCTTGCATTGCATTTTGGTATTTCTCTTATTTCATTTGCTGCTGTTTTTTATTAACATTGCTCATTTTTGAGGTGGATAAAAAATTCGACGCCCAGTCATTAGTGCTTGATCGAAAAATGAAATTCCACATTTACGGCATCATCATCTACTGTTATGTCGTTGTCTATACTGGGGCATTAGTACGCCATATGGATGCAAGTTTAGCATGTCCGAGTTGGCCGATTTGCTCAAAAACACGCATTATCCCTGTGCAGCTTCACGAATGGGTTCAAATGGGACATCGCCTTGCCGCAGCGCTCATTATCATTTGGATTTCTATCGCAACGATCCAGGCGGTGAAATATTATAAACATCAACGTGTCGTTTACTGGGGATGGATCATTTCCCTCGTCCTCGTGTTATTACAAATGATAACAGGAACACTGATCGTATTGACACAATTGGATTTGTATATTGCTTTGGCACATGCCTTCTTTATTTCTTGTTTATTCGGCGTTCTTAGCTATTTAGTGATGCTTGCTGTACGAAGCAAATATAATAAACAAAAAGCGCAAGAGGTAAGCCGCAGCACAAACACCGTTCCATCTATGTTGCTCAAATAAAAAAGCGCTTGGAATCACCCAAGCGCTTTTTATTTATTTTGTTAATTCAATTAGTAAGTCTCCTGCCTGAATGGCATCTCCATTTTTTACATAAATGTCTTTAATAATCCCAGCAAATGGTGCTTGTACAGTTGTTTCCATCTTCATCGCTTCTGTAATCATTAAATGATCGCCTTTATTCACTTTTTCACCTTTTTCCACTAACACTTTCACTACCGTTCCCGGCATCGTAGCAGCGATATGGTTAGGATTCGTACGATCCGCTTTGATCCGTTCCACGACCGCCGATTTAATGCTTTCATCGCGGATAATGACCTCGCGCGGTTGCCCGTTCAACTCAAAATAAACGACGCGTGTGCCATCCGCCTGCGGCTGTCCAATGGAAACTAGTTTGACAATGAGCGTTTTTCCTTTTTCAATTTCAACTTCGATTTCCTCTCCTAGACGCATTCCATACAGAAATGTCGGCGTATCAAGAACAGAAATATCGCCATATTTTTTGACCGTTTCCGCATATTCTAAAAATACTTTCGGATAAAGGGCATAAGCAAGCACATCAAAATCCGTCACTTCACGGTCAAGCGCATGATATAACTCTTCTCTTAATTTTTCAAAATCTACCGGCTCTAGTAATTCCCCAGGCCGAACCGTAATCGGTTCACGCCCTTTTAAAATAATGCGCTGCAATTCTTTTGGAAATCCTCCGTATGGTTGTCCTAAATATCCCTCGAAAAACTCAACTACAGAATCCGGAAAATCAAGTGTTTCGCCGCGTTCAAAAACGTCTTGTTCGGTTAAATTATTTTGTACCATATAAAGTGCCATATCACCGACAACTTTTGAGGATGGAGTTACTTTGACAATATCCCCAAACATATCGTTCACACGGCGATACATTTCCTTCACTTCGTCCCAACGGTCGCCAAGTCCAACTGCTTTTGCTTGTTGCTGCAAGTTGCTATATTGACCGCCAGGCATTTCGTGCATATACACTTCTGTATGCGGAGCGTTCATGCCGCTTTCAAACTCTTGGTAAAATTTGCGCACATCTTCCCAATAACGAGATAGCTGTTCAAGTCCTTGTATATTCATCTCCGGCGCGCGTTTTGTTCCTTCTAAAGCGTAATAAAGTGTATTGGCGCTCGGCTGCGAAGTTAAGCCTGCCATGGAGCTAACCGCAACGTCAACGATATCTACTCCAGCTTCAATCGCCTTCGCATACATATAAATGCCATTTCCGCTCGTATCGTGTGTATGAAGATGGATAGGAATATCAACGGTCTCTTTCAAAGCAGAAATAAGCACATAAGCGGCTTCTGGCTTTAATAAGCCAGCCATATCTTTAATTGCCAAAATATGTGCTCCCGCTTGCTCCAATTCTTTGGCGATTGCTTTATAATAATCAAGATTATACTTCGGACGGCTCGGATCTAAAATATCTCCTGTATAACAAACGGCCGCTTCAGCGATTTTGCCTGTTTGCCGAACGGCGTCAATGGCCACCGTCATTCCTTTTACCCAGTTTAAGCTGTCAAAAATGCGGAACACATCAATTCCCGCTTGCGCTGACTTTTCAACAAATTCACGAATCACATTGTCTGGATAGTTTTTATATCCAACCGCATTCGCAGAACGCAATAGCATTTGGAACAAAATATTTGGAATTCGTTCCCGCAATTTTAACAAGCGGTCCCACGGATCTTCTTTTAAAAAGCGGTAAGCAACGTCAAACGTCGCTCCTCCCCACATCTCTAGCGAGAATAAGTTTGGCAATAAGCGCGCCGTTGGCTCAGCAATACGGACCAAATCGATCGTGCGCACACGCGTTGCAAGCAGCGATTGATGTGCGTCGCGGAATGTCGTATCCGTCAATAATACGCGATCTTGTTCCTTAATCCATTTAACAAGCCCTTCTGCACCTTGTTCATCGAGAATTTGTTTCGTCCCGCTTGGAATTGGCTCTTTATAGCTTGTTTTCGGAATGCGCGGCTTATCAAAAACTGGTTTTTTCTTTTTGCCGATGCCCGGAAAACCGTTTACCGTAACGGTACCAATATATGTCAGCATTTTTGTACCGCGGTCTTTTCGGCGCGGGAACACAAACAGTTCCGGCGTCGTATCAATAAACGATGTATCATATTCTCCTGATAAAAACTTTGGATGTTGCACGACATTTTCTAAAAATGGAATATTTGTTTTGATTCCACGGATTCGGAACTCCCGCAAATTTCGCAACATTTTCCTCGCGGCTTGTTCAAACGTCAGCGCCCATGTAGACACTTTCACAAGCAATGAGTCGTAATACGGAGTGATGACTGCTCCTTGGAATCCGTTGCCTGCGTCTAGGCGCACGCCAAACCCGCCGCCGGAACGATATGCCATAATCTTTCCTGTATCTGGCATGAAATTGTTAAGCGGATCTTCCGTTGTTACACGAGATTGAATCGCATAACCGTTAATGCGAATATCTTCTTGTTTCGGAATGCCGACTTCTTTGCTATGAAGCGAATAGCCATCGGCGATCAAAATTTGCGATTGAACAATATCGATTCCGGTGATCATTTCCGTAATCGTATGTTCCACTTGAATGCGCGGATTGACTTCAATGAAATAAAAATCGTTGCCAGACACGAGAAACTCTACCGTTCCCGCGTTCACATACCCTACATTTTTCATGAGTTTGACCGCAGCTTCACATATTCTCTGCCGCAATTCATCCGATAGCGAGACGCTCGGCGCCACTTCCACCACTTTTTGATGACGGCGCTGTACAGAGCAGTCACGTTCATAAAGATGGACAATATTCCCTTCATAATCGCCTAAAATTTGCACTTCAATATGTTTTGGTCTTTCAATTAGTTTTTCCACATACACGTCATCGCTGCCAAATGCGGCTTTCGCTTCCGATTTTGCTCGTTCGTACGCTTCTTTCACTTCCGATTTAGAGCGAACGATGCGCATTCCGCGGCCGCCGCCTCCTAAGGCAGCTTTAATAATAATCGGGTAACCATATGTTTCTGCAAAACGCACCACTTCTTCTAAACTATGCACCGGGCCATCGCTTCCCGGAATGACTGGAATTCCTGCTAATTCCGCTTGATGGCGTGCTTTCACTTTATCGCCAAACATATCTAAATGCTCTTCATTCGGACCGATAAAAATAATTCCTTCTTCTCTGCATCGTTTGGCAAATTGAATATTCTCCGAAAGAAAACCATATCCCGGATGAATCGCATCGACATCGTGAGCTTTGGCAATTTCAATAATCCCTTCGATATCTAAATACGCTTCAATCGGTTTTTTTCCTTCGCCGACTAAATATGCTTCATCCGCTTTATAACGATGATAAGAGCCAGTGTCTTCCTTCGAGTAAATAGCAACGGTGCGAATGCCTAGCTCTGTGCAGGCACGGAAGACACGAATGGCGATTTCCCCACGGTTTGCGACAAGTACTTTGTTAATTCGACGCGTTTTCATAGTCTATCCTCTCCTCCTTTCTAATAAAACTATAATGGTTTTCCCTTTTTGTAAATATCTTTTCTAAAAAGTCAGACCTCTTTCTTGCAATTTTTTCACGTTTTTTCCCTTTCGTTTATAACTTTGTTCGTATTTCGTAAACATCGATACATTGACAAGCACTCCAAGGGAGGTCATAAATAGCATGAGCGAGGAACCTCCATAACTAACAAGCGGCAATGGAACTCCAGTAATTGGTATCACTCCTGTCACACCACCAACATTAATAAACGTTTGAATGCCAATCATGGCAGAAATTCCGATCGCAAGAAGGCTGCCAAACGCGTCATTGCATTTTCTCGCAATCCATAACCCTCTTAACACAATAAAAGCTAAAAGGCCTAATGTAAATGCTACCCCAAAAAGCCCTAGTTCTTCGGCAATAATGGACATAATAAAATCGGTGTGCGACTCAGGCAAATAGCCATATTTTTGAATGCTTTTTCCCAGCCCTAATCCTTTTATTCCTCCTAATCCAATTGCTAAATAGGAATTAACAAGCTGAAAACCTTCGTCATTGGCATATTTAAACGGATCTAAAAAACTATAAATCCGTGACATTCGCTCTTCTGAAAAAATTTTATCACCGAAAAGAGGAAAAATAATTGGAGACGCCAATGCAATAACAAGGATAAAAAATAACAACTGCTTAAACAATAAGCGAAGTCTCAATCCTGACGAAAAAATTAAACAAGCAGCGATCGCCATTACAATCATCGCCGTACCAAAATCAGGCTGAATGGCGATTAAAAAACAAATAAATAACGTATAGTAAATTGGAAATAAATTACTTTTAACAGGCTCCGCCAACCTTTTTTGTTTGTTCGCAAATACCGCTGCCAAGTAAACAATTAATCCCAGTTTCACAAGCTCCGCCGGTTGCAAGCTTAACGCCCCGATTCGAAACCAGCTTGTTGCGTTATTTGCGGTATGACCTAGAAAAGCAACTGCTGTTAGCATCAGCGGCGATCCAAAAAAGATCACTTTTACCAATTTTTCATTCGCCCATACTTTATACGGGACAATAAGCGTAACGAAAAAACAAATAAACGATACAATGAGCCATAACTTTTGCCGCTGATAAAAATAGTCGCTTGGCACTTCAAAGCGGATAACGGCGGAAATCATGCTTGAACTATATACCATAATCAATCCAAATAGCGAAAGCATAACCACTGCAATAATAAGCGGATAATCGTAACATTTCATAATCTTTTTGATTAATTCCTTATCCATCATTCCTCTTCCTTATTCGCTAGTATAGATGTTTAATCATGATGAATAGTTATTATATTAAAATGATTCGTATTCAAACATTGTTTTCCTTCTAAAAAACAGAAAAACTCAAACGATTGCATCTTTCAACCGTTTGAGTTAGCATTTATTTTTATCGTACGCGCTTTTTTGTTACAGCCTCATGAAGTGCCGAAAGTTCCCGCTCTAACCGGTCAAGCAGCCCCTTCCCTTCCTTCTCATCCACAAGCCCGAGGCGAACCGCAAAATCAATCTCCCGCGATAAACCAAACATTTGCGTATCAAGTACTTCTTCATAGAGTGGGCATTGCGGCATTGTCAAGTTATCCATTTGTACTTGAATGAGTTTTACAATTTTATCGGCGTCTGCTTGAAGAAGCGCGTACGCTTTTTCGCGATAGTTAATTGCATCGTCGGTCACATCCATCCCTCCGTTCTCCCTAATCCTTCTTTAAATCTTAACGTGAAATACACAATTTTGCAAGTTGAAACACTTGTCAGCGCTTATAACAACAAGCGAATTGATATAAAAATGAAACTGTATTGACTTGTGCAACAGCCACCAGACTTTGCCGGAAAAAGAAGACGCATCTACACATCTAACGCATGACAAACTGTCCATTAACCATTATACTAAAAACAGCAGCTGATGTAGAGGAGAGGATGGAAAATGAGCGATATTATTCTGATAACAGGGAATGTAAAATTTACGATCACACTCGACCCTGGGGTATGGATTTTTGATGATCGCAAAATAGATTTGAACGCATATTTTTTGAAACCATCTCATGAACAACTTCAAAACGAGCAACAGGAAGAAGAAGAGGAAATCAAAAAACTATCTGCTTTTTGGGACCGGGAAATTCAAGAAGGCGCCGTTTTTCCACCAACATTGAAAACAGAAAAACGCTACTTGAAAGAAAAAATTATTACAGGAACATTTGCAATGCCGCTTGCTCCATTTTTGCGGAATGCTGAACCGCTCCCGGATGCAAAGGAACTGACCATTGTGACTGAACATAATGAAGTAACCGTCCCGCTCGAACAAGCTTATAAGGCGATTCTCGGCTTTTCCAAAGATGGAAAGCCATTAAGAGAAGATGGTCCAGTTCACTTTTATTTTGGCGACGGTTCCAATCGCGAAACTCCAATTACTCATGTACGCCGCTTCATTGTCCGCTAACGCTGGATGTCCCAACTGATGGGGCATCCAGCTTTTTTTTTTACAATAAATCAGCCGCAAGCTGCGCTAATGCGGAACGCTCTCCTTTTACAAGGCGGACATGCCCGGCAATTTTTTGATCTTTAAATTTTTCAACGACATATGTCAATCCATTATTATATTCGTCTAAATATGGATGATCAATCTGTTCCGGATCTCCCATTAAAATGATTTTGCTTTTCTCACCAACGCGCGTTAAAATTGTTTTTACTTCATGTTTCGTTAAATTTTGCGCCTCATCAATGATGATAAACTGCTCCGGCAGGCTGCGTCCGCGTATATATGTGAGCGCTTCTACTTCAATCGAGCTCATTCCTGCTAAAATCGCATCCAACTCCCCCGTTTTTTTTGTATTAAACAAATACTCCAAATTATCAAAAATAGGTTGCATCCACGGACGCAATTTTTCTTCTTTTTCCCCAGGCAAAAAACCAATATCTTTCCCCATCGGAACGATTGGCCTCGCAACGAGCAGCTTTTTATACGTACGTAAATCTTCCGTCTGCATTAGTCCTGCGGCAAGAGCAAGAAGTGTTTTTCCTGTTCCTGCTTTGCCAATCAATGTCACAAGCTGAATATCATCACGCATAAGCAGTTCAAACGCCATCGTCTGTTGTACGTTGCGCGGGCGAATTCCCCATATATGTTCATGGTGAAACAAAAGTTTTTGGACTTTTTTGCCGCTATGGTCGACAATACCGAGTGCGGAAGCGGAGCCGCCAAAAGCATCTTTCATGATAATAAATTGATTTGGGTAAAATGGATGATTGGCAATATCCGCTAAAACGAGTTCTCCCTTTTCATAAAAGCGCTGCAAATGCTCGGTCCCTATGTATAGTTCGAGAAAACCAGTGTAAATATGGTCAATATCGACGACACGGTCGCTTAAAAAGTCCTCTGCTTGCAGCCCAATTGCATCCGCCTTCACACGGACAAGCGCATCCTTGCTTACTAAAATAACGGAACGGCCGTTTTCCTTTGCTTGTTCTTCGAGCGATAAATTTTTGGCAACTGCCAAAATGCGATTATCATTCGTTTTTTCAACGAAAATTTCTTGCAACTGATGAAATGAACGATGATTTAATTCGATGCGCAATACTCCGCCGTTTTCAAGTGGGATTTTTTCATGTAGTTTTCCATTTTCACGAAGACGATCGATAAGCTTGGATACTTGCCGCGCGTTTCTCCCTACTTCATCCATATATCGCTTTTTCGAATCGACTTCTTCTAACACAACCGCTGGAATGACAACTTCGTTATCTTCAAACGAGAAGATGGAATATGGATCTTGTAATAGGACATTCGTATCTAACACATATATTTTTTCTCCCAAAATTCCACGCCCCCTATTTTACATTTTTTTGGTTTATGATGTTTGGACGGGATCGTTGTTATATAAGATATGAGGAAATGTATAAAGATAGAAGAATGATTGCAAAATAAAATAAAAATTACGATAGAGGTGTAAAAGGAATGAACTGGAGACGATATTTGCTTATAGCGATATGTATTGGTTTATTAAGTGGATGCAATATAGGAAATAACGAAGAGGGGCGCGATGCGGACCGCTCACTTGTCCGTGTAAGAAATACGGTCGATGAAAAAGTAACGAATAAATCCGGACAAGAAATTGCCCATCGTCTAGCGAATTTAGCTAAGCGCGTTCCAAACGTAAACGATGCTACCGCTCTTGTTGTCGGAAAATACGCGATCGTTGGTATTGATATTGATGCAAATATCGACGCTTCACGTGTCGGCACAATTAAATATTCTGTCGCAGAAACGTTGCAAAAAGATCCATATGGAGCAAATTCAATCATCATTGCCGACCCCGATTTATACACTCGGTTAAAAAATATTGTCAATCAAGTTGATAATGGGCGGCCTGTTCAAGCATTTATGAACGAAATCGCGGATATCGTCGGACGCGTCATGCCGGAAGTTCCGAGCGATTTGTTTGAAACAACGCCACCGGAACCAACCGAACAAAATGATTCGCAATTAAATAAGCGAGAGGAAGAGCAGCTTAATAACCGTCAAGAAAAACAGTCCAACGAATATTTAAATAAATAAGTAAGCAAGGAAGCTTAGCCGCAATTAGCTAAGCTCCTTATTTATGCATTGCGAAGAGCGGTCATTACTTGATTGTCCAGTTTAGCTGCTGCTTGCGCATCGTACGTCTTTTCATATTTTGGTTCTTCTACAATTTTGGAACCGTAAAACATAACATCACGCACTTCACTAATAGTAATATCCACTAATGCCAGCTTAAGCGGAACGCCCTCTATTTTCTCTGCTTTAATATGCGCTTTCCCGCTAATCGAGTAGGTTGATTCGTTAGCGATAATATTCACAACAATAGACGGATTATTACGAATGTTTTGGATAATACGGGAACGATTGTCGACAGCAAAATAAATATGCTCTTCGTTAGGGGCGTAAATCCATGAAATCGCGCTGACATTTGGCCCTCCCGTTTCATGGTCGATAGTCGCTATAGTTACAAAACGTTCTTTTTGTAACGCTTGAAATAACGGTTCCGTTAATGCAGGTTCAACTTTATTTGGCATGATCATCCCTCCTAAGACTATTCTCCGTTTATCATACATTAAAACGGAAAAGTAAAAAACCTTTCAGATTCATGATATAATAAAAAAAAGATTGAATAAAGCGACGAGGTGTACAATGAGAGTCAAATGTGTTCTTTGCGACCGAATTGATACGATCGACGATGAATCATTGCTTGCAAAACGGCTGCGCAACCGTCCTATTCACACATATATGTGCGAGGAATGTTATCATCGGATTGCCGAAAAAACAAAGGCGCGCCTAGCAACCGGAAAATTTCGTATATATCGCTCGAAACTGCCAAACGATGAATGGTAAAAAACTTTGCGTAAATCGATAAAAAACGCCGGGGGTAATCACCCGGCGTTTTTTAGGAAGGATAATTGCGATATTTTTCAGGCGCTTCTTCTATTTGCTTAAGCATCGCCTCAATCAATTCCATTGGAAAACGAGCTGATTTTTGCTCTCCGTCTCTCTCATACGCGACGATATACATATCTTCTTTTTTTACTTCCACCTTTGTTATGTTAAAATCGTGCTTTAATATTTTCCTAAAAAAGGCGGCGGTTTCTTGCGCTGCTATATCATCTGGACGCGCTTCGGCCACGATATAAATAGTTAACCAATTATAAAGAGCATCTTGCAGCGACTTCATGGTTCCACCGCCTTATTTTTGTTCATTTACCTCATGCTTTTTCGATTGATATAGACGAATTTTATAAATCACTAATACAAGAGCCGCAACGACCAACCCTTCTGCGACAGGTAAAAATACCGCAAAAAACGTTAAAATCGTACAGCCTAATGCTAACAGCACATAAATAATGACATTTTTCAACAATGGCAGTTTTTTCGCAAAACCAAGGCGATAAACAATAAGCGATAAAATGAATATGGTAATATAAAGAAGCCACATTCCTTGTTCTGGATTTGTATGCACTTTATATAACGAAGCAAAAAAGGTAAGGCGCTCTATAACGTTCACCATCTTCCCCCCTATTTCGCCTGCTTAGCGGCTTTCTTTTTCTTTTCCATTTTTTCTCGCTCGCTTTTGTTCAATATTTTTTTGCGCAGGCGAATGGACTTTGGTGTCACTTCACAATACTCATCATCATTTAAGTATTCCAACGCTTCTTCCAGCGTCATCAAACGCGGCTTTTTCATCGTAACGGTTTGCTCTTTTGTCGAAGAACGGATGTTTGTTACATGTTTTTCTTTACAAATGTTGACGACTAAATCGTTTTCGCGCGTATGCTCGCCAACAATCATTCCTTCGTACACTTCGGTTCCAGGCTCCACAAAAATGGTACCGCGGTCTTCCACTTGCATAATTCCATATGCCGTCGCTTTTCCTGTCTCCATGGAAATTAACACCCCTTGACGGCGGCCGCCTACCTGTCCTCTTTGTGCCGGCGCATAATGGTCAAATGAATGGTTTAAAATTCCGTATCCGCGTGTCAATGACATAAATTCTGTTCGATAGCCGATTAAACCGCGCGAAGGCACCATAAAGATGAGACGAACTTGTCCATTTTCGTTATGGACCATATCCATCAGCTCGCCTTTGCGCATACCGATCGATTCCATGATTGCCCCGGTATATTCTTCAGGAATATCAATGATTACTCGTTCGACCGGCTCACAAAGCACTCCGTCGATTTCTTTCATAATGACTTCCGGCTTAGATACTTGCAGTTCATAACCTTCCCGCCGCAAATTTTCGATTAAGATCGATAAATGAAGCTCTCCTCGTCCAGAAACAATCCACGCATCAGGAGAATCAGTGTTTTCCACCCGCAAGCTTACGTCCGTCTCCAATTGAGTGCGCAGGCGTTCTTCCAACTTTCTTGCCGTCACATATTTTCCTTCGCGTCCGGCAAATGGGCTATTATTGACTAAAAACGTCATTTTCAATGTTGGTTCATCAATGCGAAGCGGCGGCAACGCTTCCTGATGATCCAATGGACATACCGTTTCCCCGACGTTAATGTCTTCCATTCCCGCCACTGCAACAATATCTCCTGCTTCTGCTTCCGTGATTTCGATCCGCTTTAAGCCGATAAACCCAAATAATTTTGTTACACGAAACGTTTTGACAGAACCATCTAGTTTCATCAGCGCTACTTGTTGTCCGACTTTCATCGTGCCGCGAAAGATACGGCCAATTCCGATGCGCCCAACGTACTCATTGTAATCAAGCAACGCCACTTGAAATTGCAACGGTTCTTCCCGATTATCAATCGGCGCAGGAATATGCTTAATAATCGTTTCGAACAATGCGGTCATATCCGCTTCTTGTTTGTGAGGGTCCAAACTTGCCGTACCGTTTAATGCTGACGTGTATACAACCGGAAACTCAAGCTGATCTTCCGACGCGCCTAATTCGATAAATAAATCGATGACTTCATCGACCACTTCCTCTGGTCGCGCAAACTCCCGGTCAATTTTATTGATAACGACAATGGGAGTAAGCTGTTGTTCGAGCGCCTTTTTCAGCACAAAGCGCGTTTGCGGCATACACCCCTCATACGCGTCAACGACAAGCAAAACACCATCCACAAGCCGCATAATTCGTTCTACTTCCCCGCCGAAATCGGCATGTCCTGGAGTATCTAAAATATTAATGCGCATTCCTTTATAACGAATCGCTGTATTTTTGGCTAAAATGGTAATCCCGCGTTCTCTTTCTAAATCGTTTCGATCTAATGCGCGTTCCTCGACATGTTCATTGGCACGAAACGTTCCCGATTGACGCAGCAATTGATCGACTAACGTTGTTTTACCATGATCAACGTGAGCAATAATGGCAATATTACGAAGATCTTCTCTTCTTGTCAATGTTAGTCACTCCTATACGTAAATTGCTCGTTTATTATATCATAAAGAGGATAGAAAAGCGGTATGTTTTCGTGTAGACTAAAGAAAAACCGATAAACAATATGAAAGAGGGGATTGGGATGAAACAATTTCAGCCTGTATCGTTTCTATTGGCTATATTTGCAGTAATAGCAATCATGGCCATCGGCATTTTTATTGCGGAACAAAGTATGATTGGTATTATTATTTCAATTATCGCTTTGTTCATTATTATCGGCATCGGATTTGCCCGAAAAAAACGAATGCGGGAAAAAGGAATGCTTTAAAAACGGGACAACCGAATGATTTGTCCCGTTTTCAGCGACGTATATATTTTTGTAAAATTTCTTCATGCAATCCTGGCTTTGAAACAAATACAGAGTTTGTTGTAAGCAAATTAAGCGGCTCGCCGTATAAATTTGTCACGATGCCACCAACTTCTTGAACAAGCACAAGTCCGCCGGCAAAATCCCACGGCGACAACCTCATCGTAATATATGCATCTAAACGCCCCGCTGCAACGTATGCCATTTCTAACGCAGCCGATCCGTACGAACGCGTTCCCCTCGCATCTTTTACAAGCGGAGCTAATACATTTGGATCAATTCGTTTATTTTCAGTTATCCACGTTGCATTTAAGGAAATAATGGCTTCGGAAACAGATACCGGCTCTAAACGCGCCAGCGGTTGATCATTAAGAAAAGCTCCTTCTCCTTTTCTCGCCGCATATAGTTCATCATGCACAACATCGTATACATACCCGAGAACTCCTACCCCATTTTCAAAAACTCCAATTGAAATGGCAAAGTTTCGTTTTTGATGAATAAAATTCATCGTACCATCAATCGGATCGATAATCCAAACAATCCCTTGAAGCGTTGCAATTTCATCACCGAATCCCTCTTCGCCTAACACGTGATGGCCGGGAAACGTTTTTCTTATTTTTTCAATAAAAAATTGCTCTATTTCGCGGTCCACATTCGTCACTAAATCATTTCGATGTGATTTTGTTTCGATCGTCAACTTTTTTTCAAATGTAGCGAGAATTCTTGTTCCCGCTTCCTTTATCCATTGTCGGATACACTCATCTATTTCTTTCCATTTTTCCTGCATATTCATCCTCCTGATTTCTGCAGCGTATGTAATTAGCATATAATACATCGGAATCCCCCGTAAAGAAAAAGAGATGCCTATATCGCTCAAGAAAAAAACGAACCGTTGGTGTGGTTCGCCTTGAATGTTCTGTTATACTTGAAGGCGCATTAACTCTTGGCGTAACTTTTCTAATCTCCGTTTACACTCTTTTTTCTTTTCTTCATCGTTTTCCATCATCGCCTCATAAAGAGTCGCTAATTCATAATCTAATTCAAGACGTAATACCGCTATTCGCTTATCCCCGTCCGCACGCTTTACAGAATTCATTGTTCTTTTCATGAGCATGGGCACCCCTTTCCATATAATCCCCGAAAAACCGTCATATAAATACCTGAATTTTCTGATACTTATTTTGTTTTATATATATTATGTTAGAAAAGGGGGGTATGCAACAAATTTGTGTATTCGTCTACTTGTTATCCCATTTTAATCCAATCACCGTTTTGTGCTTCTTTTGCTTTTTTCATGACGCGATAGGACGAATATCCGCCTGCTTGTTCAAATTCATCACATAGTTTTTTTTCTTCACTTTTACTCGGAACAATTTCTTTAAAGCGACGATAAATGTTCATAAGCTTTTCTCGTTCCATTCCTTTTTCGTAAACAGTTTCAATCGCTTCGAAAAATTTGATAACATCAATAATTTCTTGCGTCGACCAGTCGTAAGAAAACGGGTACGAATAATTCATCACCGACACCTCCAGCATTAGTTTGCCCATCTGCGCCGGATTTGTTCCGCCTCGTTAATCATTCGCTCAAACAATTCTGCCACTGTTGGCACATCTTTAATTAATCCCATCACTTGTCCAGCCCATGCAAAACCTTCGTTTATTTTTCCTTCATAAATAAAACGGCGATTCGCTTCCCCACTAATATATTCTTTTAGTTGTTCATATGTCCCGCCTTGTTCTTCTATTTCTAAAATTTTTTTCGTCCATTCATTGGCAATGGCACGACCGGGTGCTCCTAAACTGCGTTTAATCACAACGGTATCATATTCAGAGCCGTTAACAAGCATCTCTTTATAGATCGGATGGGCATGAACACACTCTTTTGTAGCAATAAATCTCGTTCCCATTTCAATTCCTTCTGCGCCAAGCGCTAATGCCGCCATCAACCCTCGGCCGTCCCCGATGCCTCCCGAAGCAATAACAGGGATAGAAACAGATTCCACTACTTTCGGAATAAGAACAAACGTTCCTATATCGTATTTTCCCAAATGACCACCGCCTTCTTGACCCACTACCATGACAGCGTCCGCGCCAAGCTCCTCCGCTTTTACGGCTTGGCGAACAGCGGCAACCAGCACCAGTTTTTTCACGTTTGTTCCTTTTAGCTGTTCAAAAAACGGGGCCGGATTTCCACCTGTGACGGAAACGACTGGCACTCCTTCTTCCAATGCGGCTTCGAGCATATGTTGAAAAGGGCGACCATGTTGTCCAATCGCAAAGTTCACTCCGAAAGGACGGTCTGTTTTTTCTTTTACTTTGCGAATTTCCTCGCGCAATCGCTCCGGGCTTTCCAGCGACATCGCCGTAATTTGTCCTAAGCCTCCGGCGTTAGAAACCGCGGCTGCTAAATCAGAGTAAGCTAAATAAGCAAGTCCTCCTTGAATAATCGGATATGTAATTCCAAGCAATTCCGTTACTCTTGTTTTCCAAATCATTTTTATCCCTCCTTTTAATCTAATATACTATGTTTCTTGTTGACATGCCTATTTTCCTTTTTTATTCTCAATTTATGTGTAGTAAAAAATTTCACATTCATTAATGATTAAATAATGCTTTGCAAATAAAAAAATAAATGCTATAATGCATTTGTTTTATTTTTATGCAAAAAGAGGTGTGAAAAAACATTGTCACAGTTTGAAACACCATTGTTCACTGGTCTATTAGAGCATATTAAGAAAAACCCTATTCAATTTCATATTCCTGGCCATAAAAAAGGCGCAGGGATGGACCCTGAGTTTCGTGATTTTATTGGAGAAAATGCGCTATCGATGGATTTGATTAATATCGGTCCTCTCGATGATCTTCACCACCCAAAAGGCATTATCAAGCGCGCTCAAGAGTTAGCCGCTGAGGCATTTGGGGCTGATTATACATTTTTTTCTGTCCAAGGAACAAGCGGTGCCATTATGGCAATGGTGATGTCGGTAGTTGGGCCTGGCGACAAAATCATCGTTCCGCGTAACGTGCATAAATCGATCATGTCTGCCATTGTCTTTTCTGGTGCAATACCGATTTTCATTCATCCGGAAATTGATAAGGAACTCGGGATTTCACACGGAATTACACCGGAATCAGTAGAAAAAGCACTTAAGCAACATCCCGATGCAAAAGGTGTTCTCGTTATTAATCCAACATATTTTGGTATCTCTGGTGATTTGAAGAAAATTGTTGAAATCGCTCATTCCTACCACGTTCCTGTTCTCGTTGATGAGGCGCATGGTGTCCATATTCATTTTCATGAAGATCTTCCGCTTTCCGCTATGCAGGCCGGAGCGGATATGGCTGCAACAAGCGTCCATAAACTAGGTGGCTCTTTAACGCAAAGCTCTATTTTAAACGTGCGTGAAGGGCTCGTATCCGCAAAACACGTACAAGCTATTTTAAGCATGCTAACGACAACATCTACTTCTTATTTGTTGTTAGCCTCTTTAGATGTTGCACGCAAATGGCTTGCTACACAAGGACGGGAACATTTTGAAAAAACTATTCAGCTTGCCGAAAAGACTCGGCAACAAATAAACGAAATCCCTTATCTTTATTGTGTCGGAAGAGAAATTCTAGGAACGGAAGCAACATATGACTACGATCCAACCAAGCTTACCATCTCTGTCAAAGAACTAGGCTTAACGGGATATGAGGTCGAGAAATGGCTGCGCGAAATGTACAACATTGAAGTAGAATTATCCGATTTATACAACATTTTATGCATTATTACACCTGGCGACACAGAGCGGGAAACGAACGCGCTTGTTAATGCCCTTCGCCATTTATCTGAACAATTTCGCCATCAGGCGGCGAAAGGAGTAAAACCAAAAGTATTATTGCCAGACATCCCTACTCTTGCGTTAACTCCGCGTGATGCATTCTACGCGGAAACGGAAATTGTCCCATTTGAAGAATCAGCAGGACGGATTATTGCTGAATTTATTATGGTTTATCCGCCAGGAATTCCGATTTTTATTCCTGGAGAAATTATTACCGAAGAAAATTTAAACTATATCAAAAAGAACTTAGAAGTCGGTCTGCCGGTGCAAGGGCCAGAGGACGATACGTTACAAACATTGCGTGTCATTAAAGAACATAAGCCAATCCGTTGAACTTCTCCCACCTTTAAGAGCGGGAGAAAGTTAAAAAAGCGTAAGCAAGTTAGCTTACGCTTTTTTGTTATTAAAAAAATAAATGCGCGCATGTGCCCCTTTCACATGCGCGCTATGTCCAAACCTTCCCCCATCGTTTGACCTTTTCTTTATTCTCCCTCTTCTTCAGCCTCGTCACAATCGCATCCACTGCATTTTCCGTAAAGCGTTGTCACTTTTTCATCTTCAAAATATGCAATCGTCGCACCACATGTTTGACATACAATTGTGCCCATCCCCAAAACTCCTTTGTGATGATATATTTATTAGCTAATTCAATAATAATATATCACATTTACGCTGTCAACACTTAATTTGTATGTCACATTTAATTTTTACTCATCAAAAAAGCGAGTAACCATACTCGCTTTTTAATACTCATATTCAGGATGAACCGATGAGAATGGAAGGACAACTGAGAAGAACTCTGCTAAATCAGCAGCTTGCTCTTTCGTATCGATGCGGAAAATTTTTTGCAAATACTCGTGGTTTTCTACATCTTTTGGATCGAGGAGGGTCGAGCGGCCTGTTTGCATGCAAATAACAAGAGGTTTGCCAAAAAACATATTCGTATACACAATCCCAAAATCATAGCGAATATCCTTTGACGTAAATCCAACAAACCGAACTTTTACTTTCTCATACTCATCATATAGCCTTTCAAATAAATTCATAAAATCCCCCCTTATAAATATACTGAATATTATTATAATTCTAAAATATGTTAAAATCAATAGCATCTCTTACGTAAAAATGATACAATAGAAAAAAATGGGATGTTAACAATAGAGGTGATGGCATTGGCAGCACATGCATACATAAAGCTTGTTCCGGCATCCAAACAGAAAGCGGTCACATTAGAAGAAGTAAAACAATTGTTTCAAAATTATCAAGATATGATGAAAAAAACAGGTGAACAGCTTGGATGGGCGTATCAACAAGCTGCATTTCCTTATCAGCTTATAGAAACAGATGAAGGGAAAGGAAAGTGGTTTTATTTAAAAGGTGACGGGCACCGTTATCGGACGATTATCGTCGGTGTTGGATCAAATAATGGTGAAACTGAAGAGTCATTTATTCAAATTACATTGCCAAATGGGGCAACACACGGAGATAAAGGGAAAGCAAACGAATTTTGTAAGTTTCTAGCGAAAAAATTGGAAGGGGAACTTCACCTATTCAACGGCAGAATTATGTATTATTACAAACGGTAGCACTAAGCTATCGTTTTTTAAAACGTTGGCACCTAGCTAACGTTTTAAAAAGCGGTGGCACTAAGCTATCGTTTTTTAAAACGTTGGCACCCAGCTAACGTTTTAAAAAACGTTGGTACGCAGCTGTCGTTTTTTTATTTCCTCCTATTGAAGCGCCTCCCACACAAAATGTTGACAAGTAAAATACATTGCTGCTGTCAACGTCGTTGTCCACAATGCTTTTCTGGTGCGTAAACCGATTTTTCGAGCCAATAAAAACGCGATATATAAAAACACACAAAGCATCATCCCTTTAAAAAACGGACGGTCGCGCCCTGATAGCCATTCAATGAGCGAAAAGCTGCTCCAAATCATCATTTGCAGTAAAAATGCTACATACTCTTTCATCGATCATCCCTCGCTTCTCCTTTACCATAACAATATGAACAGACAAGGAAAAATATTATTTCTAAATGGGACAAGAAGAAAGAAAAGGATATCCTAGCTAGGATATCCTTTTGTCGTTCATTATTTACTGATAATATGAATTGGAGTGCCGAGAACCGCTTCCGCTGTTTCCATCGCGATTTCTCCTAATGTTGGATGCGCGTGAATCGTCAAGGCAATATCTTCTGCAGTCATTCCCGCTTCAATTGCAAGACCTAGCTCTGCAATCATGTCAGAAGCGTTTGGACCAACGATTTGTGCTCCGATCACAACGCCATCTTCTTTACGAGCGACAATCTTCATAAATCCATCTGTATCATTTAAAGAAAGGGCTCGGCCGTTTGCCGCAAATGGGAATTTCGCCGTTACTACCTCAATGCCTTCATCTTTCGCTTGTTGTTCAAAATAACCGACAGATGCGCATTCAGGTTCGGAGAAGACCACAGCCGGAAGGGCTAAATAATCAATTTCAGACGGTTTTCCGGCAATCGCTTCGGCGGCGATTTTTCCTTCATACGATGCTTTATGTGCAAGCGGTGGACCTTGGACAATATCACCGATGGCATAAATGTTTGGAACGCTTGTCCGGCATTGTTTGTCAATTTCAATTAAGCCGCGGTCTGTCAATTTAATACCGATTTGTTCTAGGCCAAGCTCATCCGTATTTGGACGACGTCCTACCGTCACAAGCACATAGTCTGCATCAATTGTTTTCGTTTCGCCTTTTACTTCAAAGGTTACTGTCACACCGTCTTGGCGCTCTTCGACTTCCTTAGCAAGAGCGTTAGTAAAGATTTCTACACCTTTTTTCTTTAAGCGGCGTTTAACAATTGCAGTCATTTGTTTTTCGAAACCAGATAAAATTTCATCTGCTCCTTCAATGATGGTTACTTTTGTTCCAAAGTTAGCATACGCTGTTCCTAATTCTGTTCCGATATAACCTCCGCCAATAACGACAAGCGATTTTGGAATTTCCTGCAAATTAAGCGCACCTGTGGAATCAAGCACGCGATCGGAAAATTTAAAGCCAGGAAGTTCGATCGGACGAGAGCCTGTTGCAATAATCGCGTTTTTAAACGTATATGTTTGCGCGCTATCACCATTGATAACACGCACTGTATTCGCATCAACAAAATACGCTTCTCCGCGTACGATTTCGACTTTGTTTCCTTTTAGCAATCCTTCCACGCCGCTCGTTAATTTTTTCACGATGCTTGCTTTCCATTGCTGCACTTTAGAAAAATCAACGGTTACGTTTTCTGCTTTAATTCCGATGTCTTCTGAATGTTTCGCTTCAACATAGCGATGGCTTGCGGAGATGAGGGCTTTGGATGGAATACATCCAACATTTAAGCATACTCCGCCAAGATTTCCTTTTTCAACAATCGTTACTTTTTGTCCTAACTGTGCAGCGCGAATAGCTGCTACATAACCACCAGGACCTGCTCCGACGACAAGCGTTTCCGTTTCAATTGCAAAATCGCCAACTACCATCGTTTTCACGCCTCCATTAATAATAATTCTGGGTCATTTAATAGACGTTTAATGTGATTTAATGCTTTTTGCGCTGTTGCACCGTCAATCATGCGGTGGTCAAAGCTTAATGATAATGCTAATACTGGAGCAACAACTATTTCACCGTCGCGGACAATTGGTTTTTCGGAAATGCGTCCAATGCCAAGAATAGCTACTTCCGGATGATTGATGACCGGAGTAAACCATTGGCCGCCAGCAGAACCGATATTCGTAATCGTGCAAGAAGCACCTTTCATTTCATGTGGAGCCAATTTTCCTTCACGTGCTTTTGCTGCAAGCTCATTAATCTCTTTGGCAAGGGCAAAGATCGGCTTGCGGTCCGCATGTTTAATAACAGGAACGAGCAATCCTCTGTCTGTATCGGCAGCAATACCAATGTTGTAGTAATGTTTATGAATCACTTCTTCTGTTTCATCGTCAATCGAGGTATTTAAAACTGGAAACTCACGCAACGCCGATGTTAAAGCTTTTACAACATACGGTAAGAATGTAAGCTTGATTCCTTTTTCCGCTGCGATTTCTTTGAACTTTTTGCGATGCGCTACCAGTTTTGTCACATCTACTTCGTCCATTAATGTAACGTGTGGTGCTGTATGTTTCGAATTGACCATCGCTTTGGCAATCGCGCGACGGATACCGCTCATTTTCTCGCGAGTTTCCGGGAATTCTCCTTCAAGCACAACTGGTTGTTGTGCCGCAGTAGCTGCCGCTGCTTTTTCTTCTGCTTTCGCTGCAGGTGCTTCTTCTTTTTGTTCGACTGCCGTACCACCGGCAAGGAACGCATCGATATCGCTCTTTAGAACGCGGCCATTTTTTCCTGTACCTTGAACAAGACGGATGTCGACCCCTTTTTCACGGGCATATTTGCGCACGGAAGGCATTGCGATCACGCGACGGTTTGGATCCGCTTCCTGCTGCTTAGCCGGTTCTGCTTGTTTAGCTGCTACTTCGCTCTTTTCTTCTTTCGACACTTCTTGCGGTTTTTCCTGCTGTTTTGGCTCATCTTGTTCTTGGCCTTTAAACGTCATATTCTCATATCCAGGCGCATCTAATGTGATTAACGTTTGGCCAACCGTTGCAACCGTTCCTTCTTCTACTAAAATTTCTAATACTTTACCTTTCACAGGGGATGGGATTTCTACAACCGCTTTATCGTTTTGCACTTCACACAATACATCATCTTCATTTACTTCATCGCCAGGTTTGACAAACCATTTGACGATTTCCCCTTCATGAATACCTTCACCGATATCCGGCAACTTGAATTCAAATGCCACTGTTTGTCGACCTCCTATTGTCTTTTCAAAAAGTATGGGGAAAGAGGAAGAAGGCAATTTCCCCTTCCTCTCACCTAATGTTTAGAAGTTAATGACTTTTTTCGCTGTTTCAATGACATCTTTGAAGTTAGGCAACCATACTGACTCCGCTTGTGCGAACGGATATACCGTATCCGGAGCAGCAACGCGCAATACAGGAGCTTCTAAGCTTAAAATCGCACGTTCATTAATTTCAGCTACAACGTTTGCAGCAATTCCTGCTTGTCTTTGTGCTTCTTGCACAACGATCGCACGTCCTGTTTTTTCTACAGAACCAATAATCGTTTCAATATCTAAAGGTTGAACAGTCCGCAAGTCAACCACTTCTGCGGAGATGCCTTCTTTTTCTAATTCAGCAGCTGCTTTTAACGATTCGTGCACCATTGCACCATAAGCGATAATCGTGATATCTTTTCCTTCGCGTTTAATATCTGCTTTACCAATCGGAATCGTATATTCTCCTTCTGGTACTTCTTGGCGGAACGAGCGATACAGCTTCAAGTGCTCTAAGAAAATAACTGGATCGTTGTCACGGATCGCAGAAATAAGCAATCCCTTCGCATCATAAGGAGTAGAAGGAATGACTACTTTTAACCCAGGTTGTTGCGCAACTAAGCCTTCTAAGCTATCAGAGTGCAATTCCGGTGTATGCACGCCGCCGCCAAATGGTGAGCGAATCGTAATCGGGACATTATAACGACCGCCAGTGCGGTAGCGGATACGCGCCATTTGACCGCAAATGGCATCCATTACTTCATATACAAAACCAAAGAATTGAATTTCTGGAACAGGACGGAATCCTTGCAACGCCAATCCGATGGCAAGACCGCCAATTCCCGATTCGGCAAGAGGTGTATCGAAAACGCGGTCTTCCCCAAACTCAGCTTGCAATCCTTCTGTTGCCCGGAATACGCCGCCGTTTACTCCAACGTCTTCCCCAAATATTAATACATTTGGGTCATTTTTTAATTCGATGCGCAACGCATCCGTGATTGCTTGAATCATTGTCATTTGCGCCATGGCTTACTTCGACTCCTTCTCTTTGTAAATTTCATACTGTTCTTTTAAGTTAAATGGCAACTCTTCATACATGATGCTAATCAAATCGGTTACTTTTTGTTTTGGTGTTTCGTCCGCTTTTTTAATCGCCTCTTTAATTTCTTCTTTTGCTTGTTCAATCACTTTGTTTTCTTCTTCTTCGCTCCATAAGCCTTTGTTTTCTAAAAACTTACGGAAACGAACAAGCGGGTCTTTTTTCTCCCATTCATTTTCCAATTCTTTCGTACGATAACGAGTAGGATCGTCTCCTGACATCGTATGCGGACCGTAACGGAAACATAAAGTTTCAATAAGCGTTGGGCCTTCGCCGTTAATCGCACGCTCGCGGGCAGCACGTACAGCTGCATATACGGCTAATGGGTCCATACCGTCAACTTGAATGCCAGGAATTCCAGCCGCCACCGCTTTTTGAGCAAGTGTTTTCGCTACTGTTTGTTTTTCAACAGGAGTAGAAATAGCAAAGCGGTTGTTTTGGACAACGAAAATCGCCGGTGCTTTAAATGCTCCAGCAAAGTTGATTCCTTCGTAGAAATCTCCTTGCGATGTACCGCCGTCACCTGTGTATGTAATTGCTACTGCCTTTTTGCCGCGTTTTTTCAATCCTAAAGCAACACCTGCTGCTTGAATGTATTGGGCACCGATAATAATTTGTGGCGGCAATACGTTTACCCCTTCCGGAATTTGGTTGCCGTGGAAGTGTCCGCGTGAGAATAAAAACGCTTGATAAAGCGGAAGTCCGTGCCAAATAAGTTGCGGAACATCACGGTATCCAGGCAGAATGAAATCTTCTTTTTCTAACGCAAAATGGCTCGCAATTTGGCTTGCTTCTTGCCCTGCCGTTGGTGCGTAAAAGCCTAAACGCCCTTGGCGGTTTAATGAAATAGAACGTTGGTCAAGAACGCGTGTATATACCATGCGGCGCATCAATTCTTTTAGTTGATCATCGCTTAAGTCCGGCATTGCCGCTTCGTTTACTACTTCCCCTTCTTCATTTAAAATTTGAAATGTCGGAAATTGTTCCTCAACTTTTTCAAGCTGTTCCTTAAAATTAAACTTAAATTGGGATTTTTTTGCACCCATTTGATCCACCTCTACCTTTCATAATTTAAAAAATAAAGCTAACTCATAACATTGATCCATACAGCATTAATTTACCCAAAATCATAAATAAATAAAAAGCGGTAACCTTTGTTCCACGGCATAAACGGAAAAAACGGCGTTACAATACCTGTATTAATCATTTAATTATTTTTATTAGTACAATTTTATTTACATGTTTAAGTTTACACCTTCTTCATTCAGACGTCAATCACTTTGATTTATCGGTATTTTTTTCAATATTAAATGGATATTTTTGGTATAACAAATATTTGTACAAAACCTGTTATATTACAACAGTTCAATCTGTATTATATCTGTTTAATATTTTTTCATAAAATAAAAAAAGCTATGAAAATATAGCCTCCTATTGCAACAAACATTTACTTCCACACGTTATATAATCGCTTCTTTTCTTTATTATATTTTTCCGTATATTTATTAAACTGATCATTTATACTAACCAATTCTTTATATTGTTCATTTATACGATTAATTTGTTGTTGTAACTGTTCCGGTGTCACATATTTATTTTGTAATAAAGTATAAAGCTCTTTTTCCAATGAAAGCAATTCTTTATAATGAAGATACAAATTGCCATATGTTTCATAACGTTTCTCCGCAATGTTTACTAAACGGTTTACTTGTCTTCTTATATTTTCATCACGAAGTTGGTCAATGTTTTTCTTGATCGTATCTATTTGTTGTTTTGCTGATTGGATCGCTTTATATTCTTTTTCAATATGTTTGTCCCGTTCTTCTATTAGCTCCAATGATTCTTTCGATAATTGCACCACCTTTGTAAACCGCTTTATCCCATACGACATAATACGATCATACAACTGGTTTTGTTTTTGTTCTAATCCGCTCAGTTTTTCTTGTTGCTCGACTACACTGTTTTCATACTTGCCTATCTTTTGAAAAGCCGATAAAACTTCCTCGTTGGCAAGTTCATTGCAGCTAGTAACCAAAAATAACACCGCGATTAACCAAATACACCGCTTTATTGCTTTGAACAACGTTTCTCCTTCCTTTCGAGCACGTCCATTTTCATTTTTGTTTACGTTCAAAATGAATTTTTGTTAGACTTAATTTTAGACATCAATGTCATGCGAGGAGTGAAAACACGATGATTACCATGAAAGATATTATTAAAGAAGGGCATCCAACGCTACGAAAAGTGGCTGAACCTGTTTCTCTTCCTCCATCAGAAGAAGACAAACAAGTTTTACAAAGCCTTCTTGATTATGTAAAAATGAGCCAAAACCCTGAGCTTGCTGAAAAATATGGATTACGCCCGGGAATTGGGCTGGCAGCTCCACAAATTAATGTATCAAAACGAATGATTGCCGTCCATGTAACGGATGAAAAAGGTACTTTATATAGCTATGCGTTATTTAATCCAAAAATTGTGAGCCATTCTGTTCAGCAATGTTATTTAACAAGCGGAGAAGGATGTTTATCTGTCGATCGGGATGTTCCAGGATATGTGCCGCGCTATGCCCGCATTACCGTAACAGGGACAACGCTTGAAGGTAAAGAAGTAACACTTCGGTTAAAAGGGTTGCCTGCCATTGTATTTCAACACGAAATCGACCACTTAAACGGCATCATGTTTTATGATCATATTGATCCAAAAAATCCGTTTAAGGTACCTGACAACGCGATCCCTATCGAACGATAAATGAAAAGAAGGGCTATATCCCGCACCGGGATATGCCCCTTATTTAATTAATTCAAGCTGCTTTAATCCGTATAATATTCCTTCCTCTCCGACCGATTTCGTAACGAAGTCGGCCACTTTTTTTGCTTCTTCGTGCGCATTGCCCATCGCAACACCAGTTCCAACAAACTTCAACATTTCTATATCGTTCAACCCATCTCCAAACGCGTATACATCTTCTTTCGCAATGTCGAGTTTCTCGATCATTCGCCGAATTCCTTCAGCTTTCGAACCTCCTACTGGCAGCACATCAGTTGACACATTATGCCAACGAACAAAATGAAATTCCGGATATGCTTTTACATACATTTGTTCTTCTTCCGCTTTGCAAAATAAGAGCGCTTGATAAATGTCCTCATTTTCGTAATAAAGCGGATCAAACGGAGGATGAGGAAATTTCAAGCTCCCCATACTGTCGTGAATATATGGATGATCTTCCATGCTTGCTTTCATTTCATTCACATTCATAAAAACGAGCGGATGACCATTTCTATGCGCTTCTTCCTTTAGCTCATGCAATTTTTGCCGATCAAGTGGGTGTTTATAAATGACATTCCCTTCAAATACTACGTATTGGCCGTTAAAACTGACAAAAGAATCAATTCCTAGCTGCTTTCGCAAATTGGCAAACATAAATGGCGCTCTTCCCGTGGCAATCGCTACATAAACACCAGCTTTTTTCAACTCTTGAACCGCTCTTACTGTCGAAACAGGAAGATTTTTTTGTTCATCAAGCAGCGTTCCATCAATATCAAAAAATACTATTTTCTTTTTCACAATCTCTTCCCCTTAACGCAAAATCTCGTTTTTTTTCATCCTTACCGTACTGAAAAAAACCGAAAATGTCAATCGCTTCTCCGCTTCATTCCACTTTTATCCACGAAAAACAAGCCTTTGTTAACATATAATATAATATAGGAAGAACATTTACTTTCACCAAGAAATGAGTACAATAAGAAGTAAGGAGTGATGAAAAATGTTGAAAAAGCTGAAAAGAAAGCTTCTTCAACAATGGAAAGATTTGCTCCGAAAAAAATCGATCGCCTAACCGTTTACGATAAGAGCCCTTCTTTCATGAAGGGCTTCTTTCTAAAAACATGCGAATGAAAGGATCAAAATTCGTCAAAAATGGTAAAAGTTAATGCTTTTTTCCCTATATTTTTCCTTCTGTATTTTATGTTATGAAATGAAAAAACATGAAAACTGCCCTTATTTTATATATAATAAAAAAGTTAAAGAAATAATCGTTCATAAGGAGAGGTTTTAGAATGATTTTCAAAGTGTTTTACCAAGAAAATCCTGATGAAGTGCCTGTGAGAGAAAAAACAAAAACGCTATATATTGAAGCAGAATCGGAACGGGAAGTACGCCAAAAATTGCAAGGGCGCACCATGAATATTGAGTATATTCAGCCGTTAGAGGGCGCTCATTTAGAATATGAAAAGAAAAATCCAGATTTTAAAGTATTGGAGATTTGAGTATGAAATTTTTAAGTGATCATCAGGTTGGCGTATTTGCTCTCGGCGGATTAGGTGAAATCGGGAAAAATACATACGGCGTACAATTTCAAGATGAAATTATTGTTATCGATGCAGGAATTAAATTTCCTGAAGATGAGCTGCTCGGAATTGATTATGTCATTCCCGATTACACGTATTTAGTAAAAAACGCAGAGAAAGTAAAAGGATTATTTATTACTCACGGGCACGAGGATCATATTGGCGGAATTCCATACTTGCTAAAGCAAGTGAATATTCCAATCTACGGCGGAAAATTAGCGTTAGGGTTAATCCGCAACAAGCTTGAGGAGCATGGACTTCTCCGACAAGCAAAACTTATTGAAATTCGCGAAGACGATGTCATTCGCTTTCAAAAAACAGCGGTGACATTTTTCCGAACAACTCACAGCATTCCTGACAGTTATGGAGTTGTTGTCAAAACACCTGTAGGGCAAATTGTTCATACAGGGGACTTTAAGTTCGACTTTACACCGGTCGGTGAGCCTGCAAACTTAACCAAAATGGCGGAAATCGGCAAAAAAGGGGTCCTTTGTCTACTTTCCGACAGCACGAATAGTGAAATTCCACACTTCACCATGTCAGAACGCCGCGTTGGGGAAAGCATACATGATATTTTCCGGAAAGTGCAAGGACGGATTATTTTTGCGACATTTGCCTCCAACATTCATCGGCTGCAGCAAGTAACGGAAGCAGCCGTGATGAACAACCGAAAAATTGCTGTATTCGGAAGAAGCATGGAGGCGGCGATTGAAATCGGACAAGAGCTCGGCTACATTAAATGTCCTAAAGATACTTTTGTGGATGCAAACGAAATTAACCGCCTTCCTGCCAATCGCGTGACAATTTTATGTACCGGCAGCCAAGGCGAACCAATGGCAGCATTATCGCGCATCGCCAATGGCACCCATCGGCAAATTCAAATTATTCCTGGTGATACGGTCGTATTTTCTTCTTCCCCAATTCCGGGCAATACGGTAAGTGTAAATCGAACGATTAATATGCTTTATCGCGCTGGCGCCGAAGTCATTCATGGTCCGCTAAACGATATTCACACATCTGGACACGGCGGACAAGAAGAACAAAAATTAATGATTCGCTTGATGAAACCGAAATATTTCATGCCGATTCACGGAGAATACCGCATGCAAAAAATGCATGCAAAGCTAGCGATCGATTGTGGAGTGCCAGAAGAAAATTGCTTTATCATGGATAATGGTGAAGTGCTTGGACTAAGTGAAAAGGACGCTCGCATTGTTGGCAAAATTCCGTCCGGTTCTGTTTATATTGATGGCAGCGGCGTCGGCGACATCGGCAACATCGTCTTGCGTGACCGCCGCATTTTGTCAGAAGAAGGTCTTGTCATCGTTGTTGTAAGCATTAATATGAAAGATTTTAAAATCGCGGCTGGTCCAGATATTATTTCGCGTGGATTTGTCTACATGCGTGAATCTAGTGATTTAATCAACGATGCACAAGCGCTCATTACGAAACACCTTGAAAAAGTGCTCGAGCGCAAAACCAATCAATGGTCGGAAATTAAAAATGAAATTTCGGATACACTTGCTCCGTTCTTATACGAAAAAACAAAACGAAGACCGATGATTTTGCCAATCATTATGGAAATATAATTAAAACAGCTGTTCCCTTATTCCGGAACAGCTGTTTTAATGCAATAAAAAAAGGAACGAAATCACCATGCTTTCGTTCCTCTTTCTCCATTATTGTTGTGCTTTTTCGTTTTCTTCTAATACACGGTTCACACGCTTTTCTAACATTTTCATGCCGCTTCCGCCAGCTTGGAAATGGCGAAGTTTTCCTTCGGCATCAAATACATAATAAGCTGGAACATATTGATTTTCAAATGCATCTGTAATTTTATGTTCGTTATCGACTAAAATTGGTTGCGTAATGCCGTGTTCTTCCGCTACTTTTTTGACAAGTTCTATGTCTAAATCATTTTCCGAACGCGGCATATGAACCGAAACAACATTGAGTTTATCTTTATAGCGATCACGGAACTCGTTCACTTGTGGCATCGCTTCTTTGCAAAGATGGCAACTTACGGACCAAAAATGAATTAATGTCGGTTTTTCCCCAATCAATTGGTCTCTTGTCACTTCACCATTTAGCGTCGCAGTAGCTCCCGTTAATTCCGGCATTGGTTCACGTAGTTTCATATTCATCCCTCCATTGTTAAAGAAAGGTCTAACGTCAAGTTAGACCTTTCTAATTTATCTCCATTACACTTCTAATGTTTTTTGGCCTGGTTTCCAGTTTGCTGGGCAAAGACCGCCAGTTTGTAAAGCTTGAAGCACACGTAATACTTCGTCTACGTCGCGGCCAATGTTGTTGTGATGAACAACTGCGTATTTTAATTCACCTTCTGGGTCAATGATGAACAGACCGCGAAGCGCAACACCTTCTTCTTCAATAAGAACGCCGTAGTCGCGAGAAACTTGATGAGTAGGGTCTGCAGCTAATGGATATTTAATTTCACCGATGCCGTTTTCTTCGCGAGGAACTTTCATCCAAGCTTTATGAGAATATACAGAGTCTGTTGATACACCGATCACAACAGCATCTAGATCTTCAAATTCATCATAGCGGTCAGAAATTGCTGTAATTTCTGTTGGGCATACGAATGTGAAATCCATTGGATAGAAGAAAAGAACTGTCCATTTTCCATTTTTCATGTTTTCTTCAAGGCTGACACGACCAAAATCACCGTTTGGTAATACCGCTTGGAGTTCAAAACGAGGTGCTTGTTTTCCTACCATACGTTCTGCCATATGTATCCCTCCATTTTATTTTTTTCGTTGTTACAACGTAACATGCTGACAATAATAATTATAATGATATTATTATTTTAGTCAATATTAAATGATAATTAATTTAAAAAGAAAGTTATTTTTTATTACCTGGTACATCCAAACTTGGCATGCTATGACATATTTTGTCTAAACAACCTTATTGCTTTCAATTTTAAGTATATTATTAGTTGCTATAAAATAAAAATCATTTGCTCGAACCAGTTGCTATCTTTTCATTCTCATCGATAAAAACGGGCTGTTGGTACGGACAGCCCGTCAGCCATTAGCGTAATTTTTCTTCAACCTTTTGACAAATTTCTTCTGCAGTTAGACCGCTCGCTTCGATCACAGAACCAGCTGTAACCGTATTTTGAATGCCCATGACATTAGCATCTTGGCCAGTAATTACGCAGCAATCACAGCCCTTTGCATCATTTTCCCCTCGAAGCGGGATGACTTCGTATCCTTTCGCTTTTAATGCTTCTTGTACGTTTGTTAACGAATGTTCTACACCAATTTTCGCCATAGCAATCCACCTCCTCATACACATAATGTGCCTTAAGGAAGGTGGAACTATACAATAAATTAATTGTTTCCTTTCCACGTAATGTACGATATTAAAAACGAAATCCCCTGATCAATTGCCGCTTCGTTTGGCGCCAACTTCGCATGATGCAACCCGTAGGGAGAATCAACGCCAAGCCAAAACATAAATCCTGGGATTTCTGCAAGCATATACCCAAAGTCTTCTCCGGTCATCGCTTCTTTGCAGCGAATGAATCGAATCCCCTGATAACTTTCGGCAAACTGTATAAATTCCGTCGTTAACTCCGGATCATTATAAACTTGATGGTACATGGAACCGTAGTCAATTTCCGCCTCGCATTGATACGCTATTTTTATTCCACTGACCATCGCTTCAATCCGCTCTTTCACTTTTTTCATCGAATCCACCGACAATGTGCGAATCGTTCCTTCCAAGCGCGCATGCTCTGCAATCACATTTTGTACTGTACCGCCGGAAATTTTTCCAATTGTAATAACAGCACTGTCAAGCGGGTCGACATTGCGCGCAACGATAGACTGAAGCTGCGTAACAAGCGAGCAGGCAGCAACAACCATATCGTTCGCCAAGTGCGGAAATGCGGCATGCCCGCCTTTTCCTTTCAAATCAATAAACAATTCCGACGTATTGGCAAACAGCAATCCTTCTTTCGTCGCAATCGTGCCAACTGGATATTCCGGGGCGATATGTAAAGCAAGTATCATATCCGGCTTCCATACTTTCATAATCTCACTTTTAAGCATTGGTTTCGCACCGCCTGGCCCTTCCTCTGCCGGCTGGAAAATAAATAGTAAGTCGTCTTGGATAGGATGCTCGGCAAAATGCGTAAGCAGCCCAAGCGCGATGCTCATATGCACATCGTGCCCGCACGCATGCATGTTTCCCTCATGCTCCGAGCTGTATGGCAATCCCGTTTCCTCTTTAATCGGCAGGCCGTCGATATCGGTGCGGTAGCCGATCATCTTTCGAGGCGCTGTTCCTTTTACTTTTACAAAAATCCCGGTTTTCCACGTTTGGATTTCCAGCCGTTCTTGCGGCAACGTATGAATGTAACGCAATAAATATTGCTGCGTCTTAAATTCTTGGAACCCTAACTCGGGAATTTTATGCAAATCGCGGCGAATCGCCACAAACGGACTGATTGATGACATGTTCTATCTCCTCCATTGAAAAAAGAGCTGGCCCAAAGATGGGACAGCTTTCGTGTTTGGCTATTTTATAACTGACGAAGTTCTTGTTTAATTTCTGTTTTTGCTCTTGTTTTTTCATCAATTTGCTTAATCACGCGCGCCGGCACACCAGCAACAACCGTATATGGCGGCACATCTTCCACGACAATAGCGCCAGCGGCCACGACCGCACCTTTGCCAACCGTGACGCCTTCTAAAATAACGGCGTTTGCGCCAATCACTACATCGTCTTCAACGATCACTGGTTTAGCAGAAGGCGGCTCAATCACACCTGCTAAAACAGCGCCAGCACCAACATGGCAATTCTTTCCTACCGTTGCGCGGCCGCCGAGCACCGCGTTCATATCAATCATCGTTCCTTCACCGATGACGGCGCCGATGTTAATGACAGCTCCCATCATAATGACCGCATTATCGCCAATTTCGACTTGATCGCGAATAATGGCGCCCGGCTCAATGCGCGCTTTTACTCCCTTTAAGTCAAGAAGCGGAATCGCAGAATTGCGGCGATCATTTTCAATGACATAGTCGTCAATTTTTTCTTTATTGGCTTCCAACGCCGCTTGAATTTCTTGCCATTCCCCAAAAACAACACCAGTATTTCCAGTAATAAACGTTTTCGCGCTTGGACCAAAATCGATTCCTTCAAGGTTTCCCTTTATGTATACTTTAACAGGTGTTGACTTTTTGCTGTTTTGAATAAAAGAAATAATTTCATTCGCATCCATCATTTTCATGACATCATCCTCCTTTTGTGCTCTTATTTTCTTACTTTAGCAAAACAAAGATGATGGTGACAAGCATAAATTCATAAAATGAAATCTTGCAGCACTTTTTATATAAATGCAACTTGATATTTGGTTCTTTGCGCTTTTTATCAAGAGATTTTTCGACTGACGAAGGCAAGTCAATGACTTGCCTTCGTCACGCATAAGTGCAGTCGAAAAAATGGATCACAAGAAGTAGAATTTTCAAGTTTAACTTATTTATATAGAGGGCTTGTATTTGCGGAAGCTGCCAGCTTTACGAGCTTATAGCAAGAGCCGCGCAAAAAAATAAAGCGAAAGCAACTGCTAATTTATTGCATGCCATTACGGTCCTTCTTCTTGCGCAGCTTATTTTTCATATGATTTATGGTAATCATTAAGTTGCCGCAGCTGTTTATTTAATCGCTTTAATACTTCTCGTCTTGTAAAAATTCCTTCAAAATACCCATCTTTATTTTCAACGCAAACAAACGGGTGATTCACAATAACTTCAATTCCTTTCAAAACATCATCATCCAATAAAAGGCGAGGAATATCTTTATTCATCACTTCCTCCACTTTCATCGTTTCCAACCGTTCAAATTCAATGCGCTCCAACCCTAAAATCGCGTCCATAATCATTGTCATACTAATTAATCCATGAAGTTTATATGAGGTATCCAATACAGGAATAGCGGAATAACCGGTTTTCGTCAATACTAATAATGCATGGTCTAAATAGTTTCCGAGTTGAACGTGCGCTACTTTATCCGAAGGGATCAGAAATTGCGCAACTGTCATATGTGCCAACCCATTGTTCCCCAAACTTGTCATACCTATTTCCGCCTTTCTCTTTTTAGCGTTTTCCCTTCTTCAGTTTATCATATTTTAATGTAGTCTTCTTACTTAAAAAATAACTATCGCTTATTTTGAAGCGATAGTACTACGTAAAGTCATATGTTTCTTGAAGAAGCCGATCGTATAAACGTAAAAGTTGTTGATACCGTTTTTCGTCTACTTGCTTTTCTCCATTTTCTATATCAGCAAGTTCACAGCTAACAAGATCCAATGCGTATTGTTGCGCAAACAAAACATCTAGAAGCAATATTTGCTCTTCATGCGATAATGTTTGAAGTAATTGCTTTCCCACTTTTTATTCCCCCTTTGGAAGCTCAATTAAATATATATTCATTAAACACGTAAAAAAGTCTTATTTCTCAAATCTTTATATCACCGGCATATAACCATATAACAACGAAGCGCGCTTTGATTTTGACCATTCGTTTTTTGCTTGCTGCTTGCGTAAAACCAATCAGCTGGCATCATCAGCATAAAAAAAGAGCACGCCCCAATAGGACTGCTCATTTTGTCTCACCAATAACGTAATGCCAAATAAAAAATAGCAATCGCAGCTAATAAGCCGGCCGAAATATACGCCAAAAAAACTGGGTTGCGCAAAAATATATTTTCTTGCACCTTCCCGGGGATAGGAGCATCTAATTCCTCCTGCCATTTTTGTTGTCGACCGAGGCGAAATGTGTATACGCCCCCAATAACAGCAATGAAAATTGCAATGATGGATAATACAAACGTCAACTGTGCCATTGTTTCTTCACCTCATGCTTACTTTGCCACGAGGGAAAGAATTTTATACCATTCTAATAATGAGCATCATGTTCAAATAAATAACTATATGATAAGTCGATAAATAAATAGTGCTGATCGTCAATTGGATACGAATACGTACGAATCGTTTCCCCTGTTTCGATATCTGCATATAAATCAGAAAGAATTCCGCGTTTACGTGAACGCATCCGAATAATATTCTCTAAAAAGTATGGCCGCCAACTCCAGTTTTTCATGTAATATTGCGGCTGCAATTCCCAGCGGTCATTGCGCTTAAACATATTCGCCGACTTTTGAAACCCGTCTTCATCACAAACATAAATGCGGAAACAAACATCGTTTAGCTCATTAGCTAGAAGCGAAATAAGTTCATCAAAATTAGATACTTTCTTATTATATTTTGCCAAAAGTGTTGCCAATCGTTTCTGAAACTGTTCTGAAATGCGATAGAGCGTTTCTAATTTTTTCTTTTCTTGCTGAATAAAATGATGACATTCTTGACGCAGACGCTCTTTCAACATATCACGCGGCACTAGCTCGGCAGATGGTTTCGCCAAATAATACCCTTGGTAATAACGCCCTCCGTTTCGCCACGCATATTGCAATTGAAACGACGTTTCAATATCTTCATATAAAAGCGTTGCTCCAATTTTACGAGCGAGCAGAGAAATGGAATAAATCACATCTTGATACGCTTGATACATGGAAGTTGTCCGCAATTGCTGCAAATCAATTTTCAAAATATCAGGTGACAATAACCCGATTCTCTCTAAGTTACTGCTATGTTCACCTATATTGTCTACCGCAATTTTAATTCCATAAGTACGAATATATGTTAATAAATGACTTAATTGCTGTAAATCTCCCTTAAAATGGTGTTCATTAATTTCTAGCACAACGCGCTCTAACGACAATCCTCTTGTTTCATATTGAAGAAGAAGCTGCAAAAATGACTCAGCACGGTCAAGCATTAATAAATTTACATCACGATTTAAAAAAATAAGCAGTGTATAGTCATCGAGGGACAGAAAATAATCAAGTGCTTTTTTTGTTACCAATTCATCCACTTCTAAGCGGAACTCTTCCGGTATTGTTTCATCGCGAAAAAATGGACCGAGACTAACAACTCCCGTTTCCGATTGGTATCTTCCTAGCACTTCATATCCAATCACACAATGTTCATCTGCGCTAAAAATCGCTTGATAGTACGGAAAAACATTTTGTAAATTCGCCATTACATCTAATGCATCCATCCTGCTCACCTCTTTTATACACACACCATCTTTGTCATATTATATCATACGTGCTCCTTCGATATCTTTTTTTAACATTTTTCTCCCCCCCTCGAAATGAAGCAAAGAAGAAGAATTGGGAGTTTTTTTATAAAAATGATAAAAAACTCCGCCTTAAATGGAATGTAGGTGATAGAGGTTCATATTGAAAAACTTCCATGATAGATAGGTTTTTCATCGGTTTGGAAAAATGGCGTCGAATGAAATGACACCGATCTGATAAAAACATGAGCGGTTTCCTAACGTTAGGAAACCGCTCATACATATTACGTCTTTTAAAATGGATGCTGGTTGAGCCATTGTCCGCCATCCATTGTAATACATTCCCCATTAATGTAAGCGGCATCATCAGAAAGAAGAAATGCGGCAAGGGCAGCAATTTCTTCCGGTGTGCCGAGACGTCCTAATGGAACACTTTCAATGGTTCTTCTTTCCGCTTCTTCTGATTGCCAAAGCCGCTCCGCCCCTCCTGTCCGCTCAATCGGCCCAGGCGCAATCGCATTGACGCGGAATCCGTATTTGCACCCCCATTCTACCGCAAGCGTTCTCGTCATCGCCAACACTCCCGCTTTCGCACACGCGGAATGGATAACACCTGCACCAGCTCTCCAAGCATATGTAGCGACTATATTGATAATGGAACCTTTTTGACCGTTGTTAATCCAATAATTTCCGACCTCACGGCTACAGTAAAATGTACCGTTTAATACGATATTAATCACACTATTCCAACCATTAATTGATAGCTTCTCCGCCGGACAAATAAAATTGCCAGCAGCATTGTTAATGAGTGCATCAATTTTGCCAAATTCCGCATCCGTGCGTTTTACCATTTCAGCGACTAATTCGGGATCACGTACATCCATTTGAATCGGAAGAACTTTTCCATTTGGAGATTCGATTTCTTTTTTCGCTTCTTCTAATGCTTCGAGCCGTCTTCCTGTAATAACGACATTCGCACCTTCTGCCACAAACCGTTTTGCCATATATTTTCCCATCCCGCTCGAACCACCAGTAATAATGATTACTTTTCCGTTCATACTTCTCCCCCTTTGTAAAAATGACTGATTACTCATTCATTCCTATCTTACTATAAATATACGAAATTTTCTAACATTATTTTTGCCCTATTGTCCTCTTTTTATTTTTTCCATTATAATAAAGCTATTGTGAAAGGACGGCACATTATGAAACGGATGAATCGGCGAACATTTTTAAAAAAATTGATGATCACCGGCATTGGGGGAATTTTGGCAACGTCATTCAGTTATGGTTACGCTCGTTTTATTGAACCAGCACAATTAACCGTTACCCATCATATTATTTCTCACCCGCTTATTCCGAAAGAGTTTACTGGAACGAAACTTTTGCAGTTTAGCGACGTTCATTTAGGCCATTATTACGGGTTAAATCGCTTTCGTTATACAATCGAAAAAATTAACGAATTGCAGCCAGATATCGTGTTGTTTACAGGAGATTTATTGGATGAGCCAAACAAATACCCACACATTGATGCAGTTGCCAACGAGCTTTCTCGCATTCGCGCTCCGCTTGGAAAATTTAGTATTTACGGAAACCACGATCACGGCGGGTATGGAACAGATATATACCGCCATATTATGGAAAAGTCGGGATTTCAAATGCTTGTCAATGAACATGTTCTCATTAAGCGACAAAACGAAAGTTTCATCGCCATTGCCGGCGTAGATGATATGATGCTCGGTAAACCAAATTTTTCTGAAATGGTAAAATCCATTCCTGATTCGACTTATACCATCGCGTTGCTGCATGAACCGGATGGTGCCATGCAAATGAGCCGCCATCCAGTTCATCTACAGCTATCAGGACATAGTCATGGCGGGCAAGTCCAGCTTCCTTTCATCGGACCGCTTATCACTCCGCCGCTTTCAGAAACATATTATGAAGGATTTTATCAAATTCATCATTTAACACTATATGTAAATCGTGGACTTGGAACAACAAGAATACCACTCCGATTTCTTTCACCGCCCGAATTGACTGTCTTTACTTTGCAACACCAAGCATTAGAAAAACAGGACGGTTTATAAAGAAAGCCGCCAAAAATGGTTATGCGGCTTATTCCAACCGTCCCTTCTATCATAAAAAAGCAAGCAAAAAAAGCTGTTTTGCAAACATATGTTCATGTTGTATAATTAAACTAAATAATGAAAAGGAGACATGCTAATGGAACCGTTAGAACCGACAATAGATAACATAGCAAAAGCGATTTTTACAGTAAACCGTCACGCAAAAACTGCGTTAAACCCATCTTTCCTATACCTTCTTAAGAAAAAAGCAATTGAAAAATTACTGCAAGAAGGAAAAGCGAAAAAAGTTGGCTTACACTTTTCTCGCAATCCGAAATATAGCCAGCAGCAGTCTGATGTACTTGTCGCTGTCGGCGATTATTATTTTCATATCCCTCCAACAAAAGAAGACTTCGCAACCCTTCCGCATCTTGGAGCACTTAATGACTCTTACCGCAATCCTGCAACGAGAATGCCGTTGTCCAAAGCTAAAGCACTGTTACAAACATATACAGGCATCAAACCAATCCCACCAAAACAAAAAAAATCGTATCAAAAACCAGTATTTAAACGCCTTGGAGAAAGCTATTGATGGAACCCCTCCCACCTTTACATCTTAGAGGTGGGAGCTGTGTCCATCTCCATCAAAGAGGCTTCTGCGCATTGAATTGCCTGTTTATTATTTCAGAGACTTTTTAAAACGATCATGCACGATAATCCACTTAATGTATAAATGAAAAATTCCTTGTCTCATTGATTCATAAGATATGTGCATCAATCATGTTGACCAGTTCACCAATTTCTGGTTTACTTACTTGCGCTGTTGCTCCAACTTTCTCTCCTTTGTGACGAAGATCATCGGTAATAAGAGAAGAAAAAATAATGACAGGAAGTTTCTTTAACTTATCGTCTTCGCGAATACGCTTTGTTAAATGATGTCCATCCATTTGTGGCATTTCAATATCTGTAATAACAAGCTGCACTTCATCCGCAATATCTTTTCCTGTATCAGCAATCGATTGTAAATAGTGAAGAGCATCCTCCCCATTTTCGAAAAACTCCACCGATACGTATCCTGCCTCTGCTAACGTATCTTGCAGCAATTTCCTTAATAATGGTGAATCTTCTGCCACGATGATCTTTTTCTGTGAACGTTCTCGGTTCCCTAAATTTTTTATTTTCTGTGTGTTTATTCCTAAGTCTGGGTTAATGTCAGCAATAATTTTTTCAAAGTCCAACAGCAAAATCATTTGCCCCTCTAATTTCACCACACCAATAATTTGGGCTTCTAGCCCTTGATACATTTGCGACGGTTTTTCAATCTGCTTCCACGAAATCCGATGGATACGTGTCACATCGTGTACATGGAAAACGACTTTTAGCTGGTTAAACTCAGCGACAATAAATTTATCGTGCTCAGGGTTTTCGGAAGGTGGAAAATGAAGCACTTTTGCTAAATCGACAACCGGAAGCACCTCTCCGCGCAATTCAATAATCCCTTCAATATGCGGATGAGAGTGCGGAATTTTTGTGATTGGGGCAGGCTTAACAATTTCGCGTACTTTCATGACATTGATGGCAAAACGATTAGTTGCAATCAAAAACTCCACTATTTCTAGTTCGTTCGTACCACTTTCCAATAAAACACTTGATCTTTCTTCCATTTGTCGCTACGTCCTTCCTATTTAATATGGTCTATATTTCATTATATTGTTGAATGCATAAAGAACCAATATTTTTTATATTTGTTTTGCAATTTATAAAAAATGGTTGCAGCTTTTTTACTGCAACCTTAAAACTTTAATATAAAAAATCAAGCAATCTGCGATCGGCTAAATTCGTATCAACCGGAAATGATGCTGCATCACGGCCGTACTGCCAAACCCAAACGTTCGCTTTACAATTCGGGGCTGCCGGCTGATATTTCGGCGCTTTTTGTTCTTTTGTCGTCCCTGGTCTTGGCGCCGAACTCCAAATGATGGTTTGTACAGCGACTTGATTATTTGCCTGGATCGCCTCACAATAAGCACTAGCAAAATCGCCTTTTGTCGGGTCAGCATACACCCCTGGACGATAACCTGTCGGATGCATCGTCTCCACCCATGCTACAATCCATGATGCATCGACCGGAAAAAAATCTTCGATGTTTGCAAATAATACTTTATTTGTTGGAATGCCAAGACGCCGCGCATGGAATACTGCATTGCGTGCCGCCACTTGTCCGTTTGCATATCCTACAGCCTCACGAAACGCATTATAAACAGGCATCACTTTAATCCCGTAATTTCTTAAAAGTGTAATTTCCTCTTTGGTTAAACCGTCGGAAACATTCGGAACATTGGTTAAATACCGCCCCCAAAATTTTGGGTAGCCAAGTTCATTTTTCACACCTTGAAACAACTTTTCCGTTACTGCTTGCGCAGAATCGACACCCCAAACACCTTTTGCCATCAGCTTCCCCCTTTCCATAATGTTCTCTCTGCCATATATATGAAGCTTACTGCCTGTTTCATACAATCGTTCACATCGATTAATCGCCTATTCGTCCTGTATTTCTTGTTATATCGATCGGCGCCTCGATTCGTTGAAAAGCAAGTTCTACCGCTTCCTTGGCCGAATGGCAGAACGCGATTTCCACCGTACGCCGTTCATCTAAATAGCCGCCTTCATAAGCAACTTCTTTTATTTTCGTTGCCCAACCGCCAGTCGTTTCGATAATAATAACCGGCTTTTTATTCATATATGCCGCGGATAACTCGCCCAATGTTCCGTTTCCGCCACGAATCATAATCAGCGCATCAGAAGAATGAACAAGAATAAGGCTTCGGAAATCAAAATGAAGACCTGTTGTAATGGGGATATCGATATAATCATTTGCAACATCAATACGATCTCCAGCTAAGATGCCAATAACAATTCCTCCCGCTTCTTTCGCTCCTTTCGATGCCGCTTCCATCACACCGCTTCCCCCGCCTGTTAATAAAACGGCATTTCGCTTCGCAATTTCCGCCCCTACTTCCTCCGCAACATGTCGTACCTCATCGGGGATTTCTCCTGACTGCCCAATGACAGCAATTCGCTTCATTTTATCTCTCCTTCGCATAGTCCTTAATTCCATTTATACACACTGTAAGATTCAATCAAACGTTTCCGTCATTCCTTATCTTTATAATTATTTTTAAGAAATCGGAACCAACCGTTCCGTTTAAACCAAAAAAACATCAAAATCGTAATGACCGCCATCACCCCAAGAACCATAAAATAACCGTACTTCCAATGCAATTCCGGCATATTATCAAAGTTCATTCCATAAATACCGGCAATGAACGTTAATGGCATAAAAATCGTCGTAATTACTGTTAATGTCATCATAATCGTATTCATCTGGTTCGAGGTAAGCGACAAATAACTATCACGTATATCAGACGTAATTTCGCGATTTGTTTCAATCATTTCCACCAGTTTCAGCAGATGATCGTAAATATCGTGAAAATATAATTGGCGCTCCTTCATACGCTGAAAACGGTCGGAATGAATAATTCGGTATAGCAAATCGCGCATCGGTACAATCGTTCTTCTTAGCTTCGATAAGTCACTGCGAATATCAAATACTTTTTCGATAATGTCTTGAATCTCCTCATTGTTTGTGTTTTCCTCTAATTCATTCAATACATCTTCAATATGATAAATCGGAGGAAAATAATCATCGACAAGCTTGTCTATAATACGGTACATCACATGAAAAGGTCCTTGCTGGAAATCTTCATCGTTTTTGATTCGTGTCCATACTTCATTCACAGCATGAATTGATTGCTTATGAAAAGAAACGACAAAATTTTGCCCGACAAATAAATCGACTTCCTCCGCTTCGAGCGAATTTCCATCAATGGCATGCAAAACAACAAATAAATACCGATCATAAAAATCAAGCTTTGGGCGTTGTACATATTCTAAACAGTCTTCAATCGCAAGAGGGTGGAAGTGGAAAAAATCAGCCAACAACTTTGCTTCATTCTCAGTCGGTTCATGAAAATCAACCCAATACCATGAAACATCTGGACTATTTACATATGAAAGCGGAACATCATAGATAACCTCAAATTCTTTTGTAATGACACATGTCCGAATCATGCGAATCACCTTACGATCTATAATCTACTTTCCTCTACATATGATAACCGAAAATAGGCTTCATCCCAACAAAAAAGGGATATGCATGGTGTAGAAAATATTAAGGAATATTTATGAAAATTTTAAAAATTTCTTTACTTTTTGATCAAAAACAAGGATAATATAAAAAAGGGAACTTATTTGTTCCCAAGTAGGGGAGGAATCACATATGTACGAAAAACAATATCCTCACGAAGGTGCTATTTTACCTAGCCAAATGGAAGAAAAAAATAATTATGGTCCGCTCGCGGAAAAAATATTACAACAAGCAATATTCCAGTTTCAAAAACAAAAATTGATGGAAAAGATTGACGAAGCACTTATGACGAGAAATAAGCCACTCTTTTTAGAACTTTCCGTACAATATAATGAACTTCTAAAAAAACACGGTGCTTAAAAGGAGAGAAAAATGTTCGAGTGTGAAACGCCCGAGTCATATGGTCAAATAATAAGGTGAGCCGCTTCTTCCAAAATTTATCAAAGAAAAAATGGAGGCGGCTCACTTTTATTTTCCCCATTCTCATCCAATCGTTAAACATGATAAAATGTGGTCAAACGATGATAACGGAAGGATGAGCAATTGGTGGAACACCTTATACATTCACGTGTAAAAAATATTGAAATATCCGGTATTCGTAAATTTTTTAACATGGTTGCCAACCGTCCCGATTTGATTTCATTAACGATTGGGCAGCCGGATTTTCCCACTCCTGAACATATAAAAGAAGCAGGAAAAGAGGCAATTACAGATAATTTTACAACGTATACACATAACGCTGGTTTTCTTGAACTGCGCCAAGCTGCATGTGATTTTATTCTTGAAAAATACGGGTTATATTACGATTCTGACGAAGTAATTGTCACCGTTGGAGCAAGCCAAGCGCTTGACATTACATTTCGCACCATTTTAGAAGAAGAGACAGAAGTAATTTTGCCAGGTCCTGTTTATCCAGGATACGAACCGCTGATCCGATTATGCGGAGCAAAACCGGTATATATCGATACACGGTCGAACGGATTTCGTCTATCTGCTGAATTAATTGCTCCTTACTTAAATGAACGGACTCGTTGTATCGTACTCCCATACCCTTCGAATCCTACCGGGGTCACTCTGTCCGAACAAGAACTTCAGAAAATCGCCGAGCTAGTAAAGGGGCGGCCAATTTGGATTGTCTCAGACGAAATTTATAGCGAACTCGTTTATAATGGCGAACACCATTCGATCGCAAAATGGTTGCGCGAACAAACAATCATTATTAATGGATTGAGCAAATCCCACTCGATGACAGGATGGCGGATCGGATTCGTATTCGCTCCATCCTTCGTTACAAAACATATGATCAAAGTACACCAATACAGCGTCTCATGCACATCATCTGTGTCTCAAAAAGCTGCGCTTGCCGCCTTAACAGCAGGAAAAAATGACGCGGAAACGATGCGCTCCCAATACAAAGAACGAATGGAATATGCTTACCATCGTCTAATCAAAATGGGACTGGAAGTGGAAAAACCGAGCGGTGCCTTTTATTTATTTCCATCTATCTCCGCTTTCGGTCAATCGTCTTTCGATTTTGCGCTTGATGTTGTGAATAAAGCTGGTGTCGCGCTCGTTCCTGGCAGCGCCTTTTCCGAATATGGGGAAGGATATGTACGCCTTTCTTACGCTTATTCACTAGATACCCTTAAGGAAGGGCTAGATCGTCTAGAACGATATCTCAAAGAAAAACAGTGAGTACTTGTTGACCGTACTCACTGTTTTCTTCTTTCCCTATGGAACAAGGATGAGCTTTCCATGCGTTTTTCGTGATTGAAGAAGACGATGTACTTCAGCCGCTTGCTCGAGCGGATAAACACCGCCAATCGCCAATATCAGTTTTCCTGTTTGAACATAGGTCAATAATTCTTGCAAACTTTGTTGATACAACTCTGATTTTCTCATTATTTGCGGCAAAAAGAAGCCGATGACAGATAAATTTTTTCCCATCAGACGCGCTGGATTCATGCGTGTAAATTGACCGCTCGCCACACCATAAACGACAAGCCGTCCAAATGGAGCTAAACAATCGAGCGTCTGGTGAAAAATATCTCCTCCTGCCATCTCTAACGCCACATCTACTCCTTTTCCGTTCGTATATTCAAGAACCTCGTCCTTCCATCCTTCTTTGGTATAATCAATTGCTGCATCCGCTCCAAGCTGTTTAGCAAGTGCTCTTTTCTCTTCGGTGCTAGCCGTAGCGATAATGTTTCCAGCATGAAAAATTTTCGCAAGCTGAACAGCGAGCGTTCCAACTCCCCCTGCCGCAGCATGAATCAATACCGTCTCTCCTTCTTCTAAGCGGCCCATCGTTTTTAAAATATGGTAAGCGCTTAATCCTTGAACAGGAAGAGCAACTGCCTGCTGAAAATCAAGTTCATCGGGAATAGGAATCACTCCGCGCTCATCTACGTTGACATATTCAGCATACCCACCTGATTCGATTAACGCAACGACACGCTGCCCGATATGAACAGAGGTAACATCTTCACCGACTTCGCTCACGACTCCAGCCACTTCCGCTCCTGGTATAAACGGAAGCGGAGTCGGAACGACATAATGCCCTTCCCGACGAGCGGTGTCCGCATAGTTTACTCCAATCGCTTCCACTTTTATAAGCACGCGACGTCCGGTTGGAACCGGGCGTTCCATCTCAACTATTTCCAGCACTTCCGGATCTCCATATTTCGTAAATTGGACAACTTTCATCCCTCATTCCCCTTCCGTTAATATTCATTATGAGCGCCTCGCTGCATCGTGAATTTCTCCTCCCGATGCCGTTTTTTGAAAAAATGGAATAACAGAGAGCACTCCTTGCTGATTAATATAATCGATGTCTGATTCAAGGCCATGGGCTATCATCCATCGTCCGACCCGTGAAGAGGCAAGCACTGTTTTCCCCGCGTTTTCCGTCTTGTATTTTTCGTAAAAGAGCCACGCCGCCATGGCGCTATCGGACAAGTCGCGGGTAGAAACGCCGCATTGAAGCAGGCAAGAGATAAAATAACCAACGCCATAAAAATCTTCTAAACAAAATCTTCCTGATGAACCGGAGCAGATAGCGACAATCGTTTCCGATGCATGCCGCCGGCAAATATGCTCGCTAAGCGCCGGTCCGTTCAGCAAGCTACCGACGTAAAGATGATTGGCGTGCATCGCCTTGCGGATCGCAACTGTTCCATTTGTCGTTGATAAAATAATCGTTTTACCTAGACAGAACGTTTTTAAAAAAAGTGGAGCTGGGTGGTGAAATCCGTCAATAATTCTTCCTTCATATTCGCCAACTAGTTCATAACTGCCCTTCGGAAGCAAGTTCGCCTGTTCTTTCGCTTCCTGTGCGCTTCGCACCGGAATGACGGAAGCTGCCCCGAACGAAAGTGCGGCGGTAATCGTGGAAGTAGCGAGCAAAATATCGAACACAACCGCCACTTTCCCATTCTCTAAAGCTGTTTCATCAATATCTTCTTTGCGAAAGACGACATGTACTTTTGCCATGGATTCACCTCAGCGCATTGCTAGCTGCCATGCATGTTGGATGAGTGACTGAACAAACTTTCCAAAATTATGGAAGCGTTCGTCATTCGTCTGTCCGCGGCGGTAGCGATAATAAATCTGCTGGGCGATGACAGCGAGTTTAAAATAAGCAAACGTTAAATAAAAGTGCATATTCGAAATATCCCGTCCACTTTTTTCTGCGTATGCCCGAATAAATTCCTCGCGCGTATAAAAGCCAGGATAAACGGTAACCGGCGTTCTGCCGAATCCATTTTTCAACTGCGGCGGATCATCCTTTTCAATCCAGTAGCTCATCGCCACAGCCAGATCGGCAAGCGGATCGCCGACGGTGGACATTTCCCAGTCAAACAAGCCGGCCATTTGCGTGACATCATCCTCGGCAAACAGCGCGTTGTTTAATTTATAATCATAGTGAATAATCGTCGCTTCAATGTTTTCCGGAACGTGGCTCACAAGCCATTTCGTCAGCGCTTCTACTTCTTTAATCTCATCCGTTTTCGCCCGCTCATAGCGCTGAATCCAGCCGTGGACTTGCCGCTCCATAAACCTTTTAGGCTTTACCATCTTGACAAGACGCGTTTTTGTATAATCAAGCTGATGTACTTGTACGAGCGTATCCACCATCGTTTCTGAGATTTTCCGACATAATTCTTCTGTCGGGGCAATGTGCGCTGGAAACTCCGTATCTAGCACAATGCCATGGCGGCGCTCCATCACAAAAAATGGACTGCCAATAATCGATTCATCCTCGCAAAATAATAACGGTTTCGGCGCCAGCGGGAAAATCGGATGAATTTCCGTCAGCCATGTGCTTTCTCGCTTCATATCATGCGCCTTCGGCGGAACGGGGCCAAACGGCGGCCGCCGCAAAACAGCTTCCCACTCTCCGCATGACAGCAAATACGTTAAATTGGAGCGTCCTGCCGAAAACTGTTTCACTTGCAGCGTGCCCTCCGGAAAACCCGGCAATGTTTTTCTTAAAAAATCGGTCAATTTTTCAACAGGCAGTTCTTCTCCTTTACGTACAGGAATGATCGCCGTCATGGCAATTTCTCCTTTCCATTACGAGTGTTTGGCATATTCATCCTTTTTTTACTGACTGGTTAGTATGTTTCAAAAAAGCTACTTGGCATGCAAACACCAAGCAGCCGCACTCTTTACTTTTTCTCCATTCCTTCCAGTAAAATCGAAACCATATTTTTCGCCACTTCGAAATCGCTCAATTTTCCATCCTGCTGAAACCATTGGTAGCTCCAGTTTGCCGCTCCTAAAACGGTCAGCGCTGCAATGGAAGGCGGCAAATCGTCACGGAACTCGCCGTTTCTCATCCCTTCTTCTATTAACGATTGCAGATTGTAACGAAACAAATCCCGCTTTTCTACAATTTTCTTTAAATGATCTTCATTTAAATGTTTCATTTCCCGAAAAAAAATACGTGCCTGTCTTCCTTGTTTTTCAATGTTATGAATAAGCATATAGACGATTTCAAACACTTTTTCCTTTATTGTTTTTGTAGAATCCTCTATAATTCTCTTTTGATTTTCAAGCAGTGCTTCAATATAGCGAAGATGGATATCCATTAATAATTCTTCTTTGCTTTTAAAATAGTAGTAAAATGTTCCTTTTGTCACACCGAGCATATCCACAATATCTTGAATGGAAGTTTCGCTAAATCCTTTTTGTTCAAATAGCGTAATGCTTGCCGCCATAATTTTTTCCTTCACGCTCTTCCACCTTTCCTGTCATGTTTATTCCTGCCATTATCATAAAACGGTCAAGCCGATATGACAACAAACAACATGACTTGACCGTTTTTGGAAGAGCGCACTTCTTTCTTTATTTTGAACGGAGCGCCTCTTCGCGAAGAGCGCGGCGCAAAATTTTGCCGACGTTTGTTTTTGGCAATTCGGCGCGAAACTCGACAATGTGAGGCACTTTGTAGGCGGATAAATTTTTGCGGCAATGCGCGATAATTTCTTCTTCTGTTGCTTCTTTTCCATCTTTTAATACGATGATCGCTTTTACCGTTTCACCGCGGTACTCATCTGGCACGCCGATCGCCACCGCTTCTTTTACTGCCGGATGTTCGTAAAGCACCTCTTCAATTTCACGCGGATAAATATTGTAACCGCCGGCAATAATCATATCTTTTTTCCGGTCGACGATTGTTACATATCCTTCTTCATCAACCGTTGCCAAGTCACCCGTATATAGCCATCCATCCCGCAATGCCACCGCCGTTTCTTCCGGCATGTTCCAATATCCTTTCATCACTTGCGGTCCGCGAATAATGAGTTCGCCTACTTCCCTTGGTTTTAACTCTTCTGTTCCGGTGGCAACATCGACAATTTTGTACTCCGTCATTGGCATGCCGATGCCGACCGTTCCCGGTTTTCTTTCCGCAAATGGTGGATTGCAGTGCGTTACCGGCGATGCTTCCGACAAACCGTATCCCTCTAACACGACAGCGCCGGTTTTCTCTTCAAATTCCCGCATCAGCTCGAGCGGCATCGGCGCGCTGCCGCTGTTGCACGTTCTAATGCTGTTAATGCCGTATTGCTCCACCCCTGGCGTATTCGTAATTGCAACATACATTGTCGGCACTCCAGGGAACACAGTCGGCTGCTTCTCTTTAATCGTCTCTAACACTTCCTTCAGTTCAAAGCGAGGCAATAAAATGTTGTTGGCGCCGACATAAATCGCCATATTCATTCCCGATGTCATTGCAAACACGTGGAAAAGCGGAATGACAGTTAAATAACGTTCCTTTCCTACCTCATACGTTCCTTTGAAAAATTCAGCACATTGCATGACATTTGCCAAAATGTTTCGGTGAGTTAACATCGCACCTTTGGAACGTCCTGTTGTTCCTCCTGTATATTGCAGAACGGCAACATCGTGCTCCGGCTCGATCGACACCGGCTGTACGTTTCCGCTTCCTTGAGCAAGAAACTGTTCAAATGTCACATCGTTCACATCTAGGGAGCTAGAGGATGGCGGCTGGAAGCTGACGACGATGGCCCGCTTGATTGGCGTATCTTTGCGCACCGCCTGCAGCCGTGGGTAAAGGGCATCATAAATCACGATCGTTTCCGCTCCTGAATCGGTCAGCAAGTGGATTAACTCGCGCTCCACAAGCATCGGATTTACTTGCGTCACAATCGCGCCGATTCGTAAAATCGCATAGTAAGCGATCACATACTGCGGGCAGTTTGGCAGCATAATGGCAACGCGGTCACCTTTTTGGATGCCTTGCTGCTGCAAGTTCGAGGCAAATTTATTCACCGCATGGACAAGCTCGCCGTACGTAATCACTTTATTATAAAAAGTCAATGCTGGATTGTCGCGATATTGCCTGGCTCGCTCTTGCAAAATATCACATAATGTGATGTTGGGAATATTAAACTGAAACGATACATGCTCTGGATATAATGCCGCCGCTTTCTTTTCATTCATTTTCCCATTCCTCCTTTTTTAAGATCCTGAGGCGTGGCTTCCGCCATCGACAACGATTAACGATCCTGTCACAAAATCGGAGGCCGGAGACGCTAAAAATAATACCGCTCCTTTTAAATCATCTTCCCCGCCAAATCGTCCTAACGGCGTATTTTGCAGCACTTTCTGCCCGACTTGCTCAAGGACGGCTTTTGACATTTTCGTTGGGAAAAACCCCGGTGCGATTGCATTGACATGAATTCCGTATCTTCCCCATTTTACGGCCAAATCTTTCGTAAACGTAATGACAGCCCCTTTGCTTGTGTTATAACCAATGGTATTTAATATTTCCGGATTCGTTCCGCCAAGCCCTGCGACAGAAGCAATATTGATGATTTTGCCGCTCCGCTGTTTGATCATTACTTTGCCGGCCGCCTGGCTCATGAGAAACGTTCCGGTCACATTGACGTTGATGACTTTTTGCCATGCCTCAAGCGGCATTTCTTCTACCGGCGCCCCCCACGTCGCGCCGCTGTTATTGACTAAAATGTCAATTTGCCCAAATTCATCGACCGTCGCTTGCACGACGCGCTGTACATCCTCTGGGTTCGTGACATCACATTTTAATGCAAGCGCTTTTACGCCAAGCTGTTCTAGCTTTTCTTTCACTTGTTCGCATGCTTCCAATTTTCTCGAACATACAACGACGTTTGCTCCTGCTTCCGCCAAGCCGATGGCGATCTGTTCGCCAAGCCCGCGCCCTCCCCCGGTAACGATCGCCGTTTTTCCAGATATTTTAAACAAATCTAGTACATGCATGCTATTTCTCTCCTTTTTTATTGATATTGTCGCAATTCCAATTTGGCGATTTGCTCTTTATGCACTTCATCCGGCCCGTCGGCAAGGCGCAATGTGCGCGCATTCGCCCATTGAGCGGCAAGCGGGAAGTCATCGCTGACTCCAGCGGCGCCAAATGCCTGGATGGCCCGGTCAATCACTTTTAAGGCAACGTTTGGGGCGACGACCTTAATCATGGCAATTTCTTTCCTCGCTTCTTTATTGCCGACGGTATCCATCATGTATGCCGCTTTCAATGTAAGCAGCCGTGCTTGTTCAATTTCGATCCGTGACTGGGCAATCCAATCGCGAATGACGCCTTGTTCTGCGATCGGTTTGCCAAACGTGACTCGCTTTTGCACGCGCTGGCACATCAACTCAAGCGCCCGCTCGGCCGCTCCGATCAGCCGCATGCAATGATGAATTCTCCCCGGGCCAAGGCGTCCTTGGGCAATGGCAAATCCTTTTCCTTCTCCCCAAATAATGTTTTCTTTCGGGACGCGGACATGGTCATACGTAATTTCTGCATGGCCGTGTGGGGCATGGTCATAGCCAAACACCGGAAGCATCCGCTCAATTTTTACTCCTGGCGTGTCGAGCGGAACAATAATCATCGACTGCTGTTCGTGTTTTGGGGCATCCGGGTTCGTTTTTCCCATGACAATCGCGACTTTGCAGCGCGGATCGCCAGCGCCTGACGACCACCATTTCCGTCCAGTAATAACATATTCGTCGCCGTCGCGGACAATGCTTGCAGAAATGTTCGTCGCATCACTGGAGGCAACATCTGGCTCTGTCATGGAAAAACAGGAACGGATTTCCCCGTTTAATAACGGAATCAGCCATTTTTGCTTCTGTTCTTCTGTGCCGTAGCGGACGAGCACTTCCATATTTCCTGTGTCAGGAGCGCTGCAATTAAATACTTCCGGCGCAATCAACGAGCGCCCCATGATCTCGCAAAGCGGCGCATACTCCAAGTTCGTCAGCCCTGCCCCGTATTCGCTGTCCGGCAAAAATAAATTCCAAAGTCCTTCTTTTTTCGCCTTCGCCTTTAATTCCTCCATAATCGATGGAACAGACCATCTCGATTCTTGTGCGTTTAGTTGTTCCTTATACACCTTTTCATTTGGATAAATGTAATCTTCCATGAAAGCGCTTAACTTTTTAATCAGCTCTTTGACTTTTGGTGAATACGAAAAATCCATTGTTTCCCATCCCTTCTATACTAACCGGTTAGTATGTAATCTTATCTTTACTATACCCCTATTTATAAAAATATTCAATATTTTTAGATAAATAACAAAAAAGACATCATCTATAAAGATGATGTCTGCTTATTCTTGGATATATCGCTTATATAAAGCTTGCGTGCCGCTGTTTTCTTCCCCTGCCTTTGCCAGCTCTTCATACATCGATTTCGCAAGCGCAAGTCCTGGCAGTTGCAAATTCATTTTTTCTGCTTCTTCTAGCGCAATTTTCATATCCTTAATAAAGTGCTTCACATAAAAGCCCGGCTTGAAATCACCGGAAAGCATGCGAGGGGCTAAATTGCTCAGCGACCAGCTTCCCGCCGCTCCCTGGGAGATGCTTTCTAGCACTTTAAACGGATCCAATCCTGAACGCTTCGCATAGGCAAGCGCCTCGCAAACGCCAATCATGTTCGATGCAATTGCGATTTGATTGCACATTTTTGCATGTTGGCCAGCACCTGCTTTTCCTTGATGAACAATGTTCGTTCCCAATCTTTCTAAAATCGGTTTGCACGCGGAAAATACTTCTTCATCTCCGCCAACCATAATCGTTAATTTTCCTTCTTTCGCACCAATATCTCCGCCTGAAACGGGAGCATCAAGCGCATAAACATTTCGTTCTTTCGCCGCCTGATAAATTTTTTCCGCAAGCGTCGGAGTAGATGTGGTCATATCAATCACATATGTACCTTCTTTTACGTTTGCCAGTATGCCTTCTTCTCCAAAATATACTTCCTCCACATCTTTTGGATATCCAACCATTGTGATGACAACATCCGCTTCTTTTGCAAGTTGAGCAACTGTTTCTTTCCAAACTGCTCCCTCTTCAATAAGATCGTTCGCTTTCTCTTTTGTTCGTGAGTAAACAAGAAGAGGATAACCTGCTTTTAGCAAATTGCGAGCCATGCTTTTTCCCATTACACCAAGACCGATAAAGCCGATTGTTTTCATTGTCTTCTTCCCCTCCCTGCATTTGAATGGATCATGTTTATCATAACATAAAAAAGTACCTTGGAAATGAACCAAGGCGCTATCTTTCTTTTTTCAAAAACGGCTGTATTTCGATTGAATTCCTCATAGCACTATATTAAATCGCTTTTACCATCCCGCCGTCAACAATAAGAGACTGCCCTGTGATATATGTGTTTGCCTCTGAAAGAAGGAATGTAACGACGTTGGCAAATTCCTCCGGTGTGCCGTAACGGCCAAGAGGAATCATACTTTTCATACGCGCTTCCATTTCTTCTTTTGAAATTCCCAGTTTTTCCGCATTGATTTTGTCTAAAAATGCAACCCGCTCTGTCGCAATTCGACCTGGCGCTACCGTATTAATTAAAATATTGTACGGCGCGAATTCAAAAGCTAATGTTTTCGTCAAACCGACGATGCCAGTGCGGAATGTATTGGATAAAAGCAGCCCCGGAATCGGCTCTTTAATGGAGGAAGAAGCGATGTTGACAATTTTTCCTCCTTTTTTCTTTAAGTACGGAAGCGCTTCCCGAATCATGCGAATATAGCTAAGCAAATTCAATTCAAACGCATGATACCAATCTTCGTCGCTAATCGTTTCAAACGTTCCCGCAGGAGGCCCCCCGGCGTTGTTCACCAATAAATCGATGGTTCCATAAATGTCTACCGTTTTTTGCACAAGACGACGAATATCTTCTGACTTCGTAATATCTGCTTGAAGGTGGGCGACTTGTCCTTTATGTAAATCACGTAATTCTTTTTCCACCTCTTGCAGCTTCTCTTCATTTCGGCTTGTAATCATGACATTTGCCCCTTCGAGCACAAGCTGACGGGCAATTGCTTTACCAAGACCTTGACTGGACGCGACGACAAGTGCTGTTTTCCCCGACAAGCGCAACTCCATAGCTTTTCCTCCTCAGTTATACATGTTTTTATTTAAAGTTATTCGCTGCATTTTAGTGCTTTTCCTTCTTTCTTGTATATTAAAAAGGGGGTTGTTCTTTCTTTGCCACAAAAAATTCCCTCCCGAGTAGAATCCAACATCATACCAAATGTTCTTTTTTTTCGCTGTATACCTGTAGGGGATAATGCCGTACAAATCTCTTGTTCTATCTAAAGAAGTGATACGCTGATATGCATCGCTTTTTTCAAAAAGGCTCTGTTAAATTCTAATGTTGATTTTTAAACCACAGAAAGAAGACCGAAATCAATCGGTCTTTTTTGTATGTCTTGTTCAACTATCGCCATCCGTTAGCCAACCATTCCGCATCTATGCGACACCAACAAATGATGAAAACACTAAATTTCGGGATAGTTTAATTAAAATAGACGGGTTCTTGAGAATTATGCATTTGTTAAAATAGCAAAGACGATGCTCCTTATTAAGCATCGCTCTCATTAATTGAATAGTTCTCCAACTTCGCAAGAACAATTCTAATAATATATTTTTGCAACCACGTTCTTCTTTTTATTACTCACAGTAGTTTTATTCAGCTGCCATAGCATCGGCTTTTGTTACATGTACAGTACCGCGTGGATGTTGTGGAGGTGCGTATATCGAGTAAAGTTTTAGCGGGATATTACCTGTATTGATTACATTGTGCCATGTTCCGGCAGGTATCATAATGGCAGAGTCATCATAGACTTTTCTTTCAAAGTTTAAATTATCTTTACTCTTGCCCATTTGAACAATTCCTTGACCTTGTTCAATACGTAAGAATTGATCAACGTTAGGGTGAATTTCCAAACCAATATCTTCTCCAACATTGATACTCATCAATGTAACTTGCAAATGTTTTCCTGTCCATAAAGCGGTACGATACGTATTGTTTTGCTTCGCAGCCGCATTGATATTAACTACAAACGGTTTTGGTCCATAATCTTTTAACTCAATTTTATCTCTTCCCTTTGATGATTGTAAAAAACCCAATCGTTTAGCATGCCCTATCTCATTAGGAATAGTCCAGTAAACAGGCTGTCTTCCATAGTTATACATTGGTACGTTAATATAATAAGGATATGGATACATAAAAGGAACATAGTACATTTTTCTCACTCCTTCGCAGATTTATAAATTATCCTATGCACTATGTTCAAGGAATTTACTTAAATTCAGGGTTATTTATTTAAAGAAATCGTTATTGGTCCAAAACATTGTACCCAAGAAATGGCCCTTTAATAAAAGGAGAACACATATTAGTCACGTATATATGTGCTCTCCTTTGTTTTTTGGCTCTGTTAAATTTATGTTGGTTTTTAATCAAATAAAAAAGCCGAGAGGTTTAACTGGAAAAATCAACAACATTCTCTTTCAAAAAAGAGGAATGGCTCCAAATTCAACGTTTGGGATGTATAAAAAATTCTGTCCTGTCAATACTGATGCTAGTCTACGGTTTGATCTGCAGAAAGGAGAGGCTTGAATGGATAACCGTACAAAAGATAAGGAAGCAGCCGCCTATAATGAAAGATTAAAAGGGACGTTTGTAGGCGTTTTTATTATTGGAGCTTTCATCTTACTGTTATGGCTCGTTGTTTTTTATCTTTATATCACTAAAGTTTAGAAATGAGGGGAAAACAGTATGCTGCATATGCCTAAATACGAAAAGATCTGGCTGGCCGTCGGAACAGGAGCTTTGATCGTTTTTCTCCTTGTCACAGGAATCATGGCTGTCTCGATGGGGCTTCATCCGCCTAACGGCATGAAAATGAAAATGGAACCGGAAAACGTGGAAACGGCTGCTCCATTTAACAGCCCCGGACTGAAAAAAATCGGTCCGAACGAATACAGGGCAACGATCATCTCCTACACATTCGGCTATAATCCTAATACCATCACTGTTCCTAAAGGGGCTACAGTCCATTTTCAGATCACAAGCAAGGATGTTGTCCACGGCTTCATGATACCAGGCACAACCACCAACTTGATGCTTATACCGGGGCATGTTGCGGAATATACACAGACATTCAACGAATCGGGAGAATTTCTGTTTGTGTGCCATGAGTATTGCGGAATCGGCCATCAGGTGATGTACGGAAGAGTCATTGTGAAAGACACGGTGTAAGGAAGGGGAATGAAACATGAGCACGAACGATACTATCGCTGAAACTGGCGGACGTAACAACGCTTTTACCGATTTCAGATTTGAAAAGAAAGATTCCAATCTAATTTTAGCGCATATTGGATTTTCTTTTTTTGCTGTTTTTCTTGGTGCGATTGCCGGATTGCTGCAGGTCACGCAACGGAGCGGCTGGATTCAATTACCGAATTGGCTGAACTATTATCAATTGCTCACAGCACATGGCGTGCTGCTTGCACTAGTTTTTACAACGTTTTTCATTATTGGTTATCTATATTCAGGGGTTGCGCGCACACTTGACGGCAAACTTACGCCTGCCGCAAGGATACTCGGCTGGATCGGATTTTATTTGATGGCTGTCGGAACCGTTATGGCTACAATTACTATTCTAACGAACGATAGCACAGTGCTGTATACGTTTTATGCACCAATGAAAGCCTCACCGTGGTTTTACATAGGTACTGCACTGCTGATCGTGGGAAGCTGGTTCGGCGCTTTCGGAATCTTTGCAACATACATTCGCTGGCGCAAAAATCATAAAAATCAATCCTCTCCGTTATTCGCTTATATGGCTGTGGCGACGTTGATCTTGTGGCTTCACGCCAGTTTGTTTGTCGCCATTGAAGTAGTCTTCCAGCTTATTCCGTGGTCATTCGGCATCGTTGATCGGGTGAATGTCAGCTTGAGCCGGACATTGTTCTGGTATTTTGGTCATGCACTCGTTTATTTCTGGCTTCTGCCAGCTTATATTTATTGGTATGTCAACATTCCACAGGTCGTTGGCGGTAAAATTTTCAGCAACTCGCTTCCAAGGCTGACATTTATCTTGTTTATTTTATTCTCAGTTCCAGTCGGCTTCCATCACCAATTGAACGAACCGGGAATTGGATCATTCTGGAAATTTCTTCAGGTCATTTTGACGATGATGGTTGTCATCCCGTCCTTGATGACGGCATTCGCAATTTTAGCGACATTTGAACTGGCTGGAAGGTCCCGCGGCGGAAAAGGACTGTTCGGATGGGTGAAAAAACTGCCGTGGAAGGATGCCCGCTTTTTCACTGCCGTCATGGGCATGATCATCTTCATACCGGCTGGGGCCGGCGGCATCATTAATGCGAGTTACCAGCTGAACCAGATGGTGCATAATACATGGTTTGTCACAGGCCATTTCCATCTGACAATCGCATCTACAGTATTATTGACATTCTTCGCTATTTCCTACTGGCTGATTCCAGTCTTGACCGGACGGGTTTTCACGAAACAATTGAACAGGCTTGCCATCGTCCAGGCAGTCCTTTGGGCAATCGGCATGTTCTTGATGGCGGTGATTATGCATATTGTCGGACTCCTTGGCGCACCTCGGCGCACCAGTTACTCCACTTACGGTGGACATGAACTTGCTGTTACATGGCTTTCTTACAACCAGGTAATCGCTCTAGGAGGCGTCATCCTGTTTGTAGCCATCGTACTGGTACTGTATATCTGGTTCAATTTGTTGTTCCTGGCACCGAAGTCCGAAAAAACAATCGAATACCCGATTGGCGTTGTCAACGAACAAGCGGAACATCCACCACGAATTCTGGAAAGATGGTCATTCTGGATCGGTGTCTCCATCGCCCTTTCCGTGATAGCGTATGCCATTCCGATTTATCAGCTCATCATGCACGCCCCGCCCGGATCACTGCCGTACCGGACCTGGTGAAAATAAGCTAATTTCGATCAAAAGAGGGTTTCCCAAAAGCGATCGCGTTTGGGAAACCCTTGCTTTTGAATCAGTCTCTGTTTTCCCCATCCATTAATGAACGAAATTGTTTCATTTTTTCGTCTACATTTACTTTCGCTACATGAAACGAATTTTTTTGAGTAGACAGCTGCAACGGGTCTATATCGCTTCGCACTCCTAATGTATTCCCTTCTGTCGCGAGCGCGTCATTTAGGATTCCCTCGCGCTCTCCATCGAAATGAAAATCATGAGGATGATCGTTTCTTCCCCGCTCTGGCATCTATCTTATCCCTCCTTTTATGTCTATTTTTCATTTAAATCGAACGAATCATTCCTTTTCACAGCTGCGCGTTATTTTCCATGAACGAAAAAAGAGGCGGCTCCAAAAGCGTTTTTTGGAGCCTGCCTCCTTTTTATCAGCTTTCTAATAGAAGGTCTTCTGGATTTTCGATCAAGTCTTTTACCGTTTTTAAGAAGCCGACTGCTTCTTTTCCGTCAATAATTCGATGGTCATATGATAGCGCCACATACATCATTGGGCGGTTCTCGATTCGTTCTTCGTCAATCGCAACCGGACGAAGCTTGATCGAATGCATGCCTAAAATACCAACTTGCGGTCCGTTAAGAAGCGGAGTAGAGAAGAGCGAACCGAATACCCCGCCGTTTGTAATGGTAAACGTTCCTCCTTGCAAATCGCTTAGCGATAGTTTATTGCTGCGCGCTTTTGCCGCCAATTCAGCAATATCTCTTTCGATTTCGGCAAAGTTTTTCCGATCGCAGTCGCGCACCACTGGAACGACTAAGCCTTCGTCCGTTGAAACAGCAACCCCAATGTCATAGTATTTTTTCAAAATAATTTCGTCACCTTGAATTTCGGCATTGACATAAGGATATTTTTTCAATGCTGCCACAGCTGCTTTAACGAAGAAAGACATAAATCCAAGACGCACGTCGTGTTCTTCGAAAAATTTATCTTTTTTCCGTTTTCGTAATTCGATGACAGCTGACATATCAATTTCATTAAACGTTGTCAACATCGCCGTAGATTGTGTCACTTCTAATAAGCGTTTAGCAATTGTCTGGCGACGGCGTGACATTTTTTCACGGATCACTGGCTTCCCATCATCTTGCTTCACTACTGATGGAGTCGGTTGCTGAACCGGTGTTGTTAGGGTTGCTTGTGGTTTTGATTGTTGTTGCACAAATGATTCCACATCTTGTTTACGAACCCGTCCTAACGGGTCAACGGTAGGAACTTGCGTCAAGTCGATTCCTTTTTCTCTCGCGATTTTTCGCGCCGCCGGTGAAGCAATCGGACGCTGCGTCGGCTGACTAGCCGATAACGGCTGTTTTTCGGTTTTCTCTGCTTGCACGTTTGTCGCTTGTAGGTTTTCTGGTGCTGCTTGTTTTAGTTCTTCTTGATTGCTAGGCGCAGCTTCCTGTCCTTCGCCGATCACTGCAATAGCCTGGCCTACTGCGACAGTGTCGCCTTCGTTTGCTAAAATTTGTTGCAATACTCCTGATTCCTCAGCCATGATTTCTACATTCACTTTATCCGTTTCCAATTCGCAAATCGATTCACCTTTTTCTACATGATCACCAGGTTTTTTCAACCATTGCGCAATGGTCCCTTCTGTAATAGATTCTGCTAATTCTGGAACTTTGACTTCAGCCACGTTGATGCCCTCCTCAAATCTTGCATTATTGCTCTTTTTTCGTTAATGCACATTGAATAATACGCTCTTGCTCTTTTCGATGAACGACAGGATCACCTTCTGCAGGGCTTGCCCGTCTGCGTCTGCCAATGTAGCTTACATCTACTCCTTCTGGAGCAATTTCACGCAATCTCGGTTCGACATAACACCAGCTTCCCATGTTTTGCGGTTCTTCCTGAACCCATACAATTTCCTTTACGTTTGGATAGCGAGCAAAAATTGCTTGGAGTTCTTCTTTCGGGAATGGGTACAATTCTTCTACGCGCACGACGTGAAGCCAGTCTAGCCCTTCCATTTTGTTGATTTGTTCTGCCAAATCAATCGTCAATTTTCCAGTGCTTAAAATAATTCTTTCTACTTTTTCACGGTTTTCGCCAAGTCCCTTTTGTTCAAGCACAGGATGGAATTGACCATTCGTAAACTCTTCCGCATCTGATGCCGCTAACGGATGGCGCAACAAGCTTTTTGGCGTCATCAGAACTAATGGGCGAACTTCCTCCCACCGTAAAATGCTGGCTTGTCGACGCAAAATATGGAAATATTGAGCAGCAGTTGATAAATTAGCGACCGTCCAGTTATTTTCCGCTGCTAGTTGTAAAAACCGTTCTAAACGACCGCTTGAATGTTCCGGACCTTGTCCTTCATACCCATGTGGAAGCAACATAACAAGACCGGATTTTTGCCCCCATTTTGCCCGTCCAGATGAAATAAACTGATCAAACATCACTTGCGCCATATTCGCGAAATCGCCAAATTGTGCTTCCCATAAAACGAGCGTTTCCGGCGCAAAGACGTTATACCCATATTCGTAACCAAGCACCGCCGCTTCTGTCAGCGGACTATTGTAAACAACGAATGAAGCGTTCGCATCGCTAATATGGTGAAGCGGAACAAATTCTTTACCTGTTTTCATATCATGCAACACAAGATGACGTTGGGCGAACGTACCGCGCTGTGAATCTTGACCAGTAAGACGGATTGGAACACCATCACGCAAAATTGTTGCAAAGGCAAGAATCTCCGCGTGCGCCCAGTCAATTTTCCCTTTGCCGTCAAACACGCCTTCACGGCGCTTTAAGATGCGTTCTAACTTATTAAATACATGGAAATCAGAAGGAAACTGCAACAGTTCTTTATTCAACCGGCGCAATACATCTTTTTCTACCGATGTTTTTACAAATGGCAATTTGCATGCTACCGGTTTCGGCGGATCCATGATAAAATCAAGTTTTGACTCGTCTTTTGGAACTTTTTCATACGCGATTTTCAATCGTTCCGCAACTTCTCGTTCCATCTCTTCTACAGCTTCTTTAGTAACAATTCCTTTTTCAATCAACTTTTGCGCATAAAGTTGACGAACGGTTGGATGTTGTTGAATAATGCTATACATTGTTGGGTTTGTCGCCATCGGTTCGTCCATTTCGTTATGACCGAAACGGCGGTAGCCAATTAAATCGATAACAAAATCTTTTTTGAAACGCTTACGATAGGCAAACGCAAGGTTCGCCGCTGCTAAACATGCTTCCGGATCGTCGGCGTTCACATGCACAATCGGTATTTCAAAACCTTTTGCAATATCAGATGCATATTTCGTAGAACGAGAATCATGGCTTTCTGTTGTGAAACCGATCATATTATTCGCAATAATATGAATCGATCCGCCTGTCTGATATCCTTGCAAACGGCTTAAGTTTAGTGTTTCGGCTACAATTCCTTGCCCAGGAAATGCCGCGTCTCCGTGAATCATAATAGCAAACGACGAATCGGTATCTTGAGACGGCACGCCCGCGTTCGTGCGATCCTCTTGAGCAGCACGCGTAAACCCTAAAACAACAGGATTAACCACTTCTAGATGGCTTGGGTTGTTTGCCAATGTAATTCTCATCGTATGTTCATTTTTGTTTCGAAGACGGCGGGCTGCCCCTAAATGATATTTCACATCTCCCGTCCAGCCATATGTAATCGCTACCGATCCTTCCGACGGAATGAAATCTTTACTTTCCGCATGTTGGAACTCAGCAAAAATCATTTCATATGGCTTTCCAAGGACGTGAGCAAGCACGTTTAAGCGGCCGCGATGCGCCATGCCGATATTAACCGCTTTCACTTCTTCTTCAATGGAATGGCGGATAAGTTCGTCTAATAGTGGAACCATCGAATCTAATCCTTCGATCGAGAAACGTTTTTGTCCGACAAACGTACGATGAAGGAACTTTTCAAACCCTTCCACTTCCGTAAGGCGGCGGAGCAGCGCCACTTTTTCTTCGTTTGTCAGACTTGGGTAATATGCTCCTGATTCAATTTGGCTAATTAACCAATTTCTTTCTTCCAAGTTATGTACTTGTGAAAATTCGAAAGCAATTTTATCCGTGTAGATTTTCCGCAAATGGTTAATGGCATCCAATCCATTTTTCACATGCGCAGGCGCATGCGGACAAATAAATGCGACAGGAATTTGTTTTAAATCATCTTCCGTTAAATCAAATTCGCTTAATTCAAGACGGCGCGTATCTTTATTTTGGGTATTTAATGGGTTGATATCCGCTGCTAGATGGCCATAATGGCGAATTTTATCAGCTAGTTTTACAGCAGCAACAAGTTTGCTAAATATAGTTGGATTCTCAGGAAGCCGGAACGTTTGATAAGTTTTTGCGACACTCCCACTATGATCAAACCGTTCTGCTTCCGTTGTCGGTGCTCCCCACTCCTTAAACAATTGTTTCAATTCGGGATCTACGCTGTCCGGATCCTCTAGATACTGCTCATACATTTCCATCACGTATCCAAGGTTTGGGCCATAAAATTGACTCCATGGTTCTGCGTAGTGCATCGTTTGCTTTGTCATTATGAAAAACCTCCAACTATTTCATTTATTTGGGATGATTGCGTGCCGGCTTCGCACGCATAGCGTAAATACGAAGCGGAGATGATACCCGCTCGCATCCATTGTTCCCAAATAAACAAAGAAATAACGTTATAAACGTTTCCAATCTATATTTTAACATTATTATTCATTAAAATCGATGATTAAAAACTAAAAATCGTCACATAATACTTATTTTTTTTAATTGAGTTTAAAAACATAAGAAAAAAAGCGGCAACACATATGTATTGCCGCAGAATGACCAATGGAATAAAGCAAAGACTATAGTTTAAACTTTTCGACTAATTTTTGTAACTGTCTTCCCATGTCACTTAATTTTTCTGCCGATTCCGTCACTGTGCTCAATGCTTGCAGCTGATCATCAGCTGATGCTGCCACCTCCTCTGTAGCTGCTGCAGATTGCTGAGCGATGGCAGAAATATTTTGCATTGCTTCGATCACGACATCTTTGCTTTCGTTCATCCGGTTTGCTTCATCTGTAATATTAGCAACAGCCGCCGTTAATTCTTCCATCATTGCCGTAATTTTTACAAATGAATCCCCTGTTGTATGGACAGCTTGCTGCTGTTGTTCGTACATATCTTTAGAATAACTAACCGCTTGCATCGCTAGATCGACTTGTTGTTGAATCATAGCGATCGTTTGACGAATTAACTCTGTTGCTTTTGCTGATTGTTCCGCTAACTTACGCACTTCTTCCGCTACAACGGCAAATCCTTTTCCATGTTCTCCCGCTCTTGCCGCTTCGATGCTGGCATTTAAAGCAAGCAAATTCGTTTGTCCAGAAATAGCGGTAATCGTTTGGATCACTTCATCGATTTGTTTCATTTTTTCTACTAAGTCGTTCATCACTTTTTCAACCGCCAATAGTTCTTTTTTCGCCTCATCCGATTTTAATTGCAGCACATTCAAATTTTCCAGCCCGTTATAACTAGCTTCTTTTGTTTCATTCGATAATGTTTGCATATTTGTCGCCGATTGCGTAACTGTTTCAATTTGCTTCGAAAGCGCTGTAGTTCGTTCATTGATCGTGTCTAAATCGCTTGCTTGCTCTGTCGTTCCTTTCGCAATATCGTTAATGGCGCTTGCAACTTGTTCGCTTGTCGCCATTGTTTCCTCAGAAACAGCGCTGAGATGATCAGCGGAAGCCGCTAGTTCCGCTACCGATTCATTGACTTGGTGGATCAGCGCCCGCATTTGTGAAATCATCTGATTAAAATGATTCGCTAATTGTCCGATTTCATCTTTTGATTTTACTTGGACGTGCACCGTTAAATCGCCTTCCGCCACTTTTTCCGCTTGGTGTTGAAGTGCAACTACCGGCTTGACGATGGAGCGGGCGAGAAAATAAATAGCGATGATGCCAATAAGTACAGCAACAATTGTAATGATCATCATTTTTGTGGCAATCGACCGACTGACAGCAAATAAATCTTTCTCTTTATATACGGTACCAACTTTCCATCCTAGCTCAGGAATAGTCGCAAAATACATAAGGCGCTTTTCGTTTTCAAGCGTATATGTATATAAACCGCTTTTATTTTTCAACATATGTTTGACAGCAGCGTTTTTCGACATATCTTTTCCTTTATATTGCGGGTGCACAACGGCAATCCCGTTTTGATCAACTAATACTGGATATCCATGATAGCCAACATCAATATCATTTACAATTTTTGTAACTTCATCTAATGTCATATCAATTCCTAGTACAGCAACAATACGACCACTTTCTTTTACCGCCTTGGCCAATGTAATAATATTCTTCCCTGTTATTGCATCGACGTAAGGCTCTGTCCAAATTACTTTGTCCGGATTTTCTTCCGCTTTTTTATACCATGGACGCGATGTTGGATCATAACCGTCAGGCAGCTGTGCTACCGGCGTCGTATACATTTTTTTATCAGCCGTTCCAATATAAGCAAGTTGAACATTTTCGTGGGTTTTTAAAAACGTGTGAAATTCTTGGTCAAGCGCTGGCCATGAATGGCGATCTTTGATCATTTTCGCTACAACAGGTGATTCACTAAATTGCAACAAACTATTTTCCTCGCTTTGAAAACTGTCACGAACATCCCCAACTGTCCTTTTTATAATGGATTGCGCACGTTTTTCGGCATCTTGCTGGATCATTTTTTTCGTTTCAACGACCCCGACAATCTGGGTAGCCACTAATGAAACAATCATTAACAATGCCATTAATACGATGAGTTTCGTCCGCAATGTTTTGAACACAGCCAGTTTCTCCCCTTTATGCATCTCGTTTTTTTTGTCGAGCCTTGTATTATTATAAAAGGGACTATCGTCGTGCGTCCATAGGAGCAAATTCTTATAACAGTATGAAATACGAACGGAAATGAAACAATATAAAACATATCCTGTTTGATAAAAAGGTGGTGAACGATATGGGGGCAATGGAGCGAGATGGCTATATATTCGACATCGAATATAGCGTCATTCATCAAAAAGGGGCATTGCACGTATACCGGGATGGAGTGTTGGTTGATGAATTAACATTCACTTTTGCAGGAGAAAAGCCGAACGAACAACAAATCGAAACATTAATTGATGACTATATGGAAAAACGAGGGATTTATTAACAAAACTGCTGTGGACAACAGTAGTTTTTTCTTGCCGTTCCTGCCATAATTCCTATATGATGTTAAATAATAGATTTATAAAAAAGGAGGAAAACGATGTACCGAAAAGAACTGTATGTATTTAACGGTGATGTTCCACAAAAAGCAATCATACGAAATTATACAAAAAATGATTTTTCGCAATTAATTCGCGTTCAACAAGAAAGTTTTCCCCCGCCGTTTCCATCAGAATTATGGTGGAATGAGGAGCAACTCACCAATCATGTTTCACTATTTCCTGAAGGAGCACTTTGTGTGGAAGTAGACGGTCGTATTGTCGGTTCCATGACGGGATTGCTCGTTCATTTCGACCCGAGCCACCCATCACATACGTGGGAAGAAATAACGGATGGCGGCTATATTCGCAACCATCGTCCCGACGGAAACACATTATATGTTGTCGATATTTGCGTCTCCCCTCCTTATCGAAAACTCGGGCTTGGAAAATGGCTGATGCAGTCGATGTATGAAGTTGTCGTCCGCTTGAATGTAGACCGTCTTCTCGGCGGAGGGAGAATGCCTGGTTATCATCGGCACGCTGATCGTTTATCGGCAACACAATATCTCGAAAAAGTACTGAAAGGGGAACTAAAGGACCCTGTCATTACATTTTTATTGCGTTGCGGCCGTACACCACTTCAAGTGATTGAAAACTATTTAGAAGATGAAGAGTCGCTAAATTATGCAGTGCTGATGGAATGGCGCAATCCATTCAAACATCATGGATAATTCAAGAAGGATTTACTTGCTGTCATCGCGAATAAGGAAAGGAAGAATTATGGAAAGGAACGACTTCTAATGCAGCCAATTTTCTATGATAACCCGCTAGCTCCTTTGCTTATTCGCAATTATCTTTTTTCATCTATTCCGGAATATGTTGATCACCTTGTCGTTTTATGCATTGGCAGCAATCGCATTAATGGCGACAGTCTAGGACCGTTTGTCGGAACACTTTTATCCGGTCTTTACCCAAAACATATGACTATTATTGGAAATTTAAAACGACCAGTGGATGCGACAAATATAAAAGAAATTGTAAAGCAATTCCCTGCTTCACCTTCGACATATACGCTAGCGATTGATAGTGTTGTTGGCATTTCTGACTACATTCATACCATTGTCGTCCGTAATGGAGCACTCACTCCAGGTTCTGCACTTGATAAAAACCTTCCCTCTGTCGGCGATATTAGCATTATGGGGGTAATGATGGAAGATTGTGAAAATATTGCGACACTTTCATATACAAATTTACATATCGTTTATCAAATGGCAAAAGCAATCGCTTTAGGAATTTCACTTACCGTACGGCAGCGATTTGGCTATGAATCAACATCTTCTATTCTTATAAACAATTAGCGGTGGAATGCATTCCACCGCTAATTGATTTATTCTATATGGAATGTTTGTTTCACAAACTCAACTACTTCTTCCGCTGTGCTCATCGAGAGGACGGTTTCTTTAAAGCGCGCCGCTTCTTCTTTTGATAATTTTCTCATTTGCGAACGTGCGCGCAAAATAGAAGTTGCGCTCATACTAAACTCGTCCAGCCCTAAACCGAGCAAAATCGGAATGGCGATCGCATCGCCTGCCATTTCGCCGCACATTCCAGCCCATTTTCCTTCTTTATGCGCAGCATCAATGACGTTGCTAATAAGGCGCAAAATCGCTGGATTGTACGGTTGGTAAAGATATGAAACGCGTTCGTTCATGCGGTCTGCTGCCATCGTATACTGAATTAAGTCATTGGTGCCAATGCTAAAGAAATCTACTTCTTTGGCAAATTGGTCGGCAAGCACGGCAGCAGCCGGAATTTCTACCATCATGCCGACTTCAATATCGTCAGCCACTGGTATACCCTCGCGCTGCAATTTTTCTTTTTCCTCTAAAAGAATCGCCTTCGCTTGACGGAATTCATCAAGCGTCGCAATCATCGGGAACATAATTTTCAAATTGCCATATACGCTCGCTCGCAACAAAGCGCGAAGCTGCGTGCGGAACATATCCTGCATTTCTAAGCAAAGACGGATGGCGCGAAATCCTAAAAACGGGTTCATTTCTTTTGGAAGATCTAAATATGGAAGCTCTTTATCCCCGCCGATGTCAAGTGTACGAACAACAACAGGTTTTCCTTCCATTCGTTCAAGCACTGTTTTATACGCTTCAAATTGTTCTTCCTCTGTTGGCAGTTCGGAACGGCCCATGTATAAAAATTCCGTGCGGTATAATCCGATTCCTTCGGCTCCGTTTTCGAGTACTCCTTTGACATCATCTGGTGTACCGATGTTAGCGGCTAGTTCCACATGATACCCATCGCTTGTCACTGTTTTTTCATGTACAAGTTTTGCCCATTCTGCTTTTTGCGCTTCATAGCGAGTGCGTTTTTCTTCATATTGCGCGAGCACCTCATCCGATGGATTGACAATAACCTGTCCATCCAATCCATCGATAATAACGACATCACCATTTTGAACTTCTGCTGTCACTTGTTTCGTACCGACAACAGCTGGAATTTCCATCGATCTCGCCATGATGGCAGAATGGGATGTACGTCCTCCGATATCGGTTGCAAACCCTTTTACGTATTGGCGGTTTAATTGAGCTGTATCGGATGGAGTTAAATCTTCAGCAATAATCACAACTTCTTCGGAAATAAGACTTGGATTGGAAATCGTAACTCCAAGTAAATGAGCAAGTACACGTTTCGTTACATCGCGAATATCAGCGGCGCGTTCCTTCATATACTCATTATCCATTGCTTCAAACATGGAAATAAACATCGTCGCCGTTTCGTTCAACGCGTATTCCGCGTTCACTTGCTCTGTCTTAATTTTTTCTTTGACCGGATTTAATAATTCTGGATCATTTAATACAAGCAGGTGAGCAGAAAAAATAGCAGCCTTATCTTCCCCTAATTGTTGCAAAGCATGTTGCTTGATTATTTCTAGCTCTTCTTTTGCTTTCGCCACTGCTGCTTCGAAACGTGCAACCTCTGCCTGCGGATCGGAAATAACTTTTTTCTCTACAACAAAATCAGGGGCCTCTAAGCGGTATGCCTTTGCGATGGCAATACCGCTCGATGCAGCAATTCCTTGAATGTTTTTTGTCATTATTGTGCAAGACCCTCTTTAGATAATGTTTCCGTTAATGCTGCCATTGCTTCTGCTGCATCTGCCCCTTCTACAGTAATTTTAATTTCAGCGCCTTTTGGAATTCCTAAAGACATGACGCCCATAATCGATTTTAAGTTTACCGTTTTGCCGTTGTACTCTAAATGAATGTCACTGTTGAATCTGCTCGCTGTTTGAACAAGAATCGTTGCCGGACGAGCGTGAATTCCCGATTCTGAAGTTACTGTAAACACTTTTTCAGCCATTGTCGTCATTCCCCTTTTCCTTATTTTTTCGTTTGTCATAATATCAAATAATAGTACCTACATTCAATTAAAAATCTTTAATCAGAAAATTCGCCTTGTTAACTAATTTCAACGATGCGATCTTCTCCTTTTGTTACTGCACCTTGCTTTTTGACATGAATGGTTTCATTCGGCTGCAAGTTCGTAAAAATAATTGGTGTCACAATAGAAGGAGCATTATTTTTCACATACTCTAAATCTACACTTAAAATAGGCTGGCCTTTTTTCACTTCGTCTCCTTGATTAACATGAGCTTCAAAGCCTTGACCATTCAATTTGACCGTATCAATACCAAAATGGATTAAAATTTCATGCCCACCAACAGACTCAATGCCAATCGCATGTTTTGTCGGGAATACATTCACAATTTTTCCATCAACAGGAGAAACCACTGTTCCGTCTGTTGGCACAATCGCAAAACCGTCACCCATCATTTTTTGTGAAAAGACCTGATCTGGCACTTCAGAAAGTGGAACGATTTCTCCCGAAAGCGGTGAAGCAATTGTCTCCACTTGAGTCGATTCTTTTGTTTCTTGAACCGCTGATTTTTGCGGCTCTTCCTTCACTCGTGATGGAGCGCGGCCTTCCATAATATCTTTAATTTGTCCTTTTAATATATCGGATTTTGGTCCGAAAATCGCTTGTACATTGTTTCCGACTTCCAAAACGCCCGCTGCGCCTAATGCTTTTAAGCGGTCTTTATCGACTTGTTTAATATCGTTGACTGAAACACGCAAACGTGTAATGCATGCATCTAAATGAGCAATATTTTCTTTGCCGCCAAGCGCCGCCAACACTTCATATGGAAGATCGTCCGCTTCTGCTTTTACTGTTGACTCTTCTTCTGTCGTTTTTTCACGTCCTGGTGTTGCTAAATCCCATTTGCGGATCGCAAAGCGGAATCCGAAGTAATAGATAACCGCAAACACTAATCCGACTGGAATGACAAGCCACCATGCTGTCCGGTTCGGCAATACGCCAAATAGCAAGAAGTCAATAACCCCACCGGAGAAAGTCATCCCAATTTTTACGTTTAATAAGTGCATAACCATAAAGGATAATCCCGCAAAAATCGTATGAATCGCAAATAACGCTGGTGCAACGAATAAGAAGGAAAATTCAATTGGTTCCGTAATCCCTGTTAAAAACGATGTCAAAGCGGCTGAACCCATAATACCAGCTACCACTTTTTTGTTTTCCGGACGCGCTTCATGATAAATCGCCAGCGCCGCTGCTGGAAGACCGAACATCATGAATGGGAATTTTCCTGTCATAAACGTTCCCGCAGTTAATGGCACTCCATCTTTTAACTGCTCGAAAAAGATTTTTTGGTCACCATGTACTACTTGTCCAGCTTTATTGACATATTCGCCAAATTCAAACCAGAATGGCGCGTAGAAAATATGATGCAAACCAAACGGAATTAGCGCACGCTCAATAACCCCGAAAATAAACGCAGCTAATGCCTTATTCGCATCAATCATATTATGAGAAAAAGCATTTAAACCATGTTGAATCGGAGGCCATACCCATGTCATAACAATTCCAAGCAATACCGCAGATGCCGCTGTAATAATCGGCACAAAACGTTTTCCGGCAAAAAAGCCGAGATACTGCGGCAACTCAATGTTGAAATATTTATTATACATATAAGCGGCTAATATACCGACAATAATACCGCCGAATACACCAGTTTGTAATGTCGGAATCCCCAATATATTCGCAAATGCAGGATCCGAACCGACCATATCCGGCGTAACACCTAATATCACGCTCATGGTGATATTCATAATTAAATAACCAATAATTGCAGCAAGTCCGGCAACCCCGTCACCGCCGGCTAGTCCAATCGCCACCCCAACCGCAAAGAGGAGCGAAAGGTTCGAAAACACAATGCCGCCTGCTTGTTCCATGACATTGGAAACAAGCACGATCCAATCTGCTTTTAACGCTGGGATTTTATCCGTTAAAGCCGGATTTTTTAAAGCATTACCCAAAGCAAGCAAAATCCCTGCCGCCGGTAAAATCGCCACTGGCAACATAAGCGCTTTACCGACTTTTTGCAACGTACCAAATGCTCTTTTCATTTTAATGCCCTCCTTTTCTGTATATAAGTTTTGCAACAAACGTTATGTTCATGTACAACAAATAGAAATTGTTTTGCTCTTTTCTTAAAAAAGAACATGCTAGACGTCAGACTTGTTGACAACATATAAATAAAAACGAAGGCATGAGCAAAGAAGGACAAAAATAGAACGCTTACAACAAGAGGAATAGTGACTCCTCTTGCCTGCCCTATTTTGTCTTCTTTACTCATGCCTGATCGAATCAGTAACACGTAAAGCGAGACAAATTTATTCTATTGTTTCTGTTTCCTTTTTAGCAAGTCTTTGCAGATGCATTGTCAAATATACCGCTTCTGCGTCGTCTACTGGCATTTGTAACGTTTGTTGCATCACTTTTATTAATTTCCAAGCAGTATTATAGCATAGTGGATACGCTTCTTTCAAGATTTTCGACAATTTTTTTGGTTCTTCGACTTTTTCTCCTTTTTTTATGCGTTCAATTGCGTAACGCAAATGGCGGACAAACCGCAAATAAGGAATGCTGTTGCGGTCAATCTTGATATTAAGCTGCTGTTCGACAATTTGAACGAGTTTGGTAATTAATTGTGAATGCTGATTTATTTCAGAAAGGCTTTGTTTCGAAATTGCGCTATGGATATGTAGCGCGATAAACCCAGCTTCTCCTTCCGGAAGCTCGACTCCTAATTTTCGGTTAATCATGTCGACAACTTCGCATGCAATTTCATATTCTAGCGGATATAAGCTTTTCGTTTCCACTAAAAATGGATTTTTTAAATCAAGTCCTTGTCTTAATCGCTTTAGCGTAAACGAGATATGATCAGTAAGTGCAACGTGAATATGTTCATTTAACGGAGCGTTGACTCGCTGTTTAATGTGCTGGATCACTTCGTTCATCAGCCCGATGAACTCTTCATCGAGTTCCGGCAACAATTTTTTATATTGTTCTTGTTCCCGTTCATTTTTTAAAATGAACCATTTTTCAACGGCACTTTGTTCAATATAATCCCCTTTTTTCTTTCCAAATCCAATCCCTTTTCCGAGCAATACTACTTCATCGTACGTTGGATGTGAAGCAATTAATACGTTATTATTTAACACTTTTTTTACCCGAAAGGACTCTGTCACCAAGCCCCACTCCTTTAAAATAAAACGTTTGCAATATTATCATCTTACGCAACGATCTCTCAATCGTCAATGAATAAATATGGATTTTTTCTTAACAACGAAATGTGAGTATATTCATTTTTCTCCCCCTATAATGAAAAGCATGTTACAATTGGGAAGGAAAGGTGGGAACAACATTGATTAAACTGATTGTCAGCGATTTGGACGGAACGCTGCTCGGATTGGATAACCACGTTAAAAAAGAAGATAAACTCGCCATTCAATTAGCAGTGAAACAAGGAATTGATTTTGCAATTGCATCCGGCCGAATGGATAATGAAATTTTAGAAGTGTTGCAAGAATTGGAACAAAAAGCGCATCGTATTAGTCAAAATGGTGCGTTCATTTACACAAAAACGAATTTGCCGCTTCATTCAATCGTTTTTTCCCCGCAACTAGCACAGCAAATTTATCGACAAGCAAAGGAATTAGAAGCAATTGTGCTCGTTTGCAATGAAAATACATATTTTATTGAAGAAACGAATGAAAATACAGCGGAAATAGAAAAACGTCTATTTTATGGGCTATATGAACGTCCAAACATCCTTGATTCCATCGGCAAAGATATTCATCCGTCAAAAATTACTGTATTAGCAGCAAATGAACAAATTGTCGAATTCGAACAAAAAATAACGAATCAGTTTGGCAATCACATCGATACGTTTATTTCTGAACCGGGTTGTCTTGATATTATGCCCAAAAATATTAGCAAAGGAAATGCCATTCGCACTTTAATGGAACATCTTCACCTGCAGCCTAATGAAATCGCTTGTTTCGGCGATGCGTTTAACGATATTCCAATGTTTCGTCTAACCCCTTACAGCTTTGCCATGTCTCATGCTCATCCTGATGTAAAAAAAGAAGCACAATATGTGATCAATTCAGTAAGTGAAGGGATACACATGATTCTTAAAGACATTCCTACACCAAATATGATGTAATAAGAGCTGGCTCACTAAGAAATGCCAGCTCTTTTTTCATGTTTTTCCCTATTTAGATTCATACTATGAGTAGGCGTGCAAATAGGAGGTTTACTATGCCATATATTATGGTAGAAGATGGCGTTCGTCTTTACTATGAAGAGATGGGGAGCGGTACACCAATTTTATTCATTCATCCACCTGGAATGGGTCATATCGTTTTCCGTCATCAACAATCTTTATCAAGCCACTTCCGCATCATCATGTATGATATGCGCGGCAATGGGAAAAGCAGTCCGTCGAATCGTCCGATTACGATTCCGCTGCTAGCTGATGATATTTACCGCTTACTCAATACACTTCACGTAAAGCAAGCGATTATTTGCGGCTATTCTAACGGTGGATCCATTGCTTTAGAATTTGCCTTACGCTATCCACATAAAGTAAAAAAGCTCATTTTAATTGGCGGATTTTCTGAAGTATGTACTGCTTTATTGCGTTATGAATTTTTGCTTGGCATTTATGCAGCAAAAATCGGCGCTATTTCTTTACTTGCAAACGTATTAGCCAAATCGCATGAAAAAAATAAAAAAGGACAACAAGAAATAAAACAATATGTGCGATTGGTCAATAAAAAAGATTTAGTAAACATGTACGAAAAAGGATTAACATATTCCTGTACGGAGCGCCTTCCACTGTTGCGCATGCCAATCCTTCTTATTTATGGCGCCAGAGATTACTATATGCATTCATATGAGAAGCTGTTCAGGAAAAATGTACCACATGCGAAAATCATCTATATTGAAGACGCACGCCATCAAATTCCAACCAAACATCACTGTGAATTAAACGGGATTTTGAAGACATACTGTATAACGTAAAATGGAAGAAGGGAGGAAAAAACAATGTCAAAAAAAGGGCGGCAAAATAAAGTAAGCCAAGAAGTAGCTAACCCAACCGTTTCTAAAGCAGAAGCGGAGATGGCGAAAGATAGTGTTGATACGGCAAAACAAGCGAAAAAAAATCGTTCGTGAAAGAACAAAGGAGGCACGTCATTCGCCTCCTTCATTTTTGTTACGCCGCCTGTATAGCGGCTTGCTTTCGCATGAAAATCGCCTTAATAACGGAGGGGCGCATTGCTACAAGAATTACTATACAAAAACAGTAAATAAATCAGGCAACAACAGCTTTGTCTTCAATCCAATTCCAGCAATAATCAGTGCTGCTTCACCACGGGAAACCATTCCGGCGACAACAGAAAGTAAACCATTCCAAGAAAACCTAGCGAATTTTGCTTCCAACGCAGCACCGGCCAGTTTTGTTAATACGGCCAAGCACTTAATGCATTATTATCCAAATATGCCAGGGTACGCCAAAAAATTCGACGGCTCCCACGATAAAAAAATTGACAAAAACAAAAGATAAATTTACGATGATAACAAACTATTTTAGTTACAAAAAGTTAGTTAATTATTCTTTTAAATCACATAATAAAATGGAGGGAATAGTATGGGGAATGCCATTAATACACCTGCAAAAGACTTTTTTACTGTCATTAACGAACGTCAATCTGTACGAAAATACGATCCAAATGTTTCTATAAGTAAAGAAGAATTGCGAGAAATCATTGAATTGGCGGGAAAAGCACCGTCAGCATGGAATTTGCAGCACTGGCATTTTGTTATTATTCATGGAAAAGAAGCGCAACAACGTTTATATCCAATTGCCTATCACCAACAACAAATTGTCGACGCTTCTGCTGTCATTGCCGTATTAGGTGATTTAGAAGCAAATAGAAACATCGATGCAGTATATGATCCGTTAGTAAATGAAGGGGTAATGTCCGCAGAAATAAAAGAAAGAATTGCACAACAAATTGAAGCAGCGTACAAAAATAAAGAATACGTTCGTGACGCAGCATTTAGCAATGCCTCGCTTGCAGCCATGCAGCTTATGCTAGCTGCGACGGCAAAAGGATGGGGAACTTGCCCAATCGGCGGTTTTAACGCTGAACAATTTAAACAAGAGTTTCATATTTCTGACCGCTATATTCCAGTTATGCTCATTACAATCGGAAAAAGCATCGCCCCTGCCCGCCGTACAACACGGTTGCCTATTGAAGCAATTACTACTTGGGTAGAACGATAATTCGGACACCTGCTTTGTTCAGCAGAAATGAAAAAAGATGGCCGATGTCGTTTGGTCATCTTTTTTCATAAGCTGGAAAAGACAAATGCACGGTTGTCCCTTTGCCGACTTCGCTCTCTATTTCGATCGTTCCTTTATGTTCCTGTACAATCTTCGTGCTTGTTGTCAATCCAAGTCCCATTCCCTTTTCTTTTAACGTAAAAAACGGTTCACCTATTTTTTGAAGCCGTTCTTTGGAAATACCGACACCTGTATCAGAAATCGTAATGTGGATTGTTTGATTTTCCTTCCATACCCGCAGATGAATCGCTCCCCCATCCGGCATTGCTTCAATGGAGTTTTTCATAATATTAATAAAAACTTGAATAATTTGGTTTTTATCCCCATAAATACATGCTTGTGGCATGGTGTTTTCTAACGATATATAAACATTGTTTAATGTTGCTTCATGTCCAATTAAATTGACCACATATCCAATCACATCGCTAAGAAAAAACGGTTTATAATCATGGCTTTGCGGTTTCGCCAACACTAAAAGCTCACTAACAATTTGATTAATCCGCTCCAATTCACTCAATATAATGTTAATATATGTGTCGTTCACTTGCCGGGTTTCTTGCATGACTTGTATAAACCCCTTCATCGATGTTAATGGGTTGCGAATTTCGTGGGCGATCCCTGCGGCAAGTTCTCCTAACACAGATAACTTTTCTTTTTTTAGAAGCAATGCTTCCGCCAGCTTTTGCTGGGTAATATCGCGGCCAATCGTTAGCAATCCTTTTCGTGCTCCGTTTTCCTCAAAAATCGGAACTTTAATTACATCAAATGTTTTGGTTTCACCATCAGGAGTTTGAAATGATTCTTCACTGCGTGTTAATGTTCCTTTTTCCCAAGTTTTTTTATCCGATTCGATACAGCCCTGAAATGCCTCTTTAAAAAACGGAACGATTTCACTAAGTTCGCGATCTGTTTTCCCTTTATACTCCACGTTCTCTAAATGGTAAAGCCGTCGTCCAAAATCGTTTACGCGCAGCCAACGGCCTTCACTATCCTTAAAACAAACAAAATCAGGCATAGAGTTAATCAACGTAGAAAGCTGTTGCTCATTCTCTGCCGTTTTTTGCAACTGTTCGCTCTTTTTTAACATCTTATAAAGAAAAATAGCAGAAAGAAGAATAAAAACTCCGCCTTTTGCCGTACCAATCATTAAATACATATCGCGGTGAAAATGAAAGAAATGAAGTATGATATCGGTTACTATAATCCAACATACGCTAAATAAAAAATAAAACATAATGATCTTCGATTTTGTGAACACGTATCATCGAACTCCTAACTTGCAAATTATATTGAAAAAGCGGCGAAGCTAAAAAGCGCCCCACCGCCTTTTCATCCGCTGTGGTTTTCCCGCAATCGTTTACATTTCGCGCGCCCAATATAACAGTTTATTTGCAAGCATTTCTATATGTTCTTTCGGAGCTGCTTTTGCCAATGATGATACTAACCGTGCTTTTAATGTTTCTGTTTCTTCTTCATAGCGGATCAAAAATGACCACTCAAGATCAGGAATAGCTACCACAATATATTCTTCTTTTTTATTTTCGTAAATGTAAACATTTGTGGGCGTCCGTTCATCGAATAATACTGCTTTGCGAATTTTCATCGTGATACCCCGTCCTTTACAGCATCTTACATTTCGTATATTTTAACAAATCAATGTCCAACGTTCAATTTAAATCGATTTACACTTTTTTCTTAGACATGGATATCTATGCTTATTATTAATTAAACAAAAGGTTAAATGGATATTTATGTAAATTTCACTCAACATAAATCATCTTTCTCGTCATTCCACCGTCAATGACAATATTAGCCCCTGTAATAAAATCATTTTCATCATCGCACAAATAAAGACAAGCGCGAGCAATGTCTTCCGGCTTGCCGACACGCCCGGCTGGATGCTGCGTATGATCAATTTCCCGCAGCTGTTCATAATCCCCTGTTTCAATCCATCCCGGGCTGATGGCGTTCACACGAATACGATCATCGGCAAGCGAAACGGCTAAAGCATGGGTCAGTGATAAAATTCCGCCTTTCGAGGCAGCGTACGCTTCCGAATTTGGCTCAGACATAAGCGCCCTTGTTGACGCAATGTTTACAATCGCTCCGCCTGTTTTATTTTTGCGCATATATTTCGCGGCTTCGCGTGATCCAAAAAAGACGCTTCGCAAGTTTGTATTCAACACATCATCCCATTCTTCCACCGTTAATTCATATGGAGATTTCCATCTTGACACACCCGCATTATTAATTAAATAATGCAAACAACCATACGTTTCAAACGTTACTTTCATAAGACGCGCTATTTCATCTATTTTTCGAACATCGGTTGGAACAAAACGAGTTTCGAGTCCTTTTTCCCTCAACACTAAAGCGAGTTTCTCTCCTGCTTCTTCCGCAATATCAGCAATCACGACATTCGCTCCTTTTTCTGCAAACATCGTAACAATGGACTTTCCAATTCCATTTGCTCCTCCAGTTACGATAACCACTTTTCTTGAAAAATTCATCGTTTTTCAGCCTTTCTCTTCGTTTTTTTCTAACAAAAGTATACCATCAAAACTGTTTATAGTTATCTATTTTCTTCATCAAAAAAAGACCGCAGTAACATAGCGGTCTTTTTGGATGTTTACCGATATGGAACATAAGGAGCTGGGAAAAATGGACTGTATGGCGCCGCTCCACCGTAGTAAGGAGCTGGTGTATAATACGCTGTCGGCCCTGGCATTATTGGACCGCACATAGGAAATGGAACGGTTGGAGCCATCCCTGCGACCGGAAACATTGGAGACGGTGCAAACGTTCCTTGAGTCAGCATGGTCATTGGTGCAACAGAATCAGGATCTTCACTCATTGGATCTGTATCCCCCATCGTCGGATTCGGTGCATTTTCCATCCCAAGCGGCATCGTTTGTGGTGCCATATCCGGGTCATCAAAACCGGCATCTGCAAACGGTGTCATTCCCCCTACCATCGGATACGGACAGCACCAGGTCACAGGAGGACAGCCACACATTGACGGAAAAGGATAGACAGCAATTGGCATTGGTGCAACAGGCATTTGCGCAGCAGGCATTTGTACAGGTGGCATTGGCACATTTGGCATTTGTGCAGCTGGCATTTGTACATTTTGCGGTACATTGTTTTCTGGCCACTGCATGTTGTTCTCTACTCTTTCTTCTTCATTATGATTATGGCCCTGTTCATAAAAAAATGGATCATCCTTATACGAATTCCAGTGACTCATATTCCTCTCCCCTTCATTTTTTTCATTAAGGTATGATTATGATACATACCCATCCATATTTTATGTGGAAACAAGCAAAGGGTGTTTGCCTTAAAAAAAATGGGTATTTATCCTAAAACACTATTGCGGTACCATAATATTTGTGACAACATTCATCGGTTGAGGTGAACAAACGGTGGATGAAAAATTAGCCGCTAAACTTCTCGATGAATTGCGCAATGGAACAATTTCAGAACTACTAGTAAAAAAAGAAGATTTTCTCACGTTTCGCAACGTTCTTGTAAAACAAAACGATTTTAAACATTTCCGTGGCATTGCTCAGCGAGGAGGAGACGTCATTTACCATTATCTCGAAAAACCTCGAAGCTAATCAATTAACGCCGATTTTCCAGTGCGAAAATCGGCGTTTTTTCTGTGCCGAAAAAATTTCCATACCCCCTATGAAACTAGCAATATCAACGGAAAACGCAATTTTCCAACATTTAGATGATGATAGAATCAAAAATCCTTGTTACTCTAGTAGCGAGTTAACAAGAAGGAGGGAATTTTATGAAAAAGATAAGGAAGTGGATGCTAGCATCCATTTTTTGTAGTGCATTTTTATTTGGAGGCCATGCTGCTAGTGCAGCTACAACTCATACAGTAAAACCTGGAGAAACGCTTTGGAACATTGCAAAACAATACGGCGTGCCATTAAAACAGCTACAAAAACAAAATGATAAGTATACAGATCTATTATTTCCTGGTGAAAAGTTAGTTATTCCTAAAACAACGATTTCTGCAAGTGAAAAAGATTTATTAGCCCGTCTCGTTCACGCAGAAGCAAAAGGGGAACCATATGCAGGAAAAGTAGCCGTAGCAACTGTCGTGTTGAATCGAGTCGATCATCCTGATTTCCCAAATACGATTCGCGATGTTATTTATGAGCGCTCTGGCGGCCATTATGCATTCACGCCGGTACAAAATGGAACGATTAATCAACCGGCAGACCGTGAATCACGTCGCGCCGTTGAAGAAGCACTTGCTTTTCGCGGTTTAGGAAATGGTTCAGTGTACTTTTATAATCCAAAAACGGCGAAAAGCAAATGGCTGCGCTCTAAGCAAGTCACCATTGTCATTGGAAATCACGTATTTGCCAAGTAAGAAAGGAGCTTTGTCACAAGCTCCTTTCTTTATTAAGAAATGATAAAAAAGAGACAAAGCCCCTTTACTTAAAAAAGAAAATAAGGCAAACTATAACAAACACAGTAAATAAATAAAAAAAGGAGAATGAATATGAAAAAAGCAAAAGTTGGCGACATTATCGAGTTTAAAAATGGATTGCGCGGAATCGTTGAAAAAGTCAATGAAAATTCTGTCATCGTTGATTTAACGTATATGGAAAATTATAGAGAATTGGATTTACAAGAACGGACCGTCGTCAATCATAAAAATTACAAAATTATTGAGTAAAAACGAAAACAGAGGCTGTTCTTTCACTTAGAACAGCCTCTGACTGTTTTATATAAAGATGCGCATTTTAGCGGTTATCCACTTTTTCCGGATATAAATCATGGTTCATTAAACGATATTCCGCCATTTTTTCATACTTCGTTCCTGGACGTCCCCAGTTGCAATACGGATCGATCGAAATGCCGCCGCGCGGTGTAAATTTCCCCCATACTTCAATGTAGCGCGGCTCCATCACTTTAATTAAATCGTTCATAATAATATTGACGCAATCCTCATGGAAATCGCCGTGGTTGCGGAAGCTGAATAAATACAGCTTCAGCGATTTGCTTTCGACGCATTTTTTATCGGGAATGTAGCTAATGTAAATCGTCGCGAAGTCCGGTTGTCCGGTTTTTGGCCTCTGTTTTAACAAACAGGTGGACTATATCTTATTCTTATTCAACTGCGATATTGAATAAGAACCCTTGCGCTTCCACCATAATGATGTATATTACATCATCATGGTGTACTCTACTCTCTTCCTCCAACACTACTCTTACTCGCTTCATGTTGGAGTGATTTCGATAGTCTCTGCACCTTCCTCAAATTTAGAGAACATTTGGATTTCCTAGTCTCCTGCATTCCCCCTAAATTTGAGGCTTGGCTCAGGGTTGGAGAAATAAGGTTCTAAGAGATAAAGAAGTTGGTTTTCTTCCCAGTTTCTAATAGCAAAGTTATCTTGCTTATGAATATGTTGATGGCAGGAAGGACATAGGCATTTATAAATTTTATCATGATGTTGTTTGTGAAAAATATGCATTTGAGTTATTACGGACATCGTATTTAATTGATTAACTTGGCTTAAATAAAAGCAAATGGCATCAAAAATTTTAGTAAAAGACAAGACATGATGGCCATTGCAGGCTATTGTCTTTTTACCACAAGATTCACATGTATAATCTCTTTCAATAACAATATGCTTATTCCATGTATCCAATACATATTGTTTTACATATATACGATCAACTTCCTTATAAACATGTGAACTATAAAATCCGCCTTTCCAATTTGAATTTTTTCGTCCTTTTTGCCTAGCAGACAAATTTTCCTTAAAACTGGTCGACCTCTTCACATTTTTATTGGAAAGCGAAATCTTATTTTTGATTTTTTGTGCTTTTTCCACCCCATGGATTTCTTCATACCGTTTATTTTTATACATGATCTCCGCTTTCCTCTTATTAGCAACGGAATACCTGTGCTTTTTTCTTTCTACAATATTGTTCCAAATTTCAATGCCATACCACTGAATAATTTTTTCTTTTTCAGAATGTTTGGGAAGCCCATGAATTTGACGCCATCTGTCAACACTAGACCAATCAAGCCCCCATTCTTTCGATAATTCATTAATACTTTTCCCCTCATAAATAAACTGGCTTATAAACCACTCTTTATCTCTCCAAGGAGTTTGCGACAATACAAGCACCTCCACGAACATAAGTTCTTATTGCTTGTATTGTATACCAACTCCCATACTATTTCTACTATTTTCTCCCTTATTCTCTTCCCCTGAATTCACAAGGTTTAGCCGACAGTGTCACCACTGAAGTGTGCCCTCATTGACACAAGCTCGTAAACTCCGGACAATTGAACTTCACGAAATAATCGCGGTCAGGATGTTTGTTTTCGAATACTTCCAGCACCTCTGGGCTGTATTCGAATAAATATTTCGTCCCTTGGTTTCCTAATAGCGTAAGATCTTTTAACTCTTCTTCTTTTCTTCCTGCCATCGTTTTTCTCCTTTCCTAAATTTATATTTACACGCCGCGCTTGTTCCCCCACAACAGGGTGTGCAGCTGCGGCAAGACGCGCACGTCGTTCAGCTCGTTCGACTGCGCCACTTTTTCCACGAGCCACTCCAGCCTTGCCAAAAGCTGCGTGCGCAGCGCCGCATCATCCGCTTCTGCTGTATCGGCATTGCCGACTTGCAAATAAAACGGGATGTCCGGGTAGCGTCGGTGCACCTTTTTCGCATAGTCGAAATCGATTTCATCGAACACGACGACCTTTAAGCTCATATGAGACGCCCTTCCCGCGCCTGCCAACTTTTCCACGATGTGATCGAGCATGGCAAAATCGGTATCCATCCCTGAACTTGGCGGTTTTGGCGAAATGGTTATATCATCGATATGATACAGCCAATCTTGCCAGCGGCTTCCTTGTGTTTCGACCGCAATGCGGATTCCTTTATTTTTTAATAATACTACAAGCTCTTCAAGCGCTTGAATGAGAACTGGATTTCCTCCCGAGATCGTCACATGGCTGAAGCGGTCACCGCCAAGTTCATACAGCCGCTCCCAAATTTGCTCCGCCGTCATTTGTCGGATTTCCTCTTTTGCCGACCCGTCCCATGTAAAAGCGGAATCGCACCAGCGGCAGCGGTAGTCGCAACCGGCGGTGCGGACGAACATCGTTTTTTGCCCGATCACCATCCCTTCCCCTTGGATCGTCGGTCCGAAAATTTCAAGCACGGGAATTGTTTTCGCCATTATCGTTCCCCCGCTTTTGGCCGATACACAACATAGCTTGTCGGCGTTTCCCTCACGAACACTTGCAAACACTTTGGCTTGTTTGGCATTGTATCAAGATACGCTTGTACCGTTTCATATATCTTTCGGGCGATGACCTCGCTTGTTGGAAAATCGTTGCTGTTTTGATCATTGAACCAATCTTGGTGTTCATTCATTAGCGAATGATCCAGTTTCCCATGAACAAGCTTTTTCAACTCTTGAAAATTTACTAAAAAACCTGCATCGTCGAGTTCGTCTCCCGCCACCGTAATGTTCACGGTGTATATATGTCCATGCATGTTTGCGCATTTTCCCGCTTTCTCATGAGGAATAAAATGCGCGGCAGCAATATGCATATCTTTATTCAATTCGTATCGGTAATTGTGAAATACTTGCGGATAAAGTTGATGTATCATAATTGACTTGCCCCTTCCTTTTCTTTCATATACTCTTCAAGCCCTCGTCTTCGCAACACACAAGCCGGGCATTCCCCGCAGCCGTCAGCAATGATGCCGTTATAGCAAGTCAATGTTTTCGTGCGGACAAATTCAAACGCTCCGAGCTCATCGGCGAGCTTCCACGTTTGTGCTTTCGTCAGCCACATCAGTGGCGTATGAATGACAAATTGGTAATCCATCGCTAAATTCAACGTTACATTCAATGACTTAATAAATATATCGCGGCAATCCGGATAGCCGCTAAAATCCGTTTCACATACGCCTGTGACAAGATGACGCGCTCCTTTTTGTTTTGCAAGCACCGCGGCAAACGACAAAAACAATAAATTTCGCCCATCGACAAACGTCGATGGCAATTGCCCTTCATTTTGTTCAATGGCAATATCACTCCGCGTAAGCGCATTTGGCGCTAATTGATTTAATAGCGACATATCCAATACCGTATGTGGAACACCAAGTTCCTTCGCAATGGAAGCTGCCACTTCAATTTCCAGGCGATGACGCTGTCCGTAATCAAACGTCACCGCTTCTACTTTGTCAAATTGCTTTAGCGCCCAAAATAAACATGTTGTGCTATCTTGGCCGCCGCTAAAGACGACAATCGCTTTTTCCTTTTTCATTTTCGTTGCACTCCCTTCCGCTTTTTCCAGAAGAAGAGGCGTTCTAAAACAAAAAAGCTATACCCCCTAAGGATATAGCCGTCCCTAGTTTTTTATAGAGGGTTGTTCTAGAAACCTCTCCCGTACGTTCGTACGGAATTTTTCTTCTGTTTTTTCCTTTTAAACTATACCACATTCAGCTTTTGGATTGCATTATTTTTTTTATTTTATTCGCTGCTGTCACATATATGTATAAAGCAGGAATATAGAAAATGGCAAAATACAGGCCGATCGTAGAGGTCCATTTGTTCAACCGTTCGATTTGTTCTTTTTCTTCGAACCACAATGTCCCGATAAATAAGAATAACAAAATCACAGGAACAAAGCGGCGCTGCTTGATGGAAAACAATTTTTTCGCAACGCGCGAAGCCGACCATACAGCGATGCAAATAATTGGAAATACTACCAGCACATAAATAGAAATGATAATGTACTCCATCCTTTCAATAAACGGCACTGCTGGAATTTTCGCCAGCGTTAATGTCGGCCAAGTGATATGCTGGATTTGTTCCTCATTATAGAAAAGAATCGAGACCAGCATAATGCTTAAATAGATGAGGGTCGTAAACGCACTGCCCCATTGCGCCCATTTATGCGACTTTTCTGGCTGTTGGATAAACGGGTAGTATACAAGCAGCATTTCCATTCCTAAATATTGCAGTGACATTGCTTTCGCACCCGCAAAAATCTCACCGATCGAATGGTCAAATACTGGCAGCAAGTTGCGATAATGGGCGTATTCAAGCGGGAAAAACAACATTGGAAAAATAGTGAGCAATGGAATCACGACGCCCCAAAAACATAACCCTGTGACAACGCGGAATCCTCCTAATACGGCGTAATAAGCCAGCGATAAAAAAATAAGGCTGAACTGCCATGCCCCCATCAGGGGAAACATCCAAATTTTGATAATCTCAATATACGTTTGCAATACCGTAAACGCTAATAAAGAGAAATAAACAAACAGAGCGAAACTAAAGACAGAGCCGACCCATTTGCCGAAATAGCGTTGGTGTATAGAAACGATATCTTCAGCATCAGGGGAATGAGCGAAAAGTTGATACATGATCCAAATTAATAAATGGGCAATAATTCCCGTTAGGATAACAGCTATCCACGCATCGTGCCCCGCCTCTTTCATCACCAAGCGTTGAAAACTAAGCATTCCAATTCCCACTTGGGTGCTATTAATGAGAAAAAACACCAAAAAGGGCGAGATAAGGAATCGCTCTTTCATTGCTTGATTCATAAAAATACCTCCCCATCCGCTCGCGTCACTCACCGATCCCTGTTTGTATAATGTCGACAGTTACATGCGGCTTGATTTCTAAATCTTTATATTCACGATAAAACTCGTCTGCATTCCAATTCCTTGTTTCGCTGCGGACAAATTCGCCAATGCCAAGCGGATCAATCTCTTTTTCTTGAAAATAGCGGAGCAGGCGGCGAATATCGCGCTCGATTTCATCTTCCATCTTCTTTTTCACCGTAGAGAAAATATTTTTATGCGGCATATCGAGCCAAGACGGGTAATCTTTGATAGAAGCGTGAATATGAACAAAAATATGTAGAACATGGCGGTTCCCTTTCCTTTTCCACTCATATTTGGATGTCGCAAATAAATTTTCGAGCATCACCCGGTCTTCGCCCTGCTTCCCGCGGTTCCCTACTTTCAACTGATACACTCCATTTTTTGTTTCATTTAATAAAATTTTTACCAAAAATGAATCACGCAAACTCACTTTCCCCACATATTTTCCATCTTTAAACAACGCAAGCCCTTCTAATTTCACAAAATCCCCCTTTTTCTCAAAATAAGGCAAAAATGGATCGCTTCCTTTTGAAAAATAGTTATATAAAAACAAATGTAAATTTGTTTTTGGCAAATTCATCGAACGGACATTTTGTTCGACTAGATTAGGCAAGTACAGCGTATCGCTCAAAGTAGTGCTCGCCGTAATATCCAATAGCTCACGCGCGCTTCCTGACGACACACCTAACAGCAAATGGCTTCCCACTTTATTGTTGCGGGCCAGACTATGGGTGATTTGCGTAATTCCCTGTTTGGCAAATTCTTTGCCAAATAAAATTAAACGAAGTTGCCCTTCCTCAATCGGCAATGCCGACTTGGAAGAAAGGCGAGGAATTAAATCATAAACCGTTGACGAAGACGTCGTTAATAAATTAGGCTTCGTCATCGGTCCTTGTTTAAACGTCGGGTATACTGCCGTCCCCACATATTTTCCGTCATGATAGTCATAACCCATTTCTTGAATAATTTGAATTTCATCAATAACGCGCGAGCTTTTGCAGCCGGCAAGTAAAAAGAGCAATGCGGCAATGACCAAAGGCAGCCTCATATTTGACCCCTTTCTTACTCATCGATATCGCCTTTTTGTTTCGCTTTCGGCGGATTATAACGGAACAAAGAAAGCGGGCGAAGAAACGTCGGTCGCTCTGCTGTTTGGCTGTATGAGGAACGGATCAAACTATCTTTTAAATCGCGAACGCGCAGCGGATAAAACGGAACTAAATACGGATTGCCAAAGGATTGCAGCCTTCCTAAATGAATGAATAAGAAACAGACAGCGAAAATAATTCCGACTCCGCCCCAAAACGCCGCAAATAAAATAATGGGAAAGCGGATGAAGCGGATTGTATTAGACATTTTAAAAATCGGTGTCGTAAAGGAAGCTAAAGCGGCGAGCGCAACAATAATAAGCAAGATGGTGCTTGTCAACCCCGCTTCCACTGAAGCTTGTCCGATAACAATACCGCCGACAATCCCGAGTGTTTGCGCCACTTTTGTCGGCAGGCGCGCCCCTGCTTCACGAAGCAATTCGATGGTGATTTCTAAAAATAATACTTCCAATATCGGCGGAAACGGTACGTTAGAACGGGAAAAGATAATCGGCCCAAGCAAATCTTTCGGAATCATTTCATAATGGTACGTTAATACGGCAATATAAATCGGCGAGGCCAGCACGGAAAACATCACGCCAAAAAAACGGATCAGACGGAAAAAGGAGCCGAGCACCCACGGCAAATAATAATCCTCCGGCGAGGTAAAAAAATCGAAAAAAGTCGACGGGCCGATGATCACATACGGCGAGCCGTCGCAAAGAATAACAACTTGACCAGATGCTAGCGCAAAAACGGCACGTTCAATCCGCTCCGTCGAGATAAAAAGCGGAAACGGAGAATTCGAGTTATCAGAAATCATTTGATCGATAAGGGAATTGTCAAAAATAATGTCAAAATGGATATTTTCGAGCCGCTGGATCACGGTTTCGATTGTCTGCTTATTCGTAATGCCATCGATATACGCGACGACGACTTTCGTTTTGGACATCGTACCAAGCGCCATTTCCCGAAAGACTAAATTTGGCGTTACGATTTGCCTTCTGATTAAATGTAAGTTAGTCCCGATGTTTTCGACAAATCCAACTTTCGGGCCGACGACACTAAATTCATTTTCCGAATCATTGTTCGGCCGCAGCCCTAAACTTTCATTCGCTACATTAATGAGTGCGACACGGTTATCTGTCTTTTGAAACTGAACAGCCACAAACCCTTTTAATATTTTTTCTTCGATCATCTGCACATCATTCGTTACTTCAATGCGCTGAATCGGAATAATTTTTCGCAAATCTTCCAGCTTTATATCTGGATTTTTCGGCACATCATTTTGCAGATGGCAGAGAACGTGTTGCTGCAACACCTTCGGATCCACTAGCGAATCAAAATAGTAAATGGCAAGCAAATGACCGTTTACGGCAAACTCGACTGTAATGAAATCACTAGATTGACGCAGCTTATTCAATAATTGTTGCAGCGTTTTTTCTCCACCGTTTGTCTTCGTTTTTTTAAAAAAGGAAAAAATGGACATAGCGATCCCCTCGTACTTGCCGTTTGAGGGATAGTCTTCCAACCCGCTGTTTATTTTATTCACTTCCTATTCCGGCATTGATATATCTGAATATTGTGTATATAAAAAAAAACAATACTAGGCGGAAACCAATAGTGAGGCAACTAACAAAACGACGGCGGGCGAAACAGTCGTTAAAAAAATCGTACAGCGCTTTCGCAAATCATCAACAAAACAGCCGTTTTTCCACGTCAATGCGGGAAAACGGCTGCCGTTACGGTCGCGGTACTTTGCGCACCCATAATAGAAAAAGAAACGCAAAACTGATGTAGCCAAATATCGGATATAAAAATGATAAGAGCTCACTGTAGCGGAATAAGCTGACCATATATAGCACGATAAACAACACGGCAAAAAACAAGACGTTCGGAATAGAAACGAGCGTGCGCGCCTGCCGCTGCAGACCAAAAATGCCGCCGATAATAGACGTGAAAATTTCTCCATAAATCACAATGATATACACCCAGTAAAAAACGGCGAAAAACGAACGGATCACTTCCGCCATGGGAATATCGTAATTCATTGCATATGGAAACGATAAAAGCACCAAATGGCTGCTTAATAAAATGCCGGTAAGCAGCAGCCCGCCAAGCACCGCGCCGCGCCGCACCGCGCGCTCGTCCCCCGCCTCGCAAGCCAATGGCACGAGCACAGGCTGCGCCATCGCCAAATTAAACGCCGCATACGAAAAAGGGGAAAGAAATGTTTTTAATGAATAGTCTGCCGTTTCCAGTTTCGTTTCACACAATTCTCCCATGGTAATCAACTTTCCAAGCGCAATGGCGCTAAATAGCACCATCATCGGAACAATCAGGGCGTTTACGCCAAATAGCCCTTTTATATCGTACATCATGACCAACAGCGATAAACATAACGTCACTACAATTCCGGCTTGCCTCGGCAGCCCAAGCTGCTCCTCAAACACCGCCCCTGCGCCGGCCATCATCACGGCGGTGACTCCAACAATCATCACCGTCATCATGATAGAAATAACCGGGCTCACTTCTTTTCCAAACAAATAGCGGTTAAACTGTTGATAAGAAGCGGCCTTCACTTTCCGCGCCATTACCATCATGCGTGCGCCGCCCCACGTAAACAAAATGCCGCTAATGATAATGCCGATCGTTCCTGACGTTCCGTATTGCGTAAAAAACTCGATAATTTCTTTTCCAGTAGCAAATCCCGCGCCGACAACGGTGCCGACGTAAACGGCGGCGATTTGCCAAGCATCCGACCATTTTCCAGCCACTTCTGCCATCTCCTTCTCCTTGTCCACTATTTACTCCCATATATATGCCGGCATGGTCCAATAAAGACGGGATGGCAGTAAAAAAGATGCCGCTATAGGGCATCCCTTCATTGCACCGTAATTTGCTCTACTTGATGATCGTGCAGTTGTTCCGTTTCCACATGTATTTTTACAGAATATGTCCCTTTTTCTTGAAATGTCGTCGTTGCTTCGTATTGGCCTGCTTGTTTTTCGCTTGCTTCGATAAACTTGTGTTTGCTGTTTCCTTTCCAAATTTCAAAATGAACTTTCGCTTTCGTCAGCGGCTGGCCGTCATGAGTAATATGTACCGTTAAATGCGCTTCTTTATTTACGGAAAATTGTTTTTCATGAAGCATTATCATGACATCGGCATGATGGTGTTCATCACCATGATGTTCCTCTGCATGATTTTGCGGCTGATCGCTCGGTGTGCCAACAACGATATCTTTTTTCGGCATATTATGCATATTTCGTGCTGTCACGTGGCTAATGACCGAATACGTCCCCGGCTCGGTAAACGTCTTTTTCACAGAATATTTGCCATCACCATCATTTTTGGCAGTTAACATCTCGTGCTTCTCGCTTCCATGTTTCCACACTTCAAACTTCACTTCATCCGCATCATTCACTTTTTCCCCGCCGTATGTCACGATACAAGAAAGTGTCGTTTCCTTATTTAATTCAATATGATCCGGCGTTTGAAGTTGAACTTCAAGCATTGCCGGCTTTTCCTCTTGCTTTTCTTGATTGCAAGCCGTACATAAAAATATGAGCATCAATGCCAAAAACGTATAAACTCTTTTCATCCCTTTTCATCTCCCTCACTAAACTTTTTCTGTCCCAACTATATCATAAGTTTGCCACATGCTATACCATTGTTCACCGCTTTTCCAAAAACATTTCACGGTTACAACAAATTTTTTGTAAAAAAACACTTGAAAGTCAAAGATGGTCAAAGTATAATAAAATCAGAAAGTCAAAGATAGTCAAAGTCAAAAGAGCGAAAAAGGAGGTTATGCCTCATGCTTTGTCAAGTATGTCATCAAAACGAAGCGACGGTATTTGTCAATTTGCAAATCAATCATGAGAAAAAGCAAATGCACCTTTGCCACGAATGTTATGAAAAACAAAAACAAGAGCTGACTATTCCGATCAATTTCGGTTTCGATAATTTCTCGTCATTCCCATTTGACGATTTCTTGATGAACGGATTTTCACCAATTTCAGAAACGCCATTTTCAGAAATGAACGCGCCGCAACCGAATATCGCACAACCATCGAAACGAAACAGAAAAGGTGGCGGTTTCTTAGACCAATTTGGCCGCAACTTAACACAGCTTGCGAAAGCCGGTCTGATTGACCCAGTCATCGGACGCGATAAAGAGATTGAACGCGTCATTGAAATTTTAAACCGCCGCAATAAAAACAACCCGGTATTAATCGGGGAACCAGGTGTCGGTAAAACAGCGATTGTCGAAGGACTCGCCTTGAAAATCGCTGAAGGGCAAGTTCCGGAAAAACTATTAAACAAAGAAGTATATTTGCTTGACGTCGCATCGCTTGTTGCGAATACAGGCATTCGCGGTCAATTCGAAGAGCGGATGAAACGGCTCATCGCTGAATTGCAGCGCCGGAAAAACGTCATTCTCTTCATCGATGAAATTCACTTGCTCGTCGGCGCCGGTTCGGCGGAAGGTTCGATGGACGCGGGCAACATTTTAAAACCAGCGCTTGCGCGTGGAGAATTGCAAGTCGTCGGCGCTACAACGTTGAAAGAATATCGCCAAATTGAAAAAGACGCTGCGCTTGAACGCCGTTTCCAACCAGTTATCGTGCATGAACCAACGGTCGAAGAAGCGATCACGATTTTAAAAGGGATTCAGCCGAAATACGAGCAATTCCATCATGTGAAATATACGGACGAAGCGATTGAAGCGTGCGTCAAATTGTCGCACCGTTACATTCAAGACCGCTTCTTGCCGGACAAAGCGATCGACTTGTTAGACGAAGCCGGCTCCAAAGCGAACTTGCGCCTCGGTCCGACAGATGAAAAACAAATTCAAGAACGCCTTGCGCAAATCGCCAAAGAAAAAGCAAAAGCAGTGAAAGAAGAAAATTTCGAACTGGCAGCGAAATTGCGCAGCGAAGAGTTGAAATTGGAAAAACAATTGCAAAACGGCGTAAACCAAGAACGCCCAGTTGTCGATGTTGCTGATATTCAACGCATCATCGAAGAGAAAACAGGCATTCCTGTCGGCAAACTGCAGGCCGATGAAAAAGAAAAAATGAAACATTTAGAAGAAAACTTAGCGAAAAAAGTCATTGGCCAAGAAGAAGCGGTCAAAAAAGTCGCCAAAGCAATCCGCCGCAGCCGCGCGGGATTAAAAGCAAAACACCGCCCAATCGGTTCGTTCTTATTCGTTGGTCCGACTGGCGTCGGAAAAACAGAGCTGGCGAAAACGTTGGCAGAAGAGCTATTCGGCTCAAAAGACGCAATGATTCGCCTCGACATGAGCGAATACATGGAAAAACATTCGGTATCGAAATTAATCGGTTCGCCTCCTGGCTATGTCGGTCACGAAGAAGCCGGCCAGCTTACAGAAAAAGTGCGCCGCAATCCATACAGCATTATCTTGCTTGACGAGATTGAAAAAGCGCACCCAGATGTGCAACACATTTTCCTTCAAATTTTAGAAGACGGCCGTCTCACTGACAGCCAAGGACGCACCGTAAGCTTTAAAGATACAGTCATTATCGCAACAAGCAACGCCGGCGTGACAGACAAAAAAATTACGGTCGGATTTGAAAAACAACAAACACAAACAAGCATTCTCGACTCATTAAACGCATACTTCAAACCAGAGTTTTTAAACCGTTTCGATGCGATTATTGAATTCAAATCGTTGAAAAAAGAACATATGCTGCAAATTGTTGATCTCATGCTTGACGAAGTAAAAGCGGCAATGCACGAACAGCACATCGACCTTGACGTTTCGCAAGCGGCGAAAGAAAAATTAGCCGAACTCGGCTACCATCCAGCATTCGGCGCTCGTCCGCTCCGCCGCGTCATCCAAGAACATGTCGAAGACAAAATCGCCGATGTGCTGCTGGATGAAAACGATCAAGTCAAAGCGATTCGCATCGATGTCGAAAACGATGCGATTGTCGCCAAACCTTTGCATAAACAAACCGCCTGATCCCTTAATGGGAAAGGCGGTTCTTTTTTTGCCCATCCTTATTCGCTTGTACGTTATCACATTATTCCAGATTGAAAGATAATTACAAATTGGATGCATACCTTTATATGGAGCGTCAAACATGTCAAACTTAATGTCCTGCGAAATAAGTAATTAAAGTCGCCCCTTTCGATAGAAAACATGCCTGCAGAAGCTTGACGCCAATCCATTTAACAATCCTTTTATGATAAGGAAAAAACCTACTTTACTGATGAGGACAAAGGAAACATGCATAAAACGGGAAAGATTGTTAAACAATAGTAGCGCTCAACAAAGATATATTATGAGGTGATGGAATGAAAGTATGGTCTAAGTTTTTAATCTGTATATGTTTGCTATTTACGTTTCATTTACCTGTTCAGGCGCAGAAAATTACCATTCCAAAACAAGCAGTAAATATCAAGCGTGCCGCAAACTTAAAGGATTTAGTAAGCGGCTCAACATTAATTGCTTATGGTTGGTTCGATACTTCTTTCCAGAAACAGCCGTTAAATAAGTCTGTACAAGGGGGGAAGCTCGTTAATTTTGTACAAAGCTTTCATGTCGACAAATATTTAAAGGGAACCGGCGGCAAAATCATTAACGTGTTATCAACCGGTATTGAACCCCTTCCTGATCCTTTACATCCTCTCAACAAAGTTTATCCAGGACCGATGGCTGAGGGTCGATATGTTTGCTTTCTAAAACCTGTTAAAGGAACAGAATTGTATACCATTGTCGGGGGATGGCAAGGAGTCTACCCTGTTTATGAGGGAAAAACCATTTCCTTGAAAGAAGAAGGTTTTCCAGAGTTAAATCAATTAACGCTTAGACAATTTGAAGCAAAAATCCGCCCCTACTAAATACTGTACACTGAAAAGATAGGCGGCAGGCCTATCTTTTTGCAATAGATGCAGCAAGCCTTCTTCATAATCAAACGGAAAATAAATAAAAAAGATGATTGTAAAGCCCATTCATTTCCAATTTACATAATTCATTCGACAATCCGTTGTTTTCTCACATTTCGATGAACTCCAATACCCTCTATGTATATTTTGATCGAGCTTAGTATCAATTACTAAAACGGATTATTCTTAAAGGGTATACCTTTACATTCATTTTCCGATTGTTTTGGCAGGAACAAGGAAGAGATCCTTCATGAATGGAATGGCATTACAAAAAATATGGAGGGAGATATTAAAGAAAGCATCCGCTTTGATGAGCAGATGCTTTTTTACATATTGAAATATATCTAGAATGGCTTAGTTCATGTTTACCCAGACACTCTTCACTTCTGTATAGTTATCTAACGCGTAGCTGCCACATTCACGTCCGATGCCTGATTGCTTATAGCCTCCAAATGGACTTGCCGCGTCAAATACGTTATAGCAGTTCACCCATACCGTACCTGCTTTAATGCGATGTGCGAGGTAGTGGGCTTTCTTTATATCCTGCGTCCAAACACCAGCAGCTAAACCATAAAGCGAATCGTTTGCCTTTGCAACAAGATCATCTAAATCATCAAACGGCATCGCCGCTACAACTGGGCCGAAAATTTCTTCTTTTGCGATGGTCATTGAATGGTTCACATCAGCAAAAACGGTTGGAGCGACGAAATAGCCTTTTTCGTATGGGATAGTACCGCCTACTACTAATTCGGCTCCTTCTTCAATTCCTTTATCAATATATCCTTTGACGCGTTTTTGCTGTTCTTCTGAAACCAGAGGGCCCATTGTCGTCTCTGGCAATAAACCATTGCCTTGTTTAATTGTTTTTGTAAGAGAGGCTAAATCAGCTACTACATTGTCGTACATTTTCTTTTGAACATATAAGCGGCTTCCTGCGCAACATACTTGACCTTGGTTAAACATAATTCCCATAAATGCGCCAGGAACTGCTTTCGTCAAATCTGCATCAGGCAAAATGATGTTCGGAGATTTACCGCCAAGTTCAAGTGTTACCCGTTTTAATGACTCGCTTGCTTGCTTCATGATTTGTTTTCCGACAGCCGTTGAACCTGTGAAGGCGATTTTATCCACTAATGGATGATCCACTAGCGGCGCACCCGCTGTTTCGCCATAGCCAGGCACAATGTTGACAACACCTTTCGGAAATCCAACTTCTTCTATTAATTTTGCTAAGTAAAGAGCAGATAGAGGTGTTTGCTCAGCAGGCTTTAAGACGACTGTACAACCTGTCGCAAGGGCAGCGCCTAGTTTCCATGCAGCCATTAATAATGGGAAGTTCCACGGAATAATTTGTCCGACTACCCCCACTGGTTCATGACGCGTATAGTTAAAATAGTTTCCTTGAACAGGGATGGTTTGCCCCACAATTTTCGTTGCCCAGCCTGCATAATAACGGAGATGTTCAATCGCTAAAGGTACGTCTGCATTAGATGTTTCGCGAATTGGTTTTCCGTTGTCCAATGTTTCAAGCTGTGCTAATTCTAATTTATGCTCTTCCATTAAATCAGCCAGTTTATAAATTAAGCGGCTTCTCTCAGCTGCGCTTATTCTTGACCATGGTCCACGATCAAACGCTTCTCTTGCCGCTCTTACCGCCAAATCAATATCCTCCGGACCTGCTTCTGCTACATCCGCTAACTTTTCACCAGTTGCAGGATTGACTGTTTCAAACGTTTTACCAGAAACGGAGTCTACCCATTCGCCGTTTATGTACATTTTTTTTACGCCGTTTAAAAACTCTACTAATCTAGGGCTTAATTCCATCCCTTTTGCACTGACATTTTGCATACACTTCACTCCCATTTTATTAATTTTGAAATCACTTCCAAAAAACATTGCACTGTCCTTTAGAGACACATTAAAACAATATTCCTAATTTTTTAAAATATACCAATTACCTCATTAACAATTTCAACAGGTGACGCTTATTTACTTTTAGCGGGGCAAGATCAGCTATGGTTTATTTAAATGATTGCTCACGATGAATAAATAATTAACCCTTCCGGAAGGATTCCAGAAGGGTTTGGTTGATCCATTAAAATTTCGTGATGACGTTAAACCCTTTCGTATTATATTGCGACATATTTTCGAATACAGCGTTTACATCTTCCAATTTGATTTCACGTTCAACCAAGCGCTTCGGATTCAATCGTCCGGAAGAAATCAAGCTTAATAGGCCGCGATAATCAGGATGAGGATTTCCGATGCTTCCTACAAACTCAATTTCAGATGCCGTAATCAGGTCAACAGGGAGCGATACAAAACCTCCTTCTTCTGATGTGGTTAAACCTACTTGAACATGTCTTCCTCCTTTTCTTAAGGACAGAACCGAATTAAGAACGGTATCCTTGATGCCTAAAGCATCCAGTCCGACATGTGCACCTCCTTTTGTGATTTCTTTAATTGCTTCGACAACGTTTTCTTTTCTGGCATTGACGACTGCAGCGGCGCCTTCCTGCTTTGCGATTTCAAGTTTTTGATCATCAATATCAACGGCTATAACTTGCGCTCCTAATGCATTGGCCACCTGAATCGCAGAAAGGCCTACTCCGCCAGCTCCATGCACGGCCACCCAATCACCAGGCTTGACATTGCCTCTGACAATACCGTGATATCCAGTCATGTAACGGCAGCCTAAAGCTGCAGCTGTTAAACTGTCAACATTTTCCGGGAGTCTGATCAGGTTAAAATCGGCATTGCGAACCAATACATACTCCGCATATCCTCCTTCAAGTCCAGAAACAAGACCATAAATTTGGAGGTTTTCGCATAAATTCGGCACACCTTTTTTGCAGTATTCACATCGTCCACAGGCGGAATGGAACGGAACTGTGACACGATCTCCCGGGCGAAACGACTTCACATCTTTGCCAACTTCTTCGATTACACCTCCAAATTCATGTCCAGGTGTTATCGGTAATTCCGGGGACAAGCCGATCCACGACCAATCCCCTTGCCACGCATGCCAGTCGCTGCGGCAAACCCCGCAAGCTTCGATTTTTATTACCGCATCTTCCGGCCCTGGTTTAGGATCCGGGACATTTAAAATTTCCAATGGTTTTTTGTGCTGAATAATTTTCGCGGCTTTCATTATTTCTTCCTCCTCATTATTTATTTTCTGAAAAAATAGATTATTGATACATTTCTGATTTTAATTCAAAAAAAAATGATTGTATAGTCATAATGATTTATGTTTCGTCCAACAATATCCGACAAAATGAAACGAGATTTTTTCCTTATCTTTTTGTATATACCTATTTTTTATAGGTCAAGCCCAAATTATTATGTAAATTCCCCTTTGATAGACAACATGGACCCGATGACTTGACAAGGTCGTCGATGTGATCATATTAGAAGATAGTCATTTTCGTGTGAGCAAAGAAGAAACTGATGATCGAAGAAAAGAAATTGAGGATTTAACGAATGAACTGGTTGAGGTGAAAAGCAATAAGCCCCTTTCATGGTGAGAAAGGGGCTATTTTTATGTCTTTAATAAATGAAACGTGGATATTAACCAATCATCGTGCTTAACGCTAATACTCCAAGCAATCCATAAATAGCAATAAGAGTAAACATTAAACAAACTGTTTTCACTGTCTGTCCTATCGTCAAGTTAAAATATTCTTTTGTCATCCAGAAAGACACATCACTTGGTGGAGCAAAAGCTATGGAAGCGGTTCCAATTGCTAACACCATCAATTCAGGGCTAACACCTGTTTCTTGTACAATTGGCGACATCATTGCTGAAGTGGTTAAAACTGTTACCGTGGCAGACCCTACGGCTAACCGTATTATACAGGCAATAATCCATGCTAATATAAATGGCGAGATATTCCATCCCTTTGTGAAATGAGCAATATAATCAGCCATTCCACTATCAATAATAACTTGTTTGAATGCACCACCGCCACCAAGAATGAATATAATTCCGCCCATAGAAATCAGTGCTTCCTCTGCGATTTTCATTAGTTGAGGAATCGTCTTTCTTTTTTTACGCAAACCAAATACATATACTGCGATAAAGAGCGATATAAGCAAAGATATATCAGCATTACCGATAAAGGTTAAAATTTTGTAGATTGTAGAGGTTTTCGGAAGTGTATATTCTGCAATTACCCCGATCAAAATGAGAATAACCGGCGACAAAGTCGTTAAGACGCAAGTTGCAAATGATGGGACTTCATCCATGTTGAATTCTGCCTTTGTGACTAAATGATCTGGAACTTCTACATCCCAATTTTTATACAATCTAGAAAATAGAGGTCCGAAAATAACTGAAGCTGGAATTGCTAGAATTAGCCCATAGGCCAGAACAACTCCTAAATTGGCTCCTAAAACAGACGAAATAGCAGTTGGTCCTGGATGTGGAGGTAAAAAGCAGTGTGTTATTGATATTGCTGCTAAAAACGGTATACCCACTTTTAGCAGCTTCACCCTTGCTTCAACTGCAACAGTGTAAACTATTGGAATCAACAAAATGAAAGTGACTTCGAAGAATAATATTATCCCCAATATGAAAGATGCCAGGCAAATTGCCCAATCCACTCTTTTTTCACCAAAATTATTAATTAGAGATCTTGCAATTCTGTGGGCTCCACCGCCTTCAGATATGATTTTCCCGAAAATAGCACCCAAGCCAATAATGATGGCTAAATGTCCTAGGGTACCTCCAAGGCCGGATTCAATTGATTTGACAATAGTTAATGGTTCCATCCCTTGGAAAACCCCAACGAATATGGCCGATAAAATCAGAGATAGAAAAGCGTTAAGCTGAAAAACTATGATTAGTAGAAATAATAAAACAATCCCTAATGCCAATACAATAAGTGGCATATGATCACTCCATTCTTAAATTTATTAATGCAATTCATTAAAACAACTCCAACAACCAATTAATTTAAAAATATAATTAATATTCAGAAAAATGATCTCCTATTAATACGAAACTTACATCATTTCATTTGGTAATTTAGTGTATTTCATTACTAACGAACTTGTAGGCTTAATTACCTGGCGATCCTTTTTGTAAACGGTTACAACACAAATAACATCCCCCCTTATTTATGTAGACCAAAGAATCATATCAAGGAAAAAACCAATTCCATCGTGCAGGTTCTCATTTAAGTATCTTTTTTTGCATATGTATTTGTATTTTTACAAATGTATGCTAACATTTGATTATTTTATTTTTCATATACTATTTTGAAAGGGTTCGATACGGAATGTGCGGTACCGTCAAGAATTTTGTGTAATGTAAGATAGATAGGGTATCTCTGAAATGGATTTAGAATAGAGTAGGGCTGTTTCCTCCACACAGGAGACTGAATATTCAAGTCTCCTGTGTGGAAAGGGAGAATCCCCTTATTTTATTTATTTACAATATTTGGTTAACAATAACGTTCTTCAAACATTCACTCGAGGGCTTCATACGCTTCGGCAAATCCTCGTAACATACAGATAATGTGACATTTTTTAAAGGAAGTCTTGTCTTTGCATCAAAGAATTACCTCTTGTTTTTAATTGAGCAGAGGGAGATTTGACCGTCTTTGACTGGAGCAAGTGTCGGTTAAATTGTGATGAAAATGCCAAAGGCCATGGTATCTTTGGATCTTCTTTCGAGGATTGCCATGGCCGTACTGAACTATCCGAATCGTTATCGGCGACGCCTACGCACAACAAACTTTATTAGAATTTCGGCAACGCCTCCATGGTATCAGCAAGATCACTATAGCTATCCTTTAAATATCGAGACGTTGTAGCGATATTGCTATGACCGGCGAGTCTCCGCACTTTCTCAATATCGTTGTTCGTCGCCTTTAGCATCCACTTGCAAAACGTATGTCGGAACATATGTGGAGTTAATTTTTTATTCGGCAGGCTGTAGCTTTCGATCATTCGCTGAATGCCTCGGACCGAAAACTTCGGCGAGCGTTGGCTGTAAAAGACGTATGGCGATGCGGCCACATGCGGTTTCTTTTTCGCCATTTCCGCGCGAAACTTCAGCCAATCCTCAAGTTCCGCCAGTAGGATGTTTGAGATCGGTACGGTCCGGACCTTCATCCCTTTTCCCACAATTCGAATTCGTTTCATCTCTAAATCTAAGTCCGTTAATTTTAAATTGGATAACTCTTCCACTCGCAATCCCGCATAGGTAAGCAAATACACCACCGCACGATCCCGGCGATATTTCTCCTCAGGATCGACTCCTCGGCTTTGAACTGGTTTTTTCCGCATCCGATGCAATAAGTCCTCGAATTCTTCTTCCGTCAGCCACATGATTTTTTCGTTATCTTCATCGGCTGATTTTAAATCCTGGATATCTTTCATTGGGTTCTGTTCAATCTTATGATGTTCCACCGCCCACGCATAGAAGCTTCGCAGCGAATTCAGACGGCGATTGATCGTGGAAATGGCCAACGGTTTCCCTTCGGCCGGATTTAACATTTGCTGAATCCATTTGCGAATGTCGGCCGACGTGACGTAATCGCCTGGACGAAGATGCAAGTCTTTCAAAAACTGATTCACGTCATTGAGATAGGAGATCACGGTGTTAGGAGAAAACCCCTTCTCTTGCAAATATGTTTCATATTCGTGCAGCATCTTTTTCATCCTTCCACTTATACGACGAGTTTAAAAGGGTTTGAAGAGCAAAAAATCGATTAAAAAAATAACATTATATGACGAGTATATCATAAAAAAGAATCAATTGTTAGTCATATAACGTAAATTATATGTCTAGTTTAAAGAGCGAATACCTCTTTTCGGTTATCTCATTCTCCGAATATTCCATCGCCTAATTTTGATGTAAACACTTAACCTATAATTTGTGTCTAATCCAACTTATTATCCTGTTCATATACTGAAGTATCCTAGTGAAAAGAGGTGAAACATATTGTCAAAACATGGAAAAGAGAGATGGAATAGTAACAATACACCAAGGGTAAGATGTAGTTGTACCAATATGAGAATAGTGACAGTGCATGGACCTATACCACCAGAACCACCAGAACCACCGAGACCACCGATTTTTGCATATGTTACCAATGCAGATGACGATACTGTATCAGTCATTGACACCTCAACCAACACAGTCATCGGAGCACCTATACCTGTGGGAGATAGTCCTAGGGCTATAGCCATTACGCCAGATGGCACTCGGGCTTATGTTGGCAATAGATTTGACAATACTGTATCAGTCATTGACACCTTAACCAACACAGTCATCGGAGCACCTATACCTGTAGGAGACGTTCCTCAAGGTATCGCGATTACGCCAGATGGAACCCGTGCTTATGTTACCAATGTAGTTGACGATAGTGTATCAGTCATTGACACCTTAACCAACACAGTCATCGATACTATATCTGTAGGAAACTTTCCTGAAGGTATAGCCATTACGCCAGATGGCACTCGGGCTTATGTTACCAATTTCTTATTTGGCAATACTGTATCAGTCATTGACACCTTAACCAACACAGTCATCGATACTATATCTGTAGGAAACTTTCCTGAAGGTATAGCCATTACGCCAGATGGAACCCGTGCTTATGTTACCAATGTAGTTGACGATAGTGTATCAGTCATTGATACCTCAACCAACACAGTCATCACAACTATCTCTCCTGTGGGAGACGGCCCTGTTGGTATCGCGATTACGCCAGATGGAACCCGTGCTTATGTTACCAATTCAGGTGACGGTACTGTATCAGTCATTGACACCTCAAGCAACACCGTCATCGGAGCACCGATACCTGTGGGAAACTTTCCTGAAGGTATAGCCATTACGCCAGATGGAACCCGTGCTTATGTTACCAATTCAGGTGACGGTACTGTATCAGTCATTGACACCATAACCAACACCGTCATCGGAGCACCGATACCTGTGGGAAACTTTCCTCTTGGTATCGCGATTACGCCGAGCGGTATTTAAACACATTTCCAGTACTAAATCTAAAATGATTTTCAAAAGCTTTATAACAATGGACTTTAAATATCAAAAAACAGGAGTGAATCAAATTAAAAAAAGAAGAAATTCAAGCCATTATTGAAAAAGAATTAGAGCAAAATCCAGAAATAACAAGCATTGATATGGCCAAAAAACATCGAATTCCCTTCCCCATCGTTGAACTATTGAAAAGAAAAATAAAAAATCAATGAAACGGTTTCTCATTTTAAGATTCCTAGCATTAACTTCTAAAAACAATTTCTGCCCTCTGACATACTATTTATTCCACGGTTTTACTTCCCGATGAATCATCCCCCTTGAAACATCAAGGGGGGCGATTACATCATAAAAGCGGCATTTTAAATTGCGTATAATGTGAATTATATATCCAACAATCTCGTCTTTTTCGTAATATACTTGTCATATAACGCTTTTTTTAACCGATATGCTTTAATGGTGCCTTTCCAAACTCACCGTATAAGTCAAAGGGTGGGAAAGATGCCAAATGAGTATGCCACCTGCCTTAAGGAAAAAGGAGCTTCCCCTAACAAGATCATCTCCTTACGAACAACTTGAATATTTACATATTCATCCGGGCGATTACGTCAAGCCAGCTGACATCCGTAAATAGATTAGTCGTTTCGGCACTGTCTCACAACCAAAAAAATCATCCACCCTTGAACTGACGAATTGGGTGGATGATTCCCGTCCTACTGCCGCTCCCCTGAAGGGAACCGTCTATGCATGACCGGAGTTGTTGCAGCACTTCGGTCTTATTTTATATACATGATTAGCACTAGATAAAGGTTTATGTTCACTAAGAATTAGGCGTTTTTTTCGCAAGACCGTTCATTAAAAACTGAATCGTCCGTTCCATTTCCGCTTCGTCATCCCACTCGTAATCAGGCAATACGATAAACCGAGTCACCAAAAATCCCGCAATCGTCGTGATCGTCATGCGGATGACCGAATCAACGGGAATTGCGGCAATTTCTCCTTTCGTTTGAAAATATTCCACAATTTTCTTAAATTTTTGATATACATGTACCGTAAAAACGCGCTGAAGCTGTTCCTTAATCTCCTCATGAAACGCGATTTCCTGCCAGAAAACGCGGATCGCCGGCAAGTATTTTTTCACAAATTCATAGCGGTTTTTCAAAAGAACGCGGATGAACTCTTCATAGCTTTGATACTGACTATCGAACACTTCTTTGACAAACTCTTTTGCTAAAAATGGGGCGACGGATTGAAATAGCGTCGGAGTGACAATCGCCAGCAGCAAATCCTTTTTCGTTTTATAATGGCGGAAAATCGTCCCTTCCGCCACGCCCGCCTTCTTGGCGATTTCGCTTGTCGAAGTGGCCGCATAGCCTTTTTCGGCGAACATTTCAATCGCCGCTTCTAAAATTTTGATTTGTTTTTCACTAAGCTTCACATCTTCCTCATTTAGCTTCAACAGTTCTTTCAGCCACTGCTGCTCGTTCATTCTTTATACTCCTTACAATTTTCGATATTTTTTTAATGCTACTACATTTAATATCATAAACAATACAGCAAAACCAAGTAAAACATATACGTCTTTGGCAATTTCGTTCCAGCCATTGCCGCGGATCATAATTTCCCGAAGCGCATCCGCTCCATACGTCAGCGGCATAACCACACTTAAAGAACGGAGCCACTCCTCCATTGTATCTAAGTTAAACAATCCGGAAAAGAAAACTTGCGGTATGACGACTAGTGGGATAAATTGCATCATTTGCAGCTCATTGTTGGCAAACGCAGACAGCAATGTTCCTAATGTTAACGCGGTCATCGCCAATAAAAATGTAATCAATAGCACGTATACAAAAGAACCTTCCATCATCATGTCAAGAATATCAACAGCAAACCAGGAAATTAAACTCGCTTGAAACGTAGTAAAAATGCCAAATCCAATAACATAGCCAGCCACGATTTCCCAACGTCGAAGCGGTGTCGCCAGCAAGCGTTCGAGCGTTCCTCCCGTACGTTCGCGGAGGAAAGAAACACCGGCGATTAAGAAGACGAAAAAGAAAACGAAAAAACCAATTAACACAGGACCGAAATTATCGAATAGTTCCATGTCTTCTGAACCGTGCAAGTACGTTGTTTTCAATTGCAACGATCGTGTTTGCGGAGCTAATTCTTGAAGCGCTTTTTGCACAGTCATAAGCACCGCTTTATTAACAGTAGGATCGCTTCCTTCTAACGTAATTTCCGGTGCTCCTTTATCCATTTCCATAAACGCATCAATTTGCTGTTTTTCCAGCTGTTTACGAGCTGTTGCCTTCGTAAGCTCTTCGACATCAGCATCGTATTTCGCTAACTTCTCCACAACAACCTCTGGAACGTTTTTACTAACGGCAATGGCTGGTTGATATTCCTCACCATTAAACACAAGATTCATTAAAAATAGCACAAACATGGGAGCCACAATCATTAACGCAAGCGTTCGTTTATCGCGGAAAAACTGGCGGATGATGCGTATCACGATGGCCCAAACTCTCATTGCCGTGCACCTCCAAAATATAAAAATGCTTGTTCAATGGTTTCTGAATTCGTTTCTTTCTTTAACTCCGCCGGACTTCCGACGGCAATAAGACAGCCATCGCGAATCATGGCAAGACGCTGGCATTTCTCGGCTTCATCCATGACATGGGTTGTCACGACAATCGTTGTTCCATTTTGGCGGATTCTGTCTAGTTCCTCCCAAATTGCCTGACGAAGCACAGGATCAATGCCAACCGTCGGCTCGTCTAAAAGCAGTACCTCCGGTTCATGCAGCAAAGATATCGCCAGCGACAACCGCCGTTTCATCCCTCCCGAATATTGATGGACGGGCTTTTTGATATGGTCTGTCAGATTGACAAGCTCCATCACCTCGTGGATGCGTTGCTTTTGCTTTTTCCCTTTTAATCCGTAAATGGAAGCGAAAAACTGCAAATTTTCGAACGCCGTTAATTCGCCATATAACGCATCGGACTGGGCCATAAAACCAATTCGCTTCATCACATGAAGATTCGGCATCTTCGTATTTAACACATGAATGGTTCCTTGAGTAGCTTCGTCAATGCCGGCAATCATTTTGACAATCGTCGTTTTTCCCGCTCCCGAAGGTCCAAGCATCCCAAAAATTTCCCCTCTGTATACGTCAAGCGATACGTCTTCAATAACCGTCTTTTTCCCAAAACGCTTCGACACATGTTCCATACGAATACACGGCTTCCCGGACACAAGCTCTTCCTCCTTTTATAGTGAGTGATTACTCACTTATATTTTATATGATATTGCCTATATTTTAAAGTGAGTAATCACTTATTGAATGATATTTTTAAAGCTGCCTTTTGCCTAGGCAGCTACTTATTTATTTGCGAAATATTCGATGCTTTTCCATCCATAGCACCATTCCGTCAGCTTTTTCCCACCGATATCAACGACTTCCTCAGCGATTTTCTCGCCTCCTAGCCTCTCGTAAAATCGGCGCGACGGATTATCAGCAAGCACCCACACGACCATAGAACGAATCCGCTCGCGTTGAAAATCATCAACTAGCGCTTTGACAAGCTTTGTCCCGTATCCTTTCCCTTGAGCTTCTTTCAACAAATAAATCGCGTATATTTCCCCTTTATACTCCGCTTTTTTCCCTTGTGTAGCACGGTTCTTGCCGCCGGAAATAAATCCGCATACGTTTCCGTCTTCTTCAACGACAAAAATCGAGTGTTTCGATTGATTTAATCCACGTTGCCAAAGCTGTTCTTTTTCGCTTACGCTTAATTGCGCCAAATACTCCGCAGGCACAATCCCTTCATATGTCGTTTTCCAGCTTTCGACATGCACGATGGCGTGCGCATCATCGATCGTTGCTTTGCGAACATTCATGCCCCTTCCCCCAATTCATACTATATTTGCTCCGTTCACTACATATTTGTATCGTTTAACAATTTCTCAATATCCTGCTTAAGTACTGGAATTTTATTGATTACCACATCCCAGACGATACGATAATTGACAGAAAAATAGCCGTGGATCATCATATCACGCATACCTGCTATCTTTCTCCACTCAATCTGTGAATTCTTCTGCCTTATTTCTTGTGGAATGTTTTTCGCCGCTTCACCAATCACCAATATGTTTTTAATAACCGCATCACATACAAGTTCATTATCTAAAAAAGATTCATAATCCATATTTTTCGTATACTTTTGGATTTTATCGATCGCCATAAGAATATCTTCCAAAAAAACCTTAGGCTCCCTCGGCATATTGAACATCCTCCAATATATATGGTTTTAACGTAGGTTTAATGTCATCCAGTATCACTAGGTCGACCGGTTTATGAAAATGATCTTCTAAGAAAATTTTTAAATCCATATAATGGTCAAATGTGATGGCGGAAGGCTCAAACTCCACCAAAATGTCTATATCGCTGTCAGCTGTTTGTTCATTTCTGCTATAAGATCCAAAAACGCCGATACGTTTGACTCCGTAGTTTTCTTTTAATAATCGAAAATTTTGTGATAAAAAACCAAGGATTTCTTCTTTTGACAACATAGTTTTCCCGGCTACTAAAATCATAAAAATCGACTCATCACGATGGAACCAGCAAAACAGCTTGCCGCTCAGGAAACACCTGAGTTCCATCAGGAAGAGAATCCTAATGTCTCACCTGCTGTGAAAGACACCCCGTGGCTCGCTGTTAGCGGCGGCACCTGTCGTGCACCATTCCTTCCATCGGTCAGTACACAACAACGATTTTAGTAACCAGGTCTACACCTCCCATTATATTTTTCCTAAAAGATAAGGAAGAAATCTCGCTTGATTTCTTCCCCCCTTAACTATTATTTCCATCTATAAGCTCTGATCGTCAACACTATTCAACCATCTCTCGATCTCGCCGACTACCGATTGGACGCAGCCGTCTTCAAACGGCGAAATAAGGTTGGCGACGCGGACCAATTCGGTAAACGGCTTGCTTCCGCCTTGACGGCATAAAGTTAAATAATCATTCCACGCCTCTTTATAGTTTTCACGCGAACGTTTCCAAAATTGGAATGCGCAAATTTGTGCAAGGGTATAGTCGATATAGTAGAATGCGTTCGTATAAATATGGCTTTGCCGCTGCCAAAAGCCGCCGCGTTCTAAATAATCGTTGCCGTCATAGTCTCGTGTCGGCATATATTTCTTTTCAATCTTCCGCCATGCTTGCTTCCGTTCCGCCGGCGTCGCGTTCGGATTTTCGTATACAAAATGCTGAAATTCGTCCACCGCTACGCCATACGGCAAAAATAATAAAGCATCGCTCAAATGATAGAATTTATATTTTTCCGCATCTTCCCCGAAGAATAACTTCATCCACGGCCATGTGAAAAATTCCATGCTCATCGAATGAATTTCGCATGCCTCCAAGGTCGGCCAGATGTATTCCGGAATTTCGAAATGGCGGCTTTCGTACACTTGAAATGCGTGCCCCGCCTCATGGGTAAGCACGTCGATGTCTCCGGATGTGCCGGTAAAGTTCGAGAAAATAAACGGCGCTTTATAGTTTTCGATATAGGTGCAATAGCCGCCGCCTGCTTTTCCTTTTTTCGCAACGAGGTCCATTAGTTCATGATCGATCATATACCGGAAAAACTCGCCTGTTTCCGGCGACAGTTCTTCGTACATCTTTTTCCCGTTTTCAATAATCCAGTTTGCGTCCCCTTTTGGCGTTGGATTGCCGGTTGGAAAAACAAACGCTTCATCATAATATTTCAGCTTCTCGACACCGATGCGCGCCCGTTGCCGCTCGCGAAGCCTCACAGCAATTGGAACGATATGCTTTTCGACTTGTTTGCGGAATTTCGCAACCATCTCGGCGTTGTAATCAGTCCGTCCAAGACGGGCATAACCGAGTTCCACGAAGTTTTTAAATCCGAGCTTTTGCGCGATGGCGGTGCGCACTTTCACAAGCTGATCGTAAATTTCATCGAGCTTCTCCTCATGTTCTTGGAAAAAGGCAAAACGCGCCTCACTCGCCCGCTTGCGCATCTCGCGGTCCGGCGATTCGACAAACGGCTGCAGCTGCGCTAACGTCCGTTCTTCCCCTTCAAAGAAAATTTTTGCCGAAGCGACCAATTTTGTATATTCGCTCGTCAGCTTATTTTCCAGCTGCAGATCTTCCACAATGTCTGGAGAATACGTTTTTAATTCCGTCTCAGCGAGCGCAAATAACTGTTTCCCCCATTTTTCTTCAAGCTGCGAACGGAACGGAGACGAAACAAACGCACGGTAATAATCGTTCACAAGCCCTTTAACAATTGGCTCAACTTCATCGAAAAAATCTTGTTCCTGCTTATAAAACTCATCGTTCGTATCAACCGTATGGCGAATATAGCAAATTTGCGCCATCGTGCTGAAATCGTTGCGAAGCTTATTAATTTCCTTCATCGCCTCATCCTGTTCTTCTGCGCTGCTTGCCTTCTGGAACGATTGCAACGCTTGTTGAAAAGATTCTTTTAACTTCTCTAAGTTCGGACGTTCGTAGCGAAATTCAGAAAATTTCAACGCAATCCCTTCCTTTTCTCTCGTTTTCCTTATCTTAGATTGTATTCCATTCGTACACGTAAAATCCTTTTTTTCGATTACAAAAGGTTGTTGACGAAATTTGTCGAAAGAACGTATAATAATAACACCAATTGAATATTTTTTCTTTCTCATCCACATAGGCGGTATACATGCTGCAATGAACAAGAGTTGTAGAAACGAGGCGCAGAGAGTCAATGAAGAAAGTTGCCGAAGTTTGCGGCGGACTCTGACGCCGTAGACTGGGCCTGTATCCGAACATGTATCGTTGCAACAAACGATGAAGCACTATCGATTGGAAGTTGGATGCGGATGGCCACATGCACCCGTTGAAAACTTTGGGGTGTATTTTTTTGCGAAAAAAGCTAAAACTTAATTATCGTCAGGAAGGAGCTATCAACTTTGCAACAGCAAAAACTTGGATTATGGTTATTAACGGCGCTTGTCGTTGGAAATATGGTGGGATCGGGAATTTTTATGCTGCCGCGCTCGCTAGCGGAAGCGGCAAGCCCGCTTGGTGTCATTTTCGCGTGGTTATTAACGGGCGGCGGTGTATTAATGACCGCGCTCGTATTCGGTAATTTGGCGATTCGCAAACCGGAACTAAATGGCGGGCCGCAGATTTATGCGAAAGAATTGTTTCCGAAAGGCTCGAACATCTCGATCCTATCTGGCTTTATGTCTTCATGGGGATATTGGATTGGCAACTTTGCCGGCAACGTGGCGATTATTACGACGTTTACCAGCTATTTATCAACGTTTTTTCCAATTTTAACAAGCAAACAAACATTATTTTCCATCGGTTCTCTTGATGTAAAGCTTGGGAACTTGTTGACGTTTCTTATATGTACCGCATTGTTATGGGGAATGCATTTCATCATTTTGCGCGGCATCGAAGACGCGGGAAAGCTAAACTTTGTCGCTACCGCGGCAAAAGTGCTCGGATTTTTCCTATTTATCATTATCGCTTTATTTGCGTTTGAAAAAAGCAACATTGGCTCGTTTGTTGCCCCGCGTTATGATGATGCAGGGCATTCGATTGGATTATTAAGTCAAATCAAGAATGCGGCTGTATCGACATTATGGGCGTTTATCGGCGTCGAATCAGCGATTGTTTTTGCATCGCGCGCGCGCAAACAAGCCGACGTCAAGCGTGCGACAATCCTTGGCTTGTTGATTGCTCTCGCGATTTATATCGGCATTAGCATCCTTGTCATGGGAGTATTGCCGCAAAAAGAACTTATTCAGTCAGAAAAACCGCTTGTGGATGCCATTGTCACGATTTTAGGCCCAAGCGGCGGCTATGTTCTTGCCGGACTTGGATTGATCAGCTTGCTCGGCTCCACGCTCGGTTGGGTGTTATTAAGCGCTGAAGTACCATATCAAGCGGCAAAACAAGGTTTGTTTATTCCAGCGTTTTTAAAGGAAAATAAAAAGAAAGTGCCAAGCTTTTCTTTAGTTCTTTCGAATGGATTGGCGCAAATTTTTATTTTCTCAACCATTTCTAATTCGATGTCGGCGGCGTTTGACTTTGTCATTTACATTGCGACATTGGCGTATCTTGTCCCGTATTTTATCGCCTCCGTCTTCCAATTGAAACTGACGCTGACCGGCGAAACGTACAAGGGGTCGGCACGAGGCCGCATCATCGATGGGGTGATCGCCGCTTTTGCGACTATCTATTCCATCTGGGTCATCATCGCCGGCACCGCGGATATCAAAACGTTTATGCTTGGAGTTGTCCTGCTTCTAAGCGGCATCTTCTTCTACCCGCAAGTGAAAAAAGCGGCACAGCAATCAGAGGAAAAACAAAAAATGTCGGCATAACGAGATACGATGTCCTAGCTTGTCAGGAAAATGCTCAATGTCGGTTCGTTTGAACAACATTCATAAAACGAGAGTCCCGTGACCGGGACTCTTTTTCGTGTTACCATTATCGGATTAACTCGACGTAATCTCCCGTTTTTAATCCTGCCGCATTCGCTTCGTCTGTATCAATATGCATGTCCAGCGCGAAATTTTCATTGACGCGAACAATTACTTCATCAAAAATTAAAGCGCGTTCCCCTTGCGTTTTCACTTTTACCACTTGCTTATCTTTTACTCCGAACGTTTCCGCATCTTTCGGGGTCATATGAATATGCCGTTTCGCAATAATGACCCCTTTATCAACAGTAACCGTGCCATTTGGACCGTGAATGGTAATTCCCGGCGTGCCTTCGATGTCCCCCGACAAGCGAACGGGCGCTTGCACTCCAAGTTTAAAGCTGTCTGTCTTGGAAATTTCCAGCTGTGTCATAGAACGAGCAGGACCTAGCACGCGAACGTTTTCTATTTTCCCTTTTGGTCCTTCAACGGTAACCGTTTCATTGGCAGCAAATTGCCCCGGCTGCGACAGCGGCTTTAACACCGTTAACTCCGCACCTTCACCAAACAATTGCGCCAGATGCTCTTTCGATAAATGAATATGGCGGTTGGACACCCCGACTGGAATCATCATAAATTATCTCCTCCTTTTCCTTTTATAGCTTATCCCTTTTTTCAAAAAATAAGTGGCTGCAATAAGCAGCCACTTATTTTAAACAAACAGCTATTCTCTTTTTGCACCGTATCCCAACTTTTTCAATAATGAAATCGCCTGTTCCTTTTCTTCAGGAGTCAAGCCAGAAACGGTTTCGTGAATCGTTTGCGCATGCTCCGGGAAAACCTTTTCGATAAACGCTCTTCCCTTTTCCGTAATCGAAGCATATGTGACACGGCGGTCTGTTTCACATGCTTTTCGCACAATTAACCCTTTTTGCTCCAGCTTGTCTATTACATATGTAATGCTGCCGCTAGCGAGCAAAATTTTGCCACCAATTTGCTGCAACGGCTGATCCCCTTTATGGTAAAGCAATTCTAAGACCGCAAACTCCGTCGGATTCACGCCAAATGATTGAATCGACTTATTCACTTGATCGCCGACAGATCGATATGCTCTTGATAATACGATAAACAATTTTAGCGATTGTTCAATGTCTTTCTCCCTCGTCATCCACAATCAAACCCTTTTGTTGGTTGAATTTAACATCATTATCAGTATTTATATCCACTATTCTCTTAAAAACATTTTCTTATTTGCATTATACTTGAAATATTAAACACGGTGCAAATCTTTTTTTGAGGACACCTTTTCCCCCGTCAAGCGAGATGCTCGCTATTTGGTTATTTTTGTTTATTATTATATAGTATATGAATAAATCATTTTTAGTGCTTGGACGGTTATCACCTTTTATTTCAAAACGCATATAAAAACACTAAAGGTACGGAAAGGAGGATTTGATGAAACAAGTATTCATTGGGAGTATACTTTCCGCGTTATCCACTGGATTAGGTGCGATCCCAATTTTATTTTTGGCGAAATCGATTACTCACCGCTGGCGGGACATATTGCTGGCGTTTTCAGCTGGAATTATGATGGCGGCTTCCATGATGAGTTTAATTCCTGAAGCATTACAGGCAGGCGGTTTTTTCGCTTTAACGATCGGGTTATTTTTTGGAGTCCTTATTTTAACCATTTTGGAAATGACGGTTCCGCATATTGATTTAGAACATACAAAAAAAGGAATTCAGTTTGATGAAAAAGCGATGCTCATTATTGCAGCCATTACCTTACATAACATTCCAGAAGGATTGTCGGTCGGGGTCAGCTATGCTTCGAACGTATCGGAAACAGGTAATTTAATCGCGCTAGCCATTGGATTACAAAACGCTCCGGAAGGATTTTTAGTCGCGCTTTTTTTAATTCATCAACAGATTGGAAGATGGAAGGCGTTTATCATCGCTACACTTACAGGAGCGGTTGAAATCGTGACATCACTTCTCGGGTTTTATTTAACATCCTTTTTTCGCCAGCTCGTCCCGTATGGCCTTGCATTCGCCGCAGGTGCAATGTTGTTTATTATTTATAAAGAATTGATTCCGGAAAGCCATGGGGATGGAAATGAGCGGACATCTACCTATTCGTTTATCATTGGCATATTATTTATGATTTTTTTAGTAGAATCGTTTTAATAAAAACAACCCCCTGCTTGAAGAAGACAGGGGGTTATTGCCATTACTGGCCTACTTCTTCTTTTTCTTCATACGGATGGGCAACCCAGCCGGACGGATCGATAAACAGGCGGACGGCGACGACTTGGCGGTCATCCATTAAGGTGAAATAATGCGGGTTTCCTTCCGGCACAGAAATGACATCGCCCGCTTCAAGCTCGACATCAAAATACCCTGTTTCGCTGTCCCCTTTGATGATAAAAATGCCATGGCCAGCAGTAATAGCGCGCACTTCGTCTTCCGTATGAATGTGCACTTGTTCAAACTTTTTCAACAGTTCATCCAAATTCGGCGTCGCATCCGATAAGGCGACGATATCCCAAGTTTTGTAGCCTCTTCTCGCCGCCAAATCTTCAATTTCTTCTTTAAACGTCGCCAAAATTTCCTCTTTTTCTTCGTCGGTCAATACATATTTGTTGCGCAAATGTTCCGGCAGTTTGTTAATGTCCCAATGCTCGTACAACACGCCTTGTTTGTTTAAAAAGCTGCGGACATTTTCTTCCCCTTCAATCACTTCTCCTGTTTTTCTCACTCTGATTACTGCCATTGGAATTTCCCCCTTCATCAATTTTTATGATTTAACAACCGGCAGCACGGCGGCCTGCTTTAGCAGCAGCCACTTGACGTGCCAGCTGAATAAAAACTCCCATGCTTCTAAAAACTTCTTCGCCTCAAACGCATCCCGCCCCCAGACGGTAATGCCATGGTTGCGGATCAATACCGCGCCGGCGTCGCCGTTTACATGCTTGGCAAATTCCTTCGCAAGCGTTGGAATATGCGCGTAATTCGGAATAATCGGAATGCGGATGACCGCATCTTCTTCCCAAATCCCAAACGCTTTAATAATTTCTTGGCCGGAAAACGCAACTTCTCCCTCATCTCCGTACAATTCGGAGATAACATTATTGTCGATCGTATGGACGTGGAGGCTGCAGCCCGCGTTCGTTTTCTTGTAAATTTCCACATGCAAAAGCGTTTCGGCAGACGGCTTTAAATTCGTATTCTCCACTGGATTTCCGGAAGCGTCGACAAGCAAAAAATCTTCGTCTGTCTGCTTGCGTTTGTCTTTGCCGCTTGCCGTGACTAAAAAAGTGAGCGGGTCATCGGTTACCTTGATCGACAAGTTTCCGCTTGTGGCGAAAAACCAATCGCGCGCCGCCAATTCTGCTTTTACCTCGGCAAGCTCTTTCCATCTCTTTAGGAGCAAACTCATGACCTCACCTCCATCGTCTCCAGAAAATGAATGACATCGAAAAACGTCGTAAACGGCGTATGTGGAATATTTAGTTCTTGACATTTTTGAAGCAAAAAGTCGCGTGCGATAACATGATCCGCCAGCCTTGCCACTGCTAAATCAGTGATCGAATCGCCGATGACGATGTGAAAGGCATCGGGCTTTGTCAATTTTCGAAGCAGCGACGGCTTGCAGCAGCCACAGCCGTTTTGACACTGTTCATCACATGAATGCGGCCATGTAATGCGAATCGCCTCCCCGCTGAAATCAGAGCCATTGCAGAAGATGCGCTCTTTTTCGATGAGCCCTTCTAAAAGCGGATAGACAAAAAAGTCAATGCCGCCGCTTATGACATATAGCGGAATATCACGTTCCTTCGTAAACGCGACAAATTCGCGAAACCCGTCGCGAATGCGGGCGTTTTGTAAAATGAAATCGACAATCTCTTCTTTCCAACTCGATGGAAGAAGGGAAAACATCGCGCCAACCCCTTCTTGCACCGAGATGCGCTGTGATAATATATCTTCTTTTAACGTTTCCCATTCCGGCGGCGCAAACCGTTTCATAATCGCGATAATGTTGTCATTGTCTGTAATCGTCCCATCAAAATCACAAAAGATGATTGGTTTTGTCATGATGTCACCTCTACTGCGCCCCATAAGTCAATCGCCTTTCGCAACGCCTCATTTTCGCGCGCTGCTTCATGAAGCGATTTTCCGGCAAGAGCCGCATCAATCGCAGCGCGAAATGCTCTGCCGCCACCTGCTGCTCCGTCTGGATGTCCATGTATGCCGCCGCCTGCATTGACGATGCTATCTATGCCAAAATCGCGGAACAATAATGGCACAAGCCCTGGATGAATGCCGGCTGACGGAACCGGGAACGACCGTTTAAACGGCTCCTTATCATTCGTCAACTCTGCGGCAATGCCAAGCGCCTCTTCTTTATCAAGGGCAACGCTTCCGTATGGCGATGGAAAAAGCACAAAATCCGCACCAACAAGGCGAAGCAATTTGCCAAGCAGCAAGGATGCTTTTATTCCGTAAAACTCCGATGGAGTAAGCGCCCCGCTGAATGCCGGATGAGCCATGATCGGAATGGTGATCTCATCATCTTCGCGCAACCCTTGGAGCACATCCAAACCGTACGCAAATACGTTAAATAACAATACATCGGCACCTAATTCGACTGCGCGTTTTGCTTTCTCTTTCAATTCGAACGTTTTTCCAGTCAAGTTCACCGCATATAACGTCCGTTTTCCTGTCTTTTCGTACACTTCGTTTAACACCGCTTTTCCAGCCGTAATTCGCTTTTCAAACGGCGTTAATTCGTTTTCAAACAAAATTTCATCGTCTTTAACGAGATCGACCCCGCCGAGCGCTTGTTGTTTCAGCTGCTCGGATAAATATGTTAAATCGCGGCCGATCATCCCTTTAAAAATGCTCATCAGAAGCGGACGTTCATATACACCCACTTTTTTGCGGATTTCGTCAATGCCAAAACGCGGGCCAGGAAACTGTCTTTTCCATTCGTCGGAAAACGTTAAATCTAGCAATCTCACTTCTCCATCCAGCGACAATTTGCCAAACACCGTCGTTAAAAGCGCCGGAATATCCGCGCTAAAGTTTAAGCTCGGGTATGCAATGCGAACGATTCCCCTCTTCAATCGTTTTCCAAAGTAACGGTTGGCGCGTTCGTTCTCCTCGAGTTCTTGTACGCTTACAACTACTCCTTTATGCTTGCGCAATTGTTCCTGCTCAAGAAGCGGCAAATCCGTCCACGAACCAACGGTCAACCCAAGCGCAATTCCTTCCGCCTTTTTCTCTAAATCTTTTTCATCGTGAATAAGATATGTGGCAATTACTTGACTCATGATCATCCCTCTTTTCTGTTCATCCATCAAAAAAACCTCTTCATAAGAAGAGGCTTTATTTATTCACGCTCTTCTTATCTCTCAGCGTTTCCGCTGCAAGAATTAGCACCGTGCTTAACCGTCGTTAAGCCGGTTGCCGGGCTTCATTGGGCTTGTCCCTCCGCCTGCTCTTGATAAGAATGCTTGCAATATCGTATTCACTTTTCAAACTATTCGCGCTCGAAAATTTAATTTGAATTATGACAGTATTTTTTCGCTCTGTCAATCATTTTTTAACCCATTTTAGAAAAGACCAAGCTTCGAAATCCGTTCCGCCGCTTCTTGCAGGCGGGATTCGCTTGTTAATAACCCAACTCGCACATATCCTTCTCCATGCTTGCCAAATCCAATTCCCGGCGCGACAACGACATGCGCTTTTTCCAGCAAATAATCGGAAAAACGTTCCGATGTCCATCCGTTCGGCACCGGAAGCCACGCAAAAAATGAACCTTTTGGGGCGTCGACATCCCAGCCAATTTGCCGCAACGCGTCAATAAGCGTATTGCGCCGCGATTCATACAGCGCGACAAGCTCTTCCACGCAGCGCTGCGAAGAAAGCAATGCGGTTGCCGCCGCTTCTTGAACAGCGCCAAACAAACTCACATATAAATGGTCTTGCAGCAAGTTAATCGCCGCAATCACGCTCTCATTTCCAACGGCAAACGCCACGCGCCAGCCCGCCATATTATATGTTTTGGAGAATGTATAAATTTCAACGCCAATTTCTTTTGCCCCCTCTGCTTGAAGAAAGCTGACCGGTTTTTTTCCGTCAAAGCCAATCGCACCGTAAGCAAAATCATGAACGACGCAAATTCCGTGTTTTGCGGCAAACGACACCGTTTCTTCAAAAAACTCCTTAGAAGCGATCGCCCCGGTTGGATTATTCGGATAGTTTAAAAACATCATTTTTGCTTTTTCCGCAATATTTGCAGGAATTTCATCATAATCAGGCAAAAACTGATTTTCCGCACGCAATGGCATCATCACCATTTCCGCGCGCGCCAGCGCAATCCCCGACCAATAATCCGGATATCCCGGGTCAGGCACGAGCACAATATCGCCTGGATTGGCTAAACATTGCGGGATCTCCACAAGACCCGCTTTCCCGCCAAACAAAACCGCCACTTCTTTTTCCGGATCAACGGCAACGCCGTATTCGCGCTCATAAAACGCAGCAACGGCGCGTTTCAAAAAGGAATACCCTTTAAATGGCGAGTATTTGTGATATTTTGGGTTCGCCACCGCTTTTTGCATCGCCTCCACGATATGCGGTGGAGTCGGCTGGTCGGGATTTCCTTGCCCTAAATTGATGATGTCATGCCCCTCCGCCATTTTTTTTGCGACTTTATCGACAAGCGAAGCAAAAAACTGTTTTGGAAGGCTCTGCAATAACTCAGATAGTGGAAATTGTTTCATCGCGTTAACACCTTCTCAAAAATTTTCTTGAAATTCTAGTGAAAAATCATATATCGTAAAAATCAAAATGTAAAGTAAAATTTTTTCGAGGTGAATGTTCATGACGATAAAAATCGCATGTCTTCAGCTAGATATCGCTTTTGGCAATCCTAATGAAAACGAACGGCGCGTTGAAAGAGAGATAGAAAAAATTTCAAAAAATCACCCAGATATTATCGTCCTTCCTGAACTATGGACGACTGGCTATGACTTAACCAGACTCGATGAGATTGCCGATGAGGGCGGTATGCGTACAAAAGCGTTCATTCAAAAACTTGCCAAGTCGCATCATGTCAATATTGTCGCTGGATCAATTGCCAGAAAAACAGATCGCGGCGTCACCAATACGATGTACATCGCCGACCGAAACGGCATCATCGTCGGCGAATATAGCAAACTCCATTTGTTCCAGCTGATGGATGAACATCTTTACTTACATCCAGGGGAAGAAATGGGATTGTTCACATTAGAAAACACTCGATGTGCAGGCGTCATTTGTTATGACATCCGCTTCCCAGAATGGATTCGCGTCCATGTGGTCCAAGGGGCGGAAGTGTTATTTGTCGTCGCCGAGTGGCCGCTTCCTCGTCTTTCGCATTGGCGTACACTGCTTGCGGCGCGCGCGATTGAAAATCAATGCTACGTCATCGCGTGCAATCGCGCTGGAAGCGATCCAAACAATGTCTTTGCCGGTCATTCGCTGGTGGTTGACCCATGGGGAGAAATCATTGCAGAAGCAAATGAAGAACCTTGTACGTTAATGGCACAAATCGATCTTCAAAAAGTAAGAGAAGTGCGAAAACAAATCCCGATTTTTGCGGACCGCAGAGCTAACGACTACATCGCTGCAGAAAAAAATTTTTTAAAAAAGAGTTGACAAATCATTTCGTGACCATGTATGATTCGTATCAAGCATAAAACTTCAAAATTGCCAACATAACGAAAATTAAAAAATTGAATATGCTGACACACTCTTATCAAGAGTTGGCTGAGGGAATTGGCCCAATGAAGCCCAGCAACCGACCGTAATACTATCGTGAGATAGGGCGCACTTTTTGGCGCCGGAAGTTCGCTACTTCCGCAGGGCACGGTGCTAAGTCCAACAGAAAGACTCGTTCTTTCTGAAAGATAAGAGGTGCGAAGATATGGAATCTTCAAGCCTCTTTCTATGCAGAAAGAGGCTTTTTAATTTACATGAAGGAGGAGTTTTACATTATGCCAATTTCTCATCCAACGGTTTATGAACCATTAACGGAACAAGGCGCAATCTCTTTGACGGTCCGTCTCGGTCTTTTTCCGGAAGGAACACCGCTTGCCTGCCGCGAAATTGGCGACGGCAACTTAAATCTTGTTTTCCGTGTTGTCGATCAGCAAACAAAGAAAGGAATTATCGTAAAACAAGCGCTCCCGTACGCAAAAGTAGTCGGTGAAAGCTGGCCGCTCACATTAAAACGCGCTGTTATTGAAAGCAATGCGCTGCGCACATTCGCAAGCTATGTTCCGCAATACGTGCCAAAAGTATACTATTCCGATGAATCTTTGGCAATTACCGTTATGGAAGATTTATCTCACTTGCAAATCGCCCGCAAAGGGTTGATTGAAGGAAAAACATATCCACTTTTATCGCAACATATTGGCGAATTTATCGCAAAGACATCGTTTTACACTTCCGACTTTGGCATGAATCAACAAGAAAAAAAACAATTAGCGCAAAGTTTTGTTAATCCGGAATTATGCAAAATTACCGAAGACCTTGTATTTACAGATCCGTTCTTTAATCATGAAACGAACAACTTTGAAGACGAGCTTCGCGATGATGTAGAAGCGCTTTGGAACGATGATAAACTCCACTTAGAAGCGGCCAAACTAAAGCGCAAGTTTTTAACCGAAGGAGATGCGCTCATCCACGGTGATTTGCATACCGGAAGCATTTTCGCCAGCGATGAAGAAACGAAAATCATTGATCCAGAGTTTGCGTTTTATGGCCCGTTCGGTTTTGACATAGGCCAATTTTTCGCAAACTTGCTGTTAAATGCGTTGTCCCGCCCAGAACAACAACAAGAGCCATTATTTGCTCATATCGACAAAACTTGGGATGTATTCTCGACAGTCTTTTCCGATCTTTGGCGCACTCACAATGTAGAACCATATGCAAAAACAGAAGGATTATTAGAAGACGTGCTGCATCACACGTTTGCTAACGCGATCGGCTTTGCCGGATGTGAAGTCATCCGCCGCACGATTGGGCTAGCACATGTCGCTGACCTTGATGGCATTGAGGATAAAGAGGAACGCTTACAAGCAAAACGTTATGCCCTTCGTCTTGGCAGAAGCCTCATTTTGCAACGTGAAACATTATCTAGCACTAAAGAAATCCGTTCCCTTTTCGCACAAACAGTGCTTGCAGCAACGAATTAACACAATGAAAGGAAGAACCATAATGGCAGAACCATTCGCAATCCCGCGCTCTGTGGAATGGAACGACACTCATATTACAATTTTGAATCAACAAAAGCTACCATTAGTGACGGAATATTTGGAATTAAAAAATATTGAAGATGTATGGGACGCAATCGCCGCGTTAAAAGTACGCGGCGCACCGGCGATCGGCATTACGGCTGCTTACGGCCTCGCTCTTTCTGCACAGCAATATGAAACAGAATCACTGGAAAAATTTAAAGAGCACGTGCGAAAGGACCGTGACTACTTAGCAAGCTCTCGGCCAACCGCAGTGAACTTGTTTTGGGCATTAGATCGGCTTGTTTCCAGCATCGCCCACGTTTCCTCTGTTAACGAAGCAAAAACGACGCTCATCCATGAAGCGATTCGCATTCAAATTGAAGATGAAGATGTATGCCGCCGTATCGGAGAACATGCGCTTTCCTTATTTCAAAACGGCGACCGCGTTTTAACCATTTGCAATGCTGGTTCGATCGCAACCGCCCGCTATGGCACTGCGCTTGCTCCGTTTTATTTAGCGAAAGAAAAAGGGATGAATCTTCATGTTTACGCGTCGGAAACTCGTCCGGTCTTGCAAGGGGCAAGATTGACGACGTGGGAATTGATGCAAGCGGGGGTAGAAGTCACTCTTATTACCGACAATATGGCAGCGCAGACGATCAAGGCGAAAAACATTACCGCTGTCATTGTCGGCGCCGACCGAATTGCCGCCAACGGTGACACTGCCAACAAAATCGGCACCTTTGGACTGGCGCTGCTCGCTAAAGCGTTTGGCATTCCATTTTATGTCGCCGCGCCATTATCGACCATTGATTTAGCAACCAAAACAGGGGAAGAAATTCCGATTGAAGAACGCAATCCAGAGGAAGTGACGCATATCGCCGGAACGCGAATCGCTCCAGAAGGCGTAAACGTTTATAATCCAGCGTTCGATGTAACACCACACGACCTTATCACGGCCATTATTACCGAAAAAGGGATCATCCGCGGCAATTATGAAACTGAACTGCCAGCACTGTTTGCAAAGGAGGATCGCCATGAAGCAATTTAGACTTAACTATTTAGTCGCATTCCTTTTTTCCATTATCGTCATCCTTAGCGGCTGCATGAATGAACAAGACGCCGTCAGTTCGAAACCGGCTAAACAAGAAAACAGCACGGCCGAAGAAGCAAGCGAAACAACAGCTGCAACAACCGAACAAGCAGATATCCCTGAAGAATTAAAAAAACCAATAAAAATTGCCGCCATTATGCAAATGTCGATCGGCACGTTTTCTTCTCAGTATATCGCTGGCGTAAAAGAACAAGTGCAAAAATTTGGCGGCGAAGTGCAAATTTACAATGCGGATAACGACTTAACGAAAATGGCTTCCTATGTCGAAACAGCCATTACGCAAAACGTCGATGCGATTCTATTAGATCACGGGCGCGCTGATGCGTTGGAAGGTCCGGTGAAAAAGGCAGTCGAAAAAGGCATTCCTGTTGTCGCATTCGATAATGATTTAAATATCCCAGGCGTAACAGTGATTGACCAAGATGACTACAGCCTTGCATGGAAAACGTTAAAAACGTTGGCTGAAGACTTAAACGGCGAAGGAGACATTGTCACCATTTGGGTTGGCGGATTTACACCAATGGAACGTCGTCATGTGATTTACGATGCGTTTAAAAAACGCTATCCGAACATCAAAGAAGTGGCGAAATTCGGTACGGCCAGCGCCAATACCGCTTTAGACACACAAACGCAAATGGAAGCGATTTTGAAAAAATATCCGAATAAAGGCGATATTGACGCAGTGTTTGCGACTTGGGATGAATTTGCCAAAGGCGCAACGCGTGCGATCGAGCAAGCGGGGCGCAATGAAATTAAAGTATATGGCATCGATTTAAGCGATGAAGATTTGCAAATGATGCAAAAGCCAAATAGCCCTTGGGTCGCTACAACGGCAACAGACCCAGCCGAAGTCGGGCGCGTTCAAGTTCGCTTTGCGTATCAAAAAATTGCTGGCGAGAAAACGCCAAACATTTATTCACTAGAACCGCATTTAGTCAAACGATCCGATTTGCCTAACCAACAAGTTTCGATGAATGAGCTTCATGAATACATTTCCGGTTGGGGGCAATCAAATGTTGCCATTTCCCCTTGGATGAAAACGTTGGAAGCACAGGTGAAAAACAAATGAACGGTCTTTATATGAACAATATTTATAAATCGTTTGGCACGGTAGACGTATTAAACGGGGTGAATCTCCATGTACAAAAAGGAGAAGTTCACGCCCTTTTAGGGATGAACGGTGCTGGGAAAAGCACATTGATGAAAATTCTCGCCGGCGCCCTTTTTCCAGACAAAGGCACGATAACAATAGATGGAGAAGAGCGCCGATTTTTTTCTCCTGCTGATGCGAAAAAAGCAGGCATTGGATTAGTTGTTCAAGAAGTCGATACCGCCCTGTTTCCATCGCTGACCGTCTATGAAAATATTGCTGCTAGCGACATCGTTGATACAAAACAAAAGCCTCTTCTTTCATGGAAACAGCAAAAACATCGGGCCGCAAAGCTTTTGCGCCAAGTTGGTCTGTCGATTTCGCCGAACAAGCTTATTCGCGAATGCACCTTGCATGAAAAACAGCTCATCGTTTTAGCAAAAGTGCTCTCCTCATCGGCCCGATACATTATTTTAGATGAGCCGACCGCCGCGCTCAGTGAAACAGAGACGAAGCGGCTGTTTACAATTATCAACGATTTAAAAGCACAGGGAGTTTCATTCATTTATATTTCTCACAAATTGAAAGAGGTAAAAGAGATTTGCGACCGCGTCACCATCTTGCGTGACGGAAACGTCGTCCACCATGGCGATGTTTCCACCCTTTCACTAGAAGAAATGATTCAACATATGGTTGGACGCGCTTATACAACCGTGCAAAAAGAAGCACGCACATACAGTGATGACATTCTTTTCAAAGTGGACCAGCTGCGCATCGCGAAAACAGGCACAACCGTCGATTTGGAAATTCATAAAGGGGAAATCGTCGGCATTGCCGGACTTGCTGGAGCCGGGAAAACCGAACTCGCCGAAAGTCTAATCGCCCATACAAAAGCGACGGGAGAATGGTGGATCGATGGAAAGCGTTATACGTTCTCCTCGCCAAAAGAAGCGATTGCGGCTGGAATCTGCCTTATTCCGGAAGAGCGGAGAAAACAAGGGCTTTTCTTAGATGAAACAGTCCGTACGAATCTTACGGTTCGGCTATTATCATCATTAACAAAGTGGCAATGGGTGTTGCAAAAGAAAGAAACACAAGTTGCTCAACATTTAGTGGATGTATTACGAATTCATCCGCCTTTTCCGCAAGCGGTTGTCAAACAGCTAAGCGGCGGCAATCAACAAAAAGTCGTCATTGGCAAATGGTTAAAGACAAACGCTGATGTATTCATTTTTGATGAACCGACAAAAGGTATTGATGTCAACGCGAAACAAGAGGTATTTTCGATCATCCGCTCCCTCGCCGATGAAGGAAAAGCGATTTTATATTTAACGGGTGAATTTCAAGAACTGCTCGATATCTCTGATACGATTTATATCATGGTAGACGGACAGCTTGTTAAACGTGTTTCCGCGCGTGATATCACCTATGAACAATTGATTTATTACTGCAGCGGAGGTGATTTGGATGGCACAACCGGCCGTTTCGATCGCCAAGAAAAAGCAAGCGCCATCTCTTCTTGAATTTTTATATAAGCATGGCACACTGCTTGCCATTCTCGTTGTCATTGCTTATTTTGGCATTACTCTTGATCGGTTTTTTACGTATGAAAATTTCAGCGATATTTTACGGTCTATTTCCATCGTCACACTCGTCGCCATTGGCATCACCTTTTCTCTGATTGTGGATGGATTTGATTTATCTGTTGGTTCGACCGTCAGCCTAGCAACGATCGCAAGCGCCGCGGCACTCGTATTATACCGCCAGGAAATTCTAGTGACGTTGCTTGTTCCGCTTTTACTGGGAGTCGCCGTCGGCTTATTAAACTCGTTATTAATTGTGAAATTAAAATTGCCGGATTTACTGGCTACATTGGCGACGATGTATGCGATTAACGGCGTGCAGCTGACGTACACGAAAGGATTTTCCATTTACAACGACATGCCGCTTCCAGACGGAGGAACGGCGCCGGGCAAATTCATTCCTTCCTTTTTATTTATCGGTCAAGGGGAAGTATTCGGCATTCCGTTTTCTGTTTTATTAATGCTAGTGGTCGTCATTGCTGCTCATCTATTTTTAACATATACCAAACCAGGAAGATTGTTTTATATGACGGGAGAAAACCGAGAAGCAGCACGGCTTTCGGGAATCCCTGTCAATCGCTACCGCACTTACGCTTACGTGATCAGCGGATTTTTTGCCGCGCTCGGCGGGATTGTCCTCGCTTCCCGCATCGGAACAGGACAAGTATCAGCAGGAGCCTCCTTTTTAATGGATGGAGTAGCTGCCGCTTATATCGGCTTTTCCGTGTTTGGCGCGGGAAAACCGAACGTCATCGGCACGCTGTTTGGCTCGATTTTAATGGGGGTTCTGCTCAATGGACTAACGATGATGAACGTTCCGTATTACGCTCAGGATATCATTAAAGGGGCTATTTTAGTCGGGGCGCTTGCGTTATCGCACATGCAAAAAAAATAGGAGCGTTTCCCCTTCTTAATCATAAACAAAGCTATCATTGCCGATAGTTGACGAGCGAAAAAAGATGACAATGATTAAAAGCCGGCCCAATTGCAAAAAACAAAGTGTACTACATCTAATTTGTTACATCACGCAGGCCGTAAAAAAACTAGAAGCAAGTGCTGCTTCTAGTTTTTTTATATCGTCCGATACCGTCTTTCCAACTGTAATAATCGTTCTTTTACATTTGTCCGGTTGCCAGCATATCCCGTAAGCGAACCATTTTTTCCAACCACTCGATGGCACGGAACGAAAATAGCCAGCTCATTTGCTCGATTTGCCTGTCCAACCGCCCGCACCGCTTTCGGGCGGCCGATTTTTTCAGCAATATCACTGTAGCTGACCGTCGTTCCGTACGGAATTTCACAAAGCGCCTGCCATACTTGTTCCTGAAATTCCGTCCCTTTCCATTTTAAAGGCAAGTGAAATGCTTTCCGTTTGCCATGGAAATATTCGTCAAGCTGTTGTACAGCGTTTTCTAATAAAGGAGAATTGCTTTTTATCATTTCATATTGTTGACGGAGCTGCTGCCAATCTTCCTCAAAAAGTTCAACACTTACAATCGCCTCGCCGTCGGATATAACGTAAATGCAGCCAAGCAGATCTGACTTATATATGCTGTATTCCAGTTTCATGTTCATCCTCTTTCTCCACTCGTTCAATCGGAAGTGTGATATGAAACGTCGTACCAACGTCAACTTCACTTTCCACATCAATTTTTCCTTGATGTTCTTCAATAATTTTATAACTAACCATCAATCCAAGTCCAGTACCGCGTTCTTTCGTCGTATAAAACGGTTCGCCAAGCTTTTTGATTTTATCTTGCGGAATACCGCAACCTTGATCTGTAATGGAAATGCGGATATGATTATCATCAAGCCGATTAATTCGAACAGTAACCTCTCCGCCTTTTGGCATCACTTCAATCGCATTTTTTAATATATTAATAAACACTTGCTTCAATTGGTTCGGTTCGCAATAAATGAATGGGATATGCGGCGCGAAATCAGCGACAATTTGCACGTTATGCATCGTCGCTTGGGCGCTAATTAAATCGATCGTATCTTGCATGATTTTGCATACATCATTTTGTTGATATTGAATCGCCTGCGGTTTAGCAAGGACAAGAAATTCGGTAATGATCGATTCGATTCGCTTCAGTTCAGACATAATAACATTAAAGTACATGGAATAGTCCTCTTTAATACTTCCTCGTAATAATTGAATAAATCCTTTTAGCGCCGTCATCGGGTTGCGGATCTCATGAGCAATGCCCGCGGCAAGTTCCCCTACAACATTAAGGGTATCAGATTTTCTTAGCTGCAACTCCATTTCTTTTCTTTCAGTAATGTCACGCAGCATAATCATTCCTACACCTGGGATGATTTCCTTCTTTAGTGAAAACTCTACGATTTTTTGTTTCCCGCCATTTGAAAAATCCATCTCCGCATAAGCTTCTCCCAAACGATCACATTGTTGAGTCAATTTATAGAAATGTTTCCGTGCTTTTTCCGGGATAAACGCTGTAATCGGCCGGTGAAGCAATTGTTCTTTCGTTGCTTGAAAAATTTCACAAGCGATCGGATTCACATCTAAAATGCGATAACCTTCTCCCCATAATAATATTCCGTTCATAGAATGGTCAAAAATGCTGCGGAATTTTTGTTCACTCTCGCGCAGTTCCCTTTCCATTTCTCTCCGTTCTGTAACGTTGCGGAAAATAGTCAAATGATAGCCATCAATCGCTCCTTGCTTCATCGTAAACTCAAGTTGTTTATCTTGTCCATTTGGCATATGGAATGTTAATTCGTCGCGGATTTCTCCTTTTATGCGGAACTCCGCAAATACACGCTGTACTTTTTCATCATCGTGGTCAAGAAAATCAAGCAAATTTTTCCGAACAAGTAAATTCAGCGGCAGCTCAAACGTCCGGCTTGCGGCATGATTTGCGTTCAAAATATGCCCCTGGTCATCCCAAATCAAAATCGCCTCATGAGCTTGTTCAAAAATGGCACGAAATCTTTCTTCACTTTTTTGCAATTTTATTTCCATATTTTTTCTATCAGTGACATCTCGCATAATCGCCATGTAAAAGCCACTGTACACATTTGATGTCGTTGTAAGTTCAAACATTTTTACCGTACCGTCAAAACGGACAAGTGACAATTCTCCTTTTGCCGTTCCTTTTTCTTTTAATTCAGCAAGAAGGCGCACAAAATCATCGGCACATTCTTTAGAGATAAACTGCTGAAACGATAATTTTAGCAGCTTCTCTTTTTCTAAGTTTAAACTCATGCAAAAAGCAGGATTCACATCAATAAAACGGCCAAATTCATCGAAAATCACAATACCATCTACCGCGCGGTTAAATACATCCTTAAAAAGAAACTCATGAATAATCCGCTCTCGCTCAAGCGCTTTGCGGGCGGAAACATCTCGCATAATTACCAAATCGAATTCATTAAACGCATCTTTTTTCATTGAAAACTCAATATGTTTCACTTTTCCGTTCCTTAGCTTTATGAGCAGCTCATCGCTAAATGAGCCAAATTTATGTAACATTGATTGCTGAAACATTAAAATATCCGGAGGGACTAATTCAAGAAACATCGTCATTTTTTTGCCGATTAATTCACATTTCTCCATTTCGAATAGTTGACATGCCGCTTCATTCACATCCACAAATTCACCATGTTTATTAAAAATGACAATTGCATCTAAAGATCGCTCAAAAATAATTGAATAGCCATTTAACCGTTCTTTTAACCGTCTATTTTCTTCTTCTAATGACTTTACATCCACCATCAAGCTTTGTTCTTCACGGGGAGAAAGGCTATTATTCATGTTTATCCCTCCTTCTCCAAACCATATCAAATTATTATATATTCTCTGCCGAAAAATTTACTCCTTCTGTTTATTCTAAAAATTCCATGAAAATAAATTTTTGCAATGTTCGACAAGTTTTTCTTCTTTTTCTTTTGTCTAAAATATGTTATATTAAAATGTTGTTTTTCAATGCTCTCGTAAAGGGGTTTATTTCGATGAATATTATTTGTACGACATTAAACGCGAAATATATTCATACGAATTTAGCGATTCGCTACTTAAAGGCATACGCCCAGCCAGAGTTTGATATAAAGCTTGTCGAATATACGATTAAAGATCCGGCGATGAACATCGTGACCGACCTTTATCGAAGAAAACCGGATATTATCGGATTTAGCTGCTATATTTGGAATATCGAAGAAACCATTAAGGTCGTAAAAATGTTAAAAAAGATCGCTCCTGATATCACCATTGTCGTCGGCGGTCCAGAAGTATCATATGACGTGCGCGAATGGATGGAAACCGTGCCGGAGTTTGATTTTATTGTCATCGGTGAAGGGGAAGAAACGTTTAAACAATTTTTGATGGAGATGCATGGAGATCGCAACTTCCACAACGTTCACGGGCTTGCGTTTCGTCATCATGGAGACATCATTATTAATCCGCAGCGAAATAAAATTCGCTTAGCCGATATGCCATCACCATTTCGTTTTCCAGAAGATATTCCACATTTACCGAAACGCATTACGTATATCGAAACGAGCCGCGGCTGCCCGTTCAGCTGCCAGTTTTGCTTATCATCGATCGAAGTCGGAGTCCGCTATTTCGATCGGGAGAAAATTAAAGAAGATATCCGCTATCTAATGAAGCATGGAGCGCGCACGATTAAATTCGTCGACCGCACGTTTAACATCAGCCGAAGCTATGCGATGGATATGTTTCAATTTCTTATTGATGAACACGTTCCGGGAACCGTATTTCAATTTGAAATTACGGCAGACATTATGCGTCCGGAAGTCATCGAGTTTTTAAACAAAGAAGCACCACCAGGACTGTTCCGCTTTGAAATCGGTGTGCAATCGACGAATGATGAAGTAAACCGGCTTGTCATGCGCAAACAAAATTTTGAAAAATTAACCCGCACTGTGATGATGGTGAAAGAAGGCGGAAAAATTGCCCAGCATCTCGATTTAATTGCCGGACTTCCGGAAGAAGACTATACATCATTCCGAAAAACGTTTAACGACGTTTTCGCACTCCGTCCGGAAGAATTGCAGCTAGGCTTTTTAAAAATGCTTCGCGGCACCGGCCTTCGCCTGCGCGCAAAAGACTACGGCTACGTATTTATGGATCACGCACCATATGAAGTATTGCAAAATAATGTGCTTTCTTTTGATGACATCATCCGCATTAAACAAGTAGAAGATGTGTTAGAGAAATATTGGAATGCGCATCGGATGGATGAAACGATCGAATATTTAGTAACAAACGTATTCCCATCGCCATTTGATTTCTTCCAAGAATTCGGCACATACTGGGACGAACGCGGCTGGGCGAAAATCGGACATCAGCTTGAAGATTTATTCCGCCGCCTATATGAATTTTTGCAGACAAAAAAACTGGATGAACTTCCAATCATTGAAGCGTTAATGAAATATGACTATTTACGCAATCAAAAACATAAGCCGCGCAAACCATGGTGGGAAGAAAAAACGGACAAATCGCTGCGTTCCTCGCTTTATCGCCATCTGCTTGAACATCCGGAACAATTAGGGAACGAATTTGTCTCACTGGAATTGAATGAAAAAGAATTATTTAAACATACGGTCATGGAAATAATCGAATTTGACATCGGCCATTATCTGAAAACAAAAGAAATACATCTGACCCCAACGGTGATGATTGCTTATTTTGATCCCGTTCAATTGCAAACGAAAATTTTTTCCGTACCGCTATCTTCCTTTTCAAATGTCGCAATAAAAAAGTAGGGATTATCCCTACTTTTTCTTTTTCGCCTTTTTCTGTTGTTTTCTCTCTTCCATTAGCTGAAACGGCTGATGGGCGTTAAAATCACCAAATTCAAACGCCATTTCCTCGGGTGCTTCGTTATGTTGGCGCTTCGGCTTCATTGTCCGTCTCCTTGGCGCGCTTTTTTCGAATTGCGGTTTGCTCCGCGGCTCATGTCTTCTTCTCCCGCATACTGCGCTGCAAATTCCGTATCCGGCAGGCTTTCTGTCGGCGTTTTGTTATTGTTTTTCGCTGCATTAAACTTCACTTTTCGCTTCATTACTTACTCCCCCTCTCATGTTTATAAGCGATTAGAACGATTTCTTCTCCTGTTTCTTCACGCAACCGTTTTTCCAGCTCTTGCACCTTTTTTAACATCTGCTCCTTCAGGTCAGCAACTGGAAATGAACTGTTTTTCAACGGGCATCACCCTTTGCCATTTTTCTTATTTTCCCTTAAACACTGTACGGTTTATTCATAACAATATATATTTTTGCTCACACTATAATCGAGGTGATATCCACATGGATCAAGATAAAAAAGTCGAATCGCCAATTCTTGATGAGACAATGCCTCATCAAATCCATGCTCCATCATTTAAGGGAACTGGCATAAAAACGCAGCCTCCATTTGTCAATAAATATGGTGTCGTAATCGGCGACAGCAAATATAACTCGCCAAATTCGCCGCTGAATCACTGGAGTGATGAGATCGATCCAAGCATTATGGCAGGCGATGAATGGGTGCACCCGACAAACGACATCGGCTGGAATACAGAAGAAAATCGCGAGCTTCTCGAAGCAAAACGGCGGTCCCAAGGGGTTCCATTTATGCATCCAAGCATTGATGCAAGTTATAGGCAAGATTAGCCTATTGTTTCGAAACAAAATTATTTTCAAAAAGCAAAAAGGGATATCTTCACTATTGTGATATCCCTTTTCCTATGCTTATGATGCTGCGTTTGGCAAGTTTATGGTTTTACATCGTTCTTTTTGTATGCATGTTTCGCATCATGTAAAGAAAGGCGATAAGCAATCGCATCAAGACACTGCTTTACTTCGAAATTATGCTTCATGTTACTTTTTCTTTTTCTGGTTTAATCGCTACAAATGTGATGGCGCTTGCCAGAAAACATAATGCAACTAACAGAAACAACAGCATGGATGTCTCCCTTTTCATCAGCAGCGCAGCAAGCGGCGGCCCCATAGCGACACCGATAAACCTTAACGAGCTGTAAAATGAAGTCACCGTTCCCCTCTCTTTTTTTTCAATTCCTTCTGTAATAAGGGCATCCAAACACGGAAGCATCACGCCAATGCCGATGCCGGCAAGCGAAAAAAGCGCAACCATCCACCAAAGAGATGGAAAGAATTTGATGGCCATGATCGCCGCTCCAGCAAGCATCCCGCCAGCGGCAATTATCCATTTCATTAACGTTTTATTTTCGCCGATTTTCTTCCCCGTCATAAACGATGCCGCACAAAGCGCGCCAAGCGGAATTGCCAGCACCCATCCTTTTTTTATTCCATCGATGCCGTAATCTTCAAGACGGTTTGATAAGAAAAACAGAAACGCAAATAAAACGAGCATTAATAAACCGCCAATGGCAAAAATCGCATATAGCCAACGCCCTTCCCTTTGAAAAATCATTTTTACATTTCGTAAAAATTGCCGAAATGGATGAGGATGATCCTGTTTCGAAGGAGATTTTACGCAAAAAAGCATCATCGCAAGCGAAACAGCACAAAACAGCGGAAACGCGAAAAACGGCAAAAACCAGACGATGCTCGCAAACATCGCACCTAATATAGGGCTTAATACTTTGCCAAACGTATTTGCTGTTTCAATTGTTCCTAGACAGCTGCTTGCCTGGCTGTCATCAGGAAATAAATCTCCAACAAGCGGCAGCACAATCGGAAATGCTCCCGCTGCTCCAAGCCCTTGTAGCATCCTTCCCACAACCATCATCGCGTACGGTTCATTCATCTTCCATGATGCCCATCCCGAAATAAGCCCTCCAATAGCCGCCAGCAATAAACTTGGAATAATCACTTTTTTTCTCCCAATCCGATCACTCATATATCCAGCGATTGGGATAAAAATAATTGCCACAACCGAATACATCGTAATGAGTAGACTCGTTTGGAATGAAGTAATATGTAATTGCTTTTCGATGGTCGGTAACACCGGTATTAACATCGAATTTCCAAGCGTCATCACTAGCGGAATAGAAGCAAGCGATGCAATCATCCACCCTTTTCCCGCCGATGTCCTTGCCTGTTTCGGCATTTGCTCTATCCATTCCATCTCCATACCTGCCTTTATTTATGTTACACGTTTATGTTTATCATTTCCGTTTTTTCATGAAGCATACAAAGCAAAAAATCTTGCCTACAATAAGGCAAGATACATATTCTTCCATTTCCTATAATAATAATCATTTACTCCACACAACTTTCTCATCACAAATTTATACCAAACCTCCCCTTAAAAACCTTTAATTCCCATTATACAATTATTCTAATTCCACATACTAAACATGCAACACATTTTATACATGAGGAGGCTGAAAACAATGGCAAGATCAAGCAATAAATTGCTTGTTCCTGGAATTGAACAAGCGTTAGATCAAATAAAATATGAAATTGCCCAAGAATTTGGCGTACAATTAGGAGCAAATACGGTTTCTCGCGCAAATGGCTCTGTTGGTGGCGAAATTACAAAACGGTTAGTCGCACAAGCACAAAGCCAACTTTCCGGATCTGCTTTCCAAAAAACCGAATAAAATGGCGATTTAAAGCCGAGTGGATGGACTCGGCTTTATTAATCGTTTTTCTCATTTTTATGTATATTTTCCTTTTCATGTTGACCAAGTTCGAACGATTTTTCGAAGTTCTTGTCATAGTCTCGTTTCCAATGATGCTCGTCCTGTTTATTGTTTTTTTGATGATGTTTCCAATGATGATCATATGAGGATGAATGATTGCGGTGATGCTGGTTCTGGCTATCGCTCTTTTTTGGATAATGTTTCAGGTGGCGATCATCCGATCGGTCGCTGTTATGATATTTATTATTTTTTGCGGATGATTTATGATTTTTATCATTTTCATCATGTTCCTTATCGTTACTTTTTTTTGTTCATCTTTTTCCTCGAATGGATATTTCTTTTCATTACTATTATTTTCTTCCCGTTTCTGTTTATCTTTCTTTTGCAATGAATGGTTGTTCCCTCGATTCTTCTCATCTTTTTCGTTTAATAAATGGTTGTTCGTCTGATGTCCCCCCTTTTGATTACCATTATCTTTATTTTTTTTCTGATTCTTCTCATCTTTTTTTTTGTTTAATGAATGATTGTTCATCGGATATTCATTCTCTCCATCATTTTGTTCCAACGGTTTTTCTAGTTTTTTCGCTTTTGTCGACTCTGGTGAAACTACCTTCATTTTTTGTTCAATTTCCAGCAGTTTTCCCGTTGTCATTCCCTTTTTTACCGCTTTATTTCGTACTTCCATCGTGCTTTCTTCTGTCTTTACGATAATGTTTTTCTGCTGATACGAATGTTGGATTTTCTTTAATTCTGTAGAAAGCTCCCGTGAAGATGCAGCACGGTGTTTTCTCTCCACCGTTGTAATCAATACTTGACCCCCTTCTTGCAAATATCCTTTTTGCATACTTAATTCAATAATTTCCATGGTAATATCAACAAACTTTTTCTTCTTCCAATGAGAAAGCTGTGAAACAACCCTTTTTCCTTCCTCGTTGTAAGCCTTTAATTTTAACACTTTTAGCTGCTCATCCACGCCAACTTCAATGCTTGGATTAATATCAATAGACATGTAAGCGTACACTTCATTAGAAGGAAAATGAAGCGATGTTGTAACTAAAAGTACCACCGCCGCCACCAAGCTTGTTATGACATATCGAAATGAACGACGACGAACAATGGGCCTTTTTATCACCTGCGCTTCAATCTCTTCTCCTATTTCATAATCTCCATCTTTTTTTACTTGAATAAATTCCCCCTCAGGCGTTAATAATGTGACAAACTCTTCGTCTAATTCTAATACGATCCCTTTCTTCACGATGGAAGCACCCCTTTTATATAATCCTTTAAATAAACATAATCCCCAGCTAAAATAATCGCCACCGCAATAATATATTTTCTATTTCTCTCTATCGTTTTGCGGCTTACTTCGGCAATATTTTGCAGTTGTTTAATCGGTAATTGTTTTTTTCGAAAAAGCCATTCGAGCATTTCCTCATCTTCAACTAACAATTTAGCGACATTAATCGCATTTATTCGCGCATCTTTATGTTTTGGCGACTGTTCGATAAGGTCATGAAAATGAATCCCAAATTCCTTTAACACTTGTTGATAATGAATAATTTCTTCGCGACGATGTTCTTGTTCTACTTGCTTGTAAAATTCATCCATGGATAATTTTGTATCCAAGTACGTTTGTGCTGAATTTTCCTCATCTTCATTTGTATGTAAAATAATGTTCTTCTCTTTTGCTTCTTTACGAATGTAATCGATTAAGCGTCTTTTAATAAGCAGCTCGGCAAAAGAAATAAACGAACCTCCTTTATGAGGTGCGTACTTTTCAATGGCTTCATTAAATGCGATCAAACCGATGCTTAGTTCATCATCCTCATCGCGAATAAATCGTTTGCACACATTTGAAACTGTTTTGGCAATAAAAGGTTTATATTGTTGAATTAATTGATTATGCAATACTTTATTTCCTTGTTGAATTTCATGAACTGTTTGCTCAATCGTTCTCTCCTTCTTTAATGAAAATAATATGCTAAACATGGATTTCACCCCATTTGTTAAAGAGACGAACTAGCCTCCCTAAGGATATCATTCGTACATGTTAGCGTAATTTTGATCGTCATTCAATCGGAATTTTGTTACATTTTTCTTATTAAGACCCCTTTATTAATAAGAAAAAAAGACCTTTGCCATTAGGGCAAAGGTCCCTCTTAGCCATTTATTATCCTGATTTTTTCCTCTGTTGCTTTTTCTACATTATTCAGCGTGCTATGTTTGCGCCCATACAAGAAGTAAATGACAAGGCCGATTGCAAGCCATGATACAAAACCAATCCACGTCATTGGAGGAAGCTGAAGAACTAAATACCCGCAAAACGCAACGGCCAATAATGGAATAACAGGAACGAACGGAACCCGAAAGGCTCGTTTTAAATGCGGCTGCGTTTTCCGTAAAACAAGTACGCCCATGGAAACGGTGATGAACGCAAACAATGTACCGATATTTGTCAATTCTGCAAGCTTATTTAAAGGTATCACTCCTGCAAATACCGAAACAATGATTCCTGTAAGCCAAGTGTTCACATATGGCACCTGACGAACTGGATTCACTCTCGAGAATACTTTCGGAAGCAAACCATCACGGCTAATTGCGTAAAATAGACGAGTTTGTCCATATAGCATAACAAGCAGCACCGTCGTAATCCCAGCAATCGCTCCTAACGAAATAAAACCGGCAACCCAATCTTGGTTGATATAGCTTAACGCAAAAGCAACAGGGTTTTTTACGTTTAATTGATCATATGGAACAATTCCAGTCAGTACAAGGGAAACAGCAATATATAACAAAGTACAAATAAATAAAGACGCAATGATTCCTATCGGCATGTTTCGCTGCGGATTACGCACTTCTTCCGCCGCGGTCGAAACCGCGTCAAAACCGATATATGCAAAAAAGACAGTTGCGGCGCCAGTTGCTACTCCGGAAAATCCAAACGGCATAAATGGCGACCAGTTTTCCGGTTTTACATACCATACACCGACAGCGAGGAACAATAATACGACAACGACTTTAATCACAACCATAATCGCATTAAAACGGGCAGATTTTTTTACGCCAAGATTCAACAAAAACGTAATGAAAAGAATAATACAAATTGCAGGTAAATCGATAAATGTTCCCTTTGCCGGATCATATGCGTTTGTCAATGCTTTTGGAAGCTCAATGCCAAATCCGGAAAGCAGTCCTTGGAAGTAACCAGACCATCCAACCGCCACTGCTGAAGATGCCACACCATATTCTAAGATTAAATCCCATCCTAAAATCCAAGCGATTAATTCCCCAAACGTCGCATAACTATATGTGTAAGCGCTGCCAGACACCGGAACTGTTGAAGCGAATTCCGCGTAACAAAGCGCGGCAAAAACGCAGGCAAGACCAGAAAGAATAAAGGAAAGTACAAGTGCAGGACCGGCGTGTTCGGCAGCGGCAACTCCCGTTAATACAAAAATTCCTGTACCAATAATAGCACCAATGCCGAGCATCGTTAAATCAAATGCTCCTAAATCTTTTTTTAAAGAGGCGCCTTTTCGGCCAGCTTCGTGTAAAAGCATCTGGATCGATTTTTTTCGAAACAAATTCATAAGATGTCTCTCCTTGTCGCTTTTTGTAGAAATTTGTTGAAGAGTACAATACAATAAGGATTTTACGCTATTCAATAATTTTTGTAAAGTTAGAAAATAATAAAAACAGGAAAAACTTTTTACCATTTTACGCAATGAGCCTCTCCCTCCTATACTCCGATCAAAGGAGGGAGGATTTTCAGCAATCACAAAAATATACAAAATTTATAATTTACAAATTTTTCAGATAACTATATAATAAATTTGTGACAATTTTATGAACAACGAAAGGAGGCGCATTGTTTCAATTTATTATCAAATAAAAATTAAGGGGGGATTTTCATGGCTGTGCAACAGCGTTCTTTCGAAAACCGCTCAGCAATTGATTATAGCCAAATTGCTCAATCTTCATCTTTTCAACATCTCATGCGCGCAAAGAAAAACTTTATTTTGCCAGCAACGCTATTTTTTTTAGTGTTTTACTTTGCCCTTCCGATTTTAACGTCTTATTCTAACGTGTTAAATTCTTCTGCGATCGGCCCAATTAGCTGGGCATGGGTGTTTGCGTTTGCGCAATTTATTATGACATGGGCATTATGCATGCTTTACTCTAAGCGCGCAGCAAAATTTGATGAAATCGTCGAACAAATGAAACAAGAAGCGAGGGAAGGAGGAAACGTGTAATGCATGGCTTAGCCTTTTTCCTCTTTTTAATCATTGTGGCTCTGACACTGGTCATCACTTACTTCGCTTCAAAAAGAACAAGAACAACTAGCGAGTTTTACACAGCAGACAGCAGCTTAACAGGCTGGCAAAACGGTTTGGCCATTGCCGGCGACTATATGTCTGCTGCCTCATTCCTAGGAATTGCAGGAATGATTGCATTATTTGGATTTGACGGCTTTTTCTATAGTATTGGCTTCCTTGTTGCCTATTTAGTCGTTCTTTATATTGTCGCCGAACCGCTGCGCAACCTTGGAAAATATACGATGGCTGACATGATTGCAGCAAGGTTTGATGACAAAAAAGTGCGCGGTGTTGCCGCGCTGAATACGATTTCCATCTCCATTTTTTACATGATTGCTCAGCTTGTTGGAGCTGGCGGTCTCATTAAGCTATTATTAGGGATTGATTACGTTTACTCTGTCCTCATTGTTGGCGTACTCATGACGGTTTACGTCGTTTTTGGCGGCATGACGGCGACGAGCTGGGTGCAAATCGTGAAAGCGGTCTTGCTAATGGTTGGTACGTTTATCATTTCGATCATTGTCTTTGCGAAATTTGATTTCAACCTCATAAAAATGTTTAACGAAGTAAAAACAGCCACGCCACTGGGCGAAGCATTCCTCAACCCTGGCAACAAATTTAAAGATCCGCTTGATACAATCTCATTAAATTTAGCACTCATCCTAGGAACAGCAGGGCTTCCACACATTTTAATCCGCTTCTTCACAGTAAAAGATGCACCAACTGCTCGCAAATCGGTCGTTTATGCTACATGGATTATCGGAATCTTTTACGTATTAACGATTTTCTTAGGATTTGGGGCCGCGGCCTTCGTTGGTTATGACAAAATTGTCGCCGCAAACCCTGCCGGAAACATGGCAGCTCCATTATTAGCCGAAGCGCTCGGCGGTGATTTCCTATTCGCGTTTGTATCGGCAGTCGCATTTGCCACTATTTTAGCTGTCGTTGCTGGACTTGTCCTATCAGCCGCGTCGGCATTTGCTCATGACTTTTATAGCCATATTCTTCGCCGCGGCGAAGCAACGGAAAAAGAACAGATGGTTGCGGCGCGCTGGGCGTCTGTTGGTGTATCCGTTTTATCCATTCTTTTAGCGTTATTCGCTCAAAAAATGAATGTCGCTTTCCTTGTCTCATTGGCATTTGCTGTTGCCGCGAGCGCCAACTTGCCGATTATTGTATTAACGATTTTCTGGCGTCGTTTTAATACAACAGGCGCTATTGCAGGAATGCTTGTTGGACTATTCAGTGCGTTGTTGCTCGTCTTCTTTAGCCCAAACGTTTGGTCACCGGAACCGGGAGCTGCTATTCTTGTCGGTGAACCGCTCTTTAAACTTGCAAACCCTGGTATCGTTTCAATACCATTAGGATTCATCGCATCGATTGTTGGCACACTTCTTTCCTCGAAAAACGTCGACAGCAAGAAATTTGATGAAATTCTCGTGAAAGCGAATACAGGAATAAAAGAATTAGCAAACTAATGCAATGAATCATTCTTCGTATGAAATGCTGGATTGGAAAGAGCACAGCCTTTCCAATCCAGCTTCTTTTTACTCTTGCCATTATTTGTGGCTTGTTCTTATTGGCCCTATTTCAGTTATCCGCGGTCTATCCAACAAGGTCTTCTTTAATTTGCAATAAGAAAGCCCGAACACTAAGATTCATGTTCGGGATGAGAAGTTAAGCGTGGTACACTTTAGCATAACTTGCATAAATATCTACTTGCTGCCGATCGACATCATAACCGATGCCCGGCTTTTCCGGTACTGCAATCGTTCCATGATGAACAGTGACTTCAGGAACGATAATATCTTTCGTCCAGTAATGGGAAGAAGCGGCTGTATCACCAGGCAACGTAAAATTATCTAATGTCGTAATGGCAATATTGTGCGCTCTTCCGACACCAGCTTCTAACATGCCGCCGCACCAGACAGGAATATCGTTCTCCTTACAAATATCGTGAATACGCTTCGCCTCCGCCAATCCTCCGACACGGCCAATTTTTATATTGATAATTCGACAACTGCCAAGCTGAATGGCTTTCCTTGCATCTTCAGCGGAATGAATGCTTTCATCTAAACAGATTGGCGTATTTAACTGTGCCTGCAATGTTGCATGATCTACGATATCATCAGGAGCAAGCGGCTGTTCAATCATCATTAGCTGAAACTCATCTAGCGCCTTTAGTCGGTCGATATCTTCTAACGAATAAGCAGAGTTTGCATCGACCATGAGCGGAACATCTGGAAAACGACGACGAACTTCCCGAACAACCTCAACGTCCCATCCGGGTTTAATTTTTATTTTGATGCGCCGATACCCTTCTTGTACGTACCGTTCGATAATACGCAATAAATCATCGATGCTTTTTTGAATCCCGATGCTTACCCCTACTTCAATACGATTCTTATTTCCACCGAGTGCTTTATGTAACGGCAGTTGCTGTCTTTTCGCAAATAAATCCCATATTGCCCCTTCTATCGCCGCTTTTGCCATTTGATTTTTGCGAATGACGGAGAAACGTTGCCGCAACTCTTCTGGGTGGGCAATTGGCGCTTGAAATAAAAGAGGCAATAAAAAATCTTCTATCATATGCCAATTCGTTTTTACGGTTTCTTCATTATACCAAGGTGAAGGGAAGGCCACCGATTCCCCCCATCCTGATAGCCCATCTTCATCCATCGCTTCCACTAAAATAAACTCCTTCTTTTGAAACGAACCGAAACTTGTGGTAAACGGTGACTTTAGTTCCATTTGTAAGTGGCGCAGTATGACTCGTTTCACTTTTATTCCCATAAAAAATTCCTCCTCATTATAGCGGCAATTCGTTGCGCTTAACGCAAACATAGTACAAAACAGGCTCATCATCTTTTCGAAGTATATGCGCAACGGCCCATCCTTCACGGAAGAGGCGAACAAAAACATCACGCGTCTTATAGCGCCAATCAAGCGCTAATTCATGATCTGTCTCTTTTAATCGTTGAAACTGAAGAGGAATAGGCACAAGCAAAAACGGCTGGTCATGATGAATAGGTTCCTCTTTCCAAATCGCTTCTGGATCACCGGTGTTGTTTTGTTTCCAATCAAGCACCATCTTTTCTGGCGACCACTTCAGTCTTGAAAAAAAGCGGTCTCTCTCTTGTAAATATCGGCTCCCTAGAAGCCACTCCACAATAAATCGATCCGACGGTAAATGCTTATTTAGAGCATCATCCATTTCACCGTAACAATTTTCGATATACTGTGAGCAAATCGCTCCTAACTTTGCAATGTTAAGATAGCCGTTTCTGCTTTGGAGCGGATCGTATGTCCAACGAATCGTACGATATCCCTGCTTGATTGCTTCTTGTGCCTGTTTCATTTTTAACATATAACCTATTCCTTGATCACGAAATGGTTCAGCAATCCCGAGCATATGCGAACAAAGATACGTTTCCCCATCTTGATATCCGGGAAAACTATACACAAATCCGACCATTTTTCCATCAATAAAAGCACCGATAATAATGCCGCCGTTTTTCGCCACCGTTAACGTTTGATGGGTAGGAATTGGGCTTGTTCCCCACACTTCCGCTTCTAGTTGCGCCATTTCTTCAAGTTGTTCGATCGTGTCAATTTTTTGTAGTGAGATACGCACTTTCTGTCTCCCCTCGTGATGCAAAATGCTCAAACGTTTCCATAATGACTCTTGCTAATATTTCAATACCAGATAATAAATCTTCGCGGCGGAACGTCATTTGCGGATGGTGCAATCCCGGTTTTAAATCACAACCAAGCCCTAGCATCGTCGTTTTTAACTGTGGTTTCATCAATGAATAAAAATGGAAATCTTCCCCACCTGAAGTGACTACTGGCGGCAGACACTTTTCTTCCCCTAACGTAGCAACAATGGCACGCTCCATTAGTTGCTGTGCTTGTGGATGCGGCCGTGCAGCGGCAATACGAACTCCTGAATGAAGCTGAATATCCGCATCATAAATAGATGCAATCCCTTTCACCACGTGATTCAATCCTTCTATCAACTGTTCCATCGCCTCGTTCGTTTGCGCTCGCAAATCAAGCGAAAATTCCGCATGATCTGGAATGATGTTCGCATTTTTTTCTCCTGCATGAAATCTTGTCATTTTGATCGATGCAGGCACTTGTGGATCAATATGGATTTTGCTCAGCTCTTGTACGATCGCACTCCCAACTTCAATGACATTGACTCCAAGGTGCGGTCTTGCCGCATGCGCGGCAACTCCTTTAATTTCTCCATCAATGCATTGCGCTGCTCCGTGCAAAATCGCGGGAACAGCATAACCGCTTTTTACTTCTTGAATCGGCCGCAAATGAACACCGTATAAAAAGTCAATATCATCGATAACTCCTTTTTCCAAAAACTTCAATGCTCCTGTTCCTTTTTCTTCTGCTGGCTGAAAAAGAAACCTCAATGTTCCAGGCGGCTTATAACCAATGCGATTAAACAGTTTGGCAACCCCTAATACCATTGTCATATGTGCATCATGCCCACATGCATGGTTTGCTTGCCATGCTCCATTTACTTCTTGCCAAAGCGCATCCATATCGCTGCGCAATCCGACTGTAAACGGCCCGTTGCCGATTTCCCCAATCACTCCCGGACAATCGGAAAACGTGTTGGCACGATATCCTTCTTGAATCAGCTGCTGTTTAATAAACTCCGTCGTCTTCCACTCTTCCCAACTAACCTCCGGATGACGATGAAGGTGGTCAAAAATCTCCCATAATTCTTCCTTCATCGCATGAATCATTTCCCTCATTATGCTCTCCCCCGATGATATATTTGCAAACAATGGCGAAACATCAAATGTGCTTCGAAAATAGTTGTTACACATATTATAATATTCAAAAAAAATGTTGCAACCTGTGCAAGTTAATTAACGAACAAAAACTGTTTATGTTCATAACAGCAGCACAAAAAAATCCTACCTCTCTTTGTAGAGAGTTAGGATTTCCACTTCCGTTTGACAAGCTGATTAATCACTTCAGAAAAAATCAATCCCATGGCAATCGCTCCAGAAATCATAAACGCTTTCGCCGCGAGCGATATCGCTGTATTGTAGTCGTTGAAAACGACATGGCGCATCGCTTCGAACGCCAGCCCCCCTGGAACAAGCGGAATAATTCCGGAAACACTAAAAATCGTAACTGGCGTCTTATATATTCTTGCAAATATGGTGCTGATCATCGCAACAAAGAAAGCCGCAATAAACGTAGCGGCAACATCATTTAATTGATGTTCGGCAAATAAAAAATAAATCATCCATCCAACCATTCCGACAAATCCGCTATTGATTAGCAATTTCTTTGGAATGTTAAAAATAATCCCAAACGCTGCTGAAGCAATAAAACTTGTCAATAATTGCTGTACGATCATCCGCAATTCCCCTTACGATTAGCCAATCGACAAAATAAGCGCAATACCGGTGCCGATCGCGAACGCTGTTAAAAATGCTTCCGCACCTTTAGACAACCCTGCGAGAAAATGTCCCGCCATTAAATCACGCACCGCGTTCGTAATCACTAGTCCCGGCACTAACGGCATGACAGATCCAATAATGATTTTATCTAAATTCGCCCCCAACCCAATCGCAACAAGGATCATGGCCAATCCACCGCTGATAAACGAGGCAAAAAATTCAGCGAAAAATCGTATTTTTACAAGGCGGTGAATCATCTCAAAACAATAAAATCCCGCTCCTCCGGCAAGAAGCGAAGGAAAAAAGTTGTTCCATCCTCCAAACATGACAGCAAAACACCCGCTGGCGATCGCCGCCGCTGCTACTTGCTGCGAAAGAGAGTAAGCAAACTTTTGTTTTTCCACTTTTTTTAACTGTTTATATGCCTCATCCAGTGATAACTCTCCATTGCTGATGCGACGGGAAATATTGTTCACAAGCGCGACTTTTTGCAAATCTGTCGAACGTTCCACAATCCGAATAAACTGCGTGGAATTCATTCGATCAATCGAAAAAATAATTCCTGTCGGCGTGACATAACTGTGCGAACGGGGAATGCCAAAGGAAGCAGCAATACGCATCATTGTATCTTCCACACGATATGTTTCCCCGCCGCTTTCGAGCATAATTTTTCCCGCAAGCAGACAAAGGTCTACAATATCGTTTGTACGGTCATGGTAAGTCGGCATTCTCTACCTCTCCATTCATGCTTCATTTGTGATATTACAAAAAAATATAACGCTAGACAATAGGACATACCGTTTTACACACTTGCTGCTTTCATGCCAAGAAAAGCAAGAAGCAGACCGAGTATATAGCTTAATGCGAGATACAAAACAAACATTTTCCATTGCTTATGAATATAAAAAGTCATACTTTCTAGCTTGAATGTGGAAAAAGTCGTAAATGCCCCCATAAATCCTGTTCCGAAAAGAAGCTTCCACGAATCATTCCATCCTTTTCCTATAATATATCCAAGCAAAAAAGATCCGATCAAATTGACTAATAATGTAGCAAGCGGAAAAGAAGAAGGATACTTCTGTTTGATCCAATTGCTGATGCCAAAGCGCGCAATCGCGCCGAAAAAACCTCCGATTGCCACCAGTGCGCTGTTCCATAACATAAGATCTCCTCCTTATTCCGCCGTCTCTTTTTGTGCACGCAAGCGGCCATGTCCAAGTCGAAATCCGATCCATGCCATAAGCAGCCCGCCGCACATGCTGAGGTAAACGTAGAACAACGCCAACCCTAAATGAGACGTGTGAAGCAACTGAACCGTCTCGACGCTGAACGTCGAAAAAGTCGTAAACGATCCTACTAATCCCGTTCCTAGTCCTGTCACAACATAAGGAGGAAGATTGCGCAGCCGAGGCAAATAAGCAGTCAGCCATCCTAACGCAAAACAGCCGATTATATTGGCCAGCCATGTTGCCAAAGGAAACAACCCGTTCCATAAGGCGCCCACAAACAATCCTAAATAATAGCGAAGCAGCGCGCCGACAATGCCGGCAAGACCAACGATGACATAAATCACGAACATACCCCTTTTCCTTAAATTTATCCAAAAAACAAACTCCTACCAATAATTGATTTACTGGTAGGAGTCATCAGCCCAAACGATAGTTTAGCGAACTCCATCGCCTATTACTCTGTCCGTTATTATAACAAAAAGATATCTCATTGCCAATTTGCGCAGCTTCTTCCTTGGCTGTCTATGTTTTTACCAGCCATCTGTTTTTTTCCTTCTTATTCTTCTGCACTATCACGCATGGAAACATTTATTGTGACAACCCCAAACTTTCGTCATCATCCTTCTTCGTTCATCACCGAACTTATGACTAGTTGCTCTCCTTACTTTTCCATCTTTCTATGTCCCTGGAACGATTCTTTTTCCCTTTCTCCTTTTTAGGCAAAAAAGACGGATTTCAATAATGATTAGAGGATACGATGCTCAAATAAGAGCATATATCCTCTTTTTTCATGCATACATTATGATGGTGTTGTTTACGAAAAGGTTTATAAACTATAGGCACATAACATGACTAATATGTGCTTTAAGTTTTTATATTTAGGGCTTGATAAAGACCTCTTCTGCCTTTTATAACGAAATGGTCATCCCTTTTCCGTTCTCCACCGCTTTTTTATACACTCCCATGGCGACGGCAAGATCGAATGAAGCGACACCGACACATTTGAATAGAGTGATCTCTTTTTCATGTTGCCGGCCGCTTTTTTCGCCTGTTACCAATTCACCAACTTCAGCGTCGATTTGTTCAAACGACCATCTTCCAGTGTTTTCCGCCTGAATAAGTTCGCCTGCTTCGTGCTTGACTCCCTCCTTTGTATCCACGACAATGCGGTCCGCTCGAATAATCGTTTCTACGTCCAATTCCTGCATATGTGGAAGATAGGAGCCAATGGCATTAATATGCGTCCCCGGCTGCAATGCCGTTACCGAAAAAACTGGAGTTGTCGAACGTGTGCTGCAAATAACGATATGCGCTTGACGCACCGCCTCATCTGCATTATCCATCACATGGATCGTCCCTTGCCACTCGGGATGCGCTTCCTGAATATATGCCGCAAATTGCTCCGCTTTTTCTTTCGTTCGGTTATAAAGAAACATTTCTGTAATCGGTCTTACAGCGAGCATCGCCGCTACTTGTTCCCGCGCCATCGCTCCCGTTCCAATGACCGCGAGCCGGGAAGCTTCGCGTCTGGCTAGATATTTCGTGGCAATGGCACTGACTGCTCCTGTACGAAGTCGTGTTAAATACGTAGCGTTCATCATTGCCAAATGCTCACCCGTTTCCGTGTCTGTCACCACAATCACCCCTTGCGTCGTCGGTCTCTGGCGCTCCGGATTATGCGGGAAAATGCTTACAACTTTCACCGCTGCCATCTTTGTTGCAGCGCTCGGCATATAAAGCACCGAGGCGTCGTGCTCTGAAAAATTCAACACGGTACGCTCTGGAATCTGAATATTCCCGTTTCGTTCCTCGCTCAAAATAGCCTCAACATCAAGAATTGCATCTTCCATCGTATATAGTGATTGAATTTCTTTTTCCGATAAAATAATCATCATGATTTGCCCCCTTGATAAAAAACGGAACCGCTTATGCGATTCCGCTTTCGTTTGTTACATCTTGATCTAAAACCTCATTTTTACGATCGCGCACAACCCAAACAGCGATTAAAGAAATAATCGAGGTAATGATGATATAAAGAGCGACTGGAACATAAGAATTGTCATATTCCGCTAACAGCGCTGTCGCAATAAGCGGAGCCGTTCCGCCCGCAACCGCGGCGCCGATTTGATATCCAAGTGTAATCCCTGTATAGCGCACGTTTGATTTAAATATTTCGGAAAACATCGTCCCTAACACAGCAGTAATCGGCGCCCAAATAATTCCAAGTCCAATTACCGTCGCGATAATCATCAGTGTTACTGAGCCTTGCTGCAGTAACCAAAAGTACGGAAACGCATACAATATCATTAAAATCGTTCCACCGATATAAAGCGGTTTGCGTCCAATTTTATCGGACCAGCTGCCCATGACCGGAATTAAAATCGTCGTGATCACAGTCGCAATCGTTACCGCATTTAATGCAGCGGTTTTCGAAAATCCTAGATACGTTGTCGCATAAGAAACGATAAACGTTCCAAAAATATAGAATGGAGCTGTTTCAACAACTTTTCCTCCCACCGCGATTAACACTTCTTTCCACTGTGTCTTCAACGTCTCCAATAACGGAACTTTCGCAATTTCTCCTTTTTCTTGAACTTTCTTAAATGACGGTGTCTCATCAATCCCTTTGCGAATCCATAATCCAAAAAAGACAAGCAGCGTGCTTAGCAAAAACGGAATCCGCCAGCCCCATGACATAAAGGCATCATCAGGCATCATCGTCATTAATGACATGACAAACGTTCCAAGCAACAGTCCAATCGTCACACCCATTTGTGGAATGCTGCCGAAAAATCCGCGTCTTTCTTTCGGAGCATACTCAACCGCGAGCAACAACGCGCCGCCCCATTCACCGCCAAGGCCGATTCCTTGCACAAGGCGAAGTAAAATTAATAAAATCGGCGCCCATACACCTATTGTTTCGTACGTCGGAAGAAGCCCCATCCCCGCGGTTGCGAGTCCCATTAAGCTTAATGTGAAAATCAATGTCTTCTTCCGTCCAATCTTATCGCCAATATGGCTGAACACAACGCCGCCTAACGGGCGAATAAAGAAGGAAAGAGCGAATGATGCATAGGATAAAAGCAGCCCTACGGTCGGATCTTCGCTCGGGAAAAACAACTGATTAAATACAAGCGCAGCGACCGTTCCATACAAGAAATAATCAAACCATTCGATCGAACTCCCGACAAGACTCGCTACTAGCACACGACGTGATACTCCCTTATCCACCGTTATTCCCCCATTCTTTGTTGTCCCTTGACAATAATATTTTATTTTAAATATTAAGAAAATAAAATAAAAAATTAGATTCATGATTAACTTCTCAAACTTGCTTACTCCATCGCCTTACGAATATGCTCTGGAATCATCACTACTTCTGTCGTGATCACAGGTTCGTTGTATTCCTCATCAATACACTCATACCAGAACGCCAAATGTTTTTTATCAATTTCGTGTTCGGACTCTTCTACGGAAATCCCGCCTTCTCCCTGAACAGAGAACCAGTAAAGAAACTCTCCTTCCTCATTTCGCTCGCGGAAGATCGCTTCGACATGCATTTTTTCATCTTTGAGCGTCAACAGCACCTCGTTCATATGTGTGTTTAATAATTCCATCCATTCATCCACCCGCTTCGATTTTCCTTCCTTTACGCGAAATTTGCTTAATTCTACTTTCATCTCATGCTTCCACCTTTCTATTCATTGATGAGCTTCAAAATATAGAAAGAAAGCAGTATATCTTGTATGCCATGCCGAAAACGGTGGAGATAAGCGTCGCATAATAGTCATCAATGTGACCGTGCGCCACATGCCAGACAACTAACAGAAAAATGATATAGCATACTACATCGAGCAGCATCCCTTGCTTAGACGTTCGTTTTTCACCTTATCTTTCTACTCTATTTCGCTTCCTATCTATATCATTCCTTCTATAATTTTACACTTAACTAGTTTGCCTTTGCGCGATCACAGACAGCGCATTCTCTTGCACACAAACAGTAACGCTCCCAGAGCCGATATTTTCCCCATCGGCATGCAAAGGAAGAAGAGAGCTAGTATGTATGTGAATGTGTTTCCCGGCAAACACTTTCACTTCCTTCATTTTTATATGCCCTCCCCAAAAAACCGTCACAAATAACAGCAATATTTTTAACCGCGATATTTGATCAACGACAATGATATGGAACAGGCCATCATCTGATTTTGCGGACGGCGCTATTTTCATTCCTCCACCATAATAGGGATGGTTCGATATCGTGACAAGCCAAGTCCGCTCAAATAAATGCTTCTCCCCATCAATCTGCAAAACTACTTTGCCCGGCTGGTAGAAAATTAATTCTTTCATTAAATAGAACACATAGACAAATTTGCCAAGAGAAAGGCGATTGAACAACGACTTTAGTTTGGAGCGATTTACTTTTCGCGAAATTTGCGCATCAAAACCGCAGCCTAAATTGTTCACAAACACCCCTTCTTGTACATGCGGACCTGCAAATCGGCCAATATCACAGGCAGAAAAACAATGGCTTTTCAGTAATAAGAGAATGTGCTCCAACGCTTTTCGAGGATGATTCGGAATGCGGATGCCGCGCGAAAAGTCATTTCCCGTGCCTGCTGGTATATAGCCAACAATACCGTGCTTAAATGGAAAGACACCGTTTGCGATTTCATGGACCGTGCCGTCGCCGCCGATGGCAATAATGGCGGCAGTTTCGCTCGTACTCTCAATGATTTGCCTGGCGATTCGTTTCCCATCACCTTGCTTCTCTGTAAAAAATACTTCATATGAAATATGTTTTTTGCGAAGAACTTTCTCTAATCTTTTCCATACCTTTTTGCACCGCCCATTTTTCGCCGCTGGGTTGACAATAAAATAAAGTTTCATCCTTTCTCCTCCATAAAAACTCCGTTATCAATTTTTCTCAAGGATGCTGTATGTTTATGTGCATATACATTAAATTAACGCTATTGTACATTATTTCTTTAATTTTTATGAAGTAATATCCAACAAATTTACTGCATGCGTGTCATCTTTATCTATCACTTCGAGCTTTGAAATCTAGTTTTGCAATATTCCCATAATAATGTAAAATGATACAATAAACACATAGTTATTTGATAATTTAAAATTTTAATTGAATAAATATAAAAATATATGGTAGTATGGTAATAATCTACAAACCAATAAGCTACCGTCTATGATCATGCTGCATCATTCATCATCAGAAGGAGGAAATGCCTATGATTGTAACAAAAGAAAACTTAAATCCGTATGAAATCGTCAAAAAACAAATTGAAACAGCTGCAGCGAAACTAGGTTTAGAACCGCACATCATTGAAATTTTAAAAAGACCGATGCGAGTTCTCTCCGTATCATTCCCTGTCAAAATGGACGATGGTTCCATCCGAGTATTCGAAGGATATCGCGCTCAGCATAACGATGCTTTAGGCCCTACTAAAGGGGGAATCCGCTTTCATCCTGATGTTACGCTCGATGAAGTGAAGGCATTATCGATGTGGATGTCGTTTAAATGCGCTGTCGTCGGACTTCCTTACGGCGGTGGAAAAGGTGGAGTCGTCTGTGACCCGCAAACATTAAGCCGTGAGGAATTAGAACGAGTCAGCCGCGGATTTATCGAAGCCATTTCGCAAATCATCGGCCCGGATAAAGATATTCCTGCTCCTGACGTTTATACAAATCCACAAATCATGGGTTGGATGATGGATACATATAGCCGCATCAATCAATCTTTCTCCCCAGGCGTCATTACGGGAAAACCGCTCATCATCGGGGGATCGAAAGGAAGAAATGAAGCAACCGCGCGCGGTTGTGTCATTACGATTCAAGAAGCGATGAAAAAGCTTGGACGTCCGTTAAAAGATGCAACCGTCGCGATTCAAGGATTCGGAAACGCGGGAAGAACCGCCGCCAAACTGCTTGCAGAACTAGGATGCAAAATCGTCGCTGTCAGCGATTCCAAAGGCGCTATTTATGACCCGAACGGATTGGATATAGCGAAAGTAGAATATTTGAAAGATCATCACGCTTTGCTCGACTACGGTGCGGAATATCAAATCGATCCTTCCGTTTTATTGGAACTGAAAGTAGACATTTTAATTCCTGCCGCTTTGGAAAACGCGATCACATCGAAAAACGCTGACCAAGTTCAGGCGAAAATCATCGCAGAAGCGGCAAATGGCCCAATCTCTCCGGATGCAGACCGCATCCTCACAGAGAAAGGAATTATCGTCATCCCTGATATTCTTGCGAACGCAGGCGGCGTAACCGTATCTTACTTTGAATGGGTGCAAAATTTAATGAACTATTACTGGAGCGAAGAAGAGGTGAACAAAAAATTAACGGACATCATGGTGCAAAGCTTCCACGCCGTTTATGAAGCAGCGGAAGAGTATGAAACCGATCTGCGCACAGCCGCTTACATCATTTCGTTAAAACGAATCACAGAGGCGATGAAAGCGCGCGGCTGGGTATAAAAGCTAGAAGCAGCTTTGAAACGAAGCCCCACTTGGGGGCTTTTTTTCTGTCTCTATTATTCTCTTTTCAACAAAAAATCCGAACTCGTTTGTGAGTTCGGACCGAATTTCTGTTATTGTTGTTGCTGTTTTATATCCTCTCCGATAATTTTCACCTCTAATTCAAGATCAACGCCGAATTTCTCTTTTACCGTCCTCCGCACCATTTCAATGGTTGCAATATAGTCGGAAGCGGTGGCGTTGTTTTTATTAATAATGAAACCAGCATGTTTCGTCGATACTTCCGCCCCGCCGACTCCTTTTCCTTGCAGGCCGCTGTCTTGAATAAGTTTGCCCGCAAAATAGCCAGGAGGTCGTTTAAATACACTGCCGACAGACGGATACTCAAGCGGCTGTTTTGATTCACGCTGGAACGTTAAATCGTCCATTTTTTCTTTAATTTTTTGCGGATCGCCTTTTTTAAGCTGAAATACTGCCTCTAACACGATATCATGTGTCTTGCTAATAATGCTCGTGCGATAACCGAGCCGCAAATCATCTTTTTTCAAAATCTTACATTCTCCTGTTTGTGTGATAACCTTCACATGATCAATCACGTCTTTGACTTCTCCGCCGTAGGCGCCCGCATTCATCATAATCGCGCCGCCGATAGATCCCGGAATGCCGCATGCAAACTCGAGCCCCGTTAAGCTATGTTCTAGCGCAAACCGGGAAACGGCTTTAATATCGGCGCCGCCTTGCGCGATGATTTTTTCCCCTTCCACTTTGATTTCTGTAAGATGTTTTAATTGCATCACAATGCCGCGAATGCCGCCGTCACGCACGATGACGTTCGACCCGTTGCCAAGCAGTGTAAAAGGAAGCTGATATTTTTCTTTTAACCGAACCACTTCCATTACTTGCTCATATGTTGTTGGCCAGACAAGGAAATCCGCCTTGCCGCCAATTTTGACTAATGTATGATATTTCAGCGGTTCATCCCGCAAGACATTTTCTTTCCCGCAAATTTGCACTAATTCTTGATAAATCATTTCATTTGTATACATTGCCTTTCCCTCTTTACTTTTTTATTTTGGTGAAATACGTATATCCGATTCTAATTTCATCTCGACATTTCCTTTTATCGCTCTTGATATCATGCAGCTTTTTTCTGCTTTTTCCGCAAGGAGCGCTGCTTTTTGGACCTCTTTGTCCGTCGCTCCAGCAGCCAATGTGATCGCAGGACGGTGAATGATCGTTTTGCACGTAATTACTCCTCTCTCTACTTCCACAATTCCTTCTGATTCCATTGTAAGTTCATTAACCGGAATGGAAGAACGTTCTAACATCGCCGCAAGCGTAATTAAATAACAGGTTGCTGCTGCGCCTAACAACATTTCGTCTGGATTTGTTCCAATTCCTGGTCCATCCATTTCCGGCGGAATGGATACTTTCGTCTTCAACTGGCCAGCGTCAATAAAGCCGCTGCCATTTCTTCCGCCAGACCAATTCGCTTTTAAGAAAAAATGATGTTGTTCCATTGTAATCCTCCGCACCGTGAAAAATCATCCAACGTCATACGCTATCCATCGTCTATGTTTTCACGACGGAACGCCATTTTTATTTTACAATAAACGCTCCATTTTGGTAACGTGCAAAATCTAATAATTCTTCCCGCTCCTTAACAGCCAGTGAGAATCTATTTTTCGCATGGTAGAATAACGAAAATAACCACTTTTCTATATCCATATGCGTAAAATAGATTTATTCCAACGTGCAAATGAAAAAAATTGTTAAATCTAAAAAGTAAGCAGGAAATTTGAAATAATGTGCAAGCAATAGTAAGATAATTGTCGAAACCGTTTACAACAAGGGGAGGGCATCAACTTGAAACAGTATCTGGAACTAAATAAAAGTTTTATTAATGGTAAGTGGGTTGAAGGATTAAGTTCGAACTCTTATAATATTTTAAATCCGTATGATGATTCTGTCATTACAACAGTTAAATTAGCTACAAAAGAACAAACACAGGAAGCTTTTGAAGCGGCGCAGCAAGCGCAGGAAAAATGGGCGAAATCTTCGGTAGAGGAAAGAAAAGCAGTCATCCGGAAAGCATTAGAGTATTTTAAAGAGAATAAAGAAGCAATTTTAGAGACCATGGTAGTAGAAACGGGCAGCACGTATGTAAAAGCGGAAATGGAATATCAAATTACGTTAGATGAATTAGTAGAAGCGGAAAAAATGACAGAAGAGATTTATACGTATAGAGAAGTTCCTTCTCCTATTGAAGGAAAAACGAATCGAATTTATCGATTGCCGCTCGGAGTTATTTCATCGATTTCTCCATTTAATTTCCCGTTATTTTTATCGATGAGAACCATTGCCCCTGCGATCGCATTAGGTAATGCGGTCGTTCATAAACCAGATTTGAAAACCGGCTTAACCGGAGGTTCGATTATTGCGGCAGCGTTTGAATATGCTGGATTGCCTAAAGGTGTACTCAATGTGATTTTAACGAATTCGAGAGAAATTGGAGATGAAATGTTAACAAACCCTCATTCTAAGATGGTTAGCTTTACTGGATCGACAGAGGCAGGAAAGCATGTCGGAGCTGTTGCCGGCGGAGCTTTAAAACGTGTAGCATTAGAATTAGGCGGAAACAGTCCGTTTGTCGTGCTGAGCGATGCTGATGTAGATCGCGCAGTGGATGCAGCGATATTCGGAAAGTATTTACACCAAGGCCAAATTTGTATGATCGTGAATAGATTCATTGTTCATAAAGATTTGTATGATGAATTTGTACAGAAGTTTGTGGAGCGGGCTAAAAACTTGCCGTACGGAGATCCACGCAATCGTAAAAACGTGATTGGGCCGATCATCGACCAACGTCAGTTAGAAAAAGCATTAAAGGTAATTGAAGAAGCAAAAGCAGAAGGAATTCCGTTGGCATTAGAAGGAAAACGCGTAGGAAATATATTAACGCCAACTGTATTTGTAGATGTGGATAATGATAGTAAGTTAGCTCAAACGGAAGTGTTCGCACCGATTGCGATTATGATTAAAGCGGAAACAGATGAACAAGCGATTGAATTGGCGAATAAAACCGAATATGGTCTAAGTTCGGCTATATTTACATCTGATCTTGAAAAAGGAACAGAACTAGCTTTAGAGATTGATAGCGGAATGACTCATGTAAATGACCAAACGGTTAACCTTCAATCGAATACACCATTTGGAGGAACAAAAGCGAGCGGATTAGGCCGTTTTGGAAATCCATGGATTGTAGAAGAGTTTACAGTGACAAAATGGGTTTCCGTTCAACATCAATATCGAAAATTTCCGTTTTAAGGAATAACTATATTAGTAGAGGATATATGCCCTTTATTGAGCATATATCCTCTTTTTTCATAGAACGCGTCGCAAAACGCATAACGGATGCATAAAAAATAAATCGCACCCCATCTTGCTTAATCCCTTGCGCAGAAACGTCTTGTCTCAACTTGAGAAGATGGGGTGGGGCGTTGTTTGGGATATTTTCACCGCCCGCCATCCGAAAATAAAAGAGCTTATCGCTCGGTTAGGTGACAAGTGGAAAAGATGCGAAACAGCTAGGAATTTATCATATTTTATATGCCGAAAGTGACATTGGAAATGGCATTATTCGATAATTCTTATTTTGAATTTGTTGCCATCATCGAAACCAATAAAATAACTCCCCTCAATTGCTCCCATCTCGTTTTTCTTAAAACAATCTTTTATATCTTCTACTATTTTCTCTAAAAGTTCTTCTTTATGCTTTACTCCATATACCTCTAAACTGTAACCACTCATTTCAATTCCTTTTGGTTTCGCGCTAACAAACGTATTATTCAATACTTTGAATTCCCCATCTTTATAACCTATCATACCGTTATCCGACTTTATGCAAGCTAAGTTGTATTTGAAGAGTATATCGGCTAACTCTTTCATAAATACTGAACTCATCTGCATCCAATCCCACCCCAATCGCATAAATAATTTCATCCCGCCACCGCATGGCTCGGCGTCTATTATTAATTTGTCAGCTAGTCCATCCCATTTAATCGTCTTGGCCTTGTCCAATACCATAATGGAATCAGCCTCTGATATGTTTCCAGCAATTGTGCATATACCCGTCCGATCGCTGTTGCAATTCCTCTAACTGTGCCAACTGTGTCGCCAATGGTGCAGCGACGGATTACGTCAGCTTTCCTAGAAGAGAAGCGCGGCCGCCACCAACGTTTTCATCGACTTTCTCCCGACAAAACATGATACTCTTTCAACATATCGTCATAGCAATCCAATTCTGCTTCGATATGTTTGAACGTAGCTTTTTAAGCTTTGTTGCTGCCGACATTTTCATCCCCCTTCGATATTTTTCTTTAAAATATAATAAGCATGTTCTCCTTTATATTCTTCCGCATGATCACTAGTACAAAGCAAAATGAGACTATCGACTATGTTTTGTCCATCTTCTAAAAGCCTAGATGGAAATGTAGTTTCTTTGTTGCTCCGCATCTCTCACACTTATTTTTGCATTTCTTACGAACAGCTTTTTGGTACCGGTATCCCTCTTTTCTCTTGTGGATTTTTCAGTATGTATTATCGGAAGTCCATCTTTTAAATTTCCGAATGATTAGCATGCTCTTGCAGAAACAACACCGCAACAAAGCTAGGAATGGCGTCGCAGAACGCACATATTACCTGCATTGTTGTCCCTTGGTATAAAATTGGGGAAACAAAGAAACCAAAAAAAGACATCCTCATCATGAGAATGTCTCCCTTTTGTGTCGACTAGGTCGAACGATGTTGTTGCTGAGCTATTTAAATTAACTGATGACAACACCCGCACTTGCAAAAACTATAAGAGCAGCTAAAGTTCCAGATTGAGTTAAAGAAAAAAACATTAATAGTTTGTCACCTGTAGATACCGGTAATGCCGCATCAGCACTGCCAAATGCAGTATCGCCAGCACTAGCTCCAGAGCCGAATGTTGGTGCTAAATCTACAAAAACACCTGATATTTAAATATTATGATTAGGATAATCAGTTTGATTAGATGGGTTATAGGTTAAATGTTGTTAAAGCCGATAATAAAATGGCTCTTACGCTAATTTGGGGGGTGACTTTCTATTAACTACGCTGATATAACAGAAAAGAGTGCATCACGATGGCTCACTTTTTTGGTCTTCTCCCAGTCCAACTATCAAGCTGTTGGATATATCTAATGTCGGTAATGGCAGGTGGAAATTATGATTGACAAAAGAAAACCCTTTGGCATCATGTAAAATGATTCGCACATGATACCAAAGGGTACAATTTGTTCAGAATATGGCTTGGTGAAAAATTATTATGAAAATGGATATTGACGAGGTTGTTTTTGAACAGACACCCACTTAACGGTTGTAAATTCCTCAATAGCCCATTCACCACAGTAACGTCCTAAACCTGAATATTTTTCTCCACCAAACGGAACATTTGGTTCTACATTGATCGATTGATCGTTTACATGAATCATACCTGTTTTAATTTTTCTTGCTACATTAATGCCTCGTTCTAATGAACCAGAAAATACAGCCCCGCTTAATCCAAATGGAGTTCCATTTGCTACTTCAATAGCCTCTTCTTCACTATCAACAGGAATGATGACCGCAATAGGGGCGAACACTTCATTTTGGGCAGCTGCCATATCATTTGTCACATCCCCTAGAATATATGGATAAATTAAGTTTCCTTCCACTTTTCCTTCGTGAATTAATGTTGCACCTTCTTTAAGTGTTTGTTCTACTAACTGAATAGCTCGATCCACTTGTTTTTTATTAATTAATGGACCAATAACTGTGTCATCTTCGGACGGATCTCCAACTTTTATGGCCTTAGTGGCCTCTTTGAATTTTTCAACAAACGGTTGATAAAGTTTTCGATCGATGATAATCCGATTGATCGCAATACATATTTGACCCGAATGCATATATTTACCAAATGTTGCTGCAGATACAGCTTGATCCACATCGGCATCGTCAAGTACGATAAAAGCGTTGTTTCCACCCAATTCAAGTGCAGGTTTTTTAAGATGTTTAACAGCTAATGCCCCAATATGTTGCCCTGCTTTTGTTGATCCTGTGAAAGAAATAACTTCAGGAATTGGATGTTCAACAAAGTAATCACCGATTTCTTCAAGGTCAGCCACTGTTACATTTAACACACCTTGTGGAAGCCCAGCTTCTTCAAAAATTTTTGCAATAATGAGTCCACCAGAAATCGGTGTTTGGGAATCTGGTTTCAGTACAACACCATTTCCTGTTGCAATAGCTGGAGCGACGACGCGAATTGTTAAATAGAATGGCCAGTTCCAAGGCGTGATAGCCCCTACAACTCCAATTGGGTCACGATAAACGCGGTTTTCTTTTCCAGGAATGAGAGATTCACGAATAGAACCTTCCATTTGTAGTGGATATTTTGCTGCTTCTTTTACATCCGCAATGGCACAATCAACCTCAATATTTGCTTTTAATTTTGTACTCCCAGATTCTTTCACGAGAATTTCAACAATCTCTTCTCTTTTTTTCTCGATGAGTTGCGCAACTTTTTCTAAAACACGAATACGTTCATACGCAGAAGTTTGTCCCCAACTCTTCTGAGCTTTTTGCGCTGTTTCATACGCTTCATTGATATCTTCTTTGCTTGCATAGTTAAAAGTGACAAGCACTTCGTTATTGTATGGATTTGTCACAACACATTCTCTATTGCTAGATCCAGATTTCCATACACCACCAATAGGCATCATTTTCCACATAGAAAATTTTTCAACTGTTTTTACTTCAGACATGCGCCATTCCTCCTATGAAATAATTTGTAAACGTTTTCTTATTAATTTAATATAGATTCGAGATATTTATTTTAAATATCTTATTATTTTATCTTTAAATTCTTATTGTTCATTAGCAGAATTAAAGGGAATGGGGAATATATGCAAAATAAAAACACGGAGCCAAAGCCCCGTGTGAAAAACATAAAGAATAGCAGATTGCGAATAATTATCTTGCTACAAACATTTGCACCCAATAATATACATGTTTTCCATTCACACTACCTACACTAGCGGCTCCGACACCTATCTCTGTATAAACTGGGTCTAAAATATTAGCACGATGACCCGGACTATTCATCCAGTCAGTCATTACTTCTTCTGGAGTCATTTGACCACCTGCAATATTTTCACCTGCATACTTAAATTTAATGTTAAATTTACTTAACATATTATCTACATCTCCATATACAGGTGATACATGATCATAGTAATCGTTCTTTTGCATGTCTTCTGCTTTTAATTGAGCAACTCTCGTTACATCTAACGCTAACTTTAATGGAGGACGTTTTTCTTTTGCACGTTCTTTATTAACCAAAGATACTACTTCTTTCACAAAAGGATTTAGATTAGCAATTTGTTTTTCTTGGTAATCTATCTAATGCCCGTTTTACAAACACCGCCATCTGCGCTCTTGTTACTTTTCCAGTCGGGTCAAATTTGTTAGATGTTTTGCCTGTTGTAGTGAAAACGCATAGAATCTTCGTTAAAAGAATGTAGCGATTCTTCTTGAAATCTCATACTTTCCCTTAAATTTTCCTCGCTAAATCTTAAACTATCCTCCTGAAATTTCCTATTCATATCATCCATCAGTTCGTCGTATTTATCCTTTTTCCGAAATACACGATATCGCTTGCCATTATATCCCTCTATAAAACTTTTTTGATTGGTGGGATAAGTGCCGTCAATTTTTTGAATTAAGGGCTTAAAACCGTTTATTAGAAACGAAGTAATTCTCCAAACTGCAAACAGAACAACAAAAACTACGATGCTTGGATATAAGATGTGCCAAATTAATGATAACCAATCCGAAAATGACATATGTATCTGTCCCTTCCATCATTTTTTCAAGACTTTCAACGGCAACGTTTGAATCACTTCTTTCGTCACTTTATGTACTAAACGAAGTTCAGCATTCTCCAAGTCTTTCAATTCATCTTTGTCTATTGTGAAATAGGCTGTGTCATATCCATAAATCATAAATGAAATGACAATGTAATTTTTCAGAAAACAGGGTGTAAAAAAGTTGCGTTAAAATGAGGAAGGGACAAACTATATAGACGGCGGGAAGGTGTTTTCATGGATGAAATGACGAAACAATCGTACATACAGAAATCCCTTGAAGAATGGAAGGAAGAAATATCTGAAGTATTGAGCCAGATTAATGAAGAATATGAGAAAGTCAAACAAGAGTTAAGAGTTTACGCGTATAAATACAACATTACAAAGCAAGTGATTCAGTCGACAGTGAACGAAGAAATCATTAAAACGATTCGCCAGCGTTACCATCTACCATTTGAAGAGAAATATGAAAAACTGAAAGAATCTATTCGTGATTTAGAAGAGAAAAGACGTGTTTTCCAAATGTTTATAGATAAAATTGACGAAGTCACCCGGAAGGAAACGGCAAATCCTGTGTGACATAATAATATATATGAAGCTTTTGAACGCCTCATAAATTTTTATCTCGGCGGACTTTCGATCCCGGAATCGTAACCACAATGGGAATTCCTATATTCATAAAGTTGATGTACAAACCGGATGCGGTACATTTACAAGAAAGGGTCAACAATAATACAGTTGGCTCTTTTTTATTATTTTATCCTGGGTTTCAAGAGTACGTAAGCAAGGAAAATCCAAAAACTTTCTCGAGAATGTTGGCTCTGTCCTACAGGGGCCGCAGCCAGCCTTGGCTGGAATTGGTCCAACACCCCGCGTATGGATGAGCGGAGTCGAAAAAGAAGTAAAAGAAACGGCGTTGAACATAACAGAAAAACTGGGGATGAGGTGGTTGTTAAGGGCGCTAAAAATGCTTATGCTATTGCTAAAAGTGGAGGAAAGCATTCTTATTTTATAAACAATTAAATAAGTCTCCAGATGAAATTAGAAAAGCAATAAATTCAATTAAATAAACAGATTGCTGAGCATCAAAATAAAATTAAAAATCCTGAGAAGTATATTCCTAACTTTAAAATTTAGATCCTAGACAGCAACACACATTGATTAATAAAAAATGGCCTTCTGATATAAAAAGGCAAATGGAACAAAAACAAATTCTTGAAGGGATTTTAAAATGTAAGTTTTTTTATCGTATTCTGTTTGCTGGTCTTGTCAGGGAATGAGGGTGTTATCCCTTTTTATTCTCTGACAAGGACAATCTACCTAAAATCCGATTCCATGATTTAAGACATACACACGCAAGTTTGATGCTACAACAAGGAGAAAACATCAAGCTCATATCAGAACGATTAGATCATAGTAGTGTAAAAATCACGCTGGACACTTATTCACATGTTTTGCCTAACATGCAAAAAAAGCATCTAAACGTCTTGCAAGCCAACTGTTTAATAGCTAGAATGTTGTATCTGTGACCAAAATTGTGACCACAAGAGAGCTGAGTTCGTTTATATAAAAACAAAAAACCGTAAACCCTTGTATATCAAGGATTTACGGCTTCTTTACCCGATGATTCCGACTGGGCTCGAACCAGCGACCTCCACCCTGTCAAGGTGGCGCTCTCCCAGCTGAGCTACGGAATCATATTCTGTTGAACACATCTATTATTATATGGATATGCCTGATCTTTGTCAAATACTTTTTTAAAAAATTTTCATCTAGCGATTTTGGGTGTTAATCTCTATACAGCATTGTCGCGTACAGGCAATAGGGCAAGAACGATCGTAAATCCCCGCTTTCAATACATCATTATGTTATTTAGCGCTCTATATTTATTCCTTTGATCACATGATTATATTATCAGCAGAGACATTTCATTTGACAGAATAAACGAAAAGGTATGCGCGAGGCAGCTTCTTTTGGCGCATACCTTTTTATTTTATCGTGCTGAAACAGTGGATGATGATGTTTCTTTGACATATGACAGTGCTTGCTCGAAATCGGCAATTAGATCGTCAGCGGCTTCAAGGCCGACACTAAGACGCAGCAAGCCGTCCGTGATGCCGCGCCGCTCCCGTTCTTCTTTCGGCATCGCCGCATGTGACATTTTGGCAGGATACGATAAAATCGATTCGACTGCTCCTAAGCTGACGGCAAATACGGGGATGCGAACATGCTTTACAAACGTTCGGACCGCTTCTTCATCGGCAAGGCGGAACGATAATACCGCGCCAAAGCCTGATGCTTGGTAGCGCTGAATCGCATGGCCCGGATGATACGTAAGCCCTGGATAATACACTTCTTCCACTTTTGGATGGTTTGCTAAATAACGGGCGATGGCAAGCGCGGATTGCGACGATTGTTCGAGGCGGACGTGCAGCGTCTTTAATCCGCGCAACACAAGCCATGCGTCTTGGACGCCGAGCACCGCTCCGAAAGAGTTTTGCAATTTGTACAGCTGTTTGGCAAGTTCCTCGTCTTTTACAACAGCAAGCCCGGCAACAACGTCGCTATGCCCCGATAAAAATTTCGTCGCGCTATGAAGGACGACATCGACACCAAGATCGAGCGGACGCTGCAGAGCGGGAGTCATAAACGTATTATCTAAAAACGTTAAACAGCCATTTGCCTTCGCAAGCTTCACAATCCCGCGAATATCGGTCACTTTTAAAAGCGGATTCGATGGGGTTTCAACGTAAATGACTTTTGTATTCGGGCGAATATGGGAAGCTACTTCATGCAAATCCGTCATATCAACGAACGTATATTCAATGCCAAAGCGGCTCAATACCTCGGTAATCATTCGGTACGTACCGCCGTAAACGTCTTCCGTCACAAGCACATGATCGCCTTTGGACAAGAGGAGAAAAGCGGTGGAAATCGCCGCCATTCCGGATGAGAAGGCGAAACCGCGCACCCCTCCTTCTAACGCCGCAATCGTCTCTTCCAACGCTTCGCGCGTCGGATTGCCTGAGCGGCTATAATCATATTTGCCGAATGTGTCAAAATCAAATTGATGGAACGTGGAAGCGTGCTGAATCGGCACACTGACCGCTCCCGTTTGAGGATCCATTTTCCATTTATTATGGAGCAGTTTCGTTTGAAAAGATACGTGTTGTTCCATCTCCCTACACCTCTTTCATACTTTTTAACGCTTGCGATAAGTCAGAAATTAAATCTTCGACATGCTCGATGCCGACAGAGAAACGAAGCAGCCGGTTACAGACACCGTTGGCGATGCGGATTTCTTCTGGAATATCGGCATGTGTTTGCGTTGCTGGATATGTAATAAAGCTTTCGACTCCACCTAAACTTTCGGCGAATGTAATTAATCGTAAACTTTGCAAAAAGCGGTTGACCCATTTTTCTTCGCGCAAGCGGAACGACAACATGCCGCCTCTTCCCGGGTATAATACATCAGTAATATCTTCATGCGCCGCTAAAAATTCACTGATTCGTTTCGCGTTTTCTTCGTGCTGTCGCATCCGAAGCGCCAGCGTCTTCATGCCGCGAATAAGCAGCCACGAATCAAACGGTGAAAGCACAGCGCCAATTGCGTTCTGATATTCCGCGAGCCGCTTGCAAAGTTCCTCCCCCTTCGCAACGACGAGACCTGCCAACACATCGTTATGGCCTCCTAAATATTTTGTTGCACTATGGATGACGATATCGGCTCCTTGCTCGATCGGACGCTGAAAAACTGGTGTGTAAAACGTGTTGTCGACAATGAGAAGCAGTCCATGTTTTTTCGCAAATTTTGCCACTTCAGCAATGTCCGTTTCCTGCATTAACGGGTTCGTCGGTGTTTCTAAAAAAATCGCTTTTGTTTTTTCGGTGATGTAGTTCTCTACTAATCGTATGTCGCGAAAATCTACATAATGAAAAGACAAGCCGTATTTTCGCCAGCCGCGTTCAAATAAACGATATGTACCTCCATATAAATCGGAGGAAACGAGAAATTCATCCCCGCTTTCAAATAACGCAAGAACCGTCTGAATGGCCGCCATGCCCGAGCTGAACGCGTAGCCTTGGTCTCCTCCTTCTAGCTTTGCGATCGCTTCCTCGACGATTTTCCGCGTCGGATTGCCGGTACGAATGTAGTCAAATCCGGTAGACTTCCCGATTCCTTCATGACGGTACGCGGTCGAAAAATAGACGGGCGGATTGACCGTTCCTGTGACCGTGTCACTGCGGTTTCCGATTTGCGCCAATAACGTTTCCATTTTCTCCATCTGTATCTCTCCCTCTTCTATAAAATAAAAAAAGTCTTCTAAGAAGAAGACTTTTCCATACGTCGATCAGTGCTTCTTCTTATCTGCCGAATTGAAAAAATTCAATTCGCTGGATTTAGCACCTGGCCAAAAATTGGCTGGTTGCTGAAGCTTCATAGGGCCAGTTCCCTCCACTTCTCTTGATAAGAATGCATCCTTCACTATTCATTTTTTCTGATTACTAAAAATGTACCTCATTTATTGTGAGTTTGCAAGGAATTTTTAAAATTTTTCAAATTGATATGTTGTTTTTATACGTTGGAAAAACTCCCGGCGCTTTTTTATGTAAATATTCATCATAATCCGCTGTGTTTGTTAACATGTTTTTACAAAAATATGTTACAATAACAGGTGAATCTGTTTTTATTGGAGGATCCATCATGGCATTACAAAAAGGGACAATGCGTGATTACACTATTTATAGTGATGAGCTGGATGAGGAAATAACGCTGCTTGCCTATTTGCCAAGTTCGTTTTCCCCGCTTCATAAGTATTCTCTTCTTATCGCTCAGGATGGGAAAGATTATTTTATGTACGGGAAAATAAAAAGCGTTATTGAACAACTGATGGAAAACGGCGAGATTGACCGCACCATTGTCATCGGAATTCCATATCGCGATGTTAAGGACCGCTATGAGAAATATCATCCAAACGGAAAGAAAAACAGCCGTTATTTGCGTTTTTTAGCACATGAGCTCGTTCCGTTTTTAGATCAAACGTTTCCTACGTACCAAATCGGAAAAGGACGCGCGCTCATCGGCGATTCCCTTGGCGGCACTGTATCACTAATGGCAGGATTATTGTATCCGCATACATTTGGAAAAATTGCGATGCAGTCGCCATATATCGATGAAGGAATCATCGAGGAAATTTTACAATTTTCGGAACCGCCATTATTGCAAATTTACCATTCGGTGGGCACAAACGAAACAGCAGTGAAAACGACGGACGGAAACGTGCGCGATTTTATCACTCCAAATCGGAAGGCGCGTGAAGCGTTTATTCAAAAAGGATTTTTGTACGAATACAACGAATTTGATGGCGGTCATGCATGGACATATTGGCAGCCTGACGTTCCGCGTGCAATCGCGCATATCCTTTCTTTGTAAACACTACTATGTTTTTCGGAATTTTGTTATAATTAAGTACTACTTATCATAAGGAGGGGTTTTTATGAAATATGGTATTGCTTTATTTCCTTCGAAACGAATACAAGATTTTGCCAATTCCTATAGAAAGCGCTACGACAGCCATTACGCCCTCATTCCGCCGCATTTAACCTTAAAAGAGCCTTTTGAAGCTGACGACCAGCAAATTAAAGAAATTGTGAAGGAACTGCGCAAAATCGCCGCTGAAACAGATGTCATTCCGTTAAAAGTGACAAAGTTTAGCTCATTTTATCCGGCAAGCAATGTTATTTATTTAAAAGTGGAGCCGAACGAAACGCTCGAGCGTCTCCATGAACGGCTTCACAGCGGAATCCTTGCTGATAAGTCAGAATACGTATTTGTCCCTCATATTACCATCGGCCGTGATTTGCCAAACGCTGAATATGCTGATGTATACGGACAATTACGGATGCAAAACGTTCATTTTGAAGAAACGGTTGACCGCTTCCACCTTCTATATCAACTGGAAAACGGCTCATGGACAGTATATGAAACATTTCTTGTTGGAGGAAAGGAACAAGAGTAATATGAACGTAGCAATCGGAACAAAAAATGATACATCTTTATACAAAGATGCCTTGCTTGTTCGACGAATCGTATTTATCGAAGAGCAGCATGTTCCGGAAGAAGAAGAAATTGATGAATTTGAGCAAGAAGCGATGCATTTTGTTTTGTACGATGGGGAAAAACCGATTGGTGCCGGCAGATTTCGCACGATCGATAACGGTCTAGGCAAGATCGAACGAATTTGCGTTTTGCCGCAATATCGCGGCAGTGGGGCAGGAAAGCTGATTATGGAAGCGATTGAGCAGTTTGCAAAAAAACAAGGTGTCCCAAAAGTAAAACTGAACGCGCAAACACATGCGGAGCCATTTTATCAAAAACTTGGATATCAAACTGTTTCCGATGTGTTTATGGATGCTGGAATCCCTCATGTAACGATGGTAAAATCGCTTTAAGACCGTATCAAACGATGGTACGGTCCCTGCTCCTGCAATCCATAAAGAATAGTTGCGTACACTGTTGTTACATAAGCGGTTATGCTGTACGTATAGCAGCCAAGAGAAAATACAATTTCATTTCCCTTTCATACATAAGCCGTTCGTGACTTAGTCAATCATTTTCACGCCATATCATATTTTGCTGCACTAGTTTCTTTATATCTTCTGTATATTGTCCATGCCCTACAACAGCACGCTTCATTCGGAATGAAAGCAATCATTGTAACGTCTATTCCTTTGCGCATTTTTATTTCCTTTGTTTACTATTTTTTATAATTATAGATTTTCAAGGCTGTCTTTTTGTAATTGATTCGCCTTAGTTGCCAATATTCATTTTTTCTTAGGGAATATAAAGAACAAAAGGGAGCTTCGATTCCGAAGACTCCCTTTTGCTTACTTTTTGTTATTCAACATGTTAGCAATCGTGCTAAAATCAAGTTGTTTTCCGTTTTGAATGATCGTTTTGACGATTTGGTCTTCTAGCTCTTTTGGCACTTTCCGATTGGCGATTTGCGCGACGCGTTTGATGACGTGACGCACTGTTTTTTCGTCTTTAAAATTGGCATTTTGCAAAGAATTGGCTAATTCGAATACGTCTTTCATATTTACGCCTGTTTTCTTTTCGATATTTTTAAAAAACTGATTATCCATTTACCAAATCCTCCTTTTCCTCTTATATCGTATGAATTGAAAACCAATAAGTGCATACATCAGAAAGAAAAAGTACGAGCTGCCCGTCGAATAGAACAGCCCGCACCCATTACATGACATTAGTATACAAACGCAGCACCGACAATAATTAACAAAATGAACAACACAACAATCAACACAAAGCTACTGCCATGGCCGAAACCGCCATAGCCAAAGCCTCCATAGCCGAAGCCTCCGTATCCGCCGAAACCGCAGCATCCAAAGCCCATAATAGTGCACCTCCTTACGCTTTGTTACTTCATCGTATTCATCACGCTTGCAACTGGTATAGGCATATATGGAAATCTATTCCCCAAATATCCGAAACAGCTTCGAAAACTGGTTTTCCTTTTTCGAAAACCACTTGTTCATATAATCCAAGTTTCCTTGGACTCCTTTTAAAAATTGGTTATTTAACTTCTCGATTTCCTGTATTTTTTTATCGAAGTCTCTTCCCCATTGTTCAAACAGCTTAATAAACTGCTCATGTCCCTCCTTTTTAGAATTCGCCCACGTTTCCAGCGCTTTTTCCAACTCGCGGCTCATCCTATCCCCTCCTTCCTTACCATTTGTTTATGCAATTTAGGGGACAATGTGCCAAGGCATATAAATTCTTTTTTTCCACAAAAATGTGATAAAGTATAAGCGGACACTACTTCATTCAAGGGGGAAATTCTATTGAAAGAGCTCCAAACGACAGAACAATTCCAAGAGGTCATTTCGGGGGAAAAACCGGTAATTGTAAAGTTTTATACAACATGGTGCCCAGATTGCACAAGAATGAACATGTTTATCGATGATATCGTTAACGAATATTCGCAATACGATTGGTTCGAAATTAATCGCGACGATTTTCCAGAGCTTGCTGAAAAGTACCAAGTGATGGGCATTCCAAGTTTGCTCGTCTTCCGAAATGGGGAAAAAATTGCTCATCTCCATAGCGCCAATGCGAAAACACCAGAAGAAGTAAAAGAATTCTTGCAGTCATTAACCGTATAAATTTTTGCAAACAAAAAAGCCGCTTGTCGGGTGAATATTCCCTAGCGGCTTTTTCTAACTTTCTTTGCATTTTGCGCTTTTGTTCAAAGAACAGAAACGCTTTTTAATTGCCGATGGCCGTCTTAGAAAAATTTTGCTTTCCAATACGTCTGTTAATACTCAATATCTTCATAATCTTTCGGCTGATGGGTGACATTGTTTTCGTTGTACATAAATTCAATCGATATTTCTTCATCGGTGGTGCTTGCACGGCTGTTTTTCTTTAATTCCAGTTTAATTTCTTCGTCTGTCGTCCGAATACGTTTTTTTTCCATTTAGTATATGCCTCCTTTAGTTTCGTAAAAATGGCTCCACTTTTTGCAATAGTTTCTGCATTTTTTCAGCGTTTGTCTTATATAGTTCTTTTGCTTCCTTTGACTCTGTTTGCAAAGCGAATAATTCAAAGTCTGCCTGCACTTTTTTGATCGCCGCTAGCAGCAGCTTTTTCTCTTGCGGCTCAGGAATTTGGATTTTATCGTCATACAAGTCAAGCGTCAGCTGACCGTAAGAGTCTACTTGGCCTAAAAACACATTCTCGATCGCCACCCCTTGTTTATCCAATTCCTGTTTTAGCCAGCCGCGGTTCAGCCCTATCGTCGCAAGCGGCTCATCTAAAATCATGCCGTCCATAATTACTGTTTGCGGCTCCTTTTCTGACGGCGGGTTTGGAAATACGTCCCCAACGGTTAACGGCTGTTTTTCCCGTTTCAATAACACGTTTAACTCGCCGTTCGGCTCAAGCACCGCAAATTCCACATCTGCCACACGAAACACATCTTTTTTGCGAAGCTGCTCGAGCAATTCATCGACGGTATATTTTTCCCGTTTTAAATTTTCTTCTAACACTTTGCCGTTTTTAATAAAGACCGTCGAATTGCCTTCAACGAAGTTGCGGAATTTTTTATTTCGCAGTGAAAGACGGGAAGTAGCCACCGGGAATAACGCCCAAATTAAAATACTTGTAATTCCTTCCTCCAGACTAATACTTAAATCCATTGACATCGTTCCCGCAATGTCGCCAATGGTAATGCCGACGATATACTCAAAAAACGAAAGTTTTGCTAATTGTTTTTTTCCTAATATCCGTGTAATGATAAACAACCCAATTATAATAAAAACCGAACGAATTGCTACTTCTAACCATGCTGGCATCGATCATGCTCCTTACTTTCCATGATATTGAGGCTCCTCCAATTCCAGCTTGCCGATACGCTTTTTTATATCAGCAATAATTTCCTCTATCATCATCATCGCCTCATGAAACGTTCTCTGCGCCTCTTCATCTTGTGAAATGAGAGCAAGCCCTTGCAGTCCGGCATGAATGCTCTTTAAGCTCGCTAGACTTTGTTTTACTTGCGAGGCAACGGTCATCGCTTTTCCTCCTTATCCTTTTGGTCGGAATAATAGTGCACCGATAAATCCAAATACAATTGCTGCCGAAATACCAGAACTTGTGACTTCAAACATTCCCGTCAGCACTCCAATAATGCCATGTCTGTCCGCCTCTTGAAGCGCCCCGTGAACTAGCGAATTCCCAAAACTGGTAATCGGAATCGTTGCACCAGCGCCAGCAAAATCAATGAGCGGCTCATATAAACCGAAACCATCTAAAATGGCGCCAACGACAACCAGAGATGCCAACGTATGGGCAGGAGTCAGTTTGAACACATCCATCAAAATTTGTCCAATAACACAAATAAGCCCACCGACAACAAACGCCCAAAAAAACATCGACATCATGATTCATCACCTCCATACTCGATCGCCACCGCGTGAGCAATGCAAGGAATCGTTTCGTTTTGCTGGAACGAAAGCGGCGATAGAAGGGCGCCGGTTGCAACGACGAGAATTCTTTTCAGCTCTCCTCGTTTCATTCGGTTTAACAAATGCCCGTATACGACAGTGGCAGAACAACCAGCACCGCTCGCTCCCGCTAATACGGGCTGACCTTCCCGGTAAATAATCAATCCACAGTCTTGATAGCGATCTTCCTCTACATTCACTCCATGTTGACGCAATAAATCGAACGATATTTCATGCCCGATCTTTCCTAAATCCCCGGTGACGATCAAGTCATAGTAAGAGGCATCAATTTGCATATCGCGCAAATGTGCTTCGATCGTATCTACTGCCGCAGGTGCCATCGCTCCTCCCATATTGAACGGGTCGCTCAATCCCATATCAATGACTCGGCCGATCGTCGCTGATGTAACACGCGGTCCGTCGCCGTGAGAGCTGATAAGCGCTACACCTGCCCCGGTGACTGTCCATTGGGCGGTTGGCGGCTTTTGCCCTCCGTATTCCGTTGGATAACGGAATTGCTTCTCTACCGCCGCATTATGACTTGACGCACCTGTCAATATATAGTCTGCCCCACCGTAATTCACAATAAAAGCACTTAACGCCAATCCTTCCATCGAAGTAGAGCAGGCGCCAAACACCCCTAAATATGGAGCGCCAATCGTTCGTGCCGCAAAACTAGTCGGGGTCATCTGGTTAATAAGATCTCCGGCAATTAGAAACTGCACTTTCTCTTTTTCTATTCCCGCTTTTTCCATCGCTTTGAACATCGCTTCTTCCAGCAGCACTTTGTGCGCCTTTTCATACGATTCCTCACCGAGCCACAAATCTTCATGAAGCAGATCGAAATCATCGGCGATGCGGCCGTTTGCCTCGAACGGCCCTCCAACAGTCGCCGTTGACAAAATAGTCGGTTTGTTTTCAAACACCCATGTCCGATGCCCTTTTAGCATTATAAACCACCCCATTTCGTTGCGATCGTTTTCACTAATGCAACGGCAAAGGCGGAAAACGTACCAAATAAAATAACCGACCCTGCCAGCTTGAACATGTTCGAGCCAACCCCAAGCACAAATCCTTCCGTCCGATGCTCAATCGCTGCCGAAATAACGGCATTCCCAAAGCCTGTAACAGGAACAGCGCTTCCAGCCCCAGCAAATTGCGCAATCCGGTCATACACTCCAAGTCCGGTTAAAATCATTGAAATAAATACCATCGTCGCAACGGTCGGATTTCCCACCGTTTGCTCCGTAAAATCAAAAAAGTACATGTAAAGATACGATATCGCTTGCCCAATGGTACAAATTAGCCCGCCAATAAGGAAAGCGCGAACACAGTTTTTCAAGACAGGGCGTTTCGTTTCTCGTTCTTTCTCAAATAAATGATATTCTTGTTGTACGGGAGTAAGTTTTTTTCGTTTCTCGTTTGCCATGGTGCCACCCCTTACGTGAGCTCTTCGCTTAATTGTTTGATCTTTTCTATTTGTTGATCCACTTTCCGTTCATTCCATTTTTTATTTCCTAATTTGCCACGCAACTCTTCTGTTTTCCAAAAAATTTTTAAATCACTCGATGAAACAATTTGATAATTTGGAAATAAACGTATTAACTGACGATCAATTTCTTTTTCGATTTGTTTGCGATAAAATCGATGCATATGCTTTATTTGATAAGCGACAAGCAGTTTATTGCTTGTGTTTACAGCAACGACATCTTTTATATCATCTCTTTCCTTAAGATGCGCAACTGCTTGTTCTGCCGCTTGCTGATTTATGGCAGCCTGTTGCGCTCCATTTGTATTTATTTCCATGAAATCAGATCCTTGCATCGACTGTTGCTTTACTTTGTTTTCATTCGCACAGCCGCCCATTAATATGCCGATAACAATCGTCATAATCAACCATTTTCTCATTCTCATCAACCCATCCATTTATGTATTTCGTTCGAAAAAAGGTTGGTATATAACCAACCTTTTTTCAACATCTTTGGAAACTCGATCTCGCTGCAAAATAGCATGTGTTATTGTTGTTTATATTGTGGCTCTTCGTTTTGAATTTCTTGCACGCGAGAGTTGACTAAATCAACGATCGCTTGTGTTTGTTGCGCTGCTTGTTGATAAAGTTGTTTTGCTGCTTGATTTTCCGTTTGTAATGCGAACGATTCGAAGCTTGCTTGAGCTGATTTTAAACTTGCTAACGTTTGTTTTACTTGAGTTGCAACAGTCATGTTTATTCCCTCCCTAATATTGCGGTAGTATCGATTACAATTGTTAGAATGGATTTTTTTGCAGAAAAATATAATTGTCATTTTTTACAAAAAATTAGGCTGTCCATAGAACCGGACAGCCTTTTCTTTATACTTATTTTTCTTCATTCACTTTGTCAGAAAAACCGCGGCCAAGAGATGGGTTGTTAATAATCCCTGCGATGACGAGAATGCTTAAAAATGCTTCATACAGACGCTCGTACTTCCCTAAATCAATATCGACGCCAAATGTTTGCAGCGCCAAAAAGATAAAAGAACCGATGGCAAGCCAAAGACCATAGTTTTTAAAGCGTTCCACTTACGCTTCCCCCATCCATTTTCACCAAATGCTTAAATCCAGGAAAAAGGTCTTCTTTCCTCTTCATGATCATCATGCTTATGATCATCATGCGGTGATTCTTCATGAACATCTTCGATTGCTTCTACATCTTCGCGATGCGGAAATAACCACGAATCGCGAATGCGTCCTTTTGGAACTATTATCACATCGTCAGCATGAATAATTAGCTTATCGACATGAATAACACGAGATTTTTTACGACCAGACATGCCCATTCCTCCTTCCTGTCGACTTGTTGCATTGTTAGATTATGCAACTAGGCAGATGAAGGTATAGGCATTTTTCACAGTTCATCCATTATTTCTTTTTATTGTTCTGCCGCAGCCACATCCTCCTGCCCGCTTCGCAGTCGTCTTTTTGGAAGAATACACCCGTTTTGCCTTAATTTGCTGTGGTTGAATTCCTTTTTTCATCGCTATAACCTCCAAGCTGTGTAGTGTATTATTAGTTTATGTGGTGTGGAAAAAATGTGTTTCTCCTTTTTCATCACGTTTTGATGTTTTGGATGTAATTGGCATTGGCCAAAAACTGTTGTCGAAAATCCCGTAAACATTCCATGATGTTGCAATGATTTCTTGCTTTGCGCGTATTAATCGATACTTTATCATAGATACAAGAAAACGAGCGGGAGACCTTTCTTTTCCCCCGCTCGTTTTTATGAATCCCATTTTTCCACTGCCCATTCGATGAAAGATGCGCCCCCAGCAATCGCCAATATCATAAGGAGTGGATGAAATATAATAGGGCAGAATATGTTGCCGATATAAAGAATAGCAGCACACCAAATTCCTGTGCACCAATAGCAGCTCAGCAGCTCCCCGATCCAATGGCGCAGACCGCTTCCTTTAATATTCAAAAATGATTGTACCGTTCCATCAGGTAATGTTTCTTCCACAATTTCATGAAACGGCTTCCGTAAAAAAGCAGTAATCGAATCATACATGATCAATCTCGTTAACCGAAATGTTCCTAAAATAAAAAGAAAAAGTTCAGTAGCGGCCACGATGTTCTTCTTCTCCCTTCTCCGAAAAACCAATTAACGTAAGGGAAACGACCTCCTTTCTTGGAATCGCAACCTCTCCGAAAGCAGTATCCATGATAATTTCCGTTTTATCATATTCACGGATGATTCCTTCTCTTTCTCCGTCCGTACTAATGAGCTTGCATTTTATATTGGCAAGATGCTCTGGGAGATTGGCTAAAAAGGACAGCTGTTCCTCTAGCGACATTTGTTGAAACTGCTTTTCTTGCTCTTGGACAATTTCTTCATGTCCCCATTCGTTCTCATGCTCCGCTTTTTTTTCGACAGCCTTTTTGCTTTTAAACGTTTTCTGCATGTAAGAAACCACACGCTCCATCTTCGGCTGCACGATATAAAGAAGCGGCTCATTTTCCACTATATCCCGCCGTTTCATCGATAGTCCCCTCCTTTTTCAACTGTTGCCTTATATATGTATGCTGTTTATCATGAGAATTGCCAAGAAGTTACTCAAAAAAACAAGCTGCTCCTTTTCTAGGAACAGCTAATCCGATTTATATAACGTTTTTCGATCGCTATCACCATTGCTGGATGGGAATGATCGATGATCCGGCTCTAATTTTCATTTTAATACCCTAAAATATGGTACCCAGAATCGACGTGGATAATTTCCCCCGTAATGCCGCGTGACAAATCGCTAAATAAAAATAGTGCCGCATCGCCAACTTCTTCTTGCGTCGTCGTGCGACGAAGCGGAGCGCGTTCTTCGATTTGTTTTAAAATCGAGTTGAAATCGCTAACCCCTTTTGCCGATAACGTCCGAATCGGTCCTGCCGAAATGGCATTGACACGGATGCCGTATTTTCCTAAATCGTTTGCTAAATATTTTACACTTGCATCAAGCGCTGCTTTTGCCACACCCATAATGTTGTAATTTTGTACCACACGTTCACCGCCAAGGTATGTTAATGTGACGATGCTTCCACCTTCGGTCATCAACTCTTTCGCTTCCCTGGCAACAGCGGTTAATGAATAAGCGCTGATGTTATGGGCAAGCAAAAATCCTTCGCGGCTTACATTCACATATTCTCCGCTTAAATCTTCTTTGTTTGCATACGCAATACAGTGGGCAACCCCATGAATGACGCCAACTTGCTCCTTAATTTGTTGGAAGCATTGGATTATTTCTTCATCTTTTGTCACATCACACGGCAAAAGAAGAGAGTTTTCATCCTCCAGCGTATCAACAAGAGAACGAACCTCTTTTTCAAAACGTTCCCCAGCGTATGTAAACACAAGACGAGCCCCCGCTGCATGCAGAGACCGCGCAATTCCCCATGCAATACTGCGTTTATTCGCCACTCCCATAACCACATATGTACGTCCTTTTAACGATAAATTCATTCGTCATCCTCCTATATCCATTAAAATTAATATTTGTTATTAGTACCTAGTGTTAATTTTATTATATGATAAGTCTCACAGAAAGTAAATGAATCAAAACTCTTTGCAAAAATATCGTAATTCGTTAATATGGTATATGGCATGTTTTTATTCATGATGGAGAGGGTCATAATATGGAACAAGATCGACTATCACAACCAAAGCTTGATTATAATTTGTTGTTTATTTTGTTTTTAATGGCGATTGTTAGCGCGATCGCTATTCATAGCGCACAACCAACTTTGCCGGAAAAATTGCAGAATGTCAATTTTGCTTATAAACAATTGCAATGGTATGCGATTGGTGGTGTTGTTATCGCATTAACCATGATTATCGATTATGATCGTTTTTTCCAAATCGCGTGGTATTTATATGGATTTGGAATGTTGCTGTTATTGGGTCTTGAATTTAACGTTCCTGGTACAGTCACCATTAAAGGAGCAACAAGCTGGTACTCTCTTCCAGGCGGGAATTTTCAGCCATCTGAATTAATGAAAATTTTTATGATTATCGTTCTTAGCCGCATTATCATTAACCATCGCGAGAAATATCCGGAACCGACCGTAAAAGATGACTTTAGGCTGCTTGGCAAAATCGCCTTAACTGTTTTGCCGCCATTAATATTGCTAATGAAGCAACCGGATTTAGGAATGTCGATGGTGTTTGTTGCCGTTACCGGATCACTTGTGCTCGTTTCTGGCATTCGCTGGCGCATCATTCTCGGAATTGTGTTTGCTGGATTGATGGCCGTCGCTATTCTTTTATTTATTTTCTTCCGATTCCCTGACTTTTTCCACAAATATATTTTAGAAGAATATCAGTTAAACCGTTTTTATGGCTGGCTTGCTCCTTATGAATATTCCAATGAACAAGGCTTCCAGCTCATTCGTTCACTGCTTGCGATTGGGTCCGGAGAATTATACGGAAAAGGATATGGCAATCTAGACGTATATCTTCCTGAAGCACATACCGACTTCATTTTCGGAATCATCGCCGAACAGTTCGGGTTCATTGGTGCAAGTGTTGTCATTTCACTATTTTTCCTTCTTATTTACCGTATGGTTCATATTGCTTTAGAAAGCAATGATTTATACGGAAGCTACTTATGCGCCGGGGTCATCGGAATGATTACATTCCAAGTATTTCAAAACGTTGGAATGACCATTGGACTTTTGCCAATCACCGGTCTTCCGCTTCCATTTATCAGTTATGGGGGAAGTTCGCTTGCGACTTATATGTTAGCCATTGGACTTGTTTTGAATGTCCATTCACGCACGAAAAAGTTTATGTTTTCTTCCGAAGAATAAAAAGCCGCATGATCAGCGGCTTTTTATTTTATAATAATCATGCGCATTCATTACTTTACTAAAGGAGAATGAAACGATGAAAATCGATATCATTGGCGATATTCATGGATGTTATTCAGAGTTTGTAAAGCTAACTAAAAAGCTTGGATATGAATGGGACAGCGGCATTCCCATTCACCCAGATGGGCGGAAACTCGGTTTTGTCGGCGATTTAACAGACCGCGGCCCACAATCGTTGCAAACAGTAGAAGTTGTCTATTCCCTTGTCGAGCGCAAGTCAGCTTATTATGTCCCAGGGAATCATTGTAATAAACTGTATCGCTTCTTTTTAGGAAGAAACGTCCAAATCACGCACGGTCTTGAAACAACTGTCGCAGAATATCGCGCATTGCCGCCAAGTGAACAAGCAATGATTCAAAAAAAGTTTATGAGGCTATATGAAGCCGCTCCGTTATACGCGCAGCTAGATAACGGCCGCCTTATTATTGCACATGCTGGCCTTCGTCAAGACTATATTGGAAGAAATGATAAAAAAGTTCAAACATTCGTTCTTTATGGTGATATTACCGGGGAAACAAATCCCGATGGAACACCTGTCCGGCGAGATTGGGCAAAGCGTTACAAAGGAAGTGCATGGATTGTATACGGTCATACACCGGTGAAACAACCTAGAATCATTAATCGTACGATTAATATTGATACTGGCTGTGTATTCGGCGGAGCGCTGACCGCTTTTCGATATCCTGAAATAGAAACCATATCAGTTCCATCTTCCTTGCCATATGTGCCGGAAAAATTCAGAACGTTCGATTGAGAATACCGCTTATCAGCTTACTCGTTCCATCAATTGTTTCATATCATCAGGAAGCGGGCAAGAAAACGTATATATTTGCCGCTTGATCGGATGGAAAAAGGAAAGCTCTTTGCTGTGCAACGCCTGGCGGCTAATTGCTTCCCGGCTTCCGCCATACAATTCATCCCCTGCAAGCGGGTGACCAATATGCGCTAAATGAACACGAATTTGATGCGTGCGGCCTGTCTCTAGCTGGAGCGATACGTATGTATATTCACGAAGCCGCTGTAATACGCGAAAATGAGTAACGGCCCGTTGACCATCATCGCGTACTTCCCGAGCAATAATGCTATCGCTTTTGCGGGCGATTGGCGCATCAATCGTCCCCTTGTCTTCCGCTAAACATCCGTGACAAATCGCTTCATAACGCCGCGTTACTTTTCCTTGTTGTTGCAGCTTGGATAATAAATGATGAATATGACGATGTTTTGCGACGAGAGCAAGGCCGGAAGTATCGCGATCCAGTCTTGTTACAACATGAATCGTCGACTCTAACTGTTGCTTTTGGTAATGATAAAGCAATGCATTAGCAAGCGTGCCGCCCGGATGCTCACGCGATGGAATCGTTGCCATAAACGGCGGTTTATTCACGACCAAAACATATTCATCCTCATATACAATATCAAGCGGAATCGCTTCCGGCATCATCCCTTCACTTGGGGATTCTTTTGGAAATAGTACTCGCAATGTTTCTCCACAACAAAGACGATGACGAACAGTGACTGGCTGTTCATCCACGAAAATGGCCCCTCCATGGAATTTAATGTCTGTTAATGCCGTTTTCGAAATGCCTTGTTCCTTTAAAAATTCCCGGACAAGCTTTCCTTCCTCTTTTTCCGTAATCGTCCAAGTTAGCGTAAAACGCGACAATGTTTTGTACCTTCCTTTACTTCCTATTTATTCTAATCAAACAATGGAGCGAAATGGGTTAATCAGCGATAAATGAATCGCGCACTCGCTTCCAAAATGGAAACGGGCGGAAACGAGCAAAACGAATTTTCTCCTGTGCGACGCGACATTGAATCGATTTAACGTCTTTATGCAAAAGCGATAAATGATCAATCGTAATTTGAAAATCGACATTGTTCACTGGCTTTAATATACATGTATGGTGCGCAGGAAGTACAAGCGGTGATCCAATCGTACGAAACACCCGGTTATTGATGGACGCCATCTCGGTTACTTGTATCGCTTCGAGTGATGGGTGTAATATCGCGCCGCCTAGCGCTTTATTATAGGCGGTGCTTCCTGTCGGCGTAGAAATGCATAATCCGTCACCGCGAAACGTTTCAAATAAATCGCCTCGGATTTCTACATCGATCACGAGCGTGCCGCTGACGCTTTTTACTGTGCATTCATTTAAAGCGAGATATTTTGCTTCCCGTCCCCCGTTTATGTAGCGAATAATCACTTCTAACAACGGATACTCCACCACTTGGTACGGTGTTTTCGCAATCGCGATGACTAGCTTCTCGATTTCTTCAGGCACCCAATCGGCGTAAAATCCTAAATGTCCGGTATGAACCCCGACAAACGCCGTTTTATCTAATCGGCGACAATAACGATGGAACGCATAAAGCAATGTTCCATCACCGCCGACGGAAATGACAATATCAGGTTTATCTTCATCATACTGTAAATCAAAATCAAGTAAATATGTTTTAATTTTTTGCGTAAGTGCGTTCGATGTCTCATCCCCTTTGGACGTAACGGCAAATTTCATCGGCTCTTGTTTTTCTTTCATCGTTATTCCCCTTTTGCATCCTGTTTTCGCGAAAAAGCTGCTTGCGCTTCTTGAATTTCAAAGCGAATTTTTGACATTTCTTCGTCCAAACGATAAGCTGCTTCTGCAGCGCGCTGCAATCTTACTTTAATATCTTCAGGAAAGCGACCGCTATACTTGTAGTTTAATGAATGTTCAATCGTTGCCCAAAAATTCATCGCGAGCGTCCGAATTTGAATCTCTGCCAAAATTTTCTTTTCTCCGCAAATCGTTTGCACCGGATAGCGGATCACTACATGGTAAGAGCGATAACCGCTTTCTTTTTTTTGGCTGATGTAATCTCGTTCTTCCACAATTTCAAAATCGTTCCGTTTCCGAAGCAATTCGACTACCGTTTTAATATCATCGACAAATTGGCACATCATACGAAGTCCGGCAATATCTTGCATTTGTTCTTCCAATTTATCAAGAGGTATATTTTTCTTTTGCGCTTTATCCAAAATGCTTGCGACTGGCTTTACTCTTCCGGTAACAAATTCTATTGGCGAATGCACTCCTAAAATTTCAAATTGGGCGCGCATTCCTTTTAGTTTTACTTTTAATTCTTCCACCGCTTGTTTGTATGGCGCCAAAAATAAATCCCAATGTTTGACCATCATACCACCACCAATTGTTATGTAAGAAAAATTTCTTTTACCGCTTGTTCCATCTGTTCTCCGTAATTGGCGTTTCCATCAATATTTTCAATTAAATATGTTAGCTCTTCCTTGAAATGGGTCAGTTCCATTTCGATCGTTCCACTTTGCAAAAAAATAGGTGTACCGTCTGTTAATACTTGTTTGATGTCCATCCAAAACTCGGATGGAATCGCAACATAAATAAAATCTTCATCCGTTTCTAATATATAAATAAACGCAATATTGTCTGAATCAACAAGCATATGATTTTTTGGTCTTGCTTGTTCAAGCGAAAATGGAGGATGATCGCAGATTAGCCATAATCGCTCATCTTGTTTTTCTACTTTTTCTACGACTAATTTCTTTTGCATACCAAATCTCCTTCCACATAAACAGTCCTTTTTTATTTTACCATAATCACCCTATGCATAATAAATAATTGATATTCAACAATAAACATCCGATAATAAAATTGAAATGGATACAAAGGGGAGAAAACATGAACCAAGAAATAGAAATCGAATTTAAAAATTTATTAACAAAAGAAGAATTCGACCGAATTCGACAAGTGTTTCATATCGATGATCATGCTTTTGAACATCAAGAAAATCATTATTTTGACACACCGCAATTTTTGTTAAAAGACAAACGAGCAGCACTGCGAATTCGCGTAAAAAACGGCAACTACACATTAACGTTGAAACAAACGACAGCACAAGGGGTTTTGCTTGAGACGCATGAACAGCTTACAAAAGAAGAAGCAGACGCCCTCTTAAATGGCACTGCAATGGTTCAAGGCCCGATTGCACAAATTCTTCAAGAAATTGGCGTTCCGCCTGAACAACTACAACATTTTGGCACATTAGCCACCGACCGCGCACAATGGATGTACAAAGGCGGCACACTTTTTCTTGATCATAGTCATTACCTACAAACCGATGATTATGAGTTAGAATATGAGACTAAAGATGTAGAAAGAGGAAAACAACAATTTTTACAGCTGCTTCATTCTCTGCATATCCCAATTCGGCCAACAGCTAATAAAATTCAACGTTTATATATGAAAAAATATAGAGCGGAGGAAGAACGATGAACACTCCTGCACTAAAACTATTGTTGGAACTTCAGGCATTGCAAAATTTATCTACCAATCGTCCAAACATCATAAATCAAAATAACACATGGTCATTTGCGCAGCTATTCCATCAATTGCTGTCAGAGCAGCAACCAATGTTGCAAGTACCTGAAAATCCAAATGTTTCAACACCATCGGCAGAAAAAACATCTTCCTCTAAACATATGGATGGGAATATTGATACATTAATTGCACAGGCTGCGGAAAAATATGATGTTGATCCAAAGCTCGTTCGCGCTGTCATTCGTCACGAATCTAATTTTAATCCAAATGCGCGCAGCCGCGCCGGTGCGGCTGGACTTATGCAGTTAATGCCAAGCACCGCAAAAATGCTTGGAGTAGAAAACTGTTTTGATCCAGCCCAAAACATCGAGGGCGGGACAAAATATTTACGAATGCTGCTTGACCGCTATAACGGCAATGTCTCGCTTGCACTTGCCGCATATAATGCCGGCCCTGGAAACGTAGATCGTTATGGAGGAATTCCACCATTTGCCGAAACAAGAGCATATGTTGAAAAAGTGCTCAACACATACTACTCATAATATTTATTCAAGTCACTTTGTTTGAGATAAATAAACTTCATTGTTAAAATAGCAGTAAAATAGTCGTACACAATATCTAAAAGGAGTATTCACAATGGCTGAACAATGGCAAACACTTTATGAGGCGGTCGGTGGAGAAAAAACAATTACAAGGCTTGTGGAAGCTTTCTATAAACGTGTTGCTAAACATCCTGATTTAATCCCAATTTTTCCGGATGATTTAACAGAAACGATTAGAAAACAAAAACAATTTTTAACACAATACTTAGGAGGGCCACCACTTTACACAGAGGAGCACGGACATCCAATGTTGCGGGCACGTCATTTGTCATTTGAAATTACTCCAACTCGCGCTGAGGCATGGCTTTCCTGTATGCGTGCGGCGATGGATGAAATCGGTCTGTCTGGACCGGTGCGCGAACAAATTTATCATCGTCTCGTTTTGACTGCTCATCATATGGTCAATACCCCAGACAATTTGGAAAGAAAGGAGCATTCCCTTGAATGACAAATTAGCTGGGAAGCCGACCCCAGATTGGTGGTATGCTTCCCAGCCTCGCAGCAACGAGACAAAGCCGTTGGAAATTTATTTGTTTATCGATCCTTTATGCCCTGAATGCTGGGGGCTTGAACCTATTATCAAAAAGCTAATCATTGAGTATGGTCGCTTTTTTACATTGAAACACGTGTTAAGCGGAACATTGGCAACGCTGAATATGCGGAAACGCCATAAGCCAGAAACGATCGCCAAAGTGTGGGAGCGGACGGCGTGCCGTTCGGGAATGTCTTGCGATGGAAGCCTATGGCTTGAAAATCCAATTTCTAGCCCATTTGCTCCATCGATCGCCATTAAAGCGGCGGAATTGCAAGGCAAACGCGCAGGAATTCGTTTCTTACGCAAATTACAGGAATTATTGTTTTTGGAAAAGCAAAATGTATCCGATATTTCCGTGTTAATTGATTGTGCAATAAGCGTTGGATTGGATGTGGATGAATTTGTTCGTGATTTACAGTCGTCAAGTGCGTCCAAAGCATTTCAATGCGATTTAAAAATTACATCAGAGATGGATGTAAATGAAATTCCAACACTCGTCTTTTTTAACGAAAACATTGAGGACGAAGGAATTAAAATTTCCGGATGTTACCCTTACGAGATTTATGTCGAACTCATTCATGAATTGCTTGGCTTCCATCCAGAACCATCCCCTCCTCCCCCGCTCGAGTCATTTTTAAGCCATTTTAAATTCGTCGCCACAAAGGAAATTGCAGTTGTTTATGATATGACTATAAACGAAGCGGAAAAAGAGATGAAAAAACTACAGCTGAAACAAAAAGTGGAAAAAGTACCGGTAAAGCATGGAACGTTTTGGCGCTATATCTCAACAGAAAAATAAACAAGGAAAAGCCCGGCATTCAGCCGGGCTTTTCCTTGTTGCCAAGACAACAAAGGGGATGGGAGAAATTTTTCACGGTCAAACAAAGGGGTATAAGGTTTTTGTGACTTCGTTCACGATATCATCTTAACAAATTAAGGCGAGTGTTGACAACTACTTTGTGCTTTTGTTCACATTATTGTCATAAATATAGAAGAAAGCATGTTTTCCTTTGCTTTGTTCATATAAATGAAATGAATCAAATTAGGAAGGGGAAAAAAGGTGAAGAAACACATCACTCTGTTCATTTGGGGATTGGCTGTGCTTATCGCCTTTTGTTTAAATTTGTTTGGCCTTATGCATCTTATTCCACTGTTTATTACGATGCCACTTTTATTTGTTTCTATTTTTGGCTTTTTAGCAACTTGGAACAGCCGCAACCAATTTAAAGGATTTTATCAAAAGCGAATGTGGCAATAACTCCACATTCGCTGTTTTTTACGATAACATCTGTTCCATTTCATCTAGCTTTTCTGCGAATACTTGACAAGCCTGCCGGATCGGTTCCGCGCTCGTCATATCTACTCCCGCTTTTTTCAACACCTCAATTGGGTAATCGGAGCTGCCTGCTTTTAAAAACTCAATATAGCGTTTAACGGCCGGTTCCCCTTCTTCTAATATTTGTCTGCTTAATGCGGTGGCTGCGCTAAACCCTGTGGCATATTGATAAACATAATAATTGTAATAAAAATGTGGAATACGCGCCCATTCTAATCCAATTTCCTTATCGACGACAATATCATCACCGAAATATTTTTTGTTTAATTCGTAATACATGGAAGTCAATGAATCAGCTGTTAACGCTTCGCCTTCCTGCACCTTCATATGGATCATATGTTCAAACTCTGCAAACATCGTTTGCCGAAAGACCGTGCCACGGAACCCTTCTAAATAATGGTTAAGTAAATATAATCGTTTTTTCTCATCATCGATCGTTTTTAATAAATAATCACTTAACAGCGCTTCGTTGCATGTCGATGCAACTTCAGCAACAAAAATGGAATAATCTCCATACGGATACGGCTGCGTTTTGCGTGTGTAATAACTATGCACAGAGTGGCCAAATTCGTGGACTAACGTAAACAAATTATGGACGTTATCTTGCCAGTTAAGCAAAATATATGGATTTGTTCCATATGAACCTGATGAATAGGCACCGCTTCGTTTCCCTTTATTTTCGCGTACATCTACCCAGCGGTTTTCGAGGCCCTCTTTAACGATGCCAATATATTCTTCACCGAGCGGAGCAAGCCCTTTTAACATGTATTCTTTCGCTTCTTCATACGTTACTTCCATTTTTACATCTTGCACAAGCGGAGTATATAAATCATACATATGAAGTTCGTCAAGTCCAAGCGCTTTTTTGCGTAAACGGACATAACGGTGCAACAGCGGCAAATGTTCATGAACCGTTTCGATCAAACTATCGTAAACACTTTCAGGAATATTATTGCTGCTTAATGCCGCTTCCCGCGCTGATTTATAACGGCGAACGCGGGCAAAAAAGTTATCTTTTTTCACCGCTCCGGCGAGAGTGCTAGCAAACGTATTCTTGTACTTTTCGTACGTATCATATACCGCTTTAAACGCATCGCGCCGCACACGGCGGTCTGTGCTTTCCAAAAAGCGAATAAAACGGCCATGTGTCACTTCCACTTCTTCCCCATTTTCATCAATAATCGTTGGGAATGTTAAATCCGCATTATTCAGCATGCCAAATGTAGTCGAAGATGCTTGCATGACTTCCGCAGCTTGGGCAAGGAGCGCCTCCTCCTCGGCAGACAATACATGCGGACGCTGACGGTTAATTTCGTCTAAAGCGTGTTCATACAGCTTTAATTCTTTTTTCTCTTCTAAAAATGAGCGCAACTTTGCCTCATCGATCGATAAAATTTCCGGAACGATAAACGCCATCGCACTAGACGCTTCGCTATAAAGGCTGGTAACACGGTCATTAAGTCCTTGATAAAAGGCATTTGTCGTATCTTGGTCGTAACGCATATGCGCATATGTATATAGCTTGCCGAGACGCATCGATATCTCATCTTGATATTGCAGCGCTTCGTATAACGTATCTGCTGATTCTCCCAACCGCCCTTGATAGTCCGATAATTTCGGGATCATTTTTTTCACTGCTTGGAATTCTTGCTCCCATGCTTCATCCGTTGGGAAAATGTCCTCTAAACGCCATGTTTCTTCTACAGGAATTTCACTTCGTGATGGCAACGATTTTTTTGTTTTCTTTTCTTCCATTTTGCAAACCTCCTTTTGGAAAATTATATCATAAATCATATTCACTTTTTTACTATCATTTCCTTTTTCGAGAAAATAAATGTTTGCCATCATTTTCTTATACAATATTTTTGTTAAGTTCCAATTTATTTATATAATGGTAAAGAGATGGCTCCATTTTCATCTGCTCCATCATTTGTTGATCCTGCTGTATTACTTCATCCATCGTCTTTGGAAAAGTAAATTCCTTTACTAAACGAAGGCTTTTGCGGCTTTCCCATTGAAAATAGCCTAACTTCGTAAGCAATTGCAAATACTCATAAACTGCTTGCGTATAGCGTTGTCCCATTGCGAGCGGCAACTGGCGAGCCGCAAGCCGCCCCGCTGCCATTCTTTCATCAATAAAACGATAAATGGAATGTATAGAGACAAGTTTGCTTTCTGATTGCATAAATGGGATTAACACATATGTTTGCCAAATAAATGGCGGTGTTTCAAACAAATAGCCGTGCGGCAGCGGCCAGCCTGCTTCGGTAGGAAAAAGTGAAGGAATAATGCCAAAGCGATAAAAATCAGAACAAATAAGCCTTGTGATCTTATTCGGATATGACGTGAAAGTGAGACGCCATTGTTTTTTACGGCAAAGCCAATCATTCCAAAACGATGGTGGAAGTGAAACAACCGGGGATGATAGCAAATCGGAAAAAGAAACCGAATGCAGAGGCTTGACAATGGGAATCGCAAATGTATGGCGAACAGAAAACGGAATCAAATGAATAAGGCGGATAAGACGTTTGGTTTCCGAACAATAGTAGAAAAGGAGCGGGCGAGTAACAAACGGAAAATGGTGGGCAAACATCCATTGAAATCGGGGCAATGCCAAGTGGTATATGGTCCGATATCGCAAATGATGTGCTCCAAGAATCCAAATTGGTCGAATTCCTTTTATACGATAGGAATCATTGCGTTTTTGAAACAACTGTTCACTAATGGTAGAGCATTGATATTCCATCGCATACAGGAGGTGGTTATGCGCAACAAGGATGTCTGGACGTTGTTGAATCGATGGTAAATATGGCTCCAATTTTGCCCGTATGTTTTGACGTTGAAGCCAGGAAAATAGATCTAATTTTCCTGTTAAATGACGTGTTGATTCCGACTCATGTTCATATGGACATGCGGCATCTTTTTTATGCGCAAAATGTGGAATGCGGCGACTGCCAAGCTTTAATACCACTTCCCGCTTGCAGGCAGGGCAAAAAAATACTTCCCTCCTCTTTAACTGAACTAATTCCTCCTTTGTCCAAGTCTTAGCCAGTGAAATGAATTCCCCATTCCGCAGCAAGGCAACAAGCAAAATGATCACATCCTTTCATCATCCTTTCTAGTTTATTCGACAAAAACAGTCTGATTTCCTATTTTTTATACAAAATTCCCTAAAAATGATAAACACCCGGTACAATTCCGGGCGAGATTTTATAATAAAGGAGATAATAATCTTGATACAGATTCAACAACACGAATGGATAACGGACGTTGTTGAAATGTTTCATAATCAATTGGACTGGCTTCTTTTAAATCTTCCAGAAAATCAACAACAAGTTTTTTTGTACTATCCGTATGATATAAAAAAGCGTTTACTTCGAAATTGAGATGAAAGCTGCGCATATCCATATTAGCTGTGCCGATTGATGCTAATTCCCCATCAACGATCATGATTTTACTATGCAAAAATCCTTTTGAATATTCATAAATTTTCACACCTGCTTCCAACAATTCCGGAAAATAGGATCGTGAGGCATAAAAGACAATTTTTTTATCTGGCCGTTTCGGTGCCAAAATACGGACATCAAGCCCGCTTAAAGCAGCGATTTTTAATGCTGTCAGGATATCTTCATCAGGCACAAAATACGGCGACGCAATCCAAATCGATCGCTGAGCAGACGTAATCATTGCAAAATATAAATGCTTAATGACTTCCCATTTCTGGTCAGGACCACCCGCAATTAACTGAACTCCCCCCTGACCGTCATAATGAACGAGCTCTGGAGATAAATATTCCGGTGTCAATAACGTTTTTCCCGTCATATAATACCAATCTTGCAAAAAAATAAGCTGTAGCGTCCGAACCGCTTCACCACGAATCCATAAATGCGTATCGCGCCAAAAACCGAAATATTTATCTTTTCCTAAATATTCATCACCGATATTCAGTCCCCCGACAAATCCAATCGTTCCGTCAATCACAATAATTTTTCGATGATTGCGGAAGTTAATGGTGTTGCTCAAAAACGGCAAACGAACCGGTGAAAAAGGAATCATTTCTACCCCGGCATTGCGCAGCTCTTGAATATACGTTTTGGATAATTTCCAGCTTCCTACAGCATCATAAAGAAAACGGACATGAACCCCTTTTTTTGCTTTTTCTATTAAAATCGTTTTTAGCTTCTGTCCAACTTCATCATGGCGAACAATGTAATATTCTAAATGAATATGGTGTGTCGCTTTTTCCAGTTCTTCAAAAATAGTAGAAAATGTTTCTTCGCCATTCGTCAATACCCTTGTTTCCGTCGCGAGAGAAACCGGGCTTTTTCCAATTCGATGAGCCAGCTGAAGCAGCGGACGTTGGTGTTCTCCAATCGGCATCTGTTCTATCGCCCACTCTCGCTGTCCTTGAAATTTTAAAAATGTTTGTTCATCGAGCATCGCCTTTTTTTGGAAAAGCCTCTGCTTTCGATAATTTCTTCCAAACATTAAATAAAAGAAAAATCCAATTAGCGGGAAGCTTCCGAGCACAACAAGCCACGTGATTGTATGGGCAGGTTTTCTGTTTTCGAGAGAAATAACAAACGCAATGAAAACAACAGAGCAAGAAATTAAAATACTAAGCCCACCAAGCAGCTTCCCTTCCCAATAATCATTGGTCAAAAATAAAAAAGCCGCTACAGCCAGGACAAAAATAATAACCCTTAACGTATTTCGCAATGAAGTTCACCTGACCTATTTTCTAAACTTTCCCGCCGAAGAAAACGCCGATTTCAGCAGTTGAAATCGGCGGCTACTTTAATGGAAAATATTGTTTGATCGCCTCTAAAGCATTGTCGCGAATAATCTCTTTTCCATATTCCTCTAAACGGTAAATCGTAACTTGCGAATCCATTCCATATTCTAGAAGCAGGCTCAAAATGTTGTCCATTTCATATTCGGTGTAATCTTCCTCATTAAATTGTACAAATAAGTAATATCGATCTTCAAATTGGAAAAGACGATTGTCAAGTCCTGTAAAGTTAGCACGATGTGCAAGGGCAATCAAATCTTCGATATCTTTAAAACAAATAGTAAACTGAAGGATTTCCTTATCATCATCGTTGGCAAACGATTCATCATTGCGTACAATATGGAAATGATGGTCAAGCAGTTCTTCAATTTTTTCATCAACTGGGACAGGAAAATCGCGCAATTTTTCTTCCGGAAGCGGAAGTTCCAATTTGCTTCCATCTTTCGATAATTGCGCTTTTGTGACAAGCACTTCTAACCCTTTATCCAATGCTTGTACTTGAATCCAAAGAGGTCCCTCAAGCGAAAAATCGCTTTCGCTATGAACCTCATCCATCATTTCCCAAAATAATTCTTCGCTGCGCTCACGGTTATACCAAATTTCTTCCCGGTCAAAACCACGTTCTTCTATATCAACGTAAGAAATATAAAACTTTACTGTATGTTCATTAATTCGTTCTATTTCCATATTGCCGAACTCTCCCTTCCTAAAAAAAGAATAAAATTGAAGGGACTTTTACCCCCAAAAATTCTATCTTAAATACAAGATTATGTCTTGTACTTTTATTTTATGATAAAAATCGAAAGATGGGAAATAAAAAAACCAAGTTTTAAAAATTGGGCATGAAATAAAACATGCCCTACTATAATGATGGTGAAAACAAAAGAAATGAGGGACATGCATGGCTGGCGAATATGTGACATCCATTCTTCTCATCGTTGGCATTGATATTATTCTTGGAGGAGATAATGCTGTTGTTATCGCGTTAGCAAGCCGCAAGCTGCCGGAACGAAAACGAAATATCGCAATTGTCCTTGGCACCGCGTTGGCCATTTTCATTCGCATTCTCTTAACAGTAGGGATCGTGATATTATTAAAAATCCCTTTTTTGCAGCTAGTCGGCGGCTGCATTTTGCTTTGGATTTCTTTAAGATTAATGGTTCAAAAAGAAGAAGCGAGTGCATCTATTAAATCGGAAACATCCCTTTGGAAAGCGATATGGACAATTGTGACAGCTGATATTGTGATGGGGTTAGACAATGTTCTTGCGATCGCTGGAGCAGCTCAAGGTCATACTTCTCTCGTTGTGTTTGGTTTTCTTTTTTCCGTTCCCATTATCATTTTAGGCAGTAAACTAATTCTTTATGCGATGGAACGATACCCTTTCCTCATTTATATTGGCGGAGCTCTGTTAGCCTATACCGCCGGAAAAATGATCAGCGAAGAACAGCAAATCCGCTATTTATACGACAGCGCTGCTGCATGGAAACCGATGTTTCCATTTATTACAGCGGCATCAGTCGTTTTGCTCGGTTTCATTATCAATCGTAGAAAATTGCATCGTTGGACATAAAAATATGGATCGGCTGCCCAATAAAGAGGTGATAAAAAACTTCTACATGGCGGACCATGTAGAAGTTGGTTCTCCTCTTATTCGTTAACGAGACGTTGCGCTTGACGAAGTTGATATGCTCGCACTTTACGTGGCAAGAAACGGCGAATTTCGTCTTCATTGTAACCGACTTGAAGCCGTTTTTCATCAATAATAATCGGTCGACGTAAAATTCCTGGATGTTTTTGAATAAGTTCATATAAATCTTGAAGCGGCAACGATTCGAGATTGATGTTCAGCTTTTGGAAAACTTTTGATCTTGTTGAAATAATCTCATCTGTTCCTGTTTCCGTCATGCGTAGAATTTCTTTAATCTCCTCAATCGTTAACGGTTCGGAGAAAATATTGCGTTCTACATAAGGAATATTATGTTTTTCAAGCCATGCTTTCGCTTTTCGGCATGACGTGCAACTTGGTGAAGTATACAATTTCACCATATTCTCACTCCCTTTCAACAAGGATAACCTAACCTTGCCTTCTATATCAATGGAACGAACTAGCTAAACTCTGCAGCTGCAAAACATGGTAATTTGAAATAACTCTAACATAATACATTATACAATAAATATATAAATAAAGATATAGTTTTTCAAAAAAGTCATCTATTTTCTAGGTTTATTTTTCACCGCTTCTTCCAATAAAAAGAAAAATCACTTACAATTAAATTAGAGCAATTGCCTGGGGGGAGCGTTCATGACACAATATGTTATGGATTATATCATCGTTTTCGTACTGATTGTTGTCATCACTGCGTTAATGGGAGTCATCGCGAACGGTATTGGCGAAAAAATTTTCGGCGGTTCGAAGCGAAAAGAACATGTAAACGAAACAAAACATACACAAGCTGGCTGGAATTTGGTCGGCGGCAAAAAATAAAAACGATCTCTCAAACCGAGATCGTTTTTATTTATACATCGACAAATATGTTTTATATTCTGCTTCCGAGCACAATACGAAATGCCCTGGAGTAATTTCACGAAACTCCAATTCCTCTCCTTCTTTATAATTATGCTGCGACGGATCATAAATAATCCGTTTGCGCGTCCGCTCTGTTTCCGGGTCAGGAAGCGGGATTGCCGATAATAGCGCTTTTGTGTAAGGATGGATCGGATTGCGGTACAATTCCTCCGCATCCGCAAGTTCCACCATTCTTCCAAAGTACATAACGCCAATACGATCGCTAATATATTTCACCATCGACAAATCATGAGCGATAAACAAATATGTCAAGCCTTTTTCCCGCTGCAACTTTTTCATTAAGTTCACCACTTGCGCCTGAATCGACACATCCAACGCAGAAATCGGCTCATCGGCGATAATAAACTCTGGCTCTACCGCTAGCGCGCGGGCAATCCCGATACGCTGGCGCTGGCCGCCGGAGAACTCATGCGGATAGCGATTGGCATGCTCACGGTTTAAGCCGACTGTCTCAAGCAGCTCATATACGCGCTGCATGCGTTCTTCCTTCGTTTTCGCAAGACCGTGAATATCGATACCTTCAGCGATAATATCCGCAACGGTCATTCGCGGGTTAAGCGATGCATACGGATCTTGGAAAATCATTTGCATTTTTCGCTTTAATGCTTTCAACTCTTTGGCTGAGTGTTTGCCATGGACATTTATACCATTAAAAAGAACTTCTCCGCCCGTAGCCTTATATAGCCCAATAATCGTTCGGCCAGTTGTTGATTTACCACAACCTGACTCCCCAACAAGACCAAACGTTTCTCCTTTATAAATGTCAAAGGTAACGCCATCTACAGCTTTAACGACATTCCCGCCACCCACATGAAAATACTGTTTTAAATTTTTAACTTCAATGAGCTTTTGTTTTTCAGGCATATTACTCACTCTCCCTTACAATAATTGGTTGTGGGTAATTAGTGGAGAGCTTGCGTAATCGTCGTTTTACCGCTTCAGGTGGCTCTACTTTTGGTGCATCTGGATGAAGCAGCCATGTTGCCGCATAATGAGTATCAGAAATTTGGAACAGCGGCGGTTCCATTTCAAAATCAATTTTCATTGCATACGGATTACGCGGCGCAAACGCATCACCCTTTGGAGGGTTCGTTAAATCCGGCGGCGATCCTGGAATCGATGCCAACTCTGTTTTATCATCACTATCAAGGCTTGGCATGGAAGCAAGCAAGCCCCACGTATAAGGATGTCTCGGATCGTAAAAAATTTCATCAACCGTTCCCATTTCAACGATTTTCCCTGCATACATCACAGCGACGCGATCAGCCACGTTGGCTACTACTCCTAAATCATGCGTAATAAAAATAATGGCTGTCCCTGTTTTTTTCTGTATATCTTTCATTAATTCTAAAATTTGCGCTTGAATGGTTACATCAAGAGCAGTGGTTGGCTCGTCGGCAATTAATAACTTTGGATTGGAAGCCAAAGCGATAGCAATCATCGCGCGTTGTCTCATTCCCCCGGAAAATTCATGAGGATATTGATTTACGCGCTTTTCTGGCATTGGGATTCCAACCAATCGCAGCAATTCAATCGCCCGCTCTTTTGCCGCTGATTTAGACATTTTTTGATGTTTCATTACTACTTCCATAATTTGATGTCCGACTTTCATCGTTGGATTGAGCGATGTCATCGGATCTTGGAAAATCATCCCGATATCTTTTCCGCGAATTTGTTCCATTTCTTTATCCGTTTTTTTGACAAGATCTTCTCCGTCAAATATGATTTGACCGTTTTTTATTTTTCCAGGAGGAGTAGGAATAAGGCGCATAATCGTTTGAGAAGTGACGCTTTTTCCAGAACCTGATTCCCCTACAATCGCTAATGTTTCGCCTTTATTTAAATAGAAGCTCACTCCACGAACAGCTTGTACTTCTCCACCATATGTTTGAAATGATACCTCTAAATTTTTCACTTCCAACAGTTTTCCCATACTCTCACACCCTACTTGCGTAATCTTGGATCTAATGCATCACGTAGTCCATCTCCCACTACATTAAAAGCAAACATAGTTAAGCAAATAAATGTAGCTGGGAAAAACAGACGCCATGGATAATACTGTAATGCTTGTACCCCTTCTGAAGCCATTGTCCCCCAACTTGCCAATGGTTGTGGAACACCTAATCCTAAATAGCTTAAAAATGCTTCTGTAAAAATCGCATTAGGAATCGTTAACGTCATCGTAACAAGAATCGAGCCCATGGCATTAGGAATCAAATGTTTAAACATAATTCTTGATGTGCTCGCGCCAAGTGTTCGCGCTGCCAATACATATTCCTGGTTTTTCAACTGCAACACTTGTCCTCGAACAATACGGGCCATATTTACCCATCCAGTAATCGTCATGGCAAGAATCATAGTTCCTAATCCTTGTCCTAAAATAACCATTAATATGATGACTAAAAGCAAATAAGGCACTCCGTATAAAATATCAGCGATACGCATCATGATTTCATCCGTTTTTCCGCCACGGTAACCAGCAATTCCTCCCCAAAGCACCCCGATCACCAAATCGATCAGCGCAGCTGCCAATCCGATAAATAAAGAGATACGAGCACCATACCATGTGCGAGTAAATATATCACGTCCAAGTTCATCGGTTCCAAACCAATGTTTGGAAGAAGGCGGCTGGTTTGTATTCATTAAATCATTCGTTGCGTAATCATATTTCGTCATATACGGTCCAAAAATGGCCATGAACACTAAAAGAATTAATAAAATTAATCCAAACATCGCCAATTTATTTTTTCGAAAACGTATCGAAACATCTTTCCAAAATGAAAGACTCGGTTTTGATAATTTCTCCGCTTCTCCAACATTGGCTACCGCTGGCTGGAACATCTCTTTCGGAATCTGCTGCATGATTACTCCCCTTTCTTACCACCGGCTAACTTAATGCGTGGATCAATAAAGCCATAAGCAATATCAACAAGCAACACAGACAATAATAGTAGAATACTGTAAAACACCGTGACACCCATAATCGTTGTATAGTCGCGATTGGTAATACTTGTTACAAAATGGCTTCCAAGTCCTGGGATGCCAAAAATTTTTTCAATTACAAAGCTACCCGTTAAAATTTGTGCAGACAAAGGACCTAAATAAGTTACAACTGGAAGTATCGCATTGCGAATGGCATGTTTCACGGTAATTTGTCCTTGTGAGAGCCCTTTCGCTTTCGCCGTGCGAATATAATCATTTCCTAATACTTCTAACATACTGGAACGAGTTAAACGGGCAATAAACGCCATTGGCATTGCTGCAAGAGCAAGCGCAGGCAAAACAGTATGTTGCAGCGATTCCCAACGCGCAACTGGAAACCAGCCTAGTTTGATCGCTAAAAAATACTGCAAAATGGACGCCATAATAAAGCTTGGAACAGAGATTCCCAAAACCGCGAAAACCATCGCCGCATAATCTTGCCATTTATTGTGGTTCAAAGCCGCAATAATTCCTAGTAAAACTCCAATGCTTATGGCTATTAATAACGATTCCATACCTAGAAAAAAGGAAACTGGGAATCCTTCATTAATTAAATCGTTAACAGTCTGGCCTTTATATTTAAATGAAGGACCGAAATCCCATTTAGCAATAGAAACCAAATAATCAAAGTATTGGATATACCAAGGGCGATCGAGTCCATAATATTCGTTCAAGTTTTTCTCGATCTCTGGCGGAACTTGTTTTTCGCTCGAGAATGGTCCTCCCGGAGCAGCACGCATTAAAAAGAATGTCACTGTTACAATTAAAAACAAAGACATAAGCATGTAGAGCAAACGTTTGCTTATATATCTCAACAAATTTCCTACACCTCCATTTTCTTCAAAAAATACCTTAACAGGAATGAAGGTATATGAGGTCTCCCTCATATACCTTCTTATCACCTTTCACGACGTACGATTTTATTCAAAATATGCCCATTTAAATTGGACATCGCCAAGGCCGGACATTTCTACACCTTTTAAGTTATCTTTTTGCACCCACGTATTCGTGTAGAAATAGATTGGCGCGATTGGCATTTCATCCATTAAAATGGCTTCTGCTTCTTTTAGCATTTCTTTACGTTTTTCAGGATCTGTTTCCTTTTGAGAGTCGATTAACAATTGTTTATACTTCGGATTTTCCCAGTTTGTATCGTTATTTCCGCCTTCTTTGTCGCGATATAGCTCTAAGAAGTTGATTGGATCGTTAAAGTCGCCTAACCAGCCCATACGGCCGATTTGATAATCGCCAGAATGCAATTTATCAATGTAAACTGCCCATTCCGCATTCTCAAGTTTTACTTCAATGCCCAAGTTTTTCTTCCACATGTCTTGAATTGCTTGGGCAATTTTTGCGTGTTTATCATCAGTATTAAACGACAATGTAATCGGTGGTAAATCTTTTACATCCTTTAGTCCAAGTTCTTGAAGGCCTTTTTTCAAATATTCTTTTGCTTTTTCTACATCATTGTCTTTAAAATAACCTTTTTTGTTCTCAGGGAACATTGTTGGCGGCACGGCAGCCATAGCTGGAATTTCTCCGCCTTTTGCTACGTTTTCAACAATCGCTTTGCGATCGATCGCATACGCAAGTGCTTTACGAATGTTGACGTTGTTCAATGGTGGTTTTTCAGTGTTAAATTTATACCAGTAAGTACCAGCGATTGGTTGAACTTTTAATTTGCCTTCCTCTTCCAATTTTGGTAAAGAGTCTGGCGGCAATTGGCCAGTTGGCATACCTGCCCAGTCTAGCTCACCATTATTAAACATGGAAAGCTCTGTATTGGTGTCGTTGACCATAACCATTTCAATTTTTGTTAATTTTACACTGTCAGCATCCCAGTAATTTTCGTTCTTTTCGAGAACGATTTTGTTGTTATGTTCCCAAGAAACCATCTTGAATGGTCCGTTAGAAGTGTAGTCAGGACCAGCGTTTGTATACCATTTTGGATTTTTCGCAGCAATTTTGCTGTTTACTGGGAAGTAAGTATAGAACGCTGTTAATTCTAAGAAGTAAGGTGTTGGGTTCTCAAGCGTAACTTGTAACGTTTTATCATCAATTGCTTTTACACCGACATCTTCTGCTTTTGCTTTTCCTTCGTTAAATGCTTGGCCATTTTTAATATAATAAAGCTGATATGCATATTGCGATTGATTTTTCGGGTCAAGAGCCCATTTCCACGCATATTCGAAGTCTTTCGCGGTAACTGGATCGCCATTTGTCCATTTTGCATCCCGCAATTTGAATGTGTATGTTTTTAAGTCTTTAGAAACTTCGTAGCTTTCAGCCATCGCCAATTCAGGCTTACCGTCTTTAATACGGGTTAACCCTTCAAATGTTTGATACAAAACGCTACCGGAAACACTATCATTGGCTAGGCCTGGATTTAGTGAGAACGGCTCCGTTTTAATGTTAACATGCAGTTCTTGCGGGACATTAGCAGCTTTGTCCCCGTTTTTTCCCTTCTCGTCGGCGGATTCATTTCCTTTTTGGAAACCACCACACGCAGAAAGGAAAAGGCTCAATACCAGCATTAGGCTAAAAAGAATAGAAAGCCTTTTCTTCATAGATTTCCCCCCTAAAAATAATTTTTTATTTTCAAAAGTTCTACGTCTTCACGTAGAACTTTCGTTAACAAAATAAACACTTTTTTCTAAATAAAAACTTTTATTTTATCTTACTTATTTATCAGAATATTTATTTTAATTTTTATTATAAAAGTTATTAATATATTTAAAAAAGGAATCTTTATTTTATTTCTTTTCCGAATTTTCCATATATTCCGAATATGTATTTAAATCATTTATTTTATATCTGTAATTTTATACTTTTTTTCGATAATTGTAAATAAAAAATTTATTTTCACAAATTTTAAAGCGTTTACATATTAATTTTTTGTAACATATTTATTAAAGCCGGCCTTAGTATATTTTATCCACTATTAAAAACATAATTTTATTAAGATAATTTTAAAAATAACGTATTGATGAAAAAAATTATTAAATAACACTTTGAAATAAGAATAAATACTTTTCAACAATCTCACAAATGCACAGCTTAAAATCTATGAAAACGTTTTCTTTATACCTCTCTCGCATAGCTGTTGAAAAATGAAATTCTTGATCCAACACCACTAAATATATGGCGGCGAAGTTTCACGTATAAATCCATCCAAATATAAAACGGAACAGCATTTAGAGAACAAGTGCGCCATGCGCAATATTATCTTTTTAACTATATCGGTGATATAACTTGATCGTTCTAACATCTGTTCAATAAATTTGCCAATTTATTTCTCCACGTAAATTATATTTTCTTTAACTTTTTTCTATTCATTGCTATAGAATAAAAAGAAACTTGCACATAGCAACTAGATATTTTACAATAAGAATCAACAAAACTGGAACGGCACATGCGATGAGAAAGAAGAGTACATATTGCGATGCCTTCAGAGAGCTTGTGGATGGTGCGAACAAGCGGCTAGCAATATGGAATGGGCTTTCGAGCATCCGGCTGAATGAGCAGTTGGCTTTAGTAGGCTTTGGACGTCTGCCTTACGTTATCAAGGCGCCATGCGCATAAAAGCATGGGCAAAGTGATTGCACATCATGTGCAATAACTAGGGTGGCAACGCGGTCCTATCGTCCCTAACTCTCAGGGGGTAGGGCCTTTTTAAATTGATAAAAAAGGAGTGGTGTTATGAAAACGAGCTTTTCAGGAATTCAGCCAAGCGGCGTCATTACTCTTGGTAACTATATCGGAGCAATGCGGCAATTCGTGGAATTGCAGCATGAATACAACTGCTATTTTTGCATTGTCGATCAACACGCCATTACCGTTCCGCAAGATCCGGAAGAACTGCAAAAAAACATTCGCAGTTTAGCCGCTCTTTACTTGGCGGTCGGCATTGATCCGAATAAAGCTACTTTGTTTATTCAATCGGAAGTTCCTGCCCATGCCCAAGCGGGTTGGATACTGCAATGCATTTCTTATATCGGTGAACTAGAAAGAATGACTCAATTTAAAGATAAATCGGCAGGAAAAGAAGCAGTGAGCGCCGGGCTGCTTACCTATCCTCCATTGATGGCTGCGGATATTCTCTTGTATAAAACCGATATCGTTCCTGTTGGAGAGGACCAAAAACAACATATTGAATTGACGCGCGATTTAGCGGAACGATTTAACAAACGGTATGGAGAGATTTTTACGATCCCAGAACCGCGCATTCCAAAAATCGGTGCACGCATTATGTCACTTACGGATCCAACGAAAAAAATGAGCAAATCGGATCCAAACAAAAAGTCGTTTATTACGCTTCTTGATGATGCCAAAACGATTGAAAAGAAAATAAAAAGCGCTGTAACCGATTCTGAAGGCGTCATCCGATATGACAAAGAAAATAAACCGGGAATTTCCAATCTCCTTAACATTTATTCGATTTTAGCCAATAAAACGATTGAAGAACTTGAACAAGAATATGCCGGAAAAGGATATGGCGTATTTAAAGCTGATCTTGCTCAAGTAATTATTGACACCCTTACTCCGATCCAAGAAAAATATTACGACTTGTTGGAAAGCAGCACGCTTGACCAAGTGCTTGACCAAGGAGCAGAAAAAGCAAACAAAGTAGCAACGGAAATGCTTGAAAAAATGGAACAAGCGATAGGGCTTGGAAGAAGACGCTAAAACAATAATAAAAGCAAGCCGAACGATGGCTTGCTTTTTTATATGTTTTATATGCTTATTAAGCTTTCCTATGCTGACTCTGGCAGAAATATCATTCATCATTGCGACTTTATTTTTCTTAATTAACTTTTGGCTCCTGTTCCATTTCCCAAAGCTTTTCAAAAAACGGCTGTCCTTTAATTAATTTTTCGCATAGCTGCTCATGTTTGTCGGACCAGCCGTATTTTGTCTCTTCGTATAAGTGCTGCCATGCTTCTTCAAACGACATTTTTTGAATATCAGGATATTTTTGCGGCGCCCATTCCGTATACCAGTAGCGTACCTCTGCAACGTTTTTCGTCGAATGAAGTTGGTCAAGCGCCATAAATAAAAGTTGTTTAAGCTGTCGTTCCTTTCGTGTAAGTCCCATCATCCATTCAGGGGATGGCGACAAAATATGATGTTCTTTTTCATGAGCAGGCAGCGGATATGGTTCTTCTTGATGTTCAGCGACCATTTCATATACTAGCTGCTCCTGTCTCGGAATAAGGCGGCTTTTCCGAATCGGAATGTTATAACCAATCGTATCAACAGCAAGAATGCCATAACCGTCTGTAATGACAAAACAGTAATCAAGCTGAATGCGTTCATGATTTTTTCGCACATATGCTTTTTGGTATACGTCTTCAAGAAGCTGCTTTGGGATTTCCGATAAACTGTTTTCAATATAGTTGAATAGCGCAGAAGACACTTTGAGAAGCGGTACTTGATCGAGCAGTTCCACTTGATCATCTTTCCGCCATTCATGGAAATGACATACGTTGTATCCGTTCTCTTCCCCTTCAAACCAATTGACCCAAACATCATGCAGATACAGCATACGATACCCCTCACTTCTAAACCTATTTGTCCATCAGTATAGGCAGAGGGGGCGAATTTTATTCCATACTACCCTTTTTTATCCATTACTCTTCTCGGTAAGGGAAGTATAAGCTTCCCCACATTAGTAAAAGTCCTATTGGTAATAAATAACATTCTACTCTTGTGCAAACATATGAAAAATATTCGCTCCATCCCCGCTCTGGCGTCATAATGTTTAAATAAGCAATAACGGTTACCCCGCCAATAACAGAAACTCCAAAACCGACTAAATAAATGAATATGCGAATCATCGGGTCCCTCTTCTTTCTCTCTTAACTTGTCCATCTTATTTTTACATATATGAGCACCCGATGATCATCATGACTATTCCTTTTTTTCTAACGAAGCAAGATGCAACATCTTTTCTGAGTCAATGCCCATTAACTCGGAAAAGCGAGCACCATGTTCAAGGCAACGACGGACTATATAATATCCCACTGCATAACCAAGCATGGCTGGATAAAAACCGAGACCATAGAGAAGTCGAGAATATAACGGATGTTGTGGTAAAATTGACTGATATGGTGAAACATATCGTTTCCAAAAATGATCAAGTTGTTCATCTGAGTAATAGGTCGTCCAGCTTGCTTGATGACTCTTGCCAACATAACGGCCAACAGCATTTTCGGCAAGTCCTTCTAGTACGATCGCGTCTAAAAGTGTAACGCCTTCATCTTCCTTTTTTTGTTTTTTCAGGCGGCAAACATGATTATACTCATGTGTGATCAATGCCTCGATTTCTTTGTCCGTATGATGCGGTAATAAAAAAATAAGCAATTTATCGTGAAAAGCGACTCCGCCTTTACTATTAAACTCACGAGCCAATTTTCGATTATGTGTGTCTGATGGAAAAAGAAAAAGAGGCACATCTGGACCGTTCCATTCCTTTTTTCGCTTCTCGTAAACCGCCTCGACTCGTTCCCATATGTTTTTTTGTTTCATTTGCTTAATCATTTCTCCGATATTTTTTGACGGTTGATACATACCGTAACGCACAAGATAAAGATAAATATCACGTGCGCTGGCGTTTGGAAAGTAGGAAGTTAGATGTTGGCATAGCCGAATAGGATTGTCATGCCATTCATCGAGCCATTGGTCGGTACGAATAACAGGCATCTTTTTCACCTCTTTTTCCGTTTTTTCTATCGTATGACGGAAAAGAAAAAGAGGTGAAAAAAGGCTATCTCTCTTCTGTCGAGATAGCCGTTTTCCATTATTTTGTATATTTTTTGAAAATCAACGTTGCATTATGTCCGCCAAATCCAAGAGAATTGCTTAACACTGCGTTTACTTCTTGCTTTCTTGCCTCATTTGGCACATAGTCCAAATCGCATTCCGGATCAGGAGTTTCATAGTTCATCGTCGGCGGAATTACCCCATCTTTAATCGCTAATACAGAAAATATCGCTTCTACTGCTCCAGCGGCTCCCAGCAAATGACCGGTCATCGATTTTGTCGAGCTGATCGCAAGCTTGTATGCATGGTCGCCAAACACTTCTTTAATCGCCATCGTTTCATATTTGTCATTGTATTCCGTACTTGTACCATGGGCATTAATATAATCAATCTCTTCCGGATTCATTCCCGCATCCGCCAACGCTTGGCGCATCGCGCGAACACCGCCTTCTCCGCCTGGAGCCGGCGCAGTAATATGATATGCATCCCCTGTCGCACCATAGCCGACAATTTCCGCATAAATCCGCGCGCCGCGGCGCAACGCATGCTCTAGCTCTTCTAATACGAGAATGCCGGCGCCTTCACCCATGACAAAGCCATCCCGATTTTTATCAAACGGACGGCTTGCCGTTCTTGGGTCTGGGTTCGTAGATAATGCCGTATTTGCACAAAATCCGGCTAACGCCATTTTCGTAATCGGCGCTTCTGTACCGCCAGTAATCATTACATCGGCATCGCCGCGTTGAATGACTTTGAACGCATCACCAATGGAATTTGTCCCTGTTGCACAAGCAGTGACCGTACAAGAATTGATTCCTTTTGCACCTAGAATAATAGATACTTGCCCTGCTGCCATATCCGGAATCATCATCGGCACAAAAAACGGGCTTACGCGACGGTAGCCGCGTTGTTGGAAAATTTCAAACTGCTGTTCAAACGTTTCCATTCCGCCGATGCCAGATCCGATCCAAACGCCGACTCTTGCCGCATTTTCGTCTGTAATTTCTAATTTTGCATCTTTTACCGCCATCAACGAGGCAGCGACAGCATATTGCGTAAAACGATCCATTTTACGTGCTTCACGTCGATCCATAAAGTCTTCCGGATTGAAATCTTTCACTTCTGCTGCTACTTTCGCCGGGAATTCATCTGGATTGACACGAGTAAGCACCCCTATTCCCGACTTGCCGGCAATAATGTTTTTCCATGTTGTTTCCACATCGTTTCCAAGCGGTGTTACTGCACCAAGACCTGTAACAACGACTCGTCTTTTTTCCATCGCTTCCGTCTCTCCTTTTTATCCGTATTGAGCTGCTAGCGGCCCCAACGTAAAGCGATTGCACCCCACGTTAATCCGCCGCCAAATCCAACCATAATTATGAGATCATCATCTTTGATTTTACCTGCTTCTAATTCTTCGACAATAGAAATCGGAATGGAAGCCGCTGAAGTGTTTCCATATTTTCGAATAGTTGTTGACATTTTCTCCTCCGGCAGTTCAAGACGCTGTCTTGCCGCCTCGACAATGCGAATATTCGCTTGATGTGGAATGAGAAAATCAACGTCGTTTTTCGATAATCCTGCTTTTTCTAAGACGTGAATGCACGATTCACCCATTTGACGAACGGCAAATTTAAACACTTCTCTACCGTTCATTACGATATATTCTTCTTTATATAAATGTTTTCCTCCTGTTCCGTCTGCACCTAATTCAAACGATAAAATACCACGTCCCTCGGAAACAGGCCCCATCACGACCGCACCAGCGCCGTCGCCGAATAGCACTGCCGTATTGCGGTCATTCCAATCGATGATTTTGGATAATTTTTCAGCTCCCACTACCAATATATAACGATATGCGCCATTGTCAATAAATTGGCTTGCTGTGACCATTCCATAAATAAAACCGGCACATGCCGCGCTAATATCCAATGCTGCTGCTTTTACCGCTCCGAGCCGTTCCTGCAGCATGCAGGCCACAGATGGAAATGCCCTGTCAGGAGTCACCGTTGCTACTAAAATTAAGTCAATATCTTGCGGAGAAATTTTTGCGTCCTCGATCGCTTTTTTCGCTGCGAAATATGCCATATCGGAAGTATCCATATCATCAGTGGCTATTCTTCGTTCTTCAATTCCCGTTCTCGTCCGAATCCATTCATCAGACGTATCCATCATCTTCTCCAAATCAAAATTTGTTAACACCTTTTCCGGCAAATACCGGCCGATTCCAAGAATACCTGCTCCCACACTGAACATCTCCTTTAGTAGTATATAACCAATTATTATTACTTGGTACTAATTTTATCGGAAATAGAAAAAACGCGCAATAGAAATATGTAATACATGTGATTTGTCTAGTCACTTTCTTATTTTCTACATACAGTGCTAATAAGAAGAAAAGAAAAAGGAGGCGCTGTACGATGGATGATAAAGAGCAGTCAAAACAACCTAGCGAGCAGTTAGATCGTTTTTCCCGTTTAATGTTCGGTCCCTTTCCTCCACGATCTCATCAATCGCATGATAATCCAGCTGCTCGTACGGAGTCTTCTTCACAGCAAGACATTGATTTTATGCAGATCATTCAAAATATTGATACGCTGGTCGCTTCGTTTGACCAATTAAAACCATTGATGAAAAAAATTACTTCTTTGGTAGATATGTTTAAAAAATAAGAGGCGTCGTTAGACGGCGCCTCTTTTTATCATGAACATCAAAACATATAGCCACAAAAAATTTCTAAAGCAATTCCTCTACCGCTCCGATCAGCGATAGAGGAGTTTTATGGAAGCTCATTATATTGTTGAAAAAATTGATCGATCGCTTTGCCAAATTGGTACCGCTTTTCCGGCAAACAATAAATCACATGAACGTTATGGTTAGTCGTCCTCATCCATTGCTCATATTTTCGACAGTGTAGAGAGGATGGGTAAGGAGTAATTCCTGATAATTGCCATATTTTTATTGGAACTTGATGCGGAACAAGCAGCAGTGAAGGAACCGCTTTTTCGGCATTTGCCTCGTCTATATCGTATGCAAGCGCTATTTCTCTTGCCATTCTCTTATAAAAAAACTTATTTTCCTTTTCATACTCAAGTTGAGCGCGTAAATCTAGACAAGGGCTTAACATCACAATCGCGCGGATTTGCTTTGGCATTGTTTCAAGGAGCTGCAAAGCCACAAGCGCTCCCATTCCTTCCGCAAGAATATAAATACGATTGTTTAATATTTCACTTTTTAATACGTAGTAAATAAGTTGCTTAGCTAAGCGTACGGCTTTAGGACTTCCCCAATGCCGGCCGTATAAATGAGAGTAAAAAATGGTATAACCATATTCGAGCAACTCGCAAAGAAGATGATGGCGTCCTTTGTGCTCTATCCAAAAACTTGTATGTTCATTAACAAAATGATTCGTATCGCCAATAATAAAGACAGCAAATCCGTTTGGGCGCTCTGGCAAATGAATGATACACCACTGATCATCGAGCTGAAAAAATCGTTGTTGAATCGTCATTGATATCCACCCTTGTTTTTACGATGCATAATTGTACAATATACAGTATGCGGAACGAAAAAAAAAGTACGGGTATATGCCTAAAAGATCAAGTTGTGGTAAGATAAGAAAAGGAAGCTAGAGAGATTGGGGGGAAGAAACATGCGGCTTTTTTGGACGTTTTTCTGGACGTTCCTTTTAGTGCAAATGGCTACATACGTCATTGGCTCTATGCAAGGAATTCCATATAATTTTTCAACAGGGGCTTTATTAGGGGCAATCGTTACTATTTTGGTTATTATTGTAGCAAGCTTAATTCCTGATGAACCGGTAGAACACCACTAAGAAAAACTAACAACAAGGCTGTCCTAAAATGAAGGACAGCCTTGTTTCTATTATTGGACTTCTACAACGATTTGTCCGTTCCGGTAATCCACTACAACTGTACTGTAGTCTTTCACACGTCCGGCGACAATTTCTTTTGCAAGCGGTGTTTCAATTTGCTTTTGCATAAATCGTTTTAACGGACGCGCCCCGTAAACCGGGTCAAATCCAGACTCGGCGATATATTCTTTTGCTTTATCTGTCAAAGAAAGCGAAATATGACGGTCGCTAAGCCGTTTCGCTAATTCGTTCGCAAACTTTGTCACGATTCCTTTTATTTCATCCATGGTTAACGGCTTAAATAAAACAATGTCGTCGATTCGGTTTAAAAATTCCGGACGGAAATGCGCGCGCAATTGCTGTAATACTTGCTCACGCGTCTCTTCTTTAATCTCTCCATTTTCCGTAACTCCTTCTAGCAATAAATGCGACCCGATATTCGATGTCATAATCACAACCGTATTTTTAAAATCAACGGTACGTCCTTGCGAGTCAGTAATACGCCCATCATCCAGCATTTGCAATAAAATATTGAATACTTCTGGATGCGCCTTTTCAATTTCGTCTAACAGGATGACGGAATACGGTTTGCGCCGCACCGCTTCCGTTAGCTGTCCTCCTTCTTCATAGCCGACATAGCCCGGAGGAGCTCCAATCAAGCGAGAAACAGCATGTTTTTCCATATACTCGGACATATCGATGCGGATCATTTGTTCTTCACTGTCAAACAACGCTTGTGCGAGCGTTTTTGCTAGTTCTGTCTTCCCGACTCCTGTCGGTCCTAAAAAGATAAAGGAACCAATCGGACGATTAGGATCTTTAATGCCAGCACGCGCCCGCAACACCGCATCAGCAACAAGTTCAACCGCTTCATCTTGACCGATGACTCGTTCATGCAGCAATTCGTGCAGACGCAATAACTTTTCCCGTTCTCCTTCAACTAATTTCGTTAACGGGATTCCCGTCCATCGCGAAACGATTTCCGCAATTTCCTCCTCTGTTACTTCTTCGCGGAGAAGACGGCCTTCTTGACTATTTTCATTCATTTGTTGTTCAAGCTGCTTTAATTGTTTTTCTAACTGCGGAATGCGGCCGTGACGAAGTTCTGCTGCTTTATTTAAATCGTATTCATTTTCCGCTTCTTCTAATTCCCGCTTTGCTTTTTCCAGCGCTTCGCGAACGTCACGCACGCGCTGAATGGCTTCTTTTTCCTGCTGCCATTGCGCTTTCATACTGTTTGCTTTTTCCCGTAAGTCAGCCAGCTCTTTGGTGAGCGCTTCAAGACGTTCTTTACTCGCTTCGTCTGTTTCTTTTCGCAATGCTGCTTCTTCGATTTCCAATTGCATGACGCGGCGCATCACTTCATCCAGCTCCGATGGCATGGAATCCATTTCGGTACGGATGGTCGCACATGCTTCATCGACTAAGTCAATCGCTTTGTCAGGCAAAAATCGATCCGAAATGTAGCGATCGGCCAATGTCGCCGCCGCAACAAGGGCACGGTCATGAATTTTCACTCCATGATGAACCTCAAACCGTTCTTTTAAGCCGCGCAAAATCGAAATCGTATCTTCCACGCTCGGTTCTTCGACAAGAACTTGCTGGAAGCGCCGTTCGAGTGCCGGATCTTTCTCAATATATTGCCGGTATTCGTCAAGTGTGGTTGCACCGATACAATGCAACTCGCCGCGCGCCAACATCGGCTTTAACATGTTGCCCGCATCCATCGCTCCTTCTGCCCTTCCGGCACCGACAATCGTATGCAATTCATCGATAAATAAAATAATTCTCCCTTCGCTTTTCTTTATTTCATTTAATACCGCTTTTAGACGTTCTTCAAATTCGCCGCGAAACTTCGCCCCGGCGACGAGTGAACTCATATCTAAAGCAAAAATCGTCTTATCCTTCAATCCTTCCGGAACATCTTTGCGAACGATGCGTTGCGCCAATCCTTCTACAATTGCCGTTTTCCCAACACCCGGTTCCCCGATAAGCACCGGGTTGTTTTTCGTTTTGCGTGATAAAATGCGAATAACACGGCGAATTTCGCTATCACGACCAATGACAGGATCAATTTTTCCCGCTTTCACTTCAGCGACTAAATCGCGGCCGTATTTTTTTAATGCTTCATATGTAGCTTCTGGATTTGGACTTGTCACGCGCTGATTCCCCCTTATTTCCGTCAATACATGCAACAATGAAGAACGGTTAATGTTGTAACGATGAAAAAGTCGTCCGATATCATCGGCCTCCGATGTAAAGGCAAGCAGTAAATGCTCAACAGAAATATATTCGTCTTGCATATTTTTTGCTTCTTCTTCCGCTTTTGTCAACAATCGCTGCAGTCGTTGGGACATATAAAGGTTTTCCGCACCAGCCCCAAGCACTTCTGGCTTTTTCTTTAACAACATTTGCAGTTCATGAGTGAATGCGTCTATATTAACTCGAAGCAGTGTGAAGATTCTTCTCGCAAGCCCTTCTTCTTGCTGCAATAATGCGAGCAGCAAGTGTTCGACATCGAGTTGCTGATGATGGCGCCGAATGGCAATCGATTGAGCCTCAAGAAAAGCCTCCTGCACTTTCTCCGTAAACTTATTTGCGTTCATCGACTTTCCCTCTCTTTTGACCTTTTTTGACCTTTAAGTATATTATAGCGGATGCCGACTTTTCTTTTCAAATAGAAAGCCACTCCAATATAGGAATGGCTTTGTAGTGGGGAATATACGGAACCGGGATGACGGCATTTCGCCGTCCAAAGGATATGGCGCCTTTCGCTTTTCTTCTTGTCCAGCTCGGCGGCTAGCTCCCTTGTGCGAAATAACCTTCTCCCTTGAAGTGCAAGCACTTCAGCGGTCGAAGAACATTTCGCTTCGGGGGAGCCAGGATGGCGACATTTCGCCGTTGCCCACAGGACGTGGGCAGCCTTTAGGCGAAATTGGGCCGCCTCCGCTTTTCTTTATTATGGTTTTCTCTTATATGTCCAGTGGCGATTGTGATTTGATGTTTCCGGGAACGTATCTCCTGCTTTTAGTTTTATTTTTTTTGGATTTTTGACGTTATCGCCTGTTTCGCCAATTTCAATATATATACCGTTGTTCGGCGCTTTGTCGCCTGGTTGGAAATGGCGTTGTTGGCCCATTGCAGCATCCCCCCTTATCCGAAGTATATTTTTATCATTCCCGTCTGTTCCTTTGTTCATAACCATACAAATAATGGCTGCATGAAAAAAGCACCGGCATATCTCCGGTGCGATTTCGTCATAATAACGATAGTAAAATCGCCTTCTGTACGTGAAGCCGATTTCCAGCCTGTTGGAAGACAAACGAATTTGGTCCATCAATCACATCGGCTGTTACTTCTTCATCGCGGTGGGCTGGCAAGCAATGAAGAAACATATAATCAGGTTTTGCATGTTTTGCTAATTCGCAATTGACTTGAAACGGTTGAAACACCGCAAGACGCTGCTCGCTTTCTTGTTCTTGCCCCATGCTCGTCCATACGTCTGTATAAATGATGTCCGCGTTGGTGACCGCTTCGACTGGATCATGCGTGACTGCAACATTCGCTCCTGTTTGTTTTCCAATTTGCATTGCCGCATTTACATACTTCTCTTTTGGCTCATAACCAGCCGGGCAAGCGATCACACAGTCCATGCCAACTTTTGCAGCCGCAATCATAAGCGCGTGTGCGACGTTGTTGCCATCACCGACATAGGCAAGTTTCAATCCTTTTAACGTGTTCTTCACTTCATAAATCGTTAATAAGTCAGCCAGCGCTTGACACGGGTGATCATCATCGGTCAGTCCGTTAATAACCGGAATCGTCGCATATTCAGCGAGCTCCTCCAATGTGCGATGAGCGAATGTGCGAATCATAATCGCATCAACATATTGCGATAATACTCTCGCCGTATCGGCGATCGTTTCTCCTCGTCCAAGCTGCAAATCATTGCTATTTAAATAAAGCGCACTACCACCGAGCTGGGTCATTCCCACCTCAAATGATACTCTCGTGCGGGTGGATGGTTTTTCAAAAATCATCGCTAACGTTTTTCCAACAAGCGGAGTATACAATTGTCCGGCAAGCTGTTTTTGCTTTAATTCCTTGGCAAGTGTCAACAAATAATGAATATCTTCTGTTGAAATGTCCATTAATGTTAAAAAATCTTTTCCTTTTAATGAAACGACTGTTTTCATACAATCACCGCTTTCTCGATTTGTTTTTTCTTTTCAAGCCATTCTTGAATGGATAAAACAGAAAACTTTTTCACACCGACCGCTTGTAAAAAGAGACAGAACGTTTCGATTTCTGTAAACGTCATAATTTGCCGGGACAACGCAAGCATTCTATATTGGCTGTTTCCGTCTTTTTGCAAATCTAAAAACGCTAACGCTTCCTTTCGTTTTATCCATTCGGAAAACGGTATGTCGGAAACAATGATTAATTGTTTTTCCTTTATAATTTGAAGAAGTTCATCGCTTATTTCACCGTTCACATAAATTTCTCGTGCTTTATGTTTTTTTGCTAAATACGAATAAAACGCCTTTGCCGCCGCTTCTTCCATTGTTTTTGCAATGCTGATTCCTTCTCCCGTCGACTTCATTTCTGGTCCAACAAGCGGATCGACTCCCGGCAATTTATATGTCGAAAATACCGGATATTTTAAAACAATATATGGCAAGCTCGCCAAACGCTGCTGTTTTTCGTCAACGACATCGCTTAAACATTTCCCAAGCAATAATTTTGTCGCAATTTGCGCGAGCGGTATGCCTGTTGCCTTGCTGACGATCGGAACGGTCCGGCTTGCGCGCGGGTTCACTTCCAATACGTATACCTGACCGTTGGCAATGACATATTGAATATTCATAATGCCTTTAAATTGTAATTTCTTTACAATTTTTTTGGCGTACGTAATGATTTTGGATTGTTCTTCATCCGTAATCGTTTGCGCTGGCAGCATTGCATAGCTGTCTCCTGAATGTACTCCAGCCTTTTCCACATGTTCGATAATCGTCGGAAGTAAAATATCGTTTCCATCCGCAACAACATCGACTTCTGCTTCTTTTCCGTCTAAATATGCATCGATCAGCACAGGGTACGTAATTATTCGCTGCTCTAGCAGCGCGCATAATTGTTGTTCATTTTTCACAATGAACATTCCTCTGCCGCCAATGACATAAGAAGGACGAAGCAATATCGGATAACCGATTTTTTTGGCGTTCGAAATAAGTTCTTCTTCGTTATTTGCCATCATTCCCGGTACGTGTGGAATGTCCAATTCTTCTAATAGCTGATAAAAACGATCACGATCTTCAAGCTGGTCAATCACATCATAAGTGACGCCGAGAAGAGTGATATTCGCTTCTTCGAGCCCTTTCACGAGATTAATTGCCGTCTGTCCTCCGAACTGAACAATGACTTTTTTAATCTGTTCCGCTTCTATCACATTCAGCACTTCTTCTAAAGTAAGCGGCTCGAAATAAAGACGGTCAGCCACAGCAAAATCAGTGCTAACGGTTTCCGGATTATTGTTCATCAATACCGTTTCATATCCTTCTTCTTGAAGTGCGTACACGCTGTGAACAGAGCTGTAATCAAACTCGATTCCTTGCCCGATTCGAATCGGTCCTGCGCCAATAATCAATACTTTCTCTTTATCGCTTTTTTTCCGTTCATCTTCGCCGAAATATGTCGAATAGTAATAATCCGTTTCTGAATGGAATTCCGCCGCGCACGTATCGACCATTTTATATGCCGGAACGATGCCAAGTTGTTTTCGCTTTTCTCTTACGTCTTTTTCCTTCACGTTCCATACTTCCGCTAAAAACGCATCAGAAAAACCTTTTTCTTTCAACAGACGGAACGTCGCTTCATCAATATGTTCTAAGCTCGTTTCTTTCGCTTTCTTTTCTAATTCGATCAACTGATAAAACGAATGCAAAAAGAAACGGTCGATTTTTGTTAATTCATATACGGTATTGATCGTTTCTCCGCGACGGAACAATTCGAGAATCGCAAAAAAGCGGCGATCATCTTTTCGAACAAGCAGTTGTTTGAGCTCATCATCTGTATGGGAAGCAAGTTCTGGTAAATACAATCCGTTATTCGCACCTTCTAATGAGTAAACCGCTTTTTGAAACGCTCGTTCCATGTTGCGGTCAATCGCCATCACTTCTCCCGTCGCTTTCATTTGCGTGCCAAGCTGGCGATCGCCGAAAGGAAATTTATCAAACGGCAAGCGCGGAAATTTTACAACGACATAATCGAGTGCTGGTTCAAAGCTTGCGTACGTCGTTTTCGTTACTGGATTAAGAAGTTCTGCCAACGTATAGCCGACTGCTAATTTCGCGGCTATGCGTGCGATCGGGTATCCCGTTGCTTTCGATGCAAGCGCCGATGAACGGCTGACACGCGGATTTACTTCAATTAAATAATATCGTTTGCTAAATGGGTCTAGCGCGAACTGAATGTTGCATCCTCCAATGATACCGAGCGCCGAAATAATTTTGATGGCTGAAGATCGCAACATTTGGTATTCCTCGTCCGTCAACGTTTGCGATGGAGCAACAACGATAGAGTCACCGGTATGGATGCCGACAGGATCGACGTTTTCCATATTGCAAACAGTAATGCACGTATTCGTATGGTCGCGCATTACTTCATATTCAATTTCCTTATATCCAGCTACGCTTCGTTCAATAAGACATTGCGTAATTGGACTTTCCGCGAGTCCTTTTTCGACTAAATCAATAAATTGTTCCATCGTTTCTGCGATTCCCCCGCCCGTTCCTCCGAGTGTATAGGCGGGGCGAATAATGATCGGAAATCCGATTTTTTCGGCAAAAGCGACCGCTTCATCGACACTCGTAATAATTTCACTCTCCGGAACTGGTTCGCCTAATTCATACATGAGCGCGCGAAACGCTTCGCGGTCCTCTCCTCTTTTAATCGCTTCAATCGGAGTTCCGAGCAGCTTCACCCCATATTTTTCTAAAATTCCTTCTTCATGAAGCTGAAATGCTAAGTTTAGTCCCGTCTGTCCCCCAAATGTCGCCAGCAGCCCGTCTGGTCGCTCTTTCGCGATAATCGCCTCCACGCTATCCACCGTCAACGGCTCAAAGTACACGGCATCGGCATGAACTTCGTCTGTCATAATCGTTGCCGGATTGTTATTCACTAAAATAACGCGGTACCCTTCTTCTTTTAAGGCGATACACGCTTGCGTGCCGGAATAGTCAAACTCCGCCGCCTGTCCGATGACAATCGGACCGGATCCGATGATTAAAATCGATTGCAGCGATGTATCTTTAGGCATATACTTTCTCTCCTTTTACTACCGTTTGCAAAAACTCGTCAAAAATATGGTTCGTATCGCTAGGACCTGGATGCGCCTCCGGATGATATTGCACCGATAAAATTGGTTTGTGGCGGTGTACTATTCCTTCGACGGAACCGTCATTGACGTTTGTAAATCGGATATTAAACGGGGTGTTGGCTAAACTTTCTTTCTTAACCACATAACTATGATTTTGTGATGTCATAAACACTTTTTGTTTTACCGTATCATACACAGGCTGATTTGCTCCCCGATGGCCGAAGCGAAGTTTTTCCGTGTCTGCGCCGTATGAAAGCGCCACTAACTGATGACCTAGACAAATCGCTAACGTTGGATAATGGTCAATAATTTGGCGAATGTTTGCTAACTGCTTGGAAAGTTGTTTTGGATCTCCTGGACCATTGGACAATACGATTCCATCCGGCTTTATTGATTCGATCATTTCAAATGAAGTATGGTATGGAACGACGGTAACCTTGCATCCCCGCGCTACCAATGACTGCAAAATCGATTTTTTGTAACCAAAATCGATTAATACAAGATGAGGCCCGCCGCTTCCGTATGTTTCGATTTGCGCAGTCGACACGTCATGAACAGGAAACGGGTTTTCATGAAATGCCGCCGTGTTGCACGACGGTGAAACAGTAAGTTGTGCCATCATCGTCCCTTCATTGCGAATTTCCTTTACTAATGCACGCGTATCAACATGGGAAAGCAACGGAATATTCCATTGCTGCAAGTATTCCTTTAAGCTGTATTTCGCTTCGTAATGATATCCTTTGCTGCTCGCTTCATATACAATAACCGCCTGTACATGCGGGCGCTTGCTTTCAAAATCATCTGCGTTAATTCCGTAATTTCCGATTAACGGGTACGTAAACACGATGATTTGATTCTTATAAGAAGGATCTGTTAATACTTCTTGATACCCGGTCATGCCGGTAAAAAAAACGATTTCTCCGCTCACTTCTCCATTTGGAAGCGGCGATTCCAACTGTCCGACAAATGTCTTTCCGTTTGCTAAATGCAAATATGCTTCCATGAATGACACCTCATGCTCGAATTTTTATTTAATATCCTTATCTTTATTTATATCATAGAATTTTTATTCACCTATTAAGGATAAAGACGCAGCTATCGACTACTTCGTAGCTGCGATTTTTGCTTTCTGTATTGTTTGTTTGATAATGCCTACCGCTTGATCTAATTCTTCTTTTGAAACGACTAGCGGCGGCAATAGCCGAATCACATTCGGACCAGCTGTTAATACAAGCAGTCCATTTTCGTGAATAAATGGGATTAGTTTCGTAATGTCCTCATCACATTCAATGCCAACTAATAACCCAAGTCCCCGAACTTCTTTTACTAGCGAAAATTCGCTTAATGCCTCTTGAAGCTTCGTTAAGAAATACGTTCCTTTTTCTTGTACGTCTTGTAAAAAGTCAGGCTGAAAAATCGTTTGCAACGTCGCTTTTGCGGCTGCCATCGCGATTGGATTGCCGCCAAATGTCGAGCCGTGAACCCCCGCGGTAAACGTATCTTTCAAAAACGCTTTGCCAATCATCGCACCAACTGGAATGCCGCTTCCTAACCCTTTCGCACTTGTAATAATATCCGGTTCGATATCAAAATATTGATAGGCAAATGGTTTGCCAGTGCGGCCGATGCCGGTTTGCACTTCATCGACAATCAATAGCGCGCCGTATTGCTTGCAAAGCTCAGCTATTTTTTGCAAAAACTCTTTATCGGCCGGTCTGACTCCACCTTCTCCTTGAACAATTTCCACCATTACCGCCGCAACATCTTCGTTCATTTCGTTTTCCAGTGTTTCGATATCATTAAACGGCAAATGGATAAATTGTGGTAAAAGCGGGCCAAACCCTTTGTATACTTTTTCTTGTCCTGTGGCCGACATCGTCGCAAACGTCCGTCCATGAAACGATTGCTTAAATGTAATGACTTTATGTCGCCCCGTATGTTTGCGCGCTAATTTTAATGCCGCTTCGTTCGCTTCCGCGCCGCTATTGCAGAAAAACACATAATCGCCACAGCTATTTGCCACAAGAAGTTCTGCTACCTCTTCCTGAAGCGGAATGGTAAATAAATTAGAAACATGCCAAAACCGCTCAAGCTGTTCTTCGATCGCTTTCTGCACCGCAGGATGACGATGGCCAAGATTACAGACGGCGATCCCGGAAACAAAATCCAAATACTGTTTTCCGTTTATATCGGTAACTGTCGTCCCTTCCGCTGATTGTATACAAATATTCCAACGGTTATATGTCGGAAATAACGCTCCCATTAATAGACCCCCACTTCGTTTCGAATCGTCGTTCCATGCAATTGCCCTTTTTCATAAAATGGTGTTTTCCCGCTTACGATCATCACTTCATGAAGCGATTCCGATAACGCGGCAATCGCTGCTTTTACTTTCGGAATCATTCCTCCTGTAATAATCCCTTCATTCATCATCCGTTCAATCACATCGATCGTTGCCTGTTCAACGATAGAACCGTTTCGCAAAATCCCCGGAACGTCCGTCACAAATAGCAATTGCGCCGCCTTGATCGCTTTCGCTACCGCCCCCGCTGCTGTATCGGCGTTAATATTATATTTTTGGCCATCCTTATCCGCACCGATCGGTGAAATGATCGGAATGTAACGTGATTTTAATAACTGATGAACAAAATCGGCATTGACATTGACGACTTCCCCAACGTATCCGAGCTTCGCTAAATCGATTGGCGCCGCTTGCAATAAACAGGCGTCTACACCGGAAACGCCCACGGCAGGCAGCCCATACTGCCGCAGCAATGCCACAAGCTGCTTATTTACCTTTCCTGCTAAAACCATTTCTGCTACTTCTAGTACTTCTTTTGTCGTCTTGCGCAAACCGTTCACAAATTCACTCGGCACGTTTAGCCGTTTTAGCATTTGTCCGATTTCCGGTCCGCCGCCGTGAACGAGAACAATGTTCATACCTTGTGCGTACATCTCTTGTAAACTTGTAAAAAACGACGACGACAGATCACTTAACACGCTTCCTCCACATTTGATGACAATCGTCTTTCCCATCTCCCTCTCCCCTTATTACGTGCGATAACTCGCATTAATTTTCACATAATCGTACGTTAAGTCACAGCCCCAAGCAACTCCTGTTCCGTTGCCGAGATGAAGATCTACTTCAATGATAATCTCATCATTTTGCAAGTAGACGCTCGCTTCCTCTTCGGAAAATGGCTGCGGTTCGCTTCCTTTTAGCATGATAATCGGTCCCATCGAAATATCGACATTGTCCGGATTCACCATTGCATCTGCGTATCCAATCGCACAGATAATTCTTCCCCAGTTTGCGTCAGCACCATAGACCGCCGTTTTTACTAAATTAGAGCCAACGATTTGTTTGGCGATTTTTTTCGCATCCTCGTCCGTTTTCGCCCCATTTACGCGCACTTCAATGAGCTTCGTTGCCCCTTCGCCATCTTTGGCGATTTGTTTCGCTAAATCCTCACATGTTTTTTTCAGCGCTTCATAAAAGTTTTCCCAGTCTGGATGATCCGGCGTTAATTCCTTATTTCCGGCAAGTCCGCTCGCCATAACGATTACCATATCGTTCGTGGACGTATCTCCATCTACCGTAATTTGATTGAAGGATACATCCGTAATTGAACGAAGCGCTTCTTGCAATACTGGCGAAGAAATATTGGCATCGGTCGTCACAAACGCGAGCATGGTTGCCATATTCGGATGAATCATTCCAGAACCTTTCGCCGCGCCGCCGATCGTTACCGTTTTTCCGTCAATCGTTGTCTGATAACAAGCCTTTTTCATGACCGTATCGGTCGTTAAAATCGCTGTTTGAAACGCCTCCGCATTTTCCGGCAAGTCGCCTGGCTCTAATTTTTTCATTCCTTCCCGAATTTTCTCCATCGGCATAAATTCACCGATCACACCAGTGGAGGCGACCGCAACAAGATGCGGGGCAATGCTGAACTGTTGTGCGCATAATTCTCTCATTTCATACGCATCTTTTAATCCTCTTTCTCCTGTACACGCATTCGCGCATGCGCTATTGACGACTACCGCCTGCAATTTTTGCTCGGCCGCGATGCTTTGTTGCGTTACTTTCAGCGGGGCGGCTTGAAAATGGTTTTGTGTATAAACCGCGGCACAAGATGCTGGCACATCGCATACGATAACGCCCAAATCTTTTTTCGCATAACGCAAACCGGCATGCACGCCTGCCGCTTTAAATCCTTTTGGAGTTACGACCGTTCCTTCCGCAATATAAGAAATTTTCGTCCCATGCTTTTCTTGCTTTGCGATCACCATCGTTTGATCTCCTTCCTTATGGATAAATCGGTGCTAACATAAGCCCGCTTTCTTCATCCCAGCCCATCATCACGTTCAAGTTTTGAATCGCCTGTCCTGCCGCTCCTTTGACAAGATTGTCGATGACGGAAACAACGGTAACTCTTCCCGTACGTTCGTCATAAGCAACTCCGATATCGCAATAGTTGGAGCCATACACTTCTTTTGTGGCTGGGAATTGTCCAGGCTTGCGAACGCGGACAAATTTCGAATCTTCATAACTTGTTTTATATAAATCTAGCAATGTCTCTAACGACAGCTCTTTCTTTGCTTTCGCATAAATCGTTGCCATAATTCCCCTTGTCATCGGAATTAAATGTGTGCTAAACGTAATCGGCTGAATGCGTTCATTCCAAGCTTTTAGCATTTGTTCGATTTCTGGAATATGTTGGTGAGAATTTACTTTGTAAATTTTGACATTTTCATTGACTTCTGAAAAATGGGTATTCAGCGAAGCTTTCCGTCCTGCTCCCGACACCCCGGATTTTGCGTCAACAATAATAGAATCTTCTTCAATTAACCGTTCTTTGACAAGCGGGGCTAAACCGAGCAGCGTAGCGGTCGGATAGCATCCCGGATTGGAAAGAAGCTGCGCCTTTTGAATGTCCTCTTTATTCCATTCCGTTAATCCGTATACCGCCTGTTGCAAATAGTGATCGGAAGCTGTTTGTCGCTTATACCACATTTCATATACTGATCTATCTTTCAAGCGAAAATCGCCGGATAAATCAATCACTTTAACTCCTTTATCAATCAACGTTGGTGCAAGTGTGCTAGAAACGCCTGGCGGAGTAGCAAAAAAGACGACCTCGCATTCATTTGCCATTTGTTCGACATCGATTTTCTGAAGAATCGCTCCCTCTATTTCGCCAACATGCGGGAAGCTTTCGGAAAAATGGATGCCGTCTTGTGAAGAAGAATAAAGCGAACAGTGATGAACATGTGGATGATGTTGTAAAAATCTTAATAATTCTACACCGCCATACCCGGTCGCACCAATGATTGCAATATTCATGACAAGCCTCCTTGAACGAATTATCTTTCATGTAATTACCATTATAATACTGTATAAAAATAAAATCAAATGTATATTTAATTATTTTCTAAATATTTTTTAATCGTTTTTATAACTATTTCCGCAAAACACAATATTTGTTTCATGGAAAAAAAGTGTATTATATTCGGACACCTGTATATCATCGGACACACTAAATAAAAAAACGAGGTGCGTTCACTTACGCACCTCGTTTTTATGAGTAAAGAACGATCATGGCAATAAGAAAATAAGCGGCGTTGGCAATTTCTAATATTCCTAGCTTCATAATCGGCAACGATTTTCCATATAAATAAACGGCTCGAACAACACTTGGCACATAGGCAAGAACAAATAACGGGCGCCCGATGACAACGAGCGCGATCATTAATATTCCATGGTATCCCCATGACAACCATTTATACATCGGGTTTTTCTTTTCGCGAATCATTGTTTTTACGTAAAAGGTACTTCCGAGGAAAAAGAGAAAACAAAAAGCAGCTAGTTCAAACGCTTCTATCGTTAATGTCCCGCGCCCCACATAAAAGCTGACAAGGCCAGCAACACAAAAAACAATGATTGCCGCAACATCATTCCAAAAAGCATGTTCCTGCTTCCGTTTGGCATAATAAAGATTAATTAGAAAGAACGGAAGCATCGCCACTCCAAAATAAAGATGGCTCATACCATAAACAAATAGCCAATATCACAGCAGCAATGGCAGTGTAGCGGTAAAATGCCCACATATACTCTTGTGTACGTTTTAATTTTACCGCCATCAACAACGGATATGTCGCCAAGTATAAGAAAAACCATCCTACAAATAACGGCAGATGAAGCCATGTCAATCCACCTGTATACGCGCCTAATACAAACGGAATGATCAGCATTGCCCAAGCGCCATGTTGTTTCGGAACAATCCACTTTTGTTTTTGTCGGTTTTTCATAGATCTCACCCTCCGCTTACCGGTGGGATAAAGGCAACGATATCTCCAGGCTGAAGTGTTTGATCATCTCGGGCATATTCCTCATTCACCGCGATCATCACTTGTCTCAGATCAATGTGATAACGCTTTTCTACTTCCTTCTTTAATTCATTTACCGTTTTGGGAACGTCAGGAAGCACCATACGCTCCTCTCCAACCGCTTCCTGTAAATGCGCAAAAAAGAGCAGGGTAATCATCGTAAATCCTCTCCTTCCGGCTTTCCCGCTGGATACGCCTTCGTCCCTAATTGATTGCCAACCCATTCCGTTCCATCTTCCCAATGTTCTTTTTTCCAAATCGGAACGATTTGTTTAATGCGCTCAATCGCATATCGGTTTGCCTCATACGCGTCGCTGCGGTGCGGCGACGAAACGGCGATGGCGACAGCGATATCGCCGATATCCAGCCTGCCGATTCGGTGCGTAATCGCCACTTTCGTTTCCGGCCATTTTTCGCGAATCTCCTCCCCGATTTGTTCTAGCATTTTTTCCGCCATCGATACATATGCTTCGTATTGTAAAAATAAGGTCCGCTTTCCGTTTGTCCATTCGCGCACTGTTCCCAAGAACGTTGTCACCGCTCCGGCTTCGGGGCGCATCACTTTTTTTACCACATTCTCAATGGAAATCGGCTTGTCCGTAATCATAAAAAGGCGTTCCTTCATTCGTTTTTTCTCACCTCATTCATTAACCAATGTAAATAACTTTCCTCATCATCGATGAAAAATAAAGGATATGGAATGAAAGATAGCCGCGAAGAAGATTCCCACGTAATAACGGCAATAATATTAGACAACTGTGACAGCGAATCCCAATCGTCTTGGTTTCGTAGCATTACAACCTTTTTATATGATTCATGTTTGTATCCTTCGACAAGCACGAAATCAAGCGATAAAAGTTCATATAATGATAAAATTTGCGCTAGCGGCCACGCAGGCTGCCATGCGTGAAGCTCGAGCAAACCGCCGCCTTCCACTGAAACGGCAACTGCTCCCGCCTGCTCGTGGCGCTTTGAATCCGTATAGGAATCGTTTCTTTCAGGATATCCGCCGTGTCCGTGATGTTTCACTGTTCCGACACGATATCCTTCGGCTGCCGCGATTTTTATCCATTTTTCAATAAGCGTCGTTTTTCCGCTATTTTTATAGCCGACCACTTGCCAAACGTTCATATGTCACTTCCTTCCTCATCTTCTAACAGCCATACATCGACGGTATCTCCTCTTTCAAATCCACGTGTCCCTCCAGGCAGCACCATCAGCGCATTCGCTTTTGCCAGCGATGTGACAATATTCGATTTATCCATCCCAACAGGCGACACGGTTAACCGGCCATCTTCGATCGCTGCATAACTTCTAACGAACCGGGTAAACGGATTCGGTTTAGGAAAGTCTGCCATCAACGTTGCCGTCGCTTTCCGTAAATACGGTTTTGGTGAAAATAGCCGCGTCCGCACTACCGGGCGTACAAACAACTCATATCCAACATAGCATGCCGATGGGTTGCCAGATAGACCGAACAACAGTTTTCCATTCAGCTGCGCAACCGTCGTCACGCTTCCCGGACGCATCGCGACTTTATTAAATAACACTTCTGCCCCAAGACGTTCATAAATGGCCGGCAAATAATCGTAATCTCCAACCGAAACGCCGCCCGTTGTGATCAGAAAATCAACTTGTGGCAGCGCCTTTTGTATCTCTGTAAAACATGTATCCACATCATCGGCTAATTTTCCAAAATAAACTGGCTCCGCGCCGCTGCGAACCACTTGCGCCTGAATCATATAGGCGTTGCTGTTGCGAATTTTTCCGGGAACGAGCGGCTCAGATACGTCCAAAAGCTCGCTGCCTGTCGCGAAAATGCCAATTCGCGGTTTTCTAGCGACTTTCACCCGAGCATACCCGAATGTCGCTAACAATGCTTGCACTCCTGGATTAATAAACGTTCCTTTTGGGACGAGCACCTCTCCTTTTTTCGCATCTTCTCCTTGGAACGAAATGTTATCTCCCGGCTGAAAGGGGCGTTTGATCGACATATATGTTTTTCCGTCTCTCTCATATTGTTTCGCTAATTCCAGCATGACAACCGCATCGCATCCATCTGGAATTTGCGCCCCCGTCATAATGCGCACCGCTTGAAATGGTTGAACGGTCTTCGACGCTACTTGTCCCGCCCCAATCGTTTCAATCACTTCAAATTCTACGGGATTGTCAAGCTTTGCTTTTGCGGAATCAACAGCGCGTATCGCAAAACCGTCATATGGTGACCGGTCAAACGGCGGAACGTCATGGTCAGCGCGCAATTCTTCCGCCAAATACCGTCCATATGCCTCTTCTAATGAAACCGTTTCTACTTCTCCTGTTCCTGCATACTTCATAACTTTTTGGATTGCCTCTGTTACTGGAATAAGAGTTCGTCTTTCTTCCATGATTTTATCCCTCTTCCTGTATATTGATTTCCATTTATGCATCCTTGTTCCAAATGTATTGATATTATCAATCTTTCCCTTTATTTTTTCAATTATATAAGTTAAACTTGAAAGTCCTGTCTCTTGCAGAAGAATAAGTTTGTGATTCATCTTGTGTTCTATTGTACGGAAACGGAAAAAGTCCATTTGTGAGATTAATCACATTTTCTCACTTCCTTTGCAGTTCAACATGATTTGTTCAAAATCTATTCATAAATATATGTGTGATATGCATCACGACATAGAAATAGAAAAGGAAATATACTTGGATTGTAATGATTTATAAAAAGTGGGGGGCCGATCATGGAAAAACGGTTTACAGAACAATCGATCATCGGTGATATCGTAGCACAGTTTCCAAAAGCAAGCGATATTTTCAAAGCATACAAAATTGATTTTTGCTGCGGTGGGCAGCGTCCGTTAAAAGAAGCGATACAAGAACGAAACTTAGACGGCAAAGCAATATTAGAACAATTAAATACTCTTTATGCGCAATCGCTTGAAAAAGATGAAAAAAATTGGTCGGAAGCTTCTTATAGTGAACTGATCGACCATATTATCCAAAAACATCACCGTTACTTGTCGGAAGAATTGCCTAATCTTAGCCCTTACGTAACAAAAGTGCTTCGCGTTCATGGGGCGCATCACCCGCATCTAGCACAAATTCATAAGTTGTTTAACGAGCTGAAAACAGAACTCGAGCAGCATACGATCAAAGAAGAAACTCATGCTTTCCCGCTTATTTTACAATTTGAAGAAACTCCGACTCCAGAAAACAGAGAAACGATGAAACAAGCAATTCGCGAACTTATCAATGAGCATGATGTTGCTGGCGATATCATCAAAACGATTCGTGAGATTACAAATGACTTCACCCCGCCAGAAGATGCATGCCGGACGTACCGTCTTGTCTACAACCGATTAGAAGCACTAGAAGAAGATTTATTGGAACATATCCATTTGGAAAATAACATTTTATTTCCGCGTGTTCTTCATGAAACAGAAGCATCCCAATAAACAACAACCGGACTGCTCCACATAACGAGCAAGTCCGGTTTGTTTATCCGCCAATATAAGACATTTCAATTTTTTTCCGCGTTTTTGCTGTTTGCTCCGTCCGTTCATCCGAGTAGCGGTCTGTCCGCATGTTCCATGTCGATGCAATCATTTTCTTTATTTCTTCTTTATCGGCCCCGGAACGCAGTTTTTCTTTTAACGAAACGCCGCTTGCAGCAAACAAGCACGTATACAGCGTGCCATCGGCGGAAATGCGCGCCCGGGTGCAGCTGCGGCAAAACGATTCGGTCACCGAAGCGATAAAGCCGACTTCCACGTTCGTGCCAACATATCGGTAGCGGCTTGCCACCTCGCCGAAGTAGGCTTTTTCCACCGGCTCAAGCGGATGCATTTGCTGCAGGCGTTCATACATTTCTTTTTTCGTTACCACATGGGAAAAATCCCATCCGTTTGTCGTGCCAACGTCCATATATTCAATAAAGCGGAGGGTAATGCCTCGTTCTTTAAAATAGTTCGCCATCGGAATGAGTTGCGAGTCGTTCATTCCCTTTTTGACGACCATGTTCACTTTGACGCCCAGCCCGGCTTCCCGAGCTGCTTCAATCCCTTTTAACACCGGTTTGACCCCGACGCCAACCCCGTTCATCTTTTTAAATACTTCGTCATCTAACGCGTCCAGGCTGACATTGACGCGCTTTAGCCCCGCTTCTTTCAAACGTTTTGCCCATTTCACTAAATGAATCCCATTCGTAGTAAGAGCGATATCGCGAATGCCGGAAATGTGCGCCAGCCGTTCTACTAATAAGTCTAAGTCGCGTCTTAACAGTGGTTCTCCCCCGGTGATGCGAATTTTTTCCACCCCAAGTTCCGCAAAACTTTCCGCAAGCAGCACCATTTCCTTGATTGTTAATAATTCGTCTTCACGCAAAAAGCGGAAATTCGGGCCGAATATTTCTGCCGGCATGCAATATACGCATCGGAAATTGCACTGGTCTGTTACTGAAATGCGCAAATCGCGAAGCGGACGGTTCCATTGGTCGACAATCACCGATTGACATTTTCCCATACCGCCTCCTCCTTTCAATTGAACTTAAAGTTTGTCGCACATAATTAACCATGTAAATACCGCTGTTTTTTCCAAACAAAACAAAAAACCAATGACCGATGGCGGAAACACTAGTGGAAGCCTCAGCACCGTTTCTATTACGATTTTCCCTTTAAACCGGCGGCATGCCGTGCCATCCATTTCGCGATAACGGTTCCAAGGAGAACCACAATGACTCTGGAAATGAATGTCGTTTTTATCGACAATAAAATCCAGTTATGTTAAAAACCTCTTTCAACAACACTATGACATTTTCCCATTTACTATACAAGAAAGATAAGAGAAATGTTGTGACGTTACTCACATTTTAACATAACAATCATGAAAACGGTTTCAAAAAATATTTTGTGACATCATTGTGACAATGATCACAAATACAACAAAATGTGATTTTCTTCACAACAAAACCAACCCCTTGTTTCCTACAATGGAAGTAACAACAAACCATTGAGGTGAAAAAAATGCTTGCAGCAAAAACGTTGCACAACCATGATCGCTTTGGCCATTTGCGTGAATTACTCCGTTCTGCGAAACATACAGTCAAAATACGAAAAGGAACATTTTTATTCCAAGAAGGAATGGATGCTGATGAACTATATCTTATTCTTTCAGGTAAAGTGCAAATGAGCAAAATTTGCGCTGACGGAAAAGAGATGTGTTTCCGCATCTGCGGCTCTGGGGAAATTATCGGCGAGCTAACATTGTTTACAACAGACCCTCGCTATTTGTTAACAGCAAAAGTAATCGAAGATGGTGAAGTGGCAGTCATTAAAAAAGATGATTTAGAACGAGAGCTCCTCACCAATCCTTCACTTACTTATGAATATATGCAATGGGTCAGCATGCATGCGCGTCGGACACAAACGAAATTTCGCGATTTAATTATGCACGGCAAAAAAGGAGCGCTCTATTCCACGCTCATCCGCATGTGCAACAGCTATGGCGTTACGCTTGATAACGGCAGCATTCTAATTGACCTAACACTGAAAAATCAAGATTTAGCCAACTTTTGCGGCACCACCCGCGAAAGCGTCAACCGCATGTTAAACGTGTTAAAGCAGCAAGGTGTTCTTTCCATTAAAAAAGGAAAAATTACGATCCATGACCTCGACTATTTAAAGAAGGAAATTCAATGCGAAAACTGTCCGGTGGATATTTGTCGCATTGAATAAAAACACCCCTCCTTTTCGAATGGAAAAGGAGGGTGTTTTTAAATCTTCTTTGCACGCATGCGGCGATATACAACATAATGTCTATTTAAATACGTCAGCGGAACGCTCCAAACATGGACAAGACGGGTAAACGGCCAGATGCCAAACAGCAATAAGGCGGTAATAATATGAATTTGGAATCCTAACGGGGCATCGCTTACCAGTTGGGGCAGCGGCCGAAACGTTAAAATCCCTCGGAACCATGGGCCAATCGTATCGCGATAATCAAACGTTCCTCCCGTAGCAGTATATCCTACTGTATTGGTAAATCCCGTTAAAATGACGATGGTTAACAGAAGCAATGCAAGGAAATCACTTTTGCTGCTGTTGCGGAAAATACGACGAACGCTTAACCTCCGCCATAGCAGCAACAGAACACCGATGACCGTCGCGACCCCAGCTGCGCCGCCGAACCAAACCGCCCCGAAGTGATACATTTCATCCGTAATTCCGATTGTTTCATAAAATGGTTTTGGCATCAGTATCCCAGCTACGTGCCCGAAAAAAACAAATATAATTCCCCAATGAAAAAGAATACTTCCCCATCGCAACCGTCTGCTTTCAAGAAACTCACTTGATTTTGCCGACCAGCCAAATTGGTCTGTATTATAACGGTAAATATGACCAACGACAAATAATGTAAGCATGAGATACGGATAAATTACCCAAAGAAATTGATCAAGTAAACTCATCGTGCGTCCTCCATTCATGTTCATATTGTTAAGAGGCTTTTTTCTCCTTTAAAAATGAAACGATTCCGGTTACACAGCCATCCATGACAAGATAATACGGATTATTCGCTAATTTTAGTTCCTCTGCAATTTTATCAATGGTTGTTTTATGAATAAGAAGCATCTTCTTTGCATGCTCTTCGGGAGCGACAGACGCAAATTCTAAAACAACTGGCAAATAGTCTGGCAGCTCCTCGTCCAATAGATCAAAACCGGCGTTGCGAAACTCCTCTTTTAGTTTTAAAAAGGCTTGGCCGCGCTCTTTCTGATCGCCAAATAGATGATAAGTTAAATACATTGTGGTTTTATCGTTAAAATCAAACGTATTCACATATGTTTCGCATAACGTCTCTATTTCGTTTGTTTTTAAGTAGTCCAGAAACTGCATAAACAGTTTCCGGACACTTTCGTTGCTTAGCAAAGAAATTTCATGGAATAATTGTTCATCACTGATCCACTCTTGTTTCGGGTACTGCAGCAAAATCGAGGCGATTTTAAAAATTTTCCGGTTCTCTTCCATCGATATCACTCCAATAAAATTGATGAAAGTTTTCCGCGTCATATCCCGAACAGCCGGAACAAGATTCCATAAATTCATAACCGACTGCTCCTTGTCCGTAAAACATATTATCTGCCTTCTCGCGATGTGAAGAAGGAATCACATAGCGGTCGGAATATTTCGCAACAGCGGAAAGCTTGTACATTTCTTTCACCGTATGTTCATCCATTCCCACTTTATCCAATATGCTCTTATCCGGTTCTTTCCCCAGGTTCACGGTACGCATATAACTTCGCATCGCCACCATTTTTTTCAACACCGTGCGAATCACTTCCGTATCTCCTGCTGCAAGCAAGTTCGCCAAATATTCAATCGGAATGCGCATTTGATCAATCGCTGGAAAAATGACGTGAGCATTAATGTCGTCCAATCCGCCGTCAAATGCTCCCATGATTGGGCTTAGCGGCGGAATATACCAAACCATTGGCAATGTGCGATACTCAGGATGAAGCGGAAGCGCAATTTTTTGTTCCACCGCCAATTTATAAACCGGGGAGCGCTGTGCCGCTTCAATCCAATCATCGGTATATCCTGCTTCACGCGCCGCTTCAATCACTTCCGGATCATACGGATTAAGAAATACATCTAAGTGGGCTTGATATAAATCTTTTTCATCCTTAACCGAGGCAGCAGCCTCCACTTTATCTAAGTCATAAAAAACAATGCCGATATAGCGGAGACGCCCGACGCATGTTTCTGAGCAGATCGTTGGCTGACCGGTCTCAATGCGCGGAAAGCAAAACGTGCATTTTTCCGCTTTATGTGTTTTCCAATTAAAATACACTTTTTTATACGGACAGCCTGTCATACAAAAACGCCAGCTTCGGCACGCATCCTGATCAACGAGCACAATTCCGTCTTCATCCCGTTTATAAATCGCACCCGATGGACAGGAGGAAACGCATGGCGGGTTTAAGCAATGCTCGCAAATGCGCGGCAAATACATCATAAACGTTTGCTCAAATTCGAACTTCACTTTCTCTTCAATGCCTTTTATATTTGGATCGCTTTTTCCTGTCTCAAATACTCCTGCCAAGTCATCTTCCCAGTTCGGCCCCCACTTAATTTCCATATATTCACCAGTGAGCTGCGACTTTGGTCTGGCAACGGGCTGATGTTGTTTTTCCGGGCTGTTAATCAAATTTTCATAATCATATGTCCAAGGCTCGTAATAATCGTCAATCGGGGTGATATCCGGATTATAGAAAATATTTAACAGTTTGTTTACCCGGCCGCCGGCACGCAGCTCGAGCTTCCCGTCTTTGAGCACCCAGCCGCCTTTACGCAAATCTTGATTTTCCCACTCTTTCGGGTAGCCGATTCCCGGTTTTGTTTCTACGTTATTCCACCACATGTACTCCGCTCCGGGACGATTCGTCCACGTGTTATTGCATGTAATGCTGCACGTATGGCAGCCGATGCATTTATCTAAATTCATCACCATCCCAAATTGCGCCTTAATCCTCAAGCCAGTTCACTTCCTCTTTTTCAAGTTTGCGAATGATGACTTGTTCATCCCGCTGGTTTCCTGTCGGCCCATAATAGTTAAAGCCATAGCTTAATTGCGCATAGCCGCCAATCATTTGCGTCGGTTTTACATGAATGCGCGTCGGGCTGTTAAACGTGCCGCCGCGAAGTTTGCTGATTGGCGAACCTGGAACATTAATATAACGGTCTTGCACATGATACATAAACGCAACTCCACGCGGAAGCCGGTGGCTGACAACCGCCCGTGCAACGACAACACCGTTGCGGTTATACATTTCAATCCAATCGTTATCGGCAATGCCTGCTTCCTCTGCGTCGTCTTTATTCATCCATACATGCGGTCCGCCGCGAAACATCGTTAACATCGGGAGCGTATCTCCATATGTGCTGTGATACGACCACTTAAAGTGCGGCGTTAAATAGCGGAGCGCAATTTCTTTGCCGCTTACCTTCGGACGATGGTCCTTTTCGTAGAAAGCCAGTTTTCGCAATGGTGCTTTAAACGTCGGCAATTCTTCTCCAAACTCCAGCATTAATTCATGGTCAAGGTAAAAATGTTGCCTTCCCGTTAACGTCCGCCATGGAATGAGCCGCTCGACATTGGTCGTAAACGGGGAGTACCGCCGGTTTCCTGTTTCGCTCCCGCTAAATACAGGAGTAGTTAACACTTGGCGCGGCTGTGATGTAATCGCTTGGAACGTAATGTGCTCTTCCGCCCGTTCTTCCACTAAATCTTTTAGCTTTTGCATCGTCTTTCTTTCCATCTCTTCCCAAGCTTTCAGCGCCAGCGAACCGTTTGTCGCGCTCGATAACGCCAATATCGCCTCCGCAGCGTCACGGTCGGTCAACAGGCTTGGACAATCTTTATACGGCCCTGTCAGCGAGGAAGAACCGGCCGTATCAAGCAGCCATTTGTATTCTTCATTGGCGTTCCAGCTGAGCCCTTTCGCTCCGATTTGTTCACGAACCATCGGGCCGAGCGCCACAAATTTGTTGTACACTTCAGCATAATCCCGTTCCACGATGTGAAGGCGCGGAAAATTCACTCCTGGAACCGGGTCGCTCGCTCCGTCTTTCCAATCGTTCACGATTCCAAACGGCTGGACGATTTCATCTCGTGTATCATGCAAAAGCGGCGTTGCCACGACATCTTTGATTGGAGCGGAAAAATAGTGTTTCGCCATTTCCGAAAATGTTTTCGCTAGTCCTTTAAAGAAATCCCAATCCGATTTCGCTTCCCACGGCGGGGCAATCGCTGGATTAAACGGATGCACAAACGGATGCATATCGGTGCTGCTTATATCATATTTTTCATACCAGGTGGCTGCCGGAAGGACGATATCGGAATACAGCCCCGTTCCATTCATGCGAAAATCGATGTTTACCATTAAATCGAGCTTTCCTTCGGGTGCATCCTCATCCCAAACGATTTCGCTCGTCTTTAGCCCATCGTTTTGTCCGCTTAAATTTGCGTGATGTGTCCCTAACAAATGTTTTAAAAAATATTCATGGCCTTTTGCCGAGCTGCCGATCAAATTGGCGCGCCAAACAAACATCACTCTCGGAAAGTTGATTGGGTCGGACGGATTTTCGATCGCAAACGTTAAATTTCCTTGTTTTATTTCATTGACCACATATTGAATCGCTTCTTCTTTTGTCTTTGCGTTTGCCTTTTCCACTAACGTGATGCTGTTTGCGTTAAATTGCGGATAAGATGGGAGCCACCCTAAACGAACCGCTAAATAGTTATAGTCGCCGCCATGCTGATAACGCGGCTGATCAAACAACGGAGAAATATGTTCGTCCATCTTTTGATCTTCGTATTTCCACTGCTCTGTTACAAAATAGAAAAACGATGTTCCGTTTTGCAGACGCGGCGGTCCTCCCCAGTCGCGCGCCATCGCAATCGTCTGCCAGCCTTCCAGCGGCCGCACTTTTTCCTGTCCGACATAATGCGCCCATCCACCACCATTTACTCCTTGCGAACCCGTTAACAAAACAAGGTTTAAAATCGCACGGTAGATGGCATCGGAATGATACCAATGGTTGATGCCCGAGCCCATGACAATCATCGAACGACCTTTCGAATCGATCGCGTTTTGCGCAAATTCGCGCGCGATTTGCGCCGCCGTGTTTCGATCAATGCCAGTAATCGCTTCCTGCCATGCCGGCGTATAGGGTTTCGGATCATTATAATCGACAGGATAATCACCTGGCAGTCCGCGGGAAACACCGGTTTTGGCCAGCAATAAATCAAAAACGGTCGTTACATACAGCGTATCTCCGTTTTTCTTGATTGCTTTTACAGGAACGCCGCGTTCTAGCACCGATTTTTTCTCTACTTCAAAATGCGGAATTTTAATCGTAACAATATCATCTTCTTTTCCTAAAAACGTTAATGCCGGATCGAGGCCAATTCGTTTATTGTCCATGTCATCGAGCTGCAAATTCCAATTCCCGTTATTTTCCCACCGATGCCCAATCGTTCCGTTTGGCACGGCAAAAGTCTGCGACTTTTCATCCCATACGACCGTCTTCCATTGTGCGTAACGTAGCGGCATGCCAATGTCGCTTGCCCGTAAAAAGCGGTCTGCCGCATAATGATCTCCATGTTTTTTAAGCATGACTAAAAACGGCAAATCCGTATACCTTTTCACATAATTTGTAAAGTAATCTATTTGCCGATCGACATAAAATTCTTTTAAAATGACGTGCGTCATGGCCATCGCCAGCGCCCCGTCCATTCCCGGCTGAATTGGAAGCCAGTTGTCGGCAAATTTGACAAACTCCGCATAATCCGGGCTCACAGCGACCACTTTCGTTCCCCGGTAGCGCGCCTCTACGTAAAAATGGGCATCCGGAGTGCGCGTCTGCGGCAAGTTTGATCCCCACACGATCATGTAGCTCGAATTAAACCAATCAGAACTTTCCGGAACATCCGTCTGTTCGCCCCATATTTGCGGGGAAGCAGGCGGAAGATCGGCATACCAATCATAAAAACTAAGCATCGCTCCGCCGATTAAATTTATAAATCTCGCACCGGCGGCATAGCTTACCATCGACATCGCCGGGATAGGTGAAAAACCGAAAATACGGTCTGGTCCATACTTTTGAATCGTATAAATAAGCGAAGCCGCAATCATTGTGTTGACTTCATTCCAATTCGCGCGGATAAATCCGCCTTTTCCGCGTGCGCTTTTATACCGTTTTGCCTTCTCGCGATCTTCCACGATCGATTTCCATGCGGAAACAGGGTCTCCTTCTTTTTTTAATGCTTCTCTCCATAGCTTTAAAAGCGCTCCGCGCACATACGGATAGCGGACTCTTAGCGGGCTGTATGTATACCATGAAAAACTTGCTCCTCTTGGGCAGCCGCGCGGTTCGTATTCCGGCATATCTGGTCCGGTTGTCGGATAGTCGGTCTGCTGTGTTTCCCAAGCAATAATGCCGTCTTTCACATGCACCCTCCAACTGCAGGAACCAGTACAATTCACTCCATGGGTTGTGCGAACTACTTTGTCATGCTGCCAACGACGGCGGTACACTTTTTCCGAGTCGCGACCATACGGTGATACCTCGGCATGGCCAGCGTTTTTTTCGGATTTGCCAAAATACTTTAGCTTTTTTAGCAGCGGTGAAGGTTTCTTATTCATGTCAGCATGAAGCTCCTTCCTTTGCTTTATTGGCTAAAATAAAAATTTTTCTTCGTCGTCACTATGCATACGGTTAATATGCAAAAGCGCGTGAAATCGAGTGAATACCTCTTTATCAATTCGTTGCGCTAATAATTGTTTTACTTCTTCAATCAAATATCTCATTAAGTCATGGTCACGCTTTAACATCGCCACTTTTTCAAACAAATTGTGGTCTTCCTCTACTTTTTCTCGATAAAATCCTTCTTCTTCCGCCTGCGCATGGGCAATGACTCTCTTTTCCCAATGCTCCACAAGCGCATCAGCAACCTCGCCAAGATGCTCCTGACGCCCATCGTTATATAGCTTCTCAAGCAGCTCAGTCAGATGTTTCGCCTCGGCAAATGCCCCTTCATGAATGGAACGATGCGCCTCTAATTTCCGTAAAGATGGACCGCCCATTTCACCACCTCTTTCCCCTGCTTAAATAAATTAAACCTCTATTAGCATATGTTTCCTATCTGTTCCGTTTATTATTCAAAAAATAAAAAAGGAGAGTTTTCATCTAACGAGTTCGGTTGTTGTCAACAGTATCCAAGATGTTGAACCCGATTATCAATTTCATAAAGATGGATGTATTGTGGAAGATTGTACGCCTTTTAACGAACCAAAGGCATTCTATAAACGTGGAAAAAGCACAGGTGAATCACAAAGATGGCAATGTAAGACGTGCAAGAAGTTAATATATTACCTAACCGTAAGCAATCTATCACATACAATCAAAAACGAAGTGATATTCTTCTTTGGTTTACAAAGTTATTGTTAAGTCGGGTTCCGATTACCAGAACTTGCGAACTTTTGGAAATTGGGAGAGGTACCTATTACGAATTTGTTTATCGAAGATGTTTGGAGTTTTTGGAACGGCACGAAACAAAACCGCTTCAAAATATGCAGTTTAAAGAAATGTGGCTCAATAGATAAAATGACTTATTTCCTCAACAATGTTCGGAAAAAAGGAATGGGTGGCAGCCAGTATGACGATTTAAAGTCAATTCCCAACCAATGTGGTGATTACTGCCGATGTATTCTCAAGGTATGTGTTCCGAAGTGATGTGGCATTTGATTGGGATATTTCATTGAGGGATATTGCCCTTGATACCGTTCTTTTAAAAGAAAACCCCCTAAATGAATTTGCTAAGAAACACGCTCGCATTCCGAAATATTCTCATTATCCGATGCCTACATCTAAAAATGACACACAAACTTATGTCGAGTATCAAGCCGAATTAGATAAAATTGAACGCAGAGCCAAGTATATTGATGGATTACACATAACTTATACAACGATTGCTCATTATTGGCTCATTAAACAACTTGTAAAGGCTTCAGAATGGCGTTTTGTGACGGATAAAGACAATTCATTGATGACTTCCCTTTGAAAGGGATTTGATATTTTATAAGACCAAATCACCACGCGATTTGGTTTTTTATTTTTGTTGAAATATCAATATTTTTTGACGAAATCCTTTTTAAGGATTTTGGTATTTTATGTTAAACTAAATATATAGATTAATCAGAAAATTAACAAAAGTAAAATGAACCCACGAGGGGGGAGTGTATGAAAAAGTTTTTAATTACATTATTAATATTAATTGCGTTAGGCATTGGGGGTTATTTTGTTATTGGACTATTTAGTGCTAAACCACCTTTACCAACCATAACTGTTGGAGAAAAAAAGGTAGAAGTGACACAAGGTTCGTATTGTTGGAATGGATTACTTAATTCTGTTTGTATTGATACAAGTTCTCCGCCAGAACTCATTAAAAATCAAGAACTAAAACCTGTGGTTATACCACCAAATTCCCAATTGAAAATAGAATTCAAAGACGAGCCTAAAGAAAATACATTAGTAGTAAATAGATGGCTTACAAATGAAAAAACAGAAAATGTTCCAATAAATGATAATGTGATACTATTACCAAAAGAAAAAGGTGTATATGTGTATGATGTTTCAGCAAGATGGGAAAAGGGAGATTCAAGTTATGCCTTTGTAATTGAAGTGCGGTAGTAACCTTTTAGTAACAGTCTTAATTGAACAAGTCAATATAATTTTAGTTTAAAACGCTTGGAATAAGCCCAAGCGTTTTAATATGCCTTTTACTTTGTTAAATGTGGTTCGAATTTTGTGCTAATTACGCTGTTATTTGTACTGTTTTTTGATTTTGTACTTCTGAACCGAACCCGTTAGTTTTCATCTCTCCTTTTTAATGTTGTGTGATGCACATCACTTATCTTTTTCTATAATCCTTTACAATAGATGAAGGAGCTCTCTTGTAGCGGCATGCCGTTTCTCGTTTGGCAGAACGGGAAACGGTTAGTGTCCGCTTGTTTCTGTACCGTCATCTTCACCGGTCTCCGTTACTTTTAATATCGCTACGGCTCCTTTTTGCGCGTGGTTGAATTGGTGCGTAACGATCGGATACGTTCCCGGGCGTGTGACGGTAAATTCAACGACCGCGCCGCCGCTAGCCGGAAGCATCACTGTCTGCAAACCTTTTAGATGGTTGTTTGGATTACCGTCGATATACACATCATCCAAAACGGTTCCAACGACATGGAATGAGCTGACTTCGTTTGGACCAACGTTAAGGATGTAAATTCTAACTTTGTCGCCGACTTTGGCAACGAGCGGCTTCTCTTTTAGCGTAAATGTATCTCCGTTCGTATTTCGATCGCCTGCTTTTAACGCTTTTGTCGAAAAAACAACATAGCTTGGTACCCCGTTTTGGAAATCATCCATATCATTATACTTGTACCACTCGTTTTGGATTAAGACAAATTCGCGGTCCACTTCTTTATCGGTTGGATAGCTGTTTTTCGGCTTGACGATAATCATGCCGTGCATGCCATTGGCAATGTGGGCGAGCACCGGCTTCGTGCCGCAATGGTACATAAATACGCCTGGGTTATTCGCTGGGTACGTAAACGTTCCGGACTTATTCGGCATGACGTCGGCAAAATCTTTCGACGGCGAAGCGTGGATGGCGTGGAAATCCACGCTATGGGGCAGCAATGGGTCCATATTTTTTAACGTAAAATGGAGCGTATCTCCTTCATTGACGACAATGAGCGGTCCAGGTGCTTGACCGTTGAACGTCCATGCTTTATAGATTTTTCCTTTATCAATTTCGATGTCAGTTACTTGTGCATTCATCTCGATTTTGACATCATGTGGACCGATGCGTTCCATTTTCAATGGAACCGGTTTTTGGTTAAGATCTTTATGGGCAGCGATGACGTTTGAACTTGCGTGATGCTCTGTCTTTACCGTTTCTTTCGTCGCCTCTTTCTCCCCGGCACTTTCGTTTCCACAGGCCGCTAGTAACGCTGCCGTCGCTGCTACCGCCATGAATGCGTGAAGTTTGCCTGCCATGTTTCTCCCTCCATTTTTATCAATCCTTACACTTTAAGAATAGTGCGTTCTGTTTCTCATCCTAGTGATTCGTATCACGTATCATGACCGATGTTTGAATAGTTTGTGAATTACTGAACAATGTTATATATTAACGTTAGAAATCATTTCGGTAGGGAAAATGATGGATTGAGTAATATACGTTTTGTTTGAGGACAGTGAAAACTTAAAAAGGAAATATCCAATTACATTTACTACGTTATTAATCAGGAATCATGGCTTCATATTTAAATAAAAAAACGGATCGCTTGTAACGATCCGCTTTTTTGTTATGATACATATGGATTTGCTGGTTCGCCCACTTTTTTGCCGAAGACAACGCGGTTAAGCAAGAAGCAAATGATGGCAAACAAGCTGAGCAGAATAAAACCGAGCATGTAAGAACCAGTAACGTCTTTCACGATTCCCAGCAAAATCGGCGGGAAAAAGCCGCCAAGTCCGCCCCATGCGCCGACGATGCCGGTGACAGCGCCTGTTTCTGCAGGGAATAGCTGCGGAACAAGCTTAAAGACCGCACCGTTTCCTAATCCGGACATAATGGCGATAAACAAGCATGCGACTGTCATCACAACAATATTTTCCATTCCAAATGCAATGGCAAGCGCTCCAATCGTAATTCCGGCATAAACGAAATTCAATACCCGTTCGGCACCGATTTTATCGCCGAGGTTTCCGCCAATCGGCCTTGCAAGTGTCGCAATAATGGTAAATCCAGCAGCGCGAAGCCCGGCATCAACCGGAGTTAAACTATATAAATCAATGAGCAACGATGGCAAATAAATGCCGAATGCGACGAATGCTCCGAATGTCACGAAATAAAATAGTGATAAAGTCCACGTATGTTTATATTTCAACACAGATAACGAATCAAGCATCGTTTTTTGCTGCTTAGGCTTTGGCATATCCGGAGTAAAGAACCAAACAAGAAGGAGCATGATGACAACCGGGATAATCATCCCCCAAAACGCCCACTTCACTCCAAAAGCTGCCGCAATCGACGGAATAGAAAAACTTGCGACCGCCGTTCCAATATTGCCCATCGCGTTGATGCCGAGCGCTGTTCCTTGTTTTTCTGGCGGTGTTAAGCGCGATACGAACGTAACGGAAATCGCAAACGATGTTCCTGCCATTCCGATAAAAAACGCCCAAAACATTAACATTGCATATGAATCAGCAAAACCCGCTCCTATTAATGGAATAATTATGAACAATAGCAACAACGAAAATAATTGTCTGCCGCCAAATCGATCCGTCCAAATCCCGAGCGGAATGCGCATAATGGAACCAAGCAAAACTGGAATCGCAACTAAAATGCTTTTTTGTGTCGATGTTAGCCCGTACATTTCTTGGAATGTATTCGCCAACGGAGAAAATACAGCCCATACGGCAAACGCAAACGTCATCGCCAACGTTGTAATCGGCAAAAGAGCTTTTTGCTTATTCATCACGAAAATCCTCCTTTTTGATCGCAGCCATCATCCACTTCTTTTGAGTACATCATACGGAAATGAAAAAAGAATGTTTGTGATGTTTCTCACATTTTTTTATAGTGTCACATAATTGTAAAAAATTGATTTCCATCTTTATCATGTCCTGACGTTTATAAAAAATGTCTTGAAAATCGTTTTAATTAATCTGAAAATAAAAAAAGCTGGCTCCCATATGAGAACCAGTTAACAGTGATTAAAATAGATGTTTTTCTTTTTGTCGCAATGCTTTTGGAATGTATACGCAATACGGTTCGCTTTCTAAGTAATCACCCGTAACAGCATACGCCCGCGAGCGCGATCCGCCGCAAACGTAGCGGAATTCGCATACGCCGCATTTTCCTTTATATTTATCAGGATTGCGCAAGTCTTGGAAAATCGGCGAATTCCGGTAAATTTCCGCAAGCGGCGTTTCACGGACGTTTCCTGCTTTCACCGGGAGCAACCCGCTCGGATATACGTCACCGATATGAGAAATAAAAACAAATCCATTGCCATCATTGACCCCTTTTGGCGCGCGTCCAAGACCGTCAACTTGTCCAGTTAATCCTTTCATCAGCACGTCTTCATAGTTAATTTCATCGCCCGAGATTTGATTTTCTCGCATTTTCGCTTGCAACACGACGCGGCGATAATGCTGCCCTGCTGTCGTTTTTATGTCAAACGGGACGCGCTTGCTCGTTTCATAAAGCCAACGAAACACTTTTTCATGTTCCACCGGCGAAATCATATCTGACTCTTTTCCGCGGCCTGTCGGCACAAGGAAAAAGACGCTCCAAAGCACACATTTTAGTTTTTCAACCAACTCTGCCATTTCATCAAGCACATGGACGTTATATCGAGAGATGACGGTATTAATTTGCACTGGAATATCAAGTTCATGTAAATATTCAATCGCTTTTATGGTCAAATCAAACGAACCGGATGTTCCACGAAAACGATCATGAATTTCCGCGTTTGGCCCATCTAAACTAAACGCCCAACGAGAAAGGCCAACTTCCTTCGCTTTCCGAATCGCTTCCTTTGTCACGTTCGGCGTCGCACTTGGCGTCATTGAAACATGAAGTCCTTTGTCAATCGCATATTTGGCAAGATCATATACATCTGGGCGCATGAGCGGGTCCCCGCCAGTAAACACGAGAAGCGGCTGATCCATCTCATATATATCATCAATTAACTTTTTCCCTTCTTCGAATGTCAATTCGCGCGGATCGCGGTGATATTGCGCTTCCGCTCGGCAATGAACACATTTTAACTGACATGCCCTTGTTAGTTCCCAAATCACAATAAACGGATTTTCGTTAAAGTCCCTCACTATTGTTCCCCTCCTTGTTCTCATTGTACTGCATTGGAGAGGACACTAATGTGATAAATATCACAAAGTGACTTATGTCACAATATCGTCAAACTCATTCGGCGTGTTTACATTGCGAAAGACGATCTCATCTTCCCAAAAATCTTGCTCGTTAACATAGTGGACATGGCAATGGCGAAAAAGCGATTTCATCCTATTATCTTGTGCCTGTAGAAGTTTTTCGATCTGCTTGCATGTTCGCCGATGATATATGCCAACTAACGGCTGAATTCGGCCGAAATGCGCACAGATAATCGCATCAAACTTCTCGTTCGCATATTTAGCAAGTTTTGCCGCTGCTTCTGGACGCATATACGGCATATCGCACGGAAGCACAAATATCCATTCCGCTTCGCATTCTTTCATGACCGTATAAATTCCAGCAAGCGGTCCTTGGCCACGATACCGTTCATCGTCCATAATCACTTTTTCCGCCGTCTTTTGTCGAAAACAGTCTATTAGCGAAGGATGGCTAACAATATAAATATCCTCTACTACTGCGCGTAACGTTTCCACAGCAATTTCAAAAAAATATTTTCCGTTAAATTTGGCAAACGCTTTCGGGCTGCCAAAACGCCGCGACCGCCCGCCGGCAAGAACCACTCCTGCCATTTTGTTCATTCATTTTTCCCCTTTCACCAAAATCTTTGTTTTACTGTACCATGGAAGCAACAAAAAAAAAAGATTCCCGTCATTCTTTCGGGAATCTTTTTTAGCATTCATGTTTATTTTTTGCCGATTGCGACTCGCCAAATTTCTGGTCCTTCTTCCAAGTACTCCCAAGTAAATTGGTCTGGACGTTCCATCATAAACTGATAATGCAACGGACGCGGATCATGGTCATTCGTTAATTCCATCACTTCACCTGGTTTTAAGCTATCGAATAAGCGAAAGATCGCAGGGTGTCTTTCTCTTGGCTCATAGTCAGGCGCATGAATTTTTGCGGCAAATTGATTCATACTTATTGCCTCCTTTATAGTATAATTAATTATGTATACATCATAATCATTTCTGTCGTTTGTCGTAGTGACGAATATCACAATTGATGGATGAAAATTCTCAATGCCTGTGAAAGGAGAAATGATGATTGGAAGAGCTTGTTGGCTTTTGTTCGCAGTGCGGCAAACCAATTCATTGTTTTCATGGTTTCTTAAACGGCGTCATTTGCGACGAAAAAGAAACATTATACTGTTTTCAATGTCACGAGAAAAAAGAAAAAATGCAGAAAACCTAACAATAAACAAGATAGAAAGCGCTATCATAGAAAGATAAAAAGAATCACAGCACAAATGGCTGTGATTCTTTTTTGTTTATTCTTCTTTTGTTAGATCGACGACCGGAAGCGCTTCTCCCTCACCGTGTGTCGGTTTACGCAAATGGAATAGCGCTTTTACGCTGAACCCCATAATCACGATGACACCAATTAAGAAAATCGTATCTGGAACAGCACGGATCAGATTCAAGTTTTGCACAATATCTTGTTGTAAAAACTCTGGAGAGCGAGATGCCCAATAGCCTTTTTCAAAAGCTTCTTTAATTTGCAGAATGCCGACTGGCAACAACGTCACTGCAATCATCCCTGCAAGCCCGATATTGAGCATCCAGCATGCAAATTTTAATAATTTATCGTTCCATGCTTCCGGTTTCACGATATTGCGCAATGAGTAAAGCAGCACGGCAATACCGAACATTCCGTAAACACCCATCATCGATCCATGGCCGTGGGCTGGTGTTAAAAATTGCCCGTGTTCAAAGTAGCTGACTGCCGGCAAGTTGATAAGGAATCCAAGCACACCCGCGCCGACTAAGTTCCAAATTGCCGTAGCAATTAAGAACCAGAATGTCGATTTATAAGGGAAGTTAACCCCGCCGTCGCGCATCATTTTATACTGTTCATATGCTTCTAAAATCAGCAATGTAAGCGGAATGACTTCGAGCGCTGAGAAGACGGCGCCAAGCGCAATCCATATTTCCGCCGAACCGTTGTAATAATAGTGGTGGCCGATACCGATGACCCCGCTGCCAAGCAAAATCGTAAATTGGAAATATAATGCTCTTACTGTAGATTTTTTTGTAACAAGTCCTAATTGCACTAACAAAAAGCCGATAACAACAACCGCAAACACTTCGAAAATTCCTTCTACCCACAAATGGATAATCCACCAGCGCCAGAAATCTGCCATTGTAAAGTTCGTGTCTGGCTTAATAAAGAACGCAAAGATGTAAAAGAACGGCACCGCAATTGCAGAATAGAACAATAAGTGAATTAGTCCGCCTTTATCACTTTCCCGCTTCAATCCGCTCTTAATGCCGCGGAAGACAATAAACAGCCAAATAAGCATACCTACTACTAAGATAATTTGCCAAATGCGTCCAAGCTCAAGATATTCCCAACCTTGATGGCCGAGCAAGAACCAGTTGTTTCCTAAATATCCGTTTACTCCAAGCCATTCACCGATCATGCTGCCGCCGACAAGAACGACAAGCGCCCAGAACAAAATGTCAACAAGAAGCCCTTGTTTTTTCGGTTCATGTCCGCCGACAAGCGGTGCGATAAAAATCCCCATACCTAACCATGATGTTGCAATCCAAAAAATTGCTAGTTGTAAATGGTAACCTTTCGCAATGTTAAACGGCAGTAAATCGTGAATCCATTTGATGCCGAAAAAGCTGTCTGGTTCTATATAATAATGGGCAAGCAACGCGCCAAACATCGATTGAACGAAAAACAGCACGGCTACGATTGTAAAGTATTTTGCTGATTTCACTTGCGAAGGGGTTAATGGCTGCTTGCGCAAATCGATAACTGGAAATTGTCCTTCTTTATATGCTTCTTGCATGCTCAATTGATAACGATGGAAGAAGTACAAAATAATCGCGACAAATAAAATTAAGATGGTCACACTTGCACCGCTCCACCACATGGCGGAAAACGTCATTGTATTTCCTGCATCTTTGTAATAAGGCCAGTTGTTGGTGTACGTAATATTGTCACCGATACGCGGAGTGCTTGATAACCAAGCTGTCCAGAAGAAGAAATCGGCAATTTGCTGAATTTGATCGCTATCCGCAACCCAAGCGCGATTTGTTTTTGGCATATCCGATTCTTTAATCAACCCTTTTTGCAAGCCCCAACCATCACCGTTTGTAAATACATCGCGGTAATAGTCACGAACTTTTTGAAGCCCATATACTTGTGCATCTGTTAACACAAGCACATCGGTAATTGGATTGTAGCGGTTTTTCCGCATTTCTTTAATAACTTTATCCCGAATGATTGTTTTTTCATCTTTGGATAGCTCAGAGAATGGCTTATCATACAGTTCTTTTGCTTTATACTCTTGCATTCCTTCCGTATAAATCTTCAACGCTTCTGCTGTATAATCCGGCCCCATGTAAGAACCATGTCCAAGCACTGTACCGTAATCCATTAATCCGTATTTCTGGAACACGGACTGCCCACCGATAATTGTTTCTTTCGTCATTAATACGTCGCCGCTTTCGCTTCGGACCTCTTTCGGTCTTGGCGCCATTTCTTTAAAAATCCAGTATCCGCCAACTAGCAAGACGGTAAAACTGATCAAAATGGTAAAAATTAATATAGATTTAAGAAAACTATTTTGTGTTCGACGTTCAGGACGTGGAGACGTACGAACCGATCGATTAATTTCCATAAATAACCACCTTCCTATCATTAAATTCGCCTTCATTGTAACGCTGCAAATGGGATTAGAATGTGAGGTACGGCAAACGTTCGCTATGATTTTCATCACTATGATTTACGTCACAACTCTTTTATGGAAAATGTTATAAAATTAAGTTGGAGGAAGCATTGTTCCTTCTTATTGCTTAAAACAATACGACTATTTTTTTATATATAAATTTAAGGAGAGATTATCTATGACAAATGATTGGATGAAAGAGAGATTAAAAAGCGTACCGCTTTTCCGTGAATTATCCGATCATGAGCTTGAATCGCTTGTGGCTATTTCTCATGTGCGCGTCTATAAGCCGCGGACGTTTGTATTTATGCAAGGAGACCCGCTCGAGCGCGTCTATTTCGTTCATTCCGGGACGGTAAAAATTTACAAAACCGATATGAGCGGGAAAGAACAAATCATCTCGATTTTGCAGACAGGTGAAATGTTTCCGCATACCGGTTTTTTCTTAAAAGGCACGTACCCTGCGCACGCAGAAGTCATCGACGAAGCGACGTTAATTGTGATCCCAATCGCTGACTTCGAACAAACGTTAATTTGCTATCCAGAGGTATGCATTAAATTATTTCGCGTCATGGGCGAAAAAATCGTTGATTTGCAAAAACGTTTAGAAGAACAAATTCTTCATAACACATATGAACAAATTATTATGCTTCTGTTGCGCTTAACGAAAACAAATGCGGTACCGCAAGGGAAACTTTACCGTTTGACTGCTCATGTGACGAATCGAGAGCTTGCCAACATGATCGGCACCTCACGGGAAACGGTAAGCCGAACGCTCAGCCAATTAAAGCGAAAAGGATTGATTGATATTAATGAAGATGGATTTTACCTTATTGATAAAGAAGGATTAGAAAAAGAAATCTTTTTCTAATGGATGTGACGAAAATCACAACGCTTGAAAATGAAAATTACTATCATAAAAAACAAAGGAGGGATTTCGTTGGGAAAGATCGTAGAGTTGGATGTCCGCGAGGATTTACAAAAGAAAATCGAACCGTTTGAAAAAATTATGAACACGATTAAACCGCTTCAAGCGGGGGATACGTTTATTCTGCATGCGCCGTTTAAACCGATCCCGCTTTTTCCGATTATGAAAGCAAAAGGATTTACGTATGAAGCGGAACAGATTGGGAAAAAACATTGGAAAGTCACGTTCGTAAAACAGGGGTGAGAACGATGATTCTTGACAATCGTGGGTTAGAGCCGCCGCAGCCAATGATGAGAACATTGGCGGCGTTAGAGAAACTGCAGCCTGGAGAAACGTTAACCATCATTAACGACCGCCGCCCGATGTTTTTATACGAACAACTTGATGAGCTTGGCTATAAATACGAAACGACAGAGCGCGAGGATGGCAGCTTCCAAATTACGATTACAAAAGGATGACCATCATGATTCCAACAAATACTGCATATGAAACAAATATTCGTCTTCCTTTTTTATTTATCTTGTTTGGTGTCATTGCTTTTGTTGCATCACAAACAGTCGCACTCGTTGCCGGACCAGCCATGGTAAACGGAGCGTTCCGCCTGCCGATCGTCTGGGCGGCGGCGCATTTGGCCGTGCTCGGTTTTGCGCTGATGGTTGCGATGGGAGCGATGTACCAGCTCGTTCCAGTCGCGTTTTTGACGCCAATTTGGAGCGAGAAATTAGGATTTGTGCAATTTTTTATTACAGCAGCCGGAATCGTATTATTTTCTGCCAACTTAGCGTTTAATGCGCACTTCGCCTTTTTCCCAGGGTTGTTGCTTGTGCTTGGCATCATGCTCTTTCTTTTTCAAATGGCAATGACATTGCGGAAACAGGCGAAAAAAAATGTCATGACATTGTTTGTCGGCTCGGCACTTGCTTGTTTGGTATTTACAATTGTCTTGGGACTGACGCTTGCCTTTCATTTTTGGAACGGCAGACAAACGATCGATCATCTCTTTACTTTAAAATCGCATATCTTATTTGGCGTGTTCGGCTGGTTTACTCTGCTTATTATCGGTTTTTCCTATAAAATGGTGCCGATGTTTTCCCTCGCACATGGGTTTTCGATGACGTTGGCGCGATACGTATACGTCATTTATATGACGGGGCTTACCGTTACATTTATCAGTTTTTTCGTAAATGGACGATGGGTTTTCATCTTTGGTGTTGGGCTTTTATTTATTGCATTCGCACTATTCACTTACCATATATGGTCGATTTTGCAAAAACGGATGAAGAAAAAACTTGATCATCCATTTCGGTTTGCTTTGCTTGCCATTGCGATTGCCTTTATCCTGCACGGGGCAGCATTTATTTTATCGTTTTTCGGCAATCTTCACGGAATTGCGATTGTGATTTACGGCTATATACTTGGCTGGATTATGTTAAGCATCATCGGCTATTTATATAAAATTGTTCCGTTTTTATGGTGGACGCACCGCTACAGCAAAAAGATCGGCCAAGAAAATGTGCCGACGTTAAAACAAATGATGAATGAGAAATGGACTGTTGTTCAATGTGTATTGTTTATCATTAGCATTATCGGCGCCGTAGCTGCATTGACTGTTTCCAGTCTGACGATATTTTATGCCGCCCAAGGTGCATTGACATTGTTTTCTCTTCTCTTTGCCGGGACGATTCTTTCGGTTTTGTGGAAATAAAAAAGGAGGCTATAATTATGGATATTCGCGAATTGGTACTTCAGCAGCTTCGAACGGTTATTGACCCAGAACTGGGGATCAATGTCGTGGATTTAGGGTTAATTTATGATTTGCAAATTAATGATGGAAACATATATATTTTAATGACCCTTACGACACCGGGCTGCCCGCTTCACGACTCCATCGTCGGCGGTGTGAAACGTGCGCTCGAACATATCGATGGAATCCGCGATGTACAAGTACAAATTACATGGAACCCGCCTTGGACTCCAGAACGAATGAGTGAAGAAGCGCTGCGGCAATTAGGGCATTTTTCATAACTTTTTTGGGGAAATGTCCTGTCCGCTTTTACCCCTCCGATAATGTTGTAACGGCTATGCCATAAGCATAGCCGTTTTTTTCTTACACATGTTTCGTAAACCATTTCACCGTTTCTAAAAACGCTTCCCTTGTCACTTTATGCCCTGCCGTATCATCGGAAATAAACTTCAAATTTTCTTCTTTTCCTTGATAAAGCGGTTTTATTTGTTCATAAAACTCATATGTATAAGAATAAGGGACAACTTGGTCGCACTTTCCATGCCAAATAAGAAGCGGACGACCCGCTAATTTCTCCGGCTGTCTAGAAAGGTCATACTTCATTAATCGCGACTTTTCCCGCTTTAGTTGTTCATCGGAAAGCGGAATTGCCACTCCCATTTTTTTGCCTGTTTCAATTAAGGCGTCAAAAAATGCTTCATACATTGGATTTCCCATCAGCGAAACGGCCGCTTTAATCCATGGATATACGGCAAGTGCGCCAAATGTGACAATCCCCCCCATCGATGTACCGGCAAGTCCTACCCGATCCTGCTGAATGAGATTGCGAAGTTCTAATTCCTCTTTGATTTGTTTAATTTCCGTAATCGTACGCGTCACAATATTCCAGAACGCCAATTGCAGCTCACGCTCAGATAAAGACGAATCTCGTTCACCGTGATGCAGCGCATCCGGTAAAATCACGCGGTATCCCGCCTCGGCAAGCAAGTACCCAAAGTGCAAATTATGTTCTTTTGCACTTGTAAATCCATGAATAAACAAAATAAACGGCAATCGTTCTTCCCGCTTTTCTTTTTTTACGACATGCAGCACAGGCACTTGGGCAACGGTTTCTTTTTCAATGATGACCATGATCCCAAAACTCCTTCATTCTTTTTTCTATAGTGTAACATGTAGACAAGAATTTTGGAAAAGAGTTACACTATATTAGAAAAGATCCAAAAAAACAAAATGATGATAAATATAGTAGTGACCTTAAGATCATGATCGTATATACTTTAAAAAAACATGTAAAGGGAGTTATTATGAAACAATATTTAATTGCGTTGGATTTAGATGGTACGTTATTAAAAGATGACAAAACGATTTCCCCATTTACTAAAGAAATGATTTTACGCGCAAAAGAAGAAGGGCATCTTGTCGTGATTGCAACTGGAAGACCTTATCGCGCCAGCAAAATGTACTATGAAGAGCTTGGACTCACGACGCCAATTGTCAACTTTAACGGAGCGTTCGTCCATCACCCTGCCGACCATTCATGGGGGATCCGTCATTTTCCACTTCCGCTCCAAACCGTAAAAGACATTATTGAAGTAAGTGAAACGTACTCGATTAAAAATATTTTAGCCGAAGTGATGGACGATGTATACTTTCATGAACATGATGAAATACTGCTAGATATTGTCCGGCTTGGCAACCCGGCTATCGAAATCGGCGACTTGCGCTACTCATTAAAAGATGATCCAACGAGCATCCTTATTCATACAGACAAACAACATGCCGACCAAATACAGTCGTACTTATCTGATGTTCATGCGAACGTATTGCATCACCGGCGCTGGACCGAGCCATGGCATATCATTGAAATCGTTCGCGCCGGTGTTCATAAAGCGTTTGGCCTCAAGCAAATCGCTGATTATTTCCATATCCCTAGAGAACGGGTCATCGCTTTTGGAGACGAAGATAATGATTTAGAAATGATCGAATGGGCAGGTCATGGCATCGCGATGGGCAACGCGATTGAGCCCCTCAAACAAATCGCCAACGATGTGACTGCAACGAATGAAGAAGACGGCATCGGTATTTATTTAAAATCAATGTTAAAGCTGTAACGAATTGCCTTATTACAATCCCCCTTATACGGTTACACTATCCATGACGCAACGTTGCGTCTTTACTTTTCAAGGGGGGGGAATACGTCTTGGGTAAACGAAATAAATCGAAACGCTTCATTCAACAAAGCGTCGATGCGGTAGAAAAACATGACGAACGAATCCCTTACCACATGACATACGCTGAAGCGGAAGAGCGCAAAATGCAAAAAGCGTTTGAAACGTCGCTTGGAGGCGAATAACGATGGGCAATCGATTGTTTCAAGAAGCGCGCAAAGCGGTCATGCAGGCAAAACAAGCAGCAAACGGTCAAGTGGATATCGACTTGGATCGCGCGATCGCCATAGCAAAAAACGCCTTATCTTCTGCCTATGCTCATTCCAGCTTGGCAGAAAAAGCGCAGTTGCGTCAATTCCAGGAAGAACTTGATCAACTCACTCAGTAAAGGTTGCGGCGCTCGTCCGCAACCTTTTTATAGGAAAGAAAAATTGTCTTTTTTCATCATAATCGCTACACTAAAATATATCTTATCTTAACTTTATAAGAGGTGGATGCAGTGTCGATTCAAATTATTACGGACAGTGGAAGTGATCTCCCATATTCTTATTTGCAGAAGCATAACATCGCGTTTCTGCCGCTTCTTGTCCATTTCAATGGCGAAGAATACGAAGACTTTATTACCATTGAACCAAAACAAGTATATGACGCGATGCGCAACGGACAAATCGTGAAAACGGCGCAAGCGAATCCGCTAAAAATGAAAGAACTGTTTACCAAGTACGCAAAAGAAAACCGCCCTTGTCTATATATCGCGTTTTCCTCGCAATTATCTGGTACATATCAAACCGCGATGGCGATTCGCAGCGAAGTGCTTGAAGAATATCCTGAGTTTCAGCTAACGATTATCGATTCGAAGTGCGCGTCGCTCGGACAAGGACTTGTGGTGATGAAAGCGGCGGAACTCGCAGAAAAAGGAATGCCGTACAACCTATTATGCGAAACGATTGCTTCTTACTGCCGCCATATGGAGCATATTTTTACGGTAGACAACTTAGAATTTTTGGCGCGCGGCGGACGAATTAGCAAAACCGCGGCAATGGTTGGCGGCCTTTTAAACATTAAGCCGCTTCTCCATGTCGAAGACGGCAAACTTATTCCGCTGGAGAAATTACGCGGCCGCAAAAAAGTGCTAAAGCGCATGGTCGAAATCATGGGCGAACGCGGCGACGATTTGCAAAAACAAGTGATCGGTATCAGCCACGGCGACGACGAAGAAGCCGCATTGGAATTAAAGCAGCTTATTGAAAAAACATATGGCTGCACACGCTTTTTCATCACCGAAATCGGCGGCGCGATCGGCGCGCACGCCGGTCCGGGCACATTGGCGCTCTTTTTCTTGAACAAATATATTGAGGTATAAGTCCTTCTTTTCCACGCATACTAATGGTGTACACCGTGGATAAAGGAGTGCACGCCAATTATGTCACATACAAGCGATAACGATAAAAAAGCACGAGACAACAACGCGAAACGCCACGAAAAAAACATGTTGCGCGAAAAAAACCGCCAGGCTGGGAAATTTGCGTACTCGAAGAAGACGGATCATTTGTAAACTTAAAGGAAGCTGTTCAGTCAAACTGGCCAGCTTCCCCTACATTTAGCCCTTATTTCCTAACTGTTTTATTTGAATTACTTAACATTGTCTACTAATACAGTGGATAATTCCGGAAAAAATGACAAAACTACAATAAACAACATCATAATTATAGCGTATGGAAATACACCTTTTACAATTTCAGCAATAGTATTTGTTTTATCTAGCCCTTTTAAAACAAACAAATTTAATCCTACAGGTGGAGTAATAAGTGCCAGTTCCATATTGACGACCATGATTACTGCAAACCAAATCGGGTTAAAGCCTAATGATGTTATAATCGGATATAATATCGGCAATGTAATCACGAGTATTGATATGGTTTCAAGAAAACATCCTAAAATTAGCAATACAATGTTTATCAAAATAAAAATTGCCCATGGAGATACATCTTGTGAAATTGCAAATTGCGTGATTGTCTGTGGAATCTGCAGCGCTGTCATAATATATCCAAGTAACATCGCCCCAACAATAATCATTAAAATCATTGCGTTAGTTTTTACTGTCGATAATATAACTGTTTTGATATTGTAAAACGTGAAATTTTTATATACAAAAATGGAAATGAGTATGCTAACCATAGCACCAATTGCTGCAGCTTCCGTAGGTGTAAATATTCCTGCATAAATTCCTCCAACAACAATAATCGGTAATATAAGCCCCCATACTGCTGTTTTAGACGCTTCGATTCTTTCCGTCCAAGTAGCTGGTTTTTCTTTTATGTGGCGAGTTTTCCAAGAAGCAAATATCATAAATGCAATTGTTAGTAATATCCCCGGAATAATTCCTGCAATGAACAGTTTTCCTATAGATTCTCCGGTAATAGAACCGTATATAATCATCGGCACACTTGGCGGAATCAGAATGCCTAACGTTCCTCCGGCAGCCAACAGCCCAAGAACACTTCTTTTATCATATCCGCGTTTTGTCATCTCCGGAAGTGCAACTGCTCCAACCGTAACTGCAGTCGCTACACTTGAACCGGATATAGCAGCAAAAATCGCACAACAAAATAGCGTAGCAATAGCTAATCCGCCAGGAAGATGTCTAAACCACCGGCTTGCCATCTCATATAGATCACGTCCAACACCACTAACCACCAAAACTTGACTCATAAGAACATACATCGGCAATGCTGTAAGAGTAAAATCATCCAAAGACTTATAAGAAATAATAGGAATTTGGGAGAAGGAAAATGTTCCACCATTAAATAAATACATGCCTCCTATAGCGAGTAGTCCAAGCGCAAAAGCAACAGGCAGGCCTATTAATAATAATGTTGCCATACCCCCTAGAAAAAAACCGATATTCATAAATGTCCTCCTCCCTTGTGTATTCCGCCATCGATAATTTGCAGTATAAACGCGAAACAGAGCAATATACCGCCTAGCGGGAGAAACATTTCCGGAAGATACATAGGTATACGTAACAACGATGATGAAGTTGTCCCTAACTTATACGTACCTAAAACATGTTCAAACCCATAAATAGTGAAAATAAGGCTAAAAATTAATCCTAATACATTAGAAACATATGCAAATACTTTTTTCATTTTATCCGACAACATATTTACCAATAAATCGACCGTAATATGGGAGTACGATCGAACTGCATAAGCAGATCCTAAAAAACAACTCCCGATAATCGCATATATAGATAATTCCGTAGCCCAGATGGTAGGTTGATTAAATACTGCTCTAGAAGCCACGTCAAAAGTTGTCATAAATGTAGTTAATATAATTAATACCCCTGCTGCTATTCCCCCAGCATTAATTAATTTGTCTAAAAAAACATATAACGATGGAAATAATTTCATCTTGCCCCTCCTATGACAATGGGGAAGGGAGTTTTCCTTTCCCCGTTTTTCCAATTTGATAGATTTATTGATTTATTCGCTCCACAACTTCAAGCAATTCTTTTCCTAAATCTCCTGCATGTTCTATATATGCATCCCTTGCTGGTTTGGCAGCTTTCTTCCATTTTGGCAGCTCTGATTCAGGTACTACATACACCTCCATTCCCTTTTCTTTCAGTTCTTTTGCGGTTCTTTCATCCTCCGATTTAGCTTTTTCACGAATCCATTGTTCTGTTTCCTTAGCAGTTTCACTTAAAAGATTTTTAGTTTTTTCCGGCAATCGATCCCAAAAATTCTTATTTACCGCAAGAATAAATTCTAGGTATGCATAGTTGTTAATCGTTAAATATTTTGCTACTTCATCATAGTGACGCTGGAGCATAGCAGTTGTTCCCGATGTCGCTCCATCTATTGTTTTACGTTGCAGTGCAGTATACACTTCCCCACCGCCTAAAAACACAGGGGATGCGCCATATGCTTTGATCATTTTCGAAGGAATATCACCGATGCTACGAATCTTTAATCCTTTGAAATCTTCGGGAGATTTAAGTGGCCTAACATTATTGGCAAATTGTGCGTATCCATAATCAGCGTACATTAACACTTTTGCCCCTTTTTCTTCCATAGCTTTGTTTAACTTTTCTCTTAGTTCCCCTGATAATGCTTTTCCCGCCGTTTCGTAGTTAGGAAACACGTATGGAACATCGAAAATACCCATTGCAGGAACTGTGGATGACCATAATGTTGAGGAGTTTACTCCCATTTCTACCCCACCAGTTAATATCGCTTGGTTCATTTCTTTATCACTTAACAACTGACCTGAAGGATATACTTGTATTTTTACTTTTCCACCTGATTTTTCTGTGACTGTCTTTGCAAAATTTTCAATTCCAATAGCAATATGGTGATCTTGAGGCAGATTGTAAGCTAATCGTATTGTTACCGGTTCATATCCATTATTCCCCTCAACACTAGATGATTTGCCATTAGTGAAAGCACTTTTCCCACAGGCACTTAAAACTATAGAAATTAAAAGTAAAATGCTAAATATTAACGATAATTTCCTCATGTTAAACTCCCCTTTTCGCTTTTTCTATGTGGCGTATTCTACCTAATGCTGGATTTGTAGTAAGACTAGCCGCAAAATCAGCAGCCTCCAATAATTTTTCAAAATTAATACCTGTTCTAATCCCCATTCGTTCAAACATATACACCAAGTCCTCCGTCGCTAAATTGCCCGCGGCCCCTGGCGCAAAAGGACATCCCCCAATGCCACTGACAGAAGTTTCAAATATCCTCACCCCTGCTTCAAAAGCCGCATACGCGTTCGCTAATCCCATTCCTCTTGTGTCATGAAGATGAATGGCAACGGGAACATCCTTAGTAATCTTCAAGACTTCTGTAAGTAACTCTTTTATTTGTTTGGGCGTTGCTATCCCGATCGTATCAGCAATCCCTATTCGCTGAACGCCTGCCTCTATAGCACGTTCAACCAAAGAGAGAACATTTTCAGGATCTACATCACCTTCATATGGACATCCAAAACTCACTGCTATAGAAAAACATACTTTGATATTCTGTTTACCGCTTTCCTCCATCAACTGTTTAAACTGTGTAAAATTCTCTTCAATATTCATTCCAATATTTTTAAAATTAAACGTTTCTGTGGCGGCTGTTACCCAATTCACTTCAGGTATCTTTGTTTTAGTTGCTCGGTGGAAACCTTTCATATTGGGGATAAGTGCTACAAATTCAATATCGCTAAATCTTTCACACGACTTCAATACATATTCTGCATCTGACATCTGTGGAACTTTTAGTGGATGAACAAACGAGGTGGCTTCGATTTTCTTTATTTTTGATTCCACTAACATTTCAATTAGTTTTATCTTTTTTTCTATGGGGACAATAACGTGTTCATTTTGCAAACCATCTCTAGGGCTTACATCAATGATTTGCACATCATCCAATTTATATGACCCCCTCTTTTTTTAGTTTTTTCAGTTGACCATGAGAATAGCCTAAGAGACCCATGTATATTTCTTCATTATGTTCCCCTAATTTAGGGCCGATCCATTTCATCTCACCCGGAGTATCGGACAATTTTGGAACAATCCCAGGGAAAAGGCACTCTTTTCCGTCTTCTAATTTCACTGGCAATAACATATCCCTTTCCTTATATTGCACATCGTTAACAATATCTTTAATACTGTAAATAGGGCCTGCTGGGACCAAGGCATCATCGAGCATTGTCAACACTTCCTCCAAAGTATGCTTCTTTGTCCAGCTTTCTATTACACTATCAATAAATTCAACATTTTCTGCACGTCCTTGGTTATTTGAGTATCTAGGATCATTAGCTATATCTTCCCGACCTATGGTCTTCATGAGCCTTTGGAATATGTTATCGCTGTTCCCGCCTATGACCACGTGCTTTCCATCTTTGCACTCATACGTATTAGATGGCGCTACACCAGGCAAAGTGCTCCCTGATCTTTCTCTTACAACTCCGGTTAAAACATACTCTGGAAGCATCCCTTCAAGCAGACTAAACACAGATTCGTAAAGAGCAACGTCAATTAATTGTCCTCTTTTTTCCGCGTCCTTATCTCTTACATGTAATGCCATCAACGTGCCAATCACCGCATACATGCCAGCCACTAGGTCTCCTATTGCAATACCTACTCTTACTGGAGGACGGTCTGGATACCCAGTCAAATAGCGCAGTCCTCCTATTGCTTCCGCAACACTCCCAAAACCGGCTTTATCACGATAGGGACCAGTTTGGCCATATCCTGATATTCTTGTCATTATAATAGATGGATTTAGTTTTTTTAACTCTTCATAACCAAGACCCCATTTTTCAAGAGTCCCAGGCTTAAAGTTTTCTAATACTACATCAACTTTCTTGACCAACTGTTTAACGATATTTTGACCTTCAGATTTCCTTAAATTAATAGTAATGGACTTCTTATTTCTCGCCTGTACATACCACCATATGGAAGTATTTCCATGCATGAGTCTCCAATTCCTTAACGGGTCTCCTGATGTAGGCTCTTCAATTTTAATCACTTCCGCCCCAAATTCAGCAAATATCTTTCCCGCAAAAGGGGCAGCTACAAAATTCCCCATCTCAAGTACTTTAACACCTTCTAATGGCAACTTTTTAGTCACTTCGTCTTTCACTTCCTTTCTTTGTAAATATCCATATAAAAATTGTAATCGTTTACAATATGATCTCTCATATATTGCCGGGCTTCTTCTGCATATCCGTTTACAATCGCTTCGAATATTTTCAAATGCTCTTGAATAGCTGATTCTGCTCGTAAGACATTGCCTTTTAATATGGCTATTCTGTACATGCTATTGATCCCTCTTAACTGGCTAATCATCTTGATTAAAAAAGGATTGCCGCTCGCTTGCACTATTCCTTCATGAAACCTTGTATTCATATCGTGTATTGTTTTTAATTCATATTTTTCGCTTCTCTTCTTATTGAAAAACAATTGTTTACGAAGCGTATCAATTTGCTCCTTCGTGATTCTTTTGGCTGCATAGTAAGCAGCGACGGGTTCTAATTCCACTCTGCATTCATAAAGATATTTAAAATTTTTTATATCTGGATTAAATACCGTGACCCCTCCCCCTTTATTTACAGTAACAAGTCCGTCCTTTTCCAATAAACGAATCGCTTCCCTAATCGGACTACGGCTCACTTGAATCCTTTTTGCTATTTTTTCTTCTATGAGCCTCTCCCCTGGTGCAATACCACCTGTAATAATTTCTTCCCGTAAATACTCGTATACTTGTTTTTTCAATGTCTCCCTCTTCATAATTTGTTGTTTCAATCTTCTCACCTTCATTTTCGTCGACTGTATACAATATGTTTCAAAATTTATTAACACTATTTACAACTAATTTATTAGGCAAAATCATTAATTATTACTCTTTTTAAGTGAATCCATTATCGTTTGGTTTGCATCTATCTTCCGATATGCATTGATGGTTATTTAGTCTTTTATCTCAATGATGAGCAAAGATTATATAAATTCATTACTTGAGTAATTTTGGTAAAGAGAATTTAAAGGAACACTATATCAACATGGTGAATCATCTCCCTAATAATGACTAAACGACTTGAAGGAGTAAAAAAACCTGCAGAAAATGTAATAACAATGATGTGGACGATGATTTCAAACTGTTTGAAAGGATGAATAAGAAAGTGGCAAAGACCAACACGGTTGTTGGTATATTAGAGACCATGCATAGCAAGGAATTAAGAAAAACATCTCTCTTTGCCTATTTACAACCACCTTTCGTTAATCAATAAACGAGGCTTTTTGCATTTAAAAACTCCCTAACTACCTTTCACTAATGGGTAGCGTTAAATATACAAAACATCCCCCGCTGTCACTGATTTTCAGCCGGGGGATGTTACGCAAATATTGGAGTCATTCTTTTGTATGAATACAAGAATTGCTGATTAATCTCTCATTCCATCCGAAACTTCGCCATCACCTCATGCAGTTCATCCGTCAATTGTCTTAGTTTCGTTACTTTCTCCACCATTTTTTCAAACGCTGTCAGCTGTTCAGCCATCGAAGCGGCAATTTCTTCACTGCCGGCCGCCGATTGTTCGACGACGGCGCTGATGCTTTCCACATTTTGCAATACTTTCTCCTCTAATTGTTTCGACGTGATAACATCATCGACAAGTGCTTGAATATCGGCGGAAATGCCGGCGACTTTGTCCTCGATTTCGGCAAACGCCTTCGTTGTCGTTTCAATCGATTGCGATTGCTGCTCGGCGATTTTTACCGCTCGGTCAACGGTTTCGGAAACCGTGGAAATGCCATGCTTAATCAGCGAAACTGTTTCAAAAATTTGTTTTGTCGCCTGTGCGGATTGCACGGCAAGCTTGCGCACTTCTTCCGCGACAACAGCAAATCCTTTCCCCGCTTCTCCCGCTCTTGCGGCTTCAATGGCCGCGTTTAACGCCAACAAATTCGTTTGTTCCGCAATATCGGATACCACCTTTGCCATTTGTTCAATGTTGGCGGCGTAGCTCGTAAATTCATTCGTCGCCTGTTCAATCGACAATGTCGCTTCATTGCTTTCGCGAATGAAGTGCATTTGTTGTTCCATCGCTTTTTGGCCATGTTGAATCGCTTCGACAGCCGTCTCGCTGTAATGTGCTGTCTGTTCGGTTCGCTCCGCTGTTTTGGCAAACGTATCATCCATTTTTTCAATCTGCTGTACTGCTTGCTGCAATTCTTCAGAGATGCTTTGCGCTCCAGCGGATAACTCATTGGTGGATAACGCAACTTGCCGGTTGATCTCCGTAAGCATTTTATTTTCTGTTTCGATTTCTTTTGCAAATGTTTCGACTTGTTGACTAACCACTTCTACCGAACGAAGCAGACGCTTCAACTCCTCGACCATTGTATGAAATGACACATTTAATGCACCTAACTCATCGTTTTGTTTATAGTCAATGCGCTCAACAAGCAAATTGCCCCCCGCGATTTCGACCGCATTGTGGGCAAGCTGCTTGAGCGGATTCGTAATCGAGCGCGTCAGCCGTAGACTCATAGCACCTGACACAACGATGAGCGCGATGCTGCCGATGACCGCCGTCCAAATGACAAAACGGATTTGTGCCTGTAAATCACGCTGGAGCTCCTTGTAGTAATCATTCGTATACAATTGCAGCATGTAAATATCATTGACCGCCCCTTCGATTCGCATCGCTTGCCGTCTTGCTTCCGATACATCGCGATGTTCAAGAGCGGCAAGCGACGCATTATGCACTTCGGCAAATTTTTGTTTTGCTTTTTCTAATAGCGCGCGAAATTCCTTTTGTTTCAATGATTTTTCTAATTCGCCAATCAGCTTTTCTGTCGTTTCGATTTGCGCCAGCACTTCTTGCTTATTTCCTTCCGTCATATTGTAGGCGGCGTTGTTTAAGCTCTGCTTTGCCGATTTCATGCTTGCCTCGAGCTTTTCTATCGTCAACAAAACCGGAACGATATCTTTATTCGTTGCCTGAATCGACAACATATTGACGATGATGAACCCCATCAATATGATCGATGCGATAAGTGAAAGAAACGAATGAAGCCACAATTTTCTGCGAATTGTCATTCTAATCCCCTTTTCTGTATTACTTTGTCGCCACTTTGCCGTCCACAATGTTTTGTTTCCACTGTTCGAGCAGCTGTTGTTTTTGGTCATCCCATGGGATAACGCGAATCGGCGCGAGCCCAACTCCATTTTCCGCTAATCCAAGCTGAACAGTGCCGGTTGGCAATTCCCCTTTTTCCACGTATTGTTTTAACACGCGAAACAAGGCGACATCGACATTTTTGACCATTGATGTCACAACCGCTTTTTCCGCGTAAAAATATTGGTCGCTGTCAACGCCAATCGCATACACGCCTCGTGCTTCCGCTTCCCGAAGCGCGCCAACTCCCGTAAATCCTGCCGCCGTATACACGACATCACTCTTTTGGTCGAACATTTCTCTAGCAATTTGGGCGCCGAGCTTGTCATTTCCGAAATCACCTGCATACACGATGTGAACGGAGGCGGACGGCTTCACGGCGTGAACCCCTTTTTCAAACCCCGCCGCAAATTTACGAATCAATGGCACATCCGCCCCACCGATAAACCCGAGGCGGTTTGTTTTTGTCACAAGCGCCGCCAACACTCCGGCAAGAAAGCTTCCTTCATCTTCTTTAAACGTAATCGATGTCACGTTTGGCAAATCAGAAACAGAGTCAACTAAAATAAAACGCTGCTTTGGATATTGTTTTGCCACTTTCTCCAAATCCTCTTGCACCATAAAGCCAAGGCCAATGACGACATCATTGCCATCTTTAATAAGCTCCTTCAATCCTTGTTCATACGTTTTCGTATCTTTCAATTCACGATAATCAAAAATGATGCCTAGTTCATCACGCGCTTTCATTAATCCGCGAAATGCCGAGTCGCTAAACGATTGATCTCCAAGTCCGACGTCCGACAACATAATCCCGACTTTGATACTATCTTTTTTCGTTACCGTCTCTTTCGTCGAACAACCAGTCATCATCAAAATAACCAATAACGCAATAACAAGATGCCATATACGTCTTTGTTGTTTCATTTGTTCGTCCCCTTCTTTTCATGGTGTCCATTATTGTTTATCGGCATCATTCTACATTTGTTGAGTTTTTTGCATAAAAAAAGCAAAGCTGTAATTGGCTTTGCTTTTTATTATCACTTGATATACGTCCACCCATCTTCTTGATATACTTTTCCTTCCTTCATCAAACGTCCTAATGCTCGTTTAAAGGCGGCCTTGCTCATATGAAAGCGCGCTTGGATATCGTCCGGGTCGCTTTTGTCGTGATACGGCATCGCTCCGCCGCGGCTTTCTAAATACGCATAAATGGCCGCCGCGTCTTCATCGATGCTTTCGTGTTTGCGCGGCAGTAAGGAGACATTGACCGTCCCATCCTCTTTCACGGCGATAATCCGCCCTTCCACCACTTCACCAAGGCGCGGTTCGCGGCGCCACTGCGATTCATGGACAAAACCGAGATAACCGACATCGGAGATAAGAAACGCTCCGACCTTAATCACACGGTAGACGCGCCCGCGAATGTTTTGATTGAACGCTGATTCCGGCGCGCTTACGGCGATTTGTTTCATCGTTTCATCATCCGCTAATTTAGCAAGCAGCCGTCCTCGTTTATCCATTTTTAACGAACAATATAATTGATCCCCTCGCTTCGGCCATAGCGAACGAAGCGGCGGCAGATCATCGATGGACACGAGCATATCTTTGGAAATGCCAATATCAACAAAAACACCCAATTTCGGAACAATGTCCACCACTTCAACCCAGTCGTATTTGTGGTTCGTGATTTTTGGCATTTTCATGGTGGCGTACAGCCGCCCGTCGTGGTCATGATATAAAAATACCGTTGCCTCGTCATCCTTCTCAAGTGCTGTATTCGCTTCGCTTTTATGCAGCAGCACTTCCTCCATGCCATTCGTTAAAAAGTAGCCAAACGGCATTTTCCGTTTTACCGTTAATGTCATGATTTCTCCAGGAATTAATCGTTTCATCGCAACCTCTTCCTTTGTCTATATTTTCACGCTTATTATTCCCCACTCCAATGGACAATTCTGCATAAAACGCAGCTTTTCCCTGCATCACAAGGACACTTGCATCGGCGTTCGGCTTCCCCTCCTTTTCTTGTTGTGTCCCTTGCCACATTTTACTATAATAAAATAAAAAATGCTGGAGGTTGTGTATGTCGAAAGAAAGTTCCTTTGATATTGTATCGAAAGTCGACTTATCGGAAGTCACCAATGCGATCAACATCGCGATGAAAGAAATTAAAAACCGCTATGACTTTAAAGGCAGCAAAAGCGACATTTCGCTAGACAAAGACGAACTCATCCTTATTTCCGACGATGAATTTAAATTAGAGCAGCTAAAAGACGTGCTCATCGGCAAGCTCATTAAACGCGGCGTGCCGACGAAAAACATCCAATACGGCAAAATTGAGCCAGCTTCTGGGGGCACAGTGCGCCAGCGCGCCAAACTTGTGCAAGGCATCGATAAAGAAAACGCGAAAAAAATCAATACGATCATTAAAAACACTGGCCTGAAAGTGAAAAGCCAAGTACAGGACGATCAAATCCGCGTCAGCGGCAAAAGCAAAGATGACTTGCAAAAGGTCATCGCCGCGATTCGCGAAGCGGACTTGCCGATTGATGTGCAATTTGTCAATTATCGATAAAAACGTGATGCTACGGGCACTAAGCGCCCGTAGCATCTTTTTTCATACCCTTTCCATCTATTTCCATTATGCATTTTAGACACAATTATTCAAAGAAAAAACCCCAGCCCAACAATACTAGACGTAATGACCAGTAAAGCAGCAAAAGCAATTGGAAGAATGTCTCGCACAAACTGTCCTTCCTGTCCAGACTGGTTAGTGATAGAGGCCGCTAAAGCGATTCTCGATGGAGATGCCATGGTCATGTTCGATGCGGAGACGTTTTGTGCGGTGGCATATAATAGTGCGGGACTATGTAATTGCTCAGCCATCGTGCTTTGAAAATGGGAAAACATGGCGTTAGCCGCGCTGTTGCTGCCGCTCATAAATCCGCTGATCGCACCGATGAGCGGAGAAGCGATGATAAACCACGAGCCTACTAGTGCAGCAATATGTGCGGCCAGGAAATTCGTCATTCCCGATCCTTCCATCACGCTCGACATCGCGATAAAACCCGTTGTTGCTATTACGGCGGGATATACTTGTTTGATGGTTTTTCCTGCACAGGTTTTTAGTTGAACGCTGGTCAGCCGATATAGCCATATCGCTGTCAGCGAAGCAAGGAACAGGGCAAAACCTGGGCTATACAACAGCTCCAACCGAAAATGATATTCCGGCCATTGAATAACGAGGATGCTTGTAACGATTCTCTTACATGCAGCAGAGAAATGAGAAACGAATATATATATTGTTAAAACGGCATATGGTACCATTGCCTTCCAAAAGTTTCCCCTCCCAATAACTACATGCACCGCAGCGGCCTTTCTCCTCTTTTGGCTGATCAACGCCTTTAGTTTCCAATAGACAATGAGCAAAAAAGCGGCAGCTCCTCCCGCCAATACGCCCGCCAGTTCGGTAGATATATACACGCTGGAAGCCCATGTCACAAATGACAACACGAACGAAACGACAATAATGGAATCAAAATATTGTCTTATCGCCTTTTTGCCGCCGCTAATGGCCACAATAACAACCGCATAAAAAAGAAATAGCGGCGCACTTGCCATCGCGCTATACTCCCCCAATTGATGTAAAGGAACTCCGGACAACTCTGCATTAATGACCGTACCGATGGCAAGCGCTCCCCACGGCACGGCCGACTGCGTCAATAATGATAACATCATTGTCTTCTTCGCTGAAAATCCTAGCGAAAGATATAATGGGGCAGCGATCACCACAGCGATGCCAAAGCCGCTGACCGCTTCTAGAAAAGGACCTAAAGCGGCAGAAATAAGCAGCCCCTGTTCTGCTTTTGAGCGGCAAAAGCGTGATAAACCGTAAGACATCCTATCCATTGCCCCGCTTTCATTCAGCAAGTTGTATAAAAGCAGCCCAAACACTAATACATAAATAACCGTACCGGACAACAATATGCCGCGAATAGAGGAATGAAGCAAATCCTGCACCGATGCATCAAAAGAAAAAAAAGCCAATACGAAAGCCAATCCATACGAACAGACAGCGGTGTACATCGCCGGCATTTTCAGCCAAACCAAGCAAATAAGAGCGAATAAAATCGGTAACCCTGCTAATAAGAAATGAATCACATCATGCATGGAACATTCCCCCCTCCCCTTTTATCCACTATAGTGGATATATATATTATTCTCTACAGAAAAACTGTAAGTCAAGACAAAATTTCCACTATAGTGTAATATATAATGAGAGGTGAAAGACAGTCATGAATTTTGGAAAAAACGTGCGAGAAGCGAGAAAGCGTAAATCTCTTTCACTCCAGGCATTATCGGAGCGCTGCGGGGTTAGCCGTTCGATGTTATCGCAAATCGAGAGAGGAGAAAAAAATCCAACGATTCAAGTAGCTTGCCAGATCGCTGAAGGGTTAGATATGACTCTTTCACAATTATTAGGGGAAGATGAGCAAAGCGAAGTCATTATCATTAGAAAAGATGAACGATATGTATATAAAGACGAACGGAGCGGCTTTGAGCGGCATCTTTTATCCCCTTCTTTTCCATCAAAAGGAATTGAGTTTGTTTTCAATCGGATTCCGCCAAAACAAGAGTCCGGTATTTTTCCAAAGCATAAAAAAGGAGTAAAAGAGTATATATCTGTAGCTAAAGGTAAGTTAAGAGTCGTGCTCGGAACCCAGTCATATGACCTCGAAGAAGGAGATTCGATGTACTACGAAGCTGATATGGAACATCGTTTCATCAATATCGGGGAGAATGAATGCCACTACTACCTAGTCATTGATTCCAATCATATACGTTCACTATAGTGAACAACACTACTTTTTAAGCATTATGCTTTTTTCTATTGAGGATAGAATATTTTCTTGAAAACGATTCCATTATATTGAATATTTTCAGAAAATGCTTTACATTATATATTAACTATATCGTTGAAGCGTTTGACTACAACTTCATAACGAATTTCTTATCAAGAGAGGGGGAGGGACTGGCCCGGTGAACCCTCAGCAACCTGGCGGAAGTCAAGGTGCTAAATCCAGACAGGCGAAAGCGCCTGGAAGATAAGAAGAGACGATACATAAAAAGTCTTCTTCTTATAGAAGGCTTTTTTCTTTTACTATCTTCATAGAACGGGGGAATGAGCGTGGGGCTTTTGCAAGATTTAAAAGAACGCATCCTCATCGCCGATGGCGCGATGGGAACGCTATTATACTCGCACGGCGTCGACCGATGTTTTGAAGAACTAAATTTATCAAAACCGGAAGACATCATTCACATTCATGAAGCATATATCGCCGCGGGCGCAGAAGTAATCCAAACGAATACATATGGCGCCAACTATGTCAAACTTGCCCGCTACGGATTGGAAGATGAAGTGCCATCCATTAACCGCGCGGCAGTAAGGCTCGCCAAAAAGGCGGCGGGAAATAAAGCCTATGTGCTTGGAACGATCGGCGGATTACGGAGCATCAATAAAAGCGCCGTTTCCATCGAAGAGGTAAAGCGGACGTTTCGCGAGCAATTGTTTGTGCTTTTAAATGAGGACATCGACGGCTTGTTGCTCGAGACGTATTACGATTTAGAAGAATTAGAGACGGTTCTTGCAATCGCGCGCAAAGAAACGGATAAGCCGATTATCGCGCACGTCTCCCTCCACGAAGTTGGCGTCTTGCAAGACGGCACTCCCCTTTCTGAAGCGTTGGCGCGCTTGGAGCAGTTGGGAGCCGATGTCATCGGTCTAAATTGCCGTCTCGGTCCATATCATATGATTCGTTCGCTCGAGGAAGTGCCGCTGCCGAAAAAAGCGTTTCTTTCCGCGTATCCGAACGCAAGCTTGCCGGATTATCGCGACGGACGGCTTATCTATGAAACAAACACCGATTATTTTAAAGAAACAGCGCTTGCCTTCCGTGAGCAAGGCGTGCGCCTGATTGGAGGGTGCTGCGGCACGACGCCGAAACATATCGAAGCGATAGCAAATGCCTTAACCGATCGGACACCAATTACAGAAAAAGTCGTTAAACAACGTCATGTTCCGATTTCTATCCAAACAAACGAACCAAATGCCGTACCGCCGCTGCAAGATATCGTACGTAAGCGGCGCTCGGTGATCGTCGAGCTTGACCCGCCGAAAAAATTAGGGATCGCGAAATTTTTAGAAGGCGCCAAAGCGCTGAAAGAAGCGAACATTGATGCGTTGACATTGGCTGATAACTCGCTGGCAACTCCACGAATCAGCAACATGGCGCTCGGCTCCATCGTCAAAGAGCAGCTCGGCATCCGTCCGCTTATTCATATTACCTGCCGCGACCGCAATTTAATCGGCTTGCAGTCGCACCTCATGGGCTTGCATACGCTCGGCATCACCGATGTGCTCGCCATTACCGGAGACCCATCGAAAATCGGCGATTTTCCTGGTGCGACATCCGTTTATGATTTATCGTCCTTTGATTTAATCCGGCTCATTCGCCAATTTAACGAAGGGCTTTCGTATTCCGGAAAACCGCTCGGGCAAAAAACAAACTTCTCGATTGCCGCGGCCTTTAACCCGAACGTCCGCCATTTAGATAAGGCTGTAGAGCGTCTGGAGAAAAAAATTCAATGCGGCGCCCATTATTTTATCACCCAGCCGCTTTATTCCGAGCGGCAAATCGAAGAGGTGTATGAAGCGACGAAGCATCTTGAGACGCCGATTTACATTGGCATTATGCCGCTAGTGAGCGCGCGCAACGCCGATTTCCTTCACCATGAAGTGCCGGGAATTACGCTTTCTGATGAAATCCGCTCCCGCATGGCGGCATGCGCGAACGACCCAGTTCAATCGGCGCGCGAAGGAATCGCGATTGCCAAATCGCTCATTGACGCCGCTTTTGACTTATTTAACGGCATCTACTTAATTACGCCGTTTTTGCGCTATGAAATGACCGTCGAACTCGTTCGCTACATTCATGAAAAAGAACAAGCCGCGCAAGAAAGGAAGATACTCCATGGATAACATCACATTGCAGCAACAGCTCGAAAAAAAAATATTAATTATTGACGGCGCAATGGGAACGATGATTCAAAGCGCGAAGCTCTCAGCCGATGATTTCGGCGGAGAAGCATACGAAGGATGCAACGAATATTTGACGCTCACCGCTCCGCATGTGATCGAGCGCATTCATGAAGCATATTTGCAGGCGGGAGCGGATATTATCGAAACAAACACGTTCGGTGCGACAAACGTTGTATTAGATGAATATCATCTTGGCCATTTAGCGCTAGAGTTAAATATCGAATCCGCCAAGCTTGCGCGCAAAGCAGCCGACGCCTACTCTACTCCCGAATGGCCGCGCTTTGTCGCCGGTTCAATGGGACCGACGACAAAAACGCTATCCGTTACAGGAGGCATTACGTTCGAACAATTAGTTGCTGCTTACGAAGAACAAGCGCGAGGACTATTGCTTGGCGGCGTCGACTTGCTTTTATTGGAAACATGCCAAGACACCTTAAACGTCAAAGCCGGCTTTATCGGCATTTCCAAGGCGTTTGAAGCGGTCGGAAAAAAAGTGCCGATTATGATTTCCGGAACGATTGAACCAATGGGAACAACATTAGCAGGACAAACGATTGAATCGTTTTTCATCTCCGTACAGCATATGAAGCCGTTCGCGGTCGGATTAAACTGCGCGACCGGCCCCGAGTTTATGACCGACCATTTGCGCACGCTTGCTTCCTTGGCGAACACTGCTGTAAGCTGCTATCCGAACGCCGGGCTTCCGGATGAAGAAGGCTGCTATCACGAGACACCGGAGATGTTAGCGAAAAAAATCCAACGATTCGCTGAAAAAGGATGGATTAACATCGTCGGCGGTTGCTGCGGAACAACTCCGGAACATATTCGCGCCATCGCCGAAGCGGTCCAAGACATTCCACCGCGGCCGATTCCGAAATCTTTTGACGTTCATGCCGTTTCCGGCATCGATCCGCTTATTTACGATGAAACAATGCGTCCGCTGTTTGTCGGTGAGCGGACAAACGTAATCGGTTCGCGCAAATTTAAACGGCTTATCGCTGAAGGAAAATATGAAGAAGCGGCGGAAATTGCCCGCGCGCAAGTAAAAAACGGCGCGCATGTCATTGATATTTGCTTGGCCGACCCGGACCGCAATGAACAAGAAGATATGGAAAAGTTTATCCAACAAGTCGTAAAAAAAGTAAAAGTGCCGCTTGTCATTGATTCAACCGATGAACGCGTTATTGAACGTGCTCTCACCTATTCGCAAGGGAAAGCAATCATTAACTCGATTAATTTGGAAGACGGAGAAGAACGGTTTGAAAAAGTCGTTCCTCTCCTTCACAAATACGGCGCTGCCGTCGTTGTCGGAACGATTGATGAACAAGGAATGGCGATTCATGCTGAGCGGAAGCTGGAAATCGCCTTGCGTTCGTATGACTTGCTTGTCAACAAATATGGGATTTCCCCGCGTGACATTATTTTTGACCCGCTTGTGTTCCCGGTCGGCACCGGCGATGAACAATATATTGGCGCGGCCAAGGAAACGATCGAAGGCATCCGTCTCATTAAAGAACGGCTTCCGCAATGTTTAACAATACTCGGCATCAGCAATGTCTCATTCGGGCTTCCGCCGGTCGGACGGGAAATTTTAAACTCCGTCTTTTTGTACCATTGCACGCAAGCCGGGCTCGATTACGCGATCGTCAACACAGAAAAATTGGAGCGATTCGCTTCGATTCCGGAAGAAGAAGTGCGGTTAGCCGAAGAACTACTGTTTAACACGAACGATGAAACGTTAAACACGTTTATCCAATTTTATCGAGACAAAACAAAAGAGCAGAAAAAAGCGAAAACAGAGCTTAGCCTTGAAGAGCGGCTCGCGGGCTATGTCGTCGAAGGCACGAAGGAAGGATTGTTCGCCGATTTAGAACAGGCACTGCAAGTTTATCCTGACCCGCTTGACATCATTAACGGACCGCTGATGGCGGGGATGGATGAAGTCGGACGGCTGTTTAATAACAATCAACTCATTGTCGCCGAAGTATTGCAAAGTGCTGAAGTCATGAAAGCAGCGGTCGCCTTTTTAGAACCATATATGAAGAAAAAGGAAAACAGCACAAAAGGGAAAGTGCTTCTCGCCACTGTCAAAGGCGATGTGCATGACATTGGCAAAAACTTGGTCGACATCATTTTAAGCAACAACGGCTTTCATGTCATTGACCTAGGCATTAAAGTGGCTCCGCAAAAGCTGATCGAAGCCGTTCAGTCGGAAAGACCAGATATTATCGGCTTATCCGGCCTTCTTGTCAAATCTGCCCAGCAAATGGTCGTCACCGCGCAAGATTTGCGGCAAGCTGGCATCTCAATTCCAATTTTAGTCGGCGGTGCGGCATTGTCGCGTAAATTCACGGAAAACAAAATCGCTCCAGAATATGACGGAATCGTATTATACGCAAAAGACGCCATGGAAGGACTGGCGCTGGCAAACCAATTGCAGCACAACGAAATCGAATATACAAAAATAAAAAAGCAAGAAACGGAAACAGAAAAAAAGGCGCTAACGGCTATTGCGACAAAATCAAATGTCTCGGCCGACGTTCCCGTGTTTGTGCCAACAGATTTAGAACGCCATATATTGAAAGATATTTCGCTTTCACATATTATTCCATACGTCAACTGGCAAATGGTATTAGGACATCACCTTGGGTTAAAAGGAAAAGTGAAACGGCTGCTTGAGGAAAAAGATGAAAAAGCGCTTATGTTAAAGCAAGTCGTCGATGACCTGCTTGACGAGGCCCAACGCAACAACTGGATTACGCCAGCGGCGGTATATCAATTTTTCCCGGCGCAAAGCGAAGGAAACCGGATCTATATTTACTCGCCAAAAGACAAACGGACCATTATCGAAACATTTGAATTTCCAAGACAACCAAGAGCGCCATACCTTTGTTTAGCTGATTACTTGAAATCTACAGAAAGCGGGCAAATCGACTATGTGGGATTTTTCGCCGTCACCGCCGGAAAAGGCATTCGCGAACTTGCGCAACGATGGAAAGAAAGCGGCAAATTTTTAAAAAGCCATGCGATTCAAGCGCTGGCGCTCGAAATCGCCGAAGGATTAGCCGAGCTCATCCACCAAGTCATGCGAGACCGCTGGGGCTTTCCGGATGATCCGGATTTTACGATGGAAGAACGCTTTGCCGCCAAATACCAAGGGCAGCGCTACTCGTTCGGCTACCCTGCTTGCCCGAACTTGGAAGATCAAGAAAAGCTCTTCCGTCTATTGAACCCAGAAGAAATCGGCATCCATTTAACGGACGGATATATGATGGAGCCGGAAGCTTCTGTTTCCGCGATTGTCTTTGCCCATCCAGAAGCGCGCTATTTCAATGTTTTATAAAAAGCTGGCCCGATGTGGCCAGCTTTTTTTATGCCATTTTTATTCGATTCGTTTCAAAAACATCTATTCGTCAAAAAATGTTAAATATTTTCCTCCCATTGTCCCATACTAACGATGACAAAAATTCACAAGGAGGCATGGACAATGGTTACAAAACAACAAGCAACGCTGCCGCCGCAGCACCAAAACCGCCAGCCAGGTCTGCAAACAGAAATGACCCCGCAGCCTGTTTCCGTGAGTGAACAATACAAAGCAAGCGGGAAATTACATAATAAAGTCGCCATTATTAGCGGCGGCGACAGCGGCATCGGCCGGGCGGTCGCCATCCATTTCGCAAAAGAAGGTGCGGATGTAGCGATTATTTATTTAAACGAACAGGAAGATGCGGAAGAAACGAAGCGCCAAGTCGAACAGGAAGGAAGAAAATGCTTACTGATTGCTGGCGATGTCGGTGATGAACAGTTTTGCAAACAAGCGGTCAAACAAACCGTGGACCAATTTGGCAAACTAGATATCGTCGTCAACAACGCCGCGGAACAGCATCCGCAAAAAAGCTTGCTTAACATTACGTCGCAGCAGCTGGAAAAAACGTTCCGTACCAACGTCTTCGGCTACTTTTATTTGACGAAAGCGGCACTCCCCTACTTGCAAAAAGGAAGTTCGATTATTAATACCGCATCCATCACCGCCTACGAAGGCAACGAGCAACTAATTGATTATTCCGCGACGAAAGGAGCGATCGTTGCCTTTACGCGCTCATTAGCGAAATCGCTCATCCAGCAAGGCATCCGCGTCAACGGCGTCGCCCCAGGTCCGATTTGGACGCCGCTTATACCATCCACATTCACAAGCGATCAAGTCGCCGCTTTCGGCTCCAACACTCCGATGAAACGTCCAGGACAGCCGAGCGAAGTCGCCCCAAGTTATGTCTTTTTAGCAAGCGACGATGCGTCATATATTACAGGACAGATGATACACGTCAACGGCGGGAAAGTGGTGAATGGATAATTTTTATGAAAAAACTACTCTATATAGCTTGATGAAGAATTTAACTATTTTTCAATTAAAAAATTACTATTTTAGACAAATCTTTTCGACAGCTTTTTGAACTTGTTGTACTGCAGCTTTATACAAAAAGGCAGAATATTTTATGATATTTACGTACAGAATATCTTTATATTACAAAAGGATTTCTTTTTGAGCACATGGGAGGGAATAGTTATGAAAGCCGCTGTAGTTGAACAATTTAAGGAACCATTAAAAATAAAAGAAGTAGAAAAACCAACCATTTCATATGGAGAAGTATTAGTCCGCATCAAAGCATGCGGTGTTTGTCATACTGACTTGCATGCCGCTCATGGTGATTGGCCGGTAAAACCAAAACTTCCTTTAATCCCTGGTCATGAAGGAGTTGGGATTATCGAAGAAGTAGGTCCGGGCGTAACCCATTTAAAAGTGGGGGATCGCGTAGGTATTCCTTGGTTATATTCCGCTTGCGGCCACTGTGAATATTGTTTAAGCGGACAAGAGACATTATGTGAGCAACAAAAAAATGCAGGCTACTCAGTCGATGGTGGTTATGCAGAATATTGTAGAGCTGCTGCGGACTATGTTGTTAAAATTCCTGACAACTTATCGTTTGAAGAAGCCGCTCCAATTTTCTGCGCCGGAGTCACTACCTATAAAGCTTTAAAAGTAACAGGGGCAAAACCAGGAGAATGGGTAGCGATTTACGGTATCGGAGGCCTTGGCCACGTTGCCGTTCAATATGCGAAAGCGATGGGACTTAATGTCATTGCTGTTGATATCGGTGATGAAAAACTTGAACTTGCAAAAGAGCTTGGTGCGGATCTTGTTGTGAACCCTGCTAAAGAAGATGCGGCGCAATTTATGAAAGATAAAGTCGGCGGGGTTCACGCGGCAGTTGTAACAGCTGTATCTAAACCTGCTTTTAAATCTGCGTACAATTCTATCCGCAGAGGAGGAACGTGCGTTCTTGTCGGATTGCCGCCAGAAGAAATGCCTATTCCAATTTTTGATACCGTATTAAATGGAATTAAAATTGTCGGTTCTATTGTCGGCACGCGGAAAGACTTGCAAGAAGCGCTCCAATTCGCCGCGGAAGGAAAAGTGAAAACAATTATTGAAACACAACCTCTTGAAAAAATTAACGAAGTGTTTGACAGAATGCTAAAAGGACAAATTAACGGACGCGTAGTTTTAACGCTAGAATAAGACGGCAAGAGTGTTCTTGCCGTCTTTTTTCTTGCAGCGGCACTTTTTATATCGCCAAGCGAAATTCCTCCAACCGCCGGACAATCTCTTTTCCAATTTCAATCGAAGCAGTAGCGGCAGGTGATGGGGCATTTAAGACGTGAATCGAACGGCGGCCGTGGACAATATAAAAATCATCTACAAGCGTACCGTCTTCTTTTAATGCTTGCGCTCGCACTCCGGAAGGACCTGGAAGCAAATCATCCTCTTCAATATCCGGCATTAACTGTTGCACGTTTTTTACAAACTGTCTTTTGGAAAAAGATCTTACCATTTCTTCCACCCCCTCTTTCGCATAGCGGGAGGCAAGCTTCCAAAAACCCTTAAAAAACAGAACGTCTTTTGTATCCATGAAACTGAAATCCGTTTTTAAGTATCCTTCCCGTTTAAAACTTAAAACGGCATTAGGGCCAACATCGACCGTTCCATCTATCATTCTCGTAAAATGGACTCCTAAAAATGGGAAGTTCGGATTTGGCACTGGATAAATTAAGTTTTTTACCAAATATCTTTTCTCCGGCTTTAATTGATAATACTCCCCTCTAAACGGAACAATCCTTAAATCCGTTTGAATGTTGGCGAGTTTTGCTATGCGGTCGGAATAAAGCCCGGCGCAATTAATGTAAAAAGACGTTTTGATCGTATGCTGATTTGTATCGATGATCGCTTCATCGTTTTTTTCCGTAATCGATTCCACCTTGTGATCGAGGAGAATTTGCCCTCCCTTCTCTTGAATGATTTCCGCCATTTTCTCCGCTACTTTTTTGAAGTTTACAATCCCTGTTGCCGGAACATGTATCGCTTTTATTCCGTTTACATATGGCTCCAATTCATGCAACTCGCGCTCTTCGATCATCCGTATAGAAAGACCGTTTTCAATCCCTCGTTTATATAAATTTTCTAAAAGAACGAGTTCTTCTTCCTTATTTGCGACAATAACCTTACCGCACATTTCTGCGTCTATACCATGTTCGCGGCAAAAACGATACATTACTTCATTGCCTTTTTTCGCTAATTTCGCTTTATAGCTTCCTGGCCGGTAATAAATGCCGGAATGAATCACACCACTGTTATGCCCTGTTTGATGGGCGGCAACGCTCTTTTCCTTTTCCAAAACAGCAATTGTCGCATTTGGTTTCCAATTTAATATAGCCATCCCAACGGCAAGTCCGACAATTCCTCCGCCGATAATAACATAATCGTACATCAACAGCTCACACCCTTCCATATATTGCAACTTCATTTATTGAGTCTAGCGAATGAATATGGTTTCCTATCCTAAAATAAAATTTATAATAAGATAAGCAAAAAATCGAATAAAATATTCAGAAAATAAAAAAATCCATACTCATGATGCATCCATATCGTAAATTCGCCACATAAAAAATTAGTCTCCAATCACTTTTTAGCGATTGGAGACTAACTTTTCATTTTCGATAATAATCACACGAAAACCGCTTCACAATCCGATGCGGAATTATGATGCGTTTTACCGGTTCGTTGGGGTTGACGATTTTTTCGATTAAACTTTTTGTTGCTTCATAACCGATTATGTTACACCAAAAACTCAAGTAAAATCGGCCTCACCGACATTCCTCTCTCGCTTTCATTTTGTTTCGAAACGGGAGACTCTTCTTTCAGAGTTACATGAAAAAGTAAAATAGTATAAATAATAACCAATAGTATATTTTTTAACACTATGTAAAAATAAAGTGCGTACTTTTAAAGATAAATCATACATAGTATACTCATCAGTGTGTAAGAGATAAAAACACAAAAAATACTACTACTTATACGACCAACAATAAACTTTTATGAGGGGTGAAGAATTCATGGAATTACAATTAGCATTGGATCTCGTAAACATTCCAGAAGCGAAAAAGCTGGTAAAAGAAGTCGAGGAGTATGTTGATATTGTAGAAATCGGCACTCCAGTTATTATTAATGAAGGTCTTAGAGCCGTAAAGGAAATCAAACAAGAATTCCCTCACTTAAAAGTATTGGCAGACTTAAAAATCATGGATGCAGCCGCATATGAAGTCATGAAAGCATCCGAAGCTGGTGCTGACATTATCACTATACTTGGAGTTGCAGAAGATTTGTCCATCAAAGGTGCCGTGGAAGAAGCTAAAAAACAAGGCAAAAAAATCTTGGTGGACATGATCGGAGTGAAGAATTTGGAAGAACGAGCGAAAGAAGTAGATGAGTTTGGAGTCGACTATATTTGTGTACACACAGGTTATGATCTTCAGGCAGTCGGAAAAAACTCTCTTGAAGACCTTGCAACAATCAAACGTGTCGTGAAAAACGCAAAAACTGCGATCGCAGGCGGCATCAAATTAAACACATTGCCTGAAGTCATTAAAGCAAAACCTGATCTTATCATTGTAGGTGGCGGCATTACTGGTCAAGAAGATAAACGAGCTGTAGCCGCTGAAATGAAAAAAATGATCCAACAAGGTGAATGAAATTATGCAGACTACGCAATATTTAGGTAAAATCATAAAAGAGTTAAATCGGACAGCCGATTTCATCGCTGATGAAGAAGCTGAAAAATTGGTAAATGGGATTCTCGAATCAAAGAAAATTTTTGTAGCTGGCGCAGGCAGATCTGGATTTATGTCCAAATCTTTTGCGATGCGAATGATGCATATGGGGTTAGACGCCTATGTAGTAGGCGAAACCATAACCCCTAACCTAGAACAAGATGACATTTTGATCATCGGATCGGGTTCAGGGGAAACGAGAAGTTTAGTTTCCATGGCTGAAAAAGCAAAAAGCTTAGGTGCAACAATAGCCTTAGTGACCATTTTCCCTGAATCGACCATTGGACAATTAGCTGATATCATTGTCAAATTACCTGGCTCACCTAAAGACCAATCAGACAATGGATACAAAACCATACAGCCAATGGGATCACTATTTGAGCAAACCCTATTACTATTCTATGATGCTATCATATTAAGATGCATGGAGAAAAAAGGACTTGACTCCAATACCATGTTTAAAAGACATGCCAATCTTGAATAGAGTATAAGGGACTTTTGCTCAGAGAATCTTAAACCACTCAAAATCTTAAACTATTCAAACTGAATTTTCAACTTAAAAACACGGGGGAAAGGAAAAAAGACCGCAGAGCTTTCCTTAAGAAACGCTTTGCGGTCTTTTTTATGAACCAATTTTTGATCGGAAGATTGGATTCATGCTGATGCCAATCGGTGTGATCATATAGTATCAACCATCTCCAACAGTTTGACCATTACATTCTCTGCGTATACATGAGATCGCTCTCCCTCCATCAGCGGTACCTCGATTATCACCGCATTCCTAAAGGAGGTAATAAAATCGGTTATAGTTGGAGTGATCTTTTGTCAGAACTTTTTCAAAATCGATGATCACTCCTTTAAGTAGCTATGGAATAACACAACGAGAAAGGTTTAGAATGGAGATGATCATATCTTCATGTGTAAAGTTGTATCCATAAACATCTTATCTTTGAAGTAATACTTTTGGGAATAAGGATAGTAAAACATATTATGTTGTTAACAATAACCTACAACGTATACGCAGAAACTAAGGGACATTGTACAACATCAAGTACGAACTCACCTGTAAAAAGAAGGAGATCGTCCTGGGAATAACTTCTAGGATCTCTCTCCCAATTAGTCAGCGGAGATTAACCTTTCATCCAAGTACTTTAAAAAGTCTGTTGCCTGCTATAATACATCAGTAAAAGCCTGTGATAAGGTTCATTCATTAACCTTGAAGAACGCAGCTCCTCGTTGTGGGTGTCGAGAAACGGCGCCCGAACGCAAGCGCCCCCGGCGGCGGGAACACCCGCTACCGGGGGCGCGTAGCCTTTGGGGGCTATTCTTGCAGGGGGGCGCAGAACTCTTCGTCGTAGTAGAGGTCCTGCCCAAGCTCCACCCGGCCGAAAAAGAGGGGCTGAGGCTCCTCGACCAGCTCCAGGCGGTAGACGGTGCTGACGTAGAAGGGGATATCGGGTTCCTTAACCGGCACCGGTGCCATGCGCGCCCAGTCTAGGGCTACAATGTCCTCCAACAGGTAGTCCTGGAAGGCACCCAGCATGTCAGTGATGGCAAAGCCCATGTCGAGAATGCCCTGCTGGATCTGCCGCCACTTCCGCCAAGAGGCCTCCAGGTAAGAGAGACCAAAGTAGCCCGCGGCACCGGGCCCACGCAGCCCCTCTGTGCAGCGGCTCAGGAAGAGCAGGAGGCCCTTGACGGTGTCGACCGGGTCCGTGAAGAACACATCAAACTGGCCACGGAGGTGAGACGGCAGCCCATCCTGTGCGTCGTAGACCTCGGCGTGGACGTGGTCCCAACCACGGTCCCGGGCCACGTCACGGATGAAGCTGATTATGCGTTCGTCCACATCCAGGACGCAGATGCGCCGCGGCAACCCCGAGAGCGCGGCCGCAATGCCCGTGAGGTCGTCGTCGCCCAGTAGCAGAATATCGCGGCCCACCAAATCGCCTTGCTGGGCCATCAGAGCCAGTCGTCGCATGGTGGTCTCAGGCGTCACGTACCCCTGGTCAAAGTCGGGCGTCGCCTTGGGCCGCATGGCCACGATATCCTGGAAATCCGCAAGGACGCGATCGAAAGGCGGTCGCAGAACGATACCGCGCCCCGCGCAAGCCTCACAGCGTTGTTCGGCCACCCGTTCCAGGCTCAGAGTTTCCGCCTTTCGACGCCCCGCCTCGGTAATCACGAAGTGATCACCGTCGTAGACCACCATCTCTCCCTCCAGGAGCGACTGCAGTGCCTTCAGCACCTGGTGGGTCTGGGCTTTCCCTGCCCGCATCAGCTCCCAGTAGGATTTGGGACCGAAGTAGAGTGCACGAAGCAGAAGCGCGTCGATCCGACGAGTTTCCGCAGCAATACCGATTTTCGACATAGGTACCACTCCTTTCGCTCTAAGAGAGTAAAGACCATTCCGCCCCGGCATCCCTTCGTTTTCAGCGAAGGAAGCGACGAGAAAACATACGTAGCGGCGGTTCAAACGTTTTTTGGAACGTTTGTCAGTTGCTTCTTAGTGTGGGTCTAACGAGCATCCGGCTACATGTCTTCGTTTTCTTCGTGACCATCACGATTTCCATTCAGAAAAACGGCTTGCACCCGCTCTAAGTCGTTGCCAACGCTGATAAACACATTTCCCGAGTATGCCTCATCAAAGCGCACTCATTTTCCCTCCCCTGTGATTAACTCTTGCACGAACACGGGTAGCTGGAAAAGGGCTTTGTGCATTCTCGGATGATAATAGCGGGTATTGATTGGATTGAGCTTCGTTTCATCCACTTTCATTGGATCATACTTTTTCGAACCGATCGTAAAGCTCCACAAGCCGCTTGGATAGGTAGGAATGCTCGCAGTATATAGGCGCGTAATGGGAAAGAGCGAGGAGATATCCTTAAATACTTGGCGGATCAGATCGCGATTAAACCAAGGAGATTCTGTTTGTGCAACCATGATCCCGTCTTCTTTTAGTGCTTCAAAAACCGATTGATAAAACGGCTTTTGGAACAAGCCAACGGCTGGGCCTACTGGTTCTGTGGAATCCACTAAAATCACATCATATTTTCCTTTGTTTTCTTCAACATGTTTTATTCCGTCGGTTACCTCTATTTTGACGCGTGGATCCTCTAAAGCACCTGCGATTTTGGGGAAATAGGTTTTGGAAGCTTCTATCACTTTGCCGTCAATCTCTGCCAAAGTAGCTGTTTTTACCGAAGAATGTTTCAAAATTTCGCGGATGGCCCCTCCATCTCCACCGCCAACGACAAGCACATGTTCCGGATTAGGATGGGTATTCATCGCCACATGGGTAATCATTTCATGGTATACAAACTCATCGACATCGGTAGTCATTACCATGCCATCTAAAACAAGCATGTTGCCAAATTGGACTGTTTCAATTACATCAAGGGTTTGAAATTTCGTTTTTTCATGGTGTAAAGTGCGACGAATCTTGGTTGTGATTCCATGATCGGGAGTTTGTTTTTCTGTATACCAGAGTTCCATCTCCATCTGTAAAAGTCCTCTCTCCTTTATTCGAATTTTGATGTGTTATTTAAGATAAAGCATCCTTCATCTTTCATGTACCGAATAGCATTCTTGCTTCTTTCGATAGGGAAACGATAAAGGATGCCGCTAAATCTGGAAGAATTTTTTTAGGTTTCACGAGCATTACGTTTCTATAGGATTTAAATCGGTAATAGCGTTACGGTATCTTTCGCTTCCAGATTTTCAATCATTTCATACCAAGCCCTTGGCTTGTTCGATAAGACAGAATAATAACGTTTCAAAAACTTCACAACAAGATCCGCTGGAAGTTCATTCACGCTATCGTCCATCGGAAGAAAACAAAGATCGAGACCGGTTACGGCTTCTCCATCATTGTTCCAAGATGGATGGACATAAGGGAAGTCAAGCCGCTTATATCCCAAATGTGATAATACCTCACGACGAACATATGGATCCATCAGCTTAATCCCGCCAAATTCATAATGCTCTACCCGATAAGGATCATAAATTTCAGCGAACATGCCATATAACTGCTTTCCGTTTGCTGCGGCCCAGTTGTTCAAATCCTCTAACCGCTTTTTGGCTAAAAATCGACCAATCCCTAGTCCTGCTTGGCCGATAATGGTGAAATCTGTCATCGCGACATTTAAATCTTCATAATAGCGGTACTCTGTCGCACCTACTACCTCTCCTTCATAAACAGCAACACACACACGAATTCCCGGATCTTCCAGAGGCTCTTTCCACAAATCGAATGCTAATACTTCTTCAGGAGGAAATACATTTTGCATCAATTGGTGCATTTTTTTAAACAAAGGGTCTTCAATACTCGTAATTCTGCGATATTCCATCTTCATCATTCTCCTTGTTAAGATTTGGATCTATAAAAGGATTTTTCCATTCCATCAGTGCAGCATAATTGCACGATTCTTCATCCTCTAAATAGTTTGCCACCACTTTAACAGGTGTACGGCCACAGCGAAGCAGAAAGGTAATAACAGGATCCTTCAATTCTCCTTTTACTACAGCTTCGAGATATTGTTCCGCTGTCATCTTATGAGCTTTTTTATGATAGCCGGGCATTCTCCCTCCACCTAACAGCCGTTCTAATCCCAAATGAACAACTACTTCATACATGGATAACATCAGCCATTTTCCCAGCCCTAATTTGCGATAGGCAGGACGCACGCCAATATCAACAACATAGAGTGTATTCCCGTTTGGATTATGGTTACGGATATATCCATTATCCGTGATCTCTTCCCATGTATGGTCCGGATGGCTGGGATCAAAGTCAACAATAAGTCCCGTCATCGATCCCACAATTTCGCCATTCACCTCAACACATAAGGCACCCTCTGGAAATAGTGTAACATGGTTTTTCAGCTGTTCCGTATTCCACCATAATTCAGACGGGAATGGTGGAGGAAAACTTTCCTGTTGAATGCGGATTAAGCCAGGGAAGTCCTTTTCTTCATAATTTCGGATTACCGCTGGAACAGGACGATCTTGGTCAAAGACGTAAAACTCCTTTCGATACATTCTTCACCCTCCTTATAGAGCAGCTAGTCACATCTTATTTCCAATCCGGATAAAGATCCGTGCGTCGATCACGCCACGTGGTGACAGAACCGCTTTCGCGAACCTGATATAACAGCTCTAAATCGAGATCAGCGGTTACAATCATATCATGATTGATTTCTCCTTCTACCAAGATGCCGCGCGGAGGAAATGGGATATCGTTCGGTGTAATCACCGCCGCTTGCCCAAAATTTGCCCTCATGAAATCAACCGTAGGAAGGGAACCTACCGTACCAGTGGTGACGACATAAACTTGATTTTCGATTGCTCTCGCATGGCTGGTGTAACGGACACGATAAAATCCGTGACGATCATCGGTGCATGAAGGGCAGAAAATGACATCAGCCCCTTTCGCCTTTGCCATTCGAACGATTTCTGGAAATTCGATGTCATAGCAAGTCAACATCGCAATGGTTCCCTTGTCTGTTTCGAACACCTGCAAGCTTTCTCCAGGAGACATATTCCATTCCTTTACTTCCGTCGGAGTGATATGAAGCTTTGGCTGTTCGGCAACTCTTCCGTCTGGATAGAATAAATGAGCAACGTTGTATAATCGTCCGCCTTTACGGATGACATGGGTTCCTCCAATAATATGCATCTTTGTTTGCTTAGCCAAATTAATAAATAAAGACCGATATTGTTCTGTAAAATCAGGAAGATCTTGAATGGTCAAAGGTTGCCCTTGCTGGTTGCCAATAGACATTAGCTGGGTGGTGAAAAATTCCGGAAACAAGACAAAATCCGCTCCAAACTCTTCGGCTGTTTTAATATAATGTTCTACTTGTTTGGCAAATTCCTCAAACGATTGGATGGTATGAAGATGATATTGAACTGCTGAAACTCTCAGTTTCATAGTCTCCCCCTCTCTTGTTATCCATCTAGTAACGTTTCGCCCCAGTCAGTGGCGATACTGATATTATTAGACACATCATTCAATTTAACAAGTACACACTTTTGTGTTACATAGTGTGGAAAAGTATACTAAAAGAGGATAAACGAAAAAAAGGAGAATAAAAAAGAAGTCTGTAGAAACGATGAGGGATCTGATGATAGAGGTGATGCTTTGTGATCTGCAACCACGTACATACAAAAAAACCAACGGACAGTGGATCTTTCATAAAGATGGTTGTCCGTTGGTTTTTTAACGTCTAATATAAACTTATTGCTTTCTTCATCTCTATATCGATAAGTGTGCATTTTCTATGAAAATTGCCTGCCTGTAAAAGTATATTAATACGAGCAGGGAGTTTTCGAAGCTTTAAAGGAGGAAAGTTTTTTCTACTTGGCGGCCTCATTGATTTTTACTTGACCTTTGACAACAGTCTCCATATAGTTTCTGCCCCATTCATACATAGCATCAAGAATTGGCATCAGACTTTTTCCATGCTCGGTCAGTGAATATTCTACTTTTGGTGGAACAACAGGATAGACTTCGCGATGAACAATTTGATCTTCCTCCAGCTCTCGCAACTGGTTAACAAGCATTCTTTGGGTGATCCCCGGCATGAGAGCTTTTAGTTCACTAAACCGCTTCTTTCCCCCTTTTCCTAGATGCCATAAAATAAGCATTTTCCATTTACCGCCTATAACAGCGAGTGTTAATTCTTTTTCACAGTTATACGTCTTGCCACAAACGTGTCCCATCGTTTCACCTCCCATGTTTATTACAGCCCATGGTATACTCATTTTCACTTTATAATAATAAAACACATACTGTCAAATAAATGTTATACACATTTATTCACTCATAGCAGATGGCATTCATTTCTCTGGATGGTAAAGGTCTCTTCATGATACATTCCGTTCATTGTATCTGCATGCCTTTTATATCATTAGGTATATTTTTTTACACTATATTATTTTTTTATCACTACATGATAATAAAGTGCGTACTTCTCAATAAATTTTATACGCATTATACTAGCATCTGTAAACCAATTACGAGCACTGGAGGGAACAGCATGAATCGTTTTACTATTCCGCGCGATATTTATTTCGGAGAGAATGCTCTCGATGTTTTAAAAACGCTGGAAGGAACAAAAGCTGCCCTCGTCTTTGTTGAACTTTCATGAACGAAAAAATACAAGAACAAGACCTTCTTCCTGTTCACAAAAATACCAATTCTTGCAATGTAGTAAACCTTGTTACATCTGCTCTATCAGCTTTATTCTTTTTGAAAAATGTTTCAAAAAGACAGGGGGGATAACATTGGATTCGATGACCTTTGTCTTGTTTGGGGCAACAGGTGATTTAGCTAAACGAAAAATTTTCCCTGCATTATATAATTTATTTCTCGACCAAAAAATGCCTCAGTCGTTTTCCATTATTGGAGTAAGTAAAAGAGAATTATCCGATGATGAATTTCAAATATATGTGGAAAATTCGGTAAAAACCTTTTCCAGACGTTTGACAAATGACCGTTCCAAAATGGAAGAGTTTCTCCGTGCGTTTCGTTATACTTCTTTAGATGTAACGAATGCACAAGGGTATAAAAAGTTGCTCGAAATTGTTCAACAACGTGAAAAAGAATTGAATATTCCTGAAAACCGTATGTTTTACTTATCTGTTGCGCCAGAATTTTTTGATGTGATTACGTCAAACATCAAGGAAAGTGGATTAGGATCCACCAATGGTTGGAAACGTCTGATTATCGAAAAACCTTTTGGTCACGATATAAAATCGGCCCAAGATTTAAACGAAAAGTTAAGTCAAGCTTTCGAAGAAGAAGAAATTTATCGGGTGGATCATTACCTTGGAAAACCAATGGTCCAAAACCTTGAAGCTTTAAAGTTTGCCAACCCTGTGTTTCAAGCGATATGGAACAATCAATATATAGCCAATGTACAAATTACGGCAAGTGAGACGGTTGGAGTAGAACAAAGAGCAAGCTATTATGATCAGGCAGGAGCCATTCGCGATATGTTCCAAAATCATATGCTGCAATTGTTGATGATGACAGCCATGCACCTGCCAAAACAGATTAGCGCAAAAGACATCCGTAATGAGAAAAGAAAAATCATGGAATCTCTTCGACCAATACAGAAAGAAGAAGTAGGTTTACACGTCGTTCGTGGTCAATACGGTCCTGGAGAAATCCATGGTAAACCAGTTGTTGGATATAAAGAAGAACCTGAAATCGATGCTTCTTCAACAACGGAGACATTTGTTGCTGCTCGTTTGTGGATTGATGATGAAAATTGGAGCGGGGTACCATTCTATATCCGTACAGGTAAAAGAATGAAGGAAAAGTCCACACGTATTGTCATTGAATTTAAAAATCCATTAAAGGAATGGTACTTACCGAAAAATGAGAAAACAGCTCCTAATCTTTTGGTGATTCAAATCAATCCGAACGAAGGTGTTACGTTGCAATTCAATAGTAAAAATGTATTCAACAATGGAAAAATGGAACCTGTTCATATGCACTTTACGACTAATCAGAAAGAGGTACCCGAAGCCTATGAACTCTTAATTTTTGACGCTTTACATGGCGATTCGACTTTCTTTGCTCATTGGAAAGAAGTTGAACTATCTTGGAAATGGGTGCAACCTGTTTTAGAGGCATTTGAGGAAAATCTCCTTCCTCTTCATTCATATCGTTCAGGTTCGATGGGACCAGAAGCTTCTTATCAATTATTGAAAGAAGACGGATTTTATTGGCGGTAGGCAATCACTTTCAGAGCAAACTTGAAAACATAATTAAGTTGTCAATATGTGAAATAGGAAATGCATTATTCTACCAGCAAATCTTCTTTGATCAAGTTTTAGGAGGTAGTCAGCATGAGAGTCGGGTTAATCGGTTTAGGAAAAATGGGATTAAACTTAGGTAAAAATCTCATTGACCATAAGCACGAAGTAGTGGCGTTCGATGTAAATGCAAATGCGGTTGAAGAAATAAAAAAATACGGGGCTAAAGGCGTATCCAGTTTAAAGGAGCTCGTTCTATCATTAGAAAACCCAAGAATTCTTTGGATGATGGTTCCACACACAGTTGTTGATTCGGTGATTAGTGAGATTACACCATTTTTAAGCAAAGGAGACATCGTGATTGATGGTGGCAATTCTCACTATAAGGAATCGATTCGTCGTTATAACGAGCTAAAGGAGATTGGAATTCACTTTATGGATGCTGGAACCTCTGGTGGAGTAGAAGGTGCTCGTAACGGAGCGTGTTACATGGTTGGAGGGGATTCTGAAGCTTGGAACATTGTCGAGCCTCTTTTCCGAGATACCGCTGTCAAAAATGGGTATTTATATACAGGAAAAGCAGGTAGTGGCCACTTCTTAAAAATGGTCCACAATGGGATTGAATATGGAATGATGGCTGCCATTGGCGAAGGATTCGAAATATTAGAGAAAAGCGAATTCGATTATGACTATGAAAAAGTTGCAAGAGTGTGGAATAATGGTTCGGTTATTCGTTCATGGCTCATGGAATTAACAGAACGCGCATTTTCAAAAGATGCAAAATTAGAGGAAATCAAAGGAATTATGTATTCTTCCGGTGAAGGGAAATGGACAGTCGAAACGGCTTTAGATCTACAAACTGCCACTCCTGTCATCGCCATGTCCTTATTGATGCGGTATCGTTCATTAGAAAACGATACATTTACAGGCAAAGTGGTAGCAGCTCTACGCAACGAATTTGGCGGACATGCTGTAGAAAAAAATGAGAAGAAATAAACCGTTATAAGCATTTGAAGCATCTCCAGAAAAAACTTTTAAGGAAATAACATAAAATCCCCTTTCAGACGTAAGGTCCAAAATGATCAATGGACATGCACAGCAAAATTGGAAGAGAAAGGAGAAGTGTTATATGGCTATCTCTTTTGATTACTCTAATGCATTACCATTTATGCAAGAGAATGAACTAGATTATTTAAGCGAATTTGTAAAAGCAGCTCATCATATGCTTCATGAAAGGAAAGGTCCAGGATCGGATTTTCTCGGTTGGGTTGATTGGCCGATCCGCTATGATAAAAACGAATTTTCGCGAATCAAACAAGCTGCTGAAAGAATCCGGAATCATTCAGACGCTCTTGTGGTGATCGGCATTGGCGGATCTTATTTGGGTGCAAGGGCGGCTATTGAAGCATTATCCCATACCTTTCATAACCAAATGAACGATACGACACAAATTTATTTTGCTGGTCAGAATATCAGTTCCACTTATATCTCTCATTTATTAGATGTATTAGAAGGCAAAGATCTGTCTATCAATGTCATTTCTAAATCGGGAACAACGACAGAGCCTGCCATTGCTTTCCGCATTTTCCGTGATTACATGGAGAAGAAATATGGAAAAGAGGAAGCAAGAAAACGGATTTACGTTACTACCGACCGAACAAAAGGAGCATTAAAAAAGCTCGCCGATCAAGAAGGATATGAAACGTTCGTTATTCCGGATAACATAGGCGGGAGATATTCTGTGCTGACAGCAGTTGGGCTATTACCAATCGCTGTAGCTGGACTGAATATTGACCGAATGATGGAAGGGGCAGCATCAGCATATCATAAATATAATAATCCCGATCTTTTAACCAATGAGAGTTATCAGTATGCCGCTGTACGAAATATTCTCTACCGTAAAGGCAAAGCGATCGAATTATTGGTTAATTATGAGCCATCCCTTCATTATGTATCGGAGTGGTGGAAACAGCTGTTTGGAGAAAGTGAAGGGAAAGATCAGAAAGGACTCTTTCCTGCATCCGTTGACTTTACAACAGATTTACATTCCATGGGGCAATACGTTCAGGAAGGCCGACGCAATCTGATCGAAACAGTGCTGCATGTCAAGAAACCGCAAATCGAACTGACGATTCAAGAAGATCCAGAAAATATCGATGGATTGAATTTCTTGGCTGGTAAAACGCTGGATGAAGTAAACAAAAAGGCTTTTCAAGGCACGCTATTAGCACATGTAGACGGTGGAGTGCCTAACTTAATTGTTGAACTGGATGAAATGAATGAATACACCTTTGGTGAAATGGTATACTTCTTCGAAAAAGCTTGCGGCATCAGCGGTCATTTACTCGGTGTGAATCCGTTTGATCAGCCGGGAGTGGAAGCATACAAGAAGAATATGTTTGCCTTACTTGGCAAACCGGGTTTTGAAGATGAAAAAGCGGCTCTCATGAAACGGTTATCTAAATAACGTTTTCTTACTCGATATCATGGCTATCTTGAAATGTGACTCTACATCTAAACTACCTGTTTTCCTGAACTCTGCAGGAGACAGGTAGTTTCATTTTTCCTGAATTTGATTATAATCTTTTTCCGTATGTAGACCGTTTTCAGCAAGTAAAATCAGTATGTCTAATACAGATCGATAGAGTGTAGGTACATGTACTTTCCAATTTAAAAAAGCCGACTCCAAACGATCACGTGCACGGTGATCGTTTGTGTCAGCTTTTTATTCCCGATAATAATCGCACGGAAACCGTTTGATGATTCGGTGTGGAATAATGATTCGTTTTACCGGTTCGTTCGAGTTGCGATTTTTTCGATGAATATTCACTTTTAGTACTCTCTGCTTCTACGTCGTCTGTTTCGACCGCTTTTTGGCAAAATATAAAAACAGGATAAATAATACGTAAATAGCTACAAGTGTAGCAATAAATGGAATGTTTAGACCTGTTTTGTCCGCAAGTGCGTAAATTTCCGCTGTCTCGCGATTGATGATAATATCATAGCCATTACGGTCGCCGCGCACTAAATCTCCGGCAAACAGACCGCGCAATTCCTTGCCAGGCGCAAGCTGTTCATTCGTGATATGCACTGTTTGGGTTTTGTTTGTATTGTTAATCGCAATCACGGTTGTTTCATCTTTATATTGCCGTTTGAATACCGCCATGCCGTCCTTCTCGTACAGCAACGTAAAATCGCCTCGTCTTAGTGACGGCAGCTGCTTTCGCAGTTCTCCCAGCTTCTTAATATAATTAATAATTTCATCATCGGCACGGAAGTTCATCAATCGGCGATTATCCGGGTCTTCTCCCCCGTTCATCGCAATTTCCGTTCCATAATACATAACCGGAATGCCAGGTGCCGAGAATAAATAGGATAAAGCAAGCTTAATTCTGGAAACCGGATTTTGTTGGTGATCTAAAGCAAGCTTCGTAAAACGAACCGTATCGTGATTATCTAAAAATGTTCCAAGCAAATACGGGCGGTCGTAAAACGTTTTATTATATTCCCATACGTCATAAAGAGGACGCAATGATTGACCACTCTTCGTTAACGTAGTCGTAATCGCGTTATAAAGCGGGTAATCGACGAACCCGTCAATTCCGTATTTCCCGTAATCAGCAATATAGCGAGGATCGTCGGCCGATACTTCTCCAAGCAGCAGGAAATCTTTTTTGACCGATTTTACTTCTTTGGAAAACTCTTTCCAAAACGATTTTGGCACATGGCGAACGGCATCTAATCGATAGCCGTCAATGTCGGTCTGTTTGATCCACCACTTTGCCGCATCAATTAAATACCGCTTTACTTCCGGATTTTCATGCGCTAAATCAGGCAGGCCGTTCACCCAGCCATTTTCCACTTGCTTTTGGTTATTCCAATTGAAAATTTCTTTTTTCTTATGAAACCAGTCTTTCTTCGCTGGATCGTTCAGCCATGGATGATGATAGCCGGTATGATTGGCAACAAAGTCCACAATCACTTTCATATCACGTTTATGTGCTTCTTTCACTAACGTTTTTAAATCTTTCATCGTGCCAAAGTGCGGATCGACTTGATAAAAATCTTGAACCCAATAGCCATGATACCCGCCCGGTTCATTTTTAAAAATCGGTGTCAGCCAAATCGCCGTAAATCCCATATCTTTAATGTAATCTAGTTTGGCGGTCACTCCTTTTAAATCACCGCCGTGATATCCCTTTGGATCATTGACATTAACGTCTTGGTCATTCGTTGGATCCATGTTGTTGAAGCGGTCGACCATAATAAAATAAATTGCCTCATCTTGCCATGTCCGTTCTTCTTTTTCAGCAGCTTGTACCGGAACCGCACAAAAAAGAAGAAACGGAAGCATAAATAAAGCGAATAATCGATTCCCCATTTCCGTTTCCCCCCTTTAATCGTAATATTGTTTGCTTTATCGGAAAGGGGTAATACCACCTTTATCATAACGATTATTCCTCTTTTGTTCCACCTAATGAACTAAAATAAGAGCCTGGACATCAGTTCTTGTGGACAACCGGAGATGTGAAATTTCCGGTAATTGTCTATATATAACCATTTCCCATTTTCTCATCATTGAGAAGGGTCGAGGACTAGTCAATGTATGAATTTCCTTTATCACGGACGAATGGCCGCGCCGATTGCTTATATAAAACGCCTAAACAAAAAGAGCTGCGCAAAGGCAGCTCTTATTCTTTTATGGTAATGCCGTATTTTTGGAACCAAACATGCACTTGACCAAGATACGCCAATAGTTGTGGTCCTGTCATTAACTGTCCAAACCAAGGCGCCTGGAATGATTTCCCTTCTGTTTCCACTAACTCTTCTAATTTTTTCGCATCAAAAAATTCATAAAGAATCGATGAGCGGTCGTGCAATAATTCTTTTACCCAATTTTTTACTAGCTTCGTATAAAGCGGATGGTGGGTTTTCGGATACGGGCTTTTTTTGCGATATAACACTTCCTCTGGTAAAATTCCCTCCAATGCCTTGCGCAAAATGCCTTTTTCGCGGTTGCCGTACATTTTCATCTCCCAAGGAATATTCCAAACATATTCTACTAATCGATGATCGGCAAACGGCACGCGAACTTCTAAGCTCGCGCCCATACTCATGCGGTCTTTTCGATCCAAAAGCGTTGTCATAAACCAAATCATGTTCAAATAAAACAATTCGCGCCGCTTCGCATCTTCCGCGCTTTCCCCTTCCAGTCTTGGAACCTCCGCGATCGTTTCACCAAAGCGCTTTTGTACATATTCATCCAGCTGTAATTTCTTCCTCCAATCTTCTTTTAATAAATCCATCCGTGCCTCTGTCGAACGCATCCAAGGGAATCCGTTTCGCGCTAAATCGTCAGGACGGTGAAACCATGGGTAGCCGCCAAAAATTTCGTCCGCACATTCCCCGGATAAACTAACGACAAAATCTTTTCTTATTTCTTTGCAAAACCATAGCAATGAAGAGTCCACATCCGCCATGCCCGGGACATCACGGACGATTACCGCTTCCTGTAAATGATGAAACAAATCTTCCTGACTAATGACACAATGATGATGGACGGTTTGGAATGTTTTTGACATTAATTCAATCCAAGGTGCATCGGCATTTGGCTGAAAATCATTTGCTTTGAAATATTGGTCGTTTCCTTCATAATCAATCGAATACGTATGAAGTCGTCCTTTTCCTTCTTTTTCAAACGCCATTGCGGCAATGGCAGTAATAGAACTGGAATCAACCCCTCCTGATAAAAATGTACAAACAGGCACATCAGAAACAAGTTGACGCGTAACAGCATCGATAAGAAGAAAACGGAGTTTTTCTACCGTTTCACCGAACGAATCTCTATGCACATCGCTTTGAACATTCCAGTAACGCCATACTTTTATTCCTTTACGGGAAAACGTTAGAGCATGCGCTGGGCGCAATTCTTTCATTCCGCGAAACACGCCATGCCCTGGTGTCCGTGACGGACCTAATCCAAACACTTCTGCTAACCCTTCATAGTCCACTTCTGCTTTTACTTCCGGATGTGCCAAAATTGCTTTCATTTCTGAGCCAAACAAAAGACTATCATGGACATGCCGATAAAAAAGCGGCTTCACGCCAAGTCGGTCCCGCGCTAAAAATAGCTGTTCGCGCTGTTCATCCCAAATCGCAAAAGCAAAAATTCCGTTAAAATAATCAACACAGTGCTCTTTCCACTCTATATAAGCGTTTAATAATACTTCCGTATCCGAATGCCCTTGGAATGTATACCCCTTTTTTAATAGTTCTTTACGAATGTCTTCTGTATTATATAATTCTCCGTTATAACAAACGGTATAACGATACCCATTTTTCATTCTTGTCATCGGCTGTTTGCCGCCTGCTGGGTCGACCACGATAAGCCGCTTATGCCCAAATGCGGCATGTTCGCTAAACCAAGCATTCGTATCGTCAGGTCCACGTTTCGCTAATGTTTCTGTCATTTTAGAGATAATCTCTTTTTCCATTCGCAAGTCGCGCTGAAAATCAACCCAACCGGTGATACCACACATACGAACCAATCCTTTCTTGATAGATAACAAAAAAGCTATTTCATTTTTAACATAACACGTCCCGAACGCCATACCTTTTCTTTTCCTTAGCTAAGCCAAGCTATCTCGCGCTTGAGGGATTTTATCATAGTTCTTCCCGCCTTCGCTTTCTTTTTAATTTGGCATTCTCCGTATTGGCATGATTCCATTTTATGCAGCACCTCTCATTTCGATGAATTGTCCGATTGTAAGAACAATGTGAATAAATGGAAGACAATTTGGCAAAACAGGAAATAAAGGAGGGAAGGGAATTTGAATATCGAACATCGTCTTCAATGCATAAACGAACAAAAACGCGCTTATATACAAGGAACGATTGAATTCGTAAACGACGAGTGGATCTTTTTTGATGAAGAAGATGAGGAAGCATCATTACTTGAGGAAATGACAGAAGGAAATATAGAGATTTTCCGCCATGGTCATTGGATGTGCGGCCAATTACAAAAAGACGGGATGGTCGATATAGGGATCGAAGTTTTCCCGCTTCAAAGCGGCGAACACGTCCGTTTTCGAAAGCGGCTTCCATACGCTTATCAACAATGGCTCGAATCGCTTTCGGATAAAACGTTTTTTCATTTTGTACAGTGGCTAAATGAACTCGGCTTTTCTTTATACGATTGTTTATACTGCTATAATGGATTGTTATTTAAAAAATATTCTGGTGTTAATTTTATTATTTATGACAATACTGAATTCATTAGCAACGTCCAACATTACTATGAGCGTGGAGATACATATAAAGACCGCTTTGAAATCACATTTAATACCGGAAAACGGTTTATTTGCGCGCACATCGGATAATGGGGAAAGAGTTGTTTTCTTTCCCCAATTCTCTATTTGTGGCTTACCGTCATATATGTTGACAATTCTTCTGCGGTTACCGGACGATACAATGCATACCCTTGTGCGTGATGGCAATGCAGCATTTTTAACAATTCCAGCTGCTCGACCGTTTCCACCCCTTCGGCTACTGTTTTTAGCCCTAATCCGTGCCCCATCGTAATAATTGCCTTTACGATCGCGATATCCGAAGAATTTGTATGCATTTGCTCAACAAATGAACGATCAATTTTTAATATGTTTACTGGTAAATTTTTTAAATAACTAAAAGAAGCGTATCCACTTCCAAAATCATCAATAGCAATACCGACACCGAGCTGCTGTAATTCTTTCATTACTTGAATACTGTAATGAAGATTACGAAGCATAGAGTTCTCCGTTAATTCTAAATGTAAGCAATTTGGGGAGAGCTGCGATTGCTCTAGCGCCTGTTTTACATCATCAATAAAGCCTTCATGCTGAAATTGTCTCGCCGACACATTCACAGAAACGAAAAGTTGATGATTCCATAATTGCTGCCATTTTTTTGTTTGTTTGCAAGCCGTTACTAATACCCATCTTCCAATTTCATGAATGAGCCCCGTCTCTTCTGCTAGTGAAATAAATTCATCCGGTCTAACAAGTCCTAGCTTCGGATGGCGCCAACGAATTAACGCTTCGTTTCCGACAATAACACCTTTATGTATATCAATAATCGGCTGATAGCATAGAAAAAATTCTTGATTTTCCAGTGCTTTTCGCAAATATCTCTCCATCTCTAAACGGTATAACGTTTCTTCATTCATTTTTGCAGAATAAAATTGTATTCGATTTCCTCCACTCTGTTTTGCTCTATTTAGGGCGATATCAGCATTTTTGAGCAATGAATGTTTATCCACACCATCGTTTGGATAGAAGCTGATTCCAATACTTATAGTGATAAAAAATTCTTTGTTTTCATATACAATCGGCTTCATCACTTCTTTTGAAATGTGCGCTGCTGTTTTAAACACCCCTTCTGAATCGGCGCGCTCTGTTAAAAGTAAACAAAACTTATCCCCATGAAACCTTCCTAAATACGCTCCAGCTGGCAAAACATGCTGAATGCGCTGAACGACTTGTTTTAAAATTTCATCTCCCGCATAATGCCCTATACTATCGTTAACCAACTTAAAACGGTCTAAATCGATGAATACGACTGCTAGTTTCCTATTTTTTTGATTCGCCTTTTCTAACTGCTCATCGATGATTTCCATAAACTTTGTCCGGTTTGGAAGATGGGTATCCGGGTCATAATACGCTAAATATGAAATTTTTTCTTCCGCTTTTTTTTGTTCGGTAATATCTCTTCCAATCCCGTAAATACCTACTTTTTTCCCATCAACGATAATTGGAACATTTTTAATTTGGAACAATAATGTTTCGCCTGATTTTGTAGGAATCTCCAAATTATAACATTGAATTTTTCCACGCAAAGCTCGATAAAAATGTCTGCTAACACGAGGTACATCATCCGGATGCATGTATTTTAAAGCGTTCGTATGTAAAATTTCTTCTTTTGTGTAACCTAGAATTTTCTCGAAAGCGGGATTCACGTTCGTAAAATTCCCATGTAAATCAGTGGAATATACAATATCTGTATTATGTTCAAAAAGAGATTGTGATATTTGTGCATGAACGTGAAGCCTCTCCATTTCGCGAGAGGAGGTGGACATTAAATTCGCTAGCGTCATCACCCCTTGAAACATCTCAGGAATAGATAAAGAAACGGAAGCATTGCTATTCTCTCCGTTCTGATTTCCCTCCGATAACACAAGCATGCTAAAAGTGGCTGAACGTATATCTCTATCCTTGATCACCAGTTCTACGAATATAAATGGCGTAAAAGTAGGAGCAACTTGCTCCAGCGCTGTCGTTATTTGCTTTAGCACTGGATATGCATAGCCTTGTACGGCGATACTACGATAGAAAAAAATCGCTTCCGTGTATTTTTTCGTCAATTTGTTTAATTCATCGGATATAGTCCAAACCAATGACGTTAAATGAACGTAGCTAAACTTAACCTTCTCCCCTTGATGAACGTAACCGTTTAGTTCAATAGAACCATCCTCATTTACTTTCACGATGGATAAACATTCTTTATGACCATTTTTCTCAATAATGAACGGAAATTCCGCTCCTGAAAAAGGCAATCGATCGATAAATTCCTTTCCTAAATAACGTTGCAGCAATTTTATTGCTTTTTTTCCATCAAGCTCGTATAACTTATTTCCGCTGCATTTCGTTATTCGAAAAGCAGTGCCAACTGGTTCCCATAAAAACGGATGTGATGATTGAACACGAAAAGAAGAACCGTTAAAACTAATTGCCAGCATACCGCCAGTGACAAATCCTTCATGCGAAAACAAACGCTCTCCTTCATTAATTCGCCCGGCAATCACAACCGTTTTTTCGTTTGCAAGCGGTATATGGCGAATAAGGGAATGAAGATTGCTATTCTGGTCAGTAAATAAAAGAAGAAGATTTGTTTCTTCCGTTATAAGCGTATCCGAAATATATGTTACAAGCTCAAGTTCATTTGCAAATTCTTCGTATGATAATAAAACAGAGTGAACGCTAACTTTTTCGAACACAGTAAAACATATAAAAAATTTGTCATCGAAACCAAAATATTCGCCGTATGTGACGCCAAATAGCTGCGCTTGTGGAAGATAACGATGAAGCAACCCAATCATTTTCCGAAGTTCAAGCTGATCGACTTTATTGGCTGCAACTTGTACAAAAATATGTTCATATTGGGCAAGGTGGTGCTGTGCGATAAAGTCATACAATTCTTCTGTATTATGACAATGTAGACGGTATATGTTCATTCATTCCCACCACTCTTATGCGAATATTTAGAAAATTTACAAAAACCCTCTCTCTACTAACATATCATATTTTTTCTATCAGAAAAAGCGGCAACTCCACATGGAATTGCCGCTTATTTCAAAAGAGATCAAACCCCAGCGGTAACATGAATCCTAAAAATAGAACGAGCACGAATGCGACGATCCATTGAATCCATGCAACATTCGTATTTTTTCCTTTTTTCATGCCGCTTAAAACCATCTCCATTGCCCCGATTAACCATAGGCCAACAATAGCTTTGATGATGTATAATATGGAAATCGAAGCAATGCTATGTAATAAAAGAACCCCTGTTATGATGGTAAAGATGTAAAACAAACGAAGCACCATTTGTACGATTTTGGCTTTCGAAGCCCCCGAGCGTTGCAATGAAACGGCGATAAAAAACAATATAATGGTGATTAACCAACTTGTAATATGTGCATGTGTCATGTCATTTCCTCCTTTTTCCCACATTTATCACCATCATAGCATGCATTAATAAGAAAAAACAAACTTTATATTAATATCAAAAACTATTTATCTCCCAGTGCTTTTGGAAGAAAATTGGCAAGTTCTTATGTGCTGCAGATCTTCTGCCTTCGCATAAACACTCGCTCTAATTCCGCAAGACTTTCATGAGCAAGGATTCCCTCCGAGCGCCTGGTTTAAGACTCTTTTCATCATTTTACATCGTTTAACATAGCCTTTTTTGTTATAATAAAAAATAGCGCAAAAATTCCATAAATCACTAGGGAGGAGCACGCATGAGCAAAACCACCGAAATTATCCGCTTAACAGAGCAATATGGCGCGAACAACTATCATCCGCTTCCGGTTGTTCTTACTAAAGGAGAAGGGGTATGGGTAGAAGACCCGGAAGGCAATCGTTATATGGATATGTTAAGCGCTTACTCAGCCGTCAATCAAGGGCATCGCCACCCGAAAATTATTCAAGCACTAAAAGAGCAAGCAGATCGCATCACATTAACTTCGCGCGCGTTCCATAATGATCAGCTAGGCCCATGGTATGAAAAAGTCGCGAAACTAACCGGTAAAGACATGGTTTTGCCGATGAATACAGGTGCAGAAGCGGTAGAAACGGCTTTTAAAGCGGCGCGGCGCTGGGCGTACGACGTTAAAGGTATAGAAAAAGATAAAGCGGAAATTATCGTTTGTGAAAACAATTTCCATGGCCGAACGATGGCAGCGGTATCAATGTCCTCTAGCGAAGAGTATAAACGCGGTTTCGGACCGATGCTCCCAGGCATTAAAATCATCCCATACGGCGATGTGGAAGCATTAAAGAAAGCGATTACACCAAATACGGCAGCTTTTATTTTTGAGCCGATTCAAGGCGAAGCAGGAATTAATATCCCGCCGGAAGGCTTTTTGAAAGAAGCGTACAATGTATGTAAAGAAAATAATGTTCTTTATATTGCAGATGAAATTCAATCTGGCCTCGGCCGCTCTGGAAAAATGTTTGCTTGTGACTGGGAAAATGTCGTTCCAGATATGTACATCCTCGGTAAGGCATTAGGAGGCGGCGTATTCCCTATCTCTTGCGTAGCAGCAAACCGCGACATTCTCGGCGTGTTTAATCCTGGCTCCCACGGCTCCACATTTGGCGGAAATCCGCTTGCATGTGCGGTATCCATCGCTGCGCTTGATGTCATTATCGAAGAAAAATTGCCGGAACGTTCGTTGGAATTAGGGAACTATTTCATCGAAAAACTGCGTGAAATTCAACATCCAGACATTAAAGAAGTACGCGGAAGAGGACTGTTTATTGGCGTGGAACTTCATACTTCCGCCCGTCCATATTGTGAAAAATTGAAACAAGAAGGACTGTTGTGCAAAGAAACGCACGATACCGTCATTCGTTTTGCTCCACCACTCGTTATTACAAAAGAAGAATTGGATTGGGCAATAGAGCGGGTGAAAAAAGTGTTTGCTGGGGTATAACAGTGAAACGGGGCTGATGAATAGAAACGCCCCGTTTTTTCTTACTCTCCAATTTTATTTCTTAACGTTCCGATTCCTTCGATCGTAATTTCTACAACATCTCCCGCTTGTAAAAAGCGCGGCGGCTTCATTCCTTTTCCAACTCCCGCCGGCGTTCCGGTAGCGATAATGTCTCCTGGTTCCAGCGTGATTCCGCGAGAAATGGTTTCAATAATCGTTTCGACGTTAAAAATAAATTTCTCTGTGCTCGCTTTTTGTCTTATTTCTCCATTCACCTTCGTCTCGATTTGCAGCTTATTTGGATTTTCAATAAGTGATTGATGGACAATCCATGGTCCCATTGGACAGAATGTATCCAAACTTTTTCCAAGCAAATATTGTTGATGCCGTTCCTGCAAATCACGCGCCGTAATGTCATTGATAATGGTATATCCAAATACATAATCAAGAGCCTCTTCTTTGCGAATTGCCTTTCCGCGTTTGCCGATCACAACAGCAAGCTCTCCTTCGTAATCCAATTCATCTGTCACATCAGCGTGGCGCAAAACCGTTTCCTCATGTCCGATCACCGTTGTCGGCACTTTCGAAAATACAATGAGGTGCTGTGGGATATCCAACTTCCCTCCTAGTTCGATGGCATGATCTGCGTAGTTTTTTCCAATGCAAAAAATATTTTTGGATGGGCGCGGAATCGGTGCCAGCAAACGAACGTCATGTAAATCATACATATATTGTGCAGACGGGTTTTCTTTTACCCATGCTGCAATTTCATTTACTCTATTAAGAAACTCATCTCCTAACGCAATGCACTCCAATAATGACGACGGAAGCGTCATGCGCTGGTGCATCGCCTGCTCGGCAAGGTGTAAATGAACGACCTTCTCACTCTCCTCGACTATACCGACAAATGTTTCATTATTACGCTGTGCTGTAACAAATCTCACCGCAAAATCTCCTTTCTATTTGAATTTACATGTACTTGTTTACAAAAAAACCTATTGTTTGTTGAATTTTGTCTAAATTAGTAAAATTAATACTTATTTTAGCGAATACCTTTCTTTTTTCGTCGCTATATGTATAATAATGTTTAGCTTCTTTTCTTCCATTCACATTCATGACTTTTGTCTTAGGCAAAAAGAATTGAATCATGGCGCTTAAGTAGTTTTTTCTTAAAAGCTTCATTACAAAAATGAATCGAAAAACATGATCTTAGTGACGGTGAATGCAATGGTGATTTTAATTGAGGAAAAGCGGCAACAAATGATCGAATTAGCATTGACGTATGGATTTACCGCCAAAGAAACGATCGAGTGCAGTCAGGAATTAGATGAACTGATTAATCGTTATTTGCGGGAAACAGCACCAATCGAACACTCTTTCTTACCCGTCCCTCCTCAGTAATGATTGTGAAGAGGGACTTTTTATTTGCGAAAAGGCTGCCTTTTCCCATAAGTTACAGACCGCCATATCCATTCGAGCGGACCGATCCGAAAAAACTGAAGCCATTTTTTGCTTCCTATTAGTTGTACACCATAAATAAGAAATACGAGCATGCTTCCGAAAAACATGCCAATCTGTCCATACCATCCAAATCCATAACTATAAAACAACAGTGTACAACATACTGATTGCAACAAATAGTTGGTGAGCGACATCTTTCCGGTGTGATGGAAAATGATTAGTTTTCGCCGCCATTTTTCCTTTTGAAATAATAGAATAATAGCTGTACCGTAAAAACATGCTAGTGCTGTCCCGCCAAATATATTTTGAATATACCCGGTGAAATCATTTTTCACCGTAAAGTATGGCAACAGCTTTAGAAATATTCCTAATAGAAATGACCATAACGCAATTTTTTTGATTACGGAAATGTAACGTTCTGCTTCCTCGATCCATCGTTTTTGTGCGACATATCCCCCAAACAGACAAAGAGGCAACACCGTAAGAACTGTAAATAATAAGCCGCCTGAACCATTGGCATACATCCAGTCATTCCAGCGTTGCCAAAAAATATCGGACATAGACCCGCTTTGATAATTGCGCATCGCTTCCATCGCCAGCTGGATGCTGCCATTTTCTGTTTCTTTTGTTCCTTCTAAAAACATAAGCATTACAAATAACAGCGCCATAAATAAGTGAGGAATCAAAAAGCAAACGATCGCTCCAATCATCCATGTGCGCGGCGGGGCTTTAGAAAACAGGAGCAATATTCCTCCAGCGATGGCGTATGAAATTAAAATATCGCCAAACCAAATTAAAAAAGCATGAACAATCCCGAATATAAGCAGCATAGCCAGTCGGCGTAAAAATGTTTGAATAAATGGAAGCTGTTTTTTACGCAGCCGATCACGAAACAGTATCATGCTAAAGCCGAATAAAAATGCAAATAACGGATAAAAACTTGCCTCGCAAAAAACGTCAACGGCCGCCATGGTCCAATCATCGAGCCGGCTATTTGTCTTCGTGTTTCCATACATGACCGGTGATGAAAAATGAGGCATGTTCGCCATCAAAATTCCTAATAGGGCAAAGCCGCGCAATACATCAATGACCAAGATCCGCTCGTGATTTGCTTGTTTGCCCATTTTTTCTCCTTTCTTTTCACGTCGATCGTTTGATAGAAAAAAGGCTCCGCATATGCGGACGCCATTTTTTCTTTAATTAACATAACGGCCTGTTTTCCCGACAGAATCCCAATACTGTTTACGTAAATGTATTTTTTGAATTTTCCCTGATGCCGTTTTTGGCAATGCATCGACAAACGTTACACCGGTAATCGCCTTAAAATGCGCTAATTTTTCCCGCGAGAAGGCAATCAATTCTTCCTCTGTCACTTCGTGGCCAGGCCGAACGACAACAAACGCGTGAGGCGTTTCCCCCCATTTTTCATGTGGCGCAGCGATTACCGCCGCTTCTAACACCGCTGGATGTTCATATAAAACACCTTCTACTTCAATAGAAGAAATATTTTCCCCACCGCTAATAATAATATCTTTTTTTCTGTCGACAATGTCAATGTATCCATATTCGTCTACTGTTCCCATATCACCTGTATACAACCAGCCATTGCGGATTGTCTCCATCGTTGCCTCTGGATTTTTCCAATACCCTTTCATCACATTGTTGCTTTTTATAATGACTTCACCGATCGTTTTTCCATCATGCGGCACTTCATCACCGTGTTCATCCACTACCTTTACTTCACAACCGATCATCGGATACCCCGCTTTTGCTTTCAGACGATATTGTTTTTCCTGCGGCAAATCATGCAAATGGGAGCGGATCGTGGAAATCGTGTTAAGCGGTGAAGATTCCGTCATGCCATACACTTGGATAAATTCCCAACCGAGATCTTGTTCCACGCGCGTGACAAATGATGGCGGCGGCGCAGAGCCTGCAATCACAACGCGAACTGGATGGTCGATGACCGGCTTATGTTCGTCATAATACTGTAAAAGCATGTTTAATACTGTCGGCGCCATATGCATCACGCTAACCTTGTATGTTTGAATATAGTCAAAAATCACTTTTGGATCGACTTTCCTTAGACCGATTTGCGTCGCTCCGTTTGCTGTATAATAAAATGGCGATCCCCATCCGTTCACATGAAACATCGGCAATATATGCAAATACGTATCTTGGTCGGAAACGCGGAGATGATGCATCGATATTAACGCGTGAAGATAATTATTGCGATGCGTCAACATGACACCTTTCGGATTTCCTGTCGTTCCGCTTGTATATAAAAGACTGCATACATCATTTTCATCAATGTCCGGACGATCAAAAGACGTGCTAGGATGCTGCGCTAGCCATTCTTCGTAAGCGATTTCATCTGTTTCCTCATTTTTTTGATGAACAATAATCGTCTTTACGGTCTGCAGCTTGTCCTTAATTGGTGCGATGAAATGGTATAAATCTTGATCAACAAATAACACTTTGCTTTCGCTATGATTTAAGATAAATAAATAATCCTCCGGCTTCAGGCGGGTGTTCATCGGAACCATGATCGCTCCAAGCTGAAATACACCGTAAAATCCTTCTAACATTTCAAGCGTATTTGGCGCCAAATACGCCACCCGGTCTCCTTTTTCTACCCCCAATTGTTTTAGACCGTGAGAAAGCTGATTTACACGCTCGTTTAATTGTTTGTATGTAAGCGTGCGGCCAGAGCAAATCATTGCCGTTTTGTCTCCGTACAGTGAAACAGCCCTATCTAAAAATTGTGTTAATACTAATGGTACGCTCATTATTCCATCCCCCATAAAATGTTTTAGAAAATTCGCAATTATATTATACATAATTTTTTATTATTACACCATATCTTATAAAAAGAAAAAGATGGCCTTTTTTTAATCGTGACCATCTAATTATTTCCACGCACTCCTGCATCTTTTATATCAGGGTCAAACGTATTTGTTACACTGCAAAATGTATTTGTCTGCAAAAAATCACCTGTATTTGCTCCCCCCGCTCCTGAGTTCGTTTTCGCTGTACTTTTTGGAGCAATTTGCAACACATCTCCCATATTTACTGTCCCGTTTCCGCTTACACTCGTCACTTTAACTCCCCCGATAATCGTCGCCGGCATATCCATTCTCCTTTTTATATTTTTATATATCATATGACAAAAAAATCGATTCGTCTGGACATCCATCGTGCGTTTAACTGTTTTGTCGCTTTTTCATACACTAACAGTAAGCATATAAAATAAGGAGGTAGAGCGTATGCCATCCTTTATTGGCGGCCCAATTAAAATTACTCACGTTAGTGGTGACGGAACGGTTAATTTTGGGGATGTATTACAAATTGCACCAAAAAGTACACTTAAATCAAATACTGGCTCTGGCGGCAGCAATAATGGCGACTTTTTACAAACAAATACGTTCGTCAGCTTTACAAATACCAATGATCCTGATGTGAAAGACTCCAATACTACCGCAAATAAATGAACCTCTCCCACCTTCATTCCATTTAGAGGTGGGAGGCTTTTTGGGAAAAATCTTAAAACGCTCACGTTTTTGCCTCCACGCCCATACATTATCATAAGAACAAGAGAAAGGTGCATGCGTTATGCCAGCATTTGTCGGAGTCGTTAAGTTAAACAGTATCGGAAGCAGCGGCGTGTTTCATATTGGAGACGTGTTTGCGATTTCGCCACACAGTGTTGCCAAAACATTTGCCGGTGCCGGTTCATTTAATACAGGAGATGGCTTGCATATTTATAACTATTACAGCAATACGAATATAAACGATGCGGACATCGCGGATGAAAATGTAGTAGCTAACGCCTAAAAGGGGGAGAACCAATGAATTTTTATATTAGCCAAAGTATATGCATTTATCAATTGAAAATAGGTTCTGTTATGAACTCATCCGTACTGCAAATCGGCAGCGCTGGCAGCATCCAAGCGCTTTCTACACTAACAAACACAGGAGGATTCACGAAGCCTGCTCCACACGCTACCGCCATCGTTCCATTGGCAGGTGGAGCATCTAGCAGTCCTCTAGTCCCGCTTCATTCAGCAACTCGCTAAAAAAGCATAAAAATAGTGATGACAACAAAAGGCCGTCCATATATTGAAGTAAGAAGGGACTTTGGAGAGGATGATTTCAACATTATGTTCCTATATGACTATTTTGCGAAACTGCGGCGCTACCTGTCATGGCAAACAAAAAAAATACAATCGTTAGAACAGCGGCTTCTCCTCCTTGAAAAACAGCTGATAGAACTTCAACAACAACCGCGTACAACCATTGAACGAATCGAATATAAATTTGACCAATTAAAAGTAGAAACATTGGAAGGGACATTAAATATTGGCATTACTCCCAACGGTGTTGGCAACACTATCGAAGATTTTGCCGTTCAACCTGAAAAAACAATAGTTCCAAAGCCGGAACCAGTCTTATTCCGCACCATTCAAGAAAAAGTTCATGCTTATTTAGAAAAGGAAGCAAAGGAGACGTTAAAGAGATTGGAAGAACAATATGCACTTCGTCTTGATGACACGTATCGACATTTTATTTTGCAAGACATCGCTCGACAAGTGGACGAACGAATCCATTTTTATTTACAGCAAAAAATGAATAATGGATACGTCCCTGCATCGGACAATGATAAATCGGTCGAAAACGAAATTTTTCAAAAAGTAAAGATGGATATTGAACAATCGCTTGACCTTTTTCTAAAACATTTACCAAAACAAGGGGGAGAACAATGAACTATACAGTGATTAACCGCGATATCCATGTTGGCGATATTCACTTAACAGCTATAACAAGCTCCGCCATTTTTTTAGTTGGAGATGCAGATGTTATTAATCTCGCTTCCACTTTCGACACGCCGCCGGAATCGTTATTTATCGGTCCATTCGTCCCGCTCGCTCCAAGAGGAGAATAATCATGAAACGAACATCGATGGTGGAATATTTTCATGGAGAAACAGTTATTTATAGTTCTGTTTTACAAATCGGTGATTCAAGGGAAATTACTTCGCGTTCTCGCGTTTTAGCCGTTCAACGACAATATGAATTATTTTTCGGGGGCGAAGGAGAAGAAATCTTTCCTATCTTTACAAGGCCAATTCCCAAATTGCAACCAAACAGTAATGATATTTCCATCCAAACCCTTCATCAATCTCCCGTTATTTCTGTTCGCTCCATTCGTATGTTAGCGGTTTCCACTTCTTCCGTTGTTCATATTGGATCGACTTCTACTGTTGATGCGGAAGCAAGAATTAAACATATTCGTCAGCTTGCTCCGAATTCTTCATTGCCTTCTATGACAAATACAGAAACCACTTCATCAATAGTAAAGGATGAGAAATAATGCCTTCTGTCGTCGGACCAATTAAAATTAATACTGTCAGCAGTGGAGCAGTTGTGCAAATGGGGGATTGTCTTTATATCGCTCCAAAAGTAGCCACAAAAACAATGGCTGGTTCAGGAGGATTTAATACTGGGGATTTTGTCATTACAAACAACGGCATCAGTTTAACAAACACGTTTGACTCCGATACGTTTGACAGCAATGTTGCTGCAAACAATTAGCAAAGCCGCCACTCCTTTTCAGGAAATGGCAGCTTTGCATTTTTATTAGTAAAAGTTACATGACTTCTAATCTAACTCTTGTTCCTCGCCCGGACGGTTCCGCCGGCTCAACAATAAGCCGCTTCGGCAGACGGGAGCGAATTTCTTGCACATGGCTGATTACCCCGACAGAAAGTCGTTGCGAATGAAGCTTTTCCAGTGCAGAAATAACCGTATCAAGAAGTTCCGCATCAAGCGTGCCAAAACCTTCGTCCAAGAAGAAAAACTGAAGCGGATATTCCCCACGCAATTGAATTTGTGCTGATAACGCCAATGCGAGCGATAATGATGTTAAAAACGTTTCTCCTCCTGATAATGTTGTCACTGGACGCTTTACCCCACCATTGGCATCATCGCGAATAAGAAACCCTCCTTGTGAATCGACTTCCAATGAATAGCGCTGTCTTGTCAACGAACTTAATCGCTCGGAAGCCATTCTTGTCACTTGAATGAGTTGTTCTTCCGCCATAAATTCGACAAAGCTGTTTCCCTTTAAAATCGACTGCAAATGTTTATAACGATCCATAAGAGTGGCTAACTCTTGTTGTTTTTTCTCTAATTCCGTAAACCGTTTATGTTTTTCCGTTAATTCTTCCACTTTGTTTTGCGCGGCACCCACTTGCTGCATGGCTTCATCTACTTGTTGTTTTATTTGTTCATATACAGTCTGCAATTGTTCCCATTGTTGTTGATCAATCATTTCCCCACCCATCGCTTCGGTCAGCTGCTGGAGACGATGCTGGGCATGTTGCACTTTCTGCCAATAATGTTTGATTTGCTGTTCCCACTCAAATCGTAATTCTTCTGCCGCCTTTGCTTCTTTCACTTCGTTTTCATCGGTAAATGTTGTTTTTTTCAATTCATAGAGCCAACGCGATTTCGCTTCTTCGTACCGTTCTCTTCCTTCTTCCAACGACTGCTGTATCGCTTTTGCTTCCGTTTCTAAAGCTTGGTATTGTTTTTGTGCCTGCAGCCATCTTTGATATGCTTCTTCTTCTTCTTTTTTTAAGCAAAGCAGCTCTTTTTCCACTTGAAGAAGTTGATCTTCTATTTGCTCTGTTCCTGCTTTTTCCACCAACTGTCGTTTATAGTCATCTGCCAGTTGTTGTTTAGCCTTCCACAAAGAAACAAGGCGGACTTTTTCCGTTTCCAGCTCTCGCTGCTGTTGGGCTAATCGCTCTTTTTCATTTAATTTAGTTTCAAGAAACGGAATGCTGTCATCGATTCGTTTTTGCAATTGCCGAACGATTTCTTCGTGTTTTCGCATTTGGTTGCGGAGCGCTTCGATCGTATCAAAAGAAAAATCGGTATATTTCTCACGCCAGCTTGCTTCTAATTGATTGTATTCATTGAAACGATATTTCCATTCCGTTTGTAATTCTTGTACATCTTTTTCTAGTAATCTTAATTCTTGCTCGATGGCTTGTTGCGATGATTCAGCATCACGCCACTTTTGCAGCGCCTGCTGAAGGGCTTCTTTTAATTGCAAACAATCTTGTTGAAGTGCTTTCACTTCCACGGCAATATCGATATCTTCTTCAACCTTTAATTTACTTACATCGAATCGTTGGAACGTCCAGTCATTTCCAATAAATTGTGCCAGTTGTTCAAGCTGTGCTTTTAATGTGTGCAACATTTGCGTATAAGCTTGCCCCTGTTTTACCTGCTGTTCCAATATAGCGATTTTCCCGCTGCTAACGTTATTGTGCTCATATACATACGGATTCGGATGTTCGCATGACCCGCAGACAGGGCATGGTTCTCCTTGGCGAAGTTGTCTAGCAAGAATTGCTGCCATCTCTGCAGTTTTCGCCTGCTCCGCTTTTTCTCGTTCTTGCTCGAGCTGTTGTTCATACCGATACAACCGTTTTTCTAGCTGCCATTGCCGCTCACAGACAGAATGATAGACTTTCTCTATTTTTTGGAACAAAAGATGTAATTTCTCTTTTGTTGCCTCTGCGTGCTGCTTTCTTTTTTCTCGTTCCTTATTGGCCTGCTGTTGCGCTTTTTGTTTTTGTGCCAGCCGTTGTTGAATATCTTGAAGCGCATCTGTTATTCTTTCAATTTGCTGTTTTTCATCGTATGCACGCTCAACCACTTCCTTTTGCTCTATAGAAGCTGCATATTTTTGCAGCTCTGCCTTTAACATTCGTTGTTTTTCCAGCCCGCGTTCATACAACTTTGCTGCTTCCTGCCATTCGACAAGCTTTTTCCGTTCTTCTTCTTCTAGCAAATGAATTTGTTTCCTCATTTCGTTTAATTCTGTTTCTAACGCATGGATTTGAGCCGCTAACTGTTTTGCTTGGGTGAGCTGTTCTTTTTTTGCTAATAAATGAGGTTCGGAAGCGGCCTTTTCTTGCCGAATACGTTCATAACGATGCATCGCTTCTTCATAAAGTTCTTTAGCCTGTACGAGTTTTTGCTGTAATTCCTTTTGTTTCTCCTCTGCATTGATCACAAATCGGCGCGCTTCCTCATACTGTTCGAGATATGGCCACATTCGTTCCGCTTGTTCCGCGCGTTCTTTTCTATTCTCTAATAAGCGAATATGCGATTCTTCACTGGCAAGGCGCACTAGTTCGGCTTCAAGTTCTTCTTTTTCCCTTTGCCATGCCCATAACTGTTTCGTTCGTTCTATCGCTATCTCCATATCATGTAATTCCGCTTTTCGCTTTTGCAATAACTCTTGTAATGTTCCTAACTCTTGTTTCGCCCGTTCCAGCGCTTCCTTCGATGCATCTCCTAAACCTGTCTTCTCAGCGATCACTTCATTTAATTCATTAGAAATGGCAGCGAGTTTTTCTTTCAATTTTTTATTTAACTTGTCTCCATATGGTTCCAAATGAAAAAGGCGCTGTAGCATCTGCCGTCGTTCGGCGCCTTTTAATGATAAAAATTCGGCGAATTTCCCTTGCGGCAGCACGACGGCGCGCGTAAAATCTTTCATCGTTAAACCAAGCAATTGCTCTATCGCTTTATTGACTTCCGTCAACTTATCCGCCAACACAACGGTTTCTGCGCCAACTTCGATAAGCCGGCATATTCCGCTTTTTAACCGCCATTCATCGCCACGTTTAAAGCTGCGCTCTACCGTATATCGCTTTGTGCATGAGGCATTTTCTAATTCAAACGTAAAAGAAACGAACAGTTCATTTTCCGCATGATTCATAATTCCTTGCGTATGGTTTGGCGCACGTTCCACACTGCCAAATAACGCAAGTGTAATCGCGTCTAAAATCGTTGATTTCCCGCTTCCAGTTGGGCCGAAAATGCCAAAGACACCACCTTCGCATAATGATTGAAAATCAATCGTTTGTTTCTCACGAAAACTGTGCAAACCCGCTATCGTTAATGAAATCGGCTTCACTCTTCTGTCTCCCCCTCTTCTTCCTGTTCCGCCACCAGTTCTAAAAATAATCGGACAAGCTCGTCGTCCGCCTTGCCGCCGCCTGTTTGGCGCTCATAAAAACGGCGGAACATTTCTTCTAATGATAATTGCTCTTGCTTCCGATTCTCTATATGCTCTTCTTTTTCTGGAAAGACAGGACGGATATGCACAAAACCAGAATGAAGCTTGCGCAATCGATAAATTTCCTCCATGGATAACGGCTGTGAAAGGTGAATTTCCAAATCAATCCATGCAGATGGATCTTTTCCTTCTTCACACCAGCGATATACTTGGGCAATTCCTTCGGTTGCTTGCCACCTTACTAACGGTTTGCCAGAGGACAACGGTATTTCGGAAACTATCGCTTTTTCCCCTGGTTTTACATCGACAATCGTAACAGATTTAGCGTATCCCGCTTCAGAAAAGCTATATGCAAGCGGTGAACCAGAGTAACGCGCCGCCGTTTCAGCACGTTTTACATCTTGCGGCCGATGCAAATGGCCAAGCGCGACATATTGAGCTTGTTTTGGCAAACTAGTAGCAGCTACTGTGTAAGCACCACCGACTTCAATTGGCCGTTCCGAATCGGATGTACTTCCTCCTGCCACATAAATATGGCTCATTGCGATGTTTACCGTCTTTTCCGAAAACGAAGCGGACATCGCTGCAAATAGATGGCGAATGCGCTCGTCGTATCGGTCACGCAAAGAAATTTCGGAATGTTCTTTGGACATCAATTCTGCTAAACGCGATTCAGAAGGATACGGAAGCGGAGCGAGCATCATCGTTTCATTTCGCGCTGGCACTTCAATGCGATAGACGGTCGTATCCGGCCACCCTAGCAAAAGGATGCCGTAATCGGCTACTAATTTCCTAGCAGCGCTAATCCGCTCCGGATGGTCATGGTTACCGGCAATAACAGCAACCGGACGTTTTCCTTTATCTGAAAGGCGGGCAAGACTTTCGTAAAACAATTGTTCAGCTGCTGCCGGCGGATTAACAGAATCAAACACATCTCCCGCCATTAACACGACATCAATTTTTTCTTTTTCCACGATGTCGACAAGCTCATCAATAAATTGTTCCTGTTCCGGCAGACGGCTTCTTCCTTCCAGCGTTCTTCCTAAATGCCAGTCGGCTGTATGTAAAATGCGCATACGCTTTCCGTTCCTTTCTTTCTAGAAAGTATTTGGAAAAGAGGAGATCCTCTTTTCCGCTTCTATATGGAAATAAGATGTGAGCCATCAAATAAATATAAATAACATTCATCTACATTGATTTTCCAAATTTGTTCTACAGCGCGACGGTATAACTGCATTTGTGTTTTATAGCGGGATATTATCACCTGTTTTGCTTCATGCCAACCTCCTGCGAACCGATTAGTTACGGTGTCTGTTTTAAAGTCGATTAATACAAGTCCTTTTTCGTCAGCAAATAAACAATCAATGACGCCTTGAACAAGAACTTTTCTTTCTTCGCCAACACCGTCTTCATATACTTCTTTTGCCGGCAGCGCCAAGCTAAACGGCACTTCACGATACACTTCGTCTGCGGCACGTAGGCGCTTGCCGATTTCTGTGTCGAAAAACGCAACAACGCTCGAAATATCGATCGCTTCCGCCTGTTCGTGTGTTAGTAGCTCCATTTGAACTAATTTGGCTATTTGTTCACGAACCGTCTCTTCCGTAATTGGTGCTGTCAAATCGACTTGCTGCATCACAGTATGCATTGCCGTTCCTTTTTCTGCCGGTGTCAATGTTTTTTCTCTCATAAACATTGGACGCTCAAACAGCGGTGTGGAAAATGAATGAAGCGGCATTCGGTCAGCATTTTCCCCGAAAATTTCACGATGTCGTTTTAACTCAGATACCGTTTGCTTCGCACGGACAAGCATTTCTTTTTCATATGCGTATTCCCACGAAAGAAGGCGATCAACCTCTTCCTTCCATTCCCCCGCGTTCGGAACACGCTCTCCTCGTTTTAACGCGGTGATTATTTGCTCATCCATCTGCTCTGCTTCTTTATCCACGTCATACAATTGGCTCGCCGGAATGACTTCCATATGCCAAATAGACGGATGGGAAGCGATTTTCTCACATACATAGGACAAATCACCGAAGTTTCGTCCGTCACGATGGCGGATGAGCGCCCTTCCGATCCAATCTAAGTAACAACGCGCAGAAGCACGGACATCATCCGGCAAAAGCCACTCTTCTTCCATCGCAGTGCTTTTCCATTTTGCTACTTCTTTTTCCGCATCTTTCACGGCTGCGATTAAATATAGTTTCTCTTTTGCCCTTGTTAACGCAACATATAAAATTCGCATTTCTTCCGCTAAAAAATCGAGCCGTTTCTTCTGTTTTATCGCGATTTGCGGCAATGTCGGATAGCTGATGCGCAGCTTTGGATCTACAAATCTCGCCGCAAACCCGAGTTCTTTATCAAGCAAATACGATTCATATAAGTCTCGCGTATTAAACGGACGTGCCAGCCCAGCAATAAAAACGATTGGAAATTCAAGCCCTTTGCTGCTATGAATCGTCATAATGCGAACAACATCTTCTTGTTCGCCAAGGGAGCGGGCCGCACCTAAATCATCTCCGCGATTTTGCAGGCGTTCAATAAACCGTAAAAAGCGAAACAATCCTCGAAATGACGTCGTTTCATATTGCCGAGCTCGGTCATAAAGCGCGCGCAAATTCGCTTGTCGTTGTTTCCCGCCAGGCAAACCACCGACAAAATCGTAAAATTGCGTATCCCGATATAGCTGCCAAATAACATCCGCCAACGAACGCTGACGCGCCATTGTCCGCCAATGTTTTAGCTGTTCGTAAAACAGGCGCAATTTTTGTTGCAACGCTGCTTCTTCTTTGTCATCCACCGTTTTATTCAAAAATGAAACCATCGCCTCATAAAACGTGCCTTTTTTCTCATGAATGCGAATCAGCGCTAATTCATTTTCATTCAAACCGACAATTGGAGAACGCAAAACCGACGCAAGCGGTATGTCTTGATATGGATTATCGATCACTTTTAATAGTGACAGCATGATAGATATTTCTGTCGCTTGGAAATATCCAGAAGATAGATCCGCATACACCGGAATACCTTGCGCGCGAAATTCTTCCATTATTTGCGGAGCGGCCGTCATGGAACGGAGAAGAATAACGATGTCTCGATACATGGCGCGACGCATTCGTTTTGCTTTGCGATCGTAAACGTGAAACGGCTCGGAGACGATTTCCTTTATTTTTTTTGCCATCATGCGCGCTTCTAGCTGTGCTGCTGCTAGATCATTCGTGTCAAACTCCTCGGTTTCTTCGTCGTCTTTGCTATTTCGGTCAATAATGATCAATTCCGGCGCTGCTTGCTCATTGTCCGGATAGTCAACGGCGCCATATTTTAATTCCGCCGCTTCGTCATATTCCATCTCCCCAACTGTTTCGCTCATAATTTGTTTAAAAATAAAGTTCGTTCCATGCAAAATTTCCGCGCGGCTGCGAAAGTTATTGGATAAGTCTATTTTCATTCCCGATTGCTTACCGTCTGCCGTAAACCGTTTATATTTGCTTAAAAATAACATCGGCTCCGCTAAGCGAAAGCGATAAATTGATTGTTTTACGTCACCTACCATAAATAAATTTCCGGTATGTTCATTTCCTTTTGTCACAAGCTGCAATATCGCTTCTTGCACCATGTTCGTATCTTGATATTCGTCAACAAGCACTTCAACAAATTGAGCGCGATAATCTAAAGCAGCGTCAGACGGAAGCCATTGTCCGTCAGCCGAATCCGGATGACGCAAAATTTGTAAACAATAATGCTCCAAATCCGAAAAATCGACGATTCCTTTTTCACGCTTGCGTGCTTGAAACATTTCCGTAAATTGTTTTACTAACCGAACAATCGTTTCAACGACCGGTTTCATCTCCCGCATATGGCGATGCCATGTAGTCGGGCGGAGAGAAAATACATTGTCCCGTAACGATTCCAATTTCTTTTTCGCTTGATCGCGCAATGATTTTGCTTCTTCCACGAGCTGCGGATCGTATTCGTCGCCGCGGCACGATTTTAAACGCGATAACGACAACGACTTCATCGCTTCATATAGCTCGTCCCATGAGCGGTCTAACAATGCTTCTAAATGGGCGATAAGCTGCAAATCATCGCGATAATTTTCAGCTCGCGGCAACGGCCCTCCAGGCAAATGAGCCAGTTGTAAAGCTCTTGCAATAAGGCGTTTTGCCGCTGCCAATTCCATCTCTACATATTTTCTTAAGTAAGAAATATACGGAAGCTGCGTTAATGGAGTATCCTCGTCTATGTCATACATCGCAACAAGTTGGTCAAGCCATCTATACGGTTCCGGATGCGACCGGGAAAATTCATAGATAGCCAAAATCATTTCTTGCAGCTCAGCGTCGCTCCGGTCCCCTGTATAACGGTCCACTACTTCGAAAAACAGCTCGTTATCGGCTTTTCCGTACTCTTCTTCCAAGAGTTCTTCCATCACTTCTTCTTTCAGCAATTCCATTTCCGTATCATCAGCAATGCGAAATACGGGATCAATATCGATCAAATAGTAATATTTACGAATAACGTCCAAACAAAAGGAGTGAATTGTTGAAATCGAAGCACGATTCAACAAACTAAGCTGTCTGCGCAAATGGAGCGAGTTTGGCTGTTTATCCAGCTCGCGTTCGATCGCCTCGGCAATTCTCGTTTTCATTTCGGCCGCAGAAGCGTTGGTAAACGTCACAACAAGAAGCCGGTCGACATCAATCGGGTCTTCTTTCGCCGTAATTTTTTGGATAATCCGTTCGACAAGCACCGCTGTTTTCCCTGATCCTGCCGCCGCTGCCACTAAAATGTCTTGGCCATCCGCAACAATAGCCTTCCATTGTTCATCCGTCCACTGACTTTCCTTCGGTTTCGGACGAAAAACGATATTCATTTCAGTCCTTCCCTTCTGAAAATTTTTGTACGATTTCGCGGTTTTCTTCCGGAACTAACAAGCGATAGCGATTATTTGAAAACGATTCATCAAACTGACAAACCGACTTAAATGCACAAAACTCGCAAGGCGTCTGTTCATTTAACTTGTATGGCGAAATGTCGACGATTCCGTCGATGATTTGAATGCCAATGGTTTGAAACAGCTGACGGATATGTTGGCGAAGACGCGAAAAATCTTCTTCACTGACCACCGATGAGCTGGAATGAATAGCGCCTTTTTTCGTAATTTGGGCTGGAACGATTAACGACCATTTTCCTTCCTCCATTTGCGTGTCCATCAAGCGGATTGCTTCCACATCCCCGAGCAAAAGCCCGCGCATTTTAAATTGTTCCAACAGTTTTCGTTCCACTTCTTTTTCATCATAAAGGAGCTGATCGCTTTTAATAATTGGATTATGCACATGGAAATAAAGAATCCCGGCCGGAAAAGCTTCCTTGCCGACTAGCTGTTCTGCATAAGTGAGCACAATGTCCAAGTAAGTGAGCATTTGCAGCGCAAGGCCGTAGTATACTTCCGTTAAATCCAGCGTTTTGGCGCTAGATTTATAGTCAATGACGCGCAATAGCACTCCCCTTGAACTTTCCGCTTTATCAACGCGGTCAATTCGTCCGACAAGCTCCATCACCGTACCGTCCGGAAGCTGGAACGTAAGCGGTGGAAGCACGCCATTTGGTCCAAACTCCAACTCAAGGCCAATCGGCACAAAACTGCTTGCTTTCGCGTGCTCGCTTAATACATTCGTTGTCCGCGCAATAATGTTTTGCAGCTTTCGTTTCATATAATAGTAGCGATTGGAACTAAGCAATATTTGCTGCTGAATGAGCGGTGCAATTTGTTCCACCGCTTCCATTGACAGCTGCTCACACTGCTGTTTGGACAAATGGCGCCAATCAATTTTTGCTTCGCGAAGACGATCGGAAATAATTTTCAGCGCAGAGTGAAATAGTTGTCCAATGTCAGGAGCATCGAGCCGAAAAACAGCCCGTTCCTTTAACCGTAAGCCATGGGAAACAAAATGAGAAAACGGGCATTTTTGAAATTGCTCCATGCGCGATACGCTCGCCTGAATTTTTTTGCCGTACAATCGCTTGCTAATTTCTTTTTTCAACGGCGTTGCCTCATTCGTATAAAATACCCCTGCAATCGCTTTGCGCGCGTGACTTCTCCATTGTTGATCACTTACGTAAAAGTTATATACATCCCACCAAAGCGGCGCAATCGAGTAATTCCGTTTCCATGCTTGCAGTTGTGTTACAAGATATGTTAGCGTCGCACGCGGAACAGTGACAAATTCATGTTGTTCCGCAAACGGCGCATCAAGTGGATCATTTCCACAAACACGCTTTTGCAAATTCGGGAATAAATCGGTAAGATGCTTGATAATGATCGAAGGCGAGAGCGCCTTTCCTTCTTCATTTGCCAGCGGATATGTCACATATAGACGCTCGCTTGGACTCGCTAATGCTAAATAAATGAAAAACGGTTCATAAAATAATTGTTCTCTTCCTCCCGGAGCAACTCTCGTTCCAAACTGCTGTAAAAGTTCCCGTTCCGTTTCTCCCAGCAATCCGTCTTCTTTTGCTTTTGCCGGAATGATTCCTTCATTTACGCCAATAATAAACGCGCATTTGACATCAATAAGACGAGAACGGTCTAATTGGGCAATAATCACTTGGTCCATCGCGGGTGGGACAAGCGAAAATTCGAGGCGGTCAAGCCCTGTTTCGATGATTTTAGCAAACTCTGCTACCGGTATCGATTCATCTCCTAACATTTCTACATATTGGTTTAATAAATCAATCACCGCATTCCATACTTGCTCATGCTGCCTTGCTTCCATCAGCCTTCCTTGTTCTTCGGCTTCTTTGCTCATTTTCTCTAGTTTTCTAGGAATTTGCAATTCTTCTAGGAATAAATAAATCGCTTCACAAAGGCTTCTGCCGTCTTTTGCTCTTCGCATGCGGCGCTCTAGCTTAGAGAGCGGAGCTGCAATTATATCACGCCATTCGTTTAACTTTTCTTCGTATTGCTTTTCCTCATCTGTTTGTGGGATGGATAATCCTTCTAATGCCTGGTAGCGGCGGTATGTCCAGCGTTCACCATTTGTCCATTTTTCACCTTTAATTCCGTACGCGAGAACATAATTCTCTAGCTGGTCCATTGCTTCACGCAATGCGACGATATCTTCTTCCACTGGAAATAATAAGTCTGTTTTAATGGCGCGAAATACCGATTCATAACGCCAGCGTGATGTAATAATTTCCATACTGGCCCGCAGCAATTCAATAAGCGGGTGGTGATGCATCGGCTCTTTTTCATCCATAAAATAAGGAATATGAAAATCATAAAAAATGGTTTTCACTAAATCGCGATAATCTTTCGTATTGCGAACAATCAAAGCAATATCACGATAACGATATCCTTTGTCACGCACAAGATGAACGATTTCACGAGCAATCGCTTCGATTTCCGCACGGCGGTTTGCCGCTTCATATACTTGAACCGCCTCTGTCTCTTCTGAATAGACAACCGCGGGGCGCTCATGATAGTACGCTTCAAGATGAGCAAGCGCTTTTTCTTGATGGCGCATATTTCTATCTAAAATCATGGTGTCTTCGATGGCAACATCATTTAAGAGCGCCATTTGGCGAATATCATGATAAGTTTTTGCCGTTAAATAAAATAAATGCAATTCATTTGGCAATTGGTCATCGTAAGGCGCATCTACTGTTAATGCCACAGTAACACGTTTACAATGAATAAGCAGCTGTTCAAGCACCATATACTCCTGTGGTGTAAATTGGTGAAACCCATCAATATAGATTTCTGCATTACGCAAATAGCGGGATTGCGGGATTTTTTCGGAAAGCAATCGCAAATAATCCTCTGAATCTATATAATGGTTCAATAAACTTCTCTCTAGTTCTTCATAAATGATGGATATATCGTTTAATTTATCGGCTAACACCTTTTCAGCCGGCTTTTTTCCTTGTTCCGTCAACACTTTTACATGTTCGCGAAGATGCTGTGGAGTAACACAATAACGTTTACATTCTGTAATCATGTCGTGAAGCTGTTTGATAAAGCCTGTCTTATCAACGGCGCGGCCAAATAATTTCAATTGCTGTTTCTTTTGTTCGACAATTTTTCGAATCATCATCTGCATTCCGATATCATTCACATGGTATCGACTCATTCCACCAGTTTCCTGCAAAATACGCCATGCTAACCGTGTGAAGCTAAAAACTTGCGCCCGGATCATTCCGCCTAATCCTGGTGTATGTATTAACGCATATTCTGATTGAAACGTCATTTGCTCTGGAACAAGATAAATAATCGGATTCCCTTTTGGCTCTTCTTTTAATTTACGACGAATTTCATTTAAGCACATTGTCGTTTTTCCACTTCCCGATCTTCCTAAAAGAAATCGAAGCGACATCGATATCACCTTCATTTTCTATTATTTCCTTCATTTTAGCACATATGTTCGTATTCTGGAAGAAAAAATGGTATTCACGTGCTATACCGCATCGATGAATACCTTTTACGCGAACTACCCGCCATTTCACTTTGTTTGAACTCAAGCGATTTGAAGTTTTCACCAAGCGATAAACCAAAACAACCGTTTTACACTTCCCCTCGTTCCAAAGGCGTCCGTTCTTCTATCATTTTATAGCCATGCGTTTACTGCCGCAAATAGAAATTTATTTCCACTCCAAACAAAATTTTTAAACTATATCAAAATCGGACAGAAAATTGTTGAACAGGCCAATAGCGCAAATCAACTTTTCCTACTACTTGACTTATTTTCACGAATCCGAAATGCCGGCTGTCCCAGCTGCTTAACCGGTTATCGCCAAGGACAAAAATATATCCTTCCGGCACTCTCTTTTTCCCTGTAAGTTCTTCCAGCGTAAAATCTCCCGTCAACTTTCCGTCAATCAATTTTTGTTTATACGGTTGTAAATATGGTTCATTGGTTTTTTTTCCATTAATATATAGCACATCATTTTTATATTCAATTTGATCACCAGGCAGTCCGATCACGCGCTTTATATAATCTTCCTTTTCATTTGCATGAAAGACGACAACATCAAACCGATGAATATCGCCAATTTGATAACTTAGTTTATTTACAATTAACAAATTTCCTTCTTGCAATGTCGGCATCATCGATTTCCCCTCCACCATATAGTTGGTGAAGCAAAGAAACCGTAATACCAAAATAAAAGTGAGTGCACCTCCGAAAAGAAATGACCTGCGCCACCGCCGTCTCTTCTCTCCCATGTTCCAATCGCCACCTGCCATTATCCATCTCCCTCATTATACCGTTTTTCGGTTATTGAAAACTTCGCTTCCACTCTCTTTCCAGCATACCATAACATTGCGATAACAACCGCTATCGCGACTGTACGCAACGGCTGTTTCACAAGCGCGGCAATATCATATCCAATAAAACTAATTGTAAAAATCATTACCATCTTTCCCAATAATACAGCTAAAATAAATTGTTGCCGGCTCATCCGCGACAACCCTGCGACAACATTGACGACCGCTGATGGAGTAAACGGAAAACAATATATTAAAAACACTGGTCCAAAACCATGGCGCTCAATCCAATGCATAAACTGCCGGACTTTTCGATGGCGGCTTACAAAATGAAAAAAACGCTTTTGTCCAATTTTTCGTGTAAGGCAAAAAACGAGAATGGAACCGAGACAGGCGCCGATCCACGAAATAAGGAAACCTTTCCACAAACCAAATGCTGCGGCATTTGCCATAACAAAAACAAACATTGGCAAAACAGGAAAAAACGATTCCAACAACGTTGCTGCAATTCCTGGGAACACTCCAAAGGAGCGATACTGCTCCAGCATGGATAGTACGTTGTCAAGGGTAAACCATTGTTTGATTGCTTCGATGTCCATTTATACTCCCCATTCATATTATGCTATATATTTTATTTTACACACTTCTAAAGGTAATTTGAACTAATCTTTATGGATATGAATGATCAAAACAATGGAAAATGATTAAATAGTAATAATAGTAAAATGAAAGAATAACAGCTGCAAGAGCCGTTTTTCTCCCACTTACTTGCGATGAAGAAAATCCGCTGAAGTGGGAGATTTTTCGGCTTTTTAAAAAACTATTGCTGCAACCACCCTTTAGAATGATTCATCCGAAACACATACTGCAGTTTACGTTCTCTTGCCTCCATTCGCTCTGTCAGTTTTGTTCTGAGCTGTGCCGTACGATAAAGTTGATTGACAAAAGAGTGGTAGGAAACATCAAGTAAAATGCTTTTTTCGTTGGTAAAATAGACGATTGTTTGATCATTTTTTGTGGGCTCATATTTATATACGTGAATGTGTGATAGCCAAACACAGCGAGGATCACTAGGGGAAATCGTTGGGAAAACGTAAATTTCGTTGAGCGGTTCGATTGCGATCGGTGCTTTATGCGTAATGCCGATGACAGCTCGGGTGCCTTCTTTTCTGCCTCGAAAACTAGAACCGTAATAGTCGCAGCTGCGTTTAATAATATCAATTGGCCTCATTTTGACAATATACTCGCCATCCTCTTCGACAACTTTTGCGTAGGAATTACCATGTAAGTGATGTGGTAAAACCGCCATGGTATAGCGGCTAATAACAAATTTATTCAGGACGATAAACTCATTTACTTTCATTACAAATTTCTCTCCTCTCTTATACATTGTACCTAATTCCATCATATCATTAATAGTTATATTTTTCTATATTTTCAAAAAATAATGAACATTTTTTATGATGAAAATCACGTTAAATAATAAATCCCATGACCAAAGTCATGGGAGAAAGGTGTTTTTAGAATGACTAATCTCTCGCGAACTCTTCCACCTATTAATGGAATGAAAGCGGAAGAGGTTCATGAATTATGAAATGTTTGCCGAATTTCTTCTTCCGCTAAATATTCGTTTGCTTGTTCAATAGCTGTATGCTCGCCAATCGAACCTCCAGCATATGTTTCCTCATTCAAAAATGCCTGCTGAAAATGAAAATCTGTACTTATGCGAAACTCTGGATGCAACGTTGGCTCAAATGGCATTTCTCTTTTTTCATTTTCCTTTTGCATATGATGATCGCCTCCCATGTTTAGGATGTGTTAGTATTTCCAAATTATACAAAACTAGAAGTCATGTTGTTATTTTGTAATATTTCATTGGGAAGGCAACCATAAAAAGCGATCATATGATCCTCTAACATATTTTTACAGAAATATGTATACTTTCTTGTCTAATTTTATCATTTCTATATATCACTCGATAACAAAAGGGCACGCTTATATCAAGCATGCCCTTGTTTCTTCTATATGAAATCCCCCATTTTTCCCTTATGCTGTCGTAAATTGTTCTTCTTCTGTCGAACCTTTCAACGCGACCGTTGATGCTTGACCGCCGGAAATCACTTGCGCTACTTCGTCGAAGTAACCAGTACCAACTTCGCGTTGATGTCTTGTTGCCGTGTAGCCATATTTTTCTGCGGCAAATTCTGCTTGTTGTAATTCTGCATATGCCGCCATACCACGCTCTTTGTATCCGCGTGCCAATTCGAACATGCTGTAGTTTAATGTATGGAAACCAGCGAGTGTAACGAATTGGAATTTGTAGCCCATTTTTGCGAGTTCTTTTTGGAAGTTTGCAATCGTTTCGTCGTCCAATTTTTTCTTCCAGTTAAATGATGGCGAGCAGTTGTAAGCGAGCATTTTGCCTGGGAATTTTTCATGAATCGCTTCTGCGAAACGACGCGCTTCTTCTAAGTTTGGCTCGCTTGTTTCGCACCAGATTAAATCCGCATACGGCGCATACGCTAAGCCGCGAGCAATCGCTTGGTCAAGCCCTGCTCTCGTGCGGTAAAATCCTTCCGGTGTCCGTTCACCAGTAATAAATTCTTGGTCACGAGGGTCGATATCGCTCGTAATTAAATCCGCCGCATTCGCATCTGTACGTGCAATCAACACAGTCGGTACACCCATGACGTCTGCTGCAAGACGTGCCGCAATTAAGTTACGTACCGCTGTTTGCGTTGGAAGCAACACTTTTCCGCCTAAGTGACCGCATTTTTTCTCCGAAGAAAGCTGGTCTTCGAAGTGAACACCTGCTGCACCTGCCTCAATCATCGCTTTCATCAATTCAAACACATTTAATTGACCGCCAAAACCTGCTTCTGCATCAGCAACAATCGGTACGAAATAATCGACATCTCCGCTTTGTTCCAAATATTGAATTTGATCGGCACGTTGCAATGCTTGATTAATCCGTTTCACCACATGAGGTACGCTATTGGACGGATATAAGCTTTGATCTGGATACATTTGCCCTGCAAGGTTTGCATCTGCCGCTACTTGCCATCCGCTTAAATAAATCGCTTTTAAACCGGCTTTCACTTGCTGAACTGCTTGGTTTCCAGTTAACGCCCCAAGGGCATTGATATAATCTTCCGTATTTAACAATTTCCAAAGTTTCTCTGCACCGCGACGAGCCAATGTATATTCAATATCAATCGAGCCGCGCAATTTAATGACATCTTCCGCGCTATAAGGGCGAACAATCCCTTTCCAACGCTCTTCATTTTTCCAACTTTCTTCCAATTGTTTTACACGTTCTTCAAAACTAGCCATTTCTCTTCCCCCATCTCTATTGTTATAACACATTATCGTTTGGTACGTTGTTATTATATAACAGAATCGCAAAAAAGAAAACAGTTTTTTTAAAATTTTTTAAAAAAATTTCAAAAAGGAAATCTTTTTCGCTTTGTTACTGTTTTTTCCGTAAAGAGCTTTGATATTCCTCTAAATACACGATCCTCTCTAAAATCGTCGGATGTGTATAACGAAACAGCTTCACAATTAACGGAGGATTTACCTCACTCAACCCCGCTTTTGTCAGTTTTTGAAACGAAGAAATCGCTGCGTCTGGATTTTTTGTCAGTTCAATTGCGTACTTATCCGCTGCATGCTCTTCATAGCGCGATACAGCATTGACAAACGGGCTCAATGCAAAACTAAGCAATGACACAAGAAGCAAAAACAATGGAAGAGAAGCAATATCGCTTACTTTGTTCACCCCGACAAGTTTCCCCCATTTTGCAATCGCTAGCTTTATCCATTTGCTGATGATCCATAGTCCGAAAAAGGCAAGGGCAATATATCCGGCAATTCCCCAATATATATGCTTCATCACGTAATGCCCCATTTCATGCGCCATAATGAACAACACTTCTTCGTCTTCTAACCGCTGTAAGGTTGTATCCCATAGCACGATGCGCGCATGGGAGCCAATTCCTGTGACATACGCATTTAACGCATTCGTTTTTTCGGACATATTCACTTCGAATACATGTTCAGCAGGGATGTGTGCTTCGCTAGCTAGTGCTAAAATTTTTGCTTCTAATTTTTTATCTTTTAACGGATAAAAATCGTTATATAATGGGTCAATGACAACCGGCTGAATGAACATAAAAAAAATCATAAACGGCACGCATAACGCCCACGCATACAGCCACCAGCGCCTTTCAAAGCGGCGAAGGAGCCAATACAATACCGTTGCAATCAACATAAACAGCACCGTATCAACCAAAAAATTGGTCAGCCCATCCTTCAACCAACTTGATACCGATTGCGTGCTAATGCCATATGTGCGGGAAAGATGATAGCCGACAAAATTTAGCGGAAGCGAAAATGCCGTCACAATGAGAGATAACCAAAATACATATAGGACGGATCGGAGCGTAAACCACTTTGTCGCTCGCTCCACCCACGTTTGCAACGCTTTAGCAACCCCGAGCGCCAAGAGACAAAAATAAATTAGCCATTCGTACGGAACGGCGAGAAAAAATAAAAGATCTTTCCACTTCGAATATTCTTCGCTTAACATTTGCTCTCTTGGTGTTAAAAATGTCGCCGGATCGGCGCTCGTTCCTTTCCACTCTAGCGGAATCGATGTATCAGCAACAAATAAATACCATGCCATTCCTATTCCATACAGCACATAAACGAAGAGCATCCAACGAACGACTTTTTTCATTACTTGCAACCTCCTTTTTTCGCAACCAACACTGCTATTTTTAGTGTAATCAACTTCGCCATAATTAGAACGCCAAAGAACTGTCACAAATACCATCCGTATAAATGACTATTTTCTTGTATGATAGACGTAGGAGAGTGATAATGGTGAAAAAATTGTATTTATCGCTAACCATCCTGTTTATTCTTTGTGTTGGTGCCGGAGCATTTTATTTCACCGTATATCGGCAGTCAAAGATGGAACTGCCTAGCGATGTTGTAATGGAAACAGCATGGGGGGATGAATATCGTTTTAGTGATATGAAACCGAAAATTCGCTTGCTTGAATTTATGTATACAAATTGCCCGGACGTTTGTCCGAATACGACATTTCAAATGACAAAATTACGCGCAAAACTAGAAAAAGAGCACGTGTTTGGGAAAAATGTCGAGTTTATTACGATTACCATCGATCCGAAGCGGGATACTCCGGAAAAGTTGCAAGCATATGCGAAATCGTACGGAGTCACCAACGGCAATCAAGGCTGGGTGTTTTTGCGGGGGAATGAAGCAGATACAAAAAAAGTCGCCGACGCTTTTTATTTCCAATATCGCGACCCTGGAAACGGCATGCTTGTCCATACGACGTTAACCTACTTATTAGATGAAGACGGGCGCGTTATTGAACAATTTGGTATGGGAAAAGAACGATTTAACGTACAGGAAGTTTATGAGACGATTATGGACGAAATAAAATAAAGGATCATCTAATAAAAGCTTCAGCGTTGTGATGAACTGAAGCTTTTATTTTTATGTATCAAACTGTTCACATGATGATTGCTTGTTTCAGCGTTCTCTGCTTTTATCAGCATATGAGTGTCAACCGAAGCACTCTTATTCTGTTGCCGCCACTCTCACTCCATCTGGCTTTCCATTTTAGCAATAAAAAAGTAAGCACATATTAGGAACAGAAATATGTTTGGCTTACCTTTTTACTGCGTTCATCATTCTATTGACCATTTATACAAGCAGCGCATAAACGCTCAACACCGCCACAGATACAAGAACGACAATGATAACGTTCGCGCCGAGCCATGCCGCCACAAATGCGCTTATAAAACCAAGAATGCCAAACCAAATATCTTCATGGATGAAAAAGATCCCTGGAACGATAAGCGCACCTAACGTCGCATACGGAACGTTTTTCAAGACACCTTGCCAAAATAGCGGCAGCTTGACGCGCTGAAACACAACAAGCGGAAGCATGCGCGGAATATATGTCACAAGCCCCATACCGATAATCATCCAAACGATCGCGCTATTCATCTTGTTCCGCCTCGCTTTCTTTCGCAAAACATTGCACGGCAATTGCTGCCGCTAATGTCGCTATCACAATTGACCACCCTTTGGAAATATGCAAGAGAAGCATGCATAGCGAATTAATGACTGCGGCCATTCCCGCAAGCAAAATGATTTTTCGCTGTTTTTTCAACGCCGGAACGAGCAAACCGATAAACATTGCATATAGAGCGACCGACATGCTTTTTTGCAAGCTTTGCGGCAAGCTGTCGCCGACAAGATAACCGATGCCCGAATTCACCACCCAGCTGCCGTATGACAGCAAAATAAGTCCGAACATATAAGAAGCGGTCACCGCCCCTTCTTTCATCGCCGCCACGGAAAACGTTTCGTCCGTAATGCCAAATGCATAGAGCGCCTTTTTCCAAAGAGCGTCCGGTTCCGCTTTTTCATTTAACGAAGCCGACATAAGAAAATGGCGAATGTTTAAAATAAACGTTGTCAACACAATTTCAAACATTCCCGTGCCAATGGAAAGCAAGTTTAACGCAATGTATTGGGAAGCTCCAGCAAACACAATAACGCTCATCAGCACCGTTTCCGCGAGCGTTAATCCCGTTGTTTTCGCGAGAAACCCAAACATCAGCGCAATCGGCATATAGCCAATCGCAATCGTTACCCCTGCTTGCACACCTTGGCGAAACGGCGATGATTTGCCCGCCGCCAATGTCGTTTCCACGATGAATCCCCCGTTTCTGTTTAGCTTTACATAATATTATCTAAAAATTATTTATTTTTTGCAATAATCAGTTCATCATGCTTCGATGGGGATATATTGAAACTGTGATCTCTCCTTCACAGATTCCAAATCCCTTGTTAAATAGCGAAAAAGCATCAATCAAAACGACGGCATGTCTTTCTATATTCCAGCATTATTTTATAGGGGACATATTGATAGAAGATGGGTATCACCTTAGTTGAAAAAAAGAATTGCTATAAGCTGCTCCTTCTTGTTCGTGATATACTGATAATAGATTGAATTTTCATACTTCTGAAAAAAGGAGCTGGAATCGATGACGTTAAAGCTGTACGTACTAACGGAAAAACAATTTCTTCCCCGTTATGAAGTAACCTATCCAATGGAAGAACGGGGGCTGCAGTTTGGCGATGGTGTTTATGAAGTCGTGCGCATCTATCAAGGAACGTATTTTTTGCTTGAGGAGCATATCGACCGCCTATACCGTTCTGCGGCGGCGATTCGCCTTTCTGTTCCTTTTGACAAAGATGGACTGATGGAAAAGCTGAAACTGCTGCGGGAAATGAACAATGTGAGAGAAGACGCGATTCTCTATCTTCAGGTGACAAGAGGAAGCTTCCCGCGCAACCACGCGTTTCCGGACGAGAATCGTCCGAATTTGTACGCCTATATTCGGGAAATGCCAAGAAAAATACGAGAAATCGAAAACGGAGTGCGTACGATTTTAACAAGAGATGTCCGCTGGGAATATTGCTATATTAAGAGTTTAAATCTTCTACCAAACGTGCTGGCAAAACAAGAAGCAACGGAACGCGGGGCGTTTGAGGCAATCTTTTACCGAGACGGAGACATTACCGAAGGCAGCTCCTCAAACATTTTCCTTGTCAAAGACGGAAAAGTGTACACACATCCGGCGACAGAGCGCATTTTAAACGGCATTATCCGCATGAAAGTGAAAGAATTTTGCGATTTATTGCATATTCCATTTATCGAAGAAGCGTTTTCCATCGAAGATATTGCCCAAGCGGATGAAATGTTTTTAACAAGCACCACGGCAAGCATTATTCCAATCATCCAAGTCGAAGAGCAACTCATTGCCGACGGGAAGCCAGGAGAGGTTACAAGAAAACTTCAAGTAGCATATGAAAAAGCGGCGGGGCTTGCTGTTAAAAACGCAAAATAACAAAGCGGGGAATCATTCCCCGCTTTTTCTATTATCCTAACACGGCGCGGTCGCTGGCGAATTGGCTGCCTCTGATGCGCTGAAATTCCTGTAATAGACGTTCAACCGTCAATGATTGCTTTTCTTTGCCGCTCGCTTCGAAAATAATTTGCCCCCGGTCCATCATAATCAGACGATTGCCTAAGCGAAGCGCTTGTTCCATATTGTGCGTAACCATTAATGTCGTCAGTTTATATTTTTCTACGATTTCTTTCGTCAGCTCCGTAATTAACTCCGCACGAGCCGGATCAAGCGCCGCCGTATGCTCATCCAAAAGGAGCAAATCCGGTTTCGTAAATGTGGCCATTAAAAGCGACAATGCTTGGCGTTCTCCTCCAGACAACAGCCCGACTTTCGCGGTTAAGCGGTTTTCCAAGCCAAGATGAAGCGTCTCGAGCGTCTCACGGAAAAAGTCGCGCCGCTTTTTCGTCACCCCGAATTTGAGCGTACGCCGCTTCGTGCGACTGTAGGCAAGCGCCAAATTTTCTTCAATCGTCATATTCGGCGCCGTACCGGCGAGCGGGTCTTGAAACACGCGGCCGATATAGCGGGCGCGTTCATGTTCCCTCAGTGCCGTTACATCCTTTCCATTAATCCAGACAGAACCAGTGTCGGGGAAGAGCCGGCCAGAAATAATGTTCATCATCGTCGATTTTCCCGCGCCATTGCTTCCGATGATCGTGACGAAATCACCGGGAGCTAATGTTAAGTTAATCGACTGCAACGCTACTTTTTCATCAATCGTTCCCTCGTTAAATACTTTTGTAATCTGTTTGAGCTCCAGCAACGTGCTCCCCCCTCTCTTGTGCTTGTGTTTTGCGCTTTTTACGCCGTTTTTCTTTTTGCGCTGCGACAATGTTTGGAACAATGAGAGCAACCATTACAATAACCGCCGTAATGAGCTTTACGTCTCCTGTTTCCAAAAACTGCACACGCAAGGCAAGCGCTAAAATGATGCGGTATACAATCGCTCCGCCGATGACCGCTAATGTCGCGCGCGCAATCGTACGCGCTCCGAACAGCGCTTCCCCGATAATGACCGAAGCAAGCCCAATGACAATCATGCCGATTCCCATACCGACATCGCTAAACCCTCCATATTGCGCGACAAGCGCTCCCGAAAAAGCAACGAGCGCATTAGATAAGCCAAGTCCAAAAATCGTCAGCCAATCGGTATTGGCGGAGAAGCTAGAAACCATTTGCTTATTGTCGCCCGTTGCTCGCAGTGCTAAGCCAATTTCCGTTTTCAGCAACTGATCAAGAAGCAGTTTGATAACTATGTCAACAAAAGCCATCGTCACGAAAATCGCCCATGTGCGCGGTACGAACCCGGCAAAAGAGATCATGCTGTTGATCGCTTTGTCTAGCCCTGCATTTTGCCATGCTTCCGTCACCGCCGTCATTACCGTGTCTTGCTGTAAAAGAGGAACGTTCGAACGCCCCATAATCCGCAGATTGATAGAATAAAGCGCAATCATCATTAAAATTCCCGATAATAGCGGATTAATTTTCCCTTTCGTATGCAATATTCCGGTGATCGAACCAGCAGCAAACCCGACTAACAACGCGGCAGCAGAGGCAAGAAACGGATTCGTTCCGTTAATAATAAGCACAGACGCCACCGCCGCCCCGGTCACAAAGCTTCCATCTACCGTTAAATCAGGAAAATCTAAAATACGAAACGATAAATACACTCCTAACGCCATAATCGCATAAATAAATCCTGCTTCAATCGCACTAAAAATCGCTGTTGACATAATGCCCCCGTCCTTTGAAAGTACACCCCTCCTTAAAGGAGGGATGTACTATATTTATTCAATATATTCTGCAATGGAATCCCATTCTGGGTTAAGCTCGATGCCCATGTCTTTTGCCGCTTTTTTGTTAATAAGCAGCTTCAACTTCTTCGGATATTGCACAGGCAGATCAGATGGTTTTTTGCCATCTTTAAGAATTTGTACAGCCATCTCTCCTGCTTCATATCCAATGTCATAATAGTCAAACCCGTAAGCGGCAAAACCGCCGCGTTTCACCGAATCTAATTCACCGACAAACAATGGAATATCATGGTCGCTTGCTACTTGGATCACCGACTCGAGCGCGGAAACAACCGTATTATCCGTAATGATGTAAATGCAGTCCGCTTTGCCGACAAGTGATTCCGCTGCTTGTTTCACCTCAGCCGTTGTCGATACAGAAACAGGAACAATTTTTAAATCTGTTCCTTTCATCGCCTTTTTGACGGTTTCGACTTGCGCCACTGAATTTTGCTCTCCAGAGTTATAAATCATGCCGACACGATTTCCTTTTACGTATTTATCAATAAACTGCACTGTTTTCGGAATCGCATCAGGATGCGTATCGGTCGTTCCAGTGACATTTCCCCCCGGCTTTTCCATTGATTGTACAAGCTGTGCTCCGACCGGGTCAGTAACAGAAGTAAACACAATCGGAATATCTTTGGTCGCATTCAGCGCTGCTTGAGCGCTTGGAGTGGAGTTAGCGAAAATTAAATCAACTTGATCGGAAACAAAATTATTGGCAATCGTTTGGTTATTGTTCATATCTCCTTGGGCAATTTGTACATCATAGGAAACGGACAGCCCCTTATCTTTCAGCGCTTGCTTAAATCCTTTTAACGCCTCGTCCAATGATGGATGCTCCACAATTTGTGTTACCCCGATGCGATATGTTTTCTCTTTGTTTCCTTCACTTTTGCTTGTTTCTTTCGCACCGCATCCGCTCAATAATAAAAAACTTGCCGAACATAACATTGCGATTTGTTGAATCCTTTTTTTCATCATCCCATCCCCCTAATAAACAATGCTTTATCGCTTTTATACTTTTTAGCTTTTATGCATTAAATTATATAAATTTATTATTCTATTTTCAACTATATGTTTTAAGAAAAAAATAAAAGTACCGAAAATTCGGTACTCTTTAAGACTTTGATGAGAGTTCTTTTAATGCACGCCGCAAAATTTTTCCTGTTGTATTTTTCGGCAATTCATCTAAAAACTCAATGGAACTTGGAACTTTATATTTTGCTAGATGCTTGCGGCAGTATTCGATGAGCATTTTCTCCGTTAATTGCGGATTTTTCGAAACGACAAAACATTTCACCGTTTCTCCATAATCTGGATCAGGCGCGCCAACTACAGCCGCTTCCACTACATCTGGATGACCGTATAGAACTTCTTCTACTTCACGCGGATATACGTTATAGCCGCCAACGATAATCATATCTTTTTTCCGATCGACAATGTAGAAATATCCTTCTTCATCCATTCTTGCTAAATCTCCTGTATAAAGCCAACCGTCACGAAGCGCATGGGCTGTTTCTTCCGGCATTTTGTAGTAACCTTTCATGACGTTCGGACCGCGGACAACTAGTTCTCCGACCTCTCCGACTGGCACTTCTTCGCCAAATTCGTTCACTACTTTGTTTTCGACATTCATAATGCTTGTTCCAATCGATCCAGGTTTTCGCGGACGATCGAGCGGGTTAAAGCATGTTACGGGAGATGCTTCAGACAATCCGTATCCTTCCGAAACGATCACTTTGAATTTTTTCTCAAAGTTTTTCAATAATGTCACCGGCATCGAAGAACCGCCAGAGATGCAGAGACGAAGCGTACGGAAATCGTCCGCGCTTCCGCCTTCATATTGGTACAGGAAGTTATACATCGTCGGCACACCTGCAAAAATCGTTGCTTTTTGTTTCCGAGCAATGTTGAAAATCTTCGCTGGGCTAAACTTTGGAACGATAATCACCGTTCCGCCATTCATTAGCGGTGCATTCAGCGCGACGGTTAGACAAAAGACATGAAACATCGGCAATGTCGCAATAACGCGATCGTTTTCATTGATTTTTAAATAATTGGCAATATCTTGAGCGTTGCTGTATAAGTTCTTATGGGTTAACATTGCTCCTTTTGGTTTTCCTGTCGTTCCCGATGTATACAAAATCACTGCGGTATCATCATCCGCTAACTCCGGCCCTTGGAAGTTCATATCACCAGATCGAAGTACATCTGTAAACGATTTCATTTGTTCCGTCAAAGAAATTCCTTTTTCTTTTCCTTGCGGAGTTTCGCAAATAATCACATGTTCTAGCAGCGGCAAACGCCCTTGCATTTGTATAAACAACGGAACGAGTAAGTCCAAGGCAATAACCGCCTTTGCATCTCCATTCATTAAAATATAGCTGATTTCATCGGGTGTATAAATCGGATTAATTGGAATAACGGTTGTTCCTAACCGCAACGCCCCGTATAATCCAATAATGAAATACGGTGAGTTTCCGATTAACAAGGCGATGTGGTCACCTTGTCGAATTCCCATGTTATACAGGCCGCTAGAAAACTTGGAAATCGCCGCATCTAGCTCTCCATATGTACAACTTTCACCTTCAAACCAATACGCTTCCTTATTCGGCAATTGCTCTGCTACCTCTGCCAGCCGCGATGATAAATTCATCAAACTCCCTCCCCCATAAACTGAATGAATTATCATTCATTTTATAATTAAAAAAATTCTAACTAGTTTTTATTATAAGAAAAGAGAAAAAAGAGAGCAAGAAAAAGCTTGCTCTCTTAAAGATATAAGCCGTCACTGTCGTTTGTTTTTCCAGAAAACATTTTGATTGGCTGAATGGAGGATAAACTTTTTCTATTTTTCCCACACAAGCCCTGTTTTCGCTAACTGCACTTTGCCTGAAAACACCGCATTTGCCTCGCTGACAAGCTGCGTATGCTCTCCAAAATGCGGCAAATGGGTTAACCATAGTTCCGTTACATTTGCATCACGAGCAATCATTGCTGCTTCTTCGCTCGTCATATGGCCGGCGGGAGCGGCATTTTGCCCAGCGTAAAAATTGCATTCACAAATAAGCAAATCCGCATTTTCAGCAAACGGCACAAACTCCGGTAAATAACTAGAATCAGCCGTATAAACGACCGTTGCATCTCCTGTAGTAATTCGCATCGCATAACAAGTAACTGGATGCACTGTCTTCATAAAGGTAATGTCAAACGGTCCGACTTGAAGCGATCGTTCCGGATCATAAGCAACCGCCTCGGTAATCCCCTCATGCGCTAGACGAGCAAATTCTCCTTGATCAAATGGATGCCCGTAAATCGGGAGCACTGGCAATTGTACTCCAAGATTCTTTTTGATCAGCCGCGCATATTGCAATGGACCGATATCCGCGACATGGTCATGATGATAATGAGATACGACTACCGCGTCCAATTTTTCGACAGATACATAATTTTGCAATTTCGAAAGCACACCGCTTCCACAATCCACTAACAAGCGAAATTCATCATGCTCAAACAAATATCCGGAGGTTGCTTCATTCGCCGCAGGAAAACCTCCCCAATATCCAATAACCGTAACCTTCATCGTGCCCCTCCTTATGTACTCGTTTGTTATCATCATACATAAATTTAGCGGATTTTGCATCTTTGGTGAAATTTGTTTTAAAACAGTTGTTGACAAAGTAGGTTCTGTTATAATACAATACAAGTAACAAAACAACGGAGGCGATCGCAATGTTAGTAAAAGTGTTAGAATTTTTCAAAAACCTACCGCCAAAAAAATGTGTGCAATGCGGCAAAGAAATAGAAGAACAGCATGAATGCTACGGAAATACATGCACCGATTGCTTAGACGTCGCTTATCATCAATAACATAAAAAACGTTTCTGTCTATATACGTAAAGATGCTTCTCTTCTAGAGGCATCTTTAATTTTTTGTATGGATCATCATTGAATCCATATGTGTCCGCGCCGCTTTATTCATAAACGTTGAACGTAGATGAAAAAAGCTTCCAAAGCATTACGCTTTGGAAGCTTCGTTCATTTGTTGTACGGCTGTATCAAACTGACGTTTATGCTGCGCAATAAAGTATAAAATCGTTCCCACCATGAAAATCACAATAAACAAGGCTAAAATAGCTGCGTTATGCCACATAAACGCAAAATCTCCACTAGAAATAACCGCTTTAAACCCAAGCACCGAATACGTCATCGGCAACCAGGCATTGAAGTGCTGCAATACGTCTGGAATCAATTCGAGCGGGAACGTTCCAGCACTTGTTGTAAGCTGCAAAATTAATACAACAATTGCAATAAAGCGTCCCGGATCTGCCAGCGTCGTTACTAGGAATTGAATTAACGCAATAAACGTAACGCTTGTGATCATCGTAAATAGTATAAATCTAGGAACACTTTGGACATGAATGCCTAATGCTCCAAGCAATACGGCATCTGCCAGCAATGATTGAATAATCCCAACGGCTACTAAAATGCCAAATTTCCCAATAAACCAGCTAAATCCTGATTTTGGCACTTCCGCTGGTTCACGCAATGGAAACACAATGGACAAAACAAGGGCGCCGACAAACAATCCTAGCGATAAGAAGTATGGTGTAAAACCGGTGCCATAGTTTGGCACATGATTCATTTTTTCATTTTTCTTTTTCACTGGATCGGCAAACATTTTATAAGTATCATCATTTGCCTTGACACCACTCGCTTTTTTCGCGCCATCAGCTAGTTTATCTGCCAACTCATTCGATCCATTCTCTAATTTTTTCATTCCACTTACAAGCTGATCAGAACCGTTAGCAAGTTGATTCATGCCGTTGGAAAGCGATGCAACGCCATGTTCAAGGTCATTTATGCCATCGGCAAGCCTTCCGGACCCATCCGCAAGCTGATGTGCGCCATCTTTTAATTTGTTTGATCCTTGGGCGAGCTGATGCAAGCCAGAAGACAATCGATCACTTCCCGCGACTAACTGATCGACACCATTTTTTCCTTCTTTTAATTTTTCCCCAAACGTTGTTAATCCTTGCACTACTTTCGACTGGCCGGCAGCAAGCGCATCAGCGCCGCTTGCTAATTGTTGCTGACCCGCTACAAGCTTTCCGACTCCTTCACTTAATGCTAGCTGGCCATTATGGAGCCGGGAAGCTCCTGCAGCAAGCTGATCCGCACCTGTTTTTAATTGACCGGCACTATTCGATAACTGTTCTATTCCTTGAGCGACTTGTTTGCTTCCTTCCGATAGAGGAAGCAATTGTTCTTTCAGGGTTTGTAATTGCATTTTTTCTTTTGGATCTGTTGCTTGCGCTGCTAACGCATCCAATTGGGCTACCGCTTTTTCTAATCCTTGGCTTACTTGGACAGCGCCTTTATTTGTCTTCTCTGCACCTTGCTTCCACTGTTCCATCGATGCGGAAAGCTTTTGTGCTCCATTTTGTAAATTTTGCGATCCTTGTGTCAATGACGGAATGTTTTCTTTCATTTGTTTCATTCCATCAAGCGATTGATGAAGACCGCCGGACAGTTGTTTCGCACCATTCTCCACTTGTTTCGCGCCAACTAATAGTTGCGAATGACCGTCTTGCATTTTTGCAAAACCATTTTGCAACTGATAGAGCCCGGCGTTTAGCTGATTAGCGCCTTCGCTAGCCGATTGCAATCCATTTTCAAACGTAAGCGATTTTTCAGCAAGCAGTTTTAAGTTTTTATAAATCTCATTAGCGCCATTTTTTGCTGCATGCGCTCCTTTCGCTAATTTTCCGCTTCCTTCTTTCGCGGAATGCAGACCGCTTTGCAGCGAGACACCGCCATCATTTGCTTTTTGAATACCTTCATGCAGCTGTTTTGCACCTTCGCTAGCTTGATCAAACCCTTTCGCCATCTTGCGGATATTGTCAAACATCGTTTCCGCGTACGTTTCCGTCACCGTATTGGAAACTTCTTCTTTAATCTTCTCTACGGCACTATCGCCAATTTGTGCCGATAGGAAGTTAAATCCTTCGTTTGGTTTATAGATGAGTTTCATCGGTTTTGGATGTTCATCCTGTAAAGTCGTAGCATTTTCCGAGAAATCTTCCGGAATTTCAATGGCCATATAATACTTTTGATGTTGCAATCCTTTTTCCGCTTCTTTTTCAGAAACAAAATGCCAATCAAATTTCTTGTTTTCTTTCAGCTTTTCTACTAACTTATCGCCAATTTCTAATTTTTCACCGTTCATCGCCGCTCCTTTGTCGTTGTTCACCACGGCAACAGGCAATTCGTCCAGATGAGCGTATGGATCCCAAAACGCCCATAAAAACATTCCACTATATAATATCGGAATGCATATAACAGCAATAATCGATATCAATGCCTTTCGATTATGAAAAATCTCCTGTGTCTCTTTCCATAATAATGAAAGTCCTCGCATTTTCTCCCTCCTCTATACAATTGACCAATTTGTCCATTTGGTCATTTTTAAGTGAAAAAGAGAAGGACTATCTATTTCGACAATCCTTTCAAAAAATAAAGCTCAAATAGTTCAGCGATTTTTTCTTTCGGCAGCGGATCATGATCTTGCTCCCAATCGACAATTAATGCGATATATACTTTTAACATTAAAAACGCTGTAATTTCAGCATCGCAGTCGCGAATTTCTCCTTTTTTTATAGCGATTTCGATTTTCTCACGAATGTAATCGATAATGGCCCAATCCAATTTTTTCATCACTTCTTGGACTGCCGCCGTTCCGACATTGCGCACCTCTTGAAGAAGCTTCGCCGTTAATTGATGCTGCTGGCGAAACTCTAAAATGCGATACAGGGCGCGATGCACGTTTTCCGAAAAGGGACGATTGGGATCCATCGCTTGCTCCGCTGACTTTTTTATTTCTAAAATAAGTGAAGAGATAATTGCGTCCAATAAGTCTTCTTTGTTTTTAAAAAACGTATAAATCGTGCCTTTTCCGACATTGGCGAGCTTCGCTATTTGCTCCATCGTTGTTGCCTTGTAACCAAATAACGAAAACGATTTAGTAGCTGCTTCAATGATTTGTTGTTTTCGATCAATAGACATTTCCCTCATCCTTCGAATGACTAAATGAACAATTTGGTCATTACGTCTAAAATCGTAACATATTTTTCACAAAAAAGAAAGAGGTTAACTCTTTTTAGTTAACCTCCGCAAACTTTCGATGGCTCACTTGCAAATAATCGAGTACTTTTTTTACCGCTTCTTCCCCTTGATCGATGCAATCCGGCAGCCCTAATCCTTCATATGAGCTTCCCGCTAAAAACACACCTGGAAGCTCAGAGTCCATATGTGCTTTTATATTCGCAAGCCGCTCTTTATGGCCGACCGTATATTGCGGCATCGCCTGTTTCCATCGTGAAATAACGAAAAATTCCGGACGTCCCGTAATACGCATAATTTTGTTTAAATCGTCCATCACGACGCGGACAATTTCGTCATCTGACTGTTCGACAATTTCTTCATCGCCGGGACGGCCGACATAGCAGCGCAACAGCGCTTTTCCACTTGGTGCGGTATGCGGCCATTTCTTATGCGTCCATGTACAGGCCGTAATCGTATAATCATTGCGGCGGGAAACGACAAAGCCCGTTCCATCAATATCTTGTTCAATAGCGCTTTCCGGAAAGGCCAATGCCACGGTTGCTACCGACGTCGATGGAATTGATTGAAACGGCGCGAAAAACGGATAATCAGCAAACATTGCTGGTACAGATGAGTGCGGTATCGCAACGATAATGCTATCTGCTTTCCACTCTTCTCCATTGCTTAAACGCAAACGATATTCCGTTCCTTCGCGTCTAACGTTTTCTACCCGCACCCCTTTCATGACACTGCCTTGTTCCAATCGTTTTTCCACTTCATCGACTAACGACTGCAACCCCGTTTTTAATGTTTGAAACGCGCCTTTCCGTTGTTTTGCTGCTTTCGGCGTCGTCCGTTTTGCACCTCGCACCAGGCTGCCGTATCGCTGCTCCAATTGAAAGAACTGCGGAAATGTCGACATTAAACTCATTTGATCAATATCGCCTGCATAAATGCCAGATAACAGCGGCTCAATTAAGTTATCTACCACCTCATCGCCAAAGCGGCGGCGGAAAAATTGTCCTAATGATAAATCGCCTTCTGCTTTTGTCGGAGGCAAAATAAAATCAAGGGCAGCACGCAGTTTTCCCAGCGGAGAAAACAGTCCTGTCGTGATAAACGGACCGATTTGTGTCGGAATCCCCATGACGGCTCCGCCTGGTATCGGATATAGCTTGCCGTTCACTAAGATGTACGATTTTCCTGTCGCGTTATGAACAATCTCGTCTTCTAGCCCTACTTCCTGCACAAGACGAAAAGCGCTTGTTTTCCGCGCTAAAAACGAATCAGGACCGCGCTCAATCACAAAGCCGTCACGTATCACTGTTTGCACTTTGCCGCCTAAACGATGGGTCGCTTCTACAAGTTTACATTCAATAGGAAGCTGTTGTTCTTTAATTGCTTTTTGCAAATAATAGGCAGCGGCAATTCCTGTTATTCCGCCTCCGATGATCACAACCGTACGTTTTTCGCCACTCACTGTTCATCGCCTTCTTTATCAAAGTTTGATCCGTTTTAATACAACTGTTGCCAGTGCATCGATGAATTTTGGATTCGCATTCGGCATTTCCGGCCGATAGTAGTTTGCCCCGATTTCTTCCGTTACTTGTTTACATTCAATATCGTTATCGTACAACACTTCCAAATGATCAGCGACAAAACCGACTGGAACATAGACAAACGATGTATATCCTTTTTCCTGATGCAACTGTCTCGTTAAATCTTGTACGTCTGGCCCTAACCAAGGCTCTGGTGTGTTGCCGGCACTTTGCCAACCTACCGCATAATGTTTTACACCTGCTTTTTCCGCGATTTGCTTGGCCGTTTCGGCAAGCTGCTGCGGATACGGATCCCCCGCTGCAATAATTTTTTCCGGCAGGCTATGCGCTGACACAATGAGCACTGCTTTTTCGCGTTCTTCTTCGGTCATGGACGCGTAAACTTCTTTTACTTTTTCCACCCAATAATCGATAAATTTCGGTTCATCATGCCAGCTGTCAATCGTATAAATGACCGGTCCTCCTAATTTTTTTGCTTCCTCTTTTGCCCGTTCATTATAGGATTGAATGCTAAACGTTGAAAAATGCGGTGCAAGCACAATGCTCACAGCTTCTTTTATGCCATCTTCATGCATTTGGCGAACGGCATCTTCCACGAACGGCTCAATATGTTTTAATCCTAAGTACATTTGAAACTCGATGTCATCTTGAATGTCGTTAAGCCGCTTTTCCAATTGTTTTGCTTGTTCAAGAGTAATTTTTGCCAACGGAGAAATTCCGCCAATCGCTTTGTAGCGTTGTTTTAAATCTTCTAGTAATTCCTCGGAAGGTTTTCTGCCATGACGAATGTGCGTATAATATCGTTCAATATCTTCTTCTTTATATGGAGTTCCGTACGCCATCACTAATAATCCCATTTTCTTTTTTGCCATCTCCGCTAACATCTCCTATTTCCTTGATGTATAGTCATGGATAAACGCTGTTAACCGCTTTAATGTCTCTGGCTGAATCTCTGGAAAAATGCCGTGTCCTAAGTTGAATATATATCCTGGTTGTTCCATGCCTTCATCTAAAATTTGTTTCACGCGTTTTTCAATTACTTCCCAAGGAGCCAGAAGAACTGCTGGATCTAAATTTCCCTGAAGCGCCTTTGTAATTCCTATTTCCCGCGCTTTGCGAATCGAAAGCCGCCAGTCGAGTCCGATTACATCAAGCGGCAAATCGTTCCATTCTTTCGCTAAATGGCTCGCACCAACCCCAAACATAATAAGCGGAACGTTTTCTTCGCGAAGCGCCGCAAAAATACGAGCCATTGTCGGTTTAATAAATGTGCGGTAATCGTCAACATTCACCGCGCCAACCCATGAATCAAAAATTTGAATCGCGCTCGCGCCAGCACGAATTTGCGCCTTCACATAGCGAATCGTCATATCGGCAAGCTTGTCCATCAGCGCAAACCACGCTTTTGGCTCTGCATACATAAATGCTTTCGTTTTATTGTAGTTTTTCGATGGACCGCCTTCAATCATATAGCTTGCAAGCGTAAACGGCGCACCCGCAAATCCGATGAGCGGAACATTTAATTGTTCAGTCGTCAGCAGTTTGATAGTTTCCAATACATATGGCACATCTTCTTCCGGATGAATTTCTCCAAGTTTTTCTACATCCGCAAGAGAGCGGATTGGATTGGCAATCACCGGCCCAACTCCTGCTTTAATTTCTACATCAACACCAATCGCTGGAAGCGGGGACATAATATCTTTATATAAAATGGCCGCATCCACATCATATTGTTCGACCGGCAATCTTGTTACATAAGCACAAAGCTCTGGGTGATGGGTAATTTCAAATAATGAATATTTCTCCTTAAGCGCTCGATACTCCGGCTGGGATCTCCCCGCTTGTCTCATATACCAAACCGGAACATAATCCGTCTTTTCGCCGCGGCAAGCGCGTAAAAATGTATCATTATTTGGTTTTGACATCCTCATCCGCCTTTCTTTCATTCAACATCGATAGATCTATAAAAGATAAAAAATTTTTCATCAAAGCAATGGGTACAAAGTTACAATCATAACTATACAAGGTTCTTATTACAATGTATAGCAATGGGGGGAAACTGTCAAAAAATTGACGATTTATTTTCATTTATTACTGACTTTCTGCGCAATACCGTTTCGTTCGTCTGATTTCAGAAATAAATAGCCAGTCATTCTGTTTTTTTATACTTTTCATGGTTATATCAAAAAATCATTTGTGTTCCTTCATTATTATATCAAAAAAGCTGCCTCGCTCACTCCTACGAGACAGCTTTTTCGTCAATGTTAAATCAAAAATATCGCTACAATGGTTGTCACAACAAGTCCAATCGCCACCGGAACCAAGTTTCGGCGCGCCAGCTCAAACGGGTCTACACCGCAAATAGCTGCCGCTGGAATAAGCGCCCACGGAACAAGCGTGCCGCCTCCAACCCAAATTGCCGCAATTTGTCCAAGCGCAGTTAATGTCGCGGCACCGCCGCCAATCGCTGTCGCGAATAAATGAGCAACCGACCCCGTTAACGAAATACCAGAAAATCCTGAACCATCCAATCCTGTGATTGCTCCTACAATCGCTAACGTGACCGCTCCAACTCCATCGCTGAGCGGTACGACATGAGCGAGCGTAATTCCTAGATCGTTCACAATTCCTTGCGATAGTTTAGGCAAGTGTTCTCCGATAATTTTGATAAACCCTGCGTCACCGAGGTAAAAAAACGCCGCGATCGGAATGACCGGTCCAAATACTTTAAAGCCAAATTGAAATCCTTCGATTAAATAATTCGTAATTTCACTAAAACTTTCTTGTTTATGGGCAAAAATGGAAATAAGAATTAAAATAAAAATCGCTGTTCCACCGATTAACGCAGTCGCATCTCCACCTTGCAGGCGCAAATAAAACATTGCGATGACATCTAGAACAAACAAAATCGGAATGATGATCGCCAACATATTTTTCGCTTGATTAGACAACAATTGTTTCGCCTTTTCGATCGCCTCATCCGCTGTCGCCGTTACTTCATTCGCTTCATTAGCAAAATGGCCCCTTTTCATATCACGACGAAGCAATAGAAAGGCAGCAACCGTAGTAACAACTCCCATCACAAACACAAGCGGCACGCTGGCAGAAATGACTTCGGAGACAGGAAGACCAGCGGCATCTGCTGTCAGTTTTGGCGCTCCTTGAATAATAAAATCTCCTGATAGAGCAATACCGTGACCAAATAAATTCATCGCCATCGCCGCTCCTAACGCCGGCAACCCAACACGAATGGCCACAGGGAGTAACACTGCACCTATTAACGCAACTGCGGGAGATGGCCAGAAAAACCAAGAAATGATCATCATCAAAATCCCAATCGTCCAATACGCCCATCCCGGAGTGCGAATAAACCGAGTAAATGGCGAAATCATCACATCATTAATTCCTGTTGTTGTCAGCACTTTGCTCATTGCCACAATAATGGAAATCACTAAAATGGTTGGCAAAAGCTCTGTAATGGCGTAAATAAAGCTATTAAACACCCCGCTAATCGCCGCGCTTAACGAATGGGTCGCTGTAGCGGCTAACAAAAAGATCCCGATAATGCAAATAAGTGATGTATCTTTTCGCGCGATCATAAATCCGATAATAAACACGATAAACGCTAAGTAAATCCAGTGCAGCACCGTTAATTCCACACCCATTTATATTCTCCTTTCCTATATGCTTTCCATTGGTAAATAGGACATTTACCCAACATGGATGTACTACAGCATATGAAAGGAGAATAAAGGTGTGAAACACTTATATACAAAACCCCCGCTTATTCATTCGAAAAAGCGGAGGTGAAAAACGCTTTATTTTTCTTGAACAACCGAATAGGTTGTTACATAAGATGGACGCAGAAATATTTTTTGTTGAGATGGTTTTTGTTCTTCTTTCCGCTGCTCATGCGCTTTGGTGAATGCTTTTGAACGCTGCCAATTTTCAAAATGCTCTTTTCCTTCCCATAATGTCATAATGATATACGTGTCACTAGAAAGCGGACGCAGTACGCGAATCGCAACAAATCCAGGTTCATTTTCAATCAGTCTTGCCCGCTGCACAAAGCGATGCTCAAATAGCGGCCGCCCTTCATCGGTCACCGGAATATTGTTGCATACAACAAACGCTCCGCCCAACTCGCCAACTGCATCGATCACCTCATAACGGCGCGGCTCTTTAAACACCGTTTTGCCATCTGTTTCATGAACCAAAACAGCATCTTCTTCTCTTTCCAACAACAACATTGTTTCGTTCGCATGCATGTCTCTCACTTTTTGCAAATAATCAGCGGTTCCTGTCGTGATGTACATTTTTTTCATAGTTTTCCCTCCCGCTTGCGACGTTTGGAAAGATAATGAAACAGTAGCCAATAACTAAAAACAGCTCCTGCCGTCCATGACGCACCCCATATCCAGCCGGCATAAAGCAGGAATAAAAACAAACTGAAAACAATATTTTGCACCATTAATAAGAAAAAGAGGAGACGGCATACTGCCTGCTTCCGCACATCGTTTGGAAGCGGATATAATCGGATCAACAAGTTTGCCCGGTGATGGTCAATTATCGCAAATAGCTGAAAACCGGTGATGTAAAGAAAAAACAACGACACGGCGATTTTTCCGTATTCGGATGGAACAATATAAAGCAATAACAATCCGATTGCGATTAAACGGATATAAAGACCTAAGTATCCGCCCGCACGGATCAGTGTTCTTGCATACAAATAAAGAAATGTATTTTCTTTATGATACGGAATCATGGAAAGTAGAAAATCAAGCCAGCGCCGGCGTTTCGCCTCCTCTTTCCATTGTGGAACGTCGATAAATAAATTGGCGATACGATAAAATGTACGTACCGCTTTTGCTTCTTGCTCAATGATCCGCTCCCATTTCCATCCTTTTTGCTTTGTTGCTTGCACCAAATAAACCGTTAGGCCTGCAATGATGACACATAGAGCAAGCAAAAACAAAACCGAAGCATGAACAAGCAAAAAGTAAACAAAAAGAGCATTGATCCCAAAGCGGGCGGCCATGCTAAGACGATGGGTAAATGGTTCAATAAAATAATTTCCTTTCCAGCTTATAAACAAATTCCATCCTTTCAAAACAAGCAACACGAAAAACAGCAGCCATAAAGAAACGTCGGAAAACTTCCGGTGAAGCGGTGCTATCGCCAACCATACAAGAAGCAGCCCGTATCCTTGCAAAAGAAAGCTCAGCAAAAAAGCCCGTTGAATATATGGGCGAAGCTTTGCCTCAGCCGGCAATAAAAACACGATATCGGCTTCCTGAAATAACGTGCGCAACGAACCAAACGTCAATATGAAAGAAAAAATCAGTGCGGCAACGATTGGATAAGGAAAATGCGGCGGAAGCGTTTGTACCCAACGATGGTAGGCGACCGCCCCAAAACTGATGCCAATCAGCAATATAAACAATAGATGATCATTCAACATATAGCGCAAATAACGCCGTATTTTTCGCACTTCTTGATAAAGGCGGTCATTCCATAGTTTTTTTCCATCCATCATACGCTTTCTTCCTTTGTTAACGCAATATATAGTTCATCCAACGTTGCCGCTGGAGAAGAAATTTGTTCGCGCAACTCCTCGAGCGTTCCTTTCGCCCTTACTTTTCCGTTATGCAAAATGACAAACGAATCGCAATATTTTTCTGCTGTCGCCAAAATATGTGTCGACATTAAAATGCCCGCCCCTTTTTTCTTCATTTGCTGCATTTGTTCAAGCAAAGAATGAATCGCTAACGGATCAAGACCAACAAACGGCTCGTCAATGATATAAAGCTCTGGCTCCACTAAAAAGGCGCACATAATCATGACTTTCTGCTTCATTCCCTTGGAAAAATGAGCAGGAAACCATTTTAACCTTTTCTCCATACGAAATTCCTTTAATAACGGCGGAAGACGCCGTTCGTATTCATGTTTTTCCAATCCATAAGCCATCGCCGTTAATTGCAAATGTTCCTCCAATGTCAGTTCTTCGTACAAAATAGGTGTTTCTGGTATATATGTAAATTGCGAACGATATACATCCGGCTGTTCCGAAAACGTTTTTCCGTTAATCGTAATCGTCCCTTTCCTCGGTTCCATCAGCCCAATAATATGCTTGATCGTCGTACTTTTTCCCGCGCCGTTTAGACCGATTAAACCAACTATTTCCCCGCGATCGACGGTAAACGAAACATCTTCGAGCACGTTTTGCTTCGTATATCCCCCGTATAAATGTTGAACTTCCAAAAGCGCCATCGCCTGCTTCCTTTCTATTCATAAATTACGGATTACATTTTCATTTTATCAAAGCAACAAATACTTTCCAAAAATTATCTATCTCCTTTTTGCATACATCCTCTTTTCTCGGGCATGATAAATAGCGAAGAGGGGATGAGGAACAGCGCAAATGATGAACTATCCACTTGGAAATGAGGTGTTCACGAAAGACACATTTGTCGAAGTAACACCATTGTAATGCAGTGAGGAAGCGCGAAACTCCTTAAGTAAATGAGGTGTTTGTGAAAGACAAGACCATCGTTCCATTGCTATGAAGCAACGAACCTCTATGTAAGAGCTTAAAGGGGATGGTCATCTTGAACAAAGGAAAACTCACTCTTTAACAACTTTTTTTGCAAATGGGGTGTTCATCAAACGCCATTTTGTTTGAATAAAACCTCTCCCCTTTTCACTAAAGCAGGATGTAATCAATACAAGATTACATCCTGCTCTTTTTATGGTAAAATGGAAGAAAAAAATAGGAAAGGTGGCTTTTTCTAGTGAGTGAATGCATTTTTTGCAAAATTGTAAACGGAGACATCCCAGCGGCAAAAGTGTATGAAGATGAACATGTATTGGCGTTTCTCGACATCAGCCAAGTAACGAAAGGGCATACGCTTGTCATTCCAAAAGTACATAAAGAAAACATTTTTGAGCTCACTCCAGATGTTGCAAGCCACGTCTTTACCGTTGTTCCAAAAATCGCAAACGCGATCAAAAAACAATTTTCCCCAGCCGGCTTAAATTTACTAAACAATAACGGTGAACAAGCAGGGCAAACTGTCTTTCATTATCATGTTCACTTAATCCCTCGTTACGGCAAAGGAGATGGATTTGGCGCTGTATGGAAATCCCATGCAAGCGATTATACGTTTGACGATTTACAAACCATTGCCGCAACAATTCAAAAAGGATTGGAATAAACAAAAGGAAGCGATTCTTACCCGCTTCCTTTTGTTTTTGACCGTTATTTTAACACATCTTGCAAATCTTTATCTTCAATCTCCACTTTTGCATCTTTTATCAGTTTTTCTACTTTTGATTGTACTTTTGCTGGATCCAATTTGCTTCGTTTTACTTCGAATTCGATTTCCTCTTTCATTTCGTTAAACGGCTTTTTCTCCTCTTTATCCGTTACTTTGATGATATGGTAGCCATAGTCTGTTTTCACCGGATCGCTCACTTGTCCTACTTTTAGCTTATAGGCCGCATCTTCAAATTCTTTCACCATTTTTCCAGGTCCAAACCAGCCTAAATCGCCGCCATTCGGTGCTGACCCTGGATCTTGTGAATATTGTTTCGCAAGCTTTGCGAAGTCTTCTCCTTTATCAAGCTTCGTTTTAATTTCTTCTGCTGTCTTTTCATCTTTTACTAAAATGTGGCTCGCTCTAATTTTCGGTTTATAATTCTTATAATAGTCTTTTAACTCTTTATCGGTTACCTTTATATCCTCCATTGCCGCTTTTTGCCGCAAAAGATCCAGTTTCACCATATCCCGGATCGCTTTTTCTCCATTTTGCTGAACGGCTAAATCGTATTGCGTTCCATACATTTCTTTTAAGTTCTCGATTTCTTTATCGATTTCCTTGTTCGTCACTTTATATTTTTTGCTTAATACTTTTTCATGAACAAGGTCACGAATCACTTCCTTGCCTACACGGGCCTTCATTTCATTATAAAATTCTTCTTTTGTAATGTTGCCATCCTTTGTTTTTACAATGGCTTCTGAATCGCCATTATTGCAGGCCGAAAGCCCAAAAACAGCGGCGACGGCTGCAACGATCATCCATTTTCTCATTTGTTCCACAACTCCCACACCAATTTTTTGACAAAAAAAAATTACAACAATAACTATAACATATTTTTCACAAAGAAAAAACTTTTTCCTTTTAGTCATACGCCCATACATGTGTTTTTGCCTTACATATGATGATGATGAAGCATCTGAGGCTGAATTGCTCCTTTTTGAAAGGAGGTGTTACAATGGGCGCACCTTATGCAGGAGGCTTTGCGTTAATTGTTGTGTTGTTTATTTTGTTAATTATTGTTGGATGCTCATGTTTATTCTAATAACCCCTTCCCCTTGTCTACAACACATCTACAAAAAAGCTGGCAGCACAAGCTGTCAGCTTTTTTCTATGTAAATAAAACTTCAAAATAGGAAGAAATTAATAAAATCGTAATAAGAACGTTGATTGTTCGAAAAACACTTGGTTGCTTTTCTTCTGGTATTTCCCTTTGCACGCAAAGGCGAGATGTTAATTGATTAATAAGAAATAAAATAATGACAGCAAGGGGTATAAAGTACACCGTCAAAACCTGTTTCCCCTCCTATTCATGGAAAAAATATTCATAATTACTTATTTACTTTACAATGTTTCTTTTTATAAATCAATATGATTTTTACAGAAAAATCCTTCTCCCCTGAAAAAACTTTTTTATTGGTTGTTTTTCATAAATTAGGTAAAATATACGTAAAAACTTGTCCATTATGTTCGGCAAAAGGAGCGCGCATATGGGAACACTAGAGGAACGAATCGCCAAATTGGAATTCCATCGATCGTTGTTAATGGAAATGGTCGATGAAACAAAAAAACCGTTTTATTATCTTGTTATTAAAGCAAATTTAACAAAAGAAGAAGTAGATGAAGTGCTTGCCCTTTGCGAACAGTTAAGCGAGGAATATGAAAAACAAAAAGCGGAAGGGCTGACGATCTTCACCCCGCTTCTCCTTCATTTCGCGGGAATGCTCCATCCTAGCCTTCCGCTCGAACAGACAGTTGACGCTCTCCTTAAGCAGCAAATGTTTGTCCCCCTAATGACGGAACTGAAAAAGTTAATGAAAACCGTTAGTTAGACTGACTTGTTAGCTCCTTTTCTTTTTCTTTCGATTTCGCGCTTCGTTTCACTAGTTTTCCATCTTGTTCCACAAAATCATTTTTAATGTTTTCAAACGCTCTTTCAAAAATTTCCATAAAGTCATCTCCATAAATATTGCGGATGATACACATCATTTCTAAAATTTCTGGAAACTTTCCATATAGCTCGCGCAGCGGCAGCGCTCCGTTAAACACCGCGTTTTGCGTTGGATCATACGATTCCATTAATTTCAATAATACTTCTTCACCTTTTTCTGTCAGTTCAATGTACGTATTGCGTTTATCGTCTTGTTTTTTCGAAAAGGAAAGCAAGCCTCTCTCTTCTAATTTTTTCGAAAAATTAAACGCCGTGGATACATGCATCACGCCAAATTTTGCAATTTCTGAAATCGACGCCCCTTTAAAATGATATGCAATCCATAAAATATGATGTTCGTTAATGTTTAAGTCAAATGGTTTAATCCATTGCTGCCAGTCTTTTTCGATCGATTTCCAAAGCGCCTTGCTTAACTGAGCAATTCGTTGGCTAAATAGCATCGCCTCTTTTATAGAATAATGTTGCTCTGTCGTTTTCATCGTTTCACCCACTCTTTCCTCACCGTGTTTTTTACTTTCTATTATGCCAGTAAAATAAAAATTAATAAAGATAAAAATGTTTAATTTTTTCATTTTTGTGACCATTCCCCGCCGCTCATAGCTGCAAGATAGCCAACATATAGTAAGCATAGGGGGAGAAAGTGATGATATATATGCAATCGTTTTTTTTTATGATTAGTTTCATATTTTTCTGTCTTTTCATAAATACTCTTTTTTCATTAGCAAAAGCAAAAATGTATCCGCCAAAAATAGTATTAAAACAGCGCGCTTTTGGTTATATTGGAATAGCATTTTTTTGCTTTGTCACTGCTTGGCTTCTTGGATATGTATAGCGTGATAGCAAAAAACCCGACCAAGATGATGATCGGGTTTTTTGCGATTGTTACGCATGCGCTGTAATGTTCATCCGCTTAAAAATGGACAAGGCAATTGGATAGATAATCACCATCACAATCGTATTAATCACAGCCGCCGGCAATACAACGGTCAGAAATAAAGCAGAAAAAGCTGCCCCGCCTGGCAATCCGACCAACAAAAGCGCAGCGGTTAAAAAGATCGTGCCAGAAATAATCGTGCCAACCGCTGTTAATATTGCGGCAGAAATCACCGTTTGACCATACTTTTTCAAAAGCAACACAAACGCGAAGAATACAAAAGCGGTAATCGTTTTGTCAATGATATTTGGAACTTGTCCCCCTGGGAATCCTGTTGTCATCGCGGAAATAATGCCTGTCACAATTCCAACAAGCCCCACTGCTTTAACATTCGGAAACAACAAAATAGCCAAAAACATCATTGTCAGCATCATGTCCGGCTTCATCCCAAAGAAAATTCCCGGAATGACCGCGTGCAATACTGCACCAATTCCGACTAACAATGCCAATGAAACTAGTACTCTCGTATTCATGCTCATCTCTCCTCGTCTATTCTTTCCTAAGCTCCTCTAATAGTGCATTTGCACCTATTACGAGAATCTTTCTATTATTATATCACTTTGCAGTGTAAAAGTGAAGTGGAAATTTTCAGTTAAATTTCCGATAGAAATCATTCATAAATTCCGCTAACGCTTCACACGCTTCAAGCGGCACTGCATTATAAATCGATGCGCGGCAGCCTCCAACAGAACGATGGCCGGCTAGTCCAACAAATCCTTTTTCTTTTGCCTCCGCCAAAAATTTCTTCGTTAATTCTTCATTTGGCAGCCTAAATGTCACGTTCATAAGCGAACGGCTTTCCTTTTCCGCATGTGGGGCATAAAACCCGTTGCTTGCATCAATCGCTTCGTATACGACAGCCGCTTTTTCTTTATTGCGCGCTTCGATCGCTTTCACACCGCCTTCTTCCTCGACCCATTCGAGTACGAGAGAAAGCATATAAATCGCAAACGTTGGCGGCGTATTGTATAATGAGTTACTTGAGCTGTACGTGCGATAATCGAGCATCGTCGGCAAGTTATCCGGAATGCGCTCCAATAAGTCATTGCGGATAATTACCACCGTCACGCCAGACGGCCCAAGATTTTTTTGCGCCCCCGCATAAATTAATGCAAATTGCTCAACATTGATTTCCCTGCTTAAAATATCGCTCGACATATCGGCAATAAGATCAACCGGCAAATCTGGGAATTCATGCCATTGTGTACCGAAGATCGTATTGTTGGAGGTAATATGTAAATACGCTGCGTTTTCGGAAAGCTGAATGTCTTCCGGATGCGGAATGTACGTATAATTCGCTTCTTTGCTTGATGCGGCGATATGAGTTTTCCCAACCTTCTTTGCCTCTTTCAGCGCTTTTTCCGACCACGATCCTGTTAACACGTAATTAGCGACATGGTCTTTTCCAAGCAAATTCATCGGCACCATCGAAAACTGCAGGCTCGCTCCGCCTTGCAAAAACAAGACGTCATGGGTATCAGGAATGTTCATCAGCCGTTTCAGCCGCTCTTTGGCGCTGTTGTGCACCGCATCGTATTCTTTGCTGCGATGGCTCAGCTCCATCACGGACATCCCTGTATTTTGAAAATTAAGCAATTCCGCTTGCGCCCGCTCTAATACCGGAAGCGGCAACGCTGACGGTCCCGCGTTGAAATTATACGCCCGTTTCATTTTTCATCCCCCATTTTATTTCTTTAATGAATAAGAGTTACTATTATCCTAACACGAATTCCAAAAAAATAAAGAGAATTTTTCAAAAAATAAAGTCCTTGTTGGCTACAAGGACTTCGCCTGCTTGCGCCGCTCCCGCTCCTTGCGGATGCGCTCCATATAAATTTCTCCCTCTTTTTCAATAAATGCTTCATCGATTTCTCTCTCTTTCGCTGCTGTTCTTACTGCCATGTAACCGCTAAAAATAATTCCCGCAACAACTAAATAAATCCACCATGGCATGCTAAGCATTAACATCCCCCTTTTTCTGGCTTGTCTTACTAAACTATACGCACAAAATCAATGATCTATGCATAAAGAAAGAGGCGGAAAATACCACCTCTTTCGTATTGCGCAATGCTTATTCTTTGCTTGCTGTTTTCAGGCGCTTATGAATGATGCAAGAAGCCCACTGCCTTAGCCGTTGGGGAGAAGGCTTTATGATGTCCTCCCTCTTTCTTGCATTGAAACAGAAGAAAAAATTGGTTTATAAAATGAACGATTCTCTAATGCATAAATTCGTTCCGTAAACTCGCCCGGCTTTATTTTTTCAAGCGCTCGATCGATCATATTCATTTTCGCATCCAAATTGTCAATGTAATGAAGAATTTCTGCTTCTTTCACCATTGGCGGCTTCGGACTGCCCCATTCCGCTTTTCCGTGATGGGAAAGCACCATATGTTGCAGCACAACCACTTCTTCCCCGCTGATGCCAAGATGCTCGGCGGCTTTGCTAATTTCACTTACCATAATCGAAATATGTCCAAGCAGCTTGCCTTCAAGCGTATACGAGGCGGATACCGGACCGGACAATTCAATCACTTTGCCAAGATCGTGCAAAATCACCCCAGCATACAATAAATCTTTATTCAAAGATGGATACAGCTTAGCAAGCGCTTTTGCCAATTCTAGCATCGAAACAACATGATACGCCAATCCGGAAATAAATTCGTGATGATTTTTCGTTGCCGCCGGATAGTCAAAAAATTTCTGTTCGTATTTTTTTAATAAATAGCGCGTAATCCGCTGGATATTTGGATTTTGCATCGCAAATATGTATTCTGTAATTTTTTCCATCATGTCTTCCCGTTTCATTGGCGCCGTCTCGAGAAAATCGGATACACGGACAGCATCCCCTTCGTGAGCGAGACGAATCGAGCGGATTTTCAGCTGCATTTTGCCTCGGTAATTATGAATGTCGCCCAATACTTTGACAATGCTTTCTGGCACGTAGACACTTTCATCTTCCGGAGACACATCCCATAGTTTCGCTTCAATATCTCCTGTTTTGTCTTGCAAAATCAATGTTAAAAACGGTTTCCCGTTACTGGCGATTCCCTTTGTCACCGATTTAATGAGCAAATACACATCGACTTGCTCGCCAACCTCATAATGAACAATTCCTTTCGCCAACCTTTTCCCTCCGTTTCCGTATTTGCGTATAGTTAAGTATACCACATGTGTGCAAAACGCAAAAAGAAAACCTTGCCTTAAGCAAGGCCTTACTTTTTCGTCAATTGCACCGCTTTTTTCATATCTTTCAGTGAACCAGCTTTTCCGTACATGAGCACCCCGCCGCGATACACTTTCGAGCCGAAAAAGGCAAGCAAGCCAATCGTAGCGATTAATAAAACAAGGCTGAGCGCCACTTCCCAAACTGGAACGGGCAGTAACCCAACACGCAAAAACATAATCATTGGCGTGAAAAACGGAATAAATGATGTCACCATAATAAAGGACGATTCTGGAGCGTTTAAGCCAAACATCGCAATCATAAACGCGGCAATGACAACAATCATCACCGGCGTAATCATTTGCTGCACGTCTTCCACGCGGCTGACGAGTGAACCAAGCACGGCAAATAATGTCGCATATAAGAAATAACCTAAAAGGAAGAAAATAATCGCATACACAAACGTCGAGATAGGAAGATGATCAAAACCGAGAAATTTCCACAATTCTTGCCCGCTGCTTTTCAGCGCCGTGAAGCCAACCGCAAATAAAATCGCAAACTGTGTTAAACTAAGAAGCGCAACCCCTAGGATTTTCCCGAACAGCTGCTGGATCGGGTGAACGCTTGATACCAAAATTTCCATGACGCGCGACGACTTTTCCGTCGCCACCTCTGTGGAAATCATGCCTCCGTACATGAGAACAAACATGTACATCGCAAACAGCAGCACGTAAACGAGAACGCGCGCCTGATTCAACTCTTCCTCCGTTTTCGCGTTTTTTTCCAATGCCACTTTTTCAAACGGCACCGGTTCATACAATTGCGCGATTTGTTCTTGCTTCAGGCCGATTTTTGCCGTCGCAATTGCCGTTTTTAACTGCTGGAGCGCTTGCTCAAGCTTGCTTGGCGTATCGCTGTCGGCAATCGTGTTCGCGTAATATGCTGCTTTCGGCAGCTGCTTCTCATCGGCGGAAACTACGAGGAGCGCATCCCATTTGCCATTGCGGACATCCGCCTTTGCCTTTTCTTCCGAGCCGGTCACCTTCTTTAACTTGAGATCGTCGTGTTTTGCTTGTTTCAGCTGTGCCTCAAGCGGTTCGTAAAACGCTCCTGTTGTATCGATGACCGCCACCATTGTTTTTTCATCCTTCGTAAAAAATTGAATAATATGCTGGATATTCGCCATCGTAAAAACAAAGAGACTCGTAATAATCGTTGTGATGATAAACGATTTCGCTTTCAGCTTTGTCGTATACGTATGCCAAAGTACAATCCAAAACTTATTCATACGCCGCACCTACTTTTTCAATGAAAATATCGTTTAACGAAGGCTCTTCTAGCGCAAACTTGCGAATAAATCCTTTGTTGGCGATATGGGAAAGAATTTTTTGCGACACGTCTTCGTTTTCGATTTGCAAATGCACGCCTTCCGCTGTCCGCTTCATTTTGACAACCCCTGGGAACTCCGCCAGCTCATCAAGCGGCATATCGGCATGAATAATAATGTTCTTTTTACCAAAAGACCGCTTCACTTCTTTCAACGACCCGTATACGACCGGCCGACCGCGGTGCATAATGCAAAGATGCTCGCACAACTCTTCGACATGCTCCATACGGTGGCTCGAAAAGACAATCGTCGTTCCATTGTTTTTTAAATCGATGACTGCTTCTTTTAGCAACTCGACATTGACCGGATCGAGTCCGCTAAACGGCTCGTCTAAGATTAGTAGCTTCGGCTTATGCAACACAGCGGCGATAAATTGAATTTTTTGCTGATTCCCTTTCGACAGTTCCTCAACCCGCTTGTCCGCGTACTCCGGCACGTTAAACCGCTCAAGCCACGCTTCCATTTCTTTTATAATCGTTGCTTTATCCATGCCGCGCAGCCTGCCTAAATAAATAAGCTGTTCCTTTACTTTCAGTTTCGGGTACAGACCGCGCTCTTCCGGCAAATAACCGATGAGATGGCTTTTCGAGTAGTCGATTTTTTCTCCATTCCACGTAATCGTTCCTTCCGTTGGTTCCAGCAAGCCTAAAATCATGCGAAACGTTGTCGTCTTTCCCGCCCCGTTCGCGCCAAGAAATCCGAACAAGTTTCCTTCCGGAATCGTTAACGTGACATCGTTGACCGCAGTCACTGTGCCAAACCGCTTTGTCACATGCGCTAACTGTAACGACATTCTCACTCCCCCAATTTTAGATAAAATTTCCACTAAATCATACACGTTTATCATAGCGAAAAGTTTCATCATTTAGAAGGAATTTTTTTAAAAATAGCAAAATAATAATATGAATCACCATTCAGCAAAGGGGGACACTACTATGCCAACGTATACGTTAACGGCATTTGAGAAAAACGGGGAGAAATTGTTGGATGAAACGTTCGAAGCCGCGAACGATGAGGAAGCGAAAAAAATCGGCGAACAAAAATTGCGCGAACATAACTGCCACGATAAAACGCACCGCTGCGTAACATCAAGCGGAAAGCTGATTTTATTCCACCGCTGACATGAATAAAACCCGGTTGCCGAAAGCAATCGGGTTTTGAACAGAAAGGACGGGAAAAACAATGAAAGATATGCATAAAACGCAACAGGCAGAACAGCTTCACCATGATGAGGACAAAGTCTTTGCACCTACCGAAGACTTACAAAGGATCGAAGGAGGCGTATGGAATCAAAAGAGCTTTCGCCCGGATTCACAGCCGAAAAGAATTAGATGGATTGGATATGTGATTGTTGGTTTTGTTCTTATGACGATGGCTATTGTTATCCTAAATTTCTTCAACGAATGATCTCTCCATCTTCGTTTACGTCTATAAAACTACAAAAAACAGGCCCCAGACATTTGTCCGAAGCCTGTCATCACTGCTGTTCCCTCTATCCAAACAACGCCTCCAGCATTTTCAGTTTTTCGTTCGTGTAATGGACAAAATTTTCGTTATACGCCTTCGGTTCTTTCGGATTGGCAAAGCGGGTAATTTTCCGCGTCTTCGGATCGACAAACTTGCTGGACGCACCGCAGCCAAGCCCGATAATCGACTGTTGTTCTTCCATAATCATAATGTTGTAAATGCTTTCTTTCCCCGGCAAGGCGTATCCGACGTTTTCGAGGTTGCCGAGAATGTTTTTTTGCCGGTACAGATAGTAAGGGACATAGCCGTGCCGCTTCGTCCACTCTTGGGCCGCTTTCATCATTTCGCTGATTTCGTCGCGGTCGGCGACTTTGTATTTCGCTTTGTTTTTTGTCATTTCCGACGCTCGTTTAAACGAAAGCGTATGCACCGTTAACGACTCTGGCATGAGTTTTTCCGTTTGCGCCAATGTATAGGAAAATTCTTTTATCCCTTCCCCCGGAAGCCCGATAATTAAATCCATGTTAATGTTGTTCATGCCCATCTCGCGGGCGAGATGAAACTTTTCAATCGTTTCGTCTACCGTATGGTGACGGCCGATTGCTTTTAGCGTTTCTTGAATGTAAGACTGTGGGTTAATGCTGATGCGATCGATGTTCCACTTTTTAAGCACATTCAGTTTCTCTGGTGTGATCGTGTCCGGACGCCCCGCCTCGACCGTGATTTCGCGGACACGCTCGACATTTGGGAATGACTGATACATTTCCGCATACAGTCGGTCCATTTCTTCGGCGGTGATGCTTGTTGGCGTGCCGCCGCCGTAATAAATCGTCGTAATGTTGATGCCGCGCTCTTTTAAAAAACGGCCGACTTCCCGCATTTCGTAATGCAACCCAGCTAAAAAGGCGTCGACGGAACCTTGGCGCCCGCCAATCGCATACGCTGGGAATGTACAATACGCGCATTTCGTCGGGCAAAACGGAATGCCGATATAAATGCTTACTTCATGGGCGAGGTCATATAAATCTGGCACGACTGTAAGCTGGCGGTCGACGATTTCCTGCATCAGCTCAATTTTTTCTTCTGTTACTAAATAATCTTCGCGAAGCTGACGGTGCGCTTCCTCTTTTGAAAGACCGGAACGCAGCTTTTGATGCAACAGTTTTACCGGACGTATTCCTGTCAACACTCCCCATTGTTGAATCAGACCGGTATATTGCTGCAATAACGTCAAATATACATGAAACACCGTATATTTTATTTGTTTGAAACGATCTTTCTCCTCAAGATAGCCGGATACGTCTTTTTCATGATCCGCTTCATATTTATTTCCCGTTAATTTTTCCATCAATATTCCATGCACATGAACACGCTTGTCGCCGTCTATCGAAAGCACAACTGCTATATCTGCGTCGTGAACCGATTCAAATACCAGCTCATATTCTTCAAAAAATAATCCTGTGATTACCTCCAACGGACGTTGAAACCGCTCGACATCATGTAATCCTTGAATTTGAACGCGCAATGACATCACCTTTCCCAGTCAAGCTTATTTAAGTGTACAGAAGGCAATTCGCCCTCGTCAAGTAGCTAGATTCGCCAATGAAAAAAGCTGGGACCAATATGATATGATCCCCTTATAGTAGACAGAAAAAAGAAAGCCAATTAATCTGTCTACTATGGAGGGGATTTTTCTATGGGGAAAATACGAAAAACATATGATACAAAGTTTAAAAAGAAAGCTGTGGATTTATATTTGGAAGAGGGCATGGGATACGAAACGGTGGCGAAAGAATTGGGAATTAGCCATTCCATGGTACGTCGATGGGTGAAACGCTATGAACAGGAAGGAATACAAGGTCTGGAGGAAAAACGGGGCAAAGCAAAAGGACCAAATAAAGGAAGACCGAGAACTCGTCCGGAAGATCCTGAAACGAAAATCAAGCGTCTGGAGGCGGAAGTAGAGATGCTAAAAAAGCTCTTAAAGAGGTGAAAGGGGGGATGGAAGCCGTACCAGCTCACAAAAAGTTCGCGATCATTCAAGAAATGGCTGGGTGTTATGGTTCGATTCAACTATTATGTGAGATAGCAGGCGTATCTCGAAGCGGATATTACAAGTGGGTAAAACGACAGGAACGCCCTTCTCAGAAGCACTTGGAAGACGAGCAGCTAAAGGAAAAAATCAAAGAGTGCCATGAAGAAGTGAAAGGAATCTACGGGTATCGGAGGGTTCAAGTTTGGCTGAAACGGAAATACCAACTGGATATCAACCATAAACGAGTACAAAGGCTGATGAGGGAGATGGGAATCCGGGCGGTGATTCGGAAGAAACGGCCTTATTACGGAAAGAAAGAGCCTTATGTGATTTCGGACAATCATCTAAACCGAGATTTCCACGCGTCAAAGCCAAACGAGAAGTGGGTTACAGATATTACCTATTTAATTTTTAATGGGCAAAAACTCTATTTGTCCGCTATTAAAGACCTATACAATAATGAAATCGTGGCTTATCATATCAGCGAAAGAAATGACATCAAACTGGTCATCGACACGCTAAAAAAGGCCATAAAAAAACGGAATGTAAATGGACTACTCCTCCATAGTGATCAGGGGTTCCAGTATACATCCCGCCAATACAACAACCTACTAAAAAGATACAATATAAAGGCCAGTATGTCCAGAAAAGGAAACTGCTTGGACAATGCCTGCATGGAAAACTTCTTCAGCCATTTCAAGGCAGAGTGTTTTCATCTGTACTCATTCCGCACGGCCGAAGAAGTGAAGGATGCCGTACACAAATATATTCGTTTTTATAACCATCAACGTTTCCAAAAGAAATTAAATAACCTGAGTCCTTATGAATATAGGACTCAGGCTACTTAAATGTGCTTTTTTATTCCTGTCTACTTGACAGGGGTCACTTCAATATATCCCAGCTTTCCCTTTATCGTTTTATTTTTAATTTCCGCAGAAATTCTGGTCGCAGCTGCTTGCGGAAATGTTCTTTAATCATGTAGGCGACACCGAGCTGTTCGTTCGAACGTGTCACCCAGTCAGCTGCTTTTTTCACTTCCGCTGGCGCATTTCCCATTGCAACTCCTAGACCAACAGCTTCAATCGCTGGCATGTCGTCGAAACCATCGCCGATTACAACCATTTCTTTTAAAGAAATCCCTAAATGATTGCCAAGGCGCTGCAATCCTGCGAGTTTTGACACGCCCTGCGGCACAATTTCGATCTTTTCATTTGGGTGCATAATCATATCAATGGTCGGGAACGCTTTTGCTAATACCGACATGGCCTCATTCCTTTCTCGTTCGTTGGCAAAATAGACATCGATTTTCGGAACGGCCACTGGTTCATCCATCAATATATTGCCGAGCGAATCGACAAACTGCGTCGGATAAAAAAACGGATCGCCTGATGATAATACCGTTTTTACGACTAAATTTTTTTGCACTTTGTTCCGATTGCCGATCGAATAGCGCTCATGCATCAATCGAATGTTGCAATTGTAATTTTCAAGCACCTGCACAATGTTAAATGTCCGTTCTTCCGGAATAAGTGCTTCAAATATTTTTTCCTTTAGTGATTTTCCAATTATTGCACCTTGAAATGTGATCAATTCGCTATCCAATTTTAACGCTTTTGCCACTTTCCGTGCCGCGAGCAAATTTCGGCTCGTCATTAACGTCACGTAAACTCCTTTTCGTTTCACATATTCTACTGCTTCTTTTGTTTCCCTTTGCAGGCGGCCGTTGTTTTTTAAAATCGTTCCATCAATATTGAGAGCAAGCAATTTGTACATCGCTGTCTCCCCCTTTTCGAAAAAGTTGAATCTTGCCCCTCTTTGCGTTCGGCGTTCTTTTCTTTTTGAATTGTTTCGCCCTCCGCTTTTCTTCCCTGTCTAGCTTCAGCTCGCCTCCGCTTTTCTTCCTATCACTTCATAGCTATGATAAAACGGACAAAAAAAGAACACTCAATACGAGTGTTCACATTTATTCTGCGAATGAACGATATAGTTCCTCTAGCGGTTTCATCGTGATTTGTTGAATATCGGCTAAAACCATGCTCATTCGTTGTTCAAGCGTCATCAGCTGGGCAAGCTTTTCGTTTTGCTGGGTGAGCGCCATCGCTTTTTGCGCTTGCTCGATTTCTTCCGGTAAAATTTCAGCACCAGTCATCTGTTTTTCATGAAGGCGCATTTGCAAGTTGCGGAAATTCGTAAATAGGCGATACGCGGTTTCGTCGCGGCGCACCGCTTCGTACGCCTGCTTTAATTGTTGAAAATCACTGCTTGTACGGATTGCCTGCTCCAGCTGCTCGGCAAGGACATAGAGTTGATTGGACATAAAAAAGCCTCCTATAAAAAAGTAACGTATCACTATCATAACGTATGCGCCGAGAAAAAGCGATATGACTAACAAAAATTTGATAATCCGGACGGAACGGCATTTTGATTTCAAGTGTGTTTGTCACTCCACCGTTCATCAAGTCACCCCATGTTTCTCTCCTTTCACGTATGTTTTGCAATCACCAATATTAGGCGAAAATCATACGATACGATATGAAATAGAGTTTGTGTAACGAAAGCACAAATGAGGGAGAACAATGAACCATCCCCAAGCTATCGCCGTAATGACAGAAATTTTTCATACGGACTCACACGTTCACTTTGGATCCATACATGAATTTTGCAAGGAATTAGCGGAATATAGCAAGCAGCATCACCTAACTTTATATGTTACATCTTTATCGATGTACTTAGAAAATGAACGAGTTGGCTATCAGTTGATCAATGGGGAATGGACAAAAACGGAAGTCCCGCCGGCAAAAGTGATCTATAACCGCATTCATTCACGAAAAGTAGAATTAACCAGCTTATTTGAACGTCTTATTCAAAAGCTAAAAGATGAACATGTTCTTATGTTTAATCACCGTTTTTTGCATAAATGGGAAGTGCACGAATGTTTGATGAACCATCCGTACTTGCATCCGTATTTGCCAAAAACGGAGTTACTCACAAAGAAACAAATGCTCGACGACTTTCTTGAGCAATTTCCAGTCGTTTTTATTAAACCAATTTACGGAAGCCAAGGGCGCCATATTTTGCGCATTGAAAAAACAGAAGGCGAGTTTCGCCTTGACTATTCCACGTTCATGAAAGATATGATGCAACAATATCCTTCTACTTCTGCATTGTTTGCAGTCTTGAAAGAACGAATAAAGGTAGCATCCATCATTCAGCAAGGCATTGCCCTCCAGACGATGGAAGGACGTCCCGTTGATTTCCGGCTGTCATGCCACCGCATTCATGACAGCAAATGGCGCTTAACATCCGCTATCGCACGCGTCGCCCAGCAAGAACAATTTGTCGCCAATCTTGCCCGCGGCGGGGAAATCGTTTCAATAGATGCAGTATTGCAGCAATGGTATGAACAAAACAGAGCGTTCCAGCAAAAAATGCTGTTAAAAGAAATCGCGCTCGAAGTAGCTTCCGTATTAGCAAATGAAGCCGACGGATTATATGGAGAGTTCGGCATTGATTTAGCGATCGACCAAGAAAACAAACCATGGATTATCGAAGTAAACACAAAACCATCCAAACAGACCGATATGGCAATGTCAAATCGCCTTATTCGGCCTTCCGCTAAAGCGATTATTGACTATTGTTTATCGCTTATCGAGCAAAAGGAGTGAGTACAATTGATTTCTCTTGGATTTGTCACCGTCTATGATCAACAAGAAGTAAAGTATTCCACAGAAGTTGCCAAGCGGGCTGATCGTTATGGCATTACCGTATACCGCTTTACCCCTTTTGATATTGACCCGTTAACGGAAAAAGTGCGCGGCCTGCAATTTGATAACACTAAGCAATCATGGATAGAAAGCACATTTGACATTCCCTCCTTTTTATATGACCGTTGCTTTTATCGTGCGGATGACCGCTCGAAAAAAAGCAAACCGATCGTACAATGGCTAAAACATCGGTCAGATATTACGTTTTTAGGACACGGATTCCCAAGCAAATGGGAATTGTACAAGAAGGTCATTGAACATCCATTGCTTTCCCCGTATATTCCCAAAACAGAACATCTTCAATCCGCTATGGATGTACTGCGCATGATCCGGAAAGAAAAAGCTGTTATTTGCAAGCCTGAACACGGCTCGCGCGGCAAGGGCATTTATGTCATAAAACAAATGAAGAACTTACTTCATATTTTAGATGCAAGTGGTCAAACAATTGCCCATATCAGACGAGAAAACGATTTGCAACGGTGGATTAATGATTTACTTCAACACAACTCATACCTTATTCAGCCGTTTTTGCCTTTACAGACGAAGAAAAACGAGCCGTTCGATATCCGTTTTCTCTTCCAAAAAAACGAACGAGGCAAATGGAGCGAACGAGGCAGAGCGGTGCGAATCGGGCAGCCTGGAACAATGATTGCCAATGTCAGTGCCGGAGCTTCCATTTTCGATTTTTCGAAATGGATCAACCAAGTTTCTTCCCCACAACGCCTTTTTATCACCGATGGAATCGAAACGATTACAAACGTGTTGCCATCCTACTTGGAAGAGCAATTTGGCCCATTGTTTGAACTAGGTCTTGATCTCGGGATTACTGAGGAAGGCGCTGTATGGATCATTGATATGAATTCGAAGCCAGGCCGAAAAATTATTACTGCACTCACTCCTGAAAACTGTGATGTCTACGAAGCACCGCTTCGCTATTGTCTGTTTCTCGCAAACGAGGTGAATATCTCATGAAATATACATTAACGATACAAGAGGCGGAAGAAAATACGATTTATCTTCCGCCCGATATTTCGCTCTCCGGGCAAACGATGGCCGCGTTCGGAAGCATGTCCACCGCATGCCGCTTTGTTTCGTCCCCGGTTTTAGACAAACATATCGTTATCACAAACGATGTTGCCAAACGCTTACAAATCCCATTTTCTTCCGACATTCATCTATTTCTCACTGAAGACACCGTCCATCTTGGTCCGCTCATTGGCATTTTTACCGCAGGGTTTACGAAATCGCCGCTTCGTCCGGTGGGAAAACGGAGCTTTTTCTTTGCGAAGCTGCTTTCACAAGAGAAAAAAGTCGGTGGATTTGCTTTTGTTTTTGGCGCTCATCATATTCATTGGGAGAAAGGAACGATAACGGGGTATTTTTATACAGAAAAAGGTTGGATTCAGCATGAAGTTCCGTTTCCTACCGTTATCTATAATCGCTTGCCAAACCGTCGAATTGAAAACGATGAAACATTTCAGGCAATTAAAGAAACATTAAAAAAAGAATACGGAATCCCTTGGTTTAACGAAAACTTTTTTAATAAATGGGAAATATACCGTCTGCTTGAAAAACATCCATTATCCCGGCCGTACCTTCCAAACACGTCTTTTTATCCTACGATCGAGACCGCCGATCAATTTTTAAAACGTTATGGCGAAGCATATTTAAAGCCCGCCAACGGCAGTCTCGGTTTAGGTATTTACCATCTTTTGAAGAAAAACAAGAAGTATGAATGCCGATTTCGAGATGAACATGGAACTAACCGGTCGCAAACCTTTCCAACATTATCATCTTTGTGGGAAAGCGTTTTTTCACAAAAAAAATTAGATTCATATATTATCCAACAAGGGATTCGCCTCATGGAAGTCAACGGAAGAAAATTCGATTTTCGCGTTCATACAAATAAAAACGAAGAAGGGGTTTGGCAGGTGAGCGCGATCGCTGCAAAAATCGCGGAAAAAAGAAGCGTTACGACCCATATTAACAATGGGGGCATCGTAAAAACGATCGAAGAAATTTTCCCAGATCGAAGCACTCGCAACCATATCATAAGGCAACTTCATGACACCGTTCTTACCCTAAGCGGTTGTCTGGAGGAACAGCTTCAGATGAACATTGGTGAAATCGGATTTGATCTTGGAATCGACCAACAATATCGGATTTGGATGTTTGAAGCAAATTCGAAGCCGGGACGATGCATTTTTAAACATCCGAAGCTAAAGCGATATGATGAACTAACAGCGATGCTCTCTCTTGCGTACGCCGTTTATTTAAGTAAAAAAGTAATTGATGAACCAGAGGCGTTATTCACATGACGATCATTTGCTACAATGAAAAAAAACAACAATGGTTTCATCAAGATGAAGGCCGTACCTGCGTTTTTGGATACCAACATCCATTGTCTTTTTCTAACGAATTGCCGTCTTTTTCATTTCACGTAAAAGAACAGCGGGGAAAAGTAGGACCGCTTGTCGGCATTATGATTAGCGAATCTTCCATTCCCGCTTTGTTAAAACGAAAAAAACGATATATCGAGCTGATCACCACTTCCTTGCAAGAAGCGGGAAGTATCGCTATCGTTTTACCATTTAGCTCTATCTATGAAAAATTCGTTCAAGGATATGTATTTGTTCGCGACCTCGGGCAGTGGGTGCCTGTTACCGCCCCTCTTCCCGACGTTTTTTACAACCGAATCAAAAGCAGATCAGAAGAAAAAACAGACGAATTCCAACGAATCATCGCATTTTTAAACAACCTTCGCATTCCATTTTTTAATCGTTCTTTTTTTACAAAGTGGGAATTATACGAGACATTACAAAAAAACGACCAATTGCGCCCGCATTTGCCAGCTACGCTTCTAGTTCATGATACGGACGATATACGAAAAATGCTGCAAATATACGGAAGTGTATACGTTAAACCAAACGAAGGAGCAAAAGGAGAAGGGCTGTTTCGCTTAACTTCTTCTCCTTTACAAACACACATCCTTTACGAACAAATAAATGTTCGAAAAACACTCACTTCCCTTGACGAACTCACTCCTCTTTTTTCATCGAAACGCTATATTGTCCAACAAGCAATTGACATTGATACATGGAAAGGAAATCGGTATGATTTGCGTGTTCTCGTTCATTATCACCACGGCGCTTATGCAATCAGCGGCATTGGTGTGCGGATGGCGCAAGTGCAACGACTGACAACACACGTCCTAAACGGCGGAAAACTTCTGCCGTATTCCGAAGTGAAACATCGGATCGATGAAGCCCTTTTATGTAACCTAATTTCCGAGTGCGGGAAAGAAATGAACAAGCATTTCGGTTTTATTGGCGAGTTTTCTGCGGATATTGGCCTTAGCAAAGATGGACAATTGTACGTGTACGAACTGAACGCCAAACCGATGATTTTCGACGAACCAGATATTCAACGCCATGGTGCCAAACAGCTTATTTCCCTATTTGATGAACTAGCTGGTTTTTTATCATCGTAAAAAATAGCTGGCTATATTGAATGGCCTGCTGTAATGAATGATCTGCCGCTTTTTGTGCGGCTCCCGATAACATCTCACTTGCTTTTTGACACAACATTCCTTTTTTTAATTCATTCGAACAAAGCGCATACAACAGTTCGGAAACCGAAGCTATTACAATTTTTTCATTGTCGCTTTTTTCATATGTCCCGGCAAGTAAATAGTGAATATATTGCCATAGCTTATATTGACGTGTTATATCCTCTAAATACAAAATAAATTGTTGTTTCCACGTTTCATCGCTCACTATTTCTGCCATCTGTTCTGCTAGTTGCGTTGATGTTCTTGTTATGTACAGCAGTTGTTTCACCGTGCGTATCATCGTGTTCCCTCCTTGCTTGTCCTGCTTTTTGACATATATATGATGAATACGAATAATCTATGCTTTTATAATACAAACTACAAAAAAACAAGGAGGAACGCATTATGACGGAACGAAACAAACGGAATCATCAAGATTCTCAATATGAAGGACGCGATGAACACTATATGGATATCGACCGTATGATCAATGAGGGAATGGCAGGGGGCTATGTCCACGGCCACGGTGATGCCGTAAACATCGAGGAAGCGCGCGACTTAACAAAAGAAGAACCTCCTCATGAAACAACGTAGCCATTCAAAAACCGATTTTCCTTTTTATTGGGAAAATCGGTTTTTCTTTTTGTATAATAAGTGAAAGGAAATCATTCAGATGTAGAAAGGAAACATCGCCATGCTCAAACAGCTAAAATCCTACTATAAGGATGCAATCGTCATTAATGAACAAGTAGCCGACACTGATGCATATGAATGGTTTTATACGAAAGATGGAGATAAAATCGGAATTTGCAAACAACGTCTATCGAAACAGGAAAAACAGCTATTATCGATTTTTCTCACGCCGATTCCCGATGTCAGCCGTACGATTAGCGATGAAGAAATGGCGTGGCATCGTTGGGTCATGCATGGAGATTCAACGTTGCTGCAGCATCTTTCCTCCCACTCCCCGTATTATCGCTTTATTCATTTTTTCATAAAAGGTTCTGTTGTCAACAAAGATGATTTTTTCGATGTCATCAGCGGATTGTTTTCCGAACACATTGTTATCGTTTGGGAACACGATTACCGAGGTGTCATTATTGAAAAAAAACAAAAACCAACCCTAGATCCTTTGCCGTTTGCTGAAATTATTGATACATTATCTACCGATTTTTATGTCACCATTCATCTATTTATCGGGCACATCCATCCATATGATGACCATCTTTATGAATTATTTTGCCACGAAAAACAATGTTTCCAGCTAGCACAAACGTATATGCCAACACAAACGGTATATCAGATGGAAGATATGATTCCGCTATTGCTTATCCATGGTTCCTCGGAACTTCAAATGATCAAGAAGTCGCTTCCTTTTCTCGAAACATTGGATGCCGAGTCACTTCATATCATCAAAACGTTTTTTCAATGCAATCTAAACGTTTCCTTAGCGGCAAAAAAGTTATATATGCACCGCAACAGTTTACAATATCGCATTGATAAATTTATTGAAAAAACAGGAATCGATATTAAACATTTTAAAGGAGCGGTCGCTGTGTATTTAGCGATATTATTGCAGCAATATGCGGACAATTGAACTACAGTGAAGCCGGGAACTCACCATACGAGGCAAGCGCATAGTCCGTCTATTCGTCATCTTGCCTGAAATCTCCCTCTTTTTTTTGTGCATGTTGTCCATTTACGAATCCTGCTATTTTCGGTACGCTTAAAGCAGTTGAAAACGTTTTCTAATAGGGGGAGTGAGAATATGGCAGAGCTTCGTTTAGAGCACATTTATAAAATTTACGATAACAACGTAATCGCTGTAAAAGATTTTAACCTACATATTAAAGATAAGGAATTTATCGTCTTTGTCGGTCCATCCGGCTGCGGCAAATCGACAACATTGCGAATGATTGCCGGCCTTGAAGAAATTTCAAAAGGCGACTTATATATTGACGGCAAGCGCATGAATGATGTCGCGCCAAAAGACCGCGATATTGCGATGGTATTCCAAAACTACGCGCTTTATCCGCATATGAGCGTTTACGATAACATGGCGTTTGGTTTAAAATTGCGAAAATTCCCAAAAGCAGAAATCGAGCGCCGCGTCCGTGAAGCAGCGCGCATTCTTGGCCTTGAGCAATACTTAGATCGCAAACCAAAAGCGCTTTCTGGCGGCCAACGCCAACGGGTAGCACTAGGACGCGCCATCGTCCGCGACGCAAAAGTATTTCTAATGGACGAACCGCTTTCGAACTTGGACGCAAAACTTCGTGTACAAATGCGTTCCGAAATCGCTAAATTGCATCAGCGTTTAGAAACAACAACGATTTACGTCACACACGATCAAACGGAAGCGATGACAATGGCAACACGGCTTGTTGTCATGAAAGATGGTGTCATCCAGCAAGTTGGCACACCGAGAGAAGTATATGAAAAACCAGAAAATATTTTCGTCGGTGGCTTTATCGGCTCTCCAGCGATGAACTTCTTAAAAGGAACATTGCAAGATGGCAAGTTTGTCATTGGTAATATTACTATTAGCGTTCCAGAAGGAAAAATGAAAGTGCTTCGTGACCAAGGCTATATTGGTAAAGAAGTCATTTTAGGCATTCGCCCAGAAGACATCCATGATGAACCACTCTTCCTTGAAGCATCGCCAAATACGAAAATTACCGCCCACGTTGAGGTAGCCGAACTGCTTGGTGCAGAATCGATGATTTATTCCAATATTAATGGACAAGAGTTTGTCGCGCGCATCAACGCCCGCACAGAAATCAAGCCAGGCGACCAATTAGACCTTGCTTTAGATATGAACAAAGCACACTTTTTCGATGTCGAAACGGAAAAACGAATCCGTTCTGCGGATGAAAAATAACGACATCGTTCCCCCCTTATTTTCTTATAAATACTGGCACAGGCTCTAGCGATGATGCTAGAGCCTATTCTTTAATAAACCGCACTTCTTCCTGGCTACAATGCGGACAATAAAAAAGATGTACGCATTCGCGCCGAATCAATGTCTTTGGATACCCATCGACCAATTTCATCATATCAATATCCATATACGGGCTGTAATCATCAAAATAATCCGTAATTTTTCCTTGGTCCACCATTTGCTTCTGACAGTGCGAACAATGCACTGCCACATTACGTAATCCGTTGCATAGCGGGCAAATGTTCATGATGTTTCCTCCTACTAAAACAATACCTTATTTTACGTATTCCCTAATATCCCCAACTGTAAAACGTTAAAAATTTCCATAAAAAAGAAATGAATAATGAAAGAAAAACGTCTCAAACTATTAGTACCATTAGCAAACAATATTGGGTTCAGCCTAGTTTGGCGGCATGCTTATAACAGCATGCGGTGCTGGTGCAAATCCAGCCAACCCAGCCATCAAAACTTTAAACAAGGAGATGACCACAATGGCACGTAACAACAATTCTAACCAACTACTAGTCGCTGGTGCGCAACAAGCAATCGATCAAATGAAGTATGAAATCGCTCAAGAATTTGGTGTAAATCTTGGCCCTGACACAACTTCTCGCGCTAACGGTTCTGTTGGCGGCGAAATTACAAAACGCCTTGTAGCAATGGCGCAACAACAAATCGGCGGCCAATTCGGCGCTCGCTAATAAAAACTTCATATACATGGCTTAAGCCCCAGGCGTCTTGCCTGGGGCTTTGTCTTGTTACTCGATAAGTTGTAAAAATTGTTTTGTGCGTTCATGTTTTGGAGAAACGAGCAACTGTTCCGGTGCTCCTCTTTCCACGATGATTCCCCCATCCATAAAAACCACTTCATCGGCTGCTTCTTTCGCAAACCTCATTTCATGAGTGACGACGATCATTGTCATCCCTTCATTTGCTAAACTTTTCATGACTTTCAGTACTTCACCGACAAGCTCCGGATCCAATGCTGATGTCGGTTCATCAAACAGCATGACTTCCGGTTCCATGGCAAGCGCCCGCGCGATCGCGACGCGCTGCTGCTGCCCTCCAGACAGCTGAAACGGATAATGATGGGCTTTATCTCCGAGTCCCACTTTCTCTAACAAGACAATCGCTTTCTCGCGCGCACGCTCTTTCTTTTCTCGTTTGACCGTGACAGGCCCTTCCATGACGTTTTCAAGCGCCGTCATATGAGGGAACAAATTATAGCTTTGGAATACCATTCCTGTTAAGCGACGAAATTCATGAATCTCTCGCTTCGTCACAGGCTTCGAAAAATCAAGCTGCCTATTTGCTATCGAAATTTTCCCTTTCGTTGGCGTTTCAAGCACGTTTAAACAACGCAAAAACGTCGTCTTCCCTGAGCCCGATGGACCGATAATGACCACTACTTTCCCTTTTTCCACCGTGATATCGATTCCTTTTAATACTTCTACGTCGCTAAATTGCTTATATAAGCCTTGAACAGAAATCATCGTCGTATCTCCTTATCGCTATCGTGCAATGTAACGATTTAAACGCTCTTCGATTCGATTTTGTACAATCGATAATAGAAAGCAAATAATCCAATAAATGATTGCTGCTTCTGTGTATAATAACAAGAATTCATAGTTCGTCGAGGCAATTTCTTGTGCTTTGCGAAACATTTCCGAAACGAGAATGAGCGATGCAAGCGATGTATCTTTTACTAAGCTGATAAACGTATTTGACAGCGGCGGAATCGAAACGCGCGCTGCCTGCGGAAATATTACCCGGCGCAGCGCCTGCCCCGACGTCATTCCTAACGAATACGCCGCTTCCCACTGCCCTTTCGGAATGGATAAGATAGCGGCGCGAATAATCTCTGAAGCATACGCGCCAACGTTTAACGAAAAGCCGATGATGGCCGCAGGAAATGAAGGAATCGTAATGCCGATGTTCGGCAGGCCGTAAAAGATAATAAACAGCTGGACAAGAAGCGGTGTCCCGCGGATGGCGGATACGTATATTCTCGCGATTATTTCTAATGCTTTCACTCCGGAAATGCGCGCCAATGCCGTCGCAATCGCCAATATTAATCCAATGATAAACGAAATAATCGTCAATGGAATCGTATTATACAAAGCCCCCTTCACCAGCGGGAGAAGGGAACTTTGTGCAATGGATATCAATCTGTCTACTCTTTCAGGGTCTGCCATCACATTACTTAGATACATCTTCACCAAACCATTTCTCTGAAATTTTTGCGTATGTTCCGTCTTTTTTCATGTCCTCTAACGCTTTATTCACTGCTTCCACCAATGTGTCACTGCCTTTGCGGAACATAAATCCGCTTTGTGATGCGTCCTTATGCTTTGCCACCATTTTAATTGGCGCGTTTGGTTTTTGTTTTAAGAAATCAAGAACAGACAGATTATCGTTAATGGTAACGTCCACCCGCTTAGAGCTTAACAACTCGACCGCTTGATTAAATCCTTCCACACCGACAATTTGTGCTCCGTAAGACCGTGCTAAATCAGCAAAATTGCTTGTCATCGATTGTGCCGCTTTTAACCCTTTTATGTCTTCAAACTTAGATACTTTATTATTATTTTTATGAACGACTAACACCGCCATAGATGTAATGTACGGATCAGAAAAATCATATTTCTTTTGCCGGTCCTTGCGAATTCCGACTTCATTGGCAATCATGTCAAAACGTTTTGCGTCCAATCCCGCGAACATCGCATCCCACTGTGTTTCCATAAACACTGGCTTGACGCCAAGACGCTTCGCTACTTCTCTTGCCAAATCCACATCAAAACCGGTTAACTTTCCGCTTTTATCATGAAACGTAAACGGCGGATATGTTCCCTCTGTTCCAATTCGCAATTCTCCCGATTTTTTCACCTGCGCTAACAAGTCGGTTTCTTGCTTGCCCGACTTTTCCTTGGATTGCTGATTGCCGCATGCGGCCAACAACAATATCGAAGCTGTCAACAAAAGAAGCAAACTTTTGAGAAAAAATCTTTTCATATATTTTTCGAACCTCCATCATTCCGATTGGTTTTTAGCGACATATGTCATAATAAAAAAGTTTGTATAAGATGTCAAATGTAAAAAGAGCATAAGCGCCAAAGCAATATTCAATTGTAGCCAAAAAAAAAGGAGCATCTCGCTCCTTACATATTCTCCACTAACGGCGGCTCATTTAATGAAACAAGTACTTTCCTAATTCTGCGATTTTCGACTTGTCGTACGGTTAAAGTAAGCGGACCATAATGCAGCGTTTCGCCGACATTCGGCACGCGTTCAAACATTTCAAATATCCAACCGCCTAACGTATGGGAAGAGCTTTCCGGTGCATCAATTTTCATTATTTCGCAAAATTCATCAAGCGGAAGTTCAGCGTTAAATTCATAACTGTTTTCATCAATTTGTTGAATATTTTTTACTGCTTCATCATGCTCATCCCATATTTCTCCAACAATTTGTTCAATAATGTCTTCAAGCGTAATTAATCCTGCTGTTCCTCCAAACTCATCAATGACAATTGCCATATGCACTCTGCTTTTTTGAAGTTCCGGCAACAAATCAGAAATTTTCATTGATTCCATGACAAACAGCGGCTTGCGTAATAACGCGCGAATGTTTATATCTTTTTGTTGTACAAGCTCACTAAAAAAGTCACTTTCCGATAAAATGCCAATCACATTATCAATATCTTCCTCATACACCGGTATACGGGAGTACTTTTCTTCAAGAAAAACATCGCGAATTGCTTCGATCGGCTGATTTACTTCCACAGCGACCATATCTGACCGTGGCGTAAAAATTTCTCCAACTAAAATTTCATCAAAATCGAGCGAACGGTGAATTAATTCTTTTTCTTTGTTGTCAATAATGCCTTCTTCTTCACTTAAATCAATCATCACTTTAATTTCCTCTTCCGTTACCGCTGGAACAACCGTTCCATTCGTAAACCATTTCGCTACGCGCTCTTTGACAGCATTAAATAATGTCGTGATGGGTGAAAGCAGTTTCATCAATGCGTAAACAATTCCGGCATAACGAATCGATAGCGATTCCGCATGCTCTTTCGCAATCGATTTTGGCAAAATTTCACCGAAGATTAAAAGAAGCACGGTCATGACAATAATCGCAGCAATAAGACCTGCACGCTCACCAAGCATCGTTGTCGCAATATCTGCTAAAAACGCAACAGCAACAATACTTGTGACTCTGTTTGCAACAAGCACCGTCAATAAGACGCGATCTAAGTTTTCCATAATGTAATTTACTCGCTTGCTGCCACGGTGATTTTCTTCCACATAATTTTTCAAGCGAATTTTATTCGCTGAAGAAAATGCGGCTTCCACCGAAGAAAAGAAGGCAACTAACACGATACAAAGAAAAAACCACCCTAACAGACTCAGAGGCAACTCTCCCAAAGAATCTTCACTCTCCTAAATAAAAAACGTACTTTGTTAGTATTATCCATTGTATTTACTATATTATATCAAATTTTTCACAAAAAGCCTATTCACAAAACGCCTATCGTCTAAAATATAATAAAGCTGCAGGATGATCCCTGCAGCTTTTTATGACTCGATGATGCTTGAACCGATAAAATATATCAGCACAAGCAATGAAGCAATGTTTAACGTTACGGATAATTCCTCCATAAATGCCCCTCCTAACGATAATCATCCCCATTGTTATGTTAACACAATAATTTTCTCAATACGTAAGACATTTTATACAACTTTTTGACAAATTCATTCTTTCCCCTTGCATTTTATTGTGAAGTGAGAAAGGTAATACTTACTACTTTATTATAAAAAAGGATAATCGACAATCCTTTTGGCAAAGCTACAAACACAAAAAGAGAGCTTCTCATAATAGAAGCTCCTAGCCTAAATAGCGATAATAAATCGTTTTTGCCTCTTGAATATCCTTTGTCCCATGAATGAGCGCGCGTCCGTCTTGAAAGACAACAAGCCGTCGCTCTCCAAGCGATACAGAGACAAGATACGGGTTGACATCTACGGGCAATCCTTGTTTGACAAATAATTCAGCCAGCTCTTGCAAGTTGTAGTTTCGAGGCGCAGCCGGGCGAATTTGTACGGAATTTCGTCCGCATAATACCGCTGTTTTTGTCTGTTGATCATAAGAAAGGTACGGATACGATGGATGAGTGCCGCAAGTAGGGCAATCTTCTTTTTTCACTTGATCAATGCGAATCGCCGTATGCTGATTTTTCCATAAATCAAACGACACAAGTTTATTGCGCAGCGCCGCCCAATCTTCAACAAGAATTTTTAGCGCTTCCGTTACTTGATAGGCGACGACCATTTGCACAGCAGGGCCGATAATTCCTGCTGTATCACATGTCAAACCGCCTACTGGCACCGTTTCGAGCAGACAGTGAAAACATGGGGTCTTCCCTGGGATAAACGCGTAACTAATGCCATAGCTTCCGACACACGCGCCGTGAATCCACGGGATGTGATATTTATACGCGGCATCGTTAATGATCATACGTATATCAAAATTATCTGTCGCATCAATCAAAAGGTCGGGCTTTCGCTCTGTAATAAGCTCTTCAAGCTCTTGTGCCGTTACATCGCCGACGATGGCATCAATTGCGACATCAGAATTTACCTCTTCAAGCCGCCGCTTTGCAGCAATTGCTTTTGGGATACGTTCTTTTGCGTCCACTTCGCTATATAATTGCTGACGTTGCAAATTGCTCCATTCGACATAATCGCGGTCAACGATGGTGACTTTGCCAACGCCTGCCCGCACAAGCGCCTCTGCATTTCCTGTTCCTAACGCCCCCGCACCAATAATAAGCACATGTTTCCGCATGATCTTTTTTTGTCCTTCTGCGCCAATTGGCGCAAATAACTCTTGTCGAGAATACCGTTCAATCAAACGACACTCATTCCTTCCATTGGACTGCTTGCTGTTGCGTACCGTTTTTTTGGAATTCTACCTGCCTCATAACCAAGGCGTCCGGCTTCCACAGCAAGTTTCATTGCTTTTGCCATTTTGACCGGATCGGCTGCACCAGAAACAGCAGTGTTTAACAACACACCATCAGCACCTAGCTCCATTGCAAACGCCGCGTCCGCCGGGCTGCCAATTCCAGCATCAACAATCACCGGGACAGTTGCCTGTTCAATAATTAAGCTTAAGTTTAACGGATTGACAATGCCTTGTCCGGAACCGATCGGCGAAGCCCCCGGCATAACCGCATGACAGCCAAGCTCTTGCAGACGTTTTGCGAGCACAACATCATCAGAAGTATATGGAAGAACGATAAATCCTTCTTCCAACAATATCTCTGTTGCCTTTAACGTCTCAACTGGGTCTGGAAGCAATGTTTTCTCACAGCCGATCACTTCTACTTTTATCATATCACATAATCCCGACGCTTTGGCGAGCCGAGCGATTCGCACTGCTTCCTCCGCCGTTTTCGCCCCCGCTGTATTTGGAAGAAGTTTATATTTTGCAAGATCTAAATTTTCCAAAAAATTAGGCTGGTTTGGTTCAAAAATGTTCATGCGTCGAACAGCAAACGTTAAAATTTCCGCACCTGACACTTCCACTGCTTGCTTTTGTACTTCCAAGTCTGGATATTTTCCTGTTCCTAGCAACAATCTTGATTGAAACTCATATGGCCCGATTTTTAACATATCAACCGCCTCCTACAAAATGAACGATTTCTACTTTATCGCCATTACATAATGTTGTTGTTTCATATTGCTGTTTTGGGATAATCGTTAAATTTACTTCGACAATCGCAATTTTGTTGTTTAACTGAAAATGGGCAAGCAAGTCGCTAACTGTTTTCACTTCATCTGGAACATGAATCGATTCGCCGTTAATAATGAGTTCCATCACTTCCCCACCTTTGCTTGATGTCTTGTAAGTGAAAACGGAGCAAGGTCGACCTCGCTTCCTTTTCCTTCAATGAGATCGGCTAATAATACGCCGGTGATCGGACTTAACAAAATTCCGTTCCGGTAATGACCTGTCGCGATCCATACATTCGGATAGCACGGATGCTCCCCTATGTATGGCAAGCCATCGCTCGTTTGCGGGCGGATGCCGCTCCACGCTTTTTCCCATTCCGCATTTTTCATTTCTGGAAGAAGATGATGCGCACGTTCAAGCAAACTCATGATTCCATGAATCGATACTTTTCGGTCAAATGTGTGCGGTGTCGAAGTTGCCCCTATCAACAGGCGATTTCCTCGTTTTGGAACGATATAACAACCGTTTTTCGCAAATACGGTCGCTTGAATTAACGGTTTTTCTGTTTTTACAAGAAGACATTCCCCTTTGACTGGATACATCGGCAACGATATGCCCGTTTTGGCAAGAACACGCGAAGACCATGCTCCTGCCGCAATAACCACAACATCGGCTGCGATCGTTCCATGATTGGTGCGAATCATGTATGAATAATCTGCTCGTTGTAAATCGATGACTTCCGTATACTCATGCCACTTTGCTCCATAGGCAATCGAGGCATTCGCAAAAGCGGCAGCGAAATCAGAAGCGCTCACTTGTCCGTCTGATGGTATGTACATTGCGCCCGCTAAATCGCGGGAAACATTCGGCTCTATTTCCGCTGCCTCATCCATCGACAGCCAGCGTACTGGATAATCGGTATGCTGCCAAAATTCGTAATGGCGACGGAGGGCCGCCGCTTCTTCCTCGGTCACCGCCACTTTCAACATGCCTTTCTGTACAAGCCCAATGTCGATTCCGGTAAGTTCCCTTAATTCCTCCGCAAGCTTAGGGGTCATGTCCCTGCTTTTGATCGCAAGAGGAATAAGCGGACTTTCTTCGAAAAATTCAGATTGCGCCCCAAGCATTCCTGCCGCCGCGCTTGATGATTGGCTCGCAATCCACCCTTTTTCAAGCACGCCGACGTGAAAATGACGTTTCGCCAACTGAAAAGCAATAGAAGCGCCAATAATTCCGCCGCCAACAATCACAACGTCGTAATGGTAACGTTCCATTTAAATCCCCTCTTCTCTTTTTCCTAACGATTTCCTCCACATTCATACCATTTTCTTCACAATTTTTGCGAGTTTCTTTGCTTCGCCAACAGGATCGTCGGCAAAAAATACCGCTGACATAACGGCAATCCCGTGCGCACCAGCTTTCAGTACTTGTTCCGCATTATTGGAATGGATGCCGCCGATCGCGATAACAGGAATATTCACGTGATTGGCGACACTTCGCAATGATTCTATTCCGCGCGGCGGTACCCCTACTTTGCTTCCAGTCGCAAAAACGTGGCCGTATATACAATAATCAGCACCGCTTTCTTCCGCTTTCATCGCTTCCTCGATCGAATGAACCGAACAACCGATAGATAGCGAAGGAAAATGATGTTTTACTTGCCTCACAGACAAACTATGGTGCGCAAGCTGGACTCCTTTTACTCCAAAAACCACCGCCACATCAATTCGGTCGTTCACGATGATTTTTCTAGGCGGCACTCCTTGCTTGATTAACGCTGTAAGAAACTCGGAAATTTCCCTTGCTGTTTTCATTTTTTCCCGCACATGAATCGCGTCTACATATGGATGAACGCGGGCACAAATCGCAACGAACTGGTCTAAAGACTGTTTTCCTGTTGAAATGATATGAAGTTGTCTTTCCATTCTGATCCCTTGCTTTCTACCGCACATCTTCCACCGGAATGTACGGATAATAAATCCCGGCATAATAAGCCGCTGCCGTCACTATGATAAAAACAGCAACAAGCACAATATCATATTTGCTAAACCCGATTTCATAATAAAACGTTCGCTCTGCGCTGTTGGAAAAACGCTTTGCTTCCATCGCAACAGCGATGCGCTGGGCACGGCGGATGCTTTGTGATAAAAGCGGAATCGCATACCGCTTCATTTTTTCGAACAATCCGTTATTGACAACCCCTCGTACTTTTAACGCGTTTCTTACAGTTTGAAATTCTTCGATCATAATCGGAATTAAACGAACGCCTGCTAAAAAGCTGTAAGCGTATTTTGGTTTTAATTTTAACTGCTGCATCAGCGAATAAAATAAGCGGACCGGTCTTGTCGTTAGGGAAAACAAAAGCCCAAGGAGCGCGAACGAGAGCGCTCGAAACCCGAGATGCATTCCGCGCAAAAAGCTTTCTTCCGTCACATGGATAAGCCCCCAGCGAAGCCATGTCGTCGAACCTTCACCAAACAAAATCATCGATGACGCGGTCGAAACAAATACAAGAAAAAACGGCAAAAACAATAGCAGCAAAAACTTCCACGGATAGCCGGTATACAGCATAAATAACAAGAGAAGCCCAAACGAAAAATTGATTAAAACATTTGGGTTGTGTACGAATAAAACAACGATAAACAACAAAATGAGCACCATAAGCTTTAAGCTCGGATTCGTATGATGCAGCCATGTTTCTCGATAATGAATGTTCCATTTCATCATCTGTACCTCCCTACACGGACAGCACAGCCGTTTTGGATGGATGAGGCGAAATCCATTCATCTTTCACCAGCTGTCCGTCTTCAATCACCCATCTTCTTGTGGCAAAATATTTGACGATGTTCTCATCATGGGTGACCATCATAATCGTTGCACCTTGCTCTCGATACGATTCCAATAACTCAAGCAGCGCAAACGTATTTTTTGCATCTTGCCCAAACGTTGGTTCATCGAGCAGGAAAATTTGCTGTCCGCTTACGATCGAAGCAGCCACACTTAAACGACGCTTTTGTCCCATGGAAAGCTGGTATGGATGCTGATTTTGCTGTTTTCGAAGGTGGAATCTCTGCAGCAATTGTTCGACCGTTTCCGCAATTTCCGCTTCTTCTCTTTTTTCTAAACGAAGCGAATAAGCAATCTCCTCTCGTACAGAATTAGTAACAAACTGAAATTCCGGATTTTGAAAGACAAATGCAATCAAACGATGAAGCTGTTTCAACCGTTTGCTGTCTTTTCCGTATAACTCATACGTCCCGTCTGTGCGAATGAGCTTCATCAGCGCATGCAAGAGCGTACTTTTCCCGGCGCCGTTTTTGCCGGTAATGGCAATCCATTCTCCTGCGCGTACAGTCGCTTCTTCCACGCGTATTTTAACATCGCGCAGGCGATAGCCTTGAAACTCGCGAAGGCGGATAATTTCCTCTTGGCGAACATTCACTCGCTGGCGTTGCCGCTTCGCTATATATTCATCCCATACACCGGGATACCAAATTCCTTGTGAGGCAATGATATCTTTGTAATCGGAAAACACCGTTTGCGCTTTATCATCAGCAATGATCTCGCCGTTATCATTAAATAAAATAATCCGATCGACAAAATCGAGTATATGATCGATTTTATGTTCGATAATGATGACCGTTTTATCATGGGCAATTTGTTTCACCGTCCGCCAAATCGCTTCCGTTCCTTCTTCATCAATCATTGCCGTTGGTTCATCCAAAAACAGTACATCTGGATCTAACGCCAATACGGAAGCAAGGGCGAGCCGTTGCTTCATTCCTCCCGATAGCGTATGAATATCGGTATGCGGCTCTACAAAAAGACCAACTGTCTCTAGCAGCTTCTCGATCCGCTCTTTCATCTCTTCGCGCGGCACACCGATATTTTCGAGCGCAAAGGCGATTTCTTCATCGACAAACGGCATGCAAAATTGCGAATCGGGATCTTGGAAGACGTAGCCCCAATTATCGGGAAGCTGCACTCGCTCTGCTTTCATCGGAACTTCGATCGAATGCGGAATCAAGCCGGACAGCACTTGCAACAATGTTGATTTTCCGCATCCGGATGGACCGAGCAACAATACTTTTTCTCCTTCGTAAAACGTGATCGATAAATCTTTAAATAGCAATGTATCTTTTCCAGGAAATTTCAAGCGCAGCCGTTCAACAGATGCTATCGGTTTCATCGGTTCACACGCCACCTTTTCAACGATCAAGCGCGTCGTAATCTTCTTTCGAAGCCGGGCGCAACATTTGCGTCACACCAGTTTTTTCTAACGCTTTTACTAAAGAAACGGCAAAAACACCGGCAATCACCACTGCGCCAATAAAGCGGGCAATAAGGAATAATGCCAAGTTCCAAGGCGCCAGCGATTCAATATACCCTTTATAAAAATCCATCACAAGCGAACCAATCGTCGCGCCAATCGCTCCTAACGACACGACCAATGCGTCAAACCGTTTATAACGGAACGCGGCAAACACCACTTCCGCCAAAAGCCCTTGAACAACTCCGTAAATAAGCACCTCTAGCCCCCACTCTGAGCCCATAATAAATTCTCCAGAAGAAGCAGCAATTTCCGCTAACAGCGCAACACCTGGCTTGCGGATCAGCAAATATGCCACCGATGCGGCGATAAACCACATGCCGTAAATGAGTTGATCAATATGAAAACCAAATGGCTTAACAAAGTAATAGAACGGCCCCCAAATTTTATAAATGATCCCAAAAACGACAGAAATCACGATTGTCGTTAAAATATCAACGAGCTTCAATCCTTTAGTTGCTGACATGTTCTTTGATCTCCTTTCCTGCTGATGGCCATGTTTCTAGGCGATATGCCATCTCCCAAAATTCGTATTCATATTCACTGCTAATAAGAAAATGCTGTTCCATCCGTTTGCGATCGGATTCAGTGACTGCTTCCGCGATCTCATCCAAACGGGCGATTTGTTCTTCTACTAAGCTGCGAAACCATTCGGAGCTATATGTTCCAATCCATTTCTGATAGATTGGCTCTTTTGGCTTGCAGTCTTTTAGTCTCTCGCCAATCTCATAATAAAGCCAGTAGCACGGCAAAATCGCCGCAATCACATCACCTAAATGCCCTTCATACGCAGCCCGGTACATATGCGACGTATACGCGTATGCGGTCGGCGCCGGAATAAATGACGCTTTTTCTTCCTCCGTGATCCCAAGCAGACCGGCAAACGTTTCATGCAAAGATAATTCTGCTTCACATGTGCTTTGAGCATGATGCGCCATGCTCGCGATTGTCTTTGCATCTGGAGACTTCGCTGCCCCAATTGCCTGGACTCTCGCAAAATGGTGCAAATAATACTCATCTTGCATCACATAATAGCGGAAACGAGTAAGGTCTAGCGTTCCTTCCCCTAACTCTCTCACAAAAGGATGGCGAAAGCTTGCCTGCCAGATCGGATCGGCCTTTTTCCGCAATTCCATCGCAAATGACATTTTGTCTCCCCCTTTTTTATAAAAAATAAACACCACTTCCTTTACAAAAGCGTAAAGAAAGTGGTGTTGAACACTAGCCGCCGAAAAAACATAGTAAAATCCACGACTACGCCACGCCACTCCACTTCCCTACGCTGGCATTACCCAGATCAGGTGCTAAGGGTCTCAAAGGCACACTTTGATCTCAGCCTTTCTAAAGGCCCCCCTAGTGGATTGCGTACGCTATGAAATTTTCTTATTTGAGAATATCATATCACGGTGAATATCGTTGTCAACCCTTTTTTACTATTCCACGATGACCGCCGTACCGTATGCCAAAATTTCCGACGTATTCGCCATAATTGCCGCTGTAGCGACTCTTACGTCGATTACCGCATTTGCTCCTTGGCGTTTCGCCTCGTTTATCATGCGTTCAATCGCAATTTTTCTCGCTTCGTCCATCATTTCAGTATACGCCTTGATTTCTCCGCCGACAATCGTTTTCAGACCAGCCATAATGTCTTTGCCGATATGTTTTGACTGTACCGTATTTCCTTGTACAAATCCGATATACTCTTTTATTTGTTTTCCTGGTACATAGTCCGTCGTTGCGATAATCATCATAATCCCTCTTTTCTTTTCATCTATGCTTATCGTTATTCTGTTTAGAAGAAAATAGTCCTGACAAATGTCGACAAACTTGCCTGCGTTGCGTCTTTGTCCGCAATTCTGTATCATAGAAAAAGCAAACGACTATATCATAATGGAGTGGAGAACGTGGCAAACGTATTTTTAAAACGAAAGCGAAAAAAACGGCTGGAACAAGGACATCCATGGATTTTCCAAAGCGAAGTCGATTATATTGAAGGAGACTTTGAACCGGGCGATTTTGTGGACGTATATAATCATCAACGCTACTTTTTGGCAAAGGGCTATATTAACCCGAAATCGCAAATCATTGTGCGCGTTTTGACGCAAAATCCTGATGAAGAGCTAAATGAACAATTTTTTGTCGACCGAATCCGCAAAGCATGGGAGTATCGTGAGCGAATGATTCCCGGCGTTCGCTCATGCCGCGCTATTTACGGTGAAGCTGACTTTTTACCGGGGCTGATCGTCGATAAATACGAAGACGTGCTTGTCGTTCAAATTCTTTCCCTCGGGATGGAAAAACGGAAAGACTGGATTTTGCGCGGTTTGCTTGAAGTATTTAAGCCAAAAGCGATTTATTTGCGCAATGACGTGTATGTCCGCGAGCTAGAAGGGCTAGAGCAAGAAAAAGGCTTTTGGTATGGCCAGTCGGAAACGGAAGTGCTGATTGAAGAAAACGGCGTCAAATATATCGTCGACATTGAAAACGGGCAAAAGACGGGATTTTTCTTCGACCAAAGACAAAACCGCGCGGCGATTAAACCGCTCATTAACAGCGATACAACAGTGCTCGACTGTTTTACCCATACTGGCTCGTTTATGCTCAATGCGTGCTTATATGGTGCGAAACACGTCACTGCGGTCGATATTTCCGAACACGCCATTGAAACAGCAAAACGCAACGCCGCACTCAATGGCTTTACCAACGTCGATTTTGTCGTCGCCAATGCATTCGATTATTTGCGCGAAGCGGTTCGCGATGGAAAGAAATGGGACGTTGTCATCATTGACCCGCCGGCGTTTGCGAAATCAGCTCAAGCCGTTCCGAAAGCGCTGCGCGGCTATAAAGACATTAACTTAAACGGCTTAAAGCTTGTCAAAGATGGCGGCTTTTTCGTCACAGCGAGCTGCTCGTACCATGTTCACGCTGATTTGTTCCAAGCGATGATCGAAGAAGCGGCGTTTGATGCGAAGAAAATTTTGCGGCAAGTGTACTGGAGCGGCGCCGGCTACGATCATCCGAAGCTGCTTGCTGCCGATGAAGGCGACTATTTAAAATTTGCCATTTATGAAGTGCATTCGCGCAGATAGCTAAATGGTTCCATTTTCTAAACAAAAAAACGCTTAGGACTGTATGACAGTCCTAAGCGTTTTATTTTTTATGCAAAATATATAAGTAAAAGCTAATAGAAATCAACACGGATAGTGCGGCAGTTATATAAATGCTAGAGTAACCGAACCAATGGCCAATTTGCCCAAAAACCATCGCTCCTACTCCGACCCCTAAATCGAAAAAGGCGAAAAAGGTCGCATTTGCCATTCCTTTTCGGTTTTTTGCCGCTTTTTCCACAGACCATGCTTGCAGCGCTGGCTGCACCGTTCCAAATCCTAACCCATAAAGAATTGCTGCGGTAAACAAAATCACATTGCTTGGCAGCCAAGCCAACAATAACATTGCAATGAAAATCAGTGCAGCACCTGGTATAAACACCGCCTGATGGCCTTTTCTATCATACAACCGGCCGGCAAACGTTCTTGTTACCATTAACGCAAGCGCATATAGCAAGAAATACCATTGAATTCCTGAAATTCCTTTTTGTGCAGTATATAGCGGCAGAAATGAGGCAATTCCTCCAAATGTCACCGTAAGGAAAAATAGCAAAATTGAAGGCTCTAGCGCGCTTTTTTCATAAATATCCCACTTATTACGCGCTTGCGCTTGCGGCTGTCCGATTTTTTTATATGTAATATTCGAAGCAAACAATAGTGACGCCAAACCTAAAACGGCACAAATCAAAAAAAGATGGCGGAATGACAACATTCCGGCGAGCAATAACCCCATAGATGGCCCAAAAGCGAGCGCTAAATTCCCTGATAGTCCATAATACCCCATTCCTTCGCCTCTCCGGCTGGCAGGGATAATGTCCGTGGCAATCGTTCCGGAGGCAGTAGTCGAAAACCCCCATCCAATGCCTTGAATGACCCTCATCATAAACAACAAAAAAATGCTCGCAATAAAGCTGTACGATCCGACCGAAAGGACAAAGATCGCAAGCCCTAACAAAAATACAAAACGCCGCCCCTTTGTTTCTAACGCATGCCCGGCAAACGGCCGCACCATTAATGCCGCAAATGTGAAAATCCCGACCACTAAACCGATCAGCTGGTCATTGCCGCCAAGATGCTCGACAAACAACGGAATCGTCGGCAATGTCATTTGAAATCCAAGAAAAACAAAAAAATTAGCTAAACAAATGAGTATAAAATCTTTTGTCCAAATTTTTTCCTTATTCGCATCTATGATCGTTTGACTTTGTGGTTCCCCCACCGCAAGCTCCCTCCAATCATTCATTTTAAACCGAACACTCAATACAGTTTAGTGTAACATAAATAGATAAATTTTTTATGTAAAAAGCTTATTGGAAATTTATAAAAATATGTTCAGCTTATTTTTTCGCTATCATTCATAAAGCCAATTTACCCCAATATATCCCCTTATCAAATAAGCCATATCCTGCTCGCCAGGATAACATTGACCAATCTGATATATTGCTTCTCCTTCTGTTAATAAGGCGGCGCAGCAATTTCAAGCATAAGTTTCCCATCTTATAAGATAAAAAAGCTGCCCGCCTAGGGCAGCTTTTAGTTCCATCCTTTACGTTGTCGCAACGAAGCAATTTGCGCCGTATGATGTTTGCCGTGCCATGCGTGCATGGCGATTAACACATATAAAGGGACGTTCTCTTTTGTACCTTCATGATAAAAATTCCGATGAAAATCATCGCTGCTCATTGATTCTAGTAGATGTGACCACCGCTCGTGAAGGCCTTCGAGCAATTGCAGCGATGGCTCGATATGTAGTGAACGAGCTTCTGTCGTCTTTGCCCAATCATTTTCCTCAAACGGTTTAATCGAAGGAATATCTTCCGTCAATGTCCATTTTGTGCGCAAAAACGCGTTCATGCTTGCATCGGCGATGTGATGGACAACTTGTGCAACCGTCCACCCACCATCTCGATACGGCGTGTTCAGCTGTTCTTCATTTAATCCGCTGACCGCCTCCCGCAATTTTGCTGGTATTTGGCGAATATCAGAAATCCACTGTTTCGCATCTTCTTCGCAAAACGCAGCCGGTACTTGAAATTTACCAATCGGGTAGCGAATTTCATCCATAATTTTTTTCCTCCTCTTCTTGTATATATTCTATAACCCATAAAAAAATCCTGCTTAAATATAGACAGCATATCATTACATAGCTTCTATTAAAATTACTTTCACTTATGCCGGATATAATTGCCGCAGGCGAAGTTTACAAAAGGACAGTACAAAATAATTTGACAAGCCCTGCCTGGCATGATACATTCAGTTTGAAAAAAATCAATATTCTTAAAAAATAGAAAATTATAAAATCAATAGAGCTTATGAGGGGGATGATGAAGATATGACGAGGCAAGCAATCAAGAATGCTCTCAAGGATGTTCTTGACAAAGTTTTGGATAAAGCTGTAGGCAGGGCTGGAGGCGTGCCCGGAGTGGTTGCGATGATAACTGATCGTGAGGGCAACATCTATGAAGGTGCAGCCGGGGTGCGCGAACTCGGAAAGGAAACGCCGATGACCACCGACACAGTGTTTGCTCTTTTCTCAACCACTAAGGCCATCACCGGCACAGTATTGATGCAATTGGTCGAGGAAGGAAAAGTCAGTCTCGACGATCCAGTCAAAAAGTATGTTCCTGAGATTGCCGAGATTAAGGTTCTTGAGGGTTTTGACGCAGACGGGCAGCCTAAATTAAGAGAACCTAAAACCGACATTACGATCAACATGCTGATGCTCCACACGGCTGGCTTCGGTTACGAGTTCTTCAGTCATGAGGATCGAAGATATCGCGAGCAAAAAGGAATACCTTCCATCCTCACTAGTACCTTTGACTCGATTAAGAGTGTGCTGCTATTTGAGCCAGGCGAACGATGGAACTATGGCGTCAACATCGACTGGGTTGGCAAAGTTGTCGAAGCCGTACGCGGCAAGCGACTGGGTGAAGTAATGGCCGAGCATCTTTTTGCTCCTCTAGGCATGACCGACATCGGATTCACGCTAACGCCGTCGATGATGGAACGCCGCGCAACCATCCACAGTCGCGCAAAAGACGGTAATATCACACCACTGCCTGATCTCATCCTGCCGCAATCTCCTGAAATGGACATGGGAGGACATGGTTTGTATGCCAGCATTGGTGAGTATATGAAATTTATCCGGATGATCCTGAATGACGGTGCGGGCGTAATCAAACCAGAAACGGTCGCGCAAATGGCTCAGAACGGGCTTGGCGCATTGAAGAGCGGCGGCTGGATCTCGTCCGATCCATCGCTAGCTAATGACGGTGAGTTCTATCCTGGCGTGCAAAAATCGTGGTCCTATACATTCCAGGTAAACGAAGATCCTACCCCTACAGGTCGTCCAGCAGGCCAATTGATGTGGTCCGGTCTAGCCAACCTGTTCTACTGGATCGACCGTAAGAACGGCATTGGTGGATTTTGGGCTTCTCAAATTTTCCCATTCCAAGATGTAGCTTCGTATTTGGGCTTCATCGAGTTCGAGTCAGCGGTCTACAGTACATTGAAGCGGTTAGGCCAAATTGCTACTTGATCTGAGGGGTATGAAGCTGAAATAGCTGTTCAGAATCAGATTTGCCGCCTCCGCATTCACTCTCTTGCTTTCACTGTTGCTAGTGGCAAGCGCCAGCTCTTCACACCGAAGCAAAATAAAGCTGCCGAGAAATGAACGGCAGCTTTTGTCTATTTCAGCAAATATACGCGCGCTTCATACGGTTTCAGCTTAAAGCGCGTTGCGTTTTTATGCGGTTTTACATCATAGTTTTGCAGCACCAAATTTTCTGAGCTTAATCGAATGCCATCATATCGATACATCGCTGGTTTATCGCTTAAATTGACAATAACCACCGCTTTTTCGTTTCCAAGCGTTCTTGTGTACGCATAAATCGTCGGATGCTTTTCTAAAATCAAATCGTACGTTCCATAAATAAACACTTCGTTCTCCTTGCGAAGCCGAATCATTTTTTTGTAAAACTGAAGGACGGAGTTCGGGTTGCGCAATTGCGCCTCGACGTTAATGGTCTTATAGTTTTCGTTCACTTTCATCCATGGCGTTCCCGTCGTAAACCCCGCGTTTGGCGCGTCGGACCATTGCATTGGGGTTCGCGAATTGTCGCGCCCTGTTTTCCAAATCACTTTCATTATTTCTTCATGGGAGCGGCCCTTTTCCCGTTCGATTTGATACATTCTTTTAATAGCCACATCATTGTAGTCTTCAATATTCGAAAATTGGACGTTCGTCATCCCAATTTCTTGTCCTTGATAAATAAACGGTGTTCCCTGCATCAAAAAGTACATCGCGCCGAGCGCCTTCGCACTTTCGGTAAGGTATTCCTCATCATTTCCCCACGTCGAAACAGAACGAGGCTGATCATGGTTTTCTAAAAACAGCGCGTTCCAGCCGCGGTTTTCCAACCCTTTTTGCCATTTTGTCAACGTGCGCTTTAATTGTCGCACATCCACTCCGCCGTTTGTTCCTTTTTGCCATAACCCTAAATGTTCAAACTGGAAAACCATATTGAAAATGCCGTTTTCTTCACCGACCCATTCTTCCGCATCCTCAACGGTAACGCCATTTGCTTCGCCAACTGTCATAATATCATAGTGCGCAAACGTTTGCATTTTGAGCTCTCTTAAATAATCCATAATCCCCTCTTGGTTCATATGGCCGGCAAAAGCCGGAACATAATCCAACCCTTTCGGATTCGGCAAATCCGGCAATCCCGGTTTTTTCTTAATATGAGAAATGGCATCCACTCGAAATCCATCAATTCCTTTATCCAACCACCAATTAATCATTTTATACAGAGCCTGGCGCACTTCTTCGTTTTCCCAATTTAAATCCGGCTGCTTCACGTCAAATATGTGCAAATAATATTGATCGGTTTTCGGGTCATACTCCCACGCCGATCCGCCAAAGATGCTTTCCCAGTTGTTCGGCTCTTTTCCATTTTTTCCGTCACGCCAAATGTACCAATCCCGCTTCGGATTATCCCGTGATGAACGCGATTCAATAAACCATGGATGTTCATCGCTTGTATGGTTAATGACTAAATCTAAAATCACTTTCATGCCGCGCCGGTGAATTTCCTCGAGCAATAAGTCAAAGTCTTCCATTGTCCCGAATTCTTCCATAATCGCGTGATAATCGCTAATATCATATCCGTTATCAGCATTCGGCGACTTGTAAATTGGACAGATCCATATGATATCGATTCCAAGGTCTTTTAAATAATCAAGCTTCTCGATAATTCCGCGAAGATCTCCAATTCCGTCTCCGTTCGAATCGATGAAGCTTCTTGGATAAATTTGATACGCAACTCCTTCTTTCCACCATGCTTTCTTCAAGCTTATCCTCCTCTTTTTATCCACTTTCACCATTACTCTGCACTACATCATCACAATATACAATCTTTTTAAAAAAAGAAGGCATCCTTCCCTTGTATATTGGAATGCTGCACTTCTTCCATATTTTTATTCCATTTTTCTACGATTCGCTTCGTAAATCGTTAAATTATGGTATACGACTTTTAATAATGGTGTTTCTACATTATATCGCTGAGCCAACGAAAGCAAATATCCTTGCAAATGATCCGCTTCAATGAATTGTCCTTTTTCCATATCCCGCTGCATCGACGATTTCATCGTCGCTTCTATTCCGTTTAATTGCGCCAGTTGTTTTTCTTCGATATCATCGGCAATTGGCGCTCCATGTGCCCGCATCACGGCCGCAATCTCTTTTAGCAATCCGAAAATAATTTCTTGCCCGTACTTTCCAGAACGAATTGGTCCAATCGGCGCTCGAAACAGCGTCGTCACTCCTGACATTGTCGCAATAAATAAATATTTATTCCACATATCTATTACAATGTGCTCGCTTAAACGAAACCGGGCGTTACAATTAGAAAATAATTGCTCGAGCGCACGAACCCGCTCCGTCCTCTCCCCGGACCATTCCCCAAATCGAACATCATGGGAAGCGCTTGTTTGCACGATTTCTCCATGCTCATTCAGCGTTGTTTCGATAAAACAAAGCCCTCCTAACACGTTTTCCTTTCCAAACTCATTCCAAAACATTTCCATATGCGCCATGCCGTTTAACAGCGGTAAAATCATCGTTTTTTCACCAACATACGGTTTCACATCGCGAATCGCTTCTGGCAAATGGTACGCTTTGTTGGAGAAAATAACAACATCAAATGGCTCTGCATTTTCTCCTGTTACAAGCAGTTTTGGATTTAACACCACATCTCCATGGACGCTACGAATGACAAGTCCATGTTCTTGCAGCTGCTTTTTTCTTCGCTCACGAACAAGAAACGTCACGTCCACCCCTTTTTCCAACAACCGGCCGCCGAAATAACCGCCAACCGCGCCTGCACCGACTACAAGTATACGCATATATTTATTCCCCCTTATAAAACAAAAAGAAAGTTATTTTTCTTATGACAAAACAGTGAATGAACAGGAAAACACAAACGAAAAAGCTTGTCCTCATTAACTTGAAATAAATACGAAAAAGGAAAAAAGGGGAATAGTTTCCCCTTTTTATGTCAGCAACAGCGCGATACTTTTCCGCCTTTGCCGTTATAGCGCGCTTCCTGCACTTCGCAGAAAAACTCTTTTCTTGATTTGATCGGCTCTCCTGGATGATGTGTTTTCATATGTTCTACATATTTCTCGTAGTTTGGAACACCAACCAGCAAATCAAGAAATTGCTTGCGGTAGGAAAGAATCGTATGAAGCCACTTACGCATAATGTTTAACCTCATTTCCTCCATCTCTTGGAATATAAGGTGCTTCTTTCAACGGTACATGTTTGTTTTTCAATACTTTTATCCACATATTTACTGCCGAAATCAACATGGCAATCACAACAAGCATGAAAATCGCGCAAAGCGTTGCATCAATGTAGTCGTTCATAATGATTTGCCGCATTTGTGCTTCATTGGTTGCAGGTGCTAAAATTTTGCCTTGATTTAATGCATCTTTAAAGGCATTAGCATGAGCTAGAAAACCGATTTTTGGATTGCTATGGAACAGCTTTTGGTATCCTGCCGTCATCGTTACCACTAAAAGCCATGTCGTTGGGATCAATGTCACCCAAACATATGCTTTTTTGCCCATTTTGAATAAAATCGTCGTTCCAAATAAAAGCGCAATTCCTGCCAACATTTGGTTCGCGATACCAAAAAGCGGCCACAATGTATTAATACCGCCAAGAGGATCGACTACCCCTTGATATAAGAAATACCCCCAAGCTAATACACATAATGTAGTCGCGATAATATTGGAAACTAGCGAATCTGTTTTTCCAAGCGGTTTGTAGAAAGTGCCCATAATATCTTGAATCATAAAGCGGCCTACACGTGTTCCAGCATCAATTGTTGTTAAAATAAAGAGCGCTTCGAACAAAATTGCGAAATGATACCAGAATGCCATTAATGTTTTTCCACCGATCACTTTAGAGAGAATGACAGCCATTCCGATCGCTAGTGTCGGCGCCCCGCCAGTACGCGATAAAATCGTCTGCTCGCCGACATCTTTTGCAAGTTCTGTTAGCATATCAGGCGTAATTGTAAATCCCCATGAAGACACGACTTTTGCTGCTTGCACAACATCCTGCCCGATGACAGCAGCCGGGCTGTTGATGGCAAAATACGCACCCGGAGTCAGCACACATGCTGCCACCATCGCCATGACAGCAACGAACGATTCCATTAACATGGCTCCATAGCCGATCGGGCGGGCATGGCTCTCCATCTCAATCATTTTTGGCGTTGTACCGGACGAAACAAGTGCATGGAATCCAGACACCGCACCACAGGCAATCGTAATAAATAAGAATGGGAATAAGTCACCAGCAAACACAGGACCAGTGCCGTCAACAAATTTCGTCAGCGCCGGCATTTGCAAGTCTGGAGCAACAACTAAAATTCCTAGCGCTAAACCAACAATCGTCCCGATTTTTAAGAACGTACTCAAATAGTCGCGCGGCGCAAGCAGCAGCCACACCGGCAAAGCAGATGCGACAAATCCGTAAGCAATCATTAAAATCGCGATCGTTTCACCTTTCAATGTAAAGACTTTCGCTAATGTCGGGTGCTCCGCCACATATTGTCCAGCGACAAGAGAAACAAGAAGCAGAATAAATCCCATTAATGAAGCTTCCGCCACACGCCCTGGACGAATAAAGCGCATGTAAACTCCCATCAAAATCGCAATTGGAATCGTTGCGGCAATCGTAAACATTCCCCAAGGGCTTCCTACAAGCGCTTTTACTACTACCAATGCTAAAACAGCTAATAAAATAATCATGATTCCTAAAATACCAAGCGATGCAATGAACCCTGTAACCGGGCCAATTTCTTCCTTCACCATTTCGCCAAGCGATTTACCATTGCGCCGCATAGACGCAAATAAAATAATAAAATCTTGGACAGCTCCGCCTAAAACAACGCCGATAATAATCCAAAGCGTGCCAGGCAAATATCCCATTTGCGCTGCTAAAATCGGTCCGACAAGCGGTCCGGCGCCAGCGATCGCCGCAAAATGATGGCCGAATAATACCCATTTGTTTGTCGGCACATAATCTTTTCCATCATTAAACACTTCCGCAGGCGTTTTGCGACTGTCATCAAGTTCAAATACTTTGCGAGCGATAAATTTACTATAAAAACGGTACGCTACTGCATACGTACAGACAGCAGCGACAATCAGCCAAATCGCATTTACCGTCTCGCCGCGGTTCAATGCAAGAACGGCAAACCCTGCCGCTCCAAGAGCGGAAATAAGCCCCCAAAGCAAGGCCGATTTTAATCCTTTCACGTCTTTTCCCCCTTTGTTGTTTTAATAATATTATATTAACTATTCTGAAAAATTTAAAGAATATTTTCTAAATATTATAAAGATAAATATTTTTATAGTCGTTTTATTACCATATCTTTTTTACTCTGAACATTCCTGCCTAATATTAATTTGTTGAATTTTGGATAACTGTTTTATTATTCCAAAAAGTATAAAGTAGTTTTATTTGTTAAAAATGTAATATTAAGAAGATAATCATGAGTTTTTTGCGCAATGATTATATCTTCTTTTTTCGATTGCAACAACAAACAACACAAAGCAAAGGGTTAGGAAACGTGAAGGCAATAGAACAGTTAATGTGGAGCATTGCATTGCCTGGATTGGGCCAACTTCTCAATAAAAAATACTTCAAAGGCACTTTGTTTATTTTGTTGGAATTTCTCATTAACGTACAATCGCGATTCAATGAAGCAATTCGATTAAGCTTTTTAGGGAACAACAAAGAAGCGATTGATGTCGTTGATTTCCAATGGTTAATGTTCTATCCATGTTTATACTTTTACGCCATGTGGGATGCGGTAAAAGATGCGGGAGGGGGACAGTCCCCCTACTCCTTTCTTCCCTATGTGTTCTCTGCCTATTTCGTCACGATCGCTCTTATGTATTCCGCACATATTAAAATTTTCGAAATCGTTTTCGGTCCTATTTGGCTTCCGACGCTTTTTGTCATTCCAGGGGTATGCATTGGATTGCTACTTCAATTTTTGTTGCTAAAATTTCGAACTTCCCGCAAATGAGGAATGCCTTCCCACTAGAAAAGCATTCCTCATTTTTTCATGCCCTTACAAAAAATAGTTGAATTTTCCATCGTTTTATTATATGCTTGTACCAACAGCAACAACACTATATATTGTGTTATAAACTAAGGAAACAACTAAATATAGTATAAAAACCGCAAGCAATGGTGTCCATCCGGACTTAATAGGGAATCTGGTGAGAATCCAGAACTGCCCCCGCAACTGTATGTGTGGACGAAATGGAACATCCACTGTATGCGAAAGCTCGTTTGGGCACGCATATGGGAAGGATCCAAAGTAGGAAGAAGCACGAGTCAGGAGACCTGCCTTGCTTGGTTGCGTTTCATGTTCTCCGGGGTGCGAGAAGATGAAACGATGGTGGAAAAGGGCTTCACCTACCCTTTTTATGCTGTCGTTTCATCCACTCGTTGACCCGAGTGGATTTTTTTATGGATGACAAGGAGGAGAAAATGATGGCGTTGCAAACAAGCAATACGATGATTACGAAAGAAAATGGACAAGCGGAACCATTTTCCCGTGAGAAACTCATTTCCTTTATCCGCCGCACGACGAGCGATTTTCCGCACTTACGGACAGACGACTATATCGAACGCATCATCCGCGTGATCGAACATAAAGAGGCTATTTCTGTCGAGCAGCTCTTTCATTACCTCATACTCGAGGGGCTTTCCTACATTAGCGAAACGGAACCGGAATGGACATTTGTCTGCGCCCGCATTTATTTAAAACAACTATATAAAGAAGCGGCAAAGCAGCGCGGATACGACGAAGCGAAACGCTACGGCAGCCTTTATGATTTAATTGCTGCACTTGTCGAAAAGGGAGTGTATCATCGTTCCCTTTTGGAAGATTATACAAAAGAAGAAATCACGAAACTCGCCAAACTTATCGATCCCAAAAAAGACAAGCTGTTTACCTATATCGGCTTGCGCACATTCGCCGATCGCTACCTTGCCCGCGACTATGAACGCAACTTATATGAGCTTCCGCAAGAGCGGTTTCTCATCATCGCGATGACGCTAATGGCCAAAGAGCCAAAGCAGCGCCGTTTTGCCCTCATCCAAGAAGCATACTGGGCTTTAAGCAACTTGTACATGACCGTTGCCACACCAACTTTGGCAAACGCCGGCAAAAGCTACGGACAACTGTCAAGCTGTTTTGTCGATACAGTCGATGACAGCCTGCAAGGCATTTACGACAGCAACACCGACATTGCTAACCTTTCGAAATCCGGCGGCGGAATCGGCGTCTATCTCGGCAAAATCAGAAGCCGCGGCAGCGATATCAAAGGCTTTAAAGGCGTTTCGTCCGGCGTTATTCCATGGATGAAGCAACTCAATAACACCTCCGTCAGTGTTGACCAATTAGGGCAGCGAAAAGGGGCGATTTCCGTTTATTTGGATGTTTGGCATAAAGACATTTTCGCTTTTTTGGACGCGAAATTAAATAATGGCGATGAACGAATGAGAACACATGATTTGTTTACGGGCGTCTGCATCCCAGATTTATTTATGGAGCAAGTAGAAAAACGCGGCGATTGGTACTTGTTTGACCCCCATGAAGTGCGCAAAGTGATGGGATTTAGTTTGGAAGACTTTTATGATGAGGAAAAAGGCAGCGGAAGCTTCCGCAGAAAATATTGGCAATGCGTCCAAGAAGAGGGCCTTTCGAAAGAAAAAGTGCCAGCGATCGAAATAATGAAAAGCATTATGCGCAGCCAGTTAGAATCCGGCACACCATTTATGTTTTACCGCGACGAAGTGAACCGGAAAAACCCGAACGCGCATCTCGGCATGATTTACTGCAGCAACCTTTGTACAGAAATCGCGCAAAACCAAAGCCCGACCGTCGTGGAAAAACAATATACGAAAGATGGAAAGATTATCATTGAAAAAATCCCAGGCGATTTCGTTGTTTGCAATTTGTCTTCCGTCAATCTTGCCCGCGCCGTCACCGACGGTGTACTCGAGCGGCTCATCCCGATCCAAATGCGCATGCTCGATAACGTCATTGACTTAAATAATATCCCGGTATTACAAGCGAAACTCACCAATCAAAAATACCGCGCCGTCGGACTTGGCACGTTCGGCTGGCATCATTTGCTTGCGTTAAAAGGCATTCGCTGGGAATCAGACGAAGCGGTTGAATACGCGGACAAGCTGTACGAAAGAATTGCCTACTTAGCGATCCAAACAAGCATGGAGCTTGCAAAAGAAAAAGGAAGATATCCGGCGTTTCCAGGTTCCGACTGGCAGACGGGCGCTTATTTTGATAAACGCGGATACCGCCGCAACGACAACGTCGACTGGGACACGCTGAAAAAACAAGTTGCCAAATACGGCATGCGCAACGGCTATGTGATGGCGATTGCGCCAAACGCTTCGACGTCAATTATCGCCGGCAGCACCGCCAGCATCGATCCGATCTTTTTAAAAGTGTACGCCGAAGAAAAGAAAGATTACAAAATTCCAGTTACCGTGCCCGACCTCAACTCCGAAACAACGTGGTACTATAAATCAGCTTACCATATCGACCAGCATTGGAGCATTAAACAAAATGCGGCGCGCCAACGCCATATCGACCAAGCGATTTCGTTTAATTTTTACGTGTTGAACACCATCAAAGCAAAAGAGCTGTTGGATCTTCATCTCACCGCATGGAAGTCAGGACTAAAAACAACGTATTACGTCCGCTCTACTTCCAGCACGATCGATGAATGTGAATCATGCGCAAGTTAATGCCAAGGGGGAATAAAACATGGCACATCCATTAACGAAGCGGATCATCATGGACCCAGAAGCACCAAACCGCTCAACGCGAATCATTAACGGCAAAAGTTCGAATGTCTTAAACTGGGATGATATCGCCTATCCTTGGGCTTACGCCAAATATAAAAGAATGCTGGCAAACTTTTGGACACCGTTTGAGATCAATATGTCCCAGGATGTTAAACAATTTCCGCTTTTAACAGAACGCGAACAAGACGCGTTTTTGAAAATCATTGGACTTTTAGCGCTGCTTGACAGCATTCAAACAGATTACGCTGGAAGAGTCGCCGATTATATCACTGATTCAAGCATTAACGCGCTGATGATTATGCTCGCGCAGCAAGAGGTCATTCATAATCATTCATATTCTTACGTTCTTTCAAGCCTCGTGCCAAAAAGCAAGCAGGACGAAGTGTTTGAATTTTGGCGAAACGAACCGATTTTGCGAAAGCGAAACGACTTCGTCACAAACGGCTATAAACAGTTTGCTGAACATCCAAATGTCGAAAACTTGCTAAAATCGATCGTGTATGACGTTATTTTAGAGGGTCTGTTCTTCTACTCCGGCTTTGCTTTCTTTTATAACTTGGCGCGCAATCAAAAAATGGTCGCGACAAGCACGATGATTAATTACATCAATCGGGACGAACATATTCATGTCGACTTATTCGCAAAAATTTTTAAAGAAGTGCTAAACGAATATCCGGAATACAACACACCGGAACTTGCTGAATTTGTGCGAGAAACGTTCATTAAAGCAGCAAAGCTGGAAATCGAATGGGCCAATTACATCATCGGCAACGATATCGATGGCATTGATATGCATGATTTGAGCGCCTACATTAAGTTTTACGCCAACGTCCGTGCCCATCAGCTTGGATTTGACCGTCCGTTTGACGGCTATCGGACAAATCCATTGCGCTGGATTAAAGCATATGAAGAAGTCGACCTCGGCAAATCAGACTTTTTCGAACAAAAATCAAGGCAATATACAAAAGTGAACATCGATAACGGATTTGATGAGTTATAAGCAAAAGCCGCCAATCATTCGTTGGCGGCTTTTGTTTCTAATTGGTTTTCACCCTTCTTCTTTTTCAATGTGCCAACGGCAATCACTCCAGCAACGACAAGAATTTCAAATCCGTATTTTACAACCGGATTGGCGAAGTACTGATCTAAAAACGGTTCATCCACAATCATTTTCGAAGCCGTCCATGCAAGCACTCCCGCTCCGATTGTAATAATAATTGGGAAACGTTCGATCCACTTCAAAATTAACGTACTTCCCCATACCATGATAGGCACCGAAATTAATAATCCTAATATAACTAATAAGAAGCTTCCGTGCGCGGCTCCCGCTACCGCCAGCACATTATCCAATCCCATCAACGCATCGGCGATAATAATCGTGCGGATTGCCTCCCATAAGCTTCCTCCTGCTTCCACATCATGACCTTTTTCTTCGACGAGAAGCTTATAAGCGATCCCAACAAGCAATATACCGCCAATCAGCAGCAATCCAGGAACTTTTAATAGCCATACGACAAATAAGGTCGCAAGCGCGCGGATTACAACCGCCCCTACCGTTCCCCAAATGACTGCTTTTTTCTGTTGATGCTTCGGCAAATTTCGCGCCGCCAAACCAATGACGATCGCATTATCGCCCGCTAGTACAAGATCGATAATAACAATTGATAAAAGTGCAGATAAAAATTCCATTGAAAATAATTCCATTTTACTATTCCTCCTTTTAAATGCCGTATTTATCTTTTAAATGTGATGGTGCCATTTTTACTATTTGTTGAAGGATAAATAATAGCACGGTTATATCATCGATGATGCCAAACAACCAAAACCAATCCGGGATGATGTCAAATGGAAACACCATATAAATAGCTAAGAGTAAAATGGAGAGCGACTTTTTAAATGTAGACACTTCTTGAGATCGAAAAAATTCTATTAAAAACGGGATAAACCGGCGAATTTTAACCACGAAACGCATCCGTTCCCATATTTTCCTCATCATATCCCCCCCTAATAAATAATTACATCTTTTCCAAATCACCTTTCTATTTTCTCCAATCATCCTCCTTTCTTCACGAAAATAAAAAGACCTTTACCAAATCGGTAAAGGTCTTCATAAAAACAGACCTTTACCAATATCGGCAAAGGTCTCGCTAACAACGTCATCGTTGCCAACAAAGCCGAGGGTGTGACCCTGAACTGACGACTTTGCTGTTAAAGCTACTCCCCTTTAACACAGAAACCATATATTATTTTCAATTTAATGATATTCAATCGTTATATGCGTTGTCAATAAAAAACTCGACTTGTCAATCAATCTCTTCTGTGCCAATAGAAAAAATATGATATAATTCAAAAAAAATTCATTAGGAGAGACGGAATATGAATACCAAAGAAATTTCTGCTCTTTTTCTGCTTGCAGCTTTATGGGGAGCTTCTTTTTTATTTATGCGCATCGCTTCTCCTGTCATCGGTCCTGTGCTTACAATTGAGTTGCGCGTGCTTATCGCCGGCCTCGTGCTGTTATTGTATGTATGGATGTTCAAAAAAAGCATAGAGCTGAAAGCTTATTGGAAGCAATATCTCATCGTCGGGGCGCTGAATGCGGCAATTCCGTTTACACTGATCGCCGCTGCCACACTTCATTTACCTGCTTCCGTAGCGGCCATTTTGAACTCGACCACTCCGTTGTTTACCGCGCTTGTTTCGCGATGGTTTCTTCACGAGCCGCTTTATGCAAAAAAATGGATCGGCATCGGCCTCGGAATTGTCGGTGTGTTTGCGCTAGTCGGCTGGAGCCCTGTTCCGCTTTCGATGCAAACCGTTTTTTCTGCGTTACTGTCGGTTTTGGCGGCGTTCTCCTACGGCTGCGGCGGTGTGTATGCCAAAAAAGCGTTTACGGGAGTTTCTTCCTTATCGTTGTCGATTGGACAGCAACTAGGCGCCGCTTTCGTGCTCATTCCGTTGGCAGCCTTCGCTATTCCAACGAAACCAGTATCACCGCTCGTCATATATTCGGTATTGGGACTGGCCGTTTTTTGCACGGCGATTGCTTACTTATTTTATTTTTACTTACTAGCAAACGTTGGTCCAACAAAAACGTTAAGCGTTACCTTTCTTGTACCTGTTTTCGGTGTCATCTGGGGAATGATCTTCCTTCACGAAAAAATCACGATTGGCATGCTCGGCGGCCTAGCCGTTATTTTAACAAGCATTTTCCTCTTGTCAGATGTCAAAATCATCGTGAAGAGACAAGAGTACATAAAAGGATAAGGGGGAAAAACGATGGAAAAGCCATATTACGCAGTGATTTTTACCTCGGAGCGAACCGAAGGAGATCACGGATATGATGCGATGGCGAAACAAATGATTGAACTGGCTTCCCAACAGCCTGGTTTTCTTGGCGTCGACAGCGTCCGCAATGAAAGAGGCGTCGGCATCACCGTTTCCTATTGGGATTCTTTAGAGGATATTGAGCAATGGAAAGCGCACGCGGCGCACCAAATCGCTCAAGAAAAAGGAAAGCAGCAATGGTACGAGCGCTATTCAGTCCGGGTGTGCAAAGTAGAACGGGAATATGGGTTTGAAAAGTAACCCAGACTGCTGCATTTCGTCAGCAGTCTTTTTTAATGCATAATAAAAAATTGAACCTTTTCTTCTTCGACTTCGCCTTATATGCAGATAAAACTCTGACAAAAGAAAGGATGGTTGTATGCATGATGAACAACATCTTTTGGCGCAGTGCAGACAAGGAAACAAAGATGCTTTTTATCTGCTTGTTTCCCCGCATCTAACGAAAGCGTACCGGCTCGCTTTTACGATACTTCGCTCACATCACGACGCCGAAGACGCCATACAAAACAGTTTGCTCGAAGCCTATCGCGCAATCAGCGAAGATAAGGAAATTCACCATTTCTCGTCATGGTTTTACCGGCTTGTCACACACCGCGCCATTGATTTGGCGCGCAAACTCGGAAAAGAAAGGCAATATACCGAAATCAGCGATATGCTTCCGTTTTTATCGAATTCCCATCACTTGCCCGTTGACGAAGTGATCAGCAAAGAAGAGGAGCAGGAGCTTTTGGCGCATATTCTTAAGCTCGACATGAAATATCGCGTTATTCTTGTGCTTTATTACTATCAAAACATGAAGATTAGCGAGATTGCCGAGCTTCTCCAAATCAAAGAAGGCACGGTGAAATCGCGGCTGTTTCAAGCTCGAAATCTGCTTTATCAAGCATATCAAGAAGAGCGGAAGGAGGAACTTCGATGAGTTTTCAAGATGATTTTTGGAAACGGAAAATCGAAAAATCAATGGATCATATCCAAGTTCCAGAAAGCATTTTTGCATTCGCGAAAGAACTTCCTTACAAAATGGAAGAGCAGTCAAAACAAAACCCCCCACGTAAATCAAAATGGAAAAAGTGGCTGGCCATTGCCGCTGCTTCAATAACGATTGGCATCTCAGCGGGCGCTTATCTTTCCCCGACCTTTGCGGCATATATCAAATCATTTTTTGTTCGCCCTGACCTCGATGAAGGATTGCAAATCGCCGCAAAAGAAGGATTTTCCGAAACAACAGAAGCCTCTGTTACCGATAACGGCATTACTCTTAAAGTAAAAGAAGTGATGGCAGACGCAAACCGTCTTATTCTTACGTACAGCCTTGAAAAAGAAAACGGTGAATTTATTGACCCGACCATTCTTTTCGAATCTCAAGAATGGGGACCAGGGAGAGCAATATATTTTGTGAAAGACTTAAATACATTTTACATTACAGATAAAGATGGTGATATTGTATCGACAAGCACGAATTATCGAACAAAAAAAGGACGATTTGTAACACAATACATTAATCGTGTGTTTCCTCACTATCCTTACGCTGATCTGATGTTTGAGTTAAACCATTCAGCTTCCGATTCTAAGCAACTTTTCGCCAACATTAGTATCAATAAAATTGGTTCAACCAAAGGCAAATGGAATTTAAAAGTTCCAGTTAATATTGAGAAAAGCATAAAAGCAACAAAAACGCTGCCTATCAACAAAGAATATGTGACATCTGAAGGATTGGCTATTACATTAAAAAATGTTGTTTACTCTCCTACTTTAACAAGTTTAAATTTTGAAACAAGATGGACGGAAAAAGGGAAAAAATTGATGGAAGGTCACCCAGAATACTTTATCCAAGGTATTGGCTATTCTTATCACGGACTGCTTTATGACATTGTTGACAGCAAAGGAAACATAGTTGCCACAACTCTTCCGAAAGGCCGTGATAATGGTACGAAAGGGTTCGTCTTATCCGACCACACCCAATACTCTCCTCGCCAAATAGAGAAAGTGGATTGGCGCTATTCGTTCATTCCGCTTCCAAAGGGAGAAAAGTTGACATTTGTTTTTCGAGGAATTGAAAGAGTAGAGTATCCAAATAAATCTATCACCTTTAATCCAATCAAATTAAACGAGCAACCTGTTACCTTTGATTACAAAGGTAATTCATTTACCATTCAAAACTTTAGGTTAGAAACAAACAAAGACGGAAAACGAGTAGGAATACTAGAAATAGAGGAAAAAGCTCATCTCGCAGGAGGACATTTCGAACTAAGTGATGAACACGGAAACATATTCACTATTAACACCAAGGACACTTCCCGTGTATCAATAATAGGCTATGATAAACAGACAATGACTTATCATGTGAAAAGAGAGTTAGAAATAGAAGGAATCGAGAAAATACCAACTCAACTCACCCTCACCTTAAAGACGGCGACGGTTTTCTATAAAGATGGAAACTGGAAAGTCCCGATTCCGTCTCCTTCAGAAAAGTAAGGCTAATGCTACTCTTTCCTGTACAATACTTGAAAACAAGCAGGGTTCATCATAAGCAGAATATAATGAATTGAGGATAGTTAGTTTCATTCAAAAACTAACATCCTCTCTTTTTTTATTTTTTATACATAATTGGATGGGGGAAGCATCCCTGTTATTCCTGTGGTCAAGCACCTCAAAGCACATGGACATAACAGAGAAAAACAGTAATCGCAAAAGACATAAAGCATGCTTTTTCGTTTAATGCCCCGACGTCAATTTCAAACCAACAAGCCCCACCAAAATAAGCAGCAAAAAGATTACGCGTGAAGCATTGATCGGTTCATTCAAGAATACCATCCCGATAATAACCGCTCCCATCGCCCCGATTCCCGTCCATACCGCATAAGCGGTTCCGATTGGCAGCGTTTTTGTCGCCACCGACAAAAAATAAAAGCTGGCAATCGCACCGAAAACCGTGATGATGGACGGCACAAGCCGCGTAAATCCCATCGTATATTTTAACGCGACCGCCCATACGACTTCGAAAATGCCGGCAATAACTAAATATACCCAAGCCATTTTCCTCATCTCCTTTTTGTCCAAATAAAAAAAGCCGTGAAGAAATATCGAAACGATACTCTCCAGGGCTTTTGTCCCTCTGCGTACGCGGAAACACCGCGCGTTTTCTCACGGTCGCAGACTGGCCGCCGCGTGGCCACGGAACCCTAGAAAACTTTTTATCCTGTTATCCGTGATTATTGTAACACTTCCGATTGCTTCCGGCAAATAAAGGAGTTCTTTAGTTCTTGAAGAATATAATAAAGGAAGACACAGAAAGGAGGACGATAGTCATGCGCGAAGTGCAGCGTCCACCTTGGTATGCGAACGCGCTTGTCCTTATCGTCGCCGCTGTTATGTGGTACGGATTTATCCAGCAAATTATATTTGGAATCCCATTTGGCGCGAAGCCGGCAAGCGATACGGGAATGTGGGGCTTGTTTCTGTTTTTCGGCATCTGTTTTCCGCTCTTCTTTTTGTCGATGAAACTAGTCACAAAAACGGAAAAAGAAGGACTTGTCATTCGTTTTTTCCCATTTCGCCCCCGTGTTATTCCATATCAACAAATCAAAAACATCCAAGTCCAGCCTTACCATCCTATGTCCTACGGCGGTTGGGGAATTCGCTGGAGTTTGAAAAAAGGCCGTGCTTACACTATGAAAGGAAAGAAGGGAATATGGATCGAGCTGACGAACGGAGACTGTTTGTACCTCGGCTCGCAAAAACCGGAAGAACTTGCGAAATATATACAAAGAGAGTGTCTGCACCGCTAACAGGTGAACACTCTCTTTTGTATGTCATCCAATCTGCCTTCATAGAAAAAGCGCATAAAACTATTACTGAATGATCAGCTCGATTTCGTTGCCAGACGGATCGCTTGTCAATATGCTATTTTCGCTTCGCCGCACCGATGCACCGATATGTTGGAGCCGTTCCACCACTTTTTCTCTTTCCGCTTCATTTGGCAGCACAATCGAAAATACGCGCAATCCAACGGCGTTCGCTGGCGGTTTTGGCGCCCCGACTCCAGCCCATGTGTTCAGACCGATATGGTGGTGATAGCCGCCCGCGGAAACGAATAACGCGTGCGTTCCCATACGTGTCGTCGGTTCAAAGCCTAATCCTTGCACATAAAAAGCATAAGCTTCTTCGATGTGGGCGACGTGGAGATGAATATGGCCAATCCGCGTATGCATTGGAAGCCCCGACCACGCTTCCGTTCCCGCTTGCGCCAGCAAATTGTTCACATCTAACGGCTCCGTTACCGCTTTATATTCTCCATTTGCCGTCTTCTCCCACTTTTCCATCGGGCGGTCGGCGTATATTTCGATGCCGTTTCCGTCCGGATCAGCCAAATAGATCGCCTCGCTGAACAAATGATCGGACGCTCCCTGCAGCGGATAACCGGTCTGTAATAAATGAAGCAGCGCCTCGGCGAGACTCTTTCTGTCCGGAACTAAAATCGCGAAATGATAAAGCCCCGTTGTCCGAGGCGGCTTCGGCACCGCATCCGCTTTTTCCTCGAGCACCACTAACGGAGTAACTCCATCCGCGGTTAATGCCGCTTCGTGTTGATTTTGCTTTAATAGGCGAAATCCGATGATTTCTGTGTAGAAACGAAGTGAACGCTCCAAATTGGATACGATAAGATGAACGTGTCCGATCATTGTTTTTGGATGAATAATATCTCTCATCATAATAACCTCCATCTTTAATAACCAACGGTAAACCTCATCCGGGTTAAAGCGTGGGTTTTCAATTATGTTCGTTGTAACAATTTTAGTTACAACGAGTTTAAAAAAATTATTGATGTCCTTCCTCGATTTTTTGCGCTAAATTTGTGACTAAATCTTTTAAGCGAATCTCTTCTAATACTTTTTCCATTGCCGTTTGCGCACGCAGTAAAATGATTTCGAGAACAGCTTGAATGTTTGCCCCTACTGGACAATGAGGATTAGGATGCTCGTGAAATTGGAAAAGCTCGCCTTCTTCAACGACTTCTACAGCTCGATAGATATCAAGCAAAGTAATCTCTTCTATATCTTTTAAAAGATATGCCCCACCAGTCCCGGGACGTACATTCACTAAACCAGCTTTTTTTAGTTTGCCAATGATTCTGCGCACAACGACCGGATTCGTGTTGACACTTTTCGCAATCCATTCTGAAGTACAAAGAGTATTTTTTTCCAACGCTAGTAATGACAAAATGTGGACTGCCATAGTAAAACGGCTGCTGATTTTCATATGTTGCCTCCTTAATGTAACCATTATAGTTACATCGATGAAAGAAGTCAAGTTCAATTAATTGTTTGCAACCATTCAATATTTAAAGAAAGAAGCCCCTTTTAAAGGATTTGATGAAACAAGTGCGAGCGGAAAAATTCTTAAACTGATGATTATGGAGAAAAACCCAGAATGGTTAGTTGGTGACGAGATTAAATGGAACTTTACTAAATTTCTTATTAACCGAGATGGAAAAGTGGTTCGCAGATATGAATCAATCGAAGAACCGATCGATTTTGAAAAAGATATTGAAACACTTGCCACTGCTTAAAAAACCGGCCCAGCTTTATCTGAATAGCTAAAGCAAGTAAAATGATAAAGATTGCTGAAGCTTCAGCAACCTTTTGAGGTAGAACCGTTTCTCGAAACGGTTTCTTTATCCTTTTAGGACGAATTCATTTCCATCGATGTCCTTAAATTGCACAAATGTGCCCCATTGCATTTTTTGCGGTTCTCCTAAAAATTCCACACCTTTAGCTTTCATCGTTTCATATGTGCCTAGCACATCATCACATTCAAACACAATAGACGGCTTTCTCTCGTTCCAATCTTTCATCATCGATTTTGGATAGATGACTAATGCTGTTTGCGCCCCTTTTGGAGCTACTTCTAGCCAAAAGGCATTCGGTCCCATTGGATGTTCAGCGACCACTTTAAACCCTGCTTTTTCTGTCCAAAATTCTTTTGCTTTTTGCTGATCTTCTACATAAATCGCAACAGTTGCAATCCGTTTAATCATCAAGTTTCCTCCCTCGATAAATATCTTTTAACTTGTCCATTTGTAATGTATCATATTTTTATTTACTCATCTTGTAAAAACACACATACCCCTGTCAAGTAGACGATGAAAAAAGAGTATATTAAACTGCATTCAACCGAGGAAAGGCCGTTCCGCTTTTCTTGGAATGGCTGTGATTGTAAAAATGAATATACTCTTCAAGCTCATTACTCCCCTCTCTGAAACAGCCTCTGTGGCCATCTCCATCCCCACCTTCCATAAACATACGTTAGTAATCTTCGGTATTAACTATGAAATAAATGTGAACATCATTGACAAAAGTAATAATCACCTTTAATATACCGTATGGGGTATATTATTAAAGATCATTCAATACGAACAGATAGGATCTTTCATGCTTGCAATAATTAGTCAATAAATGCAACTTCGTAATCTATATAATGGAGGGGAATCTTCATGCGAAAAATTGTAATTGTCGGCGGTGTAGCAGGGGGAGCTACCGCAGCGGCCCGATTGCGCCGGTTAAGCGAAAAATACCAAATTATTATGTTTGAGAGAGGCGAATACATTTCGTTTGCTAACTGCGGCCTGCCGTATTATATCGGCGAAGTCATTACGGATAGAAACAAACTATTAGTCCAAACGGTTGAAGGAATGGCGAAGCGTTTTCGTATTGATGTTCGCAATTTAAGCGAAGTCACAGCGATTCATCGTGACCGTAAAACTGTTACAGTAAAAAATATCCGCACTGGCGAGGAATACGAAGAAACATACGATACATTAATTTTGTCACCTGGCGCAAAGCCGATGATACCGCCAATTCCTGGAATTCATGAAGCCAACGCGTTATTTACGCTTCGTAATCTATCTGATACAGATAAAATAAAAGCGTACGTTGATCACGAAAAACCAAAGAGCGCCGTAGTCATTGGCGGAGGGTTTATCGGTGTCGAGATGGCAGAAAACTTAGTCAAGCGCGGAGTGAACGTAACGCTTGTGGAAATGGCAAATCAAGTGTTGGCACCGATTGACTACGAGATGGCATCGATTGTTCACGAGCATATGCGTGAAAATGGCGTAAATTTGATTTTGGAAGATGGCGTGAAAGCTTTCGAAGACAACGGCCGACGTATTGTTCTAAATAGCGGCCGCACGCTTGAAACCGATATGATTATTTTGGCCATCGGGGTACAGCCAGAAAGTCAATTAGCGAAAAATGCCGGACTTGAACTTGGGGTGCGCGGCACTATCAAAGTCAATGAATATTTGCAAACATCCGATCCGAACATTTACGCCATCGGCGACGCTATCGAAGTAAAAAACTACATTCATGGTTTTGAGACATTTGTCCCTCTTGCATGGCCGGCGAACCGCCAAGGCCGCTTGGTAGCGGATCATATTCATGGGCTCGATGTGAAATACAATGGCACATTAGGAACTGCGATCGTGAAAATTTTCGAATTAACCGTCGCAGCAACAGGAAATAATGAAAAAACCTTAAAACAACTCGGCATCCCATATGAAGTTGTCCATGTTCATCCAATGAGCCATGCGGGCTATTATCCAAATGCAACACAAATGACATTGAAACTGATTTTTGATAAAGAAACAGGCAAAATTTATGGTGCGCAAGCCGTTGGAAAAGACGGCGTCGACAAACGTATCGACGTCATCGCAACCGCTATTAAAGGCGGCTTAACGGTTCGTGATTTACCGGATTTAGAGCTTGCCTACGCACCGCCGTTTTCTTCCGCGAAAGATCCAGTGAATATGGCCGGTTACGTTGCTTCGAACATGCTCGATGGAATGGTGGAAACCGTACAATGGCATGAAATTGATGAAATCATCGCAAACGGAGGCACGCTCATTGACGTTCGTACACCAAAAGAAGTCGCACGTGGAACGATTCCTGGTGCTATCAATATTCCGCTTGATGAACTGCGCGAACGTTTAGCGGAACTTCCGAAAGACAAAACCATTTACGTAACATGTCAAGTCGGCTTGCGTGGATATTTAGCAACACGAATTTTGCACGACAACGGTTTCCGCGCGAAAAATTTAGATGGCGGCTATAAATTGTATTCCTCCGTATTTGGTGCAAAACACTAAGTTCAAAATATGCCGCCGAAAGTCGTAGAAAAATAATGAACCACTCCCACCTTCATTCCATGAAAAGGTGGGAGTTTCTTATTATCTCCAGCAAAGAAGTTTTGGCATAGAAAAATTCTTGTATAGAACACATATTCGTTTTTATACAAAAAAACCGCTGATCATCTTGCCCTTCCCTTCGTTTAGAGAAAGGAGGCTTTTCGGGAAAAAAGGGAAACGATCAGTAGTTTTTGACGTTTATTTTACCACTTCATGAAACGTAGCTTCTGTTATGCTTTGTAAATCTTCCACGCTTAGTTCAATTAACAAACCAATTTTGCCGCCGCTAACGATGATATGGTCAACTTGAGAAGCGCTGGAATCGATAAAGGTCGGATAATGTTTTATCATGCCTATCGGGGAACACCCTCCACGAACATACCCCGTCAATTTTTGTATATCTTTCGGCGACACCAGCGCGACATTTTTCTCTCCTGTTATTTTCGCGGCTTTTTTCAAATCCAGTTCCGATTCTACAGGGATGACAAACACATAAACGTTTCCGCTCTTCCCCTGTGTTACTAATGTTTTATATACCAATTGAGGGTCTTTCCCAATTTTTTGAGCAACCGATATGCCGTCAATTCTCCCATCCTGACTGTCGTAGGTAAAGACATTGTAAGGAATCATTTTTTTATCAAGAACACGCATCGCGTTGGTTTTTTCTGTCGCCATTTTTCTTCCCTCCAGTTCGTTTCAACAGTAAATGCTGGATAATCAACACACATGATACTACAATAAATATCCCAATTTCCACTTTGCAACATGAAACATTAAATCATTCCGATTCAACGTTCATCACATTCTCCCGCGATGGTTAGCTGCCCGGCAATTTCAACTTTTTTACAATCCACTCTATAGAAGTAACAATTGGCCAAAAAAATATAACAAACCCAGTTTATCACTGGGTTTGTTATATATACTTTCCTGATTTATTATTTCGTTAATGCAGCTTCTTTTTGTGCCTCATCTTTTTTTGGCATCTCGCGAACTCCAAATGCAACACGTTTAATGTTGAACAAATGAGTTACTGTAACGTTGTCAGATGTAACGTTGTTGCCGATTGCACCGCATCCAAGTGTCAAGGATGGCATTAAATTCACTGTAGCACCAATTCCACCAAATGTTGTACCAGAATTTACAATAATACGAGATGCTGGTTTATCGATTGTGTACGCTTCGATCACTTTTTCGTCTTCAGCGTGAATTCCAACTGTGTGACCGAGTCCGCCCACTTCAAGCAGTTTTAGTGCAAGCTCGCTTGCTTCTTCCATACCTTTTACAGTATAGAATGCTAGAATTGGAGACAACTTTTCGATTGAGAATGGATATTCTTTACCCACTCCTGTTTCTTCCGCTACAAGCACTTTCACGTCAGCAGGAACTTCAATACCAGCCATTTCCGCAATTACTTGAGGCGTTTTTCCAACGATCTTCGCATTTAACGAACCGTTTACCATGATGATAGAAGCTACTTTTTGTTTTTCCTCTTCATTCAAGAAGTAAGCGCCTTGTTGTTTTAATTCAGCAACAACTTTTTCTTTAATAGATTCATCAACTAAAAGAGCTTGTTCAGAAGCACAAATTGTTCCATTGTCAAAAGTTTTACTTTGGATGATTAGTTCAACAGCTTTTGCGATATTTGCACTTTCATGGATATAGACTGGTACGTTACCAGGTCCTACGCCATATGCAGGCTTTCCAGAGCTGTAAGCTGCTTTCACCAAGCCAGGACCGCCAGTTGCTAAAATGACATCGGTTAATTTATGCTTCATTAACTCGTTTGTTGCAGCCATTGTTGGTTGTGTGATGCAAGAAATCAAGCCTTTTGGAGCTCCAGCGCGCTCTGCCGCTTCTTGCATGATTCTTGCAGCCTCTACTGTACATTTTGCAGCTGCTGGGTGTGGGCTGAAAATAATAGCATTTCCTGCTTTAACTGCGATCAATGATTTAAAAATAACTGTTGAAGTTGGGTTTGTGGATGGGACGATTCCTGCAACGATTCCTACAGGTTGAGCAACTTCCCATACGCGATTTTCTTCATCTCGACGAATAACCCCGACAGTTTTCACATCTTTGATAGAGTTGTAAACGTCATTCGCCGCGAAAAGGTTTTTCGTCGTTTTATCTGCAACATTACCAAAACCAGTTTCTTCTACTGCCATAGCCGCTAAGCGTGCCGCTTCTTCTCTTGCCGCATTTGCCATGCTTTCAACAATTTTATCAATCTCTTCTTGTGTCATTTTTGCAAGAATTTTTTGCGCTGCTTGAGCTTCTTCAAGGTAATTTCTTACTTCTTGGATGGATTGCAAATCAATATCACGTAACACTTTTAATCCCTCTCCTTTAATGATTTTTATTTTTTATAATTTCCTATAACCGGTAGAATAATTTTGTCATGTCAATATTGCTCGTGTGAGCAGCAACGTTATCTTTTGCTTCCGCCATCACCTCCTCTAAGTGGCAATCACTTGGCGTTCAATAGCACCCGCCTTTCCTGGCAAGAATGAGGCAATATCGACCACACAAAACTGGCAACGGTTACATAAAGCGGTTACATAAAAGCCCAATATTCGACAGACAGGTTATTACGCTGCTTAGAGTATAGTTGATATTCTACGTCGCTTTTGTCCTGTACAATCTCAATTTCTTCTTTCTTCATAATCGAACTATCATCTCTTTTGAGACATACAACTCCTGTCCTGAATGTTTTCCATCATCCCCGTGGCATTTTTGAGTTGCTATAAAACTTTAAGAGGATTCATTTCTCTCAAACCAAGACTAGTAGACTAACAAGTAGAACCCGCGATTCCGATCTCAAGGTGGATTAGAACGGAATCGAGCGAGTTCTTAATATTTCATTTCCCTGAATTACTCCTCAGTTAATGCTGGAAAGTGTGGAACAACTTCTTCTCCTAATTCTTCAATCACTTCTTCAACAGGACGATGGCCATATTTTAAGTTGATAATCACGTGATTGACACCAATATTTTTAAGACTTTCCAGGAACTCAATGAGTATATTGCGTCCGACTCGGAACCCTAAATGAATAGGGATTGGCGGATGATTTGGGTCCTCCGTCAAATCTACATATAAAGATTGAGTGAACGGTTTAAACTGATCGGTATGAGAGCGCCAATTTTTAATCAATTCCGCTTGGAATCTCAAGTTACGCGGATAATACATCCAACCATCGCCGTTTTCAGCAATCCATTCCACGGACTGAGAGCTGTGGCCAGTTACCAGCACCGGAATGTCCGACAAGCGAGGTTTCGGCAAAAGGTCCCCGTTCGACATATGGACTCGCGGCGATTCGATCACCGGAAAGTTCTCCTTCCACGCTTTTTTCATTACGAATACAGCTTCTTGAAACAAAGCGCTGCGCTGTTCAGGCTCGACTGAGAAAGCTGGAAATTCGATAGGGCGATCCCCAGTCGCCACCCCTAGAATCAAACGTTCGCCAGATAGTTTGTCAACCGAAGCGGCTGCTTTGGCAACATGCAAAGGGTGGCGCAAGGTGAGAATAATACTTGCGGTTCCCAAAGCAATCTTTTCGGTATGGGCGGCTATATATCCTAAATAAACCCAAGGATCATAAATTTGACCTACATCTCCAAAATAAGGGTCATGTAATGGAACATCTCTAACAAACAATGCAGCAAAATTGAGCTCTTCTGCTCTTTTTGCCAGCTTCATTTGCTTTTCAATGTCCATCTTTGGAATGCTGCCCTCGTATGATTCAATTGGAAAGAACAACCCGAGAGTAAGATGGTTTTCTTTAAACATGCGTGAATATCCTTTGTGTTTTTCAAAACGATTCATCATCGTTCCTCCACATTTACATTTCTTTCAGCCATCCCGTTGCTTTCGATGTCTTAATACTACCCCTAGTATTCCAAAGACAAAAACAGCCCGACAGTCAGATAATGCGCAAATCTATATTTACCAAACCGATTTATTCCGTCTATTTTTATCTGTTTTTATAAATATAAATATCTAGAATTATCGATATAAATCATAAAAATAAAAGAGATTTAGAAACAATTCTATATTTATAGATATCTAGAACTATTAATATAATAATATAAAAATAAAGAGGATTCAAGCCCAAAATAATAATTGATGCTCACAATCTAAACGTGAGCGAAGAATTGAGGCTATAAATCCCTAGATAACAATTCGATTATTTTTTTGATGTTCTCCTCATCTCTTTTATAATAAGTCCATTGCCCAACTCGTTTTGCTTTTATCAATCCGGCGTTTTGCAACATGGACAGGTAAAGGGACACTGTAGATTGTGACAATCCAACTTTTTTATGGATATCGCTTACGCAAACTCCATCTTCGTGTATATCCCCATGCTGCGGTTTTGGAAAGTGAATTTCAGGATTTTTTAACCACTGTACGATTTGCAGCCTTGTTTCATTGGACAAGGCTTTAAACACTTCTAGAAGTTCCATTGCTACCTCCAAGTTTGTCAAATTATTATTATAATATTTTATTATATCACAACTGCATTTGAGCACTTGAGTAAATGAAGTAAATAAAAGTGACATGAACCGGCTTCTAGAATAAAGATATACAAGCAAACGATCCAAATAAGAAGGTTAATGTCTCTTGCATGGATAGATTAGCACATCCCAAAGAAATCTACAATCTCCTATCGGTTAACTCGGATGTTGAAAGCGCATTAAAGATAAACCCCTCCAAAAAAATCGTTGATATTATCATTTTTCTATGCGATATAAAAAAATTCCTTTTTTACCCTTAAATTTTTTCACGAATTTTTAATATCATTTTTTGGAAAATTCCTTATTATCGATCTTCTGGGGTATTACAACATTATGCAGGTTAACGGTAAAAATTCATATAAAATCATCAGAATAATTTTGAATTTAAAAATTGGTGAGAATATACAACAAACCCAGCTTGCCGCTGGGTTTGTTGTACGCTATTACTTCCTTGCTTTCTCAGGATAATATTGGTTTACAAACTTTTCTAAAGTGCTTTAAGTTAGTGCGGGATTTTTCTCTTTCAACTGTTTGTTTGACTCCTGCATCTCACGAATTCCATATGCTATACGTTTAATATTAATCAAATGCTGTGGTCCAATATTGTCAGAAGTAATGTTATTACCGAAAGAACCGCATCCTAATGTCAAGGATGGCTGAATTGCCGTAGTGGCACCGATTCCGCCAAACGTCGTACCGGAATTGATAATAATACGTGCAACTGGTTTATCGATGGTGAACGCTTCGATCAGCTTTTCGTCTTCACAGTGAATTCCTAAGGTATGGCCTAGTCCACCCAATTCCAGCAGTTTTACGCAAATATCGCTTCCTTCATGCCAATCCTTCACGGTATAAAAGGCAAGGATCGTTGACAATTTTTCAATGGAGAATGGATATTCTTTGCCTATATTTGTCTCTTCCGCAATGAGCAATTTCGTATCGGATGGAACCTTAATTCCGGCTATTTCCGCAATCACTTGCGGCGATTTTCCAACGATCTTCGCATTTAACGACCCGTTTACCATGATGACGGAGGCCACTTTTTGTTTTTCTTCCTCATTCAAGAAGTAGGCACCTTGCTTTTTGAACTCAGAAATGACTCGTTCTTTGATGGATTGATCGACGACAAGCGCTTGTTCGGAAGCGCAGATTGTTCCATAATCAAACGTCTTGCTTTGGATGATTAGTTGGACTGTTTTGGCTATATCAGCACTCTCATGAATATAGACCGGTACGTTTCCAGGTCCTACGCCATAGGCAGGTTTCCCGGAACTGTAAGCTGCTTTCACCATACCAGGGCCGCCTGTTGCGAGAATAAGGTCTGTTAATTTATGTCTCATTAACTCATTCGTCGCAGGCAATGTTGGTTGCTTGATGCAAGAAATCAGCCCCTTTGGAGCCCCAGCGCGTTCTGCCGCTTCTTGCATGATTCTTGCCGCTTCCGCCGTACATTTTGCAGCGGAAGGATGCGGACTGAAAACAATAGCATTTCTTGCCTTCACCGCGATCAACGATTTAAAAATTGCGGTTGAAGTAGGATTGGTAGATGGGACGATTCCAGCAACGATCCCTACAGGGTGAGCAACTTCCCATACGCGATTTTGTTCATCCCGACGAACAATCCCAACGGTTTTCATATCTTTGATCGCATTGTAAACGTCATTCGCCGCAAAAAGATTTTTCACCGTTTTATCTGCTACATTGCCAAAACCGGTCTCTTCAACCGCCATAGCCGCCAATCGTTCCGCTTCTTCTCTTGCCGCATTCACCATGCTTTCAACAATTTGATCAATCTCGCTTTGTTTCATCTTTTGAATGATTTTTTGTGCTGATTTAGCTTCTTCAAGGTAATTTCTTACTTCTTGAATAGATTGCAAATCAATATCACGTATCACGTTTGATTACCACCTTTCTGTCTGATATTGGTTTGATCCTACATATGCCTTCTATAACTGAATGATTTTGTTATGACATTGGACGATTGTTCTGCTAACTTTGAAAAGATCAACTGTCACGATCCACTGATACTTGTTCGCTTTGTAAGTGATTTACGGCCGCTTCGCTTCAAGAATCACGGCTGCAATTCTAAGCGGTAATCACAAGCCTTACTTTCTTGATGTTCATACGAGCAGCAGTTTCATCATTCGCGTTTTTATCATCGTCTGCCGCATGTTTAATGTAACCACTCAAGAATATCATTATCCGCTTCGCTGAAATGCAGATTCTGCCAAAAAATCTCCGTTTTGCCGTCGTAAATCTGTGAGAAAAGGAAACAATAAACTGAAGAACAACGAGGAAGGCAATATCGTGCCTTTATTGGTACAGTCACGTTAGTATGAATTTAATTGTAAGCCAGGACTTTTGTGGGAGTTTTTCAGGCCATGGCAGAAACTAAGTCAAAAATGGATAAAAGCAATTTGTATAGAAAAAGAGCCTGTATCATTGTATAATAGGCAATGATACAGGCTCTAATGATTAAGAATTGATTTTTTTAGTCGTTGGAAATAATGACTTTTAATGCTTTTTCTTTTGCTGCGTTGCCAAATACCTCATAAGCTTTCATAATGTCAGAAAAAGCAAAGCGATGTGTAATTAATTGTTCCGGTTTTAATTTTTTCGACTGCACCGTTTTTAATAACATCGGGGTAGAAGTCGTATTGACAAGACCGGTTGTCAACGTAATGTTCCGTATCCACAATTTCTCAATATGAAACTCCACGCTTTTTCCATGAACACCTATATTGGCTATATAGCCGCCTGGTTTTACAATTTCTTGGCAAATATCAAATGTTACTGGAATTCCGACGGCTTCCATCGCGACGTCTACACCTTTTCCGCCGGTTAATTCCATAATTTTTTCCACTGCCTTACCATCAGCGCTATTAACCACTTGAGTTGCACCAAATTTTTTCGCAACTTCTAAACGGTTATCGTCTAAATCAACCATAATGATCTCTGCAGGTGAATAAAACTGAGCCGTTAATAGCGCTGCCATACCTACGGGACCAGCTCCGATAATGGCAACGGTTTGTCCAGGCTGAACCTTGCCGTTTAACACCCCAATTTCAAAACCTGTCGGAAGAATGTCACTAAGCATGACGAGTGCCTCTTCATCCACGCCTTCCGGAATCGGATAAAGACTGTTGTCTGCGTGTGGAATTCTTACATACTCTGCTTGGGTTCCATCAATTAAGTGTCCCAAGATCCAGCCGCCATCTTCGCAATGAGCATACAACCCTTTTTTGCAATTTTCGCATTTTCCACACGAGGTAATACAAGAAATCAGCACTCTATCGCCTTTTTTAAAATTTTTTACTGCTGAACCAACTTCTTCAATAATTCCTACGCCTTCATGCCCTAAAATTCGACCTTCTTCTACCGTAGGAACATCCCCTGAAAGAATATGCAAGTCTGTTCCACAAATCGTTGTTTTTGTGATCTTAACAATTGCATCGGTTTCCTTTTCAATTTTCGGTTTTGGCTTTTCCATTACTTCTTTTTTTCCTGGTCCCAGATAGGTAAGGGCTTTCATGTGTAGTTCCTCCTTGTCAAAGTTTCCATCTTTCCAACACCTATATCTTACGGAAAAACACGATCATACTTCAATGAACTATTAGTTAAAAGATTGTATCAAGATTTTGTCGGAGATTTTTTCTTCCTAGCCTTTCCTTCTTTATGGATCTCCTCCCCAAGTGAACGGAAACAAGCTTTCTTCCATAAACATTACTCATGCATAGGCAAGGGAATCCTTGCCTATTCACACTGGGTCATTATCTACGTTGCTGTAAGATTCAATCGCTTGATCAAGCGCCCGATACGCTTCGGCAAAAGCGTTCGTTGCCGACTCATCGCCCGCATTGGCAAGCTGTGCTTGCGCGTTTTTCGCGTGGGTGATAGCGCGAATGACATCTTCCATCATTTGTTGTTTGTCGCCTGCCGTCGCCTTTAACTGCTCGAGTTCGCGGAGACATTGTTCCAAATCGTAAGCGCCCGGATTGTCAAACGATTGTTCCAGCTTTTCTTTGACACGCTGCAATACTTCTTTCATTAACGCCCACACCCTCCTTGATATTTTCACCAGCTAGTGTGGGCGATTTAAAGCAAACTATACATGGAAATGAAATGATTGAAATAAAATGCGGTTCATATTTATACTTGAAATTATAAAATATCAACCCAAATTTTTACGGCTGTCGCTAAAATGAAAACAGCTAAAATAACTCGCAATATTTTTGTGTTCATTTTTTGCCCCGCTTTTGCTCCTAAAGGAGAGGCGATTAAGCTGGCAATAACCATGATGATGGAAGGAAGCAGTTCCACTTGACCCGTCGTGATTTTTCCGAACGTGGAACCAATGGATGAAATAAACGTAATCGCCAGCGAAGACGCGATCGTCATTCGTGTTGGGATTTTTAACACAACAAGCATAGTAGGCACCAGCAAAAACGCTCCCGCTGCGCCAACGATCCCTGAGCCGATCCCAATGACAAACGCTAATGCAGCCGCAAGCCATTTGTTAAATGCCGCTTGATCGATTGGAATATCGTCAATATCTTTTTTCGGAACAAACATCATAACAGCAGCCAACGCGGCAAGAATACCGTACACGACATTAATTGTTCCTTCACTCATCACTTTTGAACCGAATCCGCCAAGGAAACTGCCGATCAAAATGCTAATCCCCATATAAAGAATTAATGTTTTATTTAAATAACCGCTTTTTCGATACGCCCAAACGCCGCCAATCGTCGCAAAAAACACTTGCACCGCGCTAATTCCCGACACTTCATGGGCGCTAAACGCGGCAAGCCCAAATAGTGGCGGAAGATAGAGGAGCATCGGATATTTAATAATGGACCCGCCAATGCCAACCATTCCAGAAATAAATGAACCGATAAAGCCAATGAGAAAAATCACGATGATGAAATTCAATGTCAATTCCATCAATACATTACCCCTTTTGACTTTTCGAAAACTAGGGGGTACTTTATACGTACCCCCGAATGATTATTTTCTTTTAACCCAAAATTTCCATACACCATTTTCTTCTTTATAATCGACTAGCTCATGACCGCTTACGTTTATCCAAGCGGTTAGATCATTTTTCGCTCCTTGATCCATTGTTTCGATTTCAAGTATTTGACCGGGTGGCAATTCATCGATAGCCTTTTTTGCCTTCACAACGATCATGGCACAAGATAATCCTTTTGTATCGACGACCTTATTCCCATTCATTTTTTCAACTCCCTTCAAATTAACGGGTATGATGCAGCGCGCAACGGTTTGGACCGATTTCGAGTTCTTGCTGCTGTTCCATGTCGACTGCTTTCAGCCCGCGGTTAATCGCTACGATGTCTTCAAAGTTTGGCGGTGTCTCTGTGTTTGCGTTTTGCACGACAATATCGATAAATTCTTGTTTTTTCTTATGCTGCATCATGTCGTTGCGGGCACGAATGTTGCCTAATGTATCGCCGATATATCCCGCTTTGCTCATTTCTTCATCCAAATTAGCGTAATGGGCAGGCAGAACGATTACATCATCCGCAATCGCGGCTACTTTTTCGTATACCGTGTCGTATAAATCCGCTGCCCATTCCGCCGCTTTTCCGCCTAAATCCGGGCGTCCGAGTCCGCCGACAAAAATCGTATCTCCAGAGAAAAGCAATTGATTATTCACGAAGAAGGAAACACTTCCCGGCGTATGCCCTGGCGTTTTCACCGCTAATACTTCTAATTGCACTTGTTCAAAATCAATGCGGTCATGTTTTTCCAGCGGTTCGAAATCAAACACCGCTCCTTCGCTTTTCATCAAGTAATATGTCGCTCCTGTACGTTCTGCTAACGCTTTTCCGCCGGAAATATGATCTGCATGTAAGTGGGAATCGACGATATGCGTAATCGCTACCCCTTCTTCTTGCGCGACTTGTTCATATACATCAATAAACCGCGATGGGTCAACGACAAGCGCTTCGTTTCCGGAAATCACCATATAAGAGAGACATCCTTTTCCGACACGAATGAATTGATATACTTTCATCTTGTCATCTTCATATACTTTTGCTTTATGAAGATGTTCGCTCCACGCTTTCATGCCGCCAACGAGCGTGTAAATGTTGTCAAATCCGGCTTCTACTAATTGTTCTGCCACAAATGCCGCTGAACCGCCTTTGGCACAAACAACGACAACATCTTTGTCTTTTGGAAGGCGGCCGATAACCGAATCTACACCATCAATCAACTCAAAGTATGGAACATTAATATATTCAAAGTTCTCCCCTTCAATTTTCCAATCATGAAAATCGCTTTCGTTACGTACGTCAAAAATAACGAGATGTTCTTTATTTAATACTTTTTCTGTTAATGTTTGCACCGTCATTTCTTTTACCGTCATTTTTATACCCCCTATAGTATATTTTTGTTTTTTAAAAAACCGCTCAATCAGGATTGAGCTGTATCGAGCGGTCCTTCCCATTTTGACATGCCTGGGACGACATTCCATACATTAGTAAATCCTTTTTCTGTTAATTTTTGTGCCGCTAAATCGCTGCGCGTTCCAGTACGGCAAACAACATAAATCGTTTTATTCTTCGGCAACTCATGGATGCGGTCTTCTAGTTCTCCAAGCGGAATCGAAATAGCACCTGGTATATGTCCGAACGCATACTCCGCCGGCTCGCGGACATCTATAATGACCACAGAATCATCATTTATTTTTTCCGCCAGCTGTTCATTGGAAATTACATGAGAATATGTTGCTTCGCCTTTTGTCTCATGGTCACTTGCTTTACGAATATAATGTTTTAACACGTTTCCTTCTTCAATCGTTCCTAAGTATTGATGGCCGGTACTTTCCGCCCATGCTTTGATATCGGCTTTCGAGCCTTTATCGGTTGCCTGTACTTCAAGCACTTGTCCCGGTTGCAAGTCATTGATCGCTTTTTTTGTTTTTACAATTGGCATTGGACAAGATAATCCCTTTGCATCGACTGTCATATCTACACGAATCATGCTGCATTCCTCCTTTTGCTGTTTTATTTATTCAACAGATCCTTCCCATTCCAACATGCCGCCAGTCATATTGATCACATGATATCCATGACTTTCCAGCAGTTGAGCTGCGCGCCCGCTTCTTCCACCCGAACGGCAAACAAGGATATATTCCTTATTTTTATCTAGCTCATTCATGCGAAATTCGAGCAATCCTAACGGAATATTAATCGCACCAGGAATTTTCCCAGTCGCTACTTCATCCACTTCACGAACATCGATAATGTTCAGTTGTTTTCCTTCTTGAAGAAGTTTTTCAACTTCTTTTGCCGTTAATTGTTTCATCAACGATCCCCACCTTTTTTATGACCAAGCGTTCATCCCGCCTTTTACGTTTGTTACGTATTGGAATCCAAGTTTCTTCAATATTCTGCTGGCTTTTGTACTTCGCATTCCGCTTTGGCAAATCACAATCACTTCTTTTTCCTTGGATAATTCGTTGGCACGTTTTGGCAGTTCATGAAGGGGAATATTTTTAAAAATCCGCGAATATGATTCGCACGGAACTCCGCGGGAGTACGTACATCCACATACTGCACATCTTTTTTTCCTAATTCTTTCTTTAGCTCTGCTGTTGTAATCATCCGTACTCCACGCGGTGGAATGACGCGGATTGCAATAAACCAAACAAACAATAGGAATAAAACGATATTCATTACTGTTTGTGTCATTCGTAATCACCTTTAAATGAATAAGTTTATGTTCCCTTCTGACGCATCCGCCAAATACGTTGCCACTCCAGCAAACTCAATGCCATCGATCAATTCTTCTGGCTTCAACCCTAATAAATCAACAGTCATTTGACACGCGACTAACTTAACCCCTTGCTCTTTTGCCATTTCGATTAATTGTGGCAGCGGCATCGCGTTATGCTTTTTTATAACGTGTTTGATTAATTTTGGTCCGAGGCCGCCAAAGTTCATGCGTGAAAGTCCCATGCGATCCGCTCCGCGCGGCATCATTTTGGCAAACATTTTTTCCAAAAACCCTTTTTTCACCGGAATATGCGCATTTTTTCGCAATGCGTTCAATCCCCAAAACGTATGGAAAATCGTGACGTCATGGTCATAAGCGGCGGCACCATTCGCGATGATGTACGCCGCCATCGCTTTATCGTAGTCGCCGCTAAATAAAATAATCGTTGTTTTTTTCTTTTGTTGCGACATTAAGTTCCTCCTTTCTTATACATATACTCATATACGTATATAAAACGCTAAAAAATTACCCTTTTTGAATCCAAAACGTCAATACGCCATTTTCCTCTTTCATATCAATAACCGTATGGCCGCTTGCTTTTGCCCATGCCGGCAAGTCGTTTTTTGATCCTTTATCCGTTGTTTGCACTTCGAGCACTTGCCCTGATGTTAATTCATCCATCGCTTTTTTCGCTCTTACAACCGGCATTGGACAAGCTAATCCTTTCGCATCTAATACTTTATTTACATTCATGATGGATAACCTCCTTATTATTTTACCATTACCCCTATAGGTATATTAATATGTGTAAAAGAGTGTGTCAACCCTTTTTTCAAGAGTTGACTTATCTGCTTTTTACTAATAGCTCTACCGCTTCTTTGACTAAATGTTCCGTTTTTTCTCCTTTTTCCATGCTTTCGCGCAGACAATTTTCTAAATTGGTACTTACAATAACCGCAATGGCGCGATCAATCGCATTGCGTGCCGCCGATAATTGCGCGACAACGCTTTTGCAGTCTTTTCCTTGTTCCATCATGCTAAGAACGCCTTTCACTTGTCCCTCAATCCGTCTTAAGCGGTTTTTGATTTCTTTATTGTATTCCATTTTTCATTTCCCCTTTCTCGACAAGGACAATGGATGATTGAATAGCTTTGTACGTCAAAACCGCGGCGTCGTAAAAAACGTACGCCTAAATTTTTTTCGATTTCATCGTTTGCAATAATATGAAGCGATTTACTCGGAATATTAGAAAAATGCCGTTTTAAATAAGCATACGGAATATGAAGAGAATTAGCAATAGGCGGTTCTGTTGTTTCGTTATAATCACGAATATCTAACACAACCATATCCTTGATTCGTTTATCGGCTATATCTATGCATGGAACACCGCTTATCGGATAATAACGGCGATACAATGCTATGAATAATAAACTGAAAATAATCAGGCTGATGATATACAATATAGCGATCACCTCGCTCCATCATTGTTGTCCGTGTTTATTATATACCCTTATAGGTATATTAGCAACTGTTTTATTTTAACAATATGTGGATAAATGATGTATCGTTCATCATCCCAACATGTATTGAGATAACCACTGTTGACTCAATACGTTAGCAATATACCGTATACGGTTGGATGAAATGATACAAATTCCACATTCTGGTGTTTTGTTTTCATATATTCTAGCAATTGCTGAGAAGGAATTCTCTCATGAAGCGGCGGCCCCATTTCGCTTTCTACCGCTTCCCATTCAATGATCAGAAATTTTCCGTTTGGTTTCATCACCCGTTGTATCTCAGCAAGCACTGCGTCATGATCATCTACTTCATGAAACACGAACGACATGAGCCCCTTATCCGCCAATCGTGAAGGCAAAGACGTATTCGATACATCCTCAAGCATATATTCAATATTGTCCACTTGTTCTTTTTCTGCGTGTGTCTTTAAAAATTCCAACATTTCTTGTTGTACATCGACAGCATATACTTTTTCTTTCGTCATTTTCGCCATTGGCACGGTAAAATACCCATTGCCAGCTCCCAAATCAACGATGACATCTTGCGTTCCGATTTGCAATATCTCTATTGCCCGTTCTGGAGCAATGATTTCTTTTCGCTTCGGATCTAATAATTTTTCCGCCTTTTCTGGATGAAAACGATGCCCTGCCATCATAAATCCTCCTGTATTCTTTTTTTAATGATTATTATAATCAAAAAGCTTCGGAATCCATAATCCGAAGCTTTTTCTTGCTGATGCATTTTTAGCAAATTGCACAACGGTTTGGATCGATTTCCATTCCCCGTTGTTGTTCTTTATCTGCTTGAAATTTTCCCATATCCGTTTGACATACTTCCAATCGTATATGTTTCTTTCCTTCCATTTTTCAATCATCGAATATCTCTTTGTTGCGTACATCAAGAACGAACCATTTCTTACCGTTAATCATTGTTGGAACAAGTTCTTTTCCAGCAATGACATCCCATATCTTGCTAACGTTGCAGCAATTGCATGATGGCGTCCGGATCAAATCCGATTACCCATTGACCATCGATTTCGATTTGCGGGACTCCGATTTGCCCTGTTGTTTCAACAAGTTTCCGAGCCGCGACAGGATCCCGTTGCACGTTGACTTCTTCAAACGGAACGCCTTGTTCACGTAAAAAGTTTTTTACCATTACACAATACGGACATGTCGTTGTCGTATATACCGTAACTCGTTTCATTTTCGTCCCTCCACTAGAACGTCAACGTAATGTCGGCGTCTTTCGCAAAGTTTAGAAATGTTGCAGCGCCAGCGACTTCAATTCCATCGACAAATTGATCTTTGTCAAGGCCCATGACATCCATCGTCATTTGGCACGCAACTAGTTTCACACCTAATTCTTGCGCCATTTTTACAAGCTCTTCGATCGATGGAACATTTGCTTTTTGAAATCCTTCTTGGAAATGCTCTTTTCCTTCTGGAAGCGGTAAGTTTTTATGTGCTTCTTTATGAATGAGATTCAACCCTTCAAACGTGAAAAAAATGCCTACTTCCGCCTCAGATGCTGCTGCCGCTGTGGCAATATTAAATACTTTGTATGCGTCAAATAAACCACCGTTAGCTGCGATAATCGCTACTTTCATCATGAAGTCCTCCTTGTTTTTTCTCTATAATAATTTCATTTACATATACATGTATATGTATTTAATCTGGTTCTTATAGTAATCAATTTCTCCACAAATGTCAACTAACGAATATAAAAAGGAGCTGCCTTCACAGCTCCTTTCCATTGATTTTTATATATATTTTCGATGCACTGTTTTTCCATCATACGTAAATAATACAGGCTTCTCTTCAACGACCGTTTCCATATGAACAGCGCGGCCCCATAACTGATAAATGTACGGAAGAACTTTTTCTAAATATTTAATGTCTAATTCAATCCCTTCATACCAATGTTTTAAATATAATTCACCATTGCGCATGTAATCGCCATCATTTACTGTAATGTATGGAAATCCGCCATTGACACGCATACTGACGAGTTGATCGCGAATGTGCTCCCAATTTTTATCAACAACTTTATACTCTTTCCCTTGTTTTTGAAATAAATACATATCCTCGCGCATCACTAACTCTTTCGTTAAATAATTGCGTAAAAACGAAATATCGGATTCGAGTTCACGTACTTCAAAAATTTTTTGGCGTCCCGATCCTGGCTTCACCCCAAGTTTTTTCATTTCCTCCGTTGGGTTGTTCCAACGCTCTTCAATATCTTCAAAAATTTTCAACCCTAAATAATATGGATTAATCCCTGTGCGAGATGGCTGCACGACATTGGCGTTTAATTTCGCAAATTCAATCGCCTCTTCGCTCGTTAAATCCATTTCCCGTAAAATCCGTTGATGCCAATACGTCGCCCAACCTTCGTTTAGCTAAGGTGCTTAGACGATAAAACCTTAATAGTTTTTGTTTTCTCATAATTACCTAAACAATACATTACGTCTAGTGTATGCTCAATTAAATTCTTTAAAACCATATACCAAAAACCCCTAACCTTTAACTAATCAAAAAATCAGTTTTCATATACATGTAACCGAAGAATATATTTCTAAATAAGAGGTAAAGTAAATAATAAATAAAAGAGGGGTATTCAAGATGTCAAGATATAACATCGTTGTTGGCTGTGGAAATATCAACTGTGCTAATAATAAGTATAAATTTGTTGTTCAGGCACTTTCTTTAGATGCAGCTCAAAAAACTATCCAATTATTGAATAACCGATACAAAAACAGATGTTCACATTGTGGAAACACCTTAAATTTCTATATAAATGAAGTTTCAGACAAGGATTTTTTTGATGAAGACATAATAATAAACTAAAAAGGACTCAAAAATGAGTCCCTTTTAGTTTTTAGTTACCCGATCCACAGGCTAAAATTATGTAATATTTTATGCCGGATCCACCAGCAGAGTTATTTCTACTTAAATCTTATAACATTAATTACTGAATGTCAACATTTTTTAAATTATTTTTGTACCCAAAAGTTGTCTGTAGAGCTCTTGTTGTTTTGTATCTCGATCCTTAATAACCGATTTACTAATTGGATCAATCTCTGCTATTGAATATGCCCAAGACTTCAACATTTTTTTTCTGTCACTCCTATTTAACTTTGTTCTATGCCATTTTATTTCATATTGATTAAGGTCATTAAATAATTGATATTTTGTAATAAGTTTAGAACTGTCAAAACTCACATTTCTTATTGGTCGATGTAAATGTTTTACTTGTACACTGTAATTGATAAATTCAGGTACATAATCTTTTCTCTGATTAATTAACTCGTCTAAAAGTGTTTTTTGTCTTAACAGGGTTACCCTGAATCCATCTTCAATTCTGCGCCTTTGATCTTGGTTTATTATTGCCTGTACCATATTACCCCTTCCGTCATTAAAAAGGTATTCCACTATTCTTTTCCGGCTTACACAGGTTAACTGTTCAAGACTCACTACTGTCTGTTTACTAAATGGAGGAATCTTACCGATATTAAAAAAGTTTTTAGTTTCCCTTGTCGTTGGTTTGAGACTCGTAGTAGGAATAACTACAACTTGATCTCGATTGGACTTAGTCTCCCACACTATAGCAAAATGCTCATTATCGATTTCACTTCCAACCCCAGAAAATAATACTTTGACAACCTGTCCAGAAACTAATGGATGCTTATATTCAGTAGGTACCATTGGGTCATTAACTTCATCTGTTTGTAAAGAACAGTTAATAAAACGAATAATTCTTTCTAGAATCATATCTTTAGTAAGGGTTTGTTTATGAATTGGTCTATATTCATCTTTTACTAAATCTGCTTGTTTTACTATTTCATTAAAATTTCTGTCATTTATAATCTTATCAACTATCCTAGTCAAGTCATTATCTACTGAAATTTTTTCTAGCACATTTAACATTGTTGTATCCGAAACAATTTTTTTTAAACTTTCTTGATTCTCTGTTGATAAATATGTAGAACATCTAGAACTTTCTACTTCCTTCAATATATTTTTAATCATACATTTACCCCCCCCTAAATTAAGACGGTATAAATTTTAACATAATAATTAGATTTAATTAATTTTACAAGCATAAATTTATTAAAAATAAATCCGTTATCACCAAACTCCCCATTACAAACATTAATTTGGAAGACAAGTGAGCCAATGACCAAAGACAACGTTTGCTGTTTTTTTAACTATAACAAATAAAAGTAAAATACTTAGATGACAAAATATCTATTCAGCGTACAAAAAAAATTAAGATAAACCTACGAACTAGGAACTTTTTCACCATATTTGGAATACAATATCTCCCAAAATTCAGAAGGCTTATAATTAAATGTCTTTATTCCGTATTGAGTTTCCTTTGTATATTTTTTAGATCTTAAAAGATAACAAACTCGTTTTGCTCGACTGATACAAACAAAAAACACTCTGCGGTCTTCGCTTAATTTCCTTGGATCTCGTTTATTTTTATATGACGGAAAGTGATCATCCTCCATCCCCAACAAAATAACCACCTCAAATTCCAATCCTTTTGAGCCATGCCTTGTAGTAATAGTCACCTGATCTTCCGGCTTTCCCAATTTACTAAATTTATCCAAATTGTAATTAGAGAATTCACCTTTAGTAGATGTTTTGATTAATTGCTTTAGATTATCAACTTCATCAGGATAAATATGAGAATCTTTTAAGAGCGATAACAGTTCAAGGTTATGAATCACAAATGTTAACCATTTGCTTAAGCAATGGTTGTGCTTTATGCTTGAAGTTAAAACATCAAATAATTTTCTTCTAAAAAAAATCAATTCATTTGTAATGATAAATTTCTGATGCTGTCTATTAAGATGAATCCAAAATTCAACTAAATCATCGAATGATTCTTTGCTTTTATCTATACACCATAAAGCGCAACGTTCTAGCCACATAACTACATCAGTCCGTTGAAATTCAAACTTTGTTATATAATACGGAATTCCCTCGCGACTCAGAATAGCTCCAAGCTCTTTTGCTTGGTTATTATAACCAACCATAATCGCTATTTCCTCTAAAGGTATTCCAGCTTTCATGCAGGAAGGGATTATTTCTTTTGCAACTTTAACATATTGATCATACATTTCTTCTTCACATGTAATAAAATGAAATTCGGCATTTTCGTTTAACCTTGCTCCAGCCTTATACTCTCGCTTATCTCCAAGTGCTAATTCTGAAGCATCAATAATATCTTGATTACTTCTATAATTAGTTTTCAATCTCACTTTATTGATATTTGGTAAACCATATAATTCATTTAAGTAATCAGGAATTGCTCCATTATAACTATGTATAGATTGATCAGGATCCCCTACCGCAAAGAATTTTATATTTGTATTCTTCAACAGGGAAAGTACCATCTCATGAAGTGGTTTTCCAAGATCTTGATACTCATCAATTAGTATCCAAGGAAATTTTGCTTCCAAACACCTTCTTACATATTCATGATTTTGAATTAGTAAGGTGGCATATTTTACAATGTCAACAAAATCAACAAAACCTTCAGCATGAAGACGTTTTTCATACTCAATAGCCACTTTTAAAGCGAGATCATATGTAGGAATTTCCACCTCACTAATCCCTTTTATGTTAAGTGTTCTTTCCTTGTCCATATCTTCAATTCTTATATTTGTGTTTTCTAATTGAAAGTCCTGAATTATTTTTTTAAAAAGAGATTTCTTCTTTTTTTCAGCTACAATCTTTATAGGTAATGGTATATCGTAATTGTATAAGTGAGCGAACGGAGAAATAATTTCCGAAATACAGAACGAATGGACTGTACCCAAAAAAACATTCTCTCGTTTCTGATATCCTAAGTCATTTAAGCGATCTTTGAATTCTTTTGCAGCTGCCCTACTGAATGTAACGCAAGCTAATCCTCGCGGAGGTTTAATTTCTTCCATTAATAATTTCATTATTTTTAAAGTCAATACTGTTGTCTTGCCACTACCTGGTCCTGCAATAACGACAGTATTATTTTCTGATAAAAAAGCTTCGTATTGATCTTTATCTTTTTTAATTTGATTCAGTTTTTCCTTAAATAAATCCATTGTTAAATCTCACTCACTCTTTTATAAATTTCATCAATTGCGTTCTTTATATAATCTGGAATTTGTTCCTTTATACATATACTAGATAACCGTTGTGCAAAACGCCCTTTTCCAATATTATCTTCAATTTTTCTTAAGCATTTAAAATACTCTCCTTGATCTAACTCTTCTGCAAAGTTTCTTTTTTGTTTATCGCCACCAGTAGTCAACTCATTAAATACTTCACAGATTATTTTCTTAGCATCTTGATTACTTTGACTTTTCTCCATAATATCTACTTCTAAAGTGTAGTTTCCAACAAAAAATCCTTTCTCGCTAAATGCATCCCTTTGTTTTTTTAAGCAAGAAGGGAGTTGACTTTGTTCAATCTTTTGTAAATCTATGATTAATTCAGAAATTTTCTCAAGCCCTAAAAATCCATAGGACTTATGACTTCCATCATGTAAAACATGATATTCTTTTTTTGCATCTTCCTTCATTACATAATAATCACCGTCTGTAATTACAACATAAGGGATTCCTAATACATCCAAAAATTTCACATAAGGTTTAAAATTAGTACAGTTAATGTTACATACTACAATTCCTTTTTGATCTAAAGGTTTTCCCATTAATTCAGCAAATCTCGGTATTAAATACTCTTCCGCAATCCCCTCAACTAATATAACACCTTTACCAAAATATATTTCGCCACGTTTAACATCAAGGTATCTCTCAAGATCCCTTTTTTCTAAGGAAGTAAGGTTAATATTTGAACTGGTATAAACTTTTGTTCCACTACTTGTCCAGCGCATATGTACAATTGAGTCAATCGGAGCAACTGAAGTAATATGTGGTGAATGTGTCGTCATAAGAACCGAAGAATTTCCATGCATAACGTCCTTGTAGATAATTCTCTGTAATGTAGGGTGAAGATGTGCTTCTGGCTCTTCAATAGCTAAAATGGTAAATCCTTGATTAACCGGGTTATATGTATCCATAAAAGAATATAGTTGTTTTATCTCATCATTCGATAAGTCACTTTTTAAAAAATAATTGCCGTTCCCATTTTCTTCGTAAGAAGAAATAAGGATTTCTCTTCCCTCTTTTTTGGATAGTTCTTCAAATTTTTCTTTTTTTAAAAACGTTGGTATTGTTCTATCCTCTAATTGCAAAAGAATTAATGCAATATACAATATATTGTTTATTCCTAAACTAGTCTCGCTTGTAGGTCTTTTTTTATCTCCCATCATTAGTTTAAGGGTATTTAAAATGCGATTTGGATCGATATCAATCGTTTCCAACGATACAATTGAATCTGGTTGAACACCAATAATTTTTTTGAACCGTGTATTAATTTTATTAGTTAAATCTTTTATTTCATCTAATGTTAAAACTTCATCACTTTTCTGTTTAAGCTTCTCAGCAAGCTCTTTAAGTTCTGTTTTGTCAATTTCATATTGTTTAAGTAGCTGGTTAATAGGAGATTTTCGTGAATTTCTCAATTCGCTCTCCACATCACGAATTGCATTAATAATTCTCATATTAAGATATTTTCGATGGCTATGTTTGAAAATTTTATCAGGTTTATCTCCTTGAAAAATGATGTATTCATAATCTTTAGTTCCATCCTCTTTTTCAACTGGATAATAGCGGTAAGTCAATCTTAATGTTGGTGGATCATCAGAAACAGTAGCATCTGATAAAACCGACAATATATTTTTGTTATGTTCGAACCCACGAATTTCTATAACTATTTCAATTTCTTCACCTTTTTCCATAGGATTTTCGATACCCTCATAAAAATCTGATTCAGTCAAATAACGATCTTCATCGGATAGTGTTGGGTCTAATATTAGCTGAATTGCTTTTAAAAAATTGGTTTTCCCTACATTATTTTCACCAATAATGACTTGTTTATGACTTAAAGAAATATCTACACTTTGGAAATTTCTAAAATTCTTTATTTTTACCCTCGAAATGTATGGAGAATTCATCGTCTTTCCCTCCTCAAAAATTCAACCTCTAACTAACAGTAATTATAAACTCATTTAGAAAAAAAAGTAATATTTACCTAGACTAATAAAATAAGCCAAGATTACATACATAAATTTACTAGAGTAAACACTACATTACCGAACTCCTTTACTTCCATTACTCCCCCGACACCGAACTTCCGATCACGAACGTGAATTCACGAAATTACAAAGAGTTCGAAACTCCTTGATACCAAAGGGGACAAGCCTTCTTTTTGTCCCACTTAGTTCGGCAAAGGGATAGTTGAGGGATCACTGAACTATCTCCTTACCGAACTGCAAATTCTTAGATTTTCCTTGTTACTACTCCAAAACCGAACAATTTTGCTTGTTCGCCTAATCTAATTTTGAATCAAGGTAAATTTATGATCATAACATTAGTGATGTAACTTTATTTTAGTCGCTAAAAAACAAGGAAGTTCTCTCCTCCTTGTTTAAAGTTGTAATGAGAATAGAATTGGATCTTGTTGTTTAGTTTCGATTTCTTTTTCTAATTCTCATTATTCAGTTTTAAGCATTGACACGGTATTGCACTAACATATTCTTCAACGCAGTTGGTCTAATCATCTTTGACATTGGATCGATAAGATGTAACAGTAATACTTAACCAACCTAATTACCGAGTTTCCAAATCTCCTCTATCCAAATAACCGAGAACTGTTAAAAAAGGACTTTCTTGTCCATAATAAAATTAGGACAAACCTCAGCTTGTCCCTTGAAATCAAAGGTTTTTCTTGAATTTCAGTCGTATCAATATCGGTAATTTGGGGTTAATTCCGATCGGGTCCTACCCTTAATTACCGAGAAAAATTGCTTTACCTACCAATATATGCACCTAATCACCGAGATATGTTATTACATAAATAAAAAAATCTCCTGCAAATGAGGAGATTTTTGTATCATTTATCATCTAAATTGAAGCGTAGTTTACATTGCAAATGTCCTTTTTTATTAACCATGATTTCTTCAAATAAATACAGGAACAATGCTCGCATATCTTCATTGCAGCTAGAATCAGGCGCCTGAAATTGTTTTAAATGATCTTTAATTAAATTTTCGTTTTTTTGAACCTCTTCTAAGAATTTCATTTTTGCCTCTTTTTCCTCAATCCAACGTTCAATTTGATGAACTTTGTTTAGGATCCGATCTTTTGTAATGATCAATATTTTGATGTGAGGTTCCTTTTCTTCCTTCCTTTTAAAGGCTTTTTCAATTTCAATATCGCAAAGCTGGAGTTTTCGTTTTTCTGTTTGCCATGACACTTTTAAATCCTCAATACTTTTCATGATGCTGCTAATTTCTGTTTCCACTTTTTCCTGAACAGCCGAGATCAGTTTCTCCGTATCTATACCTTGATAACTTTTGAATACTTTTAATACCGTTTGATGTGCATCATCTGCATCTATTTTATAATTGCATGATTTGCATAAATACACTTTCTTTCCATATACTTTTCCCTGGTTGCTTGTCGTTCGCTGATCTTTTCCAATTAAACCCCCATTACAATTTTGGCACTTTAACAAACCTGTTAACAGAAAAGATGTTTTAAAGTGTTTCGGTGGAATTTTTCTCTCGTTCTTTGTTTTGTATAGATTCCAGCAATACTCCCATTCTTCAATCGTTAAAACCGCCGGAATAAGTGGACTTTTTTTCATTATCCACTCACTTCTGTCTTTTAACGCATTGTGTTTCTTTTCGTGTTTTCTTCTGATTGCGATATAACCTGCATAAAAGGGATTCGTAATGATGTTTTTCACGTGGTCTTTAGTCCATGCTTTTCCACGATAACTGTTTTCAGGAAGCTGTTGGGCAATAGATGAAAAACCATGATGATTTTTATATAACTCAAACACTTTTTTCACCAATTCTATTTCAGCTTCCACTATATCAAACTTTTCGGTTCCTCCTTCCTTTTTGGAAGTATACTGATACCCAAACGGAGCTCTGCCACCTGTCCATCGTCCATTTTTCGCCAACGTTTCAATTGCATTTTTTGTATTGATCCGGATTTTATCCAGCTCATATTTGGCTACTCCATCTTTAATCGCTCTAAAAATGGTATCGCCAAAATCATATAAACTTTCTGTTTCACTTTCGATGATTGGGATATCTAATATATGCATCGTTGCACGAATCAGATCATGTTCTTCAGGTATGCGTGCAATGCGGGAATGTGAATAGATAATAACGAAGTCAAATTTCTTTTCATAAGCAGCAGCAATCAATCGCTTATATCCTTCACGATCTTTTTTTCGTGAAGACACCCCCTCGTCCAGAATTTCTTCCACAATCGTACATTGATATTTTTCGGCTAAATCATAGGCGCTACGACGCTGTGTTTCCATTGTCTGCTTATGCGTGGAATGCCGACCATAAAAAACCCCTTTCATGCCGGGAGTCAAAATCTTAGATAAGTCCAATTTCTTCCCTTCCCTCCAATCCTGTAAATAACGGATGACGGAAAATAATTTCAATTTTCTCTTTACTGACCCGAACACGAGAGATAATGTCCTGCAGCAATTCTATTTTTTGATCGTCTTCCATGTCCGGATCAATCATTTTCAACGATGATTCCTGTTTCCAATCATGTATCGTCTTAAACTTTTCGTTCATTTCGAAAATCCTGTATTCTAATTCGGATTTAACAAACAAGCTTTGTTCATATTTCTTTAACATCTGTAATATCGACTTGTCTAATTGAAGTTCTTCTTCCTTTGCCAGAGCGTGCTCCACTCTCTGCACCATTCTTTCCTCTAACTGTTTAAGTTCACGATCAATTTGCTTAATGGCTTCGATATATCCCTTCGTTTCTCCCTTGTATATTTTCTCAATAACCTCCGCAAATTGCGTATGAATAATTTGGTTAAAGAACTCATTCGCATGTTCAATAACTGTGTTTTCTAACCAATCTTTTGATGCTCGCACTTTGGAATGGTTTTTACATTTATACACTAAAAACGTTTCACCCTTTAATTGATGTGGCTTGCCATGCATTACTTGATTACATTCATCACAATAAACAAGTTCTTTTAATAAAAATACATGGTTTTCTATTTGATTTTCTTTTGATTTTTTGCGTCTCTTTACAACCTTACTCATTTTCTTTTGAACGTTTTCCCATACTGTTTCATCGACAATCTTAAGATGCGGCACATCTTTTTCAATTTCTTCTCCCTTTATGTGAGATATTCTTTTTCCTTTGTAAATAGGGTTTGTAAGAACGTTTTGCATATTAGAATAGCTCCATTCCTTATTATCTTTAAAGCGCAGTCCCAATTCGTTTACTATCTTTACAAATTTTGTGAGGGAACTAAAATCTTCTTGCAAAAATAAATCATAAACTTTTTGGATTGTCTTTACTTCCTCTTCAACTAAAATCCAATCAGACTCCTCCTTATCCTCTTCAGGATCCTCTCGGGGTGATCGATACCCAAATGGAATACGTCCCCCAGCATGTTTTCCTTCTCTTGCTACAGTTACTTTAGAATCTTGCAATTTTTGAACCAATTTTTCAGCATCTTCCTGGTTCATGGCGGCGACAATCCGTTCAATTAATTCAGCCTCCGCCGTATACATCATAGGAAATTCAAAGTCCGCTGCGAAAATGACATTTACCTTATGCTGCCTTAGTAAATCATATAAACTCATATACTGTTGTACATTCCGTGCCAAACGGCAACGGCTGTACACAATTAAATTTTTTACCCGCCCCTTTTTTATTTCCTCCATTAGCTGCGCCATGCCCTTTCTCTCTTCCATTTTCTTTTTTCTGGCGGACGTTTCTCGATCCATAAACTCATCATCGATCAATAAATGATTTTTTGTTGCTACCTCACGCACATGCTGCATTTGCATTTCGATAGATAGCTTCTGCTTTTCTTTGCTAATCGAGTTGCGGTAATAAGCAACCGTTTTCAATCATCCAACACCTCCAACTCCCTTTCCGTTTCTTGTCTGTTCTGTATTTGCTTCAAAATAATATCTGTGTACAAGTCAAACCACTTTTCCGCTGCCTCTGGATCATGAACATATTGAATAGAAACGACTTGGCAAGTTACTTTTGGGATTTTTCCTTTCATTCCTATCTCTCCTCAAAAAATTTATGATGTTTTCCTAAAACTTAAGCTTACAAACAGGATTTTTTTGGATGAATGTTGAAATACAATAAAGCCTTTGTTTCTAACCAAACTTGTATTTCTTTGAAAATACATGCGTCTAGCCATTTTTACGGAGGAATTCGAATATGTTGCAACATATAGGAGAACGAATTCGTGTGCTAAGAAAACAAAAAGGAATCAGTTTAAATGCTTTCGCTGAACGTTTAAATGTTTCTCCCGCTTATCTCAGCAATTTAGAAACGGGTAAAACAGACACCATTCAGCTTTCACTTCTCGAAAAACTTCAAGAAGAACTCTCACTCCTTCCTGTTGAAACAACACATTCCACTGATAGCGAATTCGATATTCGGATCCAACATGTCATGCGACAACTAAAGGAATTGGAACAAAAGCACCCAGAAATTGCTGATTACCTCCTTTCCACACTGGAGCGAGGAGTTCATTTGTTTTTGAATGAAAACTCCACTCGCTAATTTTATGATGAACAAATTTTGGTAATTTTATTCATAATAATAAACACCTGTTCATAATAATGAATAAAATTAACAAAAAAGGAGAGCCTAACCATCGACCGGTTGGCTCTCTTTTTGTTGGAAGGCAACTTGAATCTGTTTGGCTTGTTCCTGACCGATTTCTTTATGCAATAAGTGATGAATTGCGCTTCCCTTAAACTTCTGTTCCCATGCAACCATTTTTTCTTGGATCATTTGAGCAACAGGGTGGCTATGAAGATCGTGGATGTCGTCAAATGAAAATTTTCCTAAACTGCTATTTACGGAGAAGCGGACTTTCACATCTTCCATCGGTATTCCCCCTTTGCTCATACATATGCGAAGAATGGGATAGGACAACCCTGTTAATCGTTCAAACTCATTGTTTGCTTCATCCAAACATATATATGGGATATGGACAAACAGAGTTGGAGGCAGTATGTATGAAAGGCACTTTTCAAGAAAGATCAATTGCTTTATATTGCCGCGTTTCAACGGATGAACAAGCTCGGGAAGGGGTTTCACTCGATGAACAACAAGAACGGCTAAAAGCATACTGTCGAGCTATGGGATGGAGTGAAGAACCTCTACTTTTTATAGATGACGGTTATTCTGCTAAAAATCTTGATCGTCCGGAGTTAAATCGTTTATTAAAGGAAGTAAAAAAAGGGACGATTTCAAAAATATTAGTCACGAAATTGGACCGTTTGAGCAGGCGATTATTGGATCTTTTGAAATTAATTGATACGTTCCAAGAATATAACGTTTCATTTATTTCGATTAGCGAATCGTTTGACACCAATACTCCATCCGGTCGTCTCACCTTACAGGTTTTAGGTGCGGTTGCTGAGTTTGAACGGGAACGAATTCGGGAACGTGTTTTTGAAAACATGCTGCACGCAGCCAGACAAGGAAAATGGTTAACACAAAGCCCTTATGGCTATCGACTACAGAATAAAGAATTAGTTATTTATGAACCGGAAGCACAAATCGTTCGAAAAGTTTATGATTGGTATCTCAATCAAGGGCTCGGCTACTATGCGATTGCTAAAAAGCTAAATGAAGAAGGAATACCTTCTCGTCAAAAAAAGGAATGGTCGATTCGGGCTATTAAACGAATGCTTACGAATCCCGTATACAAAGGAACCTTAGTTTGGAACCGTATCGACTCCAGCAAATCGAAGCGGGTAGAAAAAGATGACACTGATTGGGTTGTCCTTGAAGACGCTTGTCAAGCTATTATTGATCAAGCTACATGGGAACAAGTACAAAAAAGAGTAAATAAAAAACAAATGGCACCTCGAGCACAAACAAGTCCGCATTTACTTGGTGGACTATTAAAATGCGGCAGATGTGGTTCAGGAATGAGCATTGGTTGGTCAGGTTCACCGAAAAATCGCTATCGTGTTTATCGTTGTTCCGCTAACAAAAACAAAGGAACGTGTACAAGCAAACAGTACCGCGCTGACGATGTGGAGTCATGGTTTAAACATGGGTTATTAAAGTTAGCCGATTCGATTAACACCCAAATGATTCCTCATCTTATTCAAAAGGCTGCTGAAAACGAAGAGAGCACAATCGAGCAAAAAATTCGAGCCGCCAAAAACCGTTATAAACGAAAAGTGGAAGCGTACACGGCAGGACTCATTGAGTTAGAGGATTTAAATGAAGAAAAAAAGCGGATGGAACAAATCATTGCAGAAGCTCAAAAAGCGGAAAATGCTTCTTTAGTGGATGTAAAAAAGCTTGAGGCAATGGTGAAAGAAAAAATAAACAATGTGATCGATGCAATCGATGTTTTACCAGTCCCCGAAGCAAAATCATTAATTAAAACGATTGTTGAAAAAGTGATTTTACTTGATGAAAAGGATATTGAAATCGTATTAAACATTCAGTAAATGGAGTTGACAGCATGAAACCGATCACCTTACGCCAATTGCTCGATACTAATCAATTTCAGAATCTGCTTCATCTAAAAAAAGAACTGATCTCTTACAAAAATTCGGGTGTCATTTTTTATAAAGAAGTAATGAGTTCGCTTGAAATCGACACGCCATTTGAGTTGTATTTTGTGTTGTCAAAAGGAGGAATTGAATACGAAAACGCATTCCCAATACCAATCGATCTTTACAGAGAGTATTTAACATATAACCGTCCTCCAGAGTACCTTTTGCGCTTTTACCAAGAATACTACGGAACAAAAAACATCCCATCCGACCGATTTTTTCAAACATTAAACATTTTTCAAGCCAAAAGATATGCTTGGTTTTACAAATGACACCAACGAGAGGACGGTAAGTATGGATTGGATACCGTTTGATACACCATTAGAAAAACATCCCAATAAAGCTTTGATCACCTATATGGCAAGACAGTTTGATATCGAACCTGTACTGATGCACCATTTGTTTATTCACGGCATCGACAATTGCGAAAAAGTATCACGATTCTTATTTCCGACTATAGATGATTTTCATGATCCATTTCTCATGAATGACATGAAAAAAGCGATTATACGCATTATTAAAGCTTTGATACAAAAAGAAAAAATTCTGATTTATGGTGATTATGATGTAGATGGAATGACAGCAACGGCTATCCTGTACAAAGCTTTAAAGAAATTTAAAGCAGATGTCCATTATCGATTGCCGCTTCGCAGTGAAGGGTACGGTTTGTCACCGAAAGCAATGGAAAAAGTTCCGGAAGATGTCTCTTTAATTATTACAGTAGACAATGGATCAAGTGCCCACCCTGCAATGGAAGTGGCAAAAAGAAGAGGAATAGATGTCATTGTTACGGATCATCACGAAGTTTTAGGTCCGCATCCCGACTGTTATGCGTTTATTAATCCAAAGCGTCATGACAACACTTATCCTTTCCGACATCTCGCAGGTGCAGGAGTCGCTTTAAAAGTTGTGCAAGCACTATTTATGGCAGGAAAAATTCCATGGGATAAACATGTTTACGAATTTATTGAGTTTGCGACGTTAGGTACGATTGCGGATCTAATGCCTCTCAAAGGAGAAAATCGTATTATTTGTAAACTTGGATTGCAGAAAATGAACTATACACCAACCCCTGTATTAAAAAAACTCTTTGAGATGTTACGAATTAAATATGTCGATAGTTCCACCATTAGCTTTCAAATTGGACCGATTTTTAACTCGTCGGGACGAATTGATGATCCAAACCAAGCTGTCGATATTCTAATCAATCCTTCATGTACAAAAGCAGATCTTTACGCATTAATTACTTTAAATAAAAAGCGGCAACAAATGACAAAAGAACAATTTCAACGTATTGAGGAACAAATTATTCAAAACCAGTGGTACAAACAAAATGTGATTGTCGTTTGCGATGACTTTCACAGCGGTATTATCGGTCTCATTGCCGCAAAAATAGCCAATAAATTCAAAAAGCCAGCGGTTGTGATTTCCTCGACAGGAGCCGGTTCTGCCAGAAGTGTAAATAGTACAGATTTTTCCATTATTAATGTGATTAAGAAATGCTCACATTTCCTAACCAAATACGGTGGTCATCGAGCCGCTGCTGGTTTTTCGATTCAACTCGATTTCGATCATATCCATGCTTTTAAAGAAGCGATTCAACTAGCAGCCTTAGACGAACCGCCGCTAAATCCAAAATTAAAATATATTAGTACAATTCCCTTACATAAGTTCCCTATGCATATTTTTGATGACTTAAGCGCGTTAGAACCGTTCGGAATGTCATTTCCAAAGCCGTTGTTTTACTGCTCACCGTTGGCAATCAAGCAGTTTCAAGCATTCGGGAAAAACAAAGAACATTTAAAATTAACAACAAATGATAAAGAAGCGATCGCTTTCTTTAGAGGAGAAATGGTAAACGAAATCCAACAACAATCGTTAGCTGAATTTCTTTACACTCCTAACTGTCCGATGAAAAAAGATTTTTTAATTCATGATCTTCGTTTCATCAAATAACAAAAGAGCCTTGGAAAAAGCCAAGGCTCTTTTGTTTATTTTTATCCTAAAAACAAAGAAGGTTAAATTTTCAGTATCAGTAAGAAATATTTTTATCAATTATCCTCTTTAATAACCTGTTGGTTCATTATTTCTTTTACCAGCTTAACAATTTCATCTGTAATTTCCTTTTTACGCTTTACCCAGTCCTGTGACCAGATTCTAACTATCTTCCATCCTAGTGACTCCAATACACTCTGTCTTAGTCTATCCCTGTCTCTTGCAGTTTTAGACGAATGATACATTGCACCGTCACATTCAATCCCCAGTATATATCTACCTGGTTTTTCAGGATCAACTACTGCAATGTCTATTCTGTAACCAGAACAACCTACTTGTTTCCGAAGTTCAAGTCCCCTCTTTTGCAACATATTATAAACGTCCTCTTCAAACGGAGAATCAAAATCCGCATTATTCACTTCGGTACTATAAATAAAATTTCCTTTATTTCTAGCAAAAGCTAAGTATGCTTTTAACAATCTTGGTCCACGTTTCTTTAGTTTACTGTCGTCCAAATCAATATCAAGAATGCTCGATACAACCTTTATTTCCTTTCTAGCCCGTGTTATGGCAACATTCAATCTTCTTTCTCCTCCATCTTTATTTAATGGACCAAAATTATAATGCAAAACTCCATTTTCGTCTTTCCCATAACCAATGCTAATTATAATTGTATCTCTTTCGTCGCCTTGAACATTTTCTAGATTTTTTACAAAGAACGGCTCAAAATATTCTTCACTAAAAAATTGTTCAAATTCTGGATGTTTCTCCCTCATTTCATCAATCTTATCTCTAATTACTTCTTGTTGTTTCTCGCTAAATGCTATTACACCTAACGAACGTTCTGGAGAACGTTTTATATGTTCAAAAACTAATTGTGCGACTTTTTCAGCTTCCTTAATATTTCGATTTGAACGTCCTCGATCATACACTCCATCTTCCACATAAACTAGCGATACTCCGTCATGTTCTCCTTGTATTGAATTAGGGAAAGTATATAATTCGTTATTGTAAATTTCCCTATTTGAAAAAGCAATTAGAGATTCTTGTTTACTACGATAGTGCCATTTTAATGATATTTGTGGCATAAACAGCAAACACTCATCCAAAATACTTTCAAAATTTTCATAAAGATCCCCATCTTCTTCGTCAATAAATTCATCATCTATTTCAATTTGCTGTGAAAAGAAAGAAGTCGGAGGTAACTGTTTATCGTCTCCAGCAATAATAACTTGTTTTCCCCTTATCAATGAGCCTATTGCATCTTCCGGTCTCAGCTGTGATGCCTCATCAAAAATGATTAAATCGAATTTTAACTTATTTGGATCAATAAATTGACTAACTGATAATGGGCTCATCATCATACAAGGCTTTAAAGTTAATAATAACTCGGGAATTTCGGCAAAAAGTCTTCGAATTGGTTTATGGCGCTTCTGTTTTTGAATTTCTCTTCTCAGTATAGCTATTTCAGCTGTTTTGTACGCGATGTTTTCAATGTAAAATTCTTTATTCCGAGTTAGAAGCTCATGTACTCTTGAACTATTAATTTCGATTTGTTTTAAGTCATGTTGTTTAAAATCTTCAATCATTTTATTATGCTGAGTAATTTGAAACTCTTTTAAAATTGGCATCTTATTGTATGCATAATCTAACCAAAGCTTATAAAACCTTTTCATAAATACATGCTCAAATGATAATTCATAATTCATTAATTCAGCCTTTTCCAAAAATTCCTTTAACCCCAACTCATATGATTCATCTAAAATTTTTTGAAGTTTAATCCATTCCCCTAACTTTGATGTTTGTTCGGACATTAGTCTTATTGTGTCAGCAACTTTATCGATACCAGCACTATTAAGCGTTTCACCATCAAATTTTCTCTCTGATATTGAAACAATCTCCTTATAGAAATCTAAACCTTGGAGTAAACATTTTTTGCTATTGTTTAATGATTTACATGTACTGATAAAATAATCTTCTGCCTCATGATTCTTCAATAATTCCACAAACCATTGTGGAAAATCTCCAGAAAATAATTGATAAGCTTCCATCGCCCATATTATTGCTTCTTCTATATAATCCCAGTTGGTTTCATATCCGTGATACAAATTGCCATAATATTTATAAAGGGTATCTGATAAATAATTGATTTCGCTTTCTTTCTGTTTAATATTATTTACTAAATCAAACAGCTTTTTTAAATCTTCTGTCGTTATAGGATTAGATTTCTTGACATATTGACTAATTTTGTTTTTTGCATAAATTATTTTTAAAATTAGCTCCTTAAGCTCGTTAATGTTAAAACTTAGGATGTCCGTATCTTCTCTGATATTCGGAATTTCGATTGAACATAACTTCATCAAATTATCAACATTGTTTTTAATATTGCTAATTAGTTTCTTTAATTGTTCTTTAATGACGTAAAAATTCGCTACATCCTCTTCTTCGAACGTTAACAAAAATTGAAACATTTTCTCCATATTGTCTGTTTGTTTCAAATGATGAGAAAGCGCAAATATTTTTTCAATGTATTCTTCTAACCTAGCCCAATCTGTTTTTTCCTTTTTGTAACTAATTCCTAAATAATCCTTAAGCAATTCATCTTTATCATTAATCTCATTTCGCATATTTCGTAAACGAATAAGGTTTCTTAAGTCTTTAATTACCTGATCATAATTGTTCTTTTGTTGTACATTTAATTGATAAGAACGAATCAGATTTCTATCCTGCTTGTAACCACTTTTAAAAATACGAAATATAGATGAATATTGCTCGATGTACCTATTTAAAACACCTTCTAAATCTTCTTTAAGAATGTCAAGATTATAATAACTTTTTAGTTGTTCTAACTGAGCGTTGAATTCGGTAAAAAATTCTCTATTTTCTTTTATTAGCTTTCTAATTTCCTCTTTATTTTCTGTGTGAAACCATTTTTCAGCAGGTTTAACATTGCCATCAATCACACTGTAAACTTTATCCAAAATGTTAATTTGACTAAGATTTAAAGACAACAATTCAAATTTAACAATGGATTCAAGTTTCTTCTTCGTATCTAATAATCCTTCATAACTGTTTTCGATTTCCTCAATACATTTTATGATTTCACTTTCGTTGCTTAATAATCTGTTAACGAATAGAGAATAATCATTTACTAATTTTACATTGTGGTTTGGAAAAATTATTTCTTTAACCTCATCTAGATCTACATGTAAAATTTGTTCATGATAACCTTTGAGTAATTCTTCCTTCAATTTAAAATATGAAGAAAATAAACTTTCATGTAATTTGTAATGATTGAAAACCTTATTTATCATTTGATTGTCTTTATCATTAAACCAACTATTGTGTAACTTATTAGGCTTTCTTTCTAACAGTTCCCCGATCTGAATAACTTTATCTAATAAATTTAGGCTTATCTTTTTATCTTTTATCCCTACTTTGTTACTTAGGTTACTTAAACTAACGTAAACCTGGGATAGACGCTCTGATAAGTCCCTAAAATTCGTTGATATTTTAGTTTCTAAATCGAAATTAGTTTCCTTCAGTAATGTACCGTTCCATATATGATGATTTTTACTTTTTAGAAGTGGTTTTAATCTCTCTAATAAACGCAATTTATTTTTTATTTCGTTTAACTTAAAGTGATCAAAGTTCTCCACGTTAGGTATTTCAAATAATAAATCAGGTTGATCATAAAGCTCAGATAATTTTCCATGTATTCTTTGTGGAGTTTCATTTAACGATGAAACCTTGGTGTGTAAAGAATTTACATAATTATTCAAATGTTTCTTTATTTGATCAAATTCAATAAAAGATTTATAACTATAAGATGGTGAAGTTTTTAATAATAATGTTCTTGCTAACTCTTCAAGAATTGACTTTTTGTTTGAATTATGATTGTGTAAATCTAAGCAGTAATCCCCTATTCCTCTTTCATCGAGTCTTTTCTTTACAACATCCAAAGCTGCTTTTTTTTCGCTTACAAATAATACTTTTTTACCTTTTGCAAGAAATTCAGCAATAATATTTGCTATCGTTTGGCTCTTTCCTGTACCAGGAGGTCCTTGCATTACAAAGCTTACCTCATTTTTGGCAGCCAAAATAGCTTCTTGTTGACTAGAATCTGCGTCTAATATCTGATAAGACTCTTCAGATTTTGCAATTTTGTCATATTCAACAATCGATTCAATATTCTCACTATTACACACATCTTTCTCTAATTTAATACCCGCTAAAGACTGTACAAATTGATTTGATTTTACTAAGTCTTCATATTCCTCAAAATCCTTGTACATCACTAATTTACTAAAAGAAAATAAACCAATATATGCTTCATTCGTTATTTTCCAAGATGGTTCTAACTTTAATTCATTTTTATAGTAACTTAGCAATTCATCAAAAGAATTTTGGTCTACTTGGTCTATTGGAGTTAAAACAATACCGTAATCAAGTTTGAACTTTTGTTCTAATACAGGATTCAACAAAATTTCATCATCTAATTTTTGAACATAAAATGGATCTTTCGAGGACTCACGATATAAAGAAATTGGAATTAAAAATAATGGAGAACAAAGTATATCCTTACTATAATCTACTTCAGTCCAATATAGGAATCCACAAGCTAAATAAAGAGTATTAACGCCCTTCTCATCAATTGAAGATTTCGCCTTTAGTCTAATATTATTTAATTGATTTTCAAATTTTTTAACTGTTTTAATAAAACTTTCTTCTTTTATTTGTTTTATCTCTTCCTTAGTTAAATTCTTATCTTTTTGTTTAATTAATTTATCCACTAATTTATTTGCTTCCTCTTCAAGATTTACAAGAGAATTAACCCTAACACTTTTAAACTCCTGTAAAAGATTGAACAATTGATTCGTATCGGTATGTATTCGAATAAATGATTTGTTTGGTTTAAAATTTAACAACCTATTTCTTTTTGTTAAATCTAACAAACGTGACTTCCATTGCTGAATTTTTATATCTAACTTTCTTTCATTCATGTTGGGACTATTCCCCCCTCCTGCCAGCTACTTAAAAATCTGCATATTGTTAGCAACATTCAGTGCGCTAATGAATAACGCACTTGTTTAAAATAATAACACCAACAAAACACAAAATTAAAATTCATATGTATTTTAACACAAATAATATCAATCAAAATATACTCCAAAAATAAGTAATTAAAAAGATTAATGCGTTGATTCGTCCGTCAACAATGTTTTTCCAGATTGATTTATTACTTTCTCCAGCTTTGTATAAATCGCATTTTTAATCATGGATTTTAAGTTCTTATATTTCCTTCCTGTCAACGGACAACAATACTCCTCATTCAAAATAATTTCATTTCTTAGCTGCTCATCTTTATTAAAGAATAACTCATATATTTCGCTAGTTAACAGCTCCTCTTTTTGTTGCAAGATGTCTACGGTTTCACTTTCATATTCATTAATTATTTCTGTAAAAATCATTTTGAAATCTTCCAAAGACATAGCTTTATTTAACTTTCTTTTCAGCTTTTTTGAGGTTTCATTGCTACTTTCTTGTTGATTTGTCTTTTTTAATTCTTGATACATCTCATCTATTTGCTCATATAACTCGATTAAAAAAGCATTTTCTTCCTTCAGTTTTTGAATTTCATTGGTTAATTCAGTAATTTTCCCATAAACAAGATTCAACTCCTCCTGCATGTTAATGAGTTGATTTTCTAATTGTTTCTTCTCTTCCTTAAGCTGTTCAATGAATTCTTCGGAATCGATGTCCACGTATTTGACTCTTTCTGAATTAAATGTATCGCCTTTTTCAGATTTGCCATTCACCATTGGTGAAAAAGCATTCTCTACATACCACTCATACACGCTCATAATCTCAGGCAGTCCTGGTCTTTGTTCTTCAATAAATTCAAACAGATCATCATGATGAATCCTCCAGCCCTCTTTTCTGTTTTCGGAACGTTCCGCTCTAATTTTTCCTTCGCGAATCCAACGAGTAACCATTTGAATCGAATCTGTAATGTAGTGTTGTTGGAGAATTTTTAGTGCTTGGTGAACATTATATACTTCCATCTCCTTCTCCCCCATTCCAAATTATTTAAAATAAAAATATGTTGGTAATGTTATACCTATGACATTACTTAAGTAATTTTAGGAAAATAAAAAATGCTTGACTTTAAACGCCAAGCATCTCTTATTAAAATCCCATTTAATTGATAAGATCGCTAAAATTTAGGTCATTGTTATAGGAGTCTGGATTGAATGTAAATTTTAATATCAACTCCCCTTGAGACATTCTTTTCAATCTTCTTTCAATATCCAAATCCCATATATTTTCTAATGTTCCCCTGTAATCTAAAGCTTGTTGTAACATCTCCCATTGATCTTCTCTTCCTAAATCGTTAAAGTAATCCCTTTTTAGTAACCACTTTATTTTTTGCAACTTATCTGTCGTTAATCGGTAAGGATGCCTTTTTGGTAATACTGCTCGCTGATATAACTTGTGTTTAAGCATTGAATGGATTGGCAATTTGCGAATTTTTTCTATGTTTATCAAACTTCCTTCATTTTCACGGGCTTTTTTGATTATGTCAAAAGGAATATCCGGATGGACAAAATAATTTTCAATCTCAGCTTGAGTAACTCCCAGCTTCCGGGCTATCGTAGCAACCTTTACTCCGCTATTAACCATTTGATCAATCAACATATGTTTGTCTAACCACTTTGTTGTTTGATGATGGAACATCCTCCTTAGCAACTTAATTCGTTGTTCCGTTTCATTCGAATATCGCTGAATAACGCAAAATATTCTTGTGTACCTTTTATGCTTTTCATTCATTTTTTTATATGCTAAGTATTGCGGAAAACCAGCGACTAACCAATATTTATCTTCTGTTCTATCCTTTTCAACAATAACATGGCTGCTTAACTGATCCCCTCCCTCTAATATTTTGACCATTTTCTCTACTGCTCTTTTTGAAACATTTTCAACGTATATGGGGACAATTTTATCTAATTCAATGGATTCCATCCAAATCCCATCAAGCTTCATTCGTACCCCTCCCCATCATATTTTGTAAAACTATATGAGAAGGGAAATTTGTCTAATAACAATAAACCAGCATTAGGAATCCAGTATCCTAATGCTGGTTTGTAAAAAGAGATCGTGTCATATATGCTTGTTTTGGATGGTTTATTTGCTCTGGATATAGCGGTTCTAATTTTCCTTCCTTAAGCAATCGTGAAATGTACTTTTTGCGAAGAGGATCCATCTGCCTATTCAGTAATTGACTTAATTCTTTGAGCGTTAACGGCTTAATTGCACAAAGATTTAAAATGATCTCATCCATTTCGGAAGGATGTAATCTCTTTTTCTTTCTTGCCAATTCAGAAATATCCAATAGCACTTTTTCATGATCTTTTGTTTGTTCGTTTTCGTTAGGTCCGGAGTTAGTAGCGTTAGGTCCGGAGTTATTAGCACTAGGTCCGGAGCTTATTCGATTATATCTGGAGTTCCCTATAGACTTTTGATGAAACATTTCCGTTAGCGTATATTTTGTACCTCTTCCTTGTCCATTTGGTTCTAAATATCCTTTTTCCACCAGTCCGGATAATAATTTGCTTATTTCATCACTCTTTTTATCTGTCAGGCTTTGCAATCTCGTATTGGTCACATAATTTTCTTGATGTGCCGTCACTAAAATTAATACTTCATCATTGGTTAAAAACTTATAATGTTTCCCAAGAACTGCTTTTAGAAAATCGACGCTTTCCTGCGGTAATAATGAAGTTGTTCGCAACGTAAGAATCGTGCGATCCGGCTGAAATTCTTCAATTAATTCTGGGGCAGTCCAATGTTGTTCTTTCCACGCCAAATGAATATTCTCAATCCCCGACCCTGCCCGTTCACCAAGTCCGATTAACATAAACATTTTAAAAATCGTTGGATTTCTCGGATCACTTATTCCACCTTTCAGTGCTTGTTGCAAAGGAATCCGAAGAACACCCGGGTTGGAAAATCGAAATAACATCTTTTCCTTTTCGATAACAATTCCGCGTTGCCCGTAGTAATCGGCATGAGCCAACGTATTGACTAAAGCCTCACGAAGAGCAGCGTGCACCCTTGTATCATCCTTGCGAAAAAGCCCCTCCATTTGAAAAGGAATATTTAAATCATCCGTTAGTCTGCGGATCACTTTAAAATAAAAATCATACAAATTCCCCGACCAAGTGCCGTCGGAAGAAATAATCCGATCTGTCCATCTCTCCCCCGGCACATCCAAACTCTTTTCCCGATATTCTAAGAAATACTGCGGTAAATACTCTGTAATGCTGCGCTCTTCCCCAAACATGAGCAACCCGGCTAATGTTAGCCCTTCCTCGTTGGTTTCGCGCAGCCTTCCCAAAGCTCCAATTTTATATAAAAATTCCTTCAGTTCTAAACCATTCCAAGGATGATCTGGTTTCAAAGAAGAAAAGCGATTTCGATAACTTCTCACCGATTCCATATTCAAATCATTTAAACCGTAATTGGGAAGAACTTTACTGTCTTGAGGAATTGGAGATTGGTCCGCTATCATTCGCTGTACTTCTTCTTTTGTACATTTATAGTCTCCTTCATAATTGCGGCGATATGTACCTGTAAAAGGATTATGACCAATATAAATTGGCTTGTCCTCACGTGAAGCTCTTGGAACATAAATTTTCACGATTTCTTTTCCGTCAACTTCAACAATTTCTACATTTCGATCCACTAAGATATTTTTACTAATCCTTTGGGGATTATTAATTCCATCCCAAAAGTCTTTGACTAACTTTTTTGCATCAACATCGACTGGGAAAAACTCTTGTCCTTTTTGCTCGACCCCAAGCAAAATAATACCGCCATTTGTATTCGCAAAAGCAGAATACGTTTCCCAAACATCTTTCGGTAACCCGCCTTTGGCTGCTTTACATTCCAATTCAGCATTTTCTCCATCGTCTATAATACGCAACAAATCCTTCGCATCCATTCCGCCATATATCCCCTTTAAATTTCTAATATTTACTACAAATTATTTGACAACGAAAAGAAACAATCCTTTTAACATTTAACAAATTATACAATTTCCCATTTGTCAAAGAAATTTATGGTTCACCAGGACAAAATGTATTACAAATGTTATTTTAGCATGATCACTAAACATTATCGAACCATGCAGCAAACCATTAATCAAATGTGCAATATTTAAACATTTTAACATCAAGAAAATAAAAAAATCACTTTCGTATACAAGTGATTTCTCATTTACATATTTAAGCTCCTTTGCGAAACGAAGCTCAGCCTTCGTTCATGATTTTCGTCTCCAACTGCGGCCAAAAGTATAACATTTCTTCGCGCATCATCGTTAAAATATCGCGCTGCCATTCTTCCAGCTCACGGCTATATTCTTCAATAAACAATAATACGTCTTTTTCCGGTTGCGGCGGGAATTTCCGTCGTTTTTTACGCGGTGGCGGAGTCGGCTTATTTTTTTCATCGAGCAACCATAAATCATCATATGGCGACGCTATTTTTGGCGGTTCTTCTTCTTCGTATACTTCCGTATCTTCCAAAGTCCATGATAATTTCGGACGAAGCAGTGACGGATCGATATGCTCTTGAATCGCCAATACCGCATCTAAAAACTTTTCTACTTCCAATTTTCCATATTGATGTTCGTAATGTTTGATTCTCTCGGCGGTTGCTGCCATGCTTTCGACCATATCCCGCTTTGTGTTGCTGAAACGAACGTTATTTTTGAAAAAGTCACTATGCGCTAATACATGTGCGACGATCAATTTATTTTGAATCAGCGAATTTGTATCCAATAAAAATGCGTAACAAGGGTCAGAGTTAATGACTAGCTCGTAAATTTTGCTTAATCCTAAATCGTATTGCAGTTTCATTTTGTGAAACTGCTTGCCAAAAGTCCAGTGGGAAAACCGCGTTGGCATGCCATACGCACCAAACGTATAAATAATATCCGCTGGACAAATTTCATAACGCATCGGATAAAAATCAAGCCCAAACCCTTCAGCGATTTCCGTAATCTCCGCAATCGCCCGTTCCAACTCCTTCAAATCATCTTGTCGCATGCACATCTCCTCCCCCTTTTCCCTCTTATCACAATGTATGAGAAAAAAGGAGTTTTGATACGTATAAGTCCATTCCATATTTCGCGTTTAATCCATACGACTGATCAATCATATGTTTACCTTTCTTTCCCCATCTTTATATAAAAAATTTCCTTCAACGTATGTATTGTTTATAATGGACATTAGCAAATAATAAAGCCCATTTATTTTCTGCTGACTCGCTTTGCTCATACATTAAAGTGTGGTGATACAGTGGAGCATTATTTACATTATTTTATCGATCATTTTGGATATATCGGCATTATGGTCGTGTTAATGTTAGGAATTGTCGGTATGCCGATTCCGGATGAGCTGCTACTTACGTACATTGGATACCGAATTTCCACAGGTTCCATGTCATATCCTATCTCATTTGTTTTTGGCTTTATTGGTGCTATAGCTGGTATCTCCATCAGCTACTATTTAGGAGTAAAACTCGGATTGCCGTTTTTACAGAAAATAGGTCCAAAAATACATATTACAGAAAAGCGAATAGAGCAAACGAAAGCATTATTTGCCAAACTAGGGCCATCGGTGCTGTTTATTTGCTATTTTATCCCTGGCATCCGTCATCTTGCTGCATTTTTAGCTGGATTTAACGCATACGATCGAAAAAAATTTATGTTATATGCCTATAGCGGAGCGTTTGTCTGGGTCTTCACCTTTCTCACAATTGGTAATTATTTAGGGAAGAATTGGATTATAATTAAACAATATATGGATGAATATCGCACTTTTTTTATGACCGTATTTATTCTCCTCATTTGCCTGCTCACAATATATTGGTTTTATCAGCAAAAAAAGAAGTAAAACACCGGCACTTTGAAACCGGTAAATTTATTTTTTACCTTCTAGCGTAACATTTACAGCGTAAAAAAAACAAGAAGCATCATACACTAAAGACATCTCCTTCTATAAAGGAGGCATGAACTTGAACACCATCGATTATGACAAAGCATTATACTATACGCACCGCTCCGAATGGGATAATTTGCTTATTTTAATGGTGCGTACAAAAGATGATTTGCTGTCGAAAAAAATTGAGCAATTTCTTCACGCCTACAATTTTGAATATGATTACTCGGTTATTCAAAAACGGCTAACCGCTCTGTTGCGCTATATTGACCATGCCCTTGAGGCAAGCGAACAAAAAACAGGAGCTGAGCAATACGCTTATTCGTAAATAAAAAACGGGGAATTGGTTCGATCCAATTCCCCATTATTTATCCTATCAATTCTCCGACCGATGTATAAGAAAAATCTCCTTTTATCCTGTCAGATGAAATTGTTCTTTTTTCACCGATTCCCCAGTCCTTAGCACCAATAGCCCAGAAATGATAAGCAATCCGCTTAATATGGCATATGGAATCAGGACATGCTCTAATGAAACGAGGCCAGTAAATACGCTTAACAAGGCGGAACGAATAAGAAAACCGAACGCACGAAATAAACTGTCTACCCGTCCGATTTTCTCATTTGGGATTCGTTCCATCATTAGCGAGCTGCGTGCCACCCTTGTAGCCGCATTGCCAAACGCGGTAATGCTTACAAGCAGATAAAATATCCACGTGTTTTTTACGAAAAGAAACATCGTCATCGCCATCGCATACATAAATACGGTGATCGTAATGCTTATTTCTGTTCCGATTCTCCTCAGCAATAACGGAACTACAGCCCCTGCGAGCGCTGCGCCAATTCCATACACCATACTTTGGATTCCGTATACCGAACTATCTTCCTTTAAGACATCGGTAATATAAATCGGATGAAGATAATTGGTCATCATCACACCAATAAAGGGCATGAACGAAGCAAGCAAAAACCAAAACAATAGCGGACAAGCTTTCATATAGCGGCATCCTTCGGTCATCTTATTCTTTTTTCTCTCTCCACCACTTGGCTGCGCTGATATAACGATGCAACTCAGAAAGGATATCATCCACTTGCATAGCCGCCGCTTGGGTTAAATGATCATCAACGAAACAAGAGGAATCTAAGACAAGCTGTTTTGGAATGGCGTTGGCATGCAATCCACGCATTACTGTACGCATATTGTTTAAGGCATTGATTCCGCCTTTTCCTCCCCCTGCCACCGCAATAAGAGCAGCTGGTTTGTGTTCGAATTGATCGCTGCTTAAAAAATCAAGAGAGTTTTTTAGCGCTCCGCTCATCGCACTATGATACTCTGGGGAACAAAGCACAATGCCATCGGCTTGCTGAATTTGTTCGCGTAACTGGCACACAGCAGGCAACTCTTCTTGGCCTGCTTCACCGTTATATAGCGGTATGGCTCCTTCACTTAAATCGATAAGCTGCGCTCCATATTGCTTTGCAATATGTCTAGCGACGATTCCCGTTCTCCCCGATTTGCGCGGACTTCCGTTCACTACAACGATATGCATGGCATTTCTCTCCTTTTTTCCTTGTTTTTCTGATTATAGTGTAATCAAAGGAATGGCTTCTTTCGCCGGCAAATCGGGGGAGCTGTACATACGAAAATAGCCGAAGCCTCAATACAACTAAAGTCTGAGATGTTTTACAGCATAAAGAGCCGCTTGGGTGCGATCCGCAAGATTTAACTTAGCAAGTATATTGGATACATGCGTTTTGACCGTTTTTTCTGTAATCATTAATGCTGCGGCAATCTCTTTATTGCTTTTTCCTTTCGCAATTTCCGCAAGCACTTCTTTTTCCCGCTTCGTCAATACTTCAATAAGTTGTTCCTTACGATCCCCTCCCTTTGACACATGAGTCATTAAATGCGTGGTGACTTTCGGGTGAAGCTGATTTTCGCCTCGGTACACAGATATAATCACTTGTACTAACTGATCTGGTTCTACATCCTTCAATTGATACCCCGACGCGCCGGCACGAATGGCGGGAATAACATGATCCACATCAGAAAAGCTTGTTAAAATGAGAATCTTCGTATGAGGAGACAGCTCCTTTATTTTTTTCGTTGCTTCCACGCCATCCATAACCGGCATGACCAAATCCATTAACACGACATCTGGTTGCAGTTCTTTCACCCGTTCCACCGCTTCTTTTCCATTGGACGCTTCACCGACTACGTTAATTTCTTTTTGCGTGTTGAGGAAAAATGCTAATCCTCGCCGAACAACATGATGATCATCCACAATAAGTACATTGATCCCCATTATCCTCTCCCCTTTTTCAACGGAATGATGACATCAATCGTCGTTCCTTCTCCTGCGGCACTTTTAATATGAATTTCTCCATTTAACGATGCGACCCTCTCTTTCATACTATTTAAGCCGAGAGAAAAAGGATGTCCATCCGTCTTGGAAAATCCGCATCCCTCATCATGTATTTTCATATGGACATAGTGCTTTTGGACGTGGATCGCCATATCAACCTCAGACACTCCCGCGTGTTTTTTGCAGTTATTCAATGCTTCTTGTCCCACGCGCCATAAACACTCTTCGACTTCATTAGATAAATCGATCAGTCCGTTAATATCCACGGTTACTTTTAACCCGAGCATATCTCCGTAATGCTGAAAGGCGTTGGCTAGCCCATGTTCTAACCCGTGCGGACGAAGCTGCCAAATAAGCGCCCGCATTTCCTGAAGGGCTTCTTGCGCTAATTGCTGAATGTAGGCGAACGTATCTTTTATTGTTTCGTCTTGAGTCATTTCTTTTGCGCCGCGGGCCGTCAACTGCAGCGAAAATAATAATTGGCTCACCGAATCGTGCAAATCTCGCGCTAAGCGGTTGCGTTCTGCTATTAACGCGAGGTTTTGTTCATTTTCAGCGAGCTTGATTCGCTTTATTGCTGTCCCGATTTGATAAGCAACCGCTTCTAATAATGCCAGTTCTTTATTTGTAAAACTCGTTTTATGCGGAGCAGCTACATTGAGCACTCCAAATTTCTCATCCCCTGCACGAAGAGGAATGCTCGCGTGGTGGGTAACGCCATTGGTATCTCCCCATTGCTCTTCGATTGCCTTTTCAAGCCGCTTGCATTCAATGACATTCGCTGCCCGCTGCAGCCGCCCATCTCTGTACCGTTCCAAACACCAACAGCCTCCTTCGCACATCGGCTTCTTATTTTCCCATGTCAGTGCAGGAGGTAATTGATAGTCAGCAATAAGAGAGTATCCTTCTTTTGGATGAACAAAAAAAATCCAGCCGCATTGCAATCTCATCACTTGTATTAATTCCTTTAATACCGTCTGCAGCATTTCCTTTAAATCATTGCACTCATTCAATGTTTCGGCAATGGATTTTAATGTAAGCAATTCTTGAATATCCTGCTTGTCCTTGCTCATTTTTCTTCCCCCTTCGCTCCAATCGTATAGAAAAAAGACAACGCCGACCTTCGGCATTGTCTTTTTCGGCTTATGCAATAGGATACTGTTGAATGAGCGGATGAAGGACGATTTCATCGATCAGCATGTGCTTTGGAGCGCTTGCCATATAGACGACTGCTTTGGCGACATCTTCGGCTTTTAGCCAATCGCGTTTTTCCGGAACGCCTTGGACCGAATTGGCGAAGTATGTATCAACCATTCCTGGGTTAATCGTACCAACGCGAATGCCGTATTTTCTTACTTCCTGCGCCAGCGAACCGGAAAATCCTTGAACAGCGTATTTGGTCGCGGTGTATGCCGCTCCGTTCGGAATCGTGTAGCGGCCGACATCGGAAGAAATGGTAATAATCGTTCCCGATTTTCTTTCTTTCATATGCGGAAGCACGGCTTTTACTCCGATGAACACGCCTTGAACATTAACGGCAAAGATACGTTCCCATTCTTCCACAGTTGTCTCTTCCACTTCTTTAAAAAATCCGATCCCTGCATTGTTGACGAGAATATCGATTTGCCCAAACTCTTCTAATACTTCTGTGACCATCTTTTGCATCTGCTGTTCATTGGCAACGTCCACTTGGAACGCCTTCACATAAGAGAATCCTTTTTCTTTCAGCTCTTTTTCCGTTTCATAAACCCCTTCAGAACTTCCCACGAGCGCCAATTTTGCTCCTTGTTCCGCCAATTGAAACGCAATGGCCTTTCCGATTCCTCGAGAAGCTCCTGTGATAATCGCTACTTGGTTTGTTAACATGTGGCATGATCCTTTCCGTTATGTTTATCATTTAAGATAGCGAAGCAGTGCGAAGAAAGTCATGAACTCGTTTCATCACTGCATTGGAAAGTTGTTGCAGCTTTGCTTCACTGTCGGCTAATGACTTCCCTTTCACGCCGAAATATACTTTGATTTTTGGCTCTGTTCCCGAAGGGCGCAAGCAAAACCATGAATCGTCTTCCAGCAAATACTTTAATACGTTGGAAGTCGGAAGTGTAATCATTGTTTTTTCACCAGCCGCAGTATTTACCCGTTCTTTCGTTTTGTAATCCTCGATCACGGTTACTTTTTTTCCTGCTACTTCTACCGGAGGTTCATTGCGGAAAGATGTTAGGATAGCCTGGATTGTTTCCGCACCTTCTCTTCCTTTTAACGTTAATGACTGCTGTCCTTCACGGTAATAGCCGTATTGTTGAAATAATTGCAGCAATCCTTCATATAAAGACATACCCTGTTTTTTATAAAAAGCACATACTTCCACCGCTAATACCGCTGCTTGAACCGCGTCTTTATCACGTACAAAATCACCGATTAAATAGCCGTAGCTTTCCTCATAGCCAAATTGGAACGTATACTGACCGGTTTGTTCATATTCTTTGATTTTTTCGCCGATAAATTTAAATCCTGTTAATGTATCCACCGTATCTAAGCCGAAAGATTGCGCAATCGCGCGGCCAAACTCGGAGGTTACAATCGTTTTTAGCACCACGCCATTTTGCGGCAATATCCCTTTTTCTTTCTTTTGGGATAGCAGGTAATGAAGCAATAAGCCTCCTGTTTGATTTCCGGTCAATACAACATAGTCGCCTTTTTCATTTTTTACGGCAATCCCTAATCGGTCGGCGTCAGGGTCTGTCGCAATTAACAAGTCAGCATTGACTTTTTTGCCGTACTCTATCGCTAACGCAAATGCCGCATGCTCCTCTGGGTTTGGCGATGCAACTGTGGAAAAGTTCGGATCTGGCTGCTCTTGTTCCTCAACAACAAATACATTTCGGTATCCAAGTTCCTTTAACGCGCGGCGAATCGGTTTGTTTGATGTGCCGTGAAGCGGTGTAAAAACGATGTGAATATCGACTTCTTCCGCAAGCTTCGGTTGAAGGGAGACCGTTTTTACAGCGTCAATATAAGCATTGTCCACTTCTTCGCCGATGATTTGAATGAGCCCTTTTTCTTTTAAAATTGCTTCGTCCTCAACATGGATATCAAGTTCATTTTCCACTTCATTGACGTATCGAATCACCGCATCTGCCGTGTCTGGAGGAAGCTGCCCCCCATCTTCTCCATATACTTTATATCCATTATATTCTGGCGGATTATGGCTTGCGGTGATGACGATACCGGAAAATGCATGCAAATAACGAACAGCAAACGAAAGCTCCGGCGTCGGTCTCAGCTCATCAAATACATATGTTTGAATGCCGTGAGTAGCCAATGTTTTCGCTGCTTCCATCGCAAATTCCTGAGACTTATGCCGCGAATCATAGGCAATGACAACACCGCGTTTTTTCGCTTCTTCGCCAAAGGACTCTATGTATCGCGCCAAACCTTCTGATGCTTTCCGAATCGTGTATATGTTCATCCGGTTTGTCCCCGGACCGATTTCTCCCCGCATGCCGCCTGTGCCAAATTCTAAGTTTTTATAAAAACAATCTTCCAGCCATTTCAGGTCGTCTTGACGCTCTGTTAATAAACGCTTTAATTCTTTGTCTAATGATTCATGTGCTAACCATTGTTCATATTTATTTTTCCAATTCACCAAACATCCCTCCCTTTCTTTATGTATTCGTTATCATCATACAATATCCTTCATAAAAGAAAAAGGATGTCTCATAAGTCAGAGACATCCTTCATTTTTTTATCCTTGTGGTTGCGACGGCTCAGAAATGTTTGTCAATGCTTGCCCTGCTGCTTGATCGGAAGCGCTGTTTGTCGCGATATCGCCTAAAGCGACAATTCCTTGAATTTGGTTATTTTCGACAATTGGCAAACGACGAATCTGATGTTGCGCCATCACGCTTGCCGCCTCTTGAACGCTCATATTAGGCGTACCAGTGACTACGCGATTCGTCATTATTTCCGATACAGGAGTGGAAGCTGGATCTTTTCCATGCGCCGATGTACGAAGTGTAATATCACGGTCCGTGATCATTCCTTTTACTTGACCGTTTTCCACTACTGGAAGAGCCCCAATATTTTTTTGGCTCATGATTTGCGCAGCTTCTTGAACTGTTTGGTTAGGAGAAACTGTCGCTACATTTTTCGTCATAACGTCTTGAACTTTGTTGCTGTTGTTATTCATGTGATCCTCCCCTTTCACTGATTATTATGGACGGATTGGCGGGAGGATATAGATAGAAAATAATGTTTGCACCGTTTAGTATTGGCACCGGAAAAAGGAAATGTTTCATGACAAACGGATTTTATATACGCGCGCTTCCCATGGACGCAGGCGAATTTCTTTCAGCTCTTCCGCTTCATTGACATCGTAATTGCTGATAAGCAGCTCTTTTGTTTTGTAGGTGATATCATCCGGAAGCCGGAAAACAGGAGTTTTTTCTGAAAAATTAGTAATAACAATCATCTTTTCATTTCCCAATGTACGTGTGTATGCGTAAATATAAGGGTCGTCTTCCAAAATTAAGTCATATGTTCCATAGACAATAATGTCATGCTGCTTGCGAAGTTGAATTAATTTTTTATAATAATGAAACACCGAATTTGGATCCGCTAAAGCCTCTTTTACGTTGATTTCCTTATAATTTGGATTTACTGGAATCCATGGCGTCCCCGTTGTAAATCCTGCGTTTTCGCTGTCATCCCACTGCATCGGTGTGCGCGCGTTGTCACGCCCTTTATAATAAATTTTCTCCATCACTTTTTGCGGATCTTCACCATATTCTTCCACACGTTCTTTATACATGTTCAACGTTTCAATATCGCGGTAGTATTCAATCGACGGGAAGCGCACATTGGTCATTCCGATCTCTTCACCTTGGTAAATATACGGTGTTCCTTGCATCATATGGAGAAATGTTGCAAGCATTTTCGCCGATTCCACACGATACTTTCCATCATCGCCAAAACGTGAAACAGCGCGTGGCTGATCATGATTGTTTAAGTAAAGACTGTTCCATCCTTTTCCTTCTAGCTCTTTTTGCCATTTTGTCATCGTTTTTTTCAAATCGGCCAACGACCATGGACGAATATCCCATTTTCCTCCAGGTCCGGAATCTAAACCAACATGCTCGAATTGAAACACCATGTTTAACTCATGACGCGATGGGTTGGTATATAAAATTCCCTCTTTTGGTGTGACTCCCGGCGTTTCTCCTACTGTCATAATGTCGTATTTCGACAACACTTCCCGATTCATCTCTTGCAAAAATTCATGAACGCGCGGACCGTTCATAAAATACTTGCTTCCCGAAGCGTATTTCTTCCCTTCCTGCGGTTTTCCGTCCGGTAATTCTGGCACTTTCGAAATCATGTTGATGACATCCATTCGGAAGCCGTCGACGCCTTTATCAAGCCAAAACTTCATTATGTCATACACTTCGCGGCGCACTTTTGGATTTTCCCAGTTTAAATCTGGTTGTTTTTTTGAAAAAAGATGCAAATAATATTCTCCCGTCGTTTCGTCATATTCCCACGCTGAACCGCTAAAATTTGACTCCCAATTGTTCGGTTCCTTTCCATCTTTTCCAGGCCGCCATATATAGTAGTCGCGATACGGATTGTCCTTTGACTTTCTTGATTCGATAAACCACGGATGCTCATCTGATGTATGATTGACGACTAAATCCATCACTAGCTTAATCCCGCGTTTGTGCATTTCCTCAAGCATTTCTTCCCAATCTTCCATCGTACCAAATTCATCCATAATCTCCCGATAATCGCTTATATCATATCCGTTGTCATCATTTGGCGATTTATATACCGGAGATAACCATACAACATCCACGCCAAGTTCTTTTAAATAATCAAGTTTAGCGATAATACCGCGGATATCGCCAATGCCATCCCCGTTGGAATCGTAAAAACTGCGCGGATAAATTTGATACACAACCGCCTCTTTCCACCATGCTCGTTCCAAATTTCTCACCTCTATGTACAGTTGTACACAAGCATTGTACTATAAAATAAAAATAGCGGCTTATATATTTTATTAAAATTTTACATTCTCCTTTTCGTCCAATATAATGAAAATGGCAATAAACATGAGAAATAAGGGGACTACAGGATGAATAACAATGCCAAAACATTGGAAAACGCGCTTATTGGCGCTTGGGGAATTTCATTGATCGCGACGCTTGGAAGTCTTTACTTTTCCGAAATTTTAAAATTTATCCCTTGTGATCTTTGCTGGTTTCAACGCATTTTTATGTATCCACAGGTGATTTTGTTAGGGCTTGCAGTCATTCGGAAAGAATATGGCATCGCTCGCTATAGCCTTGCATTATCCATCATCGGTGGAACGATTTCGCTTTACCATTATGCTCTGCAAAAAATTCCGTTTTTCCAAACCCATGCGATTTCGTGCGGCCGCATCCCTTGCACGGGACAGTACATTAATTGGCTTGGCTTTATTACGATTCCATTTTTAGCGTTAGTTGCATTTTTTCTCATTAGTGTATTAAGCATCTTCATTATTCATAAAGAGAAAGAAGGGAAATGAAGTTGAAAAAGCTCCTTATCTTCGGATCGATTATTGTAGCGCTGTTTGCGGCGATCGCCTTTATCACATCGTATCAGCAAAAACAAGCCGTCAAAAATAATCCTTATCATAAAGAAGAACTTGACCCCGCAACCGTTGCGCAGCTTGATGATCCAAATTATCAAAACATCATTTTGCCGGACGAATTAGAACAGAAGTTAAAAAACAAAGAAACGGTCACCGTCTATTTTTACAGTCCGACTTGTCCGCACTGTAAAAAAACAACTCCGATCGTCGTCCCTTTGGCAAAACAAATGGGCATTGATTTAAAAATGTTTAATTTGCTTGAATTTGAAGATGGATGGGATAAGTACCATATCGATGGAACACCAACCCTTGTTCATTATGAAAAAGGGAAAGAAGTAAAACGAATCGATGGCTATCATGAAAAAGCAGTTTTTCGTGACTGGTTTTCTTCGATTCAACATAGCAATAAATAAGGAGCTCTCCCTGTGATGGACGAGCTCCATTTTACATTAACCAATCGCTTTGCGAAGGCAAATACATGCTGCATGGGTAATGACGCTTGCTCATAAACTGCTCGATCGTAAACGGAAACGTAATACCGTACCGCCTAAGTAATTTGGCGTTCCGCTCAAATAGATCACGATACCGTTCGCAATCTCCGCTTTTTCCTGCATATTCGATCACAGTAATTAACGATTGAAGTGATGAAATAATTTGAAACGCTTCTTTCATCGTTCCATTGTATGTAACGTATTCCCTTGGTAATGAAAGGATTTTTGAATTTTCAAACTTATTAATTTGTTCATCATCAAAATAATAAGGAAAAATGTTTGTGTAAAAATAATTGACCAAATAATTTATATATTCCTCTTGTTCTTGCGTGGCTGCATAAACCATTTTCATGTTCTTACCACCTTTTCGCACTTGCACAACATATTATAAAACGCTACTATGAGTGTATCATATCTGATACATATATTGAGGTAGAAAGTGTTTCCACTGCTTTGAAAATTTTGGAGTGAAATAACGATGTGGTCAAAAAAAGGAGACTGGCTTGAATGCGTCATTCCTTCTTTCTGGGAAGGACGTACGATTGAATCGTTGTTAAAAGAAGTATGGTGCGCCTCTAAAAAGTTAGCTCATCAGCTGCGAATGGAAAAAGGAATCAAGCTCAACGGAAAAGAAGTATCGTGGCAAATGCCATTAAAAGAAAAAGACCGCCTGCAGTTGTATCTTTATAAACCTGAACCTTCCATCATTATTCCTGAATATCGAGAACTTTCCGTTTTATGGGAGGATGAGCATCTCCTTATTATTAATAAAGGCGCTGGAATCGATATCCATCCTTCTGAACCTTCTCAAATAGGGACTTTAGCGAACGCGGTCGCTTTTTATTTACAATCACAGGGGATTTTGACGAAAGTACGGCATGTTCACCGGCTTGATCGTGACACATCGGGAACGATTTTGTTTGCCAAACATACGCTTGCAGGAGCCACGCTTGATCGGATGTTGGAAAAACGGCATATCAAACGGACGTATGTAGCGCTCGTCCATGGCATCCTAAAAAATAAATCAGGAACGATTTCTGCGCCGATTGGACGCGATCGCCATCATCCGACGAGACGCAGAGTTTCGAAAACGGGTGCAAAAGCGGTAACGCACTACCGCGTCTTACATACGTTTCCCGATGAACAAACATCGCTCGTAGAGCTTTCCCTCGATACCGGGCGCACGCATCAAATCCGCGTCCATATGAGTTACATCGGTCATCCGTTAGTCGGAGATGTTCTTTATGGCGGAAAAGACACATTTCATCGACAAGCACTTCACGCCGTTAAACTATCATTTTTGCATCCTTTTACGAACGAAATGATTTCATGCATCGCTCACGTTGATGATTTTCCTGTTGATATCGCTCGGTTTTACATGGATCCACCATAAAAGGCAGACGTCCTATAAACGTCTGCCTTATAAATGCAACTCCTCTTTTTCACTGAGTTCATTATCCGCTGCTCTCTCTTCTTTCTCCTGTTTCACGACTTCTAGCGTCTTCACGTGGTGACCATCCATCTCCTTCACCGTAAACAAGTAATTATCAATTTCGACGCTATCGCCTACTTTAATATCATAATGCTTCGTTAAAATCCATCCTCCAATCGTATCGACATCCTCATCATCAATGGAGAGGCCAAACAAATCGTTCACTTCGCTAATCAGCACTTTCCCGTCGATAATCGTACGTGTTTCATCAATTTTTTGGATCAACGGAATTTCGTCTACATCAAATTCATCTTGAATTTCTCCAACAATTTCTTCTAAAATATCCTCGACAGTAACAAGTCCCGACGTACCGCCATATTCATCGACTAAAATGGCCATGTGGATGCGTTCTTTCTGCATTTTCACAAGCAAATCATGGATCGCGATTGATTCAATCACTTGAATGATTGGGCGGATATAATCTTTCATTTGTTTTTCTTCGGATGGATTTGTCACAAGATCGGTAAACACTTCTTTCACATTAATAAGTCCAAGAACGTGATCTTTATCGCCATCAATAACTGGATAACGAGTATATTTTTCCTCTTTAATAATTTCCAAATTCTCTTTCACGCTTCGATTAATATCGAGTGCTACAATTTCTTTGCGCGGTACCATAATTTCTTTTGCAACCCGATCGTCAAATCGAAAAATATTGTTCACATATCGATATTCCGATTGGTTAATCTCTCCGCTTTTGTAGCTTTCTGATAAAATGAGGCGCAGCTCTTCTTCGGAATGGGCAATTTCATGTTCTGCTGCCGGCTTTAACCCAAACATTCTGGCGACGAGGCGCGCGGAATTGTTGAGCGTCCAAATAAACGGATACATCACTTTATAAAATAAAATAAGCGGTTGGGCTGTAAGCAGCGTAATCGCCTCAGCTTTGTGGATGGCAAACGTTTTTGGAGCCAGCTCGCCGACAACGACGTGAAGAAACGTAATCGTCGAAAAGGCAATAACGAAGGATAAAACGTGCGAAATCGACTCCGATAAATGAATACGTTCAAAAAGCGGTGTTAATATCCGCTCCACCGTCGGTTCACCAAGCCAACCAAGCCCTAGCGATGTAATCGTAATGCCTAATTGGTTCGCCGACAAATAACCATCAAGGTTGGAGATCACCTTTTTGGCAGCAATCGCCCGTTTATTTCCTTCGCTAACTAATTGGTCAATGCGCGAGCTGCGAACTTTGACAATCGCAAATTCCGAAGCTACGAAAAAAGCGGTACATGCAATAAGCAATGCCACCAGCAACAAATTAACTATGTCCAATTGGTTTCCGGACGCAGATAACGCGCCCGGATCACACCTCCTACAGACAGGTTTATATCCTTATTCTTCATTATTGTTACTCTGCGTAAAAATTAAAACGTATTTTAACAATTCTAAAACCGAAATGAGCGTTGCTGCCACATATGTCAATGCGGCCGCTCGCAATACTTTGTTCACGCCACGCTTTTCATCCGGATAAATAATGCCTTCCGCTAACATAAATTTTTTCGCCCGCGAGCTTGCGTTAAACTCTACCGGCAACGTAATGAGTTGAAAAGCGACGGCAAATGAAAAGAAAATAATGCCTAATCCAATTAGCGAAAGCTGTTGGAACAAAAATCCCGCCAACAATAAAAATGGCGCCGCTCCTGATGCAAAGTTTACAATTGGAAACATGCGATGCCGAAGCACTAACGCACCATATGATTGTTGATGTTGTACAGCATGCCCGACTTCGTGCGCGGCAACCGATATGGCAGCAATCGAACGGCCGTAATATACCGGTTCCGATAAACGAACAGTGCGCGAAATCGGATCATAATGGTCCGTTAATCTTCCTGGCACCACTTCGACAGGCACATCATAAAGACCATTGCGGTCCAAAATCATGCGTGCAACTTCCGCGCCTGTTAATCCGGAAGAAGCAGGAACTTGCGACCAAGTGTTGAAATTGCTTGATACTTTAAATTGCGCCCATAGCGAAATGCCAAAGGCAATGAGAATGAGAAAATCCATCGGATGGAATAGCATTGCAGCCCCTCCGTTATTTTTGTATCACATGTAAATGTGTATACTAATATTTATTGTACTTTAACGATCTTTCATACGTCAAATCATACAATTTATGAATGGCTAACAAGAAAAATTGAATACGCCACAAAATTCGTTTTTGCAAAAAAGAGGCTTCTCCACAACGGAAAAACCCCTTTTTCTCGCATCATAATTAAAAATCGAAGTTATCCGGATCTGGTCCGATTCGCTTGTTCAAATTAAGCGCGTCGATCTTTGCCATTTCCTCTGCCGTTAGCTCAAAATCAAAAATATCCGCGTTTTCCTTAATGCGTTGTGGCGTTACGGATTTTGGAATCGTGACAACTTCGTTTTGCAAATCCCAACGAAGGACGACTTGTGCTGGAGTTTTCCCATATTTTTCACCAATTTCCACAAGCGTCGGTTCTTGCAAAATTTCTCCTCTCATCAACGGCGACCATGCTTCAAGCTGAATGCCGTGTTGTTTGCAGAAAGCATGGAGTTCTTTTTGCGTCAAGCGAGGATGATATTCCACCTGATTTACCATCGGTTTAATTTCGCAATCAGCCATTAAATCTTCTAAATGATGAATTTGGAAGTTGCTTACGCCAATTGCCCGGACACGTCCATCTTTATATAGCTTCTCCAACGCTTTATACGTTTCTTTATATTTTCCTTTTACCGGCCAATGCACTAAATATAAATCAACATATTCCAGACCTAACTTTTGCAGGCTCGTTTCAAATGCTTTCAATGTTGTTTCGTATCCTTGATCAGAGTTCCACACTTTTGTCGTAATAAATATTTCTTCGCGCGGAATGCCTGATTCACGTATCGCTTTTCCTACACCTTCTTCGTTTTCATAATATGCCGCAGTGTCTATATGGCGGTAGCCAATTTCTAGAGCGGTGCGCACCGCGTTAATGACTTCTTCTCCATTCTTCACTTTATAAACCCCAAGCCCGATCCACGGCATTTGTACACCATTATGTAACGTAACTCGGTCTTGTAAGTGTTTCATATTTTTCCTCCCTTTTCGAGAATTTGCTTACTTTTATTTTATTATCTTTCCGTACATAAAAAAAGCAAAATATAATGCATAAAAAATGAGGGTAAAAACCCTCATCTTACTGTTGCATTCCATTTTTTATCCATTGCGCAACTTGAACGGTACGGCGCGCTTGATGTTTCACAGCAGCTTCCGCATTTTCTACTATTTTTCCGTTTTGATCGACTGTCACACTCGTTCCGTATGGATTTCCTCCTGCAGCAAAAGCAGATTGATCGGTATATCCAGGCGCTACTACGATCGCACCCCAGTGGTACATTGTTGTATATAGTTGTAAAATGGTTTGTTCTTGGCCGCCATGAGCATTTCCTGCAGATGCCATGGCGCTGACAACTTTATTGGCAAGCTTTCCTTGTGCCCATAATCCGCCGGTTGTATCTAAAAATTGCTTTAATTGCGAAGGAATATTGCCAAAGCGAGTCGGCACGCTGAAAATAATCGCATCCGCCCATTCTAAGTCCTCTAACGTAGCTGTTGGGACATCTTTCGTTGCTTCCGCGTGAGCTTTCCACGCTGGATTTGATTCAATTGCTTCTTTTGGAGCGAGTTCAGGAACTTTTACTACTTTTACTTCTGCCCCTGCTTCCTTCGCCGCTTCTTCCGCCCATTTTGCCAATTGATAGTTCGTACCTGTTGAGCTGTAATAAATAATGGCTAATTTTACATTTTCCATCGTCTATTCTCTCCTTTACACGAATTTTTTCGTGGAAAAAATGAGTGTTTCACAGCCTTGCTGGACTTTCCAATTGTAATTTCTCCATTTTTTTGCATGCCATTCATTATTCAGTAAGACTGTCATAAATACTTAATTCATAAATCTCGAATTCAAGATTTATTATATAAAACAATTAAATTCATTGTCAAATTTTAATAAAATAAAAAATGCTTTTCTGCCATAAGCGGTAAAAATTCGCCCGCCTTCATATGTTGCATCGAACTGGCAGAAAAGCATAGGTGATGTCGAATTGCTAAAGTTTACTTTGCAACAACCATCTTCGTTCTCTCTGTATGTTGTTCTTCAGAAGGATGAAATTCATTTTCCATCTTAGAAACAACAACAGTCGCTACAGCATTGCCAATTAAGTTTGTAATGGCACGAGCTTCCGACATAAAGCGGTCTACGCCAAGCAATAACGCGATTCCTTCTACTGGAATCATCGGGAACGCCGACAAAGTCGCCGCAAGTGTAATAAATCCAGAACCTGTGACCCCTGCTGCACCTTTTGACGTTAACATTAAAATCCCGAGCAACGTAATCTCTTGCCAAATACTTAAGTCGATACCGTAAGCTTGGGCGATAAAAATCGCCGCCATCGAAAGATAAATAGATGTTCCATCGAGGTTAAAGGAATATCCTGTCGGCACAACAAGCCCAACAACTGGCTTCGAACACCCGTATTTTTCAAGACGCTCCATCAGTTTTGGCAATGCCGATTCAGAAGAAGATGTGCCAAGCACAAGCAAAATTTCCTCTTTGATATAAGCAATAAATTTAAAAATATTAAACCCGTAAAACTTCGCGATAAGTCCGAGTACGACAATGATAAATAGCCCCATCGTAATATACACAGAAGCCATTAATTTTCCAAGCGAAAGCAATGAACCGATTCCAAATGTGCCAATCGTATACGCCATCGCACCGAACGCGGCAATTGGCGATACTTTCATGACCATATTAACAACGCCGAAGAAAATATCGGCCAAACGTTCAAATAAGGTAATAACTGGTTTGGCTTTTTCTCCCAACCCCGCCGCAGCAAGGCCGAATAACACGGCAAAGAATAAAATCGGCAATAATTCGCCTTTCGCTAGCGCCCCAACAACGTTATCGGGGATGATGCCAAGCAAAAACTCAATGACGCCGTGATTCACTTCTTCTGCTTGTTTCGTATACTGCGATACATCGCCGCCTTTTACGGCATCAGTATTAAACCCTACCCCAGGTTTAATCAAATTAACGACAATAATTCCGATTGCTAAAGCGAACGTAGTAACAATTTCAAAGTAAATAAGCGCTTTTCCACCGATGCGGCCAACCTTTTTCAAATCCCCCATGTTGCCGATTCCAATTGCGACCGTGAAGAAAATAATCGGCGCAATGACCATTTTAATTAGCTTAATAAATGCATCTGCAAGCACTTTTAATTTTGATCCAAATTCAGGGAATAAAAACCCAACGATAATCCCCAGTATAATTCCAGTAATTACTTGTACGGTTAAGTTTTTAAACTTGCTCCGCATTTCTCCCCTCTCCTTTCACCGTCTTGACAACGCTTTCATTTTACAATTCTTATGTTAAAGTAAAGTTCAGAAAATAAAAATATTATGGTGATAATGGTCTTTTTGGTCTTTTTGGTCGTAAAAAAGAACGGCCTTTCTCAATAAGGCCGCCTTCCTCTTTATCTCTGTTTAATCTCGCGAAGCAGCTTGTCGCCAAACTCTTTTGTAAACTGATCATACAAAGGCGCAAACTTCCGTTCCCATCTCTTTTTTTCTTCTTCAGACAGTTCATAAATATGAATACTTTTGTTTTGTTTTATTTTTTCTAATTCCTGTTCATTTTGTGTTTTCGATTGTTGTAAATTCCACTTCGTTGTTTCCTGAATCGCTTCCGTTATTTTTTGCTGGATATCTTTAGGCAAACTTTCCCAAAACGATTTGTTCATTATCACCGCATATCCGAGATATCCGTGATTGCTGATCGTTATATATGGCTGAAATTTGTAAAAACCTTTCGAGTAAATGTTAGAAATCGTATTTTCCTGCCCATCAAATTCATGTTTTTCTAAGGAACGGTATACATGATCAAATGAAACGACAACCGGTTCGCCGCCCAACAAGCGAAACTGCCTTTCAATCACTTTGCTTGGCATAATACGAAAACGCAATCCATGAAAATCATCAGGGCGGATCAGCGGCCTAGCCGTGCTCATCATTTGTTTAAAACCGTTGCTCCATAAAGCCAATCCCTTAATTCCTTTCTGATCTAACGTCGCTAAAAGATATTCGCCTACATTTCCTGTAAACGCCCGCTCCACATCGTGATAATCTTGAAATAAAAATGGCAAATCTAATACTTGCCATTCAGGAATTAATTCCGTCACCTTTGAAAACGACGGAGCAATCATCTGCACGTCACCGCGCAATAATGCATCCATTTCCTCGCCGTCAGAATATAAAGAACCGTTCGGATACACTTCAACTTTTACACGGCCATTTGTTTTTTTCTCTACAAGCTCCGCAAACTTTTGCGCCGCTAATCCTTTCGGTGTATTTTCCGCTACTACATGGCTAAAATGAATAACAATTTGCTTTTTTAACCCTTGCTGTTCATCATCATACACCATATTTTCATTGCGAAAATGCTGTTTTAGTAAGAACCCTGCACATCCTAAACAAACAAGCAAAATAAGAGATAACACCCACCATCGTTTTCTCATATTCCACACCGTTTATTGATAAGTTTTTACTCAAATTTTATCATATTGTTAAAGAAATGCTAAAATAAATAAAAATTATATTATTTTTTCACGGAGACGGGGTATTTGTTGTGTTGCATCGGTTATCTATCCGCTGGAAAATCACGTTCTTAATTTTCTTTATTGTCAGCTTTTCCATATTGCTAAGCGGAATGTTTGTCATCGGCGACTTTTTTCACACAAAAGAAGAGGAATTACGGCAACGCGCATTGTTGACAGCACGGACGGTATCAGAGCTTCCCGAAATCAAATCACATATTGTTGGAACCGAAAAAGAACGATCTTCCATCAACATCATTGTTGAACGTGTTCGTATTATTCATAACGCTGACTACGTTGTTGTTCTTGACATGAATAAAGTTCGCCTTTCCCATCCCGTCCCATCCATGATCGGACGCGTTTCCCGCGGCGCTGATGAAGGGCCTGCCTTTGCCGAACATACTTACACATCAAAAGCGCGCGGCGAAATTGGCACGGTCATTCGTGCGTTCGTCCCAATTATGAATAAAGATCATCAACAAATCGGCGTCGTCATTGCGGCATATCGATTGCCGACTTTTTTCGAAGTGATTGATGCTTTAAAAGAAGAAATTTCGATTACTATCATTCTTTCTTTGCTCATTGGCGGGATCGGTGCTTGGCAGCTTGCTTCTCATATTAAGCGGCAAATGTTTCATTTGGAGCCGCATGAAATTGCCAAGCTGCTTGTTGAACGGACAGAAGCCTTTAACGCCATGCATGAAGGAGTCATTGCGATCGATAGTAATGAAAACATTACAATTTTTAATGATCGGGCTAAACGAATGTTTGGAGTCAAAGGAGACGTTATCGGTAAACCAATTCGTGCTATTATTCCAGACACACGTCTACCTGAAATATTAGAAATTGATCAGCCTATTTATAACAAAGAATTGCAAATAGGAAACTTAACGATTTGGAGCAATCGCATTCCAATTAGAGTGAACGGCAAAACCGTCGGTGCCATCGCTATTTTCCAAGATCGTACCGAGGTGAAGAAGCTTGCCGAAGAATTGACAGGTGTGAAAGCGTTTGTAAGTGCTCTGCGCGTGCAAAATCATGAGTATATGAATAAACTTCATACGATCGCCGGATTAATTCAATTAGGACATCAAGAAAAAGCGCTTGAATACGTGTTTCAAGTTACGGAAGAGCAAGAAGAGTTAACGCGTTTTTTAAGCAAACATATTAAAGACGAAAGTATTTCTGGTCTTCTTCTTAGTAAAATCCGTCGCGGCAAAGAACTAGGCATTCGTGTCATCATTGACCGTCATAGCCGTCTGCATGCTTTTCCACCTGCATTAGATCATCATGATTTCGTCGTCATTCTTGGAAACTTGATTGAAAACGCCTTTGATTCCTTTCAAGGCATTACCGATCGAGAAAAGGAAATATATGTAAGTATTGAACAAAATGAGGAAATTTGTTCTCTCTCGGTGGAAGACAACGGCCAAGGTATTGATCCGGAGCATCTCGACCGCATTTTCGAGGAAGGGTTCTCTACCAAAGGCAAAAATGGACGGGGTATCGGTTTGTACTTAGTCAAGCACATTGTGGAAAAAGGGAAAGGGCATATTGATGTGAAGTCGGAAAAAGGAAAAGGAACGATATTTACGATTACCTTTGACATGTAAGGAGAGGGAAAAATGTACCGCGTACTGCTTATTGAAGATGACCCGATGGTGCAGGAAGTAAATCGTCAATTTATCGAACAAGTGAAAGGGTTTACTGTTGTTGGAATCGCTAGGAATGGTATGGAAGGGATGCAATTAATCCGTAAACTTCGTCCCGATTTAGTGATTATCGATATTTACATGCCTCACAAAGATGGTCTTGAAACATTGCAAGAAATTCGTTCCGAAGGATATGAAGTAGATGTTATCGCCATTACAGCAGCAAGCGATATCGATACCGTACGCCGCGTATTGCAAAACGGCGCTTTCGATTATATCATGAAACCGTTTAAATTCGAACGTCTTAAGCAAGCACTAGAAAATTATCATTCATTTCGTCAAATGCTAAATGAAAAAGAAACATTAACGCAAAAAGAGTTGGACGCTCTTCTACAGACAACAGAATCCCAAACGTTCGAGCCTCGCAGCGGGCTGCCAAAAGGATTAAACGAAGTCACATTGCAAAAAATCGTTCGTTATCTCCGCAAGCAAACAGAACCTGTTTCCGCCGAGGAAGTTGCCGAAGGAGTCGGCATCGCCCGGGTAACTGCCCGCCGCTATTTAGAATACTTAGAAAAGAAAGGGGTAGTCACTCTCGATGTTCAATATGGCGGAATTGGACGCCCAGTAAACCGATATATGATGAAACACATATAATGCCATGTTTTTATACCGATGAGCGTTCCATAAAACGAATAGGCAGTTTTTCCTTTTTCTTCACGATATTCCCCGTTTCGATGTAATGATAAATGAGACGAAAGGCCTTCGTTCCCATCAGCGCAAGCGGCAGCTCCATCGTCGTAATTTGCAGCGGTTCTGAAATCGGATGATTATCAAAACTAACAACCGCAAGGTCATCGGGGACGTTTACCCCTTCTTTTTTTCCCCACAACACGATGCCCGCCGCCACTTGATCGCTTGATACAAGCAAAGCGCTCGGCTTTTCGGACAGCTCCATCCATTGACGGATCACCCGCTTTCCGTCTTCCATATATAAACAACGATCAAAAATCCACTCTTTTCGAGGCTCAACGCCAATTTTCCGCAACGTATCATAATATGCCGCTTCTCGTGCTTTACTATTTGCCCCTGTCGTTCTTCCGATACAATAGCCGATATGCCGATGCCCTTTTTGAATCAAATAGCTCAAAGCCTTCGTAAACGCCTCGTAATGGTCAATATAGACGGATAAAAAATCTTTATCTTGGACGTCTTCGCATAATACGATCGGTCCATCTTCCTTATATTCCTCAATGACGCTCCAGTCTGCCACATGTGAACAAATAATAAGCCCATCGACTTGTTTCATCCGCATCATCTCAAGCGCCTCTAATTCCTTTTCCACATCGTAATTCGTTTGAAATAACAAAAGGTGATACCGATGACGAAGCGCTTCTTTTGATATTCCTTCCAATACTGTAGCGAAATACGGATGATTCACATATGGAAGAATGACCCCGACAATCGACGTTTTCCCTTTCGCTAGATGAACCGCATTAATATTTTTTGTATAATTCAATTTTTCTACCGCTTCCCATACTGCATTTCGCTTTTCTTCCTTCACGTAAGGATATCCGTTTAATACTCGTGAAACCGTCGCAACCGAAACTCCTGCTTCTTTTGCAATTTCCCGGATATTTGCCATCCTCTTCACCTTTTTTCAAAAAACTATTGCATTGAAACGCGTTTCATACATTATTGTACTCTTAAACAACATAAAGGAGGAAGAATCGATGATAAGCGGAATATTGTTGATTTTGTTTCTATGTGCGGTGGAATGGCTTGGAGCCCATATAGCTTTAAAAGCCAATCCCCAAGCAAAGCGAGAATATTATAATAATAACGATCCATTCAAAACATTATTCATGTGACGGTGGAACTTCGCGAAAAACGATGGCGGACCGATGAAATAAAAACAGGAATGATGGAGGCTTTTGCAATATGCTTATGCAGGAGTTGCAAAAAATGATTGCATGCCAAAAACGTACGTACTCTACTAATTATAACTATTGTAACAAAAATACTTCCATCGTAACATTCCTCCTTCATGTTTCGACTGATATAATAAGTGATAGATAAATTAAGGAGGAATGATGGATGCAATTCACTTGGAAACCGTTTATAACTGCCATCATGGCGATCGCGCTTGTTTCAGGTTGTGGAACGAAAGAAACAAATGAAGTAAAACAACCGAATCCTTCTAATAAGGACACAACCCAAACGGAAACGACGCAATCGGACAACACAGGGAAATCAGAGACATCACAACCTTCTTCTAAAAACGAAAACATCGCCTCTGAAAATGGCGGTGCCACTAATACAGAAGAAAACAACCAACAAAGTAATACAGAAGAAAATAAACAGCAAACTAATGCAGAAGAAAACAAACAACAAGAAGAAGCGCGCCCTTCCGAAATGCAATTATCTTATATGGTCGATGGAAAAGAAGTGAAAGAAACTGCTTCTTTAAAAACAAGCGACAACCAAGGTTTTTCCTTATATGTACTAAAAGGCTGGGAGCTTGAAGCTGAAGAGCCGCATTCCGACTTGTTGCTGCGAGATAACAGCTTTGTCAGAATCCGCCTTCTTCATGAAGAAGGGAATAAAATAGATTATGCGAAACTAGCGGAAGAACACGCACAAGCAGTGTCTTCCGATGCCGCTCGCCAGGACAGCGCAAATCTACCAGAATCATTGAAAGGAGCCGCTTGGTATACCGCACAATCGGAAAATATGACGGTTCATGTCATCGCTACAAGCAACCCTGTTCCTATGCTTGTAATGATTCAAACGCCAAAAGATAAGGAAGAACTTGCGCCTGCTTTAGCAATGATAGAAACAATACGAAAAACAGATTCAGCCAAGCAAGACAAAGAAGCGGCGAACCCAAATAAATCTGTCAGTTCGTCCAATTAGATCATCTATTTCAAAAAGAAAATTTGGTCTCGTTTGCATGCAAACGAGACCTTTTCTTATGCCAGCCCAACAAATCGAAAAATTTATAGATAGGTTGTGCAGTGACAAAAACTACTCGCCCAAGGCTCGGTCTTAGACGAAGGAAATACGCTCATCGTTTTCCCTTCCCGCTCATCGTATGAGAAGAAATAGAATATGGAAGCCTGAAGCCATGAACATCAAAAAATGCGCTATTTGCTTCATCAATAACCAACGGAATCCGCTCGCCGACCTGAATATTCCACTGTCCGTTCCATCTGGCAATCCAATGTGTATGTTTCGTTAGTTGAAACATCACAAGTGTTTCAGCACCTAATACTTCTACGTTCACAACAGTAGCAATAAAATATTCATCTTGAGATGGAGCAAATATGTTCGGGGCGAACGCCAACAATCACTTGTTCCTTTAGCGACAAACCGCTATTTGAAAATCGGATTGCCCGTTCATAGTTGAGAAACAATGTGTTTTCTGACACTTTTGCCTCTCCTAAATTCATCGGCGGAGAACCGATAAACGGAGCAACAAAAGTATTATTCGGATGATTGTACACATCCAGCAGCGCACCGATTTGTTGCGATATTCCCCCGTGCAAAACCATCATTCGATCTGCCATCGTCATTGCTTCAACTTGGTCATGCGTCACATAATCGCCGTCATTCCTCACTGTCTTTGCAACTGGCGAATTTTCGAACTCATTTTTGCGCACAGCTTTGCATCCACATTGGATAAAGGTTCGTCCATTAAGCAAATAGGGGCTTGGGTAACAATCGCTCTTGCCAATGCGACGCGCAATAAGTCCTTTATTCGTTTGACGTTTGTAGATTTGCCCAAGTCTAGGAAATAACAAAGATAAGAGTCCGGCAATGACCTAAGGCTTCAATATCCTTCATCCTTTTCGATTATTTTTTAACATGCATATTCCCTCACTTTGTTAGGCAAAGACTTGTTTCATCACTTAAAATGAGGAAATATCCATGATTTCAGCTATGCGATTACATGAGGATGACTTGACCTTTATTATCAAAACTGTCATCTTTTCTTATATACCAAATCAAATAAAAACAGCCATGATTATTTGCTTAATCATGGCTGTCCTGATTATCATACCAATTTCTCTAATATATAATAGCATATTCTTTTTTGGGTAAAATTTGATAAATGACAATACAACCAAGCCATCTGCTACTTGGGACGTACAGAACAAATATACCGGTCCAGCCAGTGAATCAACTGATTCCGAACCATCCCCTGCTCCTCCACCAGCTTGGACCGAGGCGTCGTCCCCACGCGCAGGTTGATTAGCCATCCTTAAATCAAAGTCCAATCAAAAGAGAAATCACCTATCATCTTAGGAGATTATACAAATTGCTTACTTTCTTCTTTGCGAAAGAACGTTTTCATCGCATGGAATACATCCGATTTTTGTTTGAGGATATAATAGCGGAATTTTTCATCTTTGATGTTTTTGTAAGCAGACATTAGCGTCGAGTGGCGGTTATACTGATTTACTTCTCCATATCCAAACATATTGGACACTTTCATTAGTTCTTGAACAAGTTTGACACAACGGGCGTTATCTGATGTCAAGTTATCTCCATCAGAAAAGTGGAACGGATAAATATTATAACGCGATGGCGAGTATTTCGTTTCAATGAGCTCCAACGCTTTTCGATAGGCGGAAGAACAGATCGTGCCTCCGCTTTCTCCTTTTGTGAAAAATTCATCTTCGGTAACCACTTTTGCTTCTGTATGATGGGCGATAAATGCGATTTCCACCGTTTCATATTTTGTACGTAAAAAGCGGGTCATCCAAAAGAAGAAACTGCGTGCCATATATTTTTCCCACAATCCCATTGAGCCGCTTGTATCCATCATCGCAAGAACAACTGCTTTCGAATCTGGCTTTACCACTTCATTCCACGTTCTATATCTTAAATCTTCACGATAAATCGGATAAAAACTTGGATTGCCATTCATCGCATTTCTCTTAAATGCCGCGAGCATCGTTCTTTTTTTATCGATATTCCCCGTTAAACCAGTACGGCGAATATCATTAAATTCAATATGTTCTACAACGTTTTGGTCCGCTTCTTTTCTTTGTAAATTCGGCAGCTCCAATTGGCTGAATAACGCTTCTTCCAATTCCATTAGCGAAACTTCCGCTTCATAATAATCTTGCCCGGGCAAGTCGCCGGCTCCTTGCCCTGTTCCAGGCCCTTGTCCCTCCCCTGATCCATCTCTTGCAACAACATCGCCAACTTGACTGTCTCCGTTCCCTTGACCAACATGTTTGTTTTTCTCATAATTATAACGAATTTTATATTCATCCAAAGAACGGATCGGAATTTTAATGACGTCACGTCCGTTTGACATAATGATGCTTTCTTCTGTAATTAAATCTGGCAAATTGTTTTTAATTGCTTCTTTTACTTTTTCTTCATGTCGTTTTTGATCGTCATGTCCTTTCCGATGGAGGGACCAGTCTTCTTTCGATACAACAAAGTTTCCTTTCATTTTTTCCCCCTCCTCATTTGAAATTTTTTCACACTTTTTTATCTTGAAGCATATATTTATGTTGGCGTCATAACAAACATAATGAATAAATGACGGTTTGTTTACTCTATCCTATGCAAAAAAACGAAATAATTGACAAATTATTACGAAAATGAACATGTAAATTTTTGTTGGACAAGCCTAAAAAAGTACAAAACAAAAAATATAAGCATTTTCTTTTTTGATATATCATCAGACTGCTTTCGAGTAAAAAAGCATGCCTAACGTTAGGCATGCTAACGATTTAATAAGCTGCCGACATAGCGAAGCAATTCGTTTGCTGACGTAGAATTATAGCCATATTCATCGATCAAGCGTGCCACTACTTCATTAATTTTCTTTAATTGCTGCTCATCCGGTGTTTTCGATGAAGTGGTGATTTTTACAATGTCTTTCAAGTCAGCGAATAGTTTCTTCTGAATCGCCTCCCGCAACCGCTCATGTGAGTTGTAATCAAACCTCTGTCCTTTTCGGGCATAGGCGGAAATACGAATTAAAATTTCTTCACGAAATGCCTTTTTCGCGTTTTCCGAAATGCCGATTTGCTCTTCGATCGAGCGCATGAGTTTTTCGTCTGGATTCATTTCCTCTCCTGTCAACGGATCGCGCAGCTTCGTTTTATTGCAGTACGCTTCTACATTGTCTAAATAATTGTCCATCAACGTTTTCGCCGACTCCTCATAGGAGTAGACAAACGCCTTTTGTACTTCTTGCTTGGCGATTTCATCGTATTCTTTCCGGACAAGCGAAATAAAGTTTAAATACCGCTCTTTATCTTCTTTGGAAATGGACGGATGCTGATCAAGCCCCTCTTTTAAGGATCGCAATACATCTAGCGCGTTAATTGATGGAACTTCTTTGCGAATAATGCACGAAGAAATTCGGTTAATGACGTAACGAGGATCGATGCCGCTCATTCCTTCATCCGGATGTTCTTTTTTCAATTCCTCTACATCTACTTCATTAAATCCTTCGACCATTTCGCCGTCGTAGAGGCGCATTTTTTTAATTAAATCGACATCCGGCCGTTTTGATTCTTTCAATCTCGTTAAAATCGTAAACATTGCGGCAATTCGAAGCGTATGCGGAGCAATATGAACATCAGCTACATCACTTTCCCGAATCATTTTTTCATAAATACGCTCCTCTTCCGACACACGCAAATTGTATGGGATTGGCATGACGATAATACGCGAGTGGAGCGCTTCATTCTTTTTATTTGCGATAAATGAACGATATTCCGTTTCGTTCGTATGTGCGATAATTAGCTCATCAGCGCTAATGAGCGCGAATCGCCCCGCTTTGAAATTTCCTTCTTGCGTTAAAGAAAGCAAATGCCATAGAAACTTTTCATCACATTTCAACATTTCTTGGAATTCCATAATTCCTCGGTTCGCCTTGTTTAACTCACCATCAAATCGATAGGCGCGTGGATCTGATTCTGAACCATATTCAGCGATGGTTGAAAAGTCGATACTTCCCGTGAGATCAGCAATATCCTGAGATTTTGGATCAGACGGACTGAACGTTCCAATACCGACCCGTTTATTTTCCGAGAAGAAAATTCTCTCTACCATTACATCTTCAATACGCCCTCCATATTCTTTTTCCAATCTCATCATGTTCAGCGGCGAAAGTTCTCCTTCAATGCGGATGCCATACTCTTTATAAAAATCATCGCGCAAATGAGGTGGGATTAAATGAAGCGGATCTTCATGCATCGGGCATCCTTTAATCGCATACACCGCGCCGCGTTCTGTCTTCGAATACTCCTCTAGCCCCCGTTTTAGCAGTGTAACAAGCGTTGATTTTCCGCCACCGACAGGTCCCATCAACAACAGGATACGTTTGCGCACATCAAGCCGCTTTGCCGCTGGATGAAAATATTCTTCTACTAGACGTTCCAGCGCCTCCTCTAATCCAAATAGTTGATGGCTGAAAAACTTATATCGTTTTCTTCCATTTACTACTTCGATTCCAGCATCTTTAATCATATTATAAACGCGTGAATGAGCGGACTGAGCAACCCATGGCTTTTCTTTTAAAATTTCTAAATACTCTGCAAACGTACCTTCCCATTTTAACCGTTCCTCTTCTTCCCGATATTGTTCGATTTTCTTTAAAATATCCATAAAGGACCTCCTTATCCTTGATGTCTTAACAACAAGATTATTACAATGTATGCAAGGATGTCCCGAATCATTCATCGCAAAAAAAATTTTGTCTGACTGCCATGGTCCATACTTGCCATTCACAACGCTTGTCATATTCGCTATAATGAAGGAGATGAAGCAACCATTTCGTGAAGGAGGAATCGCAATGCGCACATTGCTTGTATTAGGCGTGATCATCGCCTTTTTAACCGCGATCTTTACAGCTGGCTACGAAGATAAACCAAGTGTAAAAAATTAATGCATAAAAAACGACCTCCTTTTCAGAAGGTCGTTTTTTATTTAAAATAAACCGTTAAATTTTTGCTGACGCAACGCTTCATACACTAAAATAGCTGCAGTATTTGATAAATTTAAGGAACGGACTTTATCGTTCATCGGAATGCGCAGACAGCGATCCATATTTGCTTCAAGCAATTCTTTTGGCAATCCCGTCGTTTCACGTCCAAACACAAAAAAATGATCTTTTTCCATATCACTAAAGTCGAAAGAATCATAGTATTTCTTTCCAAATTTAGTGATAAAGTAAAATTCTCCGTTTGGATACCGCTCAAATAACTCTTCCAATGAATCATAATAAGAGATATTTACATATGGCCAATAGTCAAGACCGGCGCGTTTTAGCATTTTATCATCGGTCGAAAAACCGAGCGGACGAATCAAATGAAGCGCTGTATCTGTTGCTGCACACGTACGTGCAATATTCCCCGTATTTGCTGGAATTTCCGGTTGATATAGTACTACATGTAGTGGCATATCGATCACCTCAAACTATATTGTTATTTTCGATCAATGATATGAAAAAACTTATAGCGAATATTAGGTGTATACGCCGTGGAATCTTCATATGACCAATAGCGCATGCGGCTATTTGTTGTATGAGCGTTCACTAACGGCATTCCGTTCGCATCCTTCGCTACAACAATCGTTGAGTGATTAAAACGACCGTCCCCTTCAAAGTCGTAACAAATCACATCTCCGGCCATCAATTGTTCTGGCGACGATACTTCAACCGCTTGTAATCCAACGCGCGCTCCGCTCAAGTACCAACGGAAAGAATGTGCCACCGCCCAACTATAGCTCCAATTGTTGTTTTTGCACCACCATCCCTTTGCGCGATTCGGATACCCCGTCATCGGGGCTCCACCTGCGTATAAACATTGGGAAATAAAATTCGTGCAATCTACCTTAAACCGTGGAAACGCGGGATTGTAGCTGTTCCACCACGTTTCAGCATAACGCACCGCCTTTGCCCGATCATATTTATATGAAATTCTTTCATCCACTAACATCTCACGTTCTAAACGAGGCGGCACCGTTTCCTCGCTCACGATTATTTTTTCATCTTTCACTAACTCTCCACGTTCAAAATACGCTCTTCTTTCCTCGACTTGTTCCTCAATGTACATCTTGCTGCCATGCTTTATTAAAAATTGATAATGAGCTAAATAAGTAAACCTTCCTTCTGTTTCCATTACATGCTTGCTTACAATTTGGCTATTAATGGAACAACGGACAATTTCTGCACCGCGTTTCTCGAATAGCCGCTGCTTCCTTTCCACTGCTTCTTCTACATTGCGTTCGTCTTTAGACACAAAAAGTTGAGCTCTTTTTTCTAATAGATATTGCAGCTGTTTTTTCACATCGCTCACCGCTTTCTTTTTTGCTATTAACTTATGTGACAGGTGAGCGATTTTTTCCCTTTTCCTCATTTGACCGCAATAATTGTAGCCCCTTTTCGATTTCCATAAGAACTTCCGGGTCTTTTTCCATTTTGCTTGCTTCCTCTAAATCAGAAATAATGCGTGTATCACCAATTTTTCCAAGCGCCCACGCCGCTGTTCCGCGAATAACCGGACGGCTATCTTCTTTTAATAGCTTTAGTAAATCCGGAATGGCTGTTTGATCTTTATAATGCGCTAAAGCCAAAATGGCATTTCGCTGAATCGGCTTTTTCCCTCGCCAAGCCCCAGCAATCGAACCGAATTTTTCCTTAAATTCTCGATTGCTTATATGCAAAAGCGGAATTAATTTTGGTTTTACCACTTCAGGGTCCGGCTCCATCTCTGGATGGAGATGAAAGTCTTTTCCTTTATTTTCAGGGCAAACCATTTGGCACGTATCACATCCATATAATCGGTTTCCAATTTTATCACGAAATTCATCGGCTAAAAAACCTTTCGTTTGTGTCAGAAACGAAAGGCATCGTTGTGCATTCAATTGTCCTCCCTGCACGAGCGCTCCCGTCGGGCAAGCATCGATACACTTCGTACACGTTCCACAGCGGCTTTCAATCGGTTCATCAGGGGGAAACGGAATATTGGTAATCATCTCTCCTAAATAAACATAAGAACCAAACTCTGGAGTAATAATAGAACAATTTTTTCCGCTCCAACCAATTCCAGCACGTTCCGCAACAGCGCGGTCAGCCAGTTCTCCCGTATCTACCATCGATTTTACTCTAGCCTGAGGAACTCTCTCTAAAATAAATGCTTCTAATTTTTCAAGACGTTCCCGCAAAATGTAATGATAATCCTTTCCCCATGATGCCCTGCAAAAAATTCCTCGTCTTTCTGTTTTCGTGCCACGCGGAGCATTTTTCATTTTAGACGGATATGCTAAAGCAATTGCAATAATAGATTTTGCTTCTGGCAAAAGCAGTGAAGGATTAGTTCTCTTTTCAATATCCGGCTCTTCAAATCCTGATTGATATCCTAACTCTTGCTGGCGACGAAGACGCTCTTTTAACTCAACAAACGGATCAGCACTAGCAAATCCAATTTTATCAATACCAATCGTTTTGCTATATTCAATAATCTCTTGTTTTAGTGCCGCCACATCCATCATCATCCCTCCCTTCGCTAAAATTCGAAATCTATGTTACAATAAAGAAAAAATTTCGAGGTGAAAGCAGATGGACGTAGTTGTCGCTGAAACAATAAAACAAATGATACCTGAATTTAAAGTAGGGATTATACTTTATAATCATATCGTTGTTGATGATTCTCCGCAAATGTTAAAAGGAAGACTCCAATTATTTCAAGAATCCATTTACTTTGATTTGCAGGAAACAGCGATTGCAGATATTCCTGAACTGGCGGAATGGCGCAGGACATTTAAAACAATCGGAACAGACCCGAGCAGATATCGTCCTTCGTCGGAAAGCTTATATCGACGTATTCAAAAGAAAAACTTTATCCCAACTATTCACTCCGCAGCCGACGTGAACAACTTCTTTTCCCTTTATTATAAAATTCCAATCGGCATTTATGACTTAGATAAATTGGAAGGACCGGTTACCATTGACATTGGAACAGATCAAGACGAGTATATCGCTATCAACGGGCGCACTGTCAACTTTTCTCATAAACTCGTATCAAAGGATATTCACGGGCCATTTGGCAGTCCAATTGTCGATTCCCAACGAACAGCTGTTACAAAAGACACGAAAAACGCTGTTCAAATTGTTTATTTATTGCCATCTATGAAACAAGAACAATGTGAAAAACTGTTGCAGTCCATGCAAAAGATGTTCTTGCAAATTCATGGAGGCGATGCTGCTTTTCAACTTGTGTAAAAAATTGCATAAAATAAAAAACGCAATGCCTCGTTCTTTGAAGAAACGAAACACTGCGTTGTCCCCATAATCATTATTTGCGATGGAGCGGGTGATGGGAATCGAACCCACGACATCAGCTTGGAAGGCTGAGGTTTTACCACTAAACTACACCCGCGTATTATTTTTTATTCTTTAAATCTGTATACAACGCACAGTTGTCATACTTCTTCCTCTGCTAGCAAACTCAAAGATGATGAATGCGTCGAGGCAACTCGCAATCAACTCTTCTTTTCGTTGTCCCTTTCTCTTCTAGCCGATTCAAGGTGTTTAATGCGTCGGGACAACTCGAAGCAAATTCGATGATGTATTGCTCGTGGCTGCCGTTTTACCACTAAACTACACCCACATATACATTTTCAATTTCGAATACAAAACCGCATTTACCATGAACAACATTAAGTTAACGGTATTGATTATAACAGAGGATGTATTAGATTGCAACTATAAAACGAAAAAATTCGACAAAATTCGTTTTATGGAAAGAACAAAAGCACCAGTGTAACTGGTGCTTTTATGACCCGTACGGGATTCGAACCCGTGTTACCGCCGTGAAAGGGCGGTGTCTTAACCACTTGACCAACGGGCCACATGAATGGCGGAGAAGGCGGGATTTGAACCCGCGCGCCGCAAAATTGCGACCTAACGGTTTAGCAAACCGTCCCCTTCAGCCACTTGGGTACTTCTCCGTATGGCTCCGCAAGTAGGATTCGAACCTACGACCTACCGGTTAACAGCCGGTTGCTCTACCGCTGAGCTATTGCGGAATAACGATAATGGCATTGATCATAATACGAAATTATCCTTGTCCCTTCCACTTCTAGCTAATTCACAGAAACAAGATGCGTCGGGACAAAAGATAGAAATCTTCTAGCTTTCATTTGGTTTTCGTTGCCTCTTCCTCTGCTAGCGAACTCAAAGATGACAGATGCGTCGAGGCAACTCGCAGTGAACTCATCGATGTAGTGCTCGTCGCTGAGCTATTGCAGAATAAAACAAGTCTAATATTAGTTTAACTCACTATCGGATAATATGCAATAATGGTGGGCCTAAGTGGACTTGAACCACCGACCTCACGCTTATCAGGCGTGCGCTCTAACCAGCTGAGCTATAGGCCCAAGAAGCGGGTGATGGGAATCGAACCCACGACATCAGCTTGGAAGGCTGAGGTTTTACCACTAAACTACACCCGCATAACATGGGGCGACTAGTGGGAATCGAACCCACGCATGCCAGAGCCACAATCTGGTGCGTTAACCACTTCGCCATAGTCGCCACAATCTGATGCCGGCTGCAGGACTTGAACCCGCAACCTACTGATTACAAGTCAGTTGCTCTACCAATTGAGCTAAGCCGGCATATGAAATTTATCTAAATTATTTCGTTGCCTCTTCCTCTACTAGCGAACTCAAAGATGACAGATGCGTCGAGGCAACTCGGAGCGAGTTCATGGAAGCTTAGGCTCGTTGCTCCCCAATCGAGCTAAGCCGGTGCAACAGGTAGAAAAACTTAAACGTTAGTGGTGGCTCGGGACGGAATCGAACCGCCGACACAAGGATTTTCAGTCCTTTGCTCTACCGACTGAGCTACCGAGCCATATACATTTTCGAATTTTTATTCGTTGCCTCTTCCTCTGCTAGCGAACTCAAAGATACTGAATGCGTCGAGGCAACTCGAAGCGGACTCATGAAAGTATTGCTCGTCACTACCAAGCCGTTTTCACTGTGGCGGTCCCGACGGGACTCGAACCCGCGATCTCCTGCGTGACAGGCAGGCATGTTAACCACTACACTACGGGACCAATATTGGTTGCGGGGGCAGGATTTGAACCTGCGACCTTCGGGTTATGAGCCCGACGAGCTACCGGACTGCTCCACCCCGCGACGATAGAAAAGGAATAATTAACAAACTCTATGGCGGAGGAGGAGGGATTCGAACCCCCGCGCGCCTTGCGGCGCCTCTCGGTTTTCAAGACCGACCCCTTCAGCCAGACTTGGGTACTCCTCCATCATATTAAAGAACATGGTGGACCTTGTAGGATTCGAACCTACGACCGGACGGTTATGAGCCGTCTGCTCTAACCAGCTGAGCTAAAGGTCCATTTCAATGGCGGCGGAGGGGATCGAACCCCCGACCTCACGGGTATGAACCGTACGCTCTAGCCAGCTGAGCTACGCCGCCAAATTCTTTATTACTGGTGGAGCCTATCGGGATCGAACCGATGACCTCCTGCGTGCAAAGCAGGCGCTCTCCCAGCTGAGCTAAGGCCCCATATTCTCTAAATCGGGAAGACAGGATTCGAACCTGCGACCCCATGGTCCCAAACCATGTGCTCTACCAAGCTGAGCTACTTCCCGCTTCCTGTATATTCATTAAAAGATTAACGCGCTCGAGAGGATTCGAACCCCTAACCTTCTGATCCGTAGTCAGATGCTCTATCCAATTGAGCTACGAGC